>NZ_JACVVY010000001.1:0-1454337 GCF_020658175.1 Clostridioides sp. ES-W-0018-02 | reverse complement strand
ATTTAAAAGAGGGTATTTTAGTTGAGAATTTACCAACTCAAAAATATATAGAAAATAAAGAAGCAAAGTTATTTATAAATATAAATACTAAAGAGGTTTTCTATAGATATACAGATATTAAAAGTAGCATAGAAGATAAAGTAAATTCTACAGAACAAACAATAGCAGATTTAACATTTCAACTAATGTCAAATGGGGTGATATAATGAATTGGTATAAAATAATTACAGATTTCTATAAGAATGATAACTGGACTAAAGAACAAGTTAAAACAGCAGTTACAAAGAATAAGATAACAGCAAGTGAATATAAAGAAATAACAGGAGAGGACTATGTAGCATAGTTCTTTTTCAATACAAAAAATTAGGAGGCTTACATGAATGAAGAACTTTTCAACGCAGATTTAAAACGACATGAAACAAGAATAAATAAGCATGAAGAAGAAATAGACGAATTAAAGATAGCGAATATAGAATCTAAAGCAGAATTAAAAGCATTGTGTGAGAATTTAAACTCACTTACCAGTATGCTCAAGTGGCTAATTGGAACAATGATTACAACACTTGTAGGATTCTTTATATTTGCAATACAGAGAGGAATATTTTAATTAGGAGGAAAATAAATGGATAATTTAATAAGTTTCATACCAGAGCAGTTGCTAATTTTAGTAGCTGCTCTTTATGTTATAGGAGCAGGATGTAAGAAATATAAACAACTAGATAATAAATATATTCCAGTAGTGTTATTGATACTTGGGATAGGTTTTTCAGTATGGATGCTGGGATTAAATGCTGATGCAGTCTTACAAGGTGTAATTTGTTGGGGTATATCAATAGGTATAAATCAAACTTACAAACAACTAAAGGAGGAAAATAAACAATGAAAATAGCAATAGTACCAGGGCATACACTAACAGGTAAAGGAACAGGAGCAATCGGATATATAGATGAAGGAAAAGAAAACAGAATACTAACTGACTTAATAGTGAAATGGTTAAAACAAGGTGGAGCAACTGTATATGCTGGTAAGATAGATAAATCGAATAATTATCTATCTGAACAATGTCAAATAGCAAATAAACAAGACATAAACTTAGCAGTACAAATTCATTTCAATGCAAATAATACAACTCTAAACTCAATGGGTACAGAAACTATATATAAAACTAATAATGGAAAAGTGTATGCAAATAGAGTAAATGATAAATTAGCAACAGTATTTAAAAATAGAGGTGCTAAATCAGATGTAAGAGGGCTTTACTGGCTTAGTCATACAAAAGCACCAGCAATATTGATTGAGGTATGTTTTGTAGATAGCAAAGCAGATACAGATTATTATATTAAAAATAAAAATACAGTTGCAAAGCTAATAGCTGAGGGTATATTAAATAAGAAAATAGATAATGAGGGAGTTAAACAGATGTACAAACATACAATAGTTTATGATGGAGAAGTTGACAAGATACCTGCAACTGTAGTTGGTTGGGGGTATAATGATGGAAAGATATTAATATGTGATATAAAAGATTATGTACCAGGTCAGACAGAAAATTTATATGTTGTAGGTGGAGGAGCGTGTAATAAGATAGGTTCTATAACCAAAGAGAAGTATACGGCAATAAAGGGAAATGATAGATTTGATACACTTTACAAAGCGTTAGATTTTATTAATAGATAGATTAATAAGGTAGCAACTAGCTTAAGTTGCTACCTTTTAAAGCGTAGGTATATAAGAAACTAAGTATAGCCATTTTCCAAATATCAATGATAGTATAAAGCCCGAAAGAAATATACCTAATATATACCATAAAAAAGTATTTAGATTCTTTTTCATAAATAACCACCAACTTATATTATATTTAATCTTCTTAATTAAAGTATATCAATAATAAGTATAAAGAGTATATAAAATATTACAAATATTAACAGGATACATAAAACTAGAAATATCATTTTTTATAACATAAAAACAAGAGAACTATATTTTTATTATTACAATTCTCTTGCTTTAAGTTGTTAATCCTTTATATATTCAAAAATTTCTTCTATGCTTACATTAAATACATTAGCAATATCAAATGCTAGTTTCAATGAAGGATTATATTTTCCGTTTTCTAGGTTGCCAATAGTTTCTCTTCTTACACCTACCAATGATGCAAGTTCTTCTTGATTCATATTGTACCTTGCTCTATATTCTTTAGTCTTTGAACGAATTATCATTATTCTAATCCTTTTCCTTCTTTATGTTGTAGATATGCGAAAATTCCTATAAAACTAATCATTGCTATAGAAAAGCTAATTCCTAGTCCATTTTCTATATTAGAAGTTTTATCTGAAATAATAGATATAACCATAGATGCTGATAATGATGTAAGTGTTAAGAAAAATGCTGGTGTTGCTGCTTTTCTTAAATTTTCTTTAAATAATTCATCTGGCATTATATTAAAGTATCTAAAGAAAACAAAAAACGCACAGAAGCTAATTGTATGTATTTCACCATTATATAATATACCAATTAGCCCTAGAAAACCTAAGAAACCTAAAAATCCAAGCTTATTTAGTTCTTTAAAATTTTTCATTAATAATTCCTCCCATACTATGCAATGTGATGTATTTTTAACTTCTTGTTAAGAATATATAACATTTTATGGTTGTCATGCAATATAAAAAATAAATTTAATATAAAAAAATATTTTATAAATATTACTTATCTATATTATTAATAAAATAAGTAGTTTTTTATTATTTAAAAAGAAATACATAAAACTATAGTAGAAGTTGTAACAATAAAACGAACGAAAATTATCATACTAAAACATAAGACATGTTATAATTGTATTAGATATATACATTAACATACACCAAAGCACTCTTTTTATAGGAGTGCTTATTTTTTTTGAAATATATTAATATAAACTATCAAGAACATTACTCAATACACCTTAAAATTGATTTAAATAGTTCTTTTTAACAACCTAAATTATATGATATAATAAAAAAATAGAAGTGTACTACGAATACACTTCTATAGTTGCAATTAAGCATTCTCATGGACGGGAGTGCTTTTTTTATTTTTCCAAATAATTTTGCTTTTTTCATCTGTAATTATTAAATCAATCTCATTTTCTTCTAATATTTCTTTTGCAGTACAAATAAGATTATCTAAATCAAAACTTCTTGTAACTTCTAGTTGCTTATTATTTATAATTCTCTTTAGTATGGAAATTTTAAAAGCACACATATTATAATCCTTTCTTTTAGCAACAGTTTATTTTAAATTGTAGATAAAACTAAAAAGGGTTATTCTAGAAAACAAATTCCATTTAATTATACCTACTTATCAATATCATCACTTGATGTAGGCAAGATTCTACCACATTTTCTCCGTACTTTAGTATAAAATCATTTAACTGTGTATCTATAAAATCACAATAATCATATGAATCACCTATATAAGCGGTTAATATGTGTGTACACATATCCATTTTTCCCATATACATTGTTCACCTCCCTAAAAACAAAAAGAATATATCTTTTTGGCAACTGGCTGACATAACTTATAATTAATTTTATAAGTTTTAGTCCCTATAGCTTTACGTCACTAAATTTCTCTAGTTTTGCTGATTTAGTTTTATTCTACAATTACAATGATACATTAGAATTAATTATTATTCAACATACCTGTCAGAAAATTAAAAATTTTAATAGTTATCTTAATAATATGAAAATTATTTCGCCTTAAAGAACAAAACAAATGGGTTGAATATATGGTAAATTTTACCTGTAGTTTTTGTATAAAAAAGCTCCTATTATTAATTTAAGCTAGATTGAATTTGAGGAAGTGACATAAAAATGGAGCAACAAGAGGTAATAGACAAACTATGTAGAGGGGAATTGATGTTGATGGAATATATGTGGAGGAAAAAGTCTATTCTATCTAAAAAAGAAATAATATTAGCAATGCAGGAGAGGCATAAATGGAGGAAAAGCACTACAGAAATTTTACTTAAAAGATTAGTAAAGATGAAAGTATTAAATAAGAAAAGAGCAGGTTTTAAATCAAATTATAAGGTACTAGTAACTAAAAAAGAATATTTAAGTGCTAGAAAAGAAGAAAGAAATACAAGTAGAGATAATAACTTTTTTATAAGAATATTTACAACAATACATAAAAGAAATAATATGATAGAAGAAAAATTAAAAAATTTATAAAAAATATGCAAAACATAGCAAAAAGATAATTTTATGTTTATATAGAAAGAAGGAAAATATTATGTTGAATAAAAAATTACCAGATGCAGAATTGAAACTCATGAAGTTTATTTGGAACTCAAGTTATAAAACTGTAATATCGAAAGATGTTGCAGATGAGATAGAAAAAATGTATGGCTGGAAACATACAACTACAATTACACTTTTAACTAGACTAACTAAAAAAGGTTTTTTAATATCTCAGCGAATTGGAAAACATGTACACTATACAGTATTAGTTAAAGAAAAAGAATATCTAAAATTGGAAGGTAAAAGAATTTTTGGAGGTTTACATAATAATCCTATCTCAGAACTAATTTCAAAGCTACATGATAAAGAGGAAATAACAGAAGAAAAAATACTAGAAATAGGAGAATGGATAAAAACTTGGCAGGATGAAGATTAATAGATACAAAAAGGTAGCATCTATATAAATAGTTGCTACCTTTTTTATTGCTGTGGATAGTTGTGTTGATAAGTTGTGGAAAACTTATATAAAAATTGTGGATAAAATATTTTACTGACATCTAACTGACAAAAGTTAAAAAAATAAATAGTCTGAACATTAAAAAATATTGAAAAATAGCCATATATAAAAAAATAAAATAAATAAAAGTAACACTTTATAAGTGTTATTCTTTTTATTATTAACAAAAAATGGTTAAAATGTTGACGGAGAGATAAAACTCTATTATCATAAGAAGTGGGGGGATTCAATGATTGACAAAGTATTCAATGTACAAGAATACTTAATCTAAAAAAATTTATGGAGGGAAAAATTATGAGTAAGAAAAAGATAGGTTTAGTGCCTAAACTAATCATCGGTATCATAGTCGGTATTTTAATCGGAAGTTATGCACCAGAAATAATAGTTCAAATATTAGTAACAGTTAGTACTTTATTCTCAGCATTCTTAAAGTTTGTCATACCATTTATAATTATAGGATTTGTAACAGCAGGGATAGCTGATTTAGCAACAGGAGCAGGAAAGTTATTAGGAATAACTACAGGAATAGCATATGGTTCTACTTTAATTGCAGGAGTATTGTCATTTGCAGTATCTATGTTAATATTTCCAAATTTTATTGATGCAAGTGTAGCAAGTCAAATTGGAGACCCAGAAGCAGGAATGTTAGCACCAATATTTACAATTCCACTAGAGCCTATGGTAGATGTAACAGCAGCAATAGTGTTTGCATTTGTAATGGGACTTGGAATATCAGCTTTAAGAAATCATGGAAAAGGAGAAGTTCTATTTAATTTCTTCCAAGAATTCCAAGAAATAGTAACGAAAACGTTGTCAACAGTAATTATACCCTTATTACCATTATATATAGCAGGAACTTTTGCAAATATAACTATAGCAGGACAAGTATGGACAATATTAGGAGTATTCTGGAAAGTTTATTTAGTTGTAATACCATTACACTTTGTATACATGGCATGTCAATTCACAGCAGCAGGAGCATTCTCAGGAAAGAATCCAATCAAAATGTTAAAAAATCAAATACCTGGATATTTAACAGCTATAGGTACTCAATCTTCAGCAGCAACTATACCAGTTAACGTTGGTTGTGCAGAAAACAATGGTGTAAGTAAACAAATAAGAGAATTCGTTGTACCTCTTTGTGCAACAATACATCTATCAGGTAGTATGATATCTATAACTGGATTTACAACAGCAGTTTTAATGATGAATGGTATGCCTCATGGAATCAATGTATTATTCCCTTACATTGCAATGTTGGGGATAGCAATGGTTGCAGCACCAGGAGCACCAGGAGGAGCTATAATGAGTGCACTTCCTTTCTTACCAATGGTTGGAATACCATCAGATGGTGGTCTTGCGAGCTTAATGATAGCTTTATACTTAACTCAAGATAGTTTTGGTACAGCATGTAATGTATCAGGAGATAATGCAATAGCAGTAGTTGTCGATAAAATAAATGATGGAATGAGTAAAAAAGGAAATAAAGAAAAGCAAAGTGCTTAATTTCTTAATAAATAAAAATGAGTTATCTCAAAAAGAGATAGCTCATTTTTTTATAATTATAAGTCTTTCGTAATTATATATTTTTGTATTCTTTATGCTAATCTGTATCTAGTATTTTTCTATCTAAAAACTGTTTTAAGAGATGATATTAATAATTTATTTTCATCAGGCTTTAATATACATACTCTAAAAAAGTATTCATCTAAACCTTCAAATGAATAACAATCTCTTATTATTATCTTTTGAGGAATTAGTTTCTCACGAAGAGCTTTAGCAGTAAATTCCTTTGTTTTAATTTTACATAATATAAAATTACCTTGAGTATCATATATATCTAGGCTGTCTATGCTTTTAAGCTCCCCAAGTAAGTAATTTCTTTCAGTATTCATTAAGGAAATAGTACTAGAGATAAAGTTTAAATCTCTAAACATTATTTCTCCCATCTTAGAGGCTATTATGTTGATATTCCATAAATCTAAGTTGTTATTTATTTTATTCTTAACAGCATTATCAGATATAAGTCCATATCCAAGTCTTATGCCTGGTGTTGAAAAAAATTTTGATGTTCCTCTTATAACAAATAAATTAGAATAATCATCGACTAATTGAGTAGAAGAGTATATATTTGTATCAGTAAACTCTACATAAGTTTCATCAATCATTAAAAATTTATTTGTGTTTTTTAATATTTCTTTTATTTCTATTTTGTTAAATGCAAATCCAGTTGGATTGTTAGGATTGCACATTACAACTAAATCATAGTCTTTAGAATTAATAGTCTTTATAAGATTTTCTAATTTTATATGAAAATTATCTTCTTCATTAGCAAAATATTTATCTATAGAACAATTAATTTTAGATAGTTCTTTTTCATACTCTGAATAAGCAGGAGAAAGTAAAAGAGCTTGTTTAGGGTTAATTGTATGTATAAAAGATGAAATTAATTCTGTAGCTCCACTACCAAGTACTATATTATCTATAGAACACTTACAGTAGTTAGATATAGAAGTTTTTAAGTCTATGTAATCAGGGTCAGGATACATAGATACTATATCTATATTGTTTACAATGTATTGTTTGGCTAAAACTGATGTACCAAAAGGGTTTATATTAGAACTAAAATCCATAAATTCTTCTTTTGAAAAGCCATACTTACTAGATAAACTATATAAATTAGCTCCATGATTTGTGCTCATAAAAGTACCTCCCAAAATAAAATTATATAATTAATAAAAATAACTGATTAATATATTTACATATAGATTATAATACAAAGGAATATTTATTCCAAATTTTTAAGAGAAAAAGCAAAAAAGTATGGATAAGCTGTTAATTTAGGTTTAAAAATGATGAAAAAGATTTTAATTGATATTTCAGTATGCTATAATATATAGGTTAATAGATGGAAAGCGGGAGGATTCAAGATGTACAAAGTTACAGGAAAAATGTTGACAGAAGAACAGATAAAAGCAAAAGTTTATGAATTAGGTAAAAAAATAGAAGAAGATTTTAAAGGTGAAGATTTACTAGTAGTAGGTATACTTAAAGGAGCTAGTGTATTTGTTTCAGATTTAATAAGATGTATAGATTTAGATGTAAATATAGATTTTATGAGTGTTACAAGTTATGGAAATTCAACAGAATCTTCTGGTACAGTTAAAATATTAAAAGATTTAGATGTAGATATTGAAGGAAAGAATGTGTTAATTGTAGAGGATATAATAGATTCTGGTTTAACATTAAGTAATCTAGTTGCAGCTTTAAAAACTAGAAATCCAAAATCTCTAAAATTATGCACTCTACTTGATAAGCCTCAAAGAAGAAAAGCTAATATACCTGTAGACTATGTTGGATTTGTTATAGAAGATAAATTCATTGTTGGTTATGGAATAGATTATGCTGAAAAATACAGAAATTTACCTTATATAGGTATAGTTGAGGATGTAGAATAGACTTAAATGTGAATTAAAAGCACTAATCTCTGTAGGAGTTAGTGCTTTTTAATTAAGTATATAAAATTTTAGTAAAGGAGACATCGGTATGGATATTCAATTGAGTATATTATTATTTTTCCAGAGTTTAAGAAATCCAATTTTAAATTTTATATTTCTTGTATTTACAGTAAGTACAGAAGCACCATTATTGATATTAATTACAGCAGTTATATATTGGTGTATAAATAAAAAATGTGGACAAAAAATGTTGTTCGCGATAGTTGGAAATTTTATTGTGAACCTAGGTATTAAAGAATTTATAAAAGCTCCTAGACCAATAGGTATAAAAGGTCTTGAATCACTGAGAGTTTCTACCGCTGGAGGATACTCTTTTCCAAGTGCACATACTCAAACTGCAACTACATTTTGGGTTAGTATTATGACTATATTTAAAAGAAACTATATACGTTTGTTGGGTGCAGTGATGGTTTTAGGAGTAGGATTATCTCGACTATATTTGGCTGTTCATTGGCCTATAGATGTAATTGCTGGTTGGATACTTGGCATATTTTTTACCATTGTATTTGTAAAAGTATTTGACTATATCGATGATAATAAAAAATATATTTTTCTTGTAGCATTACTCATCCCATTTATATTAATAGCAATATTTCTAAAAAGCCCTGAATATTTTGAAAAATTTGGTATTCTAGTAGGATTTATATTTGGGTATATAGTTGAAGATAAGTTTGTTAAATTTACTACAGAAAATAATAATAAAAAGATTAATTTTAGTAATAAAAATAAAAAGAGCAAAAACATAGTATTTTCGAGAATATGTAGGTTTTTGATTGGAATAGTCACAATAGGAATTTTATATGTTGCTATTAAAGTGTTGATTTCAATATTAATAACGACTTTAAATATAAGTGACTCTAGTATGAGTATAATTTTCATGAATTTTATTAAGTATACATTGGTTGTTTTTTATGGAATAGCAGGAGCTCCTGCATTATTTAAAATTTTGAAATTAAATTAATTTAATTTGTACTATTGTATAGAGACTAATTTAATTTTAAGAAAATTTAAGGGTAGAAAAGAGTGATTATTTGAAGAAAATAGTAGTAATAGGCGGTGGACCAGCAGGGATGATAGCAGCCTCAACTGCATCTGAAAGAGGGTTTGATGTAACTTTAATTGAAAAAAATCATAAGTTAGGCAAGAAGCTTGCAATAACAGGAAAAGGTAGATGCAATATAACTAATGATTGTGATATAGAAGAATTAATAGAAAATGTTCCTACAAATGGTAAATTCTTATATAGTGCTTTTTACACTTTTACAAATGATGATGTAATAAGTATGTTTAATAATCTTGGAGTAAAAACTAAAACAGAAAGAGGAAAAAGAGTTTTTCCAGAAAGCGATAAAGCGTTTGATGTTGTAAAAGCTCTTGAAAAACAAGTAAGAAGCAAAAAAGTAAATATATTATTAAACTCTAAGGTAGAAAAAATAATATCTAAAAATAATAAAATTGAAAAAGTAGTTCTAAGCAATAAAAAAGAAATCAAGTGTGATTCTGTCATAATAGCAACGGGTGGATTAAGTTATCCACTTACTGGTTCTACTGGTGATGGATATAAATTTGCTATTTCGCAGGGTCATACTATTGTAGATACAAAACCATCTTTGATTGGTATGGAAGTTCAAGAAGGTTTTGTAAAAGATTTAGAAAAATTATCATTAAGAAATGTTGAAATAAGTGTGTTTAATAGTAAAAAAAAGAAAGTGTATAATGATTTTGGAGAACTTGAATTTACTAAATTTGGTTTAGATGGACCTATAATAAAGTCTGCAAGCTGTAGGATGAAAGATACAACTAAAGAAAATTATACTATACTGTTGGATTTAAAACCTGCATTAGATGAAGAAAAATTAGATAAAAGAGTTCAAAAAGATTTTCAAAAATATACAAATAAAAAATTTGAAAAAGCATTGGATGACTTGCTTCCTAAAAAACTTATACCTATAATAATAAATTTAAGTGAGATTTCTCCAGATACAGTTGTTCATCAAGTTTCTAGAGAACAAAGAAAAAATTTAGTTCATTTACTAAAAAATTTGAAATTTACAGTAAAAAGATATAGACCTATTGACGAAGCCATAATAACTTCTGGTGGAGTAAAAGTGAATGAGATAAACTCAAGTACAATGGAATCAAAATTGATAGAAGGTTTATTTTTTGCTGGTGAAGTAATAGATATAGATGCGTACACAGGAGGATTTAATTTGCAAATAGCTTTTTCGACTGGATATTTGGCAGGTTTTAATTGCTAAAAATTACCTGAATTAAAAATGTTTAAAATCACATAATATTATCAGCAACACAAAATAAATTAAACAGAAGGAAGGTAATCAACATGGCAAGTAACAATAACAACAACAAAACAGTAGTACCAGGAGCAAAAGAAGCTTTAAACCAAATGAAATTAGAAATAGCTAATGAACTTGGTATGAGTAATTATCAACAAGTTGATAAAGGAAACCTTACTGCAAGAGAAAATGGTTATGTAGGTGGATACATGACTAAAAAATTAGTTGAAATGGCTGAACAACAAATGGCTGGAAAAAACAACAGATAGTTAATAAATAATTATTTATAACTATTAGGCTATTGTTATAGCTAGAGCTATCTCAAATATAGAAAGTAATTTCTAAATTGAGATAGCTTTTTTTTATTAAGTTTTATATGTCGATATTTTTATGTAATAAATTTTAGAAATCTGGATAAAATAGTACAAATGAATATATTACATAAGGAGTGATGTAAAATGAGTAGTGTAAACTTTGAAGATTTAAAAAATAAATTTATTAATAGTGATTTAGATGAAAAAATAAGAATATATACGACAACAGAAGGATTATCAGTAGAACAGTTTAAAGAACTATTAAAATATTATCCAATACAACACTTATCTAAATTAGAAAAAGCTCTTGGATAATATCATATAGAAATAAAAATTAAAAAGGCAATTTGTTTAATATAAAAAAATAGATTTTATATTAAATAAATTGCCTTTTTATAATAAATTTATTTTATTATGCTTTTGATATATAATTATATATTCTCTCATTTCCAAGTTCAATAGACCCAGTATTGATAAGTGTAATAATACCTTCTATATCCTTAGGAGTCAGGTACTTGTATGGAATTGATAGATTATAACCAGTATCATGTAATAAATTTTTCAATTGAATTATTTGAGTGATATTAAAACTTTTTATAGACTTAGTAGATTTTTTTCTTGAATTAGACAAATTTTCATTTTGTATTTTTATTAAAGTTTCAATATAGTCTATATAAGATAACTTAAATTCATATTCACTTATTATTTTTTCATCAAGTATACTATTTATAAAATCTTGAGATAATATATTATCTGCAAATTTATCTGCTGTTAATTTTCCAGATATAATACCTTTTTGGTATTTTCTAAGAATTTTTTTTGTATAGCAGTATATTTTATTTCTTGTTTCTAAATCGAGTTGTTCTATTTGCACAAAAACACTTCCTTTTAATTGTAAGAATATTTATTTTGAAAAGTTTATACTTAGTCTATAAAGTTTTAATAATTTATTTACAATAAATACTAAATTATAAAATATTTGTTATTTTTTATTATTACCAAGTATAAAAAATATTATAATTGTAAAACTTACAAATATATGTAAAATATTTAGGAGTGATGAAAATGTTAAATGGGATAATAAAACTTTTTTATTCTGAAATTGTAAAAACAAAGATTAATAACTTAGATTCAAGTGGATATTCATTAAGGGATGAATGTAAAGAAATCAGAAATATAACTTTAAAGATAGACAGTGTGTTTTTTAAACTTTTAAAGTTAGTTTTTGGTTCAATACTGCTTATTGTAGCATTTAATCTAAATTGGATATTAGGTATAGGAGTATTTTTAGTTGGAGTGGTATACATTCTTTATAAGAGAAATATGGAAGAACAAGTGAAGGAACATATAAACAATGTAAAAAATAATATCGACATCTCTAAGATAACTTTTATGGATGAAAAGGGAAGAACAGGTCTAAATGCATTGATTACATTACTTCTTATAGGAATATTGACAGGATTTAACTGGATATTAGTTCTTAGTTTTGTCGTTGTTTTTGTTTTTACTATAAAGAATGTATGTTAAAATACTAATAAATAGTTTAATATATAGGGGGAGAAATTGAGTATGACTAATGGCAATTATAAAATGAAGAATTTAGTGGAAATATCTGCTATGGTGACTGAATCTACAGATTTTTTTAATATAAAAGATAAAATAATAGAAAAAATGTTAGAGGTTGTTCACCCTACAAAGGCATGTGTAAATCTATTTTATAAAAATGATTCTAAATATGCCTATTTAGTATGTTCACAAACTTTAGAATATGTACCTCAAATTTTTCCAATCAATAGTCTTAAAGGTGCAAAAATTGATTTTGACACATATCCAGAATATATACATGAAGCTGTAAATGAGAAAAAGATAATATATGTAAAAAATGTATTTGAAGATTCTAGAGCAGAAGGGGAACGAGATTTAGCAAAATCTGAAGGTTACATTGGTAGAATAGTTTTTCCTTTTATCATAAATAATGAAGTAGTTGGATTTATGACTTGCTTTTTGACAGAAGAAGATTTTCTAACAGAACAAGATATAGACTTTATATCTTCTGTTGCATCTCTCTTAAGTTTATCAATAGAAATAACTAATAAAAATAATAATGTACAAATTTTGGTTGATAAATTAAGAGGTTCAATAAGTGCTATAAATGAAGCTACTAAAAAATTATATCTCAATAAAAGTATAGATGGATTTTTAGAAAACTTAAGTAAACAGGCGTGTAATATCACTAATAGTAAAGAAGCTTTGATAATTATAACAGGTCATGATAATAAAGATAAGATATTTAGCTGTTATAATACAGAGCATAAGAAGAAAACAAATTTATATCCTATGTTAGACAAGTTTGTAAATAAAGAATCCTTAGGAGGATATTTAAATAATTTAAAACCATGTTCACAAAAAGGGATAAACTTGGAAAGTTATATATATTACAAACTCCAAGATAAAAATGAGACTATAGGATGCATTGTTTGTGCAAACAGCAAAAACTACACTAGTGATGATTTAAATATTCTTAGTATATTATCTAAACAGGTTTTGGTTGGTATGCAGTTATATGAGCACAATGAAAAAGAAGTAAAGCACAAGGTTCTTGAGAATGAGTTAAATGTATTAAATAAACAGCAACAACTTATTATGGACAAAGGTAAAATGGATTGTAATGATGAAAAAGAACTTTATTTTTATCATAAACCAGCAAGAGTAGTAGGTGGAGATTTTTACTATGCTACAAAGGTAGATTCTGAACACATAGTTTATATTGTTGCTGATGTAATGGGTCATGGAATGGTTTCGAATTATGTTGTTGCAATGATAAAAGGTGCTTTTAAAGTGTTATGTAATCAGTATAAGACACCACAAGAAATAATGACAAATTTAAATAGTATGTTATATGATGAATTTGACAAGATGGGAGTATTTACAACTTGTTTGATTGGACTTATAGATATTAAAGAAAATATGATTACAGTATCTAATGCAGGACACTATAGCCCTGTAGTTGTAAAAAAAGATGGAACAATAGAAACTAACTTAAATTGTAAAAAGGGAATACCTATTGGGGTAATGGAAGATGCAACATATGAAAACAATACTCTTTCAATGGAAGATTATGCAATGGTATGTATGTATACTGATGGAATTTTAGAAATAAAAAATAAATCAAAAGAAGAATATGGTATAGATAGATTAGAAAACTTTTTAAAAGAAAATTTTAGATTAAATCACCAGTTGATAGTAGAAAATTTAAAATTAGATTTAAGAAACTTTTCATCAAAAGATAATTATGATGATGATATTTTAATTGTTATGTTAAAGGATAGGTAGATTGATTATGGATTTAAATAATAAAATAGAACTTGAAAGTCCAGAAATTATAATAATAAATGGAAGTCCGAGAAATAATAGAAACTGTAGTTTTATAGCAAATGAAATAAAACTTAAATTAGAAGAGAGTGGACTTAGTAGTAAAATATTCAATATATATGATATGTATATTGAATATTGTACAGCATGTGGGTTTTGTAATAAGACAGGGTATTGCAAATTTAATGATGATATGAAACCTTTATATAAAATGTTTGATAAATCAAAAGGAACTATAGTAATAAGTCCTGTACATTTTGATTCAATATCAGCTAAAGTAAAAACTGTTGTTGATAGAACTCAAGCTATCTATGCGAGTAAGTATATATTAAATAAGCCTTCAATTGATAGGAATAAAAAGCGTATAGGTATGTACATTGCAGTAGGAGGTAGTAAACCTTATGATTCACAATTTAAAGGTGGGCAAATAGTTATGGACTTTTTCTTTAAGAGTATAAATACTAAACTTTTACACAATATATATTTAAACAATACAGATAATATACCCTACAGAGATAATCAAGAGTTTAAAGACACTCTGTCGAAGAGTCTAAAAGTTTATATTGAATCAATATAATTTGATTTTGTAAGTAATATTATGTATAATTGTATTGCAATAATTTAAAAATAATTAAAGGAGGGAATTTCAATGAAATTACCAATAGCATTATCTAATAAACATGTTCATTTGAGTCAAGCTGATATAGACGTATTATTTGGAGCAGGTCATGAATTAACTAAATTTAAACCATTATCTCAACCAGGACAATTTGCCTGTGAAGAAAAAGTTGATTTAGTCGGTCCAAAGGGGACTCTAAAAGGAGTTAGAGTTTTAGGACCAGCTAGACCTCAAACTCAAGTTGAGATTTCTTTAGCAGATGGATTCCCATTAGGAGTAAAAGCTCCAATAAAAGAATCTGGTGATATAGCTGGAACTCCTGGTGTTAAATTAGTAGGACCAGCTGGAGAAGTTGAAATGAAAGAAGGAGTTATAGTTGCTTCTAGACATATACATATGAGCAATGAAGATGCTGCTAAATTTGGTGTAACTGATAAACAAATAGTAAAAGTTAAAACATCTGGACCAAGAGCATTAGTATTTGAAAATGTATTAGTAAGAGCTAGTGATAGCTTTAATTTAGAAATGCATGTTGACATGGAAGAAGGAAATGCAGCAGGTGTTAAAAATGGAGATTTAGTAGAATTAATAGTTGATTAGTTTTATGTATGAAATTTATGCTAGTGAATATTTTATTTACTAGCATATTTTTTAATGTAATAAATTTCTATATTATAAATTTAATCTATCAGATTAGTTTATAATATAAAGGGGTATTATGAAAATTATAATAAAAACTTACAAAAATATGATATAATATGGTAAAATTAGATATATAAAATTTATATATGATAAAGAAGGCTCTTTTACTCCTAATACCAATATATGCAAATAGATAAAAAAGTTTGAAAAATCTAACTTAATTTATTATATATTGTATACAAAATTATGAAAAAAACTTAACATATTTAATTTAAAAAAAAATCTACTTAAATATGTAATTAATTTACAATTTTCAAAGGAATTTTATCAAATCTGTAGTATTATATTAGAAGATAGAGTATTTGCGCGACTATGTGTGTTTATATTTTTGTTGTGTAAATTATATGTAAATATAAAAAAATAGACTTGTTATAAACAAGTACAATTGTAGCTATCAAGGAGGATACATATTATGGCTAAGTTTATGAAAACACTTGATGGGAATACAGCTGCAGCTCACGTTGCCTATGCATTTACAGATGTAGCAGCTATATACCCAATCACACCATCTTCAACTATGGCTGAAGTAGTTGATGAATGGGCGTCACAAGGAAGAAAAAATATATTTGGACAAAAAGTTAATGTTGTTGAAATGCAATCAGAAGCAGGAGCAGCAGGAGCATTCCACGGTTCTTTACAAGGTGGAGCTTTAACTTCTACTTTTACAGCATCTCAAGGTTTATTATTAATGATACCTAACATGTATAAAGTTGCAGGGGAGTTATTACCAGGAGTATTCCATGTAAGTGCTCGTGCTTTAGCATCTCAAGCTTTATCAATATTTGGGGATCATCAAGACGTTATGGCTGCTAGACAAACTGGATGTGTATTATTAGCTTCTGGTTCAGTTCAAGAAGTAGCTGATATAGCACCTGTTGCACATTTAGCTGCAATAGAAGGTAAATTACCATTTATACATTTCTTTGATGGATTCAGAACTTCACATGAAATCCAAAAAGTGGAATTATTAGAAAATGAAGATTATGCAAGTTTATTAAACTTTGAAGCAGTTCAAGCATTTAGAGATAATGCTTTATCTCCAAATCACCCAGTTACTCGTGGTACTGCTCAAAACCCAGATATATATTTCCAAACTAGAGAAGCTTCTAACAAATACTATCAAAATATAGTAGGTATAGTTGAAAAATACATGGAAAAAATGAGCGATTTAACAGGTAGAAAACATAGTTTATTTGATTACTATGGAGCAGAAGATGCTAAATCTATATTAATTGCTATGGGTTCTGTAACAGAAACAATAGAAGAAACTATAGATTACTTAAATGCTAAGGGAGAAAAATATGGTTTAGTTAAAGTTCATTTATATAGACCATTCTCAATGAAACATTTCTTAGATGCTGTGCCATCTACTGTTGAAAGAATATGTGTACTTGATAGAACTAAAGAGCCAGGTTCAACTGGTGAACCATTATACTTAGATGTACGTGATGTATTCTATGGAAAAGAAAATGCTCCTATGATAATAGGTGGAAGATACGGATTAGGTTCAAAAGACACTACTCCTTCAGATATAAAAACTGTTTTTGATAACTTAGTTTCAGAACAACCTAAGAATGGATTTACAGTAGGTATAGTTGATGATGTAACTAATACTTCTTTAGCTCCATCTGAATCAATTAAAATAGCTTCTAAAGGAACTATAAGATGTAAGTTCTGGGGATTAGGTTCTGACGGTACTGTTGGAGCTAACAAACAAGCTATAAAAATAATCGGTGACCACACTGAAAAATATGCTCAAGCTTACTTTGATTATGACTCTAAAAAATCTGGTGGTATAACTATGTCTCACTTAAGATTTGGTGATACTCCAATAAGAGCTACTTATTTAATAGATGAGGCTGACTATATTGCCTGTCATAAACAATCATATGTTTATCAATATGATTTATTAAAAGGTCTTAAAAAAGGTGGTACATTTGTACTTAACACTATATGGGACCAAGCAGGAATTGAAGAAAACTTACCAGCTCATATGAAACAATATATAGCTAAAAATGATATAAAATTCTATACAGTTAATGCTGTTAAACTAGGACAAGAAATAGGTCTTGGAAATAGAATAAACATGATAATGCAATCTGCATTCTTTAAATTAGCTGAAATAATACCAGAAGAAGATGCTGTTAAATACTTAAAAGATTCTATAGTTAAAGCTTATGGTAAAAAAGGTGAAAAGATAGTTAACATGAACTATGCTGCTGTTGATGCAGGAATAAATGCTTTAGTTAAAGTTGAAGTTCCAGCTTCTTGGGCAAATGCTGTTGATGCAGATAAAGAAGAAGTTAAAGAACCAGAATTTATAAGAAATATATTAAGACCAATGACTGCACAAGAAGGTAATAACTTACCAGTAAGTACATTCAATGGTATAGAAGATGGAACATTCCCTTGTGGTACTTCAGCTTATGAAAAACGTGGTATAGCTGTTGATGTTCCTGAGTGGGTAATGGATAACTGTATCCAATGTAACCAATGTTCTTTTATATGCCCTCATGCATGTATAAGACCAGTTTTAGTTACAGAAGAAGAATTAGCTAATGCTCCAAAAGGATTTGAAGCTAAAAAAGCATTAGGTAAAGGATTAGAAGGATTAAAATATAGAATCCAAGTTAGTCCACTAGATTGTACAGGATGTGGAAACTGTGCTGACATATGTCCAGCTAAAGAAAAAGCTTTAGTTATGAAACCAATAGATACTCAACTTGATACAGAGTTAGATAACTGGGCATTTGCAGTAAATCCTGAAGAGGTAGCTCCAAAAGTTGATGTTATGCCTGCAAACACTGTTAAAGGAAGTCAATTTAGACAACCATTAATGGAATTCTCAGGAGCATGTGCTGGATGTGGAGAAACTGCATACATCAAGTTAGTTACACAATTATATGGAGATAGAATGATGATATCTAATGCTACTGGATGTTCTTCTATATGGGGAGCTTCTGCACCTTCAACTCCTTATACTTGTAACCATGAAGGCAAAGGTCCATCTTGGGCAAACTCTTTATTTGAAGACAATGCTGAATACGGATTTGGTATGTACACAGCTGTTAAACAAATAAGAGGAAAAATAGTAGATGCTATGACAGAATTAGTTTCTATGGATATCTGTGAAGATGCTAAAGCAGTATTTACAGAATGGTTAGATTCTAGAAATGATGGAGAAGCATCTAAAGTAGCAAGTGCTAAAGTTGTTGAATTATTAGAAAAACCAGCTTGTGATTGCACAGATGAAAAAGCTAAAGAATTAGTAAAAGCTATAAGAGATAGAAAAGATTATCTAGTTAAGAGATCTCAATGGATACTAGGTGGAGACGGTTGGGCATATGACATCGGTTACGGTGGATTAGACCATGTTCTTGCATCTGGCGAAAATGTAAATGTACTTGTATTTGATACAGAAGTATATTCAAATACAGGAGGTCAAGCTTCTAAAGCTACTCCAGCTGCTGCTATGGCTAAATTTGCTGCAGCAGGTAAACAATCTAGAAAGAAAGACCTAGGTATGATGGCTATGACTTACGGAAACGTATATGTAGCTCAAGTTGCTATGGGTGCTGATAAAAACCAATTTATCAAAGCTGTTCTAGAAGCTGAAAAACATGATGGACCATCTTTAATAATAGCTTACGCTCCATGTATAAACCATGGATTAAAAGAAGGTATGGGAAGAACTGTAGCTAACGAAGCACAAGCTGTTGCTTGCGGATACTGGCATTTATACAGATTCAATCCAGAAGTAAAAGCTGAAGGTAAAAACCCATTCACTTTAGATTCTAAGGAACCAACTGCAAGTTTCAGAGATTTCATACTTGCACAAGTAAGATACTCTGCTATAGCTAAACAATTCCCAGAAGAAGCTGATGGATTATTTGCAAAAGCTGAAGCTGATGCTAAAGAAAGATACGAAGGATATAAAAAATTAGCTGAATAATAATTAAAATATTATAATGCTTATTTAAGATATGATTTGATAATAATTAGGGATACTATTAAAAAATAGTATCCCTTTTTTATTTATATCAAACTGTGAGAATTAAGATTTTGTTTCGGTATATTGTCTATGTATTTTAGGAGTATTTTAGGAAGAAACATACCTGTTTTGTTGCGATAAATAATATAATTGTTTCCAAATTCATTTATCATGTCTTTTTCTTCTTTTTTTGCTAATCTATAATATACAATTACTAGTATAGACCACATAATTTTTCAAAACTGATGTTATTATTTCAAAGTTATATAACATCAACAGTTGAATCTTCAATTGATGAATATCTTCATCAACAATTTAATGCTTCAATCCATGAAAAATCTCTTGCAGAAATACTTACTTCACTTTCTACTATTGTTGCAGAACTATTTCAACAAGGAGTGGAAGAAGGCATATTTAAATGTGAATATACTTTAGAAGTATCAGAGATAATTTTATCTGTTTTTACTTTTTTACTTGACCCAGGTATTTTTTATTGGAATAAAGAGGAGAAAAAACGCAAGTTAGAAGCATTAAGTTTGATTTTAGAAAGAAGTCTAATGGCACCAAAAGGAAGGTTTAATTTTTTTATAAGGGATTTTTAAATTATTTAATTATTAAATAATATTTATAATATAGGAATTTATATTTTATATTCAAATATAAGTATTCATTTTTGTGATTTAGCTTTGAATCTATCATTTTAAAAGAATCTATATTTAGTATAAAAAATATATTAAAGATAAAACACTATATAATAGTATAGATACAAAAGAGTATCCCATTTAAGATTTTTAAAAATCATCTTGAGATACTCTTTTTGTATATATAGAAAAAGAGTATTTTATCCTACAAAGATTTGTGTCCAGTAAATTGAACCACCACTTTTTTGTGCTACTCCAACACCTATTTTACTGTAATTTGGATTTAATATATTTTTTCTATGACCTTCAGAATTCATCCAAGCATTTACAACTTCTTTTGGTGTTTTTTGTCCCATTGCTATATTTTCACCAGCTGTTTTATAGCTTATCCCAAACTTTTTCAACATGTCAAATGGAGAACCATAAGTTGGAGAATTATGTGCAAAGTAGTTGTTGTCAATCATATCTTGAGATTTTTTTGTAGCGACATTTGATACATCAGCATCAAGAGTAAGTGGATTTAATCCAGCTTTAGATCTCTCTACATTTACTAAATCAACAACTTCTTTTTGGTAAGCTGAAAAATTTCCAGTTGTAGAGCCTGAATTGTTATTATCTTCAGGTTTATTAGATTCTGAGTTATTATTATCTTCAGGCTTATTATTAGAGTCTGAATTGTTGTTGTCCTCAGGTTTATTAGATTCTGAGTTATTATTGTCTTCAGGCTTATTATTAGAGTCTGAATTGTTGTTGTCCTCAGGTTTATTACTATCTTCAGGCTTATTAGTAGAACCTGAATTGTCATTATCTTCAGGCTTAGTAGAGTCTGAGTTATTATTATCCTCAGGTTTATTAGTAGAACCTGAGTTATTGTTGCCATTAGGCTTGTTAGTAATATTACAATTCTTGTCATTGTGATTTTTATCTTTACAAGAATTATCTTTGTCAGGTTTAAGTTCTGGTTTTACAGAACAATTTGGTTTTGCTGAAAACTTAAATTTAGCATTAGTATATACTAAATTTTTATTACTTATATTCATATTATTTTCAAGTGACGAAGCACTTGCAGTAACAGCACTGGAAGCTGTTGCTAAGGTTAACACTCCTAAAGCTAGTATAGTTTTTAATTTTGTTGGTATATTTTTTCTCATTATAAACACCTCTCAATCTAAAAATTCTAAAAATGTTACTAAATTGTAACCTTTAGTGTAGGGGGTACCCGTGCATTTATACTAACATAGAATCAAGTGTTTTTTTACTGTAAAGATATGTAAATAAAATATACCTGGAATAAATAGGTATATTTTATGATGTTTGATAATTTTCATCATTAATCTGCATAGTATGGAATAACTGCTTTAGAAGAAATAGTGTTTTTATAATAATTCTATGATGTAAAATTCTGGTTGTGGTAAATTTTTTTTATAGTTAGTGATATTTATTTAATATATACTTTGAAAATCAGTAAAAAAAGTATCTTTAATTAGATTCTTGAAAATAGAAAAGCCATCTATCATAAATAGATGACTTTTTATATAATAAATTGTAGTTTGATTTAGTTTAATACATTAGTAATCCTAATGTAATTACAATGATTTCTGCTATTAATGAACCAACTGCAACCACAATAAAAGTTTCTTTAAAACCAGTTTTATGTGTTAATTTAGATAAACTCAAGAATGTAAGAAACACACCACTTTGAGGTACTATTGTTAATATATTTGAAGCAATTGTAGCAACACGATGGATTAACTCTGGGTTCATACCAGTACTTAGATAATAATCTGCAAAGTTCGGCATTACTATTCCCAAAGCCCCAGAAGAGGAGCCTGTTATTGCTGACATTGTTGAAGTTAAAACAGTAAGACTTATAAGTGGACTACCTGGTATTGACATGATAAGTTTACTGAATATATCAAAGCCTGGTGCAGCCATTATTACAGCTCCAAATGCAACAGCAGAAGATGTTGCAAAAATAGGTCCTATAGAACCACTAGCACCAATACTCAATGTTTGTATTTTTGATGATAAAAATTTACGGAATAGAAAAGCAGATAAAACAATTGCAACTATTAAAGCTATGTAAATTACATTTTTTTTCATAAACTCTGAACCAAAAGTACTTCCAGATATTGCTATGACTACAAGTGACAATAGAGGAAAAATACTTGCAAAAAACCCTGGTAACTCTCTATCTAAAGATTCTTCTTCTACATCTGAAGTGTAAGTTGCATAAGTTTCTCCTTTCCTAAGACTCTTGTTTAAAGTATATTTCATGTATACCAGACCAAATACAGCACAACCTATACTTCCTGCAATACTTGGTATAGCTGCTGCAGTAAGAGATGTGTTTAAGTACTGAATAGGAATAACATTTTGAATAGCTGGTGTACCAGGAATCATAGTCATAGTAATTGTTGCAATTCCAAGCCAAAGAGGTATCTGAATAAGATTCCAAGAAATATCAAGTTTTTTAAATAGAGTTCTTGCAAGTGGAATAACTGCAAACATAACTACAAATAAACTTATTCCACCATATGTTAATATAAAACTTACTATAAATATAGCCACTAAAACTCTATAAGGGTGATTAGAACCAAATTTATTTAGAATAAAATCAGCTATAGATACAGTAGCTCCACTTTCCTCCATAAACTTGGCAAGTATAGAACCTAACAAGAATATTGCAAAGTAACTCATTATATAGTTTCCAAGTGCTCCCATATAATTATTTTTGTCAGCACCCAGCATTGATGTCACAACATCCATTTTATTTAAGAGAACAACTATCAAAGTTGCTATTGGAGCAGCTATAGTTATATGAATTTCTTTAACTGAAAAATATATAATAGCTATAATACCAATAATTATACCAATTGGTGCGATAATACTCATAAATATCCCTCCTTAGTAGAAGGACCTGAAGAATAAATTCCTCAAGTCCTAAATATGTAATAATTATTGTGCAGTATATCCTCCATCTAGTAGGCAAGCTTGTCCTGTAATTCCTTTAGCCTTATCACTAGCTAAGAACATTGCATAATCAGCAATTTCTTGAACATCTAGTAGACGTTTTTGAGGTACAAGTGGATATAGAACTTCTTCTAATACATTTTCTAGTGGTACATTACGAGTTTTTGATAGGTCATTAAATTGACCTCTAACAAGTGGAGTATCTACATATCCAGGGCATATAGCATTAACTGTTATACCTGAGTCAGCAGCTTCAAGTGCAGCAACTTTTGTTAGACCTATAAGTCCATGTTTAGCTGAATTGTAAGCAGCTTTACCAGCAAATCCAATTACACCATTGATTGAAGCCATGTTTATTATACGACCAAATCCTTGTTTTTTCATTATAGGGAATACTTTTTTAGTAGCTATAAAAGGTGCTGTTAACATTATTTTTATCATAAATTCAAATTTATCAGTTGGGAAATCTTCTATCATAGCAACATGTTGAAGACCAGCATTATTTATTAGTATGTCCAATCTTCCATATTTTTCTATAGTTTTATCTATTGCATGGTTAATTTCTTCTTCTTTAGTTACATCACACTTTACATTTGCACAATCATAACCTTCTTTTTGTAATTCTGATGTAACTTTATCTAGCGCTTCTTGATTTATATCAGAGAATACTACCTTAGAACCATTCTTCAAGAATGATTCAGCTATTTGTTTACCTATTCCACTTGCAGCTCCTGTTACGAATACAACTTTGTCTTTAACCATTTTTATTTCCTCCAATTTAATTTTATTTTTATATTAATTTTTTGTATTAATATTTTACATCTTTTAAATTTATTTTCTGATGTAATTTTGATTAATTTTAAATAATCGATGCCTCTTTATTTAATGAATCTGACAATATTAAAGGTGCTTCAGTAGCAGAAAGAACTTCGTCTAATGTGAAGATAGGATTTATTTCTATAAGAAGGAGTCCATCTGTAGTTACTTCTATAACTCCCATCTCAGTTACAATTAAATCTACAGCATTGGTTGCAGTAAGTGGGAGAGTACAGTTATTTAATATTTTTGCTGAACCTTTTGAAGTGTGTTCCATTGCTACAATGACTTTTTTTGCTCCAGTTACTAAATCCATAGCTCCACCCATCCCAGGAACCATTTTACCTGGAATCATATAATTTGCTATGTTACCATATTTGTCAACTTGGAGTGCTCCAAGAACAGTTATATCTACATGACCTCCTCTAATTATTCCAAAAGAAGTGGCACTATCGAAAAAACAACCTCCAGGAAGGATAGTAACTGGCTGACCACCAGCATTTACAATAGTTTCATCACTTGAATTTCCACTTTCAGCTGGTCCTAGACCTAGAAATCCATTTTCAGATTGTAAAATAACGTTTACCTCATCTGGAATATAATTGGCTACTTTGGTTGGTAAGCCTATACCAAGGTTTACAACAGCTCCATCCTTTAATTCCTTAGAGACTCTGTTTGCAATATATTCTTGTATTTCTAATTTATCCATTATAAATTACCTCCTTCAACGATGTAATTCACAAAAATACCTGGTGTAGTAACTTCATTTGGGTCGATATCACCTATTTCAACAATTTCGCCTGCCTCGACTATTGTAATATTAGCAGCTGAAGCCATTAAATTATTAAAGTTATTCATAGAACCTTTGTAAACTAAGTTACCTGCTTTATCTACCTTTGAAGCAAATAAAAGAGCAACATCAGCATGAATTGGTTTTTCAAGAAGATATTCTTTACTATCGACAACAATCTTTTGCTTTCCTTCTTCTATAAGAGTACCAATGCCAGTTGGTGTTAGTATTCCACCTAAGCCATAACCAGCTGCACGAATTTGTTCAGCAAGAGTTCCTTGAGGAACTAATTCAACACATGTTTCATTATCATTCATCTGTCTTCCTGTTTCTTTGTTTAATCCTATGTGAGAGGCAATTATCTTTTTGAACTGCTTATTAACAACCATCTTTCCAACACCCTTGTCAATAAAACCAGTATCATTACAAACTAATGTTAAATCTTTTATACCTTTATCACATAAATAATCAATTAAATTTTCTGGGGAACCATTGGCCATGAATCCACCAACCATTACTGTATCTCCATCTTTGATGTGAGATAGAGCCTCATCAATGCTAACTATTTTATTCATATTTCCTCCTATCGTGAAACTATCATCGCTATTCCTTGACCACCACCAATACAAAGTGTTGCAAGGCCAGTTTCTACTTTACGTTTTTGCATTTCATAAATAAGGGTTACAAGTACTCTAGCTCCACTTGCTCCTATTGGATGTCCTAGTGCTATTGCACCACCATTTACATTTAGTTTAGACGAATCTATTTGAAGTTCATTTTTAACTGCAAGTGCTTGTGCTGCAAATGCTTCATTCGCCTCTATCAAATCTATATCATTAATATTAAGACCTACTTTTTCTAGTGCTTTTTTAGTTGCAGGAATTGGACCAGTTCCCATTATTTCAGGTTCTACACCAGATGATGCATATGATTTTATTGTAGCAAGCGGCTTAAGCCCAAGTTCATCTGCTTTTTGTTGACTCATTAGTATCATCATTGCTGCACCATCATTGATTCCTGATGCATTTCCAGCTGTTACAGTACCATCTTTTTTAAAGGCAGGTTTAAGCTTGGATAGTATTTCAGATGTCATGCTTAATTTAGGATATTCGTCTGTATCAATAGTTTTAATTTCTCTATGATTTATCGCAGCTTCTACTGGAACAATTTCATCTTTAAAACGATTGTTTTTTATAGCTTTTTCAGCTTTATTTTGGCTTTCTAGTGCTATTTTATCTTGCATTTCCCTTGTAATTCCAAATTTATCAGCAACATTTTCGGCAGTAATTCCCATATGATATTGATTGAAAGCATCTATAAGACCATCTGTTAGCATACTATCTACCATAGTAACATTGCCCATTTTACTACCAAAACGAGCAGTAGGAATAATGTAAGGTGATTGACTCATATTTTCAGTACCACCTGCAATTACTACATCATTTTCACCAGCTATAATTGATTGAGCTGCTAGTTGAATACTTTTAAGTCCTGAACCACATAATTTATTTACTGTGTAACTTGGTACAGAACTCGGTATACCTGAGTTTATGGCAATTTGCCTAGCAACATTTTGTCCAAGACCTGCTTGTAGAACATTTCCAATTATCACTTCATCTATCTCAGATAAATCAAGTTTTATACGTGATATAGCTTCCTTAGCAGCTACAACTCCAAGTTGAACAGCAGAAGTATTTTTAAATACGCCACCAAAGTTTCCTATAGGTGTTCTTACTGCTGATACAATTACTACATCTTTCATGTTTAATAGTTCCTCCTTGAATGATTATTTGAAATTTTCTGAATAAAAAACTTTGAAGAACACTATAATAAATTACTTATAATACAAGCTTGTTTTTAAGTAGTTTAATTATTTTTATTCCTAATGCCTTAGGTTTTCCTCTTTCTAACTATAGATTACGGCTAAAAATGTGTTTTGTCTAAGTCTAATTTTTTATACAACATATAAGGAAAATTTATAGGATAAAAATTTAGAATATATATATAGGAATATTTTGTTAAAATATTAATGAAATTATTTCGCTTTTCTTATAAAATGTTCTTATAAGAAAAAATATTAATATCAACTATACTTGTAAGAAAGGTGGTTTGAAATGGATATAAAACAGTTAAAATATTTTGTTGAAATAGTGAAATCTGGTTTTAATTTATCAATTGCATCAAAAACTCTTCACATATCTCAACCAGCCTTAAGTCAAATTATAAAAACCTTTGAAGAAAATGAAAATGTGTATTTATTTGAGAGATATAAAGGCAGGTTAAATGGCTTAACTCCAGCAGGAGAAAGATTTTATGTAAATGCAGAAAATATTATAAATGAATATAAAAATATGATGGAGGATTTGCGAGAAGATTCTGTTCAGTTTAAAGGGAAAGTTAGAATAGGAATACCACCACTTATACTTGGAATAGCTTTTTCTGATGTAGTTGCACAATTAGTTGCAAACAATCCAGACATAGAATTTGATATAGTAGAGAAGGGGGCATACGATTTAAGTAGAATGCTTATTTTGCAGGAATTAGATTATGCAGTTCTTTTACATCCACATAAAATTGATAGGAGTGTAGTAACAGAACATGTACTTCAAGAAGACGAACTTACAGCATTTTTAAATATAAATCATCATCTCGCAAAGAAAAATAAAATAGATTGGAATGATTTAAATGAAGAACTGCTTGCAATATTTAATCCTACATTTATGATACATCATAAATTAATGCAAAAATTTACTGATGAAAAAGTTAAACTTAAGAGGTATATTATGTCTGGTTCTTGGGATTTCTTGTTGTTGTCAACTACAAATTCTGACTTTATAACTATTTTACCATCACCAGTACACGATTTTTTTGAAAATAGTCAAATTATAGAAAAACCATTTAATGACCCTATCACATGGAAGGTTGTGTTATGTAGACCTAAAAAAGAGCGTTATAGTCATGTAGATGAACATGTATTTAAATTTATTATAGATTTCTTTAGTAAAAAGAATCTATGATTTGTTATTTTAATAACAAATCATAGATAAAATAATTAAGTTCAATTACAATAAACTATTAGTTTTTCAACTACATATTAATTAAGGGAAAATAAATTTTATATAATATATAAATAATTTAGGAGGTTATTAAAGTTACTTAATATATAACTTCATTAAATTCTATAATATATAAAATTTTTATTTTGAAATATATAAAAAGCAGTGAGTGTATTTATACACTCACTGTAAAATATTTTGTATTTTTATTTTAAAGTATTGATATTATCAAGTGTTATTAGAGAACTTTTTACTTATTATAGTTAAACTCATAACTGTTAAGAAGATAAGTAAGCCAGGAAATACAGCTAAATATAACTTATCAAAAATATGTCTTTGAGCATCTTGAAGCATGTTACCCCATGATGCAAGAGGTAACTGTATACCAAGTCCTAAAAAACTAAGTGCAGATTCAGTTAAGATAGCATTTGCAATATTTAATGAACCAGCAACTGTGATAGTTTCTTTATAGAAGCCTTAGGAGCTAGATAAGTATTTAATACAATTAAAACTAAAAAACTTGGAATACTCATAAGCATGTCTACTAATCTCATCAGTAACTGGTCTAGTTTCCCACCAATATAGCCACTAATAACACCTATAGTAGTACCAAATACTATAGAAATAAGCATTGATAAGATACCAACACTAAGTGAAATTCGTCCTCCATAAAGTGTTCTAGCAAAGTAATCTCTTCCTAGTTCATCTGTACCAAAAATATGTTTTAACCTAGGTTCTTGAAGTTTAGTAGTAGTATCATAGAGAGATATTCCATCTCCAACAAACCCACCATCTGGATGTAAGTTCCATACAAGATGTCCTTATTGTAAGGAAATATGTAAAATAGAAGTGCCAGCTTTAAAGGAAATCTCAAAAAATCATATGGTTGCATGTCACTTAGTATAGAGGTTTTCAAAACTAAATTTGGCGTATATAATAAGAATAATAGATTAAAGTAAATATTTTATAATTACATGTAAAGTGTAATACTATCAATATTAAGATAGTTAATATATAAGTCTAATCTATAAATTATATATTGAAAAGAGAGGTAGCTATGTCAATTTTAGTAACTTTATTAGGTTTGTTGGTCTGTACAATAATTTCAACTATACTTAGTAAAAAATGGAGCAATATTCCTCTTGCAATTTATCAAATTGTATTAGGTGTTTTATTGTCTATTTTACCATTTAAATTTTCCTTTTCGTTTAGTCCAGATATATTCGTAATATGTGTCATAGCTCCACTATTATTTAGTGAAGGTCAAAATGTATCAAGAAGAGAATTATTAGAACTTAGAAGACCAATTTTACTTCTTGCATTTGGACTGGTTTTAACAACAGTATTTGCAGGTGGGATTTTTATACATTTTCTTATTCCTGAAATGCCACTATCAGTTTCATTCGCTTTGGCAGCAGTAATATCTCCAACTGATTTAGTAGCAGTAAAATCAATTACACAAGGTTTAGATTTTCCTAAAAATATGATGAATATACTTGAAGGGGAATCGCTATTAAATGATGCTGCAGGAGTAGTGGCATTTAAAGTTGCAGTACTTGCTACCGTTACAGGCTTTTTTTCAATAAAAGAAGCAAGTATTCAATTTTTGATTACTGCATTTGGAGGAATAATAGTAGGAAGTATTTTAGGATATATAATTATAAAAATAAGACTTAATTTGCACAAGTGGAATTTAGAAGAAATACCAATGGTAATAGTCATACAGATAATGACTCCACTTTTTGTGTATTTTGTGTCAGAAGAGCTAGGGGTATCTGGAATTTTAGCAGTTGTAATGGCAGGTATAGTCCATGGAATCGAAAAAGAACATTTACAAAATACAACAACTAAATTGAGAATAATATCAGATAATACATGGTATGTTTTGGAGTATGTACTGAATGGGTTTGTCTTTACATTACTTGGTTTTTTGTTGCCAGGTATATATCAAGGAATTATCACTAACAACGAAGATATAGCATTAAATTTAACTTTTTTAATTGTAGTTATATTATTTATTATAAGATTTGTATGGGTGTATTTATGGCACAGTTCTTTTATAAAAATCAAGAAAAATCCTTTAAATAATTTCTTTACAGGTTTTTTAGGATTTAAGAATGAAGAATTTGAAAAAGATGATACTTCTAGATGGAAATATTCATTAATAGTTGCTACTTGTGGTGTTCATGGTACATTTACACTTGCAACTGCTCTATCTATACCATTTTACCTAGACAATAAAGATATGTTTCCAATGAGAGATATTGTTTTGTTTATATCATCAGAAGTCATACTTATAAGTTTATTACTCGCAACAGTTTTATTGCCAGTACTATTAAAAAAGAATGTACAAAAGTCAGAAGACTTATTGTCTGATAGAGAGGCATATAAATTAATTTTAAAAGAAGCTATTTTAAAACTTAGCAATGAAAAAGCGCAAGAGGTACAGCCAGTAATACATGATTTAAATGAGCAGCTAGTAGATTTAGAAAAGGGTATATTAAATATTCCAGATAACAAAATTATAAATATGATGATTGCAGAGGCAGATAATCAAGGCTTAATAGCTGTTCATAAATTATTGAATGATGGAAAAATTTCTGGTAGAGCATTTGAGTTATATAGATTTTATATTACAAAATCGAGAAAATCTGTCCAAAAATCAATATTTAAGATTATAAAATTAAAAATAAGTATGTGGATTATAGATAGAAAGGTAAAAACAGAAGTAAAAGAAAAGATTACAAAAATAATATCTGAAAATAAGGAACTAATTAAAGAGTTTCACCATGCATATGCACTTTCTACAAAGACAGCTATATCATTTATAAATAAAAATATTAATGAAGATAATAGGCATGAATCATTAATAGTAATTAGATTTTATAATCGTTATCTAAATTGGCTGACTAGAAAAATTCATAATGATGAGAAATTTGAAGCAAAAGTAGTATACTATAGATTAATGGCAATACAAAGTGAAAGAGATAGTATTCAACAACTAGTTGAAACCAAACAAATATCAAGAGATGTAGCTAAAGAACTATTGGAAAATATTCTCTATGATGAAATGATGATGATAGAATGAAAAAAATAAACTGTATAGGATTTAAATTTTATTGGTACTAAAAAATAGGAAACAGTTTTCAATAATTGCTTGACATAGATATCCATTTATAATAGAATAAAGCTATAAATTGAATACAATATTTATGAGCGTTAACAAATTGGATTGTTACTGGGAAGCAGGCAATACCTAAGTTAAGATATACAGGTGAATTGTATCTTAATTTAGGTGTTTTTTTATGAATAAGGGAAATTGTATTTTGGGAGAGATATTGATTATGATTATTCAACAAATTTACAATAATAATGTTGTCTTAGTTTTAGATGAAAACCAAAAAAAAGAATTAATACTAACAGGATGTGGAATAGGATTTCAAAAAAAGAAAGGTCAAGAAGTAGATAAAAGTAAAATTGAAAGAACCTTTGTAACACAAGATGAAAGTTTTATAGATAAAATTGGAAAATTAGCAAGCCAGGTTGATGAGAAGTTTTTTGAAGTGAGTACAGAGGTAATTGCTCATGCAGAAGGCATTTTAAATACTGAACTTTATGAGTACATATATGTAGCACTTACTGACCATATTGCATTTGCAATTAAAAGATATCATGAAAATATAAATATAAAAAATGATTTACTGCATGAAATAAAAAGAATTCACAAAAAAGAATACGAGATTGGAAAATGGGCTGTAGATTATATAAATAAAGAATTTAATGTAGAGTTTCCTTTAGATGAGGCAGGATTTATAGCTATGCACATAGTAAATTCAAATTATAAAGGCAGTTCAAAGGAATCCCTGTTAATTACTAAAATTGTAAAAGACATACTAAATATTATAAGATATTATTATAGAGTTGAGTTTAAAGAAGATGATATAAATTATGATAGACTTCTTACACACTTAAAATTTTTTGCAAATAGATTAGTAAAAAGAGAGGAACTCAATGATACTAATAATGATATTGTAGATATAATCAAGATAAAGTATGAAAAAGACTATAATTGTGCATATAAAATAAAGACACATGTAGAGAAAAACTATGATTACTATGTAAGTCAAGATGAATTATTATATTTGACACTACATATTAAAAGAGTCATATCTGTGTTGAATTCATAATAAACATACTAAATAAATATAAATTCAATATCGGTGTTTAAGATATTATGTAAAATTTAATAGCAATATAATAATTTTAAAACATTAAGATTGTTACTGATAATGCAGGCAAGACTTAGGTTTATAAGAAAATTATGACAGTTTACTTTTAATTCTAAAATTAGGTTAATATAGGTTTATTTATATTAACATGAGGTTTATTTTTAGGATTAAAGCTACTAGTGTAATTTTTTATAAACTTAAGTCTTTTTTATTTAAAAAATATAAAATAATAAGGAGAGAGAAGTAAATGAAAAAAATATTTGGTGTTTTACAAAAAGTAGGAAAATCTTTAATGTTACCAGTTGCATTACTTCCAGCAGCAGGTATATTGCTTGGTGTAAGTAATGCTTTAGCAGGAGATGCGTTACTTGCTCATTTTCCAGCACTAGCAAATCCTACATTCCAACTTATAATAAGTATAATGGAAAGTTCAGGGCAAATCATATTCAATAACTTGCCACTTATATTTGCAGTTGGTGTAGCCGTGGGTCTAACCGAAGGCGAAGGTGTAGCAGCATTGGCAGCTATAGTAGGTTTTTTAATCCTTAATACGTCCATGGGTGTTATGGCAGGTGTCACAGAAGATATGATAGATAATTCTATGTATGCAAGTATTGTTGGAATACCAACAATTCAAACAGGTGTATTTGGTGGTATTATAATAGGCATAGTGGCTGCTTATCTTTATAAAAAATTTTATAAAATTGAACTACCTCAATATTTAGGTTTTTTTGCAGGTAAAAGATTTGTGCCTATTGTTACATCATTAACAGCAATAGTAATAGGAATCATATTATCATTTATTTGGCCACCAATACAAGAAGGATTACTTAGTTTTTCAAAAAATGTTATAGAAACAAATCAAACATTAGCAGCATTTATGGAAGGGTCTTTAGAAAGGTTATTAATACCATTTGGTTTACATCATGTTTTCCATAATCCATTCTGGTATCAATTTGGAGAATATGTAAACAAAGCAGGTGAACTTGTAATGGGTGACCAAAAGATATTCTTTGCTCAACTTAAAGATGGAGTAAATTTCACAGCAGGTACTTTTATGACAGGTGCGTTTCCGTTTATGATGTTTGGTCTTCCAGCAGCAGCACTTGCTATGGTACATGAAGCAAAGCCAGAAAAGAGAAAATTTGTAGCAGGAATAATGGCATCAGCAGCACTTACATCTTTTTTAACAGGAATAACTGAACCAATAGAGTTTGCATTTTTATTTGTTGCACCAGCATTATTTGTAGTACATTGTTTATTTTCAGGTTTATCATATGCAGTAATGCAACTATTAGGAGTTAAAATCGGATTCACATTTTCAGGCGGATTAATAGATTTCTTACTATTTGGTGTACTTCCTAATAGAACTCCATGGTATCTAGCTATTTTAGTAGGTATTGGATTTGCAGTATTATATTATAGTGTGTTTAGATTTATGATAAGAAAGTTTAACCTAAAGACGCCAGGAAGAGAAGATGAATCAGAGTCTAATGTGGAGACTAGTGAGATTTCAAAAGATGAGTTAGCATCAGAAATACTAATAGCTTTAGGAAATAAAGAAAATTTAAAAAGTTTAGATGCTTGTATAACAAGACTTAGATTAGTTGTAAATGATATAGATAAAGTGGATAAAGAAAAGTTGAAATCACTTGGAGCAGCAGGTGTAATGGTTATTGGAAATAATGTCCAAGCTATATTTGGTCCAAAATCAGATGCAATAAAATCTAATATAAAAGATATAATAGAGGGAAAAGTAAAGATTGAAAATACTGATATTAAAAATATAGATAAAAAGAAAATGGAAAAAAATAATAACACAGAAAACACTAATATAGGTAATACTTTGGTGGAAGAAGAAATTTATTCATTGACAAATGGAGAAATCTTAGGTATAGAAGAAGTTCCAGACTCTGTATTTTCAAGTAAATTAATGGGCGATGGTTTTGCAATTAAATCTGATGATGGATTAATTTATTCACCAGTAGATGGAACTATTGGAGTTGTATTTCCAACTAAACATGCAATAATAATCAAATCTAAAAAAACTGGAGTAGAAATACTTATACATTTAGGTATAGAGACTGTAAACTTAGAAGGAAATGGGTTTGATGTATTTGTAAATGTAGGAGATGAAGTTAAATCGGGTGATAAACTGGTTAATATGGATTTAGAATATATTGAAAAAAATGGTTTATCAACAATAAGCCCAGTAGTATTTACTAATTTAGAACAAAATCAAAAACTAAACATTAAAAAGGGAAAAGTCACAGCAAAAGAAAGTAATCGTGTAAGTATATTAGAAGAGAGTATTGAAAAAATAGGATAGATACATCAGTATGTATACTTAAAACTTGTATGAGTTTTAGTAATTATATAAGCATAATTTAAATTTATATATTTTAGTTTAATTAATAAAAATATATGATTTATATTTCAATCAACTAGAGGTACTAGTATGTCTATTTTACTAATACCTCTAATTTTTCTTGAAATAAAATCTATAATAATTATTTATTCATCTAACAAATTACTATCTAAAGGGCTTTTATTGTTTAGATAGTTTTTAGGAGATACACCATAATACTTTTTAAATGCTCTTACAAAGCTAGAATAATCATTAAATCCACATTTACTACAAACTTCACTCATAAGATGTCCATTGGTTATTAATGATTTAGCTAAAATCAGTCTTTTTTGAATTATATAATTGTGTATGGATGTTCCAGTATGAGATTTAAATCTTCTCATGAGATAATATTTGCTTATAAAAAATTCAGATGCAATGCAGTCTATAGAAAGTTTATTCTCTATATTTAAGTTTATATAGTTTAATATTTTTTTTATAGTTTCATCGTAAAATACATCTTCTACAGATTCTATGTTCTCGTTTTTTAAGAAAATTCTATTTAAAAATATCATAAGCTGTATGAACAAGGTATTTCTCAGTATTTCATTTCCAAATTCATTACTAGATTCAGAAATATTTATTTGCTCAATAAAAAGTTTGAGTGATTCAATGTCATGTATCTTTAAACGCAATAGATTACATTTATTTTCTGTGGCTGTCTTAAAACATTTTTCTAAATCACTAGTATTATCACTGTTTTTTTTCATAAATTCTGGGCTAATCCATATTGCAATTCTTTCATAAAATACATTTGAATCTATAACTGGTTTGTGAATTTCATTACTACTAATAAAAAGTATGTCCCAAGGTTTTAGTTTATATGGAATTCCTTCAACAAAATAAGTTACATTTCCATCTATAAATATAATTATCTTATTAAAATCGTGATTATGGTATTCAAATTCTATGTCTTTTTTATCTCGGATACTAAATATTTTAAAATTATCATTTAAGTATCCAATTTTATTGTCTGTAATTTTCATAAAAGACCTCTCTTAGATTATATTATAGAGCATTTTTTACAATATTTCAAGCATTTTTAACCATTCACATAGTAAAAAATTCTTAATATAATATTACATGAAGTGTAATTTTAGCAAAAAGAGTTTAAAGGGAGGAAAGCATTTATGAAATTAAATGATATTATACAGGGGTTGGATATAATCAGTGTCAAAGGTGAATTAAATATAGATATTAATAGTGTACAATATGATTCAAGAAAGGTTACAGAAGGTACATTATTTGTATGTATAAAAGGATTTGTGTCAGATGGTCATAAATATGTAAAAGATGCTATAAACAAAGGAGCAAAAGCTTTTATTGTTGAAGAAGATGTAGATATAAAAGGGTATACGTTTATAAAAGTAAAAAATACAAGAGAAGATATGGCAAAGATAGCTGACAATTTTTATAATCATCCATCACAAAAATTTAATGTTATAGGAGTTACAGGTACTAACGGAAAAACTAGTATAACTACTATACTAAATGAAATATTAACTTTGAATAAAAATAAAGTTGGTCTTATTGGTACTATAAAAATATTTGATGGTGAAAAAGACATTATTTCTAATTCAACAACTCCAGAAAGTATAGATTTACAATATCATTTTAATAATATGTTAAATAATGGATGTGATTACTGTGCTATGGAAGTTTCATCACACTCATTAGCACTAAATAGAGTTGATGAAACAGACTTTAAACTAGGAATATTCACAAACTTAACACCAGACCATTTAGATTTTCACAAAGATTTAGAAGACTATAGAAAAGCTAAAGAAAAATTGTTTTTTAAGACTACTATGGCAAACATAATAAATATAGATGATGATGGTGGTAAAAAGATATACGAAAATATAAAAGATATAGATGTCCCTTGTTACACATATGGAGTTGAAACTAATGCTGATTTTATGGCTAGAGATATAAAATCAGATTCAGATGGTGTATCTTATAGATTAATAACTCCTTCTTATGAAGAAGTTATATTTATACCAGTTCCAGGAATGTTTACAGTATATAATACTTTAGCTGTTATAGCTGCTTGTTATGTACTTGATATACCTAAACCAGTATATAAAGAAGGTCTTAGACTTTCTAATGGAGTATCAGGAAGGTTTGAAACTGTACCAAACGATAAAGGTATAAGTGTAATTGTTGATTATGCTCATACTCCTGATGCACTTGAAAATGTATTAAAGACAACACAACAATTTGCAGAAGGAAAAATAATTTCTGTATTTGGATGTGGTGGAGATAGAGATACTGAAAAGAGACCTTTAATGGGTGCTATTGGACAAAAATATTCTGATATATGTATTGTAACTTCTGATAATCCAAGAACTGAAGAACCAGAAGCAATAATAAAGGATATACTTGAAGGAATAGATAAGGAAAAGAAAAATTATCATGTTGTTGCTGATAGAAAGCAAGCTATAGAAGAAGCTATAAGTATGGCAAAGAAAGATGATGTTGTAATTATAACAGGTAAAGGGCATGAAAATTACCAAATAATAGGTAAGGTTAAGCATCATTTTGATGATAAAGAGATTGCTAATGAATGTTTAAGTAAAATGTAAGGTGAAAATTTAATAAAATATATATTTTAAGAATATAATATCAAAATTATTTTGATATTATATTCTTTTTATGTAGTGTACATTAATGCAAATTATGTTAGTAACCTTTAATATAGATAATATAATTTATTAAAATTGTATTATCTATATTAATTAATTTTTTATTGTAATAAAGTTGATAATTTTGTATAATTACAGTAAATATGGAAAAATAAGTATTGTCGCAAAATTGTTAAAATAATTGATATAAAATAATAATTGTATACATATAGATTCCAGAAAGGCAGGAAGCGTGATGTTGGGTGATGCAAAAAATAATAGGCAGGGTTTGTCCATAATTGCTATCATAAGTATCTTAGTAGTTACAATTTCCTGTTTGATTTATGGTTCAAAGTTGAATAAGACACTAGGTGAGGAAACGAATCAATATCTTTCAGAAATAGCAAATCAAAGTGTCAATGTGTTAAAAAAACAAATTAATGGCGATATAAAATTGTTACAATCAATTTCAATATATATTGAAGGAGAAGAATCTTTTGAATTGGACAATATTATTTCAATACTTAAAAGAGAATCTGTAAATAGTTCATTTAAAAGAATGGGTGTTATTCTACCAGATGGTATGGCATATACTACAGATGGTTATGTAGAAGATTTTTCTAAGAGAGATTATTTTTCCAAGTCAATGCAAGGAGAAGTAGTCATAACAGGTAAGTTAAAAGATGTAATAAAAGATCATAAAGACATTAATGTGTACTCTGTACCAATTTATAAGGGGAACAAGATTATTGGTGTTATATTTGCTACACATAGTACAAAGTTATATGAAAAGATACTCTCTGTACCAACTTTTAATGGAAAAGGATATTCTTATATAGCTAATAGTAATGGTGATATTGTTTTAAATCCAAGTAGCAAAAACGCAAACTCTAATATGGAAAATTTATTTTCATATATAAATAAAAGTAATGCCTTATCAAAATCTACTCTTAATGATATGAAGTTAAATATAAAAAATTCTAAATCAGGTTCATTAAGTTATAATATGTCTGGAAAAGGATATTATTTAAGTTATGCTCCAATAGGAATTAATGATTGGTATCTTTTTTCTGAAGTTCCTAGAACTGCTGTATCTGAAAAATCATATGCTATTATAAAACTTACACTATCAGCATGTATAGTTTTAATTGTGATATTTACATCATTAATAATTTATATCTTGATTATGCAAAAAAAGAGTAAGGAAAGGTTAGAAGAATTTGCGTTTAAAGACAGTATTACAGGAATTGGAAATTCAAATAAATTTAATCTGGAAGGTGGTAAATTTTTATCCACTCATGAGAAAAAGAATCTAGTTTTAATTTATTTTGATATAGATAAATTTAAGTTAGTAAATGATAGATTTGGATATGAAGAGGGAGATAGAGTATTAAGAAAAATTGCAGAGATGATTGAAAATATGTTTAAAGAAGAGTCTGTATTTTCAAGAATTTCAAATGATAATTTTGCTATAATATTTGAAAAAAAGAAGGATAAAGAATCAGTTATAGAGATATGTGAAATTATGCGTAAAAAATTATCTATGATAAAAACTAGCTTAGATGTAGAACTTAATCTGATACCATCTATAGGAGTGTATTTTATTGAAGAGGGAGAAACAAATATATCTACTTGTCTTGATAAGGCTATGATTGCAAAGACTACAGTAAAAAGAAAATACTTAAAAGTGTATGAGATTTATGCTGAGAATTTAAAGGAAACTCTTATAGAAGAACGTGATATTGAGCAAGAGATGCACGATGCTTTAAAAAATGAACAATTTAAGGTGTATTTGCAACCTAAAATTGAATTATCTACAGGTAAAATAGTAGGTTCTGAAGCTCTTGTACGTTGGCAACATCCCCAAAAGGGATTAATAAGTCCAGGTGTGTTTATTCCTATTTTTGAAAAGAATGGTTTTATAACAGAATTGGATATGTTTGTATTTATTCAAGTTTGTAAAAACTTTAAACGTTGGGAAAATGAAGGCTTACCTAGATTTCCTATATCAGTAAATTTATCAAGAGTACATCTTGAAAATCCAGACTTTATAGAAAAGTTTGAAAACATTGCAAAAGAATATGATATTGAACCAAATTTAATTGAAATTGAACTAACAGAGAGTGCAATATTTGATAATACAAAAATGTTATTTAAAATAATGCAGAATTTAAAATCTGTAGGATTTAAAATATCTATGGATGACTTTGGTTCAGGTTATTCTTCTTTAAATATGCTTAAAGATATGCCAATTGATGTATTGAAATTAGATAGACAATTTTTTATAACAGTAGAAGATACAAAAAAGAGTCAAATTGTGGTTTCAAGCATTGTTCAGATGGCAAAGCAACTTGATATAAAAGTTGTTTCAGAGGGAGTTGAAACCTTAGAGCAAGCAGAGTTTTTAAGATTTATAGGATGTGATATGGCTCAAGGATTTTTATTTGCAAAACCAATGCCAATAGAAGAATACGAAAAGTTGATATTAAATAGGAATGATATTGAAGGTATGAGTACAAATTAAAAAACTTAGTACAAAATGAAATAAAGATTTGTAAGAAGAGTGAACTTTGTATAGTCAAAGTTCACTTTATTTATGTAAAAATACTTTGGTATAAAAATATGAATTAGGTTTAGAGTATTACTTTACATTATATGGAGCATATAATATTTTCTAAAAGAGATATAATTTTTCTATGACTAGAAGTTTTTAATTTGAGTGTAGCAGTTTGTGAATATAAGAATATCAGCAATTATGTAAGTACTTGAGGGAGGAAAGTTTTTGAGTAATATAACAATTAGGGAAATGGTAAATGATGAAAGAAAGCTTGTTTTGGTGGAAAGCGTATTTGGGATTACAGTAAAGTACTGTCATTGTTGACAATCATAATTTCTGTGGGAATACTATATAGTTTTTAAAAACCACAAACCTTTAATTAAAAAAGAGAGCTTCTATTATGATTTTCAAAAATCATTTAGAAAAACTCTCTTTTTTATAAAATCTAAATAGCTATTATAATATAATAGAAGTTTCTATTATTCTAATTTTTTTATTGTAATACAATAGTTAAGATTGTAGATAAATAAGCATTTTAAACATTAAATCTAAATAATATTACGTCTCCATCTTTAACTATGTATTCTTTACCTTCTAATTTAACTAATCCTTTTTCTTTTGCAGCTGCCATAGTACCATGTTCAACTAAATCATTAAAAGCAATTGTTTCAGCCCTGATAAATCCTCTTTCTATGTCAGAATGTATCTTTCCTCCTGCTTGAGGTGCTTTACTTCCAATCTTTATAGTCCATGCTCTGACTTCTTTTGGACCAGCTGTTAAGAATGAAATTAGACCAAGTAAGGCATAAGATGATTTTATAAGTTTATCAAGCCCTGATTGTTCAAGCCCTAATGTTTCTAAAAATTCTTTCTTTTCTTCAGCAGAATCAAGTTCAGAAATTTCTGCTTCTATTTGTGCACATACAACAACAACTTCAGCATCTTCTGTTTCTGCAAATACTTTAACTTGTTGAACATACTTATTACTTTCTCCATCATCTGCCAGATCATCTTCTGATACATTTGCAGCGTATATTACAGGTTTAGATGTAAGTAAATCTAATGAATTTACAAAGCTTTGTTCATCTTCTGTAAATTGCATAGTTCTTACACACTTACTATTTTCTAAAGTAGCCATGATTGAATTTAACAAATCAAGCTCAGAAACTAAAGTTTTATCAGCTTTAGCGGCTTTTTGAGTTTTATGAATTCTTCTTTCAAGAATCTCTATATCAGAGAAAATTAATTCTAAATTTATAGTTTCTATATCGCGAAGTGGTTCAACAGAACCATCTACATGTATAACATTTTCATCTTCAAAACATCTGACAACATGTACGATTGCATCAACTTCTCTTATATGTGATAAAAATTTATTTCCTAAGCCTTCTCCTTTAGAAGCACCTCTAACTAAACCAGCTATGTCACAAAATTCTATAGCAGTAGGAACTATTTTTTCAGAGTTGTACAATTCTTTTAGTTTATCTAATCTTTCATCTGGAACAGATACAACTCCAACGTTTGGGTCTATTGTACAAAAAGGGTAATTTGCAGATTCTGCGCCTGCTTGAGTTATTGCGTTAAATAGTGTGCTTTTACCTACATTTGGTAAACCAACTATACCTAATTTCATATTAATCGTCCTCTCTCTTATTCTTTTTATATTCTTTATATAACTTTAAACAATCAATCTATGGGATTGTAAAATTGTTTTAATTATAGACATACATATTGATTATACATCATATATATGAAGCTTGTAAACTAGACTTTAAAGCAGACTGCTCTAAATAACTTTTTATTTAAATTTAAATAAAAATATTACTTTTAGAAAATAATAAAAAGGATATAATTAAATAGAAGGTTTTTATATATAAGTATATACAATCAAAAAATGAATAAATTTCAATTTTAAAATTGATGTTTAAATAAAAAATAGGAGGTACATATGGTTAATACTAAGAAAATAATAAATTTAGGTAATAATATTAATTTGACTTTGATAAAAACAGAAAAGTTTAAATCAAATCTTATAAGTTTGTATGTTCAGAGATTGTTGGATAAAAAAGAAACTACAAAAAATGCTTTGATACCATCAATAATAGCAAGTGGAAGTGAAAAATATCCTAGTGCCAGAGCAATATCCAATAAACTAGATGATTTATATGGTTCGTCTATGGGAGCTGATGCTGTAAAACGTGGAGAGCGTCAAGTACTAAGTTTTAAAATAATTAATATAAGTGAAAAGTATTTAGATGAAAATATATTTGAAGAAGTAGTAGAATTTTTTAATGAAGTAATAAATAATACACTTGTTGTAGATGGTGGATTTAAAGAAGAATATTTAAATATTGAAAAAGAAAATTTAAGAGATAAGATACAATCAATAATAAATGATAAAAAAGAATATGCACAAGATAAATGTATAGAAGCTATGTGTGGAAATGAAAGATACAGTATAAGTGAGTTTGGTTACGAAGATGAAATAGATAACATAACTTCAAAAGAGCTATATGAGCATTATAGAAATATACTTAAAACATCTCCAATAGACATAGTTGTAGAAGGTAATTTTGATGAAGATAAGGTTGTAGACATAATAAGTAAAAATTTAAAATTCGAAAGAGAAGATATTATAGATATACCAAAAGAAGATTTCATAAAACATGTAGATGAAGTAAAAGTAATAGACGAAAAAATGGAAATAACTCAAGGTAAATTAGTTATGGGGTATAGAGCAAATGTAGATTATGTAGATAATGATAAATATTATGCCCTTGTGGTCGGAAGTAATGTATTAGGTGGTGGTCCACACTCTAAACTATTTGTGAATGTAAGAGAAAAGGAAAGCTTATGCTATTATATTTTCTCTTCAATAGAGAAGTATAAAAGTATTATGCTTATATCATCTGGAATAGAAACTAAAGATTATGATAAAGCTGTAAAATTAATAAAAGAACAATTAGAAAGTTTAAAAGCAGGAGATATATCTGATGAAGAGTTAGAAAATAGTAAGCTTGCTTTAGTTAACTCTATGAAATCTATAACAGATAATATAGGTGGAATGTCTGATTTTGCTTTTTCTCAGTCTATGGCAAAGACAAATTCTGAAGTAGAAGACATAATATCTAGCATAGAGAAAGTTACTAAAAAAGATATAATTGAGGCTGTAAAAGATATAGAACTTGATATTGTATACTTTTTAAGAAATTAATGGAGGAGATGTCTATGGAAAAAATAGTTAATGATATATTAAGAGAAGAAGTTTATTATGAAAAATTACAAAATGGCTTAGATGTATATTTTATGCCAAAGAGAGGCTTTACAAAAAAATATGCTATTTTAGCTACTAATTATGGTTCAAATGACTTAGAATTTATTCCAATAGGAGAAGATAAAAAGATTAGAGTAAATGAAGGAATTGCACATTTTTTAGAACATAAGATGTTTGAACAACCTGATGGAGGAGATGCTTTTGAAAAATTTTCTAAATTAGGTGTAAGTGCAAATGCATTTACTAACTTTACAATGACAGCATACTTATTTTCAGCTACGGAAAATTTTTATGAAAGTTTAGAGCACTTAATTGATTATGTTCAAACACCTTATTTTACAGATGAAAATGTTGAAAAGGAAAAAGGTATAATAGCACAAGAGATAAAAATGTACAATGATGATCCAGACTGGAATGTGTATTTTAATTGTCTAAAGGCTATGTATGTAAATTATCCTGCTAGAATTGATATAGCTGGTACAGTAGATAGTATATATAAGATAACTAAGGAAGAACTATATAAGTGTTACAATACTTTCTATAATCCAGGAAATATGGCTTTGTTTGTTGTAGGTGATTTGGATGTAGAAAAGGTAATAGATGTAACTAAAAAAGCAAACAATTATGATGTGGATAAACTTTCTAAGAATATAGAAAGATTTTATCCTGAAGAACCAGCAACTGTAAAGGAAAAAGAAGTTATAGAAAAGTTTCCTATATCTATACCTATGTTTAACATAGGTTTTAAAGATAATAATGTAGGTGTAAAAGGAAAAGAACTTTTACGTAAAGAAATTGTAACTGATATCCTTATAGGTATGTTATTTAAAAAGGGCAGTAAACTTTATGAAGATTTGTATATGCAAGGTCTAATAAATGAAAATTTTGGAGCTGGATTTTCATCTCAAGTAGACTATGCTTTTAGCGTAATTGCTGGAGATTCTAAGGAACCTAAAAAAGTAAAAGAGATAATTCTTGAATATATAGAAAGAGCTAAAAAAGAAGGATTATCTAAAGAGGAGTTTGAAAGAACTAAAAAGAAAAAAATTGGTTCATTTATTAAATGTTTTGATTCTATAAACTTTATAGGAAATAGTTTTATATCTTATATCTTTAAAGATATAAATATATTGGATTATTTAGATATTATTAAGGATGTTGCTTTTGAGGAAGTTGAAGAGAGATTAAAAGAACACTTTAAAGAGGAGTATTGTGTTATTTCTATTGTAGAACCTAAGTAGAACGTTTGAATATTACAAATAAGTAGCTAAAGGCCAAATAGTTAATTTTGATACTTGTTTTATTTAGGTAGCAAGTGATTTTGTTGAATATACTTATACAAATTAAGTTAGTAAAAATTAAATATTATTAATAAAAATTTGTAGAGAGATTGGTGTATAATATACACCAATTTCTTTGCTTGTAAATAATTTATGCATAATTTTGTTGAGACAGCATGTATAATATATTTTAAGTATTTGTAGAATCAACATCAATATGTTTTGTAGAATTAACATTAATATGTTATCATAATTTAGTATAATTACAATTAATTGTAAACATGGTGTATTGCTTTGGAAATATTTTAATTAAGATAAAGAGGTGGAGTTATGGATAGAGTCGCATTTACACTGTTTGGGATAGACATAATGTGGTATGGAATACTTATGGCTAGTGGCATGATTTTGGGAACTTTAATAGCAATAAAAGAGTCGAAAAGAGTTGGGCTTAAAGAAGATGATGTATTAAATATAGCTATCATAGCAATTCCTGTTGGATTAATATGTGCAAGAATATATTATGTTATATTTAATTGGAGTTATTATGCTCAAAATCTATTTCAAATACTTAATTTCAGAGGTGGCGGACTTGCTATACATGGAGGGTTAATAGGTGGAATCTTAGCTGGCTATATATACACTAAGTTTAAAAATATTAATTTCTTAAAAATGGCTGATACTGTCATACTTGGAATGCCTTTAGCACAAGCTATAGGAAGATGGGGGAACTTTATTAACGGAGAAGCTCATGGAGGTACAACTAATTTACCATGGGGAATAATGGTTGATGGAGTAAAGGTTCATCCAACTTTTCTATATGAGTCTATATGGGATTTTGGAATATTTATAGTTTTATTATTGTTTAGAAAAAATAAAAAATACGAAGGACAAGTTATAGTGACTTATATAACCCTTTATTCAATAGGAAGATTTTTTATAGAAGGACTAAGAACAGATAGTTTAATGTTAGGACCACTTAGAATGGCTCAAGTGATAAGTTTAGTTGGTGTTATTGGTGGTATAATAGCACATATTTATTTATCAAAGAGAAATAAAAGCAACAGTATTGAAGAATAATTTAAATATTAAGTTTGAAGGAGGTAGTTATGGAATTTCATCATGTATCAGTTCTTTTAAATGAATGTATAGAAAATTTAAAGATAAAACCAGATGGAGTATATGTTGACTGTACTATGGGTGGTGCAGGACATTCCAAAGAAATAGTAAAAAAATTATCAGATAAAGGATTATTTATAGGGTTTGACCAAGATAAAAATGCTATAAATACAGCAAGAGAAAGATTAAGTGAATATGAAAGCAGAGTAAAATTTGTTCATAGCAATTTTGAAAATATAAAAGAAGAATTGGAAAAAATCGGAGTTTATAAGATAGATGGTGTATTAGCAGATTTAGGAGTTTCCTCTCATCAACTTGATGAAGCTGAGAGAGGATTTTCTTATATGCAAGATGCACCACTTGATATGAGGATGGATGTTAGGTGTGAATTTTCAGCATATGATGTTGTAAACACTTATGCAGAAGATGAGCTAGCTAAGATAATTAAAGATTATGGTGAAGATAACTGGGCTAAACGTATAGCTAAATTTATAGTTGAGGAAAGAGTGAACAAACCAATAGAAACTACAGGTGAATTGGTTGATATAATTAAAAAAGCTATTCCTAAAAAAGCTAGAATAGATGGGCCTCATCCAGCTAAAAGGACTTTTCAAGCTATACGAATAGAAGTAAATAATGAACTTGGAGTAATTACAAAAATGATAAATGATGCTTCTTCTATAATGAATGAAGATGGTAGAATTTGTATAATAACATTTCATTCGTTAGAAGATAGAATAGTAAAGAATGCATTTAAATATCTCGCATCAGATTGTATATGCCCACAGCATTTACCAATATGTCAATGTGATAAAGAATCTGAAGTAAAAATAATAACTAGAAAACCAATATTACCTAGTGCTGAAGAAATAGAAGTAAATCCACGTTCAAGAAGTGCTAAATTGAGAGTAGCGGAAAAAATATAATTTATATAGTTTGAGAGTAAGGACTAGCGATGTAATAAAATAATAAACTTCTTAATTATAGTTAAAACCTATTATAGTTTTTATTAGAATAGAAAACAACTATGATATAATCGACAATATAGAAAAATATTTTCTGTTATAATATAACTAAAGTAGATATTAGGAGTGGAGAAAAATAGAGAATAAGCATAAAAAATTATTAATAAAAATTTGTATTATATTGGGGGTATTTGGTATTTACTTTTTTATACCTCCTGTTAAAAAAATGGTAAATCAGATGATATTTTATCTGAGTATGTTAAATCTAGATGCAATTAAGGAGTACATATTATCATTTGGAGTTTGGGCACCGATAATATCATTTGCACTTATGATATTACAATCAATAGCTGCACCTCTTCCTGCATTTTTAATTACTTTTGCAAATGCAGCCTTATTTGGATGGGTAAATGGTGCTATACTGTCATGGATTAGTGCAATGGCAGGTGCTGCAATTTGTTTTGTAATTGGAAGATTTTTAGGTAGAGATGTAGTTGTAAAACTTACAAGCAAATTTGCACTAGAAAGTATAGATGTTTTTTTTGATAAGTATGGAAAACATACGATTTTAATTGCAAGATTGCTTCCTTTTATATCTTTTGACCTTGTGAGCTATGCAGCAGGTCTAACATCCATGAGTTTTATATCTTTCTTTATAGCTACTGGAGTAGGACAATTACCAGCAACCATTGTATATTCTTATGTTGGTGGTATGTTGACTGGTGGAGCTAAAGTCATGATGACAGGACTTTTAATATTATTTGCTTTAAGTGTATTGATTTATATGTTAAAGAAAATATATAGTGATAAAAATAAATAAAAATTAGTGTAAAATCTATAGGTTCGAATTCAAGAATTAGTGAATCTATAGATTTTTTGTTGTGTATAGAAAAAATTACAAATAGATTGTGTAACAGTGTATTAATTTAGCGATGAAATTTTAAAGGAAGAGATATGATTAATAACAAATATAGTATAGAGGAAAATCTAAAAATCTATATTATCGGGGTGATAATTTGAAAAAAAATTATAAAATACATAATCTAAATGAATATAAAAATAAAAAAAAGAATAATTATAAAAAGAGAATTAATAAAAAAATAGGGGCTAAATGTATTTTATTGATTACAACTTTCGTAGTAATAATATTGAATCTATGTGGTTATTCAAAAATTTCAGAAATGAAATATGATATTCATTATTTACAAAAGGATTTAAGAAAAAAAGAGATAGTACTAGAGGAACTAAAGGCAAAAGAAACTGAAAAAACATCAATAAAAGAAATTGAGTTAAAAGCAAAGGAATTGCTCAATATGGACTATCCAAAAGATGGACAAATAAAGTATATAAATGTGGATAACTAGGGGGAATAGGTTTGAGAAAAGTAAAAAGGATAAGCAAAAAAAGACTGGTACTTGTTCTTGTTTTAGCATGTGCACTGTTTTTTTGCCTTGTTATTAGGACTGGATACCTACAACTTATGAAAGGTAATTGGTTGAGTACAAAAGCATTAGAACAACAAACAAGAGATATACCTATAGAGCCTAAAAGAGGAACTATATATGATAGAAACATGAAAGAATTGGCAGTAAGTGTAACTAAATATACAGTTTGGTGCAAACCTGTAGAAGTTGAAGATAAAAAAGAAGCGGCTGAAAAAGTGGCTGAAATTTTGGATGAAGATTATAAAGATATTTATGCTTTAATAAGCAAAAAAAATATGGCTCTTGTAAAGGTCAAAAGATGGATAGATGATGATAAGGCAAGTAAAATAAGAGATGCTAAATTAGGTGGAATATGGGTAGCAGAAGACAATCAAAGATATTATCCTTATGGAAATTTTGCACCATATGTAATAGGTCATACTTCCTCAGATGCAACAGGGATATCTGGTATAGAGATGCAATATGATAAAAAATTAAAAGGAAAAGCTGGAAAATTAATAGTAAGTACTGATGCTTCAGGTAGAGAAATTCCACAAGGTATGGAAAAATATTATGAACCTGTTCAGGGGAATGGTCTTGTATTGTCTATAGATGAAGTAATCCAACATTATACTGAAAAAGCAGTACAAAAGGCTTATGAAATAAATAATGCAAAGAAAGTCACTGCAATAGCAATGAATCCTAAAACTGGCGATATACTTGCTCTAGCATCAAAACCAGATTATGACCCTAACGACTCAAGAACACCAATATATCCATATTATCAAGAAGAACTTGAAAAATATAGCGATAAAGACAAAATAAAGGGTTATTATCAAATGTGGAGAAATCCAGCAGTAAGTGATACATATGAACCAGGTTCTACATTTAAACTTATTACATCTTCCAGTGCTCTTGAAGAAGGAGTAATAAAAGATGGTGAGAAATTCACATGTACAGGTAGTGTAACTGTAGGAGGAAGAAAGATTAAATGTTGGAGACACTATAGACCTCATGGAACACAAGAGTTTAAACAAGCAGTACAAAATTCTTGTAACCCTGTGTTTGTTGAATTAGGAAGTAGATTAGGTGTTGGTAAAATGTATGATTATATAGAATCTTTTGGTCTTATGAATAAGACAGGTATAGATTTACCAGGAGAAGCTAAAGGAATATTGTATAATGAAAAAAATGTAGGTCCAGTTGAGTTAGCTACAATATCATTTGGTCAATCAATATCAGTAACTCCAATACAACTTATAACAGCTATATCATCAATAGCAAATGGTGGAGATTTAATGCAACCAAGAGTAGTAAAATCTTATACTGATAACAAAGGTAATATAACTGAGACAGTAAAACCAAAAAAAGTAAGAAATGTTATATCTAAAGAAACATCTAAAAAAATGTTAGAAATTGCAGAGTCAGTTGTAACTGATGGTGGAGGAAAAATTGCATATATACCAGGATATAGACTAGGTGGGAAAACAGGTACAGCTCAAAAGGTTATAGATGGTAAATATGCTCAAGGAAAATATATATGTTCATTCGTGGGAATAGCACCTTGTGATGACCCACAAATTGTAGTTCTTGCTATTGTTGATGAGCCAACAGGAGTAAGTGCATTTGGTAGTACTACAGCAGGACCTATAGTAAAAGAAATAATGAATGATTCTCTAAAATATTTAGGGGTCAAACCAGTATATAAAGAAGAAGAAAAAGCTGAATATGAAAAGAAACAAGTCAAAGTACCAGATGTAAGAAATTTAAAAATTGGGGATGCAGTGAAAGCATTAGAAGATGCGAAGTTAAAACCAAATTTAGATACAGATATAGAAATTCCAAAGGATACAAAAGTAAAGGATGTTTTTCCAAAACCTGGAATAAAAGTTAATGAAGATTCAAGTATAACACTATATTTTGAAAACTAAAAAGTAACAGATAATTAACATATATCCATAAACATCTTCAAAAAAACAGAAATATAGTATATAATTATAAAGTTAAGAGTTATCGTAGGCAATGTATATGTAACGGTATACATTGCCTTTTGTTGCTAAGATAATATAGCTAATGTTTTATAAGGAGGAGTTTGAGAATGGAGTGCTTAACAATAAAGGAGTTAGTACTTGCAACTAATGGAAAGTTAATATATGGAGATTATAATGACTGTGTAAGTGATATAGTTATAGATAGCAGGGAAGCAAATGCACAAAATGCATTTGTAGCCATAGTTGGAGAAAATTTAGATGGGCATACCTTTATAAAGTCTGCATATGATAGTGGATGCAAAACTTTTATAAAAAATGAAAGTAATGGAATAAAATTAGAAAGTTCGGATATAAATTTAATAGAGGTAAAAGATACAACTTTGGCTCTAGGAAATATTTCCAGATATTATAAAGAAAAATTTGACATTCCATTTATAGGTGTTACAGGTAGTGTAGGAAAAACAACTACTAGAGATATGATATATGCAGCTATTTCTGCAAAATTAAACATCTTGAAAAATGAAAAGAACCTAAATAATCATTTTGGGGTTCCTTTGACTTTGTTTAATTTAAATAAAGAACATGAGTGTGCTGTAATAGAAATGGGAATGTCTGGATTTAATGAAATAAAGTATTTGGTGGACATAGTAAATCCTAAAATTGCAGTTATATCAAATATAGGATTGTCACACATAGAAAACCTAGGTTCACAGGAAGGGATTTTAAAGGCAAAGCTGGAGATTGCTTCAAATTTTGATGATACAAATACTTTGATTGTAAATGGCGATGATAAATTTTTATCTACATTAAAAGAAAAAGAGCATGTATATAAGTTAAAAACATTTGGATTTAAGAAAGATAATGACATTTATTGTGAAGATTATACTATGGAAGAAGATAGTTTGACATTTACGTGTGTCATAAATGGAAAAAAAGAGGAAATATTTATACCAACAATAGGAGAGCATAATATATATAATGCTATGTCGGCGATATTAGTTGGCATGAGTTTAAATATTTCTTTGGATTGTATAAAAACAGGTTTAAAAAACTTCAAAGGGACAAAAATGAGATTAGATATAATAAAAAATGAAAGATTAACAATAATTAATGACTCATATAATGCCAGTCCAGATTCTATGGAAGCAGCCTTGAAAATACTTGGTAGATATAAAGGTAGAAAAGTAGCAATACTTGGAGATATGCTTGAGATGGGTGAAATTTCAGAGTATGGTCATAGATTAGTTGGAAAATCATCTATGAATAATACTGATATCATAATAACTATAGGTGAAAACTCAGTGTTTATTGGAGACGAAGCAAAACGATTAGGATTCGATTCATCCAATATATATCACTTTAAAAATAGAGACGATGTATTTAATCGATTAGATGAATTAATAAAAACAGGAGACACTATTTTAGTGAAAGGCTCAAGAGGCATGAAATTAGAAAAAATAGTTGAATATCTAAATAAATAAGCTTAAACTAATGAGTTGATTGACAAGGGAGAGGAGTTTTATGATGTTAGGAATAACAGAGCTTACGTACACCGCATTGATTGCGTTTTTGATAGTAATTATAATAGGACCAATATTTATACCAATGCTTAGGAAATTTAAATTTGGTCAGACAGTTAGAGATGATGGACCTCAAACACATCTAGCTAAGAATGGAACACCTACTATGGGTGGAATTATAATGATTGTTGCAATTCTAATAACTGGACTTACAAGAGTAAAAGTTAGTCATGACATGGCAGTAGGTCTTATATGTATTGCTGGTTTTGGTTTTATTGGTTTTTTAGATGACTTTATAAAAATAAAGCTAAAAAGGTCACTTGGACTAAAAGCATATCAAAAAATAATCCTTCAAGTTGCATTATCTTTTTATGTTGCTTTTTATCAGTATACATCGTCATCAAGTGCTTCGCAACTTATGATACCATTTACAGATTTTGTAATAAATGTTGGAATACTATATATACCAATAATGATGTTTATAATAGTAGCAATAGTAAATGCTGTAAATTTAACTGATGGTCTAGATGGTCTAGCATCAGGAGTGACTTTAGTTGTTTCTGTATTTTTTATGTTGTTTGCAAGTTCAGTTGCAGGCAATACAGAAGTTGCAGTTTTAGCAGCAGCAACTGTTGGAGCATGTCTAGGCTTTTTAGGATTTAATTCATATCCAGCTAGAGTGTTTATGGGAGATACAGGTTCAATGGCATTAGGTGGTGCGGTTGTAGCATTTTCAGTTTTAACTAATTCAGTGCTTATAATACCTATAATTGGAGGCATTTATTTTGCAGAAGCTCTATCAGTTTTAATTCAAGTTGGATATTTTAAAGTAACTAGAAAGAGATTCTTTAAGATGGCTCCAATACACCATCATTTTGAACAATGTGGTTGGCCAGAAACAAGAGTTGTATTTGTTTTTTGGATTATTACAGTTGTTTTAGCTTGGATAAGTATAATAGCAGTATTTTAGGCCTAGGGGGAATAAAAAATGGACTTAAATGGAAAAAAAGTTTTATTAGTAGGGCTTGCAAAAACTGGTATATCTACAATTAAACATTTAGATAAATTAGGAGCAAGTATAATTGTAAATGATATTAAAGATGAAAATAAATTAAAAAACATACTTGATGAATTAAAATCTATAAATGACATAGAATACATATTAGGATGCCATCCAGAGGCTGTAGACGATGTAGATATGGTTGTAGTATCTCCAGGAGTACCATTAGACTTGCCATTTATTTTGAAGCTAAAAAATTCAGGCAAGTATATAATTGGTGAGGTAGAATTAGCTTTTAAATTGTCAAATAATCCAACTTTTATAGGGATTACAGGTACAAATGGTAAGACAACTACAACTAGCTTAGTAGGAGAAATTTTTTCAAGTGCCAAAAAAGATACATATGTAGTTGGTAATATAGGGAATCCTGTAATAGATACTATAGAAACTTCAAATGAAGAATCTATACTTGTAACTGAACTGAGTAGTTTCCAACTTGAAAGTGTGGATGAATTTAGACCTAAAGTAAGTGCAATATTAAATATTACAGAAGATCATTTAAATAGACATCATACTATGGAAAAGTACATAGAAGCTAAATCAAAAATATTTATGAATCAAAATGATGAAGATTTTTGTATATTAAATTATGATGATGAAATAGTGAGAGGCCTAGCTGATAAATGTAATGCCAAAGTAATTTACTTTTCAAGAACTCATAGAGTAAATGGAGGAGTATATTTAGAAAATAATGACATAATAATAGATATAGAGGATAAGATTAAGTTTCTAAATAAAGATGATGTAAGTTTGCCTGGAGGCCATAATTTAGAAAATTGTATGGCAGCAATAGCAATAGCATATGTTTGTAAAGTAGATTTAGAAGTAATAAAAGATGTATTGATGACATTTAAAGGAGTTGAACACAGACAAGAGTTTGTAAGAAACTTAGATAATGTAATATATGTAAATGACTCAAAGGGAACTAATCCAGATTCTACTATAAAAGCTGTACAGTCTTATAATAGACCAATAGTGCTTATAGCAGGAGGAATGGATAAGGGAAGCAACTTTGATGAACTTCTTGAAATTGCAAAATCATATGTTAAATCATTAATCTTATTAGGAGAAACTGCACCAAAGATAGAAAATTGTGCTAAAAATAAAGGATTTAATGACATACATATAGTAAAAGATATGGAGGAAGCAGTTAAGACTTCTCATGAGATTTCAAAAAATGGAGATATAGTGCTTCTTTCACCAGCTTGTGCAAGTTGGGATATGTATGAAAGTTTTGAAGTAAGAGGAAAAGACTTCAAAGATAATGTAAACAATTTAAAATAATCTCTTACCTCTAAACTTACTTAGATGGAAGAATGGAGGTAGATTAGTTGGATGCCTAAAGAAAATTTGAAAAAACAAATTGACATAAGGATGAAGACTGAATTTGATGGAGTAGTATTTTATACTACTATGCTTTTAGTATTTGTAGGAATAGTTATGGTGTTTAGTGCAAGTTTTATACAATCTTCATTTAAACACAATGATGCATACTATTTTCTAAAGAAAAATGTAATATATGCTATACTAGGATTTATAGTTATGATTATTACATCTAGAATAGACTATAATTTTTGGAAGAAAAATGCTACAGCAATTGGAGCTATAGCAGTAGTATTATTATTGTTGGTTTTAACTCCTTTGGGAATAGAAGCAAACGGAGCAAAAAGATGGTTAGGGATAGGTGCTTTAACATTTCAGCCTGCAGAAATTGCAAAGTTTGCTACAATAATATTAACTGCAAAATTGATTGAGAAAAATTATGATAAAATAAAATCTTTGACAAAAGGTGTTGTACCACTTCTCGTAGTTCCAGGAATATTTTTTGCGTTGATAATACTTCAACCAAATTTGTCAACAGCAGGTACTGTAATTCTAGTTACATTTGTAATGATATTTGTTGCTGGAATGGATATGAAAATTGTATTTGCTATGATAGGAAGTGGGGCTGCTTTATTTGCTGCATTAGTAATTGCTGAACCGTATAGACTTAGTCGTGTTACATCTTTTTTAGACCCATTTCAAGACCCACTTGGTAAGGGGTATCAGGTAATACAAGGTTTATATGCATTAGGTTCAGGAGGACTGTTTGGTTTAGGCTTAGGAAAGAGTAAGCAAAAGTATTTTTATATACCAGAGCCACAAAATGACTTTATATTTGCTATAATAGGAGAAGAGTTAGGATTAATTGGTTGTATAATAGTTATAATGCTATTTGTAGCCTTAGTCTACAGATGTGTAAGAATAGCTTTGAAGACTTCTAATGTATTTGCTTGTATGGTTGTCATAGGTATAGGGGCACAAATTGGAATACAAGCAGCTTTAAATATAGCAGTTGCAACATCATCAATGCCAGCTACAGGTGTAGCACTACCATTTATAAGTTATGGAGGTACCTCACTCACCATCTTTATGGGGGCTGTAGGTATAGTGTTGAACATCTCAAAGCATGTCAAAATTAATTAACAGGAGATGATGATTTGATGAAAGTTTTATTATCAGGCGGTGGAACTGGAGGACACGTATATCCAGCTATAGCTATTGCTAACAAAATAAGAGATGAACATCCAGACGCCGAGATAATGTTTGTTGGGACGGAAAAAGGAATAGAATCAGAAATAGTTCCTAAGTATGGATTTGAATTGAAAACTGTAACAGTACAAGGATTTAAGAGAAAAATAGACTTCGATAATGTAAAAAGAGTTTTTAAGCTTTTTAAAGGATTGGAACAATCAAGAAAAATTGTTAAAAAATTTAAGCCAGATGTAGTCATAGGAACTGGTGGATATGTCAGTGGACCTGTTTTATTTAATGCGTCTATGGGAAAAATACCAGCTATAATACATGAGCAAAATTCTTTTCCTGGGGTAACTAATAAGATTTTATCTAAAACAGTTACAAAGGTACTTACAAGTTTTGAAGATTCACATAAAAGATTCCCTGAGGCAGCAGAAGAAAAATTAGTTTTTACAGGAAATCCAGTTAGAAAAGAAATTTTGTTATCAAGAAAAAATATCGCAAGAAAAAATTTAGGAATAAGTGAAGAGAAAAAAATGGTACTTTGCTACGGTGGTAGTGGAGGTTCAAGAAAAATAAATGATGCAATGAGACTTGTCATTAAAAATATGGTAAATGAAGATATAGCTTTTATATTTGCAACAGGAAAAAGCTATTATGAAGAATTTATGGAAAGTATCAGTAATATAAATCTTAAACCATACCAAAAAGTAGTACCTTATTTAGAAGATATGGCAAATGCACTTGCAGCAAGTGATTTAGTTATAGGTAGTGCAGGAGCAATTTCATTAGCTGAAATAACAGCTCTTGGCAAACCTTCTATAATAATACCTAAAGCATATACTGCTGAAAATCATCAAGAGTACAATGCTAAGAGTATAGAGAAGCAAGGGGCAGGGGTTGCAATCTTGGAAAAAAACTTAACTCCAGAAAGCCTGAATACAGCCGTATTTAAACTTTTAGGAGATAGAGAACTTCTAGTTGATATGGCAAATGCAAGTAAAACTATAGGTAGACCTGAGGCTATAGACCTTATATATGATGAGATAATAAAGGTATATAACTCAACACAAAAATCAACAGCTAAGAAACCAAAAAAAGAAAAAGCTATTGAGGAAGTAAAGAAAGAAGCAGCTCCAAGTATAGAAGGTCAGGCTAAAGTAATAGGAATAAAGAAACGATAAATAAATATTTACCCCTAATTTATAATATATTAGATTTTCTAAATTATTCTAAATTAGGGGTTTATTTATGTGTATATAAGTTTTAAGTTATAAAATACATATAGTATTTTATATTTATTTTGATGAAATATCAATTTAATCCTCTTTTTTAATGTTTTATTAGATTGTTTTGTAAGAAAATGAGAAAATTTGACTTTAAATATTATATTTTTTTTGTAGGGAATATAAACTCGAAAGGTGTATTTATTAACCAAAGGGGTTGATTGTATTTGAAGAGGAGAAAGAAGCTAAATACGAATAATGTTATGATAGTTTTAGTTTTTATACTTATGCTATCTTTTGGGATATGTATTATTGTAGGGAGTGATTTATTTGATGTAAATAGGATAGATGTGATTGGAAATAAAAGAGTCACCAAGTCAAATATAATGAAATCGTTAAATGTAAGTTCACATGAAAATATATTTGCATACAATTTTAAAGACATGAAAAGTAAGCTTATGAAAAATCCGTATATAGAAGATGTAGAAATAAAAAGGAAACTTCCAAATAAGATAATTATAAGCTTAAAAGAAAAAGAAATTTTTGCGGTATTAAAGGATGAAGATAACTATTGTTATATAGATAAAAAAGGGAACTTATTAGAGGAATTAAAAGGCACTAATGAAAGTAAAAATGATTTGATAGTGGAAGTAGATTATAGTATTAATGATACAAAATCAATAAAATTTAAAAATTATAAAACTAAAGAGAGTGTATTTAAGACTTTAAATTATTTAAAAGAAGAAGGTATTTATAGAAAAATAAATTATGTAAACTTTAAAAAAGAAGGGAATGTAGATATGCTTACGAGAAGCAATATAAAAATCTTACTTTCTAATGATGATAACTTAGATTATAATATATCTAGGGTAAATAAAATTTTGATTGACCTGCAAAATAAAAATACCAATGGTGGGACTATAAATCTAAATTATGGAAAGCTAGCTGTATATAGTCCAGAAGGATAGACAATTGTAAGGAAGTGATATTTTGAAAAAAAGGTTTATAAATAAGAGTATAATTATAGGAAGTATTGTATTGGGAGTTCTCGTTAGTTTACAACTAAAAATTATTAATATAGAAAATAGAGGAATGACGACTTTTAAGAGAGGCGAGCAACTTACAGAAGAACTTAAATCTCTAAAAAAAGAAAAAGAAAATCTTCAATCAGAAATTAATAGTGTAAAAAAAGATATAGAGACATATAGAGGTAAAAGTGAAAAAGGAGAGCAAGATATACTTAAATCAGAAATAGAAAAATATGAAACTTTAGCTGGATATACAGATGTAGAAGGAAAAGGTATTGAAGTTGAAATAAATTCTACAAAAACTTTAGGAAGCTTTGATAAAAATGACAGTATACTATATAATTATGATTTATTACTGTCAATGATAAATAAATTAAATTCAGCACAAGCAAGTGCCATATCTATAAATAATCAAAGAGTAGTTTCAAATACATATATGTATTTGAAAGAAGATAAACTTTATATGAATGACACTGTTATAAAGGAGCCAATTACAATAAAGGCAATTGGTGATTCTGATACATTAGCTTCTGCGCTCAATATAAAGTATGGTATTGTCTGGGAAATAGAAACGTATTATAATGCAAAGGTAAAAGTAATTAAAGAAGATAATGTAAAAATAAATGGACATGGTGATACAGATAAAGTAGAGAGGAAATAATAGTATGAAAAAGAAAATGATTATATTAGGAGCATTCATATTAGGCATTTTCATATCAACTTATATAAAATCACTGAACCCAAATAAAGTGTATATAACATTGAGCCAGACTAAAAATATTGAAAGTGAGATAGAAAATACAAATAAGGAAATAAAAAATCTAAAAGAAGCTCTTAAAAGTAACAAAAAGACTTTAGATGAATATAAGCAAGCAGAAAATAATGGAAATGAATCTATTCAAACATTGATGAAAAAAGAACTTGAAGAAGTTAAAGAGTTAAGTGGTTATTCAGCTGTCACAGGTCCAGGAATAACTATTACTATGAAGGATAGTGAAAGAGAATTAAAAGATGGACAAAATCCAAACGACCTGATTATACATGATATTGACATTCTAAGAGTTTTAAATGATTTGAAAAAAGCAGGTGCAAAAGCAATATCTATAAATGGAGAAAGAGTATTGTCAACAAGTAAGATAAAATGTTCAGGAGCAACTATTACAGTAAATGATACTACATATGGACAACCATTTATAATAAAAGCTATAGGAGATATAGATTTATTGAGTGCAGCTATAAATTCTCCAGAATCATATGCTAAATCTCTAAAGGATATATATGGGATTAATATAAAAATAGAGGAAAATAATGGAAATAGAGTGAATTTATTTGCAAAATAAAACGAAAAATACAAAAAAATAAAGAAAAAATAAAAAAAATTAATAAAAAGGATTGTAATATAGTTGTGTTTCAAAGTAAAATAAAGAGGTGAGGATTTATGATATGGATTTTAGGAGGATTGGCATTTGGTGTGGTAGTAGGTTACTACATTCCATTTACATATTCTATGGATTATTCGATATATATGTCAGTAGCTATTCTTGCAATAATGGATTCTATATTTGGAGCTATAAAATCCAGTTTTGAAGATAACTATGATAATGTAATTTTTGTTACTGGTTTCATAGGTAATGCTATCTTGGCTATATTATTGACTTATATAGGAGAAAAGTTGGGAATTTCACTTTACTATGTGGCAGTATTAGTTTTTGGGATGAGACTATTTAATAATTTATCTATAATTAGACGTTATATCATTGCCAATATTATGAATAAAAAACATAAAAATTAAAGAACTTTTGAGATATACATAAAATATTTTATACTTAAAGAGTAATATTTGACAATATAAGTAAGAAAATTAAAAAGGAAAATTTACGTTTTTGTGGAATATGTTACTTAAAGGTTAACAAAATAAAAGAAGAAAATGATATAATTAATACATACGATAACTTTGAATCATGAGATAAGGGGGTTTATGATGCTAAACTTTGACGTAGAATTAGAAGAATGTGCACAAATTAAAGTAATAGGTGTAGGTGGCGGTGGAAACAATGCTGTCAATAGAATGGTAGAAGCTCAACTTAAAGGCGTTGAATTTATATCAGTAAATACAGATAAACAAGCTTTATATACATCAAAGGCTGAATATAAAGTTCAAATAGGAGAAAAATTAACTAGAGGACTTGGTGCAGGAGCTAATCCAGAAGTAGGAAAAAGAGCTGCAGAAGAAAGTAAAGATGAAATAGTAAAACTACTTCAAGGAGCTGATATGGTATTTGTTACAGCTGGAATGGGTGGTGGTACTGGTACAGGAGCTGCCCCAGTAGTTGCAGGCCTAGCTAAAGAAATGGGTATCCTCACAGTAGGTGTAGTTACAAAACCTTTTGCATTTGAAGGTAAGATAAGAATGAAAAATGCTGAAGGTGGAATAGCTGAGCTTAAGTCAAAGGTAGATACTCTTATAACAATACCAAATGATAGACTTTTACAAATAGTACAAAAGAATACTTCAATGCTGGATGCTTTTGCAGTTGCAGACGATGTGTTAAAACAAGGTATACAATCAATTTCTGACCTTATAGCAGTTGAAGGATTAATAAACTTAGACTTTGCAGATGTTACTACTATAATGAAAGATAAAGGTCTTGCTCATATGGGTATAGGTAGTGCTAGTGGAGAAACTAGAGCTATAGATGCTGCTAGACAAGCTATCCAATCACCACTTTTAGAAACATCAATACAAGGAGCAAAAGGAGTACTTCTTAATGTTACAGGTGGTCCTAACTTAGGATTATTTGAAGTTAATGAAGCATCTACTTTAGTTATGGAATCTTGTGACCCAGAAGCAAATGTTATATTTGGTGCTTCTATAAAAGAAGATTTAGGCGATGAAATAATGATTACAGTAATCGCAACAGGATTTGAAGGTTTACAAGGTGGGATTTTAGATTTGGATACTAAGCCTAAATCAAGTATAAGGTCTTCTCTGAATACAACTGTAAAACAAGTTGTAAAAGAAATAGAAGAAGAAGAAATTGTGGTTGAAGAAAAGATAGAAGCTCCTAAAAAGGCAAGTATAATAGAAGAAGATGATGATGAGAGCATGGAAATACCTACATTTTTAAGAAGAAGAAGATAATATGTAAACTTATAAAGAAGTCAATAGACTTCTTTTTATTTTTTGTACTTTAATCTCCTATTTTTTTTAACATATTTTAATATCAAAAAAAATAAAAAAGTAAAGTTTTTTCTACTGAGTATAGAAAAAAATGATAGTTATATAAATGGTTATAGTTTTTTATAATTAGACAATGACATTTTTATTTGGTAATATTAAACCTGAATTGAATTGTAAAAATTTGAGGAAAAAGAGAAATTAAAGTCTGAAAGGGGATTAAGTATGATTAAGCTAAAAAAAATTCTTTCTTTAGCCATGGTTGCTATTTTGTCAACATCACTTCTTGCTGGATGTACAAAAAAAGAAGAATCTAAAGGCAAAGATGGCAAAGAAAAATTAGTTGTATGGTCTGCACCGTTAACAGATCATGATGCAGATGCATGGAAACCAATACTTGAGAAATTTGAAAAGGAAAATAACTGTGAAATTGAATTCCAAATAGTACCATGGGATAATTATGCAGAAAAATATGCTACTGCAATCAGTGCAGGTGAGGGGCCAGATATAGGGTATATGTATGCAGAAATGTTTCCTCAATTTATAGAAATGGGAGCAGTTGAAGATTTAACTCCTTATTTAGAAAAATCAGGAACTTCAGATAATTATTTATACTTAGATAATGCAAAAATGATGGGTGGAATTTACGGTTTACCTATAGAAGCTGCTAATCCAGGTGTATTATACTATAATAAAGATATACTAGAAAAATTGGGAGAAAAACCTCCTAAAACGTGGGAAGATTTTAAAAGAATATGTGAAAAAGCAACAAAAGATACTGATGGAGATGGAAAAATAGACCAATGGGGTCTTGCACAAGGTTGGGGTTCTAAAGTGTTTGGTAGTTTGAACTGGAACTGGTATCCATATCTATGGCAAGCTGGTGGAGATATATATAATGATGATTTAAAATCAGTTAAATTTAACAATAAAGAAGGATTAAAAGCTGCAAACTTTATAAATGATATGAAAAAATATATACCAGATAATGCTTTATCAAAAGACAGTAATGAGATGGTTGAAAGTGTATTTGGACCAGGAAAAGCTGCATTTACTATAATGCTGTCTTCTGCTGCTACAAGTACTTTTGATAAATCATTCCCAGACTTAAACTGGGGATATGTAACTTCATTAGAAGATAAAACAGTTGGTAGTTTTGCCTCAGTAGATGATTTAACTTTAATGTCAGCGTGTAAAAACAAAGAACTTGGATTTAAACTTCTTGAATATATGTTAAGCAAAGACTCAATGGAAGCTTTCCATAAAGAGATACCAAGAGCACCAGTTGCTAAAGGTGAAAAATATCAAGGAGATCCAAGATTTGAAGAAATGGTAACAAAAGATAAAAATATGTACAGACCATTAACAGTTGGACCTCATGGAGTAGAAATATATGAACACTTATGGAAACAACTTCAAATGATGATAGCTGGAGACAAAACTCCAGAACAAGCACTAAATGAATCTGCAAAATATGCAAATGAATTGTTAGCACAATAATTTAATTTTATATTTGATTTATAGACTATGCAATTTAATTTTATACAAGTAAACGATTTACTTGCTATATTATTAAGTCGCATAGTCTTTTTTTATGGAAATATTCCAAAGGTAGAGTTGAATAACTTCTACCTAGATATATTGAATTCTACAAAAAAGTCTATTTCTTTGATGCTAAAAAAATATCTTTTGACGACATAAAGTATAAGACATATATCATTGTTATTTTTAAATAGAATTTGTTTTGGATTCGACTGTCAAAAGTGACATAAAATTTTGTACATACTATCTTATAATATGTTTAAAGGTTTTAAGGGGGGATACATGGTGTATATTGAGTACTATGTTATAGAAAACCTAGTAATAAATTATATTATTATAAGTTGTACTTCTATTCTTACTAAAAAATATAATCCTAGAAAAAATAAGTTGCTGGGGGCTAGTTTAGGAGGAGCCTACTCTGTTGCTTATTTATACCCATCAATGGATATACTATTTACAGTGCCATTTAAAATAATAATCATGAGTATTATAACTTTAATTTCATTTAGGACTAAGAGCAAAAAAGATTATGCTCATGTAGCATTAGTTTTTTATTTAGTAAATATTTTTATTTCTGGAAGTACTTATTTTGTAATTTATTTTACAGGAATAAGCCATTTAAAAATATCTTTTTTAATTGCATGTACTTATGTAAGTTGTGAACTATTAAAGTACATTTACAAAGACTTGAAGATGCTTAAATACATCAAAGAGCTTACGAAGACCATAAATATAAACTTATTAGAAAAAAGCTTTTGCTGTAAGGCATTAGTTGATAGTGGAAATTTATTAAAAGACCCAATAAGTCAAAGTGATGTAATAATAGTCAAATCAAGTGTATTAGAAGGATTGATTCCAGAAAATCTATTAAATATTAACTATGAAGATATAGATATGAAAAAAGCTCAGGAAATTATATGTAGTTTAGATGACAGAACTTCAGGGAGAGTTAGAATAATACCTTATAAACATGCTGGAAGTAATAAGACAAGCATAATAATTGGTCTAAAAGCTGATTATGTAGAGGTAGATGAGCAAAAGATAGGAAATATAATACTTGGTATTTCAAATTTTAATGATAGAGAATATGGGGCAATAATGAATCCAAATATATTGCCTGGATTCTAGCTAAAAATTTAAGGGGGACAAAGGATGTTACGATTAAAAGAAAGAATCATAAGCTTTATTACGATGTTAGGTATTAAATTAAAAATAATAAAGCCAAAAGGAATATACTATATGGGTGGAGCCAATATTCTTCCTCCACCACTAAAACCAGCAGAAGAAATGGAACTTTTGCAAAAGCTAGAAACTGATGAAACCGTAAAATCAATTTTAATAGAAAGAAATTTGAGATTAGTAGTCTACATATCAAGAAAATTTGAAAATACAGGGATAGATGTAGAGGATTTAATTTCTATAGGGACTATAGGTTTGATAAAGGCAGTCAATACTTTTAAATTAAATAAAAATATAAAATTAGCAACCTATGCTTCGAGATGTATAGAAAATGAAATACTAATGTATCTAAGAAAAAATAATAAAAAGAAAACGGAGGTATCATTTGATGAGCCTTTAAATATAGACTTAGATGGAAATGAACTTCTATTATCAGATGTTTTAGGTACAGAAAATGATGAAATATATAAAATAATCGAAGAAGAAATAGATAGAGATTTATTGGTTATGGCACTTGACAGATTAAGTGACAGAGAAAAGCAAATTATGGAATTAAGGTTTGGACTTATAGATAAAGGTATTGAAAAAACACAAAAGGAAGTTGCTGGAATGCTTGGAATATCTCAATCCTACATATCTAGACTTGAAAAGAAAATAATTTCAAGATTACAAAAAGAAATGAAAAAATTTGTATAATGCTAAATTAATTCTTCTTAAAAAGTATAAAAAAATTGGAAATGTAAATAATTTCAATAGATGAATACTTTTTGAGAGAGGACTGAAATGTATGCAAGTTAATAAGGTTGAAATATGTGGTGTTAATACATCTGAACTTCCAGTTCTTAAAAATAAGCAAATGAAGGAACTTTTATTACAAATAAAAAGTGGTGATGAAGAAGCCAGACAACAATTTGTAAGAGGAAATTTAAGGTTAGTCTTGAGTGTAATAAAAAAATTTAACAACAGAGGAGAAAATATAGACGATTTATTTCAAATAGGTTGTATTGGTCTTATAAAAGCTATAGATAATTTTGATTTAAGTCAAAATGTCAGATTTTCAACTTATGCTGTTCCTATGATTATAGGAGAAATTAGAAGATACTTAAGAGACAATAATCCAATCAGAGTGAGTAGATCATTAAAAGATATAGCATATAAGGCACTACAAGTCAGAGAAAGATTAATTAGAACAAATTCAAAAGAACCAACAGTATCAGAAATAGCAAAGGAATTAGAATTAGAAGTAGAGTCAGTTGTAATGGCACTTGATGCTATACAAGATCCAATATCTTTATTTGACCCAGTATATCAAGATAATGGAGATGCCATATTTGTAATGGATCAGGTTCAAGACAAAAAAGATACTGATGAAAACTGGTTGCAAGAAATATCACTTAAGGAAGCTATTAAAAAATTAAATAGTAGAGAAAAGTTGGTATTAGATTTAAGATTTTACAAAGGAAGAACTCAGATAGAAGTTGCTGATGAAATCGGTATATCTCAAGCACAAGTATCAAGAATTGAAAAAAATGCTTTAAAAAATATGAGAAAGTATGTATAAGTAATCCATGGAATGTAAACATAATTTTAAATTTAAATGACCTATATAGGTCATTTTTTTTTATCCAAATACATATTTATTTTTAAAGGAAGGGTGAGTATAATATGATTAGAGTTTCTGATATAATGGAAAAAGAAATTATAAATGTAAAAAATGGAAAAAGGATGGGTTTCATAATCGACATAGATATGGATATTCATGAGGGAAAAGTAGTATCATTTACCATTTTTGGAGATGGAAGTAGAAGTTTTTTTTCAAGAGGAGGGGATGAAGAAGTTATATTTTGGAATGATATACTTAAAATAGGTTGTGATACAATAATAGTAAATATAGGTTCAGAATTAAGCTTAGATGAATTTGATATATAGCTAAACAAAGGAGGAATACAGATGCAATGTCCTTATTGCAATTATAAAGAATCAAAGGTAATAGATTCTAGACATACAGATTTAAAATCTATTAGAAGAAGACGTGAATGTGAATTATGTAAAAAGAGATTTACTACTTATGAAAAAATAGAAACTACTCCTTTAATGGTTATTAAAAAAGATAATAGTAGAGAGTATTTTGATAGAGAAAAAATAAAATATGGACTATTAAAGGCATGTGAAAAAAGACCTGTATCTGTTGAAGATATTGAGAATATAGTTGTACATATTGAAAATGAAATAAATAAATGCTTTATAGAAGAAATCGAAACCAAAAAAATTGGTGAAATGGTAATGGATAAATTGAAAGATTTAGATGAAGTTGCCTATGTAAGATTTGCTTCTGTGTATAGACAATTTAAAGATATAAATACTTTTGTAAATGAACTTAAAAGTATACTAATAGAAAAAGGAGACAAATGATGAAAGATTATATAAATCTAAAAAGTGTAGAAGATATTAAAGAGTATGTTAACTTAAGTAGCAATTGTAAAGAAATTGATGAAAAATTAAATTCTATAAATCTAGTTATAACTTGTAAAAATATAGATGCAAAAAGTAAAGAAGACATGTTAAGGGTTTGCAAGGAATGCGATTTAATGTTTGAAAATTTAACTAGTAATTCTCAAATACATTCAGACATAGTTAACATAGTTAGTAGAGAGAATATAGGACAAAGAATAGAAGGAGATGCACTTATAACAAACTTAGAGAAAGTACCACTTTTATTGTTTACAGCAGATTGCGTACCTATATCAATTATAGATGCTAAAAATAAAGCCATAGGACTGGCACATGCTGGCTGGAAAGGTACTTTTAGTAATATAGGTCACAAAACAATAAAATTGATGTCTGAGACTTATAAAACAGCTCCTGAAGATTTGATATGTATAATTGGACCATCAATTGGACCTTGTTGTTATGAAGTTTCTGAGGAGTTAGTAGAAAAATTTAACACAATTCTTACAAATAATGATGAAAAGTTCTATATAATAAAAGAGGGAAGTTACTATTTAGATTTATGGAAAATTAATGAGTATATGCTGAGATGTAGTGGAGTCAAAAAAGAAAATATAATAAATTTAAATCTATGCACTAGTTGTAGAGCAGATGAATTCCACTCTTATAGAAAACATAATAAGGCATCAGAGCGAATAGGAACGGTACTACAGATAAAATAGAGAGGAGCTTTTTAATGAATACTAAAGTGCTTGTTATAGACGATGAAATGCATATAGTTGAGCTATTAAAATTCAATTTGGAGGTGTCAAACTACGAAGTTAGTTATTCATATGATGGATTTGATGGATTTATAAAAGCTAAGGAAGTTAAACCAGATTTAATACTTTTAGATTGGATGCTACCAAATATAAGTGGAATAGAAGTATTGAGAAAAATAAGAAGTGATAAAGACTTGAAAAATATTCCTGTTATAATGCTTACTGCTAAAAATATGGAAAATGACAAGGTTGAAGGGCTTGAAGTAGGTGCTGATGATTATATAACCAAGCCATTTAGTATAAAAGAATTGTTAGCTAGGGTTAGCTCTGTTTTAAGAAGATATAACTTAACTAGTACAGGCGAAGAAAATAATATACTTACCACAGGCAATTTAAAACTAGATTTATCAAAACATGAAGTTACTAAAGGTTCTGAAAAGATAGAGTTAACACTTAAAGAGTTTGAACTGTTAAAATTATTAATTCAGAATAAAGGTAAAGTACTTTCAAGAAACTATCTTTTAGATAAAATATGGGGCTATGAATACTATGGAGAAACTAGAACAGTAGATGTCCATATAAGATATTTAAGAAAAAAAATAGAAGATGAAGATAAATCAGAAAAATATATAGAAACTATAAGAGGTGTAGGATACAAAATAGATTAGAAAAAGTTATATTTTAGGAGTGTTATCTTGTGGAAGAATTAAATAGCATATATTTTTTTATTGTTATGTTGTCTATAGCCATTGTAATATTGTCTGTAAGATATACAGTAACACTAAGAAAATATTTAAAAGAGTTTATATACGTTTCAAAAAAAGTAAGTAACAAGGAATTTCATGCTAGGTTGAATATATCAGCTAAAGGCGAATTAGGCGAATTAGCCAGAAATTTTAATCATATGATAAAAAATATGGATGATACATTGGAAGAAGTACAATATAAACATTTACAATTAAGGTCTATATTAAAGAGTATATCTCATGGAATTTTAGCTATAGATGTAAATGGAAACATATTATTGATAAATGATGAAGCTAAAGAAATGATAAAGAGTGAACCAAACAAACTAGTTGAAGGACATAATATCAATGCTGTAATAAAAGAAGAAGAAATATTAAAGCAGATACTTCAATTTATAGGTTCTAAAGAAAATGAAACTGCAAAGATTACTACTAAAGATGATATAGTATACAAAATAAAAGTGGATCCAGTTTATCTTCAAAATACCAATAATGTAATAATTGGCTCAATAGTAAACATAGAAGATATTACTAAAAAAGTGAAGCTTGAAAATATGAGAAGTGATTTTGTTGCTAATGTAAGTCATGAACTTAAAACACCACTTACATCTATAAGTGGATTTGTTGAAACATTAAAATCCAATGAAAATATAGATGCAAACACTAGAAATAGGTTTTTGGAAATAATAGAAAGTGAATCAGACAGATTAAAAAGATTGATTGACGACATATTATTATTATCATTTGTAGAAAATAAAGACACTCTTCTAATGGAAGATGTTGTAATATATGATGTATTTAGAGAAGTATATGAAATAACTCAACGTTCAGCTAGTGAAAAAAACATAGAAGTTTTATATAAATGTGATGATAAATCAATAAACATACTTTCTAATAGAGATTATATCAAACAAGTATTTTTAAATTTAGTTGATAATGCTATAAAATATACTCAAGATAATGGTATTGTACAAGTGGTAGTTTTAAAAGATGAAGAAAAAATAATAATCAAAGTTATAGATAATGGTGTTGGAATACCAAAAGAATATGTAGAACGTATCTTTGAACGCTTCTATAGAGTAGATAAAGCAAGAAGTAGAGATGTAGGAGGAACGGGTTTAGGATTGGCTATAACGAAGCATATAGTCAAATCATTAAATGGATGTATAAAAGTAAAAAGTGAACTTGGTATTGGTAGCGAATTTATTGTTACAATACTACAAAAAAATTTCCTTAAATAGAAGGAAATTTTTTTTGTTTTTTGCACAAACTATATAAGAGAAGGAGCTGAGAAAATGGAAGAAAGCTTATTAGGTGCCAATTTATTTAGACACTCTTTTATAGTAGCAGTAATTATAGGAATATTATGTAGAGGATTAGTTTTAAGAGTTACAGACAAGCAATACCCATCGAGACCACAAGATTATTTAGAGCAAATAATAATATCAGGGCTTTCAGCTTCATTGGGTGCAATAGCATTACCTGCACTTATAGATAAGGAGTTTGCAGCATTAACATTTTTTGCAGTAGCGATACAACAATTTCAAGGCCTTGCAGAGCAGGAAAGAATAACATTAAAAAATATCGACAATGAAGAATTAGTACCAAAGGGAGATGCTTATGTAGAAGAAATATCATCTACGTATGAATCTAGAAGTTATATCAGTCTTTTTTCTGCATTAGTATCTTCTATAGTTTATATTACTGTTTCAAAACGATATGACCTTAGCTTTATTTATTGTACAATACTAGCTGTTATAGCAGGAGCTTTGGTTGGTTTAATTTTTAGAAGGTTTCTAAGACGAAATAGTATAGCAGATATAGCAGATATAGTTCCTGCTGAAGTAAGTTTTGAAGGGCCTATTTTAAAAGTAAATGGTGTAATAATAACTAATATAGGTTTAGAGAATACAAGAGAAAAATATAAAAATGAATGTTTAGCTATAGAAATTATACCAAGAGATTTGGGTGCATTTGGGATAGTAAATGATATAGGACAAAGACAAGCTATAATACATAATCTATTTATTCATATGGGTATAGATAAAGATGTAGATGAGGTTGATATTGTAGCTATATCTAAAACTAACTTAGAAAAAAGCACTGTGGTTATACCATATATACCAATAATCAAGGATATAGATGTAATGATAGATGTAGTAAAAAGTACTCCTATCATAGAGACATCAAAAGGAAAACAGAGTGATTTTTCTAGAAAGACTTTGTAGATTTATAAGTGAACATTTTATATTAGATATTTTAGGAGTGATTTAATGGATAGAGTATTTTTTGTTGCAGTTATTATTGGTATAACATCAAGAGTTATAATGTTGAATTTAGACCAAAAACAGTACCCTACACAACCAAATGTTTTACTATCTCAGCTCATATTAGCCTTTGTTGCTTCGGCATTAGGAGCATTACTAGTTCCAGCTCTTATAAATCGTTCTTATACATCGATAACATTTTTATCTTTGGCAGCAGAACAGTTTAGACAAGTAAGAGCAAATAGAAGGAATACATTACAAAACTTAGAAGAAGTTCAACTTGTAAAAAGAGGAGCTGCATTTATAGAAGAGATAGCTAGAACTTATGAAGTAAGAAATTATATGTGCATAGTTACATCTTTTTTAACAATAGGATTATATTATGTAATTATTGAAGAAACTAAAATAAGTGAAGGTATGAGTTTGATAATAAGTTCAATTTGTGGTTTATTATTAGCTTTCATACTTAAAAAACTTCTTACTAGAAAAAGTATTGGAGATATAGCTGATGTAATGCCTGCTGATATTAGCTTCGTAAATGAATCTATATTGAAGGTGGGAGATTTAAAAGGAATAACAAATATAGGTCTAAAAAGTGATAGAGAAGTATATATTAATAGAGGTGTAGGAATACAAATAATTCCTAAAAATAGAGATTATGCTAATGCAGGAATATTATTTGATTCGGGTCAAAGACAAGCTATAGTATACAATATATATTCAAGATTAGGTTTATATGGAGATTATGAAGAACCTGCATTTGTACCATTACCTAGACGAAATAAAGATGATGAAAGTATAATGATTGCTTATTTACCAATAGATAGGAATGTTGAAAAGGTAATGGAAGCTGTAAAATCATGTCCAATACTTTCAAGTTCTAAAGGTAAAAACTTATCACTGAAAAACTATAAAATAGGAAAGAAAGGAAGTGCATAAAATGGGAATGGATATAGGTCTAAATGAATATACCCTAGCAATAGTTACACTAGATAAAAATATGAGAAATGGTGGAGGTTGTCCAATATTTTATGCAAATGATGAAAAAGACTTGCAAAATAAGGCGATGCTCATGTCAAAGTGTGTAGGTGGAATGGTTCACGATATGACTAATGGAACATTAATAATAGTAAAGCATTAAAACGATAAGATACTTTTAAGGGCAAATAATGTTCAAATTTATAAAATATTTAAATTTGAATATTATTTGTTTTAATCTTTTTATAGCTATTTACTTATATTGACTATTAGAATTAAAATGTGTTATTATGACATGAAATGTTTAAAAATGCTATTGTAAAATATAATAAAGTAATAAACTGTATATGAAAATATATTATAATAAATATTGATGAATATAAAAGAGTGGTGAAAAAAATGGAAGTAAATGTAAAAAAAATAAATAATATTATAAGTAAAGTTTACAAAGATAGTATTGCAGAAGAAATAGGTATAGAAGTAGGAGATTTACTTATATCTGTAAATGAACAGCCAATACATGATATAATAGAGTATAGATTCTTACTAAGTGATGAGTATTTAGAGGTAGAGATACAAAAAAAAGATGGCGAAGTCTACATATATGAGATAGAAAAAGACTATGATGAAGATTTGGGTGTTGAATTTACAAATCCAATAATTGACCAAGCTAAAAGTTGTAGAAATAAATGTATGTTTTGTTTTATAGACCAATTGCCAGAAGGAATGAGAGAAACACTTTATTTTAAAGATGATGACTCAAGATTATCTTTTTTACAAGGAAATTTTGTTACACTTACAAATATGAGCGAAGAAGATATAAATAATATAATTAAATACAGAATAAGTCCTATAAATATATCTGTGCACACAACTAATCCAGAATTAAGAAAAAAAATGATAAGCAATAAATTTGCAGGAAAATTATATGGTATAATGAAGAGATTGGCAGATGCTCATATAGAGATGAACTGTCAAATTGTTTTATGTCCAGGTATAAATGATGGAAAGGAATTGGATAGAACAATAAAAGAATTAGCTCAACTTTATCCATATGTAAATAGTGTTGCTATAGTTCCAGTTGGAATTACAAAGCATAGAGAAAATTTAGTAGAATTAAATATATTTGATAATAAGGGTGCAAATAAAACTATAGAGCAAATACATGAAATACAACAGATATATCTTGAGAAAATAGGAACTCGATTTGCATTTTTATCAGATGAATTTTATATATTATCTAGTAGAGAATTGCCTGGATATGAAGAGTATGAAGGATTTTTACAGTTTGAAGATGGTGTAGGTATGATACGTAAGTTAAAAACAGATATTGAAGAGTATCTAAACACATTGTCTGAGAATATTCTCAAAAGAGATAAAAAGGTATCAATAGCTACTGGACATTCTGCATACGAATTTATACAAAGTATGGCAGATGCTATGATGGACAAGTTTAAAAATCTTCAAATAGATGTTTATGAAATAAAAAACAAGTTTTTTGGAGAAACAATAACAGTATCAGGCCTTTTAACAGCTAAAGATTTAAAAGAGCAACTTGAGCATAAGGAATTGGGAGAAGCTCTTTATATAACAAGAAGTATGTTAAAAGCAGATGAAGAAATTTTCTTAGATAATATTGAACTAAATCAGTTAGAAGAACTTATGAAAATAAAAATTATCCCATGTTTAAATGAAGGAAAAGATTTTGTGGATAAAATTTTAAAATAGAAAACAAAAGATGGAAGGAGAAACAACATGAGTATAAGTAGGCCAGTTGTAGCTGTAGTTGGGAGACCAAATGTTGGTAAGTCTACAATATTTAATAAATTTGCAGGAAAAAGGATATCAATAGTTGAAGATACACCAGGAGTTACAAGAGATAGGATATTTGCAGAAGTAGAATGGTTAGATAAATATTTTACATTAGTAGATACAGGAGGTATTGAGCCTGATAGCGAAGATATAATATTATCTCAAATGAGAAATCAAGCTATGCTTGCAATGGATATGTCACATGTAATACTTTTTATAGTTGATGGCAAGGCTGGAATAACAGCTGCTGATAAAGAAATTGCTCAGATACTTAGAAAAACAAAAAAACCAGTAATTTTAGTGGTTAATAAAATTGATAGTCAAAGTCAGTTTGACAATATATACGATTTTTATGAATTAGGTTTTGGAACTCCTTTTGGAGTGTCAGGAGCCAATAGTATGGGATTTGGAGACTTATTAGATGAGATAGTTCAAAATTTTCCAGCAGGATTAGATACAGAGTATGAAGAAGATATAATAAGAGTAGCTATAACAGGTAAGCCAAATGCAGGAAAGAGTTCTATACTTAATAAGATATTAGGAGAAGAAAGAGTAATTGTAAGTCCAATTGCAGGAACTACTAGGGATGCAATAGATACTTATTTTGAAAAAAATGGACAGAAGTTTCTTCTTATAGATACAGCAGGGCTTAGAAGAAAGAGCAAAATATATGAGACGATAGAAAAATACAGCGTAATAAGAGCTATGAGTGCTGTAGATAGAGCAGATGTTGTGTTAATAGTTATAGACGCTTTGGAAGGCGTCACAGAACAGGATACAAAAGTTGCAGGTATAGCACATGATGAAGGCAAGGGATGTATATTTGTAGTCAATAAATGGGACTTAATAGAAAAAGATAATAAGACAATGAGTAATTACACAAAAGATATAAAAGAAAAATTCCCATTTATGATGTATGCTCCAATAGTATTTGTTTCTGCAAAGACTAATCAAAGAATGAATAAAATATTAGACACAGTTGAATATGTATCAAATGAGCATTCTAAGAGAATATCAACTTCAGCATTAAATGAAGTAATTGGAGAAGCTGTAATGTTAAATCAGCCACCATCTGACAAAGGTAGAAGATTAAAAATTTACTATGGAACTCAAACAGACATTAGACCTCCTAAAATTACTTTATTTATAAATGACAAGAACTTAACTCACTTCTCATATCAAAGATACCTTGAAAATAAGATAAGAGAAAACTTTGGATTTGAAGGAACTTCTATAAAGTTTGAGTATAGACAAAAAAATAAAAAGTAAATATCTAAAATATAACTAAAGGGGGTAAGTTCAGTGGAAATATTTAGTTATATAATTATTGCTGTAATTGCATACTTATTAGGCAATATATCAACTTCGTATATAGTTGCAAAGCGAATTGCTGGGGTTGATATAAGGACTCAAGGTTCGGGTAATGCAGGCTCGACAAATGTACTTAGAACACTTGGGAAAAGAGCAGGAGCAATGACTTTTTTAGGTGATGTTTTTAAAGGTGTAATTGCTGTTTTGATATCGGAAATTGCAGCAAAGTTGGTTGGTATAGATACTCTTTTAGCTGGATATCTAGCAGTTATATGTGTTGTAGCAGGTCATAATTGGCCAGCAGTTTTAGGATTTAGAGGGGGTAAAGGTGTTGCAACTTCACTAGGTGCAATGCTTGCTGTAAATCCAGCAATAACATTAATGTGTTTGGCAGTGTTTATATTGGTGGTAATTATAACAAAATATGTCTCATTAGGTTCTGTTGTTGGTATAGGTTGTTCACCAATATTTATGATTATAGCAAAAAATAAAGCAGGGTTAGTTGTAGCTTTGTTTTTAACCATATCAGTAATATATAATCACAGAGCAAATATAAAGCGATTATTAAATGGGACAGAAAGAAAAATTGGTCAAAAGAAAGAATAGTAAATATATTATACTCAGGTGGTGTTAAACATGGAGAAAGTATGTGTATTAGGTACTGGAAGTTGGGGAAGTGCATTAGCTTTAGGCCTTGCAAATAAAGGTAATGATGTTAGCATGTGGACTCGAAAAGAAGAACAAGCCAAAAAAATAAACAGGACTAAAGAAAATACAGACTATTTACCAGGAGTATTATTTCCACATAATATAACTATAAGTACTGATATAGAAAAAACTATAGAAAATTGCAAAGTAATAGTTTTAGCAGTTCCATCTCAAGCAGTAAGAAGTACTTGTGAAAAAATAAAACCCTTTGTAAAAGCTGGACAGATTATCGTTAATGTAGCAAAAGGTCTTGAAAAAGGCACTGGACTTAGATTGTCTCAGGTATGTGAAGAAGAATTGCCACAAAATCCATATGTAATACTATCTGGCCCATCTCATGCTGAAGAAGTAGCAAGAAATATACCTACTACAGTAGTAGTAGCCTCTAAAGAATTAAAAATAGCACAGAGTATACAGGATTTATTTATGAGCCCTAAACTTAGAGTTTATACAAATCCAGATATAGTTGGAGTTGAACTTGGAGGAGCATTAAAAAATATTATAGCTTTCGGTGCTGGTATATGTGATGGTTTAGGGTATGGTGACAATGCAAAAGCAGCTCTTATGACAAGAGGAATTAGTGAAATGAGTAGACTTGGTACTGCTATGGGAGCTAACATGTCTACATTTGCAGGCCTTTCAGGCATTGGAGATTTAATAGTTACTTGTACAAGCATGCATAGTAGAAATAGAAGAGCGGGTATACTTATAGGACAAGGTATGAGCTTAGAAGATACATTAAAAGAAGTAAAGATGGTTGTAGAAGGAATAACGGCTACTGAAGTAGCACATGATGTTGCTGAAAAGCTGAATATAGATATGCCAATAACTAATGCTATATATTCTGTGATAACTAAAGGTGCAAATCCTAAAGAAGTTGGAATAGAGCTAATGATGAGAAGCAAAAAGCACGAAATGGAAGAAGTAGTTTTAGGTGATGATATATAAATTTATTGCATAATAAAATAAAAAAATAATAGACGTGTTTTAGCCCTCTTTATATAAAGAGGGCTATTTTAATATTACTTAGCATGTTTTATTATGTATTCAATAGAAGAAATCATTTTCATAGTTAATTCATCATCATTAGAATTTTTTCCTGTGTTCTTTTTTAAGAATAATAGATTTTGATAAAAAGAAATAATTATATCATTGATTATGCCTAAATCTTTAGCTGGTATATATCCAGTATCTACAAGATTGTTCAACAGTATTTTATTTCTTTCTTTTATACTTTTTCCTGTAATCATTAAAGATATATCACTGTCATGAATACCTAAATCTTCTGGAAACATATCATAATATTGTTTTGTTATATAACTAAGCTCATCACTGGACAAGTTAAAAAATACCTGATAAAAAGCTTGGGCATTTTCAAAAGAATGTTTACAAAATAATTTCCACATAATTATATATTTCTTATATTCATCATTTACATTCTCTATACACCTCGAAATATTCAAGTTATAATCTTTAAAATATTTTATAGATGCAAATGATATTAGATGGTCTAAATTTTTAAAGTAGTTGTATAGGGTTGAACTGTTATAGCCAGCCATATCTGCAACCTTACGAAGTGTAATATTTTCTATTCCTTCATTTTCCATAATGTTTTGAGCAGCTTCTATGAAATACATCAATATCCTTTTCTTTTGTAACTCTTTATTTGTCATTTTATTCACCTACAAATAATCAATATAGTTTATATAATCGTGATTTTATCATTAAATTTGCCATAAATCAAGAATAATATTCCAAAATATAATCTATATTCGTTATATTTTAGATAATTCAAAATCATAATAACATAAAAAATATTTAAAAATGAAATCATGATTGACAAAATAATCATGATTATGATAAAATAATCACAAATAAATTTAATTTACATATGAATACAACAATTAATAAAAATGTTAATAATTTTAAAATAATATGTTTATCTTTGTTGTGTTGAATAAATTATCTAAATATTGAGAAAGAGGTGCACTATGTCAAATAATATGAGACTAGAAAGATTAAGAAAGTATATGAATGAAAAAAACATTGAAATTGCCCTAATATTTGAACCAGACAACCAATTTTATATTAGTGGATTTAAAGCAATAACTTACTCTAGACCAATTGTAACAGTAGTAACTCAAGATAAAATAGAATTAATAGTACCTGGATTAGAGGAGCTACATGCTAAAGAAGTTGCAAAAGTTGATAATGTATATGTATATTATGAAATACCAGAGATGAAAGAACATGGAATATCACATAAACATTACTTAGATATAATTTTAAATAGATATCCTAAAGGAATAACTGTTGGGATAGAAAAAGATATAGTATCTGCAAGCTTTTCAGAATATATAACTGAGAAATCATTTGCTATTAAAGATGTTGGAAGTAAAATATTTGAAATGAGATATGTAAAAGATGCAAGAGAGATAGAATTTTTAAAGATAGCTGGTTACTTATCCGATATAGGAATAAAAGGTTCTTTGGAAAATGCTAGAGTTGGGATGAGTGAATTGGAATTTGACGTTGCAGGGGATAATGCTTTACTAAAATATGTATCTGAAAATTATCCTGATACATATATCGGATTTGCAAACTGGACTTGTTCAGGCATCGATAGAACAGCACAACCACATTTAGACTCCAATACTAGGATACTTCAAAGAGGAGATATAGTAATACATAGTAGACAGGTTTGGTATGAAAACTATAGAGCAGAAAATGAAAGAACTTTTATTATAGGTAAACCAACAGAAAGACAAAAGGAAGTATTTAAGATTGCAGTAGAAGCTCAACAAGCTGGATTAGATACAATAAAAGCTGGTATACCAGCAAGAATGGTGGATGAAGCAGCAAGAGCTGTTGTTGCAAAGCATGGTCTAGAGTTATATTCAAATCACAGAATTGGTCATGGTTTAGGTTTATCAGAACATGAGGAACCATATTTAAGATTTGACAATGAATTAATATTAGAAGAAGGAATGGTATTTTCTATGGAACCAGGAATATATATACCTGGAATTGGAGGATTTAGACATTCAGATACAGCAATAGTAGGTAAAAATAGTGCTACAATTATAACTAATTATCCAAGAAGTGTTGAAGAGCTTATACTTGATATTTAAATTAGTACATATGTATGAATTTAAGTAAATTTGAAATTGGAGGAATTACAGTGAAAAAGAAGATTGGATTTTGGGATTTAGTATTTATGAATATATCAGCATTATTTGGGATTAGATGGATAGCTAAATCTACTGCCTCTAGTTTTGGGTTGGGTCTTGGTTCGATACCAGTTTGGTTATTGTTTGCTTTTATATTCTTTGTTCCAGCATCACTTATATGTGCAGAGTTGGCTGCAACATATCCAAAAGATGGTGGACTTGGAGAATGGGTTAAACAGGCTTATGGAGAGAAGTGGGGATTTATGGTGTCATGGTTAAATTGGACATCAAAGATATTTTGGTATTCCTCATTCTTGACATTCTTAGCTATAAATATTGCTTATATGCTTGGAAATCCAGCTCTATCAAACAATAAGATGTTTATTTTAGTGCTTTCACTCATAATATTCTGGATGTTATCCTTAGTAAGTACTCGTGGAATGGCATTTGGAAAATTCTTTACAAATACAGGAGCATTAGGTTCTACAATTCCTGCTATATTACTTATAGTGATGGCATTTATGTCTGTAGTTATTCTCAAAAAAGCTCCATCAGCATCTGTATATACAATCCAAAATATAATACCAAAGATAGATGCTAATTCACTAGTTTCTATATCTGCTATAATATTTGCACTATCAGGAGCTGAAACAACTGCTAATTTCATAACCGAAATGGATAATGCTAAGAAAAACTTCCCTAAAGCTATATTGACAGTAGCTGTTTTAATAGGAGGAATCTATATCCTAGGTTCAGTAGCAATAACAATGATACTTCCTCCAGATGAAATTGCAGCATCGACAGGAATACTAGATGCGCTAGCTAAAGTTGCACAAGATTTAGGAATAGGAAGCTGGTTTATAAGAGTAGTAGCATTTGGGATAACTTTATCAGTACTTGGAGCACTAATACTTTATATAGCAGGTCCAGTAAAGATGCTTTTTGGAAATGTAAAAGAAGGTGTATTTCCTAAGCAATTAACTGTTACAAATAAACACAATATACCATCAAATGCTGTAGTAATTCAAGCTATAATAGTGAGTCTACTTCTTATAGGAACAAATTTACTGCCATCAGTAGATAATATATATAATGTCCTTGTAACTATGACAGCATTAACAGCCTTGTTTCCATATGTATTACTTTTTACGTCATATATAAGACTTAGAAAGACAAGACCAAACGAAGAAAGACCATACTCAATTGCAAAAAGTGATTCAGTTTGTATCAATATAGCCAGAATGGTACTTGTAGTGACTGTAGTAGGGATACTTTTCTCAACAGCACCAGTTATGGAGACTTTAAAGGATAATATAGTCTATGAGATTGAAATGATAGGTGGAGGTCTTTTTGTTATAATAACAGGTTTAATGATATGGAAGAACTATGAAAAGAAGGTATCTAATAATTCTGGAGATTCCTATAAATAAAAATATAATTATTTTAGTGAACTAAAAGCGTATCTCTTTAGTTCACTAAAAATTATGGATAAATTAACTTAACATATCAATAAATCTATAATATATTGAAATGTTAAAAAATCAATAATTAGTTGTCATAAAAATTTATGAGTATTTACATAAGGAGGAAATATGTCAGTTGAAGTGAATAAACCAAGCATTTGGAAAAATTTCAAAGTCTTGATAATACTCTTTGTAGCAGGAGCCTTTATATATGCTTTACCATATTTAAAGAATTATTACTATGACACTTTTGCACAAGCATTTAATCTTACAAATACACAAATGGGGAGTTTAGGAAGCATTTATGGTCTACTTGCAATGGTATCATACCTTTTTGGTGGTTTCTTAGCAGACCGTATTTCAGCCAGAAAACTACTTTCAGGTTCTTTAATTATTACAGGGGTATCTGGTCTTGTATTAACGCTTTATCCTCCATATATTGTTGTATTTTTAATCCATGCTTTATGGGGAATAACAACAATACTTACTTTTTGGCCAGCTCTTGTAAAAGCTGTCAGGATGTTAGCATCTGAAAATGAACAAGGAAAAGCTTTTGGATTTATGGAAAGTGGTCGTGGAATTACCAATGCAATTCATTTATCTATAGTCTTAATATTATTTGGATATATTTCATCAAAAGTAAGTGATAAATCTGGTCTTACAGCTATTATAGTACTGTATTCAGCTATAAATGTAATAGTTGGATTATTAGTATTTTTTAAGTTAAAAGATAATGAAAAAGAGGTATCAGCCAAATTTGATAAAGAAGCTTTCTTTACAGTAATAAAAATGCCTCATACATGGATAATAACAATAATAATGTTTTGCTCATATTCAGCTAATATGTCATTTTATTATTTTACGCCGTATTCAACTGAAGCATTTGGAGCTACTGTAGTATTTGCATCTGCAATATCAATATTAGCTCAGTACTGTAGACCAGTAGCATCAGCTGCTTCTGGATTGCTTGGAGATAAAGTTGGTTCATCAAAGATTATATCTTATGGATTTATACTTATGATTGCAGGACTTTTAGGTGTAATCTTTACACCAACGAAATCTTCTATGATTTATGTACTATTGATTGGATGTGTTGCAATATATGTATCTATGTATGCAATTCAAGGTTTACATTATTCATTACTTGAAGAAGGTAATTATTCACTATCAATATCAGGAACTGCTATAGGTATAGTTGCTACATTAGGATATCTTCCAGAAGTACTTTGTCCTCTAGCAGCAGGAAAGATATTAGATGCATTTCCAGGTGTAACTGGATATAAGTACTACTTCATTGTTCTTACTATAGTAGCCATAATTGGATTGGTGTTTACATTTATATGGATGAATATGACTAAAGAAAGACGTAAAGAGCTTATTGAAATGAATAGTAAGTCAAATGAAAATACTACTAAAGTTAGTTAATATAATACATTACTATTTAGGCTAGCATTATAATTTAATTTACATTGAAATTTGCAAATTTCTATATGTAAACTAAATTAATATTGCTGGTCTTTATTTTTCTATTTTAAGAATATTAACCTCGAAATCTAAATATAATTTAATAAGATTAGATGTATAGGAGGAATAATATGAATAATAACATATACGAAGATATATCCAAAAGGACTCAGGGGGATATATATATTGGAGTAGTGGGACCTGTAAGAACAGGAAAATCAACTTTTATAAGAAAGTTTATGGAAAAGTTGGTTATCCCAAATATAGACAATGAGTTCAAAAAAGATAGAACAAGAGATGAGATACCTCAAAGTGGTTCAGGCAAAACTATAATGACAGTAGAGCCAAAATTTGTACCAGCAGATGGTGTAGAAATTAAAATAAAAGACACAGTATCTTTAAAAGTGAGAATGGTAGATTGTGTTGGATACATAGTTGAAGGAGCTTTAGGTCATGAGGAAGGTGGAAAGCAAAGATTAGTATCCACTCCTTGGTCACAAGAAGCTATGACATTTGAGAAAGCAGCAGAGATAGGGACTAAAAAAGTTATAAAAGACCATTCTACAATAGGAATAGTTGTCTTGACAGATGGCTCAGTTACTGGTATTGATAGAAAAAGCTATGTAGAGCCAGAAGAGAGAGTTATACAAGAATTAAAAAATCTTAAAAAACCATTTGCTGTAGTTTTAAATACGTTAAGTCCTAGAAGTGAAGAAACAAGTCTGCTTAGAAATGAATTAGAGGAAAAATATGAAGTTCCAGTCCTTCCAATGAATATAGTTGAAATGGAAGATGAGGATATAGAAGAAGTTATGGAAACTGTACTATATGATTTCCCACTTACAGAAATAAGAATAAACTTACCTAAATGGGTGGAAGGTCTTGAGAGAAATCACTGGATAAAAAGTAGTATAATAACAACATTAAAACAGAGCATTATAGATATAGGTAAAATAAGAGATATAGAAGGAATTATGCAAGGTTTCTCTGAGTTAGATTTTTTAGATGATACAGGTGTTGACCATGTAGAGTTAGGGGAAGGTGTCATAAACATTGACTTACAAACAAAGCAAGATTTATTCTATAATGTCCTTGAAGAAAAAAGTGGATTTAAAATTGAAGGGGATTATCAATTACTTAGCCTGATAACTAGACTATCTAAAGTTAAAAATGAGTATGATAAGATAGAAAGCGCTTTAATAGATGCTAAGATAAAAGGATATGGAGTAGTAGCCCCTTCTTTAGAAGAACTTAGCTTGGAAGAACCAGAAATAATGAAACAAGGAAAACAGTATGGTATTAAGTTAAAAGCTAATGCACCATCACTTCACATTATAAAAGCAGATATATCTACAGAAGTTTCTCCTATAGTTGGAAATCAAAATCAAGGTGAGGAGATGATAAAATATCTTATGGAGGTATTTGAAGAGCAACCAGCAGATTTATGGGAATCAAATATGTTTGGGAAGTCACTTCATGATTTAGTAAAAGAACAGCTTCAAAGTAAATTGTATACTATGCCAGAGGAAATAAGAGTCAAGATGCAAAAGACTCTACAAAAAATTGTAAATGAAGGAAGTTCTAATATCATAACTATTTTGTTATAAAAATATAGCTACTTGTTAAAGTAAAATATTTGTTTACTTTAACAAGTAGCTTTTTATTTATAAAAATCAATAAAAGTTTTTATATAAATTGACAATAATTGATAATTGTGGAAAAATTATAATGAGTAAAGTATATTTTTAGACAAGGCTGTTTTAATCTAAAAAAATTCTAGAGGTGTAGTATGAGAAAGTATGAGATATTTATTTTTGTAAATATAATATTTTTATGTTTTATAAGTTTTCCACATAAAGTCTTTGGACAAGAGGATAATTGCCTTGAAGATTTTAAAATATGGTATCAAGAAAATAAAAACAATACTGGAGAGATGGTCTACACTCTTTCTTGTGATATGGTGATAGATGAAGAATATAGGTTTTTCACTCCAGATGAAGCTAAACTCACAATAGATACTAATAAATATAAAATTTTAATAAAAGACCAAGGGAATTTTATAATTCAAGAAAATGAATTGAATATAGTAGGAGAGGGTGGAGAAGATGGAGTAATACATGTAGAAAAAGGAGGAAGATTAAATATAGGTATAGATAATATAATTGCTACCAACGGAACTGCTTTATATATTGAAGAAGGAGGTTATTTAAGATTTAGTTCATACTATGAAAGTATTGGAAATATAAGGGCAAATGGAAATAATGCTATAGGAATTTATTCTGAAAATGACATTAGAGTGCCATATAAAGATATAGAGGTAAGAGGGAAAAATGCTGTAGGAGTATATTGTAAAGGTGATATTGAGTTGGAAAGTACATCAGTAAGAGCTTATGATAATGACAACAAAACTAGATTATTAAGAAGTTCAGATAAAACTGTTAAATCAATTGTATCAAAAAGTAAAAATATTTATATAATTGATAGTTATAATGAGTTTATACCAGCCATATCTGAAGATTCTGGATATAATATTGTAAAATGTTGTCATAGGGGAATTAATGTATTTAGTGAAGAAATAAAAGTAAGTAAAGATGATAAAATAGAAAATATAAAATTTCCCAAATATATGGTATTAGAAACATCTAGTAGTAATCAAATAGATATAGATGTAGAATGGGATTTTACTGATTATTATGAAAAGCTAAAAAAAGAAGAAAATTTTAGTATAACAGGAAAGTTTAAAACAGAAACATTAAATAAAGAAAAAATTATAATAAATGATGATGTTGTTCCTATTTTGAATATATCTGTTATAGAGAAAAAACCAATAGATAATTTGGAATTGGAATTTCAAAATACAAGAAATGGATATGTAGCTGCTTTGTATTATGACATGCCATATAGTGCAAGTAAAGTTTTTGTTGAATATTCAAGTGACGGAATAAATTGGATATCTGAAGAACAGGAGGATATTAGAGACCAAGCTATACTTTTCTTTGAAGATTTTAAGCTGCGTTGTTTTAGAGTAAGAGTGGAAGGAGGATTAAAAGAAGGGTATTCAAATATAGTTTTTAAACCAGGATTTATAATGGGAGGTGGTGATAGCCAAGAGACACCAGATGATGAACGGGAAAATGATGATATTGATGGAGACCGTGGTGGTGGCGGTAGAGATGACCCAGATAGAGAAGATTCTGAGATTATTGGAGATACAAATGACAATAATGAGAATGAAGCTATTGATAAGCAAAGACCTGAAGATTCTAATAAAGATACAGAATCTAATGATGAAGAAAAAGACAATAAACTTCAGCAAGATGAAAAAAATGATAAGTCAGATGAAAAAGATATTAAGACAGAGAATGAAACAAACAAAAACATTAACAATCAAGACAAAAACTTTAAGAGTAATGATTTAATCATGAAAAATAAAATTGAAAGTAGTTTAAAGGAAATATTAACAGAAAGTCATAATGAAAATTATAAATCTCCTCAAAATACATTTAATGACGATAATGCCTTAAATCGAGAAGATACTTCTGAAGTAGGTAAGTTTAATGATAAATTAGACTCTCCTTCTCAATCACAGAATAAAACTCAAAATTTTAATAGTGGAATCATCATTGGAATTGGAATTGTAGTTTTAAGCATGCTATGTTCAATAATAGCAGTAAATCCTGGTATCATAAAGCATATAAATAAATTTATAAAATTTAAATAGTAAAATAAGTAAAATTGTTTAAAATAACTCAATTTTATTTGATAAGAGAATTAGTAGGAGAAAAATATGAGCAAAACAAACAAAGCTTTTATTCTTATAAATTCGTTAATTATGATTTTTGCACTTTTTCCAAATAAGAGTTTTTCCCAAGAAAATAATTGTCTGAATGATTTTAAAAGTTGGATTTTGAAAAATGAATATAATAATAAAAAAATAGTTTACACTCTTTCTTGTGATATGGTAATAGATGGTTATTTTGAACTTAGTATTCCATATGGAACTAAGATTACAATAGATACCAATAAGTATAAAATACTCATAAAAGATAAAGGGAACTTTTTTATCAATGGGAATGAATTAAATATAATTGGAGAAGGTGAAACAGACGGTGTAATTCATGTAGAACGAGGAGGAAAGCTAAGGATAGGGATAGATAATATAACTGCTTTAAATGGAACTGCTTTGTATGCAGAAGAAGAAGCTGATTTAATTATAGATACATATTATGGTGAGGTTGGAAACATAAAAGCAAGTGGAGAAAACGCTATAGGAATTTATTCGGAAAATAATGTTAGAGTAGACTGTAAAACGATTGAAGTTGATGGAGAAAATGCTATAGGGATTTATTCTAAGGGAGAAGTCGAAATAGAGGATACTTCAGTAATTGTCAATGATGATAATAAACAGCAAAGTTTAGGGTTAAGAAGTAACAATAAAAAAGGACGGTCAATTGTATCAGAGATCAAGAATGTCTATATTATAGGAGAGCAAAATACAATAATGCCAGATATACCTCAAGATGATGATTATAATATTATAAGGTGTAATTGCAGAGGTATTGGAGTCTTTGAAGAGGAAATAATGATAACAAAAGAAGATAAAATAGAAGATTTAAAATTTCCTCAAACTGTAACTTTAAAAACTTCTAGTGGAAAGTTTAAAAGGTTAGATGTGGACTGGGATTTATCAAATTACTATACTGATTTAAATAAAAATGCAGAGTTCGTGATAAAAGGAAAATTTAAAGAAGAATATCTAAATGAAAATAATATAGTGCTAAATCATAATGTTGCGCCTATTTTATATGTTCATGTTACAAATAAAGGACCTATAAGCGATTTAGAAGTATCTTTTATAAACTCAAAAAAGGGTTATTCAGCTATTTTAGATTACAGTATGCCATATAATGCCAAGAAGGTATTTGTAGAATATTCTGATGATGGTATAAATTGGGTAAGCAAAGAATTAAATTATATTAGTAACCAAATTATACTTGATTTTGAAGATTTTAAATTGAGATGTTTTAGAGTAAATGTAGAAGGTGGATTAAGAGACGGATATTCAAATATATTTTTAAAACCAGGATTTGTGATGGGTGGAGGCAGTGGTCAGATGACACCAGAAGATGACCGAGACGTTATTATAGATGGAGGTGATCGTGGAGGTGGTGGTAGAGATGACCCAGATAGAGATGACAGTAGTGAAAATGAGGGTAATAACAATAAAAATAAAGAAGAAGATAATAATGAAAATAAAGAAAATACTGACAATGGTAGTAATGAAAACAATGATTCTAATGGAGGAAAACCAAATGATTCAGAAGATAACATAGGACCAAGTGCTGGTGGTGTCGATAATAAAAATCATCAAAATAATAAAGAAAATACTGATATAAATGCTGATAAAGAAAATGATTATGAGTATAAAAATAAATTTAATAGTAAAAATTTAATGATAGAAGATGATAGCAATTATAATTTAAAACAGAAATCAGTATTTAGCAATAATAATCAATATTTCTCTTATGGAGATGCTTTTGTAAACGGAAATAAAGAAATAAACAATGAAAAATCAGGAGTAAATAATTATGATGAAATAGCAAATGACAATGAGAATCTTAAATCTATATTTAAAAAATATAATTTAAATAGAGAGATTTTCTTTTTACTTTGTATATTAACTCCAACTATGATTGTTTCTATATTAGCTGTAAATCCAAGTGTAAGAAAAAATGTAATAGAATTCATACAAATAAAAAAATAATTTTTAAAAAGGTATTATTTAGTAAATTATAAAGCTACTAAGTAATGCCTTTCATTATTATGAAAACTATATATAACTATTAATAAAATGATATATAATATACAGTTTGGTTAAATAGTATAAAAATAATAGAATATTGAAAAAAAATTGACAAATGAATATATAGGTATTAAAATATATTAAATATATACATAAAAAGTGATTTACCAACAAATAAATGAAATATATGTTAGCAACTAGTTCAATTTGTAAAAATGTAAGATTTATAAAAAAATAAGGGAGGATATTATTATGAGAGCAATTTTAACAGTGATTGGAAAGGATAAACCAGGTATAGTAGCAGGAATTAGTGATGAGCTATACAAGCAAAATATTAATATAGTAGATATTTCACAAAAAATACTTCAAGAATATTTTACAATGATTATGGTAGTTGATTTAGAAAAAGCATTAAATTCTTTTGAGCAAACGGTTGAAGATTTAATTGAAAGAGGAAAGAAATTATCAGTAGATGTAAAAATTCAAAGAGAAGAAATCTTTAATTCAATGCATAATCTGTAGTAAATAGTAAGGGGAGGTGATAACAGTGAATGTAGGAAATATACTTGAAACAATCAAGATGATAGATGAAGAACAGTTAGATATAAGAACTATAACTATGGGGATTTCATTACTAGATTGTATAGACCCTGATGGAGATAAAGCGAGAGAAAAAATATATAATAAAATTATGAATTCTGCTAAAGACTTAGTAAAAGTTGGTAAGGATATAGAATGTGAATTTGGTATTCCAATTGTAAATAAAAGAGTATCAGTAACTCCAATATCCATTATTGCAGGTGCAACAGATGAAGAAGATTATGTGAAATTCGCACAGACATTAGATAAAGCAGCAGAGGATTTAGGAATAGACTTTATTGGTGGATTCTCAGCATTGGTTCAAAAGGGATATACAAAAGGTGATAAGATATTAATTAAATCAATTCCAAGAGCTTTGGCAAGTACTAATAAGGTATGTGCTTCAGTAAATGTAGGTTCTACACGATGTGGTATAAATATGGATGCAGTAAAAGAAATGGGAGAAATTATAAAAGAAACTGCAGAAATGACAAAAGATGCAAAAGGATTTGGTTGTGCAAAACTAGTAGTATTTTGTAATGCAGTAGAAGATAATCCATTTATGGCAGGAGCATTCCATGGTGTTGGTGAAGCAGATAGAATTATCAATGTTGGTGTAAGTGGTCCTGGTGTTGTTAAGAGAGCTTTAGAAAAGGTAAAAGGAGAGCCATTTGATGTTGTTGCAGAAACTGTTAAAAAGACAGCATTTAAAATTACAAGAGTTGGACAACTTGTAGCGAAAGAAGCTTCTAGTAGACTAGATGTTCCATTTGGAATAATAGACCTATCATTAGCCCCTACACCTGCAATTGGAGATTCAGTAGCAAATATATTAGAAGAGATGGGACTTGAAGTTGTTGGTACTCATGGTACTACAGCAGCACTAGCTCTTTTAAATGATGCAGTTAAAAAGGGTGGAGTTATGGCATGTTCACATGTTGGAGGACTCAGTGGAGCGTTTATACCAGTATCTGAAGATGCAGGTATGATTGATGCTGTTATTAAGGGTGCTTTAAGTATAGATAAACTTGAAGCTATGACTGCAATTTGTTCTGTAGGTCTTGATATGATAGCTGTGCCAGGAGATACTACAGCAGGTACACTTGGAGCTATGATAGCTGATGAAGCAGCAATAGGTATGATTAATAATAAGACTACAGCAGTTAGAATTATACCAGCACCAGGATGTGATGTAGGTGATATGGTCGAGTTTGGAGGTCTTTTAGGACGAGCACCAGTAATGCCTATAAATAAAAATTCATCTGAACTGTTTACTCAAAGAGGAGGAAGAATTCCAGCTCCTATACATTCATTTAAAAACTAAGTACATTACATATAATAATATTCAAATAAAGATTTATATGACAGAATTAAAGTTGTCTATGTGAGTCTATATATTGAAAGATTATAATTAAAATAATAAATTTTAAAATTTTTGTTGAGATTGTGATAACAACAAAGCGATACATAGACTTTTTAAAAGGTCATGTATCGCTTTTATTTTTTAATATTATCTAATTATTAAATAGAACTTTTTATGTACCTTAAAAGTTATGATATCTAATAGTAATAAATTATACTAACATTTATTTTTAATACATCAACTAAATAAAAAACTAAATAAAAAGTAAATTAAAAAAATAAAAAACTATCTAAATATTTAACACACATAATAATCATAAATAAATATAAAAATAAAACGCTTGCAATTAATAAAATTGCCTACAATATAAAACTTTATCATTTAAAATATTAACTTAAAATATTAATTTATAAATCTTATTATTTTTAAGCAATTTCTTTTTCTACATCAGTACCACGTATTTCACCAGCAGTAAGAACTTTAAAAGTACTGAATATTTTCGAGCCTAAAAATCCTGCAGCTACATTAAATAAGGCACATAAGCCAGCTGTTATGAGTACTTGATTAACTGGATTATAGGCAAACATTATAGCAAATCCAGCTACAGGTGTAGCTGTACCAGGAGTCATATTTACAAGACCCATCAAAGCTACAATGATACCAGAAAAAGCACCTCCAAAGAAATTAGTACAATATATAGGTATTGGATTTGCCGAAATTATGTCTGATTGAGTCAATGGTTCAATAGCAACAGATATAATATCTTTTTTAGATCCTAACTTCAATCTTGCAAATAATGTTGAGTTCATAAAAGCTGAACCAAAAGCACCTAATGCTCCTATTGCCATAGGAAGACCAGTAAGACCAATTATAGACGTAAGCGCCATTGAACTAAGTGGAGATGTACCAACTACTGTTATTAAGCCTCCTAATATAATTCCCATTACTATAGGACTAATATTAGTAGCCTCTATTAAAACTTGTCCGATTTGTAGTAGTGTACTATTAACTAATGGGTCTACATTTGATGCTATAAGACGAGATAGTGGTGCACATAGAAGGATTACAACTACTAAATCCACTCCAGGTGGTACCTTTTTCTCTATAAACTTAATTAAGAAAGAAACAAAGTATCCAGCAACGAATCCAGATAATATAGAAAAATCTAAACATGATAATCCTATTAAAACAGCATAAACTGGAGATACACCAAGAGCTAATGGCACAAGTATAGCAGCAGCAACTCCACCAAGGCTACCATTAGCGGCTCCAACACTTCTAAAAAATTCCATACCTAAAACGTCGCCAAGTAAAGAAAGATTGAATGCCTCGACTAAGAAAGTAGCACAAGCAGCACTTGCAAGAGCTCCCATAGCTTTCATACCATATGGAGCTTTGTAACTAAAAATTGTGAAACAACATAGAACCAATAAAAGTAAACCTGTTCCTAATAAAATTTCTGACATAAGAAAATCCTCCTTGTATTTTTTTTAGGACATAAACTTTTGCTTATGATAACGTTATCCTAATGTGTAAATAATTAACTAATTAATGACAACAGAACAAAAGTAATTTTAAATTTTAATTGGTTTTATATTGTATCTAAAAATAAAAATAACTATAAAGGTATATAAAGCAAGTTTAAAATCTAAGTTAAACTTATACTTTACAATATAATTATATATAAATAATACAATCTTGTATAGGAAGATTGATAAAAAATAAATTTAATATGAAAAAAAACAATTATTATCATATAAAAAAGGAATAAACCTTTTTTAGAAGAAGTATTTATAATGAAAGAAATTATATAGGGGGAGAGTCTTTGAAAAAGGTTAAATATACCAGATTAGTGATACTTGGTATTCTTATATATTTAGTATTTAATATTTTAGTAATGATTATTAGTAAGAATGTAGATACATTAGTATTAAAATCTGAAGTAGTCGATGCAAAAATTAGTACAGAAGGTACTCTAGAAAAAGACTTTAATGACCAGAGTAGTTATTTATCAATATATGTTGATAAAGAAGATTATAAAAGATTTGAAAAAAATCAAGATGTCGTAATTGAATATGACAAACAAAAAATAGATGCAAAAGTTTACAAAATATATAAAAATAATAATAAAATAATGGTAAAATTAAAAATAAGTAACCAAATTATTGGAAATCAGGATACAAGTGTCGAAGAATTTGATATAATATATAATCAGATGGAATGTTTAAAAATACCTAAAACTTCTATAAAAACAAAAGACAATAAACGTGGTGTATATGTAATTGATGAACAATCACAAAATGTAAAATTTGTCATACTAGAAGGGATAACTTATGAAAATGAATCTTCTGTATTTGTGGATTATTATAAAAATGACATAAATGGAGTTAAAAGTGTTAATCTATATGACAAAATAATTTTAAGACCTAACAAAATAAACACAAATATAAGGATAAAGTAGGTGATAATAATGGGTTCTGTTAAAGAGAATTTATCTGAAATAAGAAGTAAAATTGATGAAGCTGCAAAAAAAGTAAATAGAGATAGTAAAGAAATCACTCTTTTAGCAGTTACTAAAACTGTTGATGTAGATTTAGTTAATGAAGCAATGGAAGAAGGAATTACTTCTGTTGGTGAAAATAAACCTCAAGAATTAGCTAGAAAGTATGATATTATAGGTGACAAACTAAATTGGCACTTAATAGGAACTTTGCAAACAAATAAAGTTAAGTACATAATAGATAAAGTTTGTATGATACATTCTTTAGATAGAGTTGCATTATGCGAGGAAATTCAAAAACGGGCTGAGCAAATAAATAGAGAAATAGATTGCTTAGTACAAGTGAATATATCTAAAGAAGAATCTAAACATGGACTTGACAAAGGAGAAGTTATAGATTTTGTCAAAGAAGTGTCAGAAAAATATAAAAATATAAAAATAAAAGGTCTAATGACAATGGCACCTTTTGTAGCAGATGAAGATGAAATAAGAGGTGTATTCAAAGGTCTTAAAGATTTATCAACACAAATAAAAGAATTAAACATATCTAATGTAGGTATGGATGTTTTATCAATGGGAATGAGTCACGATTATGAAATTGCTATAGAGGAAGGGGCTACCATTGTTAGAGTTGGAACATCAATCTTTGGAGAAAGAAATTACAATAAAAAATAATTACTCAAATCTGAATAAATTCTAAGGAGGAAGTTAATAATGTCAAATGGAATAATATCTAAATTTAAGAACTGGATAGTTGATGAAGATGAAGATTATGTTGAAGATGAATATGAAGGTGGTATGGAAGATATAGTTCAAGAGGAAGAAATAAATGGAGGATTTAGTGCTGCAAAAGCAAATAAAATTGTAAATTTACATACAACTTCTCAAATGAAAGTTGTAATAGTTGAACCTAAAGTTTATGATGAAGCTGCAACTATAGCAGACCATCTAAAACAAAGAAGGGCAGTTATAGTGAATTTGGAAGGATTGACTAATTCTGAAGTTCGTAAATCTATATTTAATTTTATGAATGGAGCGGTTTATGTTTTAGATGGAAGTATACAAAAGGTTTCTAAGTCAATATTTATACTAGCTCCTAATAATGTAGATATAGATGCAAATATGAAAAAAGAATTAGAAAGCAAAGCATTCTTCCCTTGGCAAAATAAATAGTAAAAAGGCGGTTAATGTATGGGAACAATAAGAATTGCACTATATTATCTTTTAGACATAATAGCATGGATGATAGTTATAAAAAGCTTGATGACTTGGTTTCCAAATGGAAGACAAAGCAAAATTTTTGAGATTTTAGAAAATCTTACAGAGCCAATAGAAGGTCCAATCAGGTCTATAATGTACAAATACACAAATGGGCCGATAGATTTTTCTCCTTTAATTGCAATAGTATTATTGATGTTCCTAAGACAATTAGTATTGGTTATATTCTAAGGTGATAACATGGACAAATTGAAATTGACAAATCACATAAAGGATGTAGACTTGAAAAATAAAATGTTTAAAGTAATAGACAAGGCTAATAGTTGTATAAAAAACTATGATGTTAAGTCTACTGAGTTTCTTAATCCATATGAAGTGAGAAATGCTGTAGATATATTAAATTCTACTAATGAAATAAAATACAGTGTGGATGGAGGTTATGAACAAGCTGAAAGAAGCACTGTATTTATTTATCCATTTTACATGGAATATGAGGATATAGAAGATACTCTTAGATTTTTACAAATAGAAGGAAATTTTAAATTTAAAAGTATATCTCATAAAGATTATTTAGGAGCAATTTTGAATCTAGGTATAAAAAGAGACAAAATTGGAGATATAATTATACATGATAGTTTTTGTCAAGTAGTTGTAAGTAGTGATATTTGTGATTTTATAATCATAAATTTAGAGAAAGTTTCAAGAAATAGTGTAATTGTAAAGGAAATTTCCAGAGAAAATATTGTTAATAGTTCTTCAAAATATAAAGAAGTATCATTTACAGTATCTTCAGATAGGTTAGATTGTATCATAAGTAGTCTTTACAATATATCTAGGCAAGATAGTGCAAAATACATAAATGGAGAAAAAGTCCATGTCAATTATGAAAAGATAACTTCAACTTCTAAAATAATTAAAAATGATGATTTAATTTCTATTAGAGGTAAAGGAAGAGCTAAAGTAACACAAATAGGAGATATTACTAAAAAAGGAAGAATAAAAGTTCAAGCAAAATTAATTGTATAAGGACTAATTAAAATTATAGCTGGGAGGAAATGTAATGCTAACTCCAATTGAGATAGAAAATAAAGAGTTTAAAAAAGGTTTAAGAGGTTATAGAGATGAAGAAGTTGATGAGTTTTTAGATATTATCAAAGAAGATTATGAATCTCTATGTAGAGAGAATACAGCTCTTAAAGAAAAATTAGGATTATATCAAGATCAAGTAAATAAATATGAAAATATTGAAGAAACACTAAAAGCTACTTTAATAACTGCTCAAAGTGCAGCAGAAGACACTTGTAGTGCAGCAAATAAAAAGGCTAAGATAATCGTTGAAGAAGCAGATTTAAAGGCTAGACAAATTATAGAACAAGCTAATAATCGTGTTATAGAGATAAGAAAAGAGTACGATGCTTTAGTTAAAGAATTTAAGATATTTAGAAATAAATTTAAATCATTGTTAGAAGATGAAATAAGAAGTGTCGATGAGATTTTTTATGATGTAGATGAAAAATGTGTAAATGCATTTGAAGGTACATCAGTGTATAATTATAGTAATGATGAAGCTGCTACAACTTTAGAATAAACAATAATTTTACTGGATTTTAGGTAGAATTATTGTTTAAGTTTGAGAATACTATAACAAAAACAAAAAATAGGATAAATATGTAAGAAAAATATAAATTATTATATTTTTCAAAAATATATTGACTATTCAAATTATTTGTTATAGAATTTCATATAAACACAGATAAATTTTTAAAAGCGTTGATAGAGACAATTATCTTTAGATAATTTTACAGAGAATTGGGTATGCTGAGAACCAAGGAATTTATAAAGATGAGAATCACTCTTGAGCTGCAGGCTGAACGATTAAACTTTATTAAGCTGTGCCGGTTAGTGCCGTTATACTATTAGAGTGTTATATGTGACTATTGTTAAGTTCACATATAGAATTAGGGTGGTAACGCGATTGATAACTCGTCCCTTTGTTTAAAGGGGACGAGTTTTTTATTATTCAAATTTACGTAAAAGAATAAAAACTTTGGAATTATAATAACTGTAGGAAAGGGTGATTTACATGGCAAAATTTAAGCCATTGGTGGACAGTTCTGTGAAACAAGCAGAAGCACAAGTTTTTGACTATTGGAAAGACATAGATATACTTGAAAAAACTCTAGAAAAAGGTAAAGACGACCCAAGTTTTGTATTTTATGAAGGACCTCCAACAGCTAATGGAAATCCTGGAGTACATCACGTTTTATCTAGAACACTTAAAGATTCTGTTTGTAGATATAAAACAATGTCTGGTTATCAAGTAAAGAGAAAAGCTGGTTGGGATACACACGGATTGCCAGTTGAAATACAAGTAGAAAAAGAATTAGGTCTTACTAGCAAGCAACAAATAGAAGAATATGGAATAGCTGAATTTAACCAAAAATGTAGAGAGTCAGTTTTCTCATTTGAAAAACAATGGAGAATAATGACTGAGAGAATGGCTTATGAAGTTGACTTAGATAATCCATATATAACTTTAGATAATAACTATATAGAATCTGTATGGTGGATATTGAATAAGTTCAATAAAGAAGGATATATATATGAAGGGCATAAAATACTTCCTTATTGCCCAAGATGTGGAACTGGTCTTGCTAGTCATGAGGTTGCACAAGGATATAAAGAAGTAAAGACAAATACAGTTGTAGCTAAATTTAAGAAAAAAGATGCTGATGAATATTTCTTAGCATGGACAACTACTCCATGGACTTTACCATCAAATGTTTCATTAACAGTGAATGCTGATGTTGATTACTTAAAAGTTAAAAAAGGTGATGAGGTATATTATGTATCTAAACCTTTAGCTAATAAAGTACTAGGTGAAGACTATGAAGTTTTAGAAGAAATGAAAGGTAAAGATTTAGAAGGCTTAGAATATGAACAATTAATGCCTTTTGTAGAAGTTGATAAAAAAGCATTTTTCATTACAGTAGGAGATTATGTAACTACTGAAGATGGTACTGGAATAGTTCATACAGCACCAGCATTTGGTGAAGATGACTACAATACAGGTAAAAGATACGATTTACCAGTTGTACAGCCAGTAGATGAAACTGGTAAATTTACAACTACTCCTTGGGAAGGTAGATTTGTAATGGAAGATGGGCTAGATGTTGAAATAATAAAATGGCTAGCTTCTGAAAATAAACTATATAGTAAAGAAAAAGTAGTTCATAATTATCCACATTGTTGGAGATGCCAAACTCCACTTGTGTACTATGCAAAACCAAGCTGGTATATAGAAATGACTAAGCTTAAGGATAAATTAATAGAAAATAATAATGGTGTAAAATGGTTCCCAGGCTTTGTAGGTGAAAAGAGATTTGGAAACTGGTTAGAAAATCTAAATGACTGGGCAATATCAAGAACTAGATATTGGGGAACTCCACTTCCTATATGGAGATGTGAATGTGGTCATACAGATTCAGTTGGTTCAAGAGCAGAATTAGCTGAAAAAGCTATAGAAGATGTAAACCCAGAAACTGTAGAACTTCATAGACCATATGTAGATGATATACACTTGAAGTGTGAAAAATGTGGAAAACCAATGACAAGAGTAACAGAAGTTATAGACTGCTGGTTTGATAGTGGAGCTATGCCATTTGCACAACACCACTATCCATTTGAAAACAAAGAAAACTTTGATGAGCTATTCCCAGCTGATTATATATCAGAAGGTATAGACCAAACTAGAGGTTGGTTCTACTCATTACTTGCAGTATCAACATTTGTATTAGGAAAAGCACCGTATAAGAGTGTCTTAGTTCCAGACCTTGTACTTGATAAAGATGGAAAGAAAATGAGTAAATCAAGAGGAAATACAGTAAATCCTATGCAGTTGTTTGATCAATATGGAGCAGATGCGCTAAGATGGTATTTACTATATGTTTCTCCACCATGGACTCCAACTAAATTTGATATGGATGGATTAAAAGAAATCCAAAGTAAATTTATAGGTACTATGAAAAATGTATATAACTTCTTTACTTTATATGCAAATACAGATGATATAAATCCAACTGAATTCTTTGTAGAATACAAAGATAGACCAGAACTTGACAGATGGATACTATCTAAATTCAATAATTTAATGAAAGATGTAGAAGAAAATTTAGAGATATTTGAATTAAATAAAACTTTAAGAATGATACAAGATTTCATAAATGATGATTTATCTAACTGGTATATAAGACGTTCAAGAAGAAGATTCTGGGCAACTGAATTAACAGAAGATAAAAAAGCTGTATACAATACAACTTATGAATTATTACATGGACTTTGCAGAGCTATAGCACCATTTGCTCCATATATGTCAGAAGAAATGTATAGAAACCTAACTGGAGAAGTATCTGTTCATTTAGCTGAATATCCTAAGTTTAATGAGAGTTTAGTTGATACTAAATTAGAAGAAAAAATGGATTTAGCTAAGAATCTAGTTACTTTAGGTAGAGCTTCAAGAGAAGTTGAGAGAATAAAAGTTCGTCAACCATTACAAAAAGTATTAGTAGATGGTAAATTTGAAGACACAATAAGTGATGTAGTTGATTTAATAAAAGAAGAGCTTAATGTTAAAGAGGTAGTATTTGCTAAAGATTTAGATGAATATATGAACTTTAGCCTAAAACCAAACTTTAAAGAAGCTGGACCAATATTAGGCGCTAAGATGAACTTATTTGTAGGAGCATTAAACAAGTTAAATGCACATGAAACTGCTAATAAACTTGAAAATGGTGAAACTTTAACAGTTGATTTAAATGGAGAAGCATTTGAATTTAATAAAGACTTAGTATTAATAGGTATAACTGCTAAAGAAGGATTTAATGTATCTGTTGAAAATAATCTTTTTGTTATACTAGATACTAAATTAACTGATGAGTTAGTTGATGAAGGATATGCTAGAGAATTTATATCTAAAGTACAACAATTGAGAAAATCTAATAACTTTGAAGTACTAGACAACATAGTAATAGATTACTGTGGTGATGATGAGATTGCTAAAGCTGTTGAGCATTTTGATGAATACATCAAGTCTGAGACTTTAGCTTTAGAAATAAATAGAGTGGATGATAAATCTTTAGAAGAACAAAACTTAAATGACCATATGACAGGTATAAAAGTTACAAGAAAATAAAAAATAACAAGCTGTTAATTAAGAGCCCTATAGAAAATGATTTGTAAATTTCTATAGGGCTTTTTTTAAAAAGATAGCTTATTTCTTTATTTAATTAATTGTTTTTGTACTTCAATAATTAAATGTTTTAATATTCCAAAATTTACAACAAATAAATTTATATAAATCATATAAATTATTTATAGCATATGATAAAATGTTAATGAATAAACGTTTAAGTGAGGATGAATAATATTTTAGAGTGAACTACTTCTGGTAAATTTATTTTTAAATTTATTGTGCATTATGCAGGGTGGTTTATTTATTATGCAAAGGGGTGCGTTTTGATGTATGGTGAAAGCAAAAAACTAAGTATTGATAATAACATATTTTTGCAATATGGTCTTATTATATTGGGAATGATTTTATCAACCTTAGGAATAAATTTATATCTAGCACCAGCCAAGTTGTTAAGTGGAGGAGTAGCTGGAATTTGTGTTATATTATATAAGTTATTTGGTATAAATCAGGGATTATCTAGTTTTTTGATGAATATACCAATATTTATTATAGCTAAGAAGTATTTTGATAATAAATTTTTGTTAATAAGTTTTGTAAATATGTTACTATTTTCTGTTGCACTTGGTTTAACACAAGATATTGCTAAATATTTTCCAATAGATGATACTATGCTACAATCTATTTATGGTGGTGTTTTAACTGGTATAGGTATGGGATTGACCTTTAAAGCAAGAGCTACTGCTGGAGGGCTTGATATAATAGCAGCTATAATGAAAAGAAAGTACGATATACCAATGAAAAATACATTTTTATTTATTAATTTCTTTGTAGTATGTGCAGGTGCATTTTTATTTGGAGCAAAATTGGTAATGTACACTCTAATTACTATGTATATAATTTCTTTTACAATGGATATAGCAAAAGATTGCTTTGATAGAAAAAAATCTATACTTTTAATATCAAATAGATATGAAGAAATATCAAAAGTAATAATGAATAAGATGGGTAGAGGAGTAACTTTTTTAGAAGCAGAAGGAGCATATACGCAGAATAAGAAAAAAATGATTTACTGTATCATATCTGCAAATGAAGTAGGTAAATTTAAGGATTTAATTTATGATATGGATAGTGAAGCTTTTATTTCTGTAAACAATGTAGAAGAAGTAAAAGGTGGAGGTTTTAAGGATAAATTTTTATAAGATATAAGTGTTAAAAAATACCATATATCTTGTTATTGTACCTAGTTAGATGTATACTGTAACTAATGGGGCACATGAAGTGCTCAATAATATACTAGGAGGTATAATAATATGTTAAGAGAGAGATTTGTAGTAAGAAATCATCATAATCCACATGCTAATGGATGCTGTGGAACTGGAGGAGAAGGATGCTGTGGAGGAGATAACCATCAACATTCACACGAGCATTCTCACAGTCATGGACATGAACATGAGCATGTAAATGGTGTAGGTCATGACCATAATCATGATGATGGATTTTCAGGAACTCATGAGCATGGGCATGAACATACACATATACATGGGCATGAACATTTAGATGGGCATACACATCAACATAAATAGAAGTATTTTAAATTAATAAAATGATTTTTATTTTGTGATTCCATGAAGGTTTAAATAAAAATTATTCATAGCAAATAAAAAAGTGAGCTGTTAAATAAAAAAACTTTAATAGTTCACTTTTATTAATTATTAAAATATCAAGTTTAAATCCAATGGTTAACTAAAAAAGAAGCGATATTTTCATAAGGCATTTTTTCTGTTTTTAACAGGCTTTGGACAACTAAACCATCAACTATAGACATAAGTAAAAAAGAAAAGGATTCAGCATCCTGTTCATTCTCATCACCACTATATTTTTCAAGAGATTCAATAATTTCAGATTTAAGGGTAGTTCGCCATTCAATATATTTCAATCTCATTCTTTCTTTTAAATCATCATTTGAAGTAATAGCTTCACAAATAAGATACATATGTACTCTACCACGACTTTCTATAGTAGATATTTTTTCTAGTATTAAGTTGACCATTTCTATTTGAGAATTTTTGGATTTGACATTTTTTACACAGTTTAATATAGCACTAGTTATAACTTCTAAATGAGTATCAGCAATGTCATATATAATATCATTTTTAGATGAGTAGTGATAATATAGTGTACCCTTACTTATATTCACATCTTTTGCAATATCAGCAAGACTGGTATTTTGAACTCCATTTTTGGCTATTAAATTAGTAGCAGATAATAAAATAGCTTGTTTCATATTATTTGTTTTCATAAAACCTACCTTTCTATGTATATTTATAACAAATTAATAACATTATAAGCTTATAGAAAATTATTGTCAATAAAGCAAGAATCTATATCTATTGACTTTTTTTCATCCAAAATATAAAATAATAATTAAATCGGTCGTACGACCGACTAAATAAACAAAAACAATATCTTATAGTGAGGTTAATATGGATAAAATAAAATTGATAGTAGACAGTGCATGTGACTTACCTAATCATATAATAGAGAAATACAATATTGAAGTTATTGGTTTAAATGTATCTTTTGGAGAAGAGAACTATATATCTGGGAAGGAAATAGATAATGAAACTTTCTACAGAAAAATGGATGAAAGTAAATTATTGCCAAAAACATCATGTCCTTCACCAGATAAGTTTTTAGAAGCATATCAATGCGAAGAGGAAAGTATATTAGTAATTAGCATAAGTTCAGGATTATCTGGAACTTATAATAGTGCACTTTTGGCAAAAGACATGTTCGAAAAAGAAGGAAATAATAAAAAAATTGAAATTATAGATTCACTTAGTGGGTCAATTGGCATAGGACAATTAGTATTAAAAGCGGCAATATTAATAAAAGAAGGAAAAGAACTTGAAGAAATTGTTTCAATAATAGATAGATATAAAGACAATCCACCATTTTATGGAACTCTAGAGACATTAGAAAATGCTATAAAAGGAGGTAGAATAAATCCAATAGCAGGAAAAATTATAAATACATTAAATTTTAAGGCTATAATACAAGTTGCAGATGGGATTGTAACTCCAATAGATAAGGCAAGGGGTGAAGGGAATAGCTTGAAAAAACTGATTCAGTTAGTAGAATCAAAAATTATAGATAAAGAAGAGAAGGTTTTATTTATAGGACATGCTAACTGCCCTGAAAAAGCTCAAAAAGTAAGAGAAGCTATGGAAAAAGATGTTAAATATAAAGACGTTGTAATCTGTGAAGTTGGTTCAGTAATGGGAACATATACTTCAAAAGGTGCAATTTTGATAACTGCAATATAAACAACAAACTAAAAAGTTAAAGCTGTATAAAAATGAATAAAATCATTTTTATACAGCTTATTTTGATGTTATTAAGTTAATCTTACAATTAACCAACCACACATATTTCTTTGTCATATTTGTTTAGTATTTCGCAACCATCTTCAGTAACTAGTACTAAATCTTCTATTCTAACTCCAAACTCTCCTGGTAAATATATACCTGGTTCTATAGAGAATATCATTCCTGGTTGCACAGTATCTGTATTTATAGAAGATACATCTCCCTTATCATGAACTTCAAGTCCTATAGAGTGACCAGTTCTATGAGTGAAGTATTGTCCATATCCTTTTTCAGTTATGTAATCACGAGCAGCTGCATCTATATCACAGAATCTAACTCCTGGTTTTACAATAGCTTCAGCTCTCTTATTGGCTTCAAGAACTATTTCAAATATTTCTCTACCTTTTTCAGGTATTTCTTTATAGAATACAGTTCTTGTCATATCAGCACAATAATTATCTTTTATGCAACCTATATCTAATATTATTGCATCACCAGGTTTTACAAGAGCATTTCCTGGTTCTCCATGTGGATTAGCTCCATTAGGACCAAATCCTATTATAGGGTCAAATGAAAATCCATCAGCACCTAAGTCTTCATATATTTTAGATAATTTACCAACAAGTTGTTTTTCTGTAAGTTCACCAGAAACAGTAGCTTTAAGTTGTTCCATACCTTTGTCATTTAATCTTGAAGCTATTCTCATTAATTCTTTTTCTTCTTCATCTTTACACATTCTTAAAGTATCTATTATATAAGATGAGTTTACAAATTTACTTCCTCCACCTGATTCTATTAAGCTTAATAAGAATCTAGCTGGCCAGTTTTTGTCAACACCCATAGTAGCATTTTTGTCTACATGTTCAGTTACTATTTCTATTGGATTTTGAGTATCATTAAACCAAACCATTTCAACACCTAAATCTTCTGCAACTGGGAATAATTCATTTATAAATAATTTATTATTACCATTTAAATTTAAGTATAAAGCTAACAGTCTTTCACCTGGGTGGATTAGTAATCCTGTTAAATAAAATATTGAAGTAGGATCACTTACCAACATTTGAGAAATATCATCTTTTTTCATTTGTTCAAGTACAGCATTTAATCTTTGAGTCTTCATAATAATTTCCTCCTAATCAAAATTCGATACAAATCAATTTTAGCACTATTAAACAAAAATTAGTATACTTTTCTTCTAGAAATATAAAAAAATTTTAACATATATTTTTTATATTAAATTTAATTCCCTATTTTACATTAAAAGAAAAGTAAAATAAGTTTATATTGTGAAAATTTTATAAAAATAATAACTTGAATAAGTAAAAATATATATTTAAGATAGTTATATAATTATGAAAATTAATAAAAAAATTTTTATATTAAAATAATATTGAAACAATTTTAAAAATTTAGTATCATTAAAGAGAAAGTGATAGAACTTTCAAAATTTATCACTTTTAGTAAATTTTGATTTCAAAATATCTAAATTTGAGGTATAAATATTTTTATTTAAAGTATTTTATAGGTTAAATTGAAGTATTTTATAGGTTAAAGTTATTTTAACTGTTATGAAATCAATTTTTAATTAATAAAGAGAGGGGAAATTATAATAGGATGGAAAAGAAAAAAATAGGCCTATGGAGTTTGGTATTTATGAATGTATCAGCTTTATATGGTATAAGATGGATAGCTAAGTCGACAGCGTCAAGCTTCGGTTTAGGATTAGGTGCAATACCTATGTGGTTATTATTCTCATTTATATATTTCGTACCAGGAGCTTTAATTTGTGCTGAATTAGCTTCTACATATCAAAAAGGTGATGGAGGTTTATATGATTGGGTTAAGGAAGCCTTTGGAGAAAAATATGGCTTTTTAGTTTCTTGGTTAAACTGGACAGCTAAAATATTTTGGTATTCTTCATTCCTAACTTTTTTAGCAGTAAATGTTTCTTATACAATAGGAAATCCAGCACTTGCAGATAATAAGATATTTGTACTTATATTATCTTTAGTAATATTCTGGATATTATCTATTATAGCAACTAAAGGAATAAGCTTTACAAAAATATTTACTAATACAGGTGCATTAGGTTCAACAATACCAAGTGCTATACTTATAATATTTTCATTTTTAGCAGTATTAGTATTGAAAAAACATGATATGGCTTCAACATATACAATAGCTTCAATGACTCCAAAACTTAATATGGATGCATTTGTTGCTATATCAGCTATAATGTTTGGTTTAGCAGGAGCAGAAACTGCAGCTAACTTTATAACAGAGATAGATAAGCCTGAAAAGAACTTCCCTAAAGCTATATTAATATCAGCTGGAATAGTTGCTTCATTATATGTATTAGGTTCTATTGCAATAACAATGATAATACCACCAGACCAAATTACTGCTTCTAAAGGTGTGTTAGATGCGCTTGCAGCTGTTTGTGAATCTTTAGGAATAGGTTCTTGGTTAGTTCAATTGATAGCTTTTGGTATAGCTTTTTCAATATTAGGAGCAATAGTTCTTTATATAGCATCACCAATAAAAATGTTATTTGGTAGTGTTAAAAAAGGAGTATTTCCAGATAGTTTGGTAGAAGTAAATAAACACAAGATACCTTCGAAAGCAGTTATACTTCAAGCAATAATAGTTACTATAATATTATTAGTGACTACATTAATGCCTTCTGTTGATGCTATATACAATGTTCTTGTAACTATGACAGCATTAACTGCATTATTCCCATATGTATTGTTATATGCTTCTTATATTAAGCTAAGAAAAGAGAGACCAGATGAAATTAGACCATATACTATGGCAAAATCAACAGGTACTTGTATAGGTTTAGCGAAAATGGTTTTAACTGTAACTGTAGTTGGTATATTATTATCAGCAGCACCAGTTATGCCTACATTTGCTGAAAATATCATATATGAAATAGAAATGATTGGTGGAGGTCTTCTAGTTATCCTATCTGGTCTATGGTTATGGAATAGATATGAAAAGAGAACAGCTAAATAAAAATGTATTTTAAATATATATTTTGGATATTATTATATATATAGTTGACAATTTATATCATAAGGAATATTATAAAATAAAGAAATTAATAAATTAAATCCTGGGATAAGAAAGAGTAAATAAATAGACTTTTACACAGAGAATTAAGGGTGCTGAGAACTTAATAAAAAGTATTTATTGAATGGGTCTTTGAGGAGTAATGTGAAATGCAGTTTAAGACTGTAGATTATCTGATATCGTGTGTGCACGTTATAGCACATATTAAGATATATATATTCAGCTTTGAGTATATATAAATTTAGGTGGTACCACGGAAAATATATCCGTCCTATTGATTTAGGACGGATTTTTTAATATATAAAATTTAGGAGGAAAGATGAACGTAATAGGAATTATAGGTGCAATGGATGAAGAAGTAAGTATATTAGTGAATTTAATGGATATTAAAGAAATTGTAAAAAAAGCTAGCTTAGAATTTCATAAAGGAACTTTAGAAGGAAAAAGTGTTGTTTTAGTAAAATGTGGTATAGGAAAAGTTAACTCTGCTCTTTGTGCACAAATATTAATAAGTGAATTTGAAGTTGATGCTATTGTCAATACAGGTGTTGCGGGGGCTTTAAATGAAAATCTTAATGTCAATGATATAGTAATTTCAACTGATGCGATACAATACGATATAGATACTACTGCATTTGGAGACCCTAAAGGTGTTATACCAAGAATGGAAACATCTGTATTTAAAGCAGATGAAAGACTCGTAGAAGCTGCTTATAAATCTTCTGTAGAAGAAACAAAAACGCATAAAGTATTAAAAGGAAGAGTAGTAACAGGAGATATATTTATAAACTCTAAAGAATTAAAAGAAGAGTTAGTAAATGATTTTGGCGGGTATTGTGGAGAGATGGAAGGTGGAGCTATAGCTCATGTATGTTACTTAAATAATGTTCCATTTGTCATAATAAGAGCAATGTCTGATAAAGCAGATGGAAGTGCTGGAGTTGCATATGAAGTATTTGTACATGAGGCCGCCAACAATTCTAAAGATATCGTATTAAGCATGTTAAAATCAATATAAATATATAAGGAGGTACAAATCATATGAGTGAAAAAAAGGTTATATTTAGTGGTGCACAACCATCAGGTAAGATGACTCTAGGAAACTATTTAGGAGCTATAAAAAACTGGACTGAACTTCAAGAAAATTATAATTGTTATTATAGTATTGTTGATTTACATGCAATAACAGTACCTCAAGACCCTAAAGTTTTGAGAGCTAATACTATAGAATTACTTGCTCAATATCTAGCTTGTGGATTAGATCCAGAAAAAAATACTATATTTATACAATCACATGTTAAAGAGCATGTTGAACTTATGTGGATATTAAATACAATGACTTATATGGGTGAATTAAGTAGAATGACTCAATTTAAAGATAAATCACAAAAGAGTGAAGCAAATCTAAATGCAGGATTATTTACGTATCCAGTTCTTATGGCTGCTGATATACTATTATATCAAGCTGATTTGGTTCCAGTTGGAGATGACCAAAAACAACATTTAGAGCTATCTCGTGATTTAGCAAATAGATTTAATAATAGATTTTCACCTACATTTGTAGTCCCAGAAGGATACTATCCAAAAGGTGGAGCAAGAGTAATGAGTTTACAAGAACCAACTAAGAAAATGAGTAAATCTGATTCAAATGACAACGCATTTATATTATTGGCAGATGATTCAGATACTATAAAGAGAAAGATTAAGAGAAGTGTTACTGATTCTTTAGGTGTTGTAAAGTATACTGATGAACAACCTGGTATTAAAAACTTACTTGATATATATTCTAATTTAAGTAAAAAGAGTGTAGAAGAAATTGTAAACATGTATGAAGGTAAAGGTTATGGAGTATTTAAAGAAGATGTAGCTGAAGTAGTATCAGAAGCTTTAAGACCAATAAGAGAAAAATACGTTGACCTTCTTAATAATAAAGATTATTTAGAAAAAATCTATACTATGGGAGCTGAAAAGGCTGAAAAGCAAGCTAGAAAAACTCTTAGAAAAGTTTATAAAAAGGTTGGGTTTATAGAGAGAAGATATTAATTATATTATATATCTTCTTTAGTAAATAAATATTTAAAGTTATTAAAAAAGTATATGATAGGAAATAGAGAGGATATTATTAAGATAATATCCTCTTTAGTTTTGTAATAAAAAAAGATGAGCTTTTGCTCATCTCAAAGGGGTTAGATTATTCTTACTTTGGGGAAAGTAGAATAAAGGTAAAAGTTAACTGACGTTAACTTTGTTCTTTTTTGCATATCACTACTGAGCATAAAAAAATCAGAAAACCAGAGCCTTCTGAACTAACCTTGAACATACATCCATTATACTTTATACTCAATATGTAATTTATGAATTAATTTTAACTCTTATAAAGAAAATTGTCAATAATATATCAAAAAAACGTTTTAAAAAAATTTATATATATAATTAAATGAGTTTGATTTTATGTTTAACTGATATGATACAATAATTAAGGCAATTATTTTTTATGTATTTAATAAGCCATAAAAATAATACCAATAACATATGTAAAAATTATTTTAAATAGGAAAAATAAGAGGAAAAAACATGAAAACATCAATTTTAATAGCATTAATAGAAAAAACAAGCCTTATTGTAGTATTATTTCTTCTAATAACAAAGCTAAAAACATTTAAACAAATATTTCAAAAAGAAGAATATAGCTTAAATGATTTGATTTGTATATCTTTAGTTTTTACTTTTCTAGCTATATTTGGTACTTACAATGGCATAAACTATATGGGGTCAATAGTAAATACTCGAATAATATCTATAGTATCAGGAGGCGTTTTATTTGGACCAATTGTAGGTATTACAGCAGGTTTGCTATCAGGTATACATAGGTATTTTATGGATATTGGAGGTATAACATCCATGCCATGCCTTTTATCAAGTATACTAGCAGGTGTGTTATCAGGATTTTTGTATAAGAAGATACCAAAGAAGCATAGAGTGATATATGGAATACTAGTAGGTATGATTTCTGAAAGTTTTACTATATTACTTATATATTTAATATCACAGCCTCATTCTCTAGCAATTCAAATAATTAATGGAATATACTTGCCTCTAATTGTAGGACAAATTGGTATAGGATTTGTTATATCTATAGTTGAGGGAATTGAAAAAGATAAAAAGGATATAGAAGCAAGAAATAAAGCAGAAATAAAAGCACTTCAAAGGCAAATTAATCCGCATTTTTTATTTAATTCTCTAAATACAATAGCATCCTTTATAAGATTTAATCCAGATAAAGCTAGAGAACTCATAATAAATTTATCAACTTACTTGAGATACAATCTTGAATATAGTGATAACTTGATAGACATAAATAAAGAGATTGAGCAAGTTAAATCTTTTGTAGAAATAGAAAAGGCTAGATTTGGAGATTTATTAACTATAATTTATGATATAGATGATGTAAATATAAAAATTCCAAGTTTAATTATACAACCAATAGTAGAGAATGCAATTATACATGGAGTTTTGGAAAGTGGAAGAGCTGGTATGGTAAAAATATCTATAAAAAAATTACAACATTCATTAGAAAATACTATTAGAATATCGATTGAGGATAATGGTATAGGTATAAGTGAAGAAGTTATAAATAATGTATATCAAGATAATATGCCAGAAAATAAGATTGGACTTTATAATGTTCATTTAAGACTTAAGCTAATGTATGGAAGTGGTCTTAATATGAGAAGAACTGATAAAGGAACTTTAATTATGTTTTACGTAAAGGAGTAAGAATATGAAAGCAATAATAGTTGAGGATGAGTTTCCAGCAAGAAAAGAATTGAGATATTTTATTGAAAATAAAAGCGAGATTGAGGTAGTAAGTGAATTTACTAATGGCATAGAAGTACTAGATTTTATTCAAGAAAATAAAATAGATGTAATTTTTTTGGACATAAATATACCTCATCTTGATGGAATGTTACTTGCAAAAACATTAAATCAATTTAAAGCAAGACCCAAAATAGTATTTATAACAGCATATGAAAATTATGCAGTAGATGCTTTTTCATTAGGTGTATTTGACTATGTACTTAAGCCTTATTCTGAGGATAGGATTACATCAATGTTGGATAAGTTAGAGAAAAGTGAAACAAATAGTAGTGAAATATCTAGTGATAATAATTATATATCTAGTGATAAAAAATGTATAATAAATCAAAATATAGAGGAAATAACACATAAAATTAGCCTTTGGAAAGGTGATAAATTGGTTGTAATAGATATTGATGATATATATTACTGTGAGGCTAATGAAAGACAGACATTTATATATACTGAAAAGGAAACATTTATACTAAAAGAGGGTATATCAGAAGTAGAAAACATAATAAATGATAAAACTTTTTTTAGAACACACAGGTCTTACATAGTAAATTTAACTAAAGTAAAAGAAATTATCCCATGGTTTAATAACACATACATATTGAAGTTAAAAGATAGTGATTATGAAGTAACTGTAAGTAGAAGTAGAATAAAAGAATTTAGGCTATTAATGCACATATAAAGTCATTTCATGTATTTAAATATGCACTTAATGTGATTAACATTTATATTAGTGCAAAAAAGTATTACTATTTGAACTGGAAATAGTTTTCTTAAACTTATAAAAATTTATAAAGCAATTATAAAAAAACTAAGGGGATGAATTTATGGTAAGTTTTTTAGGTTCAATGGTGGTACTTATAGTAGGTTATTTTATTTATGGTACTTTTGTAGAAAAGGTTTTTGGAATCAATGATAAAAATCAAACTCCAGCTATAGCTTGTAGAGATGGTGTAGATTATGTTCCAATGAAATGGAAAAGAATTTTCTTAATTCAATTCTTAAATATCGCAGGTTTAGGTCCTATATTTGGTGCTATACAAGGTGCATTATTTGGGCCATCAGCATTTTTATGGATAGTATTTGGGACAATTTTTGCAGGTGGTGTACATGACTTTGCTTCTGGATATTTATCTATGAAGAATAAAGGTACATCTGCATCAGAGTTAGTAGGTCTTTACTTAGGCAATAGTGCAAAAATAGCAATGAGAATATTTAGCGTTATTCTTTTGGTATTGGTTGGAGTTGTTTTTATAACAGGTCCAGCAGGATTATTAAAAACATTAACAGGAGTAAATACACAAATATGGGTTGGAGTAATAATTCTTTATTATATAATGGCTACTGTTTTGCCAATAGATAAGTTAATTGGAAAAATATATCCTTTATTTGGAGCAGCTTTATTAATTATGGCAGTAGGTGTAGCAGGAGGATTAATAATAAAGGGATATAACATACCAAATATAAATTTACAAAATATGAATCCAAATGGAACACCCCTATTCCCATATTTATTTATAACAATAGCATGTGGGGCAATATCAGGTTTTCATGCAACACAATCACCACTTATGGCAAGATGTGTTGAAAGAGAAAGTGAAGCAAGACCAGTATTTTATGGTTCAATGGTTGCAGAAGGAATAATAGCTTTAGTTTGGGCAGCAGCAGCTATGTCATACTTCCATGGTATACCTCAACTTAATGTAATATTTAATGATGGTGGAGCAGCTACTGTTGTTAATACAGTATCTGTTGGATTGATGGGGCCTATTGGAGGAGCTTTGGCTATACTTGGTGTTGTAGCATGTCCTATAACTTCAGGTGATACAGCATTTAGAAGTGCTAGATTAACAATAGCTGATGCAATGAACTACAATCAAGATGCAGTTAAAAATAGATTTTTAATAGCTTTACCACTATTTGCAGTAGGTGTTGCTCTTACATTTATAGATTTTAATATAATTTGGAGATACTTCTCTTGGGCAAATCAAACACTTGCTATGATAATGTTATGGACTGGTTCTGCATATTTGGTTAAAGCAAATAAAAACCACTACATAACTACATTGCCAGCGCTTTTTATGACTGTAGTAACATTTAGTTATATAATGCAGGCAAAAGAAGGTTTTAGACTACCAGTAAATATATCTAATGGAATAGGTGTTGCTGTTGCAATAATTCTTGGTATTTTATTCTTTAAAAAAGCTAAAGATATAAAAGAACAAAATACTCATAAATTAGCAAGTTAATATAATTATTATAAAAAATAAAAATATAACATTTAAATGTGTTTTAAAAATTTGTAGGTGAATTTAAAATTTGCCTACAATTTTTTTTGAAAAAATCAAATCTTACTTTTTATTGTATTTTTAATTTAGTTTTCCACATACTATTTTTATGATATAAATATTAAAATTAGAGGTGTTAAAAATGGATACTAAAAAATACAAAGATAAATTATTGAAAGAAAGAGCAAATTTGACTAATTTAGTGGGAGATATGAAAGACAATACTTTATTTGGAGATACAAATAAACATACCAGTGAAAAGTATTCATCAGGAGAGTTATCTAGTTATGATAATCATATAGGAGATATGGGAACAGATTTATATATGCAAAATATGCAAAATAGTTTAATAAATCATGAAGAAGGTAGATTGTATCAAATAGATATGGCATTATCTAAAATAGAAAATGGGACATACGGACTTTGTGATTTATGTCATAATAAAATAGATTTAGAAAGATTGGATATACTACCTGATACAAATTTATGCAATGAGTGTGCAAAAAAAGAAGAGGATTTATTAGGACACGCAAGTGAAACTCCTGAAGTGGAGGATTCTAATTTTTATTCAACAGACCTAACAAATTTAACTGATTTAAACAAAAACGGAACATTAAGAGATTAAAAAATTGACATCATATATTGTTAGAACGAATTAAGAAAAGAGGTAATGACATGAAAAAAGTAATGTGGGGTATATGTATATGTGTATTATCAATAGTAGGCGTATATACATATAGTCATAATACACATAATCAAAATAGCGTAAAAGAAGCTTATAGTCTAAATGACAATATAAAGAACGATTATGAAGATGTAATAATCAAGCAAGGAAATGAGGACGAAAAAATTTTAGCATTGACTTTTGATGATGGGCCAGATGAAGACTTTACACCACAAGTACTTGATATACTAAAGAAAAATAATGTAAAAGCAACTTTTTTTGTGGTTGGAGAAAAAGTTGCATATAACAAGGAATTACTAAAAAGACAGTATGAGGAAGGGCATGAGATAGGTAATCATACATTTACACATATAAATGTTGAAAAAAATAGTTATAATAAAGTAGAAAAAGAAATAACAGATACACAAAATGCTGTAAAGAGTGTAATTGGAGTAGAGCCCAAAATATTTAGACCTCCATATAGAGCTATGAGCAAAAGTGTATGTGATATTATAGTTTCTAAAGGTATGAATATAATTCTTTGGTCAAACTTGGACCCTAGAGATTGGTCAAATCCTGGCGTTGATAGTATTATTAATACTATTCTTACAAAAGTACAAAATGGAAATATAATACTTCTACATGATTATAATAATAAAAGAAACAATAAATCACAGACTATACAGGCTTTGGAAGTAGTAATTCCCAAGTTAAAAGAAAAAGGGTATAAATTTGTAACAGTATCTGAACTTATACAACATTTAGATAAAAATCAACAAGTACAAAAATAAAAGATATTTGTTTAAAGACTAATGATGCTTGTAAATCTAAAATACAAGCATCATTAATCTTTAAGCTATAAAATACACAAAAAGTATTGAATAATAGAGTATTTTGAAATTTTTTATACATAATAATGTAATTTTAAATTTGTAGCAATTTATAATATAGAAGGGTTAATATTATTTTTGATTAGTTTTACTAAAAAATTCAATTTTAACAGAGTTGCTCTTTATAGTATTTTTTTTGTATAATGGTAATAGTGAATTTCAATCAAAATTGATTTTTAAATAATTTATAGGGGGAAAAATCATTGTTATATGTGTTAATAATAATTCTGCTTATAGGATTAGACCAATTGTCTAAACTATGGGTGTTAAATAATTTGGTGAATGTGTCTACAATACCAATAATAAAGAATGTATTTCATCTAACTTATGTTGAAAATAGAGGTGCAGCATTTGGACTATTACAAAATAATCAATGGATATTTATAATAGTTGCACTAATTGCAACAGTATTTGGGTTATATTATCTCAATACAAGAAAAGTACATACATCTGGAAAGTTGGGAATCATATTAATAATATCTGGTGCATTAGGAAATCTAATTGATAGAGTTAGATTAGGGTTTGTAGTAGATTATTTTGACTTTAGGATTATATGGGAGTATGTATTTAATGTAGCTGATGTATTTGTAGTTGTAGGAACTGTATTTTTATGTATATATGTTTTATTTTTTGAAAGTAAAAGTAGGTGATTTGATGGAGAATGTAAGAGAGTTTTTAGTGCTTGAAAAGGAAGAAGAGGTTAGACTTGATGTTTATCTAGCAGAACAATTAGGAGATATGTCAAGAAGCTACATACAAAAAATTATAAAAGATGGTAAAGTAAAAGTTAATAATAAAGTAGAAAAAGCAAAATATTTAGTTAAAGAAGAAGATAAGATTATTATAGAAATACCAGAACCTAAAGTTCTAGAGGTTGTAGCTCAAAATATACCAATAGATATTGTATTTGAAGATGATGATATTTTAATAATTAACAAGTCTCAGGATATGGTTGTTCACCCTGCTCCTGGAAATTATGAAAATACATTGGTAAATGGAATTTTGTATCATTGTAAAGATAAGTTATCATCAATAAATGGTGTTATTAGACCTGGTATAGTTCATAGAATAGACAAAGATACTTCTGGTCTTCTTATGGTAGCTAAAAATAATTATGCACATAATTTTTTAGCAGAACAATTAAAAGAGCATTCTATAACTAGGGAGTATGAATTTATATGTTATGGTGTAGTTAAAGAAGATAAAATAACTGTAGACAAACCAATAGGAAGAAATCCTAAGGATAGATTAAAAATGGCTGTAGTAAAAGATGGAAGAAATGCAGTAACTCATTTTGAAGTGGTAGAAAGATTTGATAAATTTACTCATATGAGAGCTAGACTTGAAACTGGTAGAACTCATCAAATAAGAGTTCATGCCTCATCTATAAATCATCCGCTTTTAGGTGATAGTGTATATGGACCTAAAGAAAATAAGTTTAAACTAAAGGGACAAACTTTACATGCTAAGAAATTGGGATTTATACATCCTACCACTAAGGAATATATTGAATTTGATTCAGAATTACCAGAATACTTTAAGGAAGTTCTTAGAAAAATTAAATAAAAGTTTGTATGATATTATAAATCATCTAATTAGATTTATACAAGTGATAAAATTAGTGAAGTTTAGCTAAAATATTTTATATTAAAGTATTTTGATTAAAAAAGCTTGAAAAATTTGAAATATAAATATATAATTTGAGTTAATGGAGTATAAAAATTATCTTTAAACGATACAGAGATATCGTAAGACAATTGCTGAATTAGACTATATATTTTTTTATATAAAAGCTTCTTGTCTTGTGATGAGAAGTTTTTTGTTGTTTAAATTGAAAATTTTAATAAAGTGGTTCTATAAAAATTTAAGAGAGAGGAGTAGATTTGTCAAAATAAAAGAGAATATATTTTTTTGACAATAGTTATGATATGGTAGAAAAAGCTCAATTAATGGATGAAAAGGCTATAGCAAGAGCAATTACTAGGATAAGTCATGAGATAATTGAAAGAAATAAAGGTGTAGAAAACCTAGTCTTAGTTGGAATAAAGACTAGAGGTGTACCAATCGCAAATAGAATATCTAAAAAAATAGAACAAATAGAAGGAACAAAAGTAGATACTGGTGATATTGATATAACACTTTATAGAGATGACTTAGAAAAAATTAATGTTGAACCAGTAGTCAAAGGAACATATCTAGATTTTAATGTAGATGATAAAACAGTAGTTTTAGTTGATGATGTGTTATATACAGGAAGAACTGTAAGAGCAGCACTTGATGCTATTATTGATATAGGAAGACCTAAATCAATACAATTAGCAGTATTAGTGGACAGAGGACATAGAGAATTGCCTATAAGAGCAGATTATGTAGGAAAAAATGTCCCTACTTCAAGACATGAAATTATATCTGTTAGTTTATTAGAAATTGATGGAGAAGATTCAGTTACAATCAAAGAATAGTGGTTTTTTAATATTATATAAAAGCTCAGCATTGTATAGTCATGGAGGAGGATAAAGCTTACATATATTGCACAAAATAAATAATACAAGTTTATTAATGTGTATATTAATGTAGTCTCTATTCTCCTTTATTTTGGTTTTCAATGTCGTAAAATGTAAAAAAATGATAGTTTGTACAGTAAGTATATAGAGATTAAAAAATAGAATCTAGGGAATTATAATTAATTAAAAGATATTAATTGAACAAAGGATTTATTCATATATAATAATTTTTGGAGGTTTTTATGAAAAAAACGATAATGTCTTTACAACATTTATTGGCCATGTTTGGAGCGACAGTATTAGTTCCCATTTTAACAGGCTTTAATCCATCAGTTGCAATTTTTTGCGCTGGTGTTGGTACATTGATATTTCATTTTTGTACAGAAGGAAAAGTACCTGCATTTTTAGGTTCAAGTTTTGCTTTTATTCCTGTTATACTAGCAGCTAAAGAAGCTTATGGAGGAGATTTGGCATATGCTCAGGGTGGTATAATAGTAGCAGGATTAATTTATATTATAATGTCAATTATAGTAAAATTAGTTGGGGTGGATAAAATTAAGTTATATTTTCCAGCACAAGTTACAGGAGCTATGATAGCAGTTATAGGTTTGAATTTATTACCAACGGCTTTTAATATGGCTTCAGCTAATTTTATAATAGCTTTTTTGACTTTAGCAATAGCAATTTTGACTAATAAGTTTGGTAGAGGATTTATAAAACAATTAGGTATATTAATAGCTGTTTTTTCTGGATATATAATATGTTTGGTATTAGGATTAGTAGATATAACTACAATTACAGAAGCAAGTTTACTTGCTATACCTGACTTTACAATTCCTAAATTTAGCTTAGGAGCAATTGTAATTATATCTCCAGTTGTTTTAGCTGTATTTATGGAGCATATAGGAGATATGACTACCAATGGTGCTGTTGTAGGAAAAAACTTTATAGAGAATCCAGGATTAAACAGAACATTACTTGGTGATGGATTTGCAACTATAGTAGCAGGATGCTTAGGTGGACCAGCTAACACTACTTATGGGGAAAATACAGCAGTACTGGCGATAACTAAAAACTATGACCCTTCAATACTTAGACGTACAGCAGTATTTGCTATATTGCTTGCATGTGTAGGGAAGTTTGGAGGATTTCTTCAAAGTATACCAGGTTCAGTTATGGGTGGAATCAGTATAATGCTATTTTCAATGATAACTTATGTTGGGTTAAAAACTATAAAAGATAGTTCTTGTGTAGAAAGTAAAGTAAATATATTGATAATAGCAGTTATATTATTGATAGGTCTTGGAACAACTTACTTATCTAATAAAGGGATTTCTATAGGAATTCCTATAACAAGTACTGTAAAGATAACTGGTCTTAGTTTGGCTGCGATTGTAGGTATTGTACTAAATAGAATATTGAATAATCAAGATTTTAAAGTTGAAAAATAATAATTAATTAAGTATATATTATTTTAAATAATCAATTTTTTATAGACATCGGCAATCAATATTGATATAATGATTAAAAATAAATAAAAGAAAGGGTAAGGTAACTGGGAAGATGAGAATATAATCTATTTTTTATAATTTAAAGTATTGTAAATTTTGAAAAGCCTATATTGGTGGCTTTATTTATAATGCTTAAATTAAGGAGAGTAGATTATAGTCTATACGTTTAGTTATTGTGCCTATTTATGTAAATCTCTCCTTATATTTAAGTATACCAGGGAGGGATTTTTTTATGATGTTAATAAAAGTAGAAAATTTAAAAAAATATTATGCTGATAAATTAATTTTGGATATAGATAAACTTGAAATATTAGAGAATGAGAGAATAGGTTTAGTGGGTTCAAATGGTCAGGGAAAAACAACTTTATTAAAAGCAATATTGGGTGAAATAGAAATTGATGAAGGTTGTGTTTATCTTACAGATAGCTATTCATATATAAGTCAGAGTGAAAATAATATTGAAAAATGTAATGATAGTAAAGAAAAAAGTCTATTAAATGCGCCAGATAAATTTGAAGATTATTTATCTGGAGGAGAAAAAGTTAAGCTAAAGATAGCAGATGCACTGAATAATAAGAAAAATATAATAATAGCAGATGAACCAACTTCAAATTTAGATAAAAAGAGTATAGATATTTTGGAAAATATGTTTAAGAGACATAAAGGAGCATTATTATTAATATCTCATGACAGACGTTTTTTAGATGAATTATGTACAACTATATTGGAATTGGAAGGTGGCAAATTAAAAGTTTATAAAGGTAATTACACTGATTATTTAGAACAAAAGGATGCGGATACAAAAAGATCTGACTTTGAATATCATGAATATATAAATGAAAAAAAAAGATTGGAGAAAGCTCTTTTAGGCAAAAAAGCTTTAAGTGATGGTATAAGGAAGACTCCAAAACGAATGGGGAATTCAGAAGCTAGACTCCATAAAATGGGTGGTCAAACAAATAAGAAAAAAATAGATTCAAGTGTAAAAGCATTAAAAAGTAGAATTGAGAAATTGGAAGTAAAGGATAAGCCTAAAGTTTGTACAAATATGAATATTAAAATACAGGATGGTATGGAAATAATCAGCAAAAACTTAGTGGAATTAAAGGATTTAAGTTTAAATGTGGGAAAAAAGCTTTTACTAGATAATATTTCTTTCAAGGTAAAAAGAGGTAAGAAAATAGCTTTATTAGGCGATAATGGATGTGGAAAAAGTACTCTGATAAAAGAAATACTTAGTAATAAAAATGATTGTATAAGGATAAATAACAAAGTAAAGATAGGTTATTTTGACCAAAATCAAGATTTGTTAGATGAGGAAAAGAGTATTTTGTACAATATCAAAGCAAATAGTTCATTTGCTGAGTCTTTTATAAGAATAAATTTAAATTTATTTGGATTTAAAGGTGATACTGTTTATAAAAAAGTTAAAGTTCTTAGTGGGGGTGAAAAAGTAAAGATAGCTTTATGCAAAATAATACTAGAAGATAATAATTTTTTAGTTCTTGATGAGCCAACTAATTACTTGGATATAAAATCTATGGAAGCATTGGAAAAAGCATTGATAAATACTGATAAAACTATGCTTATAGTATCTCATGATAGAGTATTTATATCTCATATTTGTGACTATTTTTTAGAAATAAAAGATAAGAATATAAAGGAGTTTGATTGTAACTATAGTGATTATATCATTAGTAGAAATAAAAAAACTTCTAGTAGAGAAAGTAAAGTTAAACAAGAAAATCTTTTAGTATTAGAAAATAGACTTACAAACATTATATCTATGCTGTCAATAGAAAAAGATAATGCAAAAAAAGAGTGTTATGAATTAGAATATAATGAGCTATTAGAAAAAATTAGACGTATAAAAAATAATGTTCAAAATTAAACTAATCGTTGTTTTTTTATAAAAATAGAAATTAATCAATTTAAATATAAGTATTGATTATTAAAAAACTAAAAATAAACAAATTTAAAAGTGGCATTCTTGTACAATAAGAATGCCACTACTTTTAGTTAATATGATAAATATATTATTATTTACCAGTCAGAAATTTTTATATCTATGAGATATATTTTATTCGGATTTAATTTTAAGCTTAGCTACCATTTCTTCTTCAGGAGTAACATAAATAGTACTATTAGTTTCATAGATAACCATGCCAGGTTTAGAACCACTAGGTTTCTTTACATTTTTTTTCTTTGTGTAGTCCACAGGTACTTGAGAAGAAATCTTTGATTTGCTAAAGAATGCAGCTAACATAGCTCCTTCAAATATAGTATTATCAGTAATTTCTTTACCAGCACATTTTATTATTACATGAGAACCTGGAATATTTTTTGTATGCATCCATAAGTCATCATTATCAGCAAGTCTTAATGTAAGATAATCATTTTGTTTGTTATTTTTTCCAACCAAGATTTTAAATCCATCAGAAGAAATAAATTCATGAGGTTTTGTAGAAGGAATAGTGTCTTTTTTACTACTTTTCTTTTGGGCTTTGATATATCCAACTTTACCAAGTTCTTCTTTTATATCTTGTAATTCAGCCAAATTTTCACAGTTTTCAATACTCAAAATTATGTTTTCTAAGTAATCTATTTCTTCTTTGTTTAATGAAATTTGGTGAGATATTTCAACTTTGGCATGTTTCATTTTAGTATACTTTTTAAAATATTTTTGAGCGTTTTCAGATGGAGTCAAATTTTTATTTAATTCTATTGTTACATTTTTACACTCTTCATCATAGAAGTTGGCAACATCAACACTTTCCATCCCTTTTTCTACCATATATATATAAGATGTAATTAGTTCACCCTTTACTTTATAAATATCTGCATTTTCAGACTCTAATAATTCTTCTTCTTGTTTTCTAAGTTTGTTATAAAGTCTATCCAGTTTAACAGATATGCTTTTCTTTAAGTCAGATGAACGTTGATTGATTCTATCTTTAATATCTTTAGTTCTGTAGAAATCCTCTAGTATATTAGAGATGCTTTCTTTATTGATATATGATAAATCATTAAACAATGTAAGATTGACACAACTGAAATCAACGACTTTATCTAATTTTTTATCTATAACAATACAAGGTGAAAACTTATTAGAATTTATATCATTAAATAAACTACAAAATTCTTTGTATAAAGAATCAAACTGTTGACTAGATATATCTTTGCTAATAGCGTTTTGATTTACATCTGCTCTATAACAAATTTCTTTGGCGATAGTAGGGCTTATACCTAAAAATTTAGAATATATAGACTTAAAAATAGGTCCATCAAATTCATTTAGATTGTTAATAAACGAATCTTTAGATATATTATCAAGAGGGTTAAGTTTATCTTGCTTTGGTGGCAATGAGTAACTATGTCCAGGTAAAACCTGACGAACTCTACTTATACTAAAAGGCACTCTTTTTATAGAATCTATAATTTTATCATCTTCATTATGAGTTACTATTATATTACTATGTCTTCCCATAATTTCAATTATAATATTTTTGATTGTCTTTTCTTTTAATTCATCTAAAGATTCAACACTGATTTTTATTATTCTTTCAAAACCAATTTGAGAAATTTCTATAATATTTCCACCTTGTATATATTTTCGAAGCAACATACAAAACATAGGCGCCTTTAGCGGATTTTCTTTTTTATAATTGCTTGTTAAATAAACCCTAGGATTTGAAGCACTTGCACTTAAAACCAATCTAAAATTTTCTTTGTTGTTTCTTATATTAAAAATTACTTCATCATCTTCAGGTTGATGAATCTTATCTATTTTTCCACCTGTAAGCTTTGATGATAATTCATCTACTATTGAATGTATAACTAATCCATCTAATGCCATGTATAGCACCCCTTTCTTTGACCAAAATAAGTCAGTAAATTAATTATACACATAATATATGCTCTATGACTAGGGGGAATTTAAACAACATGGATTAATGTGTAAATTTTATAATTATTTATACTTACAGGATATACTCACAAGAGAATAGGAAGTATATTTTTAAATTAATAATTTAAATTTGCTTAAATATAAAACAAATGTAGTATAATTAGTGTGTAAAGAATAACTTATAAAAGTATATAAACTTTACAAAGCTAAATAAATATTAAAGCTGTATAGTATATGAATATGAAAGAAGGTTGAAAAAATGAAATTTATTGATTTAAGAAGTGATACTGTTACTATGCCTACTGATGAAATGAGAGAAGCCATGGCAAAGGCTCCTGTTGGAGATTCAATCTTTAGAGATGACCCTACTGTAAATAAACTTGAAGAATTAGCAGCAGCTAAAGTTGGAAAAGAAGATGCTATTTTCCTTCCAAGTGGAACTTTTGGAAATCAGTTAGCTTTGTTTACTCACTGCCTAAGAGGTCAAGAAATCATTATTGGTAAAGGGTATCATATTGTGACTCATGAAGTTGGAGCACCTGCTGTAATAGCTGGAGTTCAACTTAGAACTATAGATGAAGATGAAAGTGGAGCTCTTAATCCTGAGCTTGTTGAGAAGGCAATTAGGAGAGATGATATACATGAACCACAAACAGGTCTTATATGTGTAGAAAATGCATATTCAGGTGGAACTGTTGTAAGCCTTGACAATTTAAAAGAAATTAAAAAAATAGCTGAAAAACACAATTTACCAGTGCATTTAGATGGAGCGAGATTATTCAATGCAGCATTAACTTTAGGTGTAGAAGCTAAAGAAATTGCACAATGTTGTGACAGTGTTATGTTCTGTGTATCAAAAGGTTTAGCTGCACCAATGGGTTCTATTCTTGCTGGAAGTAAAGAATTTATAGCAAAAGCTAGAAGAAAGCAAAAAGTTATGGGTGGAGGCATGAGACAAGTTGGTATAGTTGCAGCAGCTGGTATAATTGCCATTGAAAAAATGACACTGAGATTAAATGAGGACCATGATAATGCAAAATATTTAGCTTGTGAGTTGGATAAAATTGAAGGAATTGAAGTAAATAACACTAGTCCAGACCTGAGTATGGTATTCTTTAAAATGAGTGAAGATGTAATAAGAGAAGATGTTTTAATAAAAGAGTTTTTTGAAAGAAATATAAAAATCAATAAAATGGAAAATGGGGAGTATAGATTTGTAACTCATGTAGATATTACTAGAGAAGATTTAGATTATGTTTTAAAAACACTTAAAGAATTAATAGGTGTATGCTAATTAGGTATGTTCAAAAAACTAAATAGAAGATGCTAAATATTTTATTTAAAAAATTCATATACAGTTTAAATAAACTATACATAAAATTCATATAGAAATATTATTATATAAATATAGAAAGAACTAGCTTAAAAACATAATATAATTACCCTAATTGTAATGGCAACTCTCCCTCACATCCTCAAATTATAGTTGTCATTACAAAACTTTTCCCATAAATTATAAGTTTATGGGAATTTTTTTATGTTATAATAGTTTAAGTGTTAATTTACAAAGGAGCGATACTTATGAAATTTTGGAAACTACATGGAATAGGCAATGATTTTATTGCAATAGATGGAAGATTTGACCAAATAGATTCATCAAATTATACTGTTTTAGCAAAAAAAGTATGCCATAGAAGATTTTCTGTAGGTGCGGATGGGTTACTAGTTGTAAAAAATTCAGAAATTGCAGATGTAGAAATGGTGTATTATAATTCTGATGGTTCAAGAGCAGCTATGTGTGGAAATGGACTTAGATGTTTTTGTAAGTTTGTTTATGATAATGGCATAGTTAAAAAAGAAAACTTTACAGTAGATACACTAGATGGTGTAAAAAATATAAAAATAAACACTATAAATGGAGAAATAAATACTATAAAAGTTAATATGGGAAAAGGAAGTTTTTTAGCTAAAGATGTTCCTGTGTTAACTGACGAAGAACGTTTTGTACAAGAAAATATAAAAGTTTTAGATAAAGAGTTTAAGATTACATCTATGTTGATGGGGGTTCCTCACACTGTGGTTATAGTGGATGAATTAAATGTAGATGAAGTTTGTAAATATGGAAAAGAGATTGAAAATAATAAAATATTTCCGAAAAAAACGAATGTAAATTTTGTAAAAGTAGAAGATAAGTATAATATACATGTCTATACTTGGGAAAGAGGTTGTGGATATACTTTAGGATGTGGAACAGGTATGACTGCATCAGCAATAGTATGTAATTTACTTGATATGGTAGAAAATAGTGTAAATGTGACTTCTCAAGGTGGAACAGTACGAATAGATATAGGAGAGTTTTCTTATATGACAGGTCCAGCAGTAAAAATATGTGAAGGTGTTTTGGAGGTTTAGGTAATGGCTATAAGTATGACTGGTTTTGGAAGAGGAGAATACAAAGACGACAACTATTATTTTTTAGTAGAATGTAAAACAATAAATCATAAATATTCAGATATAAATATACGTCTTCCAAGAAAAATTTCATTTTTAGAGGATAAAGTTAGAAATTTAGTAAAAAACTATGTAAAAAGAGGAAGAGTTGATTTATACATAAAATTTGACTTATTAGGCAAAGAAGATGTAAACTTAAATTTTGATGAAGGATTAGCATCTCAATATATAGATATCTTAAAGGAAATAAAAGACAAATTTGATATTATAGATGATATTAGTGTTATGAATGTTGCAAGATTTCCTGATATTATAAAAATAGAAGAAAAAGATGAAGATGAAGATTTATTATGGTCGATGTTAAATCAAGCTGTAGAAGATGCAATGATAAAACTAAGAGAAATGAGAAGTGAAGAAGGTAAAAAACTAGCTGAAGATATTACCATGAGATGTGACTTATTAAAAAATCATATAGAAGAAATTGAAAAATATTCAAGTAGTGTTGTAGAAGACTATAGAGAAAAACTAAATTCAAGAATAAGTGAAATGCTAGAAGACCCAAGTATAATAGATGAAAATAGGTTAGCACAAGAAGTTGCAATATATGCAGATAAAAGTAGTATAACAGAAGAGATAGTTAGGTTTAAAAGTCATATTGGTCAGCTTAAAAAAACTATATTTAAAGACGATTCTATAGGTAGAAAAATTGATTTCTTAATACAGGAGATGAACAGAGAAACTAATACAATAGGTTCAAAATCATCTGATATAAATATAACTAATTTAGTAGTAGAAGTGAAAAGTGAGTTAGAAAAAATAAGAGAACAAATACAAAACATAGAGTAAGAATACAATATTAGAAGGGGAATATTTAAATGTTTACAAAAAAAGGATTATTGCTAGTTGTATCAGGTCCATCAGGTGCAGGAAAAGGTACTATTTGCAAAGAATTACTTAGAGAGAATGATACAATAAAACTTTCTGTATCAGCTACTACAAGAAAACCAAGAGCAGGAGAAGTTGATGGAGTAAATTATTTCTTCATAAGTAAAGAAAAGTTTGAAGATATGATAGGAAAAGGTGAGTTTTTGGAGTATGCTCAAATTTATGATAATTTTTATGGAACTCCAAAAGCAGCAATAATGGAATGTTTAGAAAAAGGACAGGATGTGCTACTAGAAATTGAAATGCAAGGAGCAAAACAAATAAAAGAGGTTTGTCCAGAAGGAGTATTTATATTTGTATTACCTCCATCACTTGAAGAGTTAAAAAATAGAATTGTTGGAAGAGGTACAGAGACAGAAGAAGAAATAGAAAAGAGATTTAGTTGTGCATATGAAGAAATAAAAATGATTAAGGATTATGATTATTTTATATTTAATGAAGATGTGAAAACATCTGCTAAAGAAATAGAAGGTATAATATCATCTGAAAAGAATAAAGTTAGCAGATATAAAAATATTATAATAGAGAAATTTAAGGAGGAATTATAATTATGTTAAAACCATCTATCAATGAGGTACTAGAAAAAATAGACAACAGATATTACTTAGTAGGGACTGTTTCAAAGAGAGCAAGAAAGTTAATTGATGGAGACGAACCATATGTTCCAAACAAAGCTAAGGAAAAACCTGTATGTGTAGCTACTAAGGAAGTTGCAAGTGGAAAAATAACATATAGATTATTGACAGAAGAAGAAATAGAGATAGAAGAAGCTAGACACTACGCTGAGCAACATCAACAAATTTCAGAAGAGGAGTAAGGTCATGCTAAAAAATAAGACTGTTGTAATTGGCATAAGCGGCGGAATAGCTGCATACAAGGCTTGTGATGTTGTAAGTAAATTAAAAAAATTAAATGCAAATATCCATGTTATAATGACAAAATCAGCAACAGAATTTGTTAGACCACTTACACTTCAATCACTAAGTCAAAATTATGTAGTAGAAGATATGTTTGAAGAACCAAAATCTTGGGAAGTTGAACATATATCATTAGCAAAAAAGGCAGATTTGTTTCTAATAGTACCAGCAAGTGCAAATGTTATAGGAAAAATTGCAAATGGTATAGCTGATGATATGCTAACAACTACTGTTATGGCAACAAAAGCACAAGTTTTAATAGCACCAGCTATGAATACTAATATGTATGAAAATCCAATTGTCCAAAAAAATATAAAAACTTTAGAGGAATTTGGATATAAATTTATAGAACCAGAAAGTGGAAGACTTGCATGTGGAGATATTGGAGCAGGAAAACTAGCTAAACCAGATGTAATAGTAGAGTCAGTTTTAGCTAATCTTACGAAAGAGCAAGATTTAAAAGGTCAAAGTATAATAGTTACAGCTGGACCAACTGTAGAAAGTATAGACCCAGTAAGATATTTAACTAATAGGTCTTCTGGTAAAATGGGATATTCTATAGCTAAAGAGGCTATATCTAGAGGTGCTGATGTAACATTAATATCAGGTCCTACAAATCTCTCTATTCCACAAAACCTTAAAAAATTTGTACAAATAGAATCAGCACAAGATTTGTATGAGGCAGTAGTATCAAATTTAAACGAAAATAAAATAGTAATTCAAAGTGCAGCAGTTGCAGATTATAAGCCAAAAACTTATTCTGACAAAAAGATTAAAAAGAATAATGATGATTTATCAATAGAATTAAGTAGGAATTATGACATTGCTTATGAAATAGGAAAAATAAAGGAAGATAGGATATTAGTTGGATTTGCTGCTGAAACTAATGACTTAATAGAACATGCCAAAGGAAAAATTGAAAAGAAAAATTTAGATTTTATTGTGGCAAATGATTTAACTAAAGAGGGAGCTGGTTTTAGAACTGATACTAATATTGTAAAAATAATAGATACAGAAGGAAATATTACTGAGTACCCTAAAATGAAAAAGGAAGAAGTAGCTAATGTTATATTAAATAAGATTAAAGTGTTACTTGAGAAATAAGAACTTTTTTAAATATGATATTTGTGTATTTTATCACAGCTAAAGTGGCTGAAAGCTACAATTTACTTTTAGCGAGTAAAAACTCGCAAATGTCAGTTAAATTGTGGTTTTCAGCATTTATTTTGCCATAAAGTATAAAATATGATTAATAGTTAATTATTAAGATATATCTAATATTAGTAATAACTTGAAACTTTTTAGATATGCTGAGATTTTTTTGATATATTATAAAATGTGTTAAAATATGAGCAGTAGATTAATTTTAAGTAGGGGTTTTACAATGAAAAAATATGCAAAGGTAATAGTTAGAAGCAATACTATATACACAGATAATTTATTTACATATCAAATTCCTGTATTTTTAGAGGAAGTTATAAGTGTTGGGCATAGAATATTAGTGCCATTTGGAAGAGGTAATAAACCAACAGAAGCCTTTGTATTTCAACTTACAGATAATTTAGATGAAAAAATAAAGACTAAAGAAATCATAGAGATATTAGATGAAAATCCAATATTTAGAGAAGAAGATTTAGAGTTGGTTTACTGGATGAAAAATAGATATTTGTGTACTTATATAGAGTGTATAAATTTGATATATCCAAAAGGATATAAACTAAATAATTACAAAGTAGTTTTACTAGGTGAAAAGCTAAATGGATTAAGTGAGACTGAATTATATGAAAAGATATCAAAGCTGAGTGATAAAAATAGAGAGATAGTAGAAAAAGTAGTTGCTAGTAAAGGAAAAATTAAGGCTGATAAGTTAAAATATATAGCGAATCTAAATAATTATCTATATACAATGAATAAAAATGGAATTATAAAATTATGTTGGGAATACAAAAATCATAAAAATGAGAAGAAAGTATGCTATGTATCTTTGGGTTTAGAAAATGATAAAATTGATGATTATATAGAACAAAATAAAATAAGCATAGGAAGCAAGCAAAAAGAGATATTAAATTTTCTTAAAAATAATGAAAATGTAGAGATAAATGATTTATTGGATTTATTAAATGCTTCAAAGCAGAGTATAAACTCTTTGAGTAAGAAAGAGTTAATAACTTTAGAATTTAAAGATTATTATAGAGAGCCAAAAAGTATTTACAAATCTATATCAAAAAGTATAAAATTAAACAATGAGCAACAACAAGCGGTTGATGAGATAAATTCAAGTATGTTTATAGATGATAAAAAGCCATATTTAATTCATGGTATAACTGGAAGTGGAAAGACTGAAGTTTATATGGAAATAATAGAATTTGCATTAAGCCAAGGTTTAGATAGTATATTTTTGGTTCCTGAGATAGCATTAACTCCCCAAACGATAGATAGATTAAAGAGTAGGTTTGGCGATTTAGTTGGAGTGTTTCACAGTAAACTATCTGAAGGAGAAAAACACGACGTTTATAAAGCTGTTAAAGCTGGCAAGATAAGAGTTTTAATTGGTGCTAGGTCAGCACTATTTGCTCCTTTTAATTCTTTAGGATTGATAATAATTGATGAATTTCATGAGTCATCATATAAGTCTGAAAAAAATCCTAAGTTTAACGCTATAGAAGTAGCTAGATTTATGGCATTAAAAAATAATCTAACTCTTATTTTAGGTTCAGCGACACCTTCAATTGAAGAGTATTATAGAGCAAAAACTGGTGAATATAAACTTATAAATATAAAAAATAGAGCAAACAATAAACCACTTCCAAATATTGAAGTTGTAGATATGAAAGATGAATTAGATATAGGTAATAGAAGTATATTTAGTTTAAAACTTCAAAGAGAAATAAGTTGTGCGATTGAAGAAAATAGTCAGGTAATACTATTTTTAAATAGAAGAGGTTATGCAAATTTTGTATCATGTAGAAAGTGTGGCTATGTGTTTCAATGTGAAAATTGCGATATATCTTTGACATATCATAAAAAAAGTAATATTGGAAGATGCCATTATTGTGGATATGAAAGAGAAATTCCAAAAGAATGCCCAGAATGTGGAAGTAATTATGTTAAGCCATTTGGAGTAGGAACTCAAAAAATTGAGGAAGAGTTAAAATGTATTTTTCCAAATATAAAAACTTTGAGAATGGATAAAGATACAACATCAAAAAAGGGTTCATTAGAGGAAATACTAAATAAGTTCAAAGATAAAGAAGCAGATGTATTGATAGGAACGCAGATGTTAAGTAAAGGATTGGATTTTGATAATGTAACTTTAGTAGGCATTTTGTCAGCAGACATGATACTAAATTTTCCTGATTTTAAAAGTTTTGAAACAACCTTTCAGTTGATAACTCAAGTTTCTGGAAGGGCAGGAAGAGCAGACAAAGAAGGTAAAGTAGTACTTCAAACATATGATACTGAGCATTATGCTATTAAGCATGCCATAGAGTATAATTATGAAGGTTTTTATGAAGATGAGATAAAGATAAGAAAGGCATTTGGATATTCTCCTTTTAATAACATGTTAAGCGTAGTTGTTAGTGGTGAAGATGAAAGATTAGTTATAAAAAATATAAAAAATATGCATGCATCTTTGATTTATTTATTAGAAAAAAGGGGTATAAACGACTTAGGGTTTATATTAGGACCCAATCCATGCTCAATATCAAAAATAAATCAAAATTATAGATGGCAAATACTCTTTAAAGATGAAAATATTGAAATTAATCTCTTAAAGGGTATAATAAAATATATATGTATAACAAAACGAGATTTGATATTTAATAAGAATATTAATGTATCTATAGATATTAATCCAAATAGTGTATTATAAATTTAGGAGGAAGTGTAATGGCTTTAAGACAAATAGTTCAAATAGGAGAACCAGTACTAAGAAAGAAATCAAAAAAAGTTGAAAAAATTGATGCAAAAATAATACAATTGTTAGACGATATGGCAGAAACTATGTATGATGCAGATGGTGTTGGACTAGCTGCACCTCAAGTTGGAATTTTAAAAAGAGTTGTAGTAATTGATATTGGAGAAGAACTTATAGAACTTATAAACCCAGAAATAATAGAAACATCTGGAGAACAAATAGATGATGAAGGTTGTTTAAGTGTTGTTGGAGAATCTGGAGAGGTTAAAAGACCAAACTATGTAAAAGTTAGAGCTTTAAATAGAAATGGAGAAACAATAGAGCTAGAAGGGGAAGAACTTTTAGCTAGAGCGTTTTGTCATGAAATAGACCATCTAGAGGGAATACTGTTTGTTGATAAAATAGAAAAATAGTAGGGGTTGATTTGATGAAAATAGTATTTATGGGAACTCCTGATATAGCAGTTCCTTGTTTACAAAAAATAATAGATGAAAAGTATGAAATACTAGGAGTTGTAACTCAGCCAGATAAACCAAAAGGAAGAGGTAAAAAACTTGGCATGAGTCCAGTAAAAGAACTTGCAATTGAAAATAATATACCTGTATATCAACCAATTAAAGCTAGAGACAAAGATTTTATAGATACAATGAAATCTTTAAAGCCAGATGTAATGGTAGTTGTAGCTTTTGGGCAAATACTTCCAAAAGAAATATTAGAAATTCCTAAGTTTGGATGTATAAATGTCCATGTTTCTTTACTTCCAAAATATAGAGGTGCGGCGCCTATAAATTGGGTAATAATCAATGGCGAAGAAAAAACTGGTGTTACAACTATGTATATGGATGAAGGGTTAGACACTGGAGATATGATATTAAAGACAGAAGTAAATCTTGATGAAAATATAACAGCAGGAGAACTTCATGATAAAATGATGAATATAGGAGCAGAAACTTTAAAAGAAACATTAAAGTTGATAGAAGCAGGAACTGCTCCAAGAGAAGTACAAAATCATGAGGAATTTTCTTATGCACCAATAATGAATAAATCACTAGGTAATATAGACTTTTCAAAAAATGCTAAGGAAATACACAATCTAGTTAGAGGTGTAAATCCATGGCCAAGTGCTTATACTACTTATAATGGTGTAACGATGAAAATCTGGAAAACTAAAGTATTAGAGGAAGAAAGTAACAAAGAAGCAGGTACAATAATTGAGGTAAATAAAGATGGCATAAAAGTAAGTACTAAAGATAAGGTACTTTTAATTGAAGAAATTCAGATGCCAAATAAAAAGAGAATGCTAGTTGGAGAATATATAAAAGGAAATACTATAGAAATTGGTGTAGTATTGAGTTAGGTGAAAAGTATGACAGATATAAAAAAGTATTTAACAAGTGTTGGTATCTTAGTCTTAATATTAGGGATTTTAATGGGGGTTGCAAACTTTTTTATAATTAGTTTGACTCAAATATTTTCCTTAGGAATAAATGCTGTAGTAATATCACTAATACTTATAATACTATGCTCAACAATAGTTACGTATAGAGTAATTAAAGGAAAAAATGTTAACTCAAATATAATGAAAATAAATTTTAAAATTGTTAGTGTATTATTTCCCATTATATCTTTTATTGCATCATCATTTGGTATGTCAAAAAGTGAAATTAGAAGAATATATATAAAATTAAATAATGAATATATATACAGTAATAAATATAATTTTAATCCAGAGGATATAATAATTTTAATACCTCATTGTATTCAAGAGAATAGTTGCAAACTAAAAGTTACTAATGATATAGATAATTGTAAAAAATGTGGAAAATGCAATATAGGAGAATTAGCTGAGCTAAATAAAAGTGTTAAAGTAAAAGTATTTGTAGCTACAGGAGGGACTCTAGCTAGAAAAATTATAATTGACAATAAACCTAAAGCTGTTATAGCTGTTGCATGTGAGAGAGATTTAACATCTGGAATACAAGATATAAAAAAAATTCCTGTTTTAGGAGTATTTAATAAAAGACCTAATGGACCTTGTATAAATACTAATGTAGACATAGTAGATATTGAAAAAGCTATAAGCTTTTTAACAGGAAAAGAGATATTAGCTTGTAATTAAACTGTTTTTAAGTTATGTGAATATTAAAGAGGATGTATAATAAAAATATATTTTAGGAGAGTGTTATTTATGTACCCTGTATATGGCGGCTTTTGGGGATTTGACCCAACGATGATTATATTAATTCCAGCTATATTATTCACTGTATATGCTCAATTTAAAGTGAGCTCAACAACAAATAAGTATTTAAGAGTAAATACACGTAGAGGATATACTGGAGAACAGACAGCAAGAAGAGTACTTGATTCAAATGGTTTGTATGATGTAAGGATAGAAATGGTTAGAGGTCATTTAAGTGACCACTATGACCCAAGAAGAAAAACTGTAAGATTATCAGAAGATGTATATTATGGAACATCAATAACTTCTGTTGCAGTAGCTGCACATGAATGTGGTCATGCAATGCAACATGCTAAAGGTTATGCACCTCTTCAAATAAGAAGTAGTTTGGTGCCAGTAGTAAACTTTGCTTCAAGTATTTCTTGGTTTTTAATATTTATAGGATTTATTATGGCTGGGCCATTTCTAAAAATTGGGATACTATTGTTTTCAGCTTCAGTACTATTCCAAATAATAACATTGCCTGTAGAATTTAATGCTTCTAGTAGAGCAATTGTTCAACTTGGAAATCTAGGTATTATAGATGAGGGTGAGGTAAGACAAAGTAGAAAAGTGCTTTCAGCAGCAGCTTTAACATATGTTGCAGCAGCACTAGTTTCAATACTTCAATTACTTAGATTGTTACTAATAGCTCAAAGAAGAGATGACTAAAAATAAAGTGGGTTGTTTAGAAACAACCCTTTTTTATGTTTAATAAAAGGGAGAAATTTATATGGATGCAAGAGAAATTGGATTTAAAGTATTATGTGATATAGAGAAAAATAATAACTATTCAAATATTGCAATAAATAAGCATTTTAAAAACTTAGAAATAAGCGATATGGATAGAGGACTTGCAACAGAGTTAATCTATGGAGTAGTAGAAAATAAATATTACTTAGATTATATAATTAATAAACTTTCAAAAATAAAAGTAAAAAAAATGTCAACTTATGTTAAAATCTTTTTAAGAATGGGAACATATCAAATTTTATTTTTAAATAGTATATCAGATTATGCAGCAGTTAATGAAACTGTTAAGTTATCTAAAAAATATGATAAAAAATCTTCTGGTTTTATAAATGCTATTCTTAGAAATGAAATAAGAAATAAAGATACTATAATGGACATAGCTGAGGAAGATAGTGTAAAATACTTATCTATAAAGTATTCTTATAACTCTTGGATTATAAAAAATTGGATAGAAAATTTTGGACAAGAATTTACTGAAGATTTATTAGAAGCAAACAATGAAAAACCTAGTATTTATATAAGAACAAATACACTTAAAATTAGCAGAGAAGAGCTTATTGAAAAATTAAATGAAAAGGGTATTATGTGTTTGAAAGTCCCTATGGTGGAAGAAGCTATAAAAGTCGAAAAATTAAAAAATATAGAAAATAATGAGTTATTTAAGGCTGGTTTATTTACAATTCAAGATATAAGTTCTATGATAGTAGGGAAAGTAATTAATCCAAAGGAAGATTCATTGATTTTGGATGTATGTAGTGCTCCTGGTGGAAAATCTACTCACTTAGCCACTTTAATGAATAATACAGGTCAAGTAATAGCTAGAGATATTTTTGAGCATAAACTAAAGCTTATAAAAGCTACTGTAAATAGACTTGGTCTAAAAAATGTATGTGTAGAAGGATTTGATGCTTCTGAAATTGATGAAAATAGCATAAATAAATTTGATTATGTTTTAGCAGATGTTCCTTGTTCTGGTCTTGGTATAATAAGACGTAAACCAGAAATTAAATATAAGAAAGAAGAAGAGTTGGAAGATATTACTTCTATACAAAAGAAAATATTAGAAAATGCATCAAAGTATGTTAAAATTGGAGGAACTTTAGTCTATAGTACATGTACAGTTCAAGATATGGAAAACATAAATATAATTACTTCTTTTATTGAAGAATATAATAATTTTGAATTGATTCCAATTGACACAATAAACGTAGATTTAGACAATCAAGATAAAGGATATTTAAAAATATATCCTAATATTCATGGTATAGATGGGTTTTTTATAGCAAAATTAAAGAGAATAAGGTAGTGAATAGAATGGAAGATAAAAAAATAGTATTAAAAAACTTTACTGAAGATGAACTCAAGGAATTTATGAAAACTATAGATGAAAAACCTTTTAGAGGGAGCCAAATATTTTCTTGGATATACAAAGGTGCAAAAACTTTTGATGACATGAATAATATACCAAAAAGTTTGAGAAATAAATTAGAAGAAGTTTCATGTATAGGTCATATAGATATAGAATTAAAGTTAGAATCTAAGGTAGATGGCACAAAAAAATATTTGTTTTTATTAGATGATGGAAATATAATAGAAACTGTGATGATGGATTATGACAGTAGGGTCACTGTTTGTGTTTCTAATCAAGTAGGTTGTAGAATGGGATGTAACTTCTGTGCATCTACAATGGATGGATTGATTAGAAACTTAGAACCATGGGAGATTTTAGACCAAGTTATTAAAATTCAAGAAGATACTGGAAAAAGAGTATCAAATCTTGTTTTAATGGGAAGTGGTGAGCCACTTGACAATTTTGAAAATACAAAACAATTTTTAAAAATAATTAATGAAAAAAATGGTCTTAATATAGGGTATAGACATATAACTCTTTCAACTTGTGGGATAGTGCCTAAAATGTACGAGTTGGCTGATTTGAAAATAGCTATAAATTTGGCTTTATCACTTCATTCACCATATGATGAAGAAAGAAGAAAGATTATGCCTGTAGCAAATGCATATTCTATTAAAGAAATACTAGATGCCTGTAGATATTATATAAAAAAGACAAATAGAAGAGTTACATTTGAATACTCTCTTATAAAGGGTGTAAATGACTCAGAAAATGAAGCAAAGGCATTAGCAAAGCTTTTAAAAGGTATGCTATGCCATGTAAATTTAATACCAATAAATAAGGTTGAAGAAAGAGAATATGAAAAGCCAGACAAGGCATTTATTTATAAGTTTAGAGATAGTTTAGAGAAAAATAATATACCTGCTACAGTTAGAATGTCTATGGGTTCTGATATTAGTGGAGCTTGTGGCCAATTGAGAAGAAAATACAAGTAATATGTAAGGAGGAAGTCGTATGGTTTATAGTTGTGCCTCCCATATAGGAAAAGTAAGAAAAAACAATGAAGACTATTGTGAGGGAGAAGTTATAGATACAGAACATGGTACAATAGGAATATTTGCCATAGCTGATGGAATGGGTGGACATAAAAAGGGGGAAGTCGCCAGTAAGTTAGCAGTAGAAAATATAATTGATTTTCTAAAAGAAAACTTATTACAGCATGATAATGTAAAAATAGACTATATAGATGATATACTAAAACAGGCTTATAATAATGTAAACTCAATTGTGCACAAGAAATCTATGGAAGATATAGCATTTGAAGGAATGGGAACTACATTAGTTACAGCTATAGTGTATAATAATGTCTTATATGTGGCAAATGTTGGAGATAGCAGATGTTATTTGTTAACAGATGAAAAATTTGATAAAATAACTATAGACCATTCTGTGGTTGAAGAACTTATGATGGCTCATGTTATTACAGAAGAAGAAGCGAGAAGACATCCACAGAGAAATAGAATAACTAGAGCAATTGGAACAGATGATATGGTTGTTGTAGATATTTTTAAGAAGGAAATCAAAAAAAGTGATATAATACTTCTTGCAACAGATGGATTAACTGGGTTTATTTATGACGAAGATATAAGAAGTTTAATATTAGATTACGAATATGAGAGAATTAGTGATATAAGTGATGAATTGATAAGCATGGCCAATGATGTTTCTGGTAAAGATAATGTTTCGGTGATAGTAATAAAAGTATAATTAGGACGGTGATATTGTGGGAGATACAATTTTAGGAAATCGATATGAAATCATCAGGAAGATTGGTGATGGAGGAATGGCCTTTGTATATGAGGCTAAAGACAGATTATTAAACAGGACTGTTGCACTTAAAGTACTCAGACCTGAATTTGTAGATGACGATGAATTTTTAACAAAATTTAAAAGAGAAGCAGAAGCAGTAGCAAGCCTTTCACATCCAAATATAGTAAATGTATATGATGTTGGGGAAGATGGAAAAGTTCACTACATTGTAATGGAATTTGTAGATGGAAAAAATTTGAAGGAAATTATACAGGATGAAGGGATATTAGACGAATATACCGCACTGGATATAACAAAACAAATAGCTATGGCACTTAGTGCTGCACATAAAAAGGGGATTATACATAGAGATATAAAACCTCATAATATTCTCATATCCAATGAAGGAAGAGTAGTAAAAGTAGCTGATTTTGGTATAGCCAAAGCTGTCTCAAATTCAACTATGACTAATATTGGTAGTATAATAGGCTCAGTACACTATTTTTCACCAGAGCAAGCTAAAGGAAAGTTTGTAACTAATAATGCAGATTTGTATTCTTTAGGAATAGTTTTATATGAAATGCTGATAGGAAAAGTACCATTTAGAGGAGATAGCCCAATTTCTATAGCACTTCAACATATCAATGATGATATAGATTTTACATCAGAAGAAAAAGTTAGGATTCCTCAAAGTGTAAGAACTACAATAAAAAAGCTTACAGAAAAATCTAGTGCAGATAGATACCAAACTGCTGAAGAGTTAATAGAAGATATAGATTATATAGAAAAAAATATTGACTTAGATTTTATAAAGGAATACGATGATTTTGCAACGAAGAAAATTGATGAAAAAGAGATTAATAAAGCTGTAAATCCAGTACTTGCAAAGCCAGTTCCGGAAAAAGTAGTTAAACCTATAGAAGTTGCTGATTTAGATGAAGATGAAGATTATTATGATGATTTTTATGAAGAAGAAGATGAAGACGATGAAGATGAGGAAGAGATAATGAGAGCTAAAAAGAATCAAAAACCTAAGAATACTCAAAGTAAGAGGGCTAAGAAAAAGAAGAAAAAACAAGAAAGTCCTAAAGCTAGAAAAAGACTAAAAGTAGTCGCGGCAGTTTTGATAGTAATCTTATGTGCACAAGTATTCTTAGCATATAAATTTTTATTTGCTGGAGGATTTGGTAGTAAAGATTTAACTGTTCCTAATCTTGTGAATATGACATTAGAGGAAGCACAGAGTGCGGTTGAAAAAGAAGGATTGTCCTTAAGTGTAAAAAGTGAAGAGTATAGCAGTGAGGTAGATAAAAATTGTATAATATCGCAGACACCTGAAGGTGGAAGTACAAATATTAAAAAAGGTGACACCATAAATGTCGTTGTAAGTAAAGGTGCAAACGAAGCTTCAGTTCCCAATGTAGTAGGTATTACTTTAACTAATGCAAAAAAAATTATAGAGGAAAATAAATTGAAAGTTGGAACTGTCAAGTATGAGTATAGTTCAGTATATAAAGAAGGTACAGTTTTAAGTCAGAGCCCTAGTTCTGGTTCATCAAGTGTTCAAGAAGGTGATGAAATAGACCTATATGTTAGCAAAGGCTCAGAGAAATCAAATACGCCAACACCAACAACACCAAATAAGACTCCAACAACACCAGATGAGAATGATACAACAACACCTGGTTCAAACTCAGGAAATAGTGGAGGAAGCTCAGGAGGTTCAAACTCAGGAAATAGTGGAGGAAGTTCAGGAGGTTCAAACTCAGGAACTAACGGAGGAAATTCAGGAAATAGTGGAGGAAACTCTGGAAATAGTGGAGATAATTCAGGAAATAGTGGAGGAAACTCCGGAAATAATGGAGATAATTCAGGAGACTCAAACTCAGGAAATAGTGGAGATAACTCAGGAGGTTCAAACTCAGGAAATACTGGAGAAACTCCAGCAGGAACTGGTGGAAATATTGGTAAATCAGAATAAATAGTAGCTAAAAATAAAAAGCTGTCCTTTTATAGAAATTATTTTCTTTAAAGGGGCAGTTTGTTTTGTATAAAATATTAGATTAATTATAAGGGGGATAAATATTTATGAATAAAAACAATAAAACAGTTTTGGTAACAGGAGGCTCTAGAGGAATTGGAAGAGCAATATCTAAAATATTTGCAAAAGATGGGTATAATGTATTAATAAACTTTAATAAATCAGAAAATGAGGCTAAAGAATTATATACTGTATTAAACGAAAAGGGTTTTTCTGTAAAATTATTTAAAGCTAATATTTCAAATAGAGAAGAAGTCGAAAATATGATAGATTATTGTATAAAGGAGTTTGGAGGATTAGATTTACTTATAAATAATGCTGGTATAAGCCAAGATAAGTTATTTACAGATATAACTGATGAAGATTGGGATAATATGATGAATATTAACTTGAAAGGAAGTTTTTATTGTTCACAAATTGCTTTAAAATACATGATATCAGAAAAAAAAGGAAACATAATTAATATATCTTCAATTTGGGGTATATCAGGTGCTTCTTGTGAAGTACATTATTCTGTATCAAAAGCAGGTATAATAGGAATGACAAAGGCATTAGCTAAAGAAGTTGCTCCATCAAATATTCGAGTAAATAGCATAGCACCAGGAGTTATTAATACAGATATGTTATCTGAATATAATGAAGATGAGATAGATGTTCTTGTAGAGGAAACTCCTTTAATGAGATTAGGAACACCAGAAGATATAGCAAATTGTGCTATTTTTTTAGCATCTGATAAATCAAGTTTTATTACTGGTCAGGTAATTAGCCCAAACGGAGGATTTGTTATTTAAAAAAAATGTGGTATTATATAAAAATAGGAAAGAATAACACTATATACTACTCATAAACAGTATAGGTTTATATAATTTTATAAAGGGAGGTATTTGATGCTAGAAGGAAAAATTATAAAAGGGATTAGTGGATTTTATTATGTAGATACAGAAAAAGGTCTTTATGAATGTAAGGCTAGAGGTATATTTAGAAAGCAAAAAGTAACACCTTTAGTTGGTGACAGAGTTAAAATAAGTGTTGTTGATGAAGATGAAAAAAAGGGAATTGTGGAAGAAATAGATAGTAGAGACACAGAACTTATAAGACCACCTATAGCAAATGTAGATAAGGCACTAATAGTATTTGCAATAAAAAATCCTAAACCAAACTTATCTCTTTTAGATAGATTTATAGTTTTGGCAGAAAAAGAAAATTTAGAAACTGTAATAATCCTTACAAAAGCAGATTTAGATGATGATAACATATTAGAGCATGTTAAAAAGATATACGAGCTTAGTGGATATAAGGTTATTCCTGTAAGTAATGTCACTAAGTTAAATATAGATAAAGTAAAAGATGAATTAAAAGAAAATGTAGTAGTATTTGCAGGACCGTCTGGAGTTGGAAAATCGAGTTTATTAAATGAAATAGATGAAAATTTTCAACTGCAAACAGGTGTAGTAAGTGATAAAATAAAAAGAGGAAAACATACCACTCGTCATGCTGAACTTTTAAAGTTGGAGTTTGGTGGAATGGTTGCAGATACACCAGGTTTTAGTTCACTTGCACTTGAAGACATAGAAGAAGTTGAACTTAAAGATTATTTTATAGAATTTGATAAATTTAATGATTGTAAGTTTGGTTCAAAATGTATTCATGAAAATGAACCTAATTGTGCTATAAAAGAAGCTGTTGCAAATGGAGAAATATCTAAAGAAAGATATGATAGTTATATACAGCTACTAAATGAAATAAGACAAAATAACAGTAGGAGGTATTAGAAACATGATTAAATTAGCACCATCAATATTATCAGCAGATTTTGCAAAATTATTAGAGGATGTAAGAAAAGTGGAAAGTGCAGGATGTGAATATCTTCATATCGATGTAATGGATGGACATTTTGTACCAAATATCACACTAGGACCACTTGTAGTTAAAAGTTTAAAAAAAGAGAATATAAATATGGTATTTGATGCTCATCTAATGATAGAGAATCCAGACCAATATATTGAAGAGTTCGTAAAAGCAGGATGTGATATAATAACTGTTCATCAGGAAGCTTGTACACATCTACATAGAACTATACAAAATATAAAATCACATGGAATAAAGGCAGGTGTAGTGCTTAATCCAGCAACACCAATAGATACTATTAAACATGTACTATCTGATTTAGATATGGTGCTTTTAATGTCTGTTAATCCTGGATTTGGAGGACAATCATTCATACCTTGTGTGTTAGATAAAATTAAAGAATTAAAAACACTTATAGATAGTAAAGGATTAAATATTGATATAGAAGTTGATGGTGGTATAAGTCCTAAAAATGTGGCTGAAGTTGTGCAAGCAGGAGCTAACGTAATAGTAGCAGGCTCTGCAATATTTGGAAGTGATGACATTCAAGAAACAGTTAATTTATTTAGAAAGAATGCTTCTCTTGAAGAATTAGTTTAGACTTAGGTATGAAAATCTGTATTGTTTTAAATGGTGAAATTGAAGATTATAAAATTACAAGAGATATTATACTTAAAGAATGTTATGACTGCATAATATGTGCAGATGGAGGAGCAAATCACACCTACAAAATGGATATAATACCAGATTATATTTTGGGAGATTTAGATTCAGTAGAAGAAGACAAGATAAATTTCTATAGAAATCAAGGTGTTAAATTTGAAAAATTTCCATCTAAAAAGGATGAAACTGATACAGAACTATGTCTTTTTTTAGCTAAAACTCTTAAAGCTAACCATATTGATTTTTTTGGTGCTTTAGGTGGGAGAATTGACCATACCCTTGCAAATATAAAGCTATTATATTATTTAAAAGAAGATGGCATATATTCTAGGATACTCTCAGATAAAGAAGAGATGTATATAGTTGAAAATGAAGAATTTACCTTGTTTGGAAACAAAGGAGATACTATTTCTGTAATAGCTGTAAAAGGAGATGCTAAAGGAGTAACACTTACTGGCTTGGAATATCCTTTGGATGATTATTATATGAAGTATTCAGTACCTATTGGAATATCCAATGTTATGTTAGGGAATTCTTGTAAAATTAAAGTAGAGCAGGGATGTGTACTTGTAATTAGAAATTTATAAAAATGGACTTTAATAATTGATTTTATATTACAGAGCAGATACAATCAAGTAAAATATATTTATAATTGTATCTGCTTTTTAATATATAATTATAAATAAATAATAATTTTTGACGCAAGGGGGATTTTTTGTGATAGACAGTATTATTTTTGATTTAGATGGAACTCTATGGGATTCAACTGAAGGAGTATGTAAGGTATGGCAAGAGGTCTTAGATAAACGTGAGGATATAGGTTTAAATGTTACAGTAGAATTATTTAGAAGTGTTATGGGTCTTTCATTTGATGAAATAGCAAAGCGTTTCTTTCCAGATTTAGATGAAGAAGAAAGAATGAATATATTAGATGAATGTTCTGCAAGAGAATGTGATTACTTATCTGAATATGGAGGCAAATTATTTGAAGACATAGAAAATACTCTTGGAGAATTATCTAAAAAATATAAATTATTTATAGTAAGTAATTGTCAAAAAGGATATATAGAATCTTTTTTAAAAGCACATAAGCTAGAAAATTACTTTATAGATTTTGAGTGTCCTGGAAATACTGGATTGCATAAAGGTGAAAATAATAAACTCATAATTGATAGAAATAAACTAACTAATCCAATCTATATTGGAGATACTCAAGGGGATGCAAATAGTGCTAAATTTGCTGGGATTCCTTTTGTATATGCAAAATATGGTTTTGGAAATGTGGATGAGTATGATTATTCTATAGAGTCATTTAAAGATTTGTTAGAACATGATATATTAAAATAAGGGAAGTTTAAAGTTTGTTTTTAAATTAAAAAAATAATCTACAGGGGGACTTAAAAATGGAATTACAAGATACTATTTACAAAAGACAAAGTGTAAGAAAATTTAAAGAACAAGATGTTTTAGATGAAGATATTTTGAAAATGGTAAAAGCAGCAGGGGCAGCTCCATCAGGTAAAAACATTCAAAACTGGCATTTTGTAGTTATAAAGCGTCGTGATTTAATGGAAAAGATAGCAGATGTGATAACTAAAAAACAACAAGAAATACTTGTAGAGATGGACAAAGTATCAGTAGAAAAAGCTAATAGATTTAGAAAATTTGTGCCAAACTTTACTTTATTTTATTTAAAAGCTCCAGTTTTGGTATTAGTTTTTACAAAGGTATACAACCCATCAGGCTATTATGAGTTAGAACTTATAAATGCACCTAAAGAGACTATAGATAAGTTATTTATAAGAAATCCAGGCATGCAAAGTTTAGGAGCAGCAATTGAAAACTTTACATTATCAGCAATTGAACTTGGATATGGTTCTTGTTGGTTGACAAGTCAAAACTATGCAGCAGATGAGATAGAATCTGTTTTAGAGGCAGAAACAGGGTTTGAAAAAGGCGAATACTTTTTAGGTGCAATGTTAGCACTTGGAGTACCAGAAGACAACTTAAGAAGTCCATCTAAAAAACCAGTGGAAGACATATGTACATTTATAAAATAAAAACAAGAATTTTTATAAAAAGTAAATAAACTAAAAATAAATATGCAAAAACTAAAAAGTAGATTTTATTGATATTAAATTTATGTTTCAGGTTGTTGATTTAATTAATACAATAATACCTACTTTTTTTGTGTATATTAAAACAAGTAAATTTAAATCTTTAGAAAATCTTTAGAAAAGTATATATAATATCTTAAGTTTTTAGCTTTAATATTAGATATATAAATAAAGTAAAACAGTATTGAAGTTAAATTAAAGGGAGGGTTCTAAAATGGACATCAAAGATAAATAATTAGAATAGACCACTATAAATTTATAAAAAAATGGAAAAACTTCTATCATATTGTATAATCATATATGTAAAGGTAGTTTATAAATTAATTGATATAAAGGAGATTAAAATGAATTCATATAATATTTTGGTGGTAGAAGATGAAAAGGAAATAGCAGATGCTATAGAAATATACCTTTTAAATCAAGGGTATAATGTTTTTAAAGGTTACAATGGATTGGAAGGTCTTAAAATTATAGAAAGCCAAGAAATACACTTAGCTATAGTTGATATAATGATGCCTCAAATGGATGGAATAACGCTTACAATGAAACTTAGAGAAAATCATAATTTTCCAGTGATAATGTTATCTGCAAAATCAGAAGAAGTTGATAAAATAATGGGGCTTAACATCGGAGCGGATGATTATGTAACAAAACCTTTTAAGCCATTAGAGTTATTGGCTAGAGTTAATTCGCAACTTAGAAGATATACTAAGTATCTAAATATGATAAAAAATAAAGAAGAAAGTTCAGAAAATAATGAAGGTATATTTGTAATAGGTGGATTAGAATTAAATGAAAATACAAAAGAAGTCAGTATTGATGGAAATTATATAAAAACAACTCCTATAGAATTTAAGATATTAAGTTTACTTATGAGAAATGCAGGAAGGGTTTTTTCTGCAGACGAAATATATGAAAGAGTTTGGAATGAAAATGCTGTAAACACAGATACAGTTATGGTACATGTTAGAAATATAAGGGAGAAGATAGAAATTGACCCAAAAAATCCAAAATATTTAAAGGTGGTGTGGGGTGTTGGATATAAAATCGAAAAAATTTAAGGAAAAATATATAATCAGTGTGATAGTCTTTATACTTATGTTATCAGCATCATTAGGTATGATTAGCCAATATTCGACTATACAGTCAGCTGCTAAAGGTGGAGCTAAAAATCCATTTGAGCAAGAAGGATTTGTAGATAGCATATATAAAGGAAGTTATGTTTTAGACCACAATATGAAAGAAGAACAAGAAGGTAAGATGATACAACCTTCGAAGCTTTTTTTAAGTGAAGAAACTATAAATTATATAAAAAATACTAGTAAAGAGAAAAGCGCATATGAAGGTTCAGAAACCTATTACACTGATGAGAGTATTAATGCAGATTTTAATGAAAAATTTGATGAATGGGAATCTTTTATTGATAATTCAAGTAAAAACTTAAAATACTATTTAGTTGATAAAGAAAATAACTTTGAGCTTTTTAATGAGAATAAAGAGTTAAAAGCACTGGATACAACAAAAAATGACACTTCAAAAGAGGAATCTGATAAAAAGCAGCCTCAAGAGACAACTATGAATGATGAGGAAAGACAAGAAAAGATTAAAAATATAAAAGCAAATTATAGGTTTTACCTTGTGATGAATTTTGATAAAGATGGAAAAGTAAATATTGTAGACTCTTATGGAGTAGACCAAAAGATTATCAGCCAAATGTTATTATCTAAATCTAGAGAAGATTTGATGGAGACAGATTTAGATGGAAATTCAATCTCATATAAATTATCTCCAATAAAAAATAAAACATTGGTATATGCGGTACCTAAAGTAATAAGCCAAGATAATTCATATAGCTCATATAATAATTATGGGATGATTTATAGTAGTGATGATATAAGTAGATATATAAATAATGTAGAGAATAATTCTTATTATGAAATTTCTGCAATGATTATAAAAATCATAATATCTATAGTTGTAATTGTAGCTGTAGCATTTCCATATAGAAAATCTAAAGAGTTATTAGGGTTTGAGATAATCACAAGAATACCGTTAGAGTTACTTTTTATTGCTATTGTTATTATACAGAGTATCGTAGCTTTATATCCTACTGATATAATAAGTAACACATTGAATGGAAATTATGTCGAGTATCTAATAAAAAATGATATAAGTGGTAAAATGGCAAATATATTAGTAAGCTCAATGAATTTAATTTATTGGTTTGTAATCTTCTCAATAATATTTGTATTTATAGTACTTTTAAAACATATTCTAAACGTTGGAATAAAAGAGTACTTTGTAAAAAATACTTTGACAGGGATGTTTCTAAAATGGTTTAAAAAATCAAGTAAAGTAGTTATTAATCAAGTTAGAATGACAAATTTAAAAGAAAAGCCAAATAAAACTATAGCTATAATTTTAGCAGTAAACTTATTAATTATAGTTATAATGTGTAGTATGTGGTTCTTTGGAATAATACTTGCATTAATTTACTCAATAGTTTTATTTAAGGTATTGTCAGATTACTCTAAGAAAACAATACGTGAATACAATCAACTTTTAGATGTTACAAAGAAAATTTCAGATGGAAATTTAGAAGCAAATATGGAAGATGATTTAGGGTTCTTTAATCCTATTAAAGATGAGCTTGGAAATATTCAATCTGGATTTAAAAAAGCTGTAGATGAAGAAGTTAAAAGTCAAAAAATGAAAACAGAGCTTATATCAAATGTGTCACATGACTTAAAAACACCTTTGACATCTATAATCACTTATATAGATTTACTAAAGGATGAAAATATAACAGATGAAAATCGTAAAATGTATATTGATACATTGGATAGAAAGTCACAAAGACTACAACACTTAATAGAAGATTTATTTGAAGTGAGTAAAGTAAATAGTGGAGATGTACACTTAAACATAGTAAATGTAGATATTATATCTCTAATGAAACAGACATTACTAGAATTAGATGATAAGATAGCAGAGTCATCACTGAAAATAAAAAATAATTTTTCTAGCGAAAAAATAATATTACCATTAGATAGTCAACGTACATTTAGAGTATTTGAGAATCTTATAATAAATATAAGTAAATATGCAATGCCAAATTCAAGAGTATATATTGATATTTTAGAAACAGATAGACAAGTAAATATCATGCTTAGAAACATGTCAGCAACTGAAATTGATTTTAGTGTAGATGATATTATGGAGAGATTTGTAAGAGGAGATAAGTCACGTAATACAGAAGGCTCTGGACTTGGTCTAGCAATAGCAAAAAGTTTTGTAGAGCTACAAGGTGGTAAAATGAAGATAGATATAGATGGAGATTTATTTAAAGTTACAATTACTTTTAATAAAAACTAAGTTAGATTTTTATCACAGATTATAACTATATAATTTGAAAAATAAAATTTTTTAAGAGTGCTATTTTAAAGTAGCACTCTTTTTATTACTTTACATTGATTGTTATCTTGTATAGAATACTATGGAATCTCTTAGAAACTTTGCTAGTCCAGGCTGTTCTTTATCATAATATGATGTAAAACGTTCATCATCTAAATACATCTGTGCTAAAGCAGCATGAGCTTCCTTAGAGTAGGTATTCCAAGTGTAACTCAACCATTTATGATGCAATCTCACAACTTCTTGAGAAAGTTCATTAGATGCATCACCAGTTTTAAAAGCTTTTTTGAGTTTACTAATTATCTCAGTACTTAAATCTTGCCAATTTTCATAATCTTTTTTAGACATATTTTTAAACTTTCTATTTGATTGATTGATTACATCTTCACCATATTTTTCCCTAATTTCAGTTCCATAATTTTTTTCATTTTCATCAATCATCTTTTCTTTAAAACCTTCAAATTTTTCTAAATCTGTCATAATATATTTTCCTTCCTTTAATGCTATAGTTTTAGTTACATTTTTTATCAGTAAGTCAATTTGTTTTCTTTTAGCTAGTAATTTGCTATGATGTTCTTTTAATGCATTTAGACTGTCAAAAGTTGGTGAATTTATAATGTTTTTTATATTTTCTAAGCTGATGCCTAACTCTCTATAAAAAAGTATTTGTTGTAGCTTATTAACTTCATTTTGACCATATATACGATAACCTGAGGAATTTATTTTAAGTGGCTTAAGAAGCTCGATTTCATCATAGTATCTAAGGGTTCTAGTACTTATACCAGCTATTTTACTTAATTTCTGAACTGTATATTCCATAAGTAATACCTCCTATAAATTAAATATACACTTTTACGCAACGTCAATGTCAATATATTAAAATATAAAAATTCATATCTTTTAATAAAAATATAAAAAAATATCTTTATTGGATATTTTAATCATAAGTGTCAATAATCACTAGTGAAAATTAAAAAATAAAATTTATAGATTATTTTTATCAAAAGATAGAGAATCTATAACCTGGGAGGAATTGTATGAATTTAAAAAGAAGCAAAGAAAAACGTGAAGAATATAGAAGGTTATATTCAGATAAAGAAAGTTTTTTAAGTTTGATTCAAAATTTTACAAGCGTCTCAATAGCAAAGGAATTAACTCTTAAAAGTATAGAGTTAGAAACATCTTTTATATGTGAATATAAAGGAAAGGAAGTAGATATAATTTATAAAGTTTTTTCTAAAAATCGTAAAATTTCACACTATATAGTGTTGGAGTTTCAAACAGAAATGGATACTGAGATTGTACCAAGATTAAAATCATACAGAGAGCAAATTTGGAAAAGCTTTATAATGAAAAAGAGTCTTGAAGAAATAGAAAGCAAAGATTTTAAACTCCCAAAAGTTATACCAGTAGTTCTATATAGTGGACCTGAAAGGTTAAGTAAAAAAAGAGGTATTTTAGATATTATAGAATCAGCATCAGAAGATAGTAATAATTCCAGTATAAAAAATTAAAATTACATAATGTATTTATCGGTCTAAAATAGGAACTTATCGCATAAACTTAAATATGAAAATATTTGTAGATACAAGTTCTATGTGGAGGTGTTCCATGAGAAATAACAAGTCTAAGGTATTGCTAGGAATACTGTGTCTAGCAACAGGAATGGCAGTAATTTTATCTATGTTGCTTCCTGGCTGGATTTGGTCAGCACTTACCGCATTAATACTTATTGGATGTGGAGCATTATTATTTTTTTGTTAAAATAATTTTAACTATAAAGTGTGGGGTGAGTATTGATGAAAGTAGTAACAATAAAGTTACCAAAATGGATTTCAAACATAGTTTTAAAATTTATGAGAAAGAGTAAAAATGATTAAATTTAAAAAGCCTACTTTCGGAAGTAGGCTTTTAAACGTGGCTATTAAGCTCTTTCAATTTTACCAGAACGTAAACATCTAGTACAAACTTTTACTCTCTTAGGAGCTCCATCTATAATCGCTCTTACGCTTCTTAAATTAGCTGACCATGTTCTTTTATTATGTTTATTTGAGTGTGATACTTGGTTTCCAGAAACCTTACCTTTACCACATACGCTACATACTTTTGCCATCTACGCACACCTCCTTAAAATGATAACTATTTAAAGACTAAAAACATATTTATATTATCATAAATAACAAAAATTTGCAATAGAAATATATATTTGCCTTACATATATTGAAGAATTTCTCATTATCATATAAAATTATATATATAATTTTATATAAAGTAAATATATTTGAAAAATAATTATTATTTTTCTTTAAATATATAGACAGTACAAGAAATTTTATCCAAAAACTTTTCTAGGTTTAAATTATACCATATTTATAGTATGATATGATTATAATTTTATATAATAAATAAGTAAAAATAGTAAAAAATAAATTAAGAAACATTTTTAATAAAAAAAACTTAAGGGGGTCAACCATGAGTGCAAAGGTAATGAATCAATATGGAAGTATAGAAATAGATAATCAAGTAATAGCTCAAGTCACATATAGAGCTGCAATGGAAAGTTATGGTCTAGTAGGTTTAGCATCTAAATCTAAAGGAATAGTAGAATTATTAAAAGGTGAAAATGCTACTAAAGGTGTTAGAGTAGAAGAAGTAGAAGAAGATGCCATAGCAATAGAACTTTATGTTATAATACAATATGGTACAAATATATCTACAGTTGCAAATAACATAATAGATAGAGTTAAATATGTAGTTGAAAAGATGACTGGTGTAAGAGTCACTAAAATTGATATTAATGTACAAGGAATAAGAGTGAAGTAATTTTATAGGAGGAAAGAAATGATTCAGTATATAGATGGTAAAAGGTTAAGAGAGATGTTCATTTCAGGTGCAAACAATCTCCAAAACAATAAAGATTTAGTTGACAAATTAAATGTATTCCCTGTACCAGATGGAGATACAGGGACTAATATGTCCTTAACTATATCTTATGCCTTAAAAGAGTTAGCGAAAGTAGACAATGATAATATATCAGACATCGGAAAAGCACTATCTAAAGGTTCTTTAATGGGTGCAAGAGGAAACTCAGGAGTTATACTTTCACAAATAATTAGAGGTATAGCTAAGTCTATAGAGGGAAAAAGTAAATTATCAACAGATGATTTAGCAAAAGCTTTTAAAAATGGTTCTGATACAGCTTATAAAGCTGTAATAAAACCAATTGAAGGAACTATACTTACTGTAGTTAGAGAGAGCGGAGAGTTTGCAGTAAAAGCTGCTAAAAAAGAAAAAGATGTAGTAAAGTTTTTAAGTATGCTTGTAAAGGAATCAAATGCTTCACTAGAAAGAACTCCAGACCTTCTAAAAAATCTGAAGGATGCTGGTGTAGTTGATTCTGGAGGAAAAGGGCTTGTACTTATATATGAAGGTATGTTAGCTTCTATGAAAGGTAACAATATAGAAATAAAAAATACTAGCCTAGACACTAATATTGCAACAAATATAGACTTCCCAAAGAATAGTACTGGCACAGATGATATAAAATACTGTTATTGTACAGAATTTATACTAGAAAGTTCTAAAGTAGAAGATACGAAAATACGAGATATAATGATGGCTTATGGCGATAGTTTAGCAGTAGTTGGAGATGATGGAGTCATAAAGGTACATGTACACACTAATGACCCAGGAAACGTGCTTCAAGAAGCTCTAAAGTATGGTCAATTATTAACTATAAAAATAGAAAATATGAAGTTACAACATGAAAATACAATATTGGAAGTAGAAGAAAAAAAAGAAAATGATAGTGAGCCTTTAGAAGAAGAAAGAGAATTTGGATTCATAGCTACTTCAATGGGTGAAGGATTAGCAAATATATTTAAAGACTTTGGTGTTGACCATATAATAGAAGGTGGTCAAACTATGAATCCAAGTACTGAAGATTTTATGAATGCCATAAAGGATATAAATGCTAAAAATATATTTATTTTCCCAAATAACAGCAATATAATAATGGCTGCTAACCAAGCTAAAGAATTGAGTGATAAAAATATAATAGTTATACCTACAAAAAACACACCTCAAGGATTTGCTGCATTAGTAACATTTAATGGAGAATTAAGTGAAGATGAAAATGAAGAAGCTATGATGAATGCTTTAAATTCAGTTAAATCAGGTCAAGTAACTTTTGCTGTTAGGGATACAGTAATGAATGAAATTGATGTTAAAGAAGGTAATATAATTGGAATTGCAGAAGGTAAATTATTATCAGCAGGGGATTATGTAGATGAAGTAACATCAAATCTTATTGAAAAATTGGTTGATGAGGATACTGCTATAATAACTTTATTCTTTGGTGAAGATGTTACAGAATCTCAGGCAAATGAACTTCGTACTTCTTTAGAAGAAAAATTTGAAGATGTAGATGTGGAATTATATTATGGAGGACAACCTCTTTATTATTACTTAATTTCAGTTGAATAATGATTATAAGAACCTGTATGACCATGTAGCTTTTATAAAGTTGGTTGTACAGGATTTTTGTGTAGTAGGTGATATATTTGTTGGATTTATATAAAGATGTTCAATATGTTAAAGGGATAGGACCTAAAAAGGCATGTAAGCTAAATAAGCTGGGTATATTCACATTAAAAGATTTATTGTATTATTTTCCAAGGCAATTTGAAGATAGAAACAATCTTAAGAAAATAGCGCAGTTGGAGAATGATGAAAAAGCTACAATAAAAGCAGTAATATCAAATATAAATACATTTAGTCCAAAAGAAGGAATGACTTTAACAAAGATTGATGTAAAAGATGAAACTGGTTCGGCTAAACTAGTGTTTTTTAATAAAACTTATATAAAAAATACATTTAGACCTGGAGATTCAATATTGGTTTTTGGAAAAGTTAAGAAAAGATTTAATAACTTAGAACTTACATCGTGTGAATTAGAGTACCTTACTAATTCACCTAAAAATACATGTAGATTTATGCCAGTGTATCAACTTACATATGGTGTTACAAATAAAGAGATTATGAGCATAATTAAGACTGTACTTGAAGATAAGGAATTAATTATACAAGAATATATGCCACAAAGAATTATAGAAAAATATAGATTATGTAATATAGATTTTGCAGTTAGAAATATTCATTCACCAAGCAATAAGGAATCGTTAAAAATAGCTTTATATAGAATTGTATTTGAAGAATTACTTATATTACAGTTGGGACTGTTTGTATTTAAAAGTGGAAGAAATAAAGAAAACGGAATAAAATTTACAACAAGTGAAAGTTTAAAGAATATAATAAGTTCTTTACCATTTAAATTGACTAAAGCTCAGAATAGAGCATTAGATGAAATTATAAATGATATGAATTCTGATAAAATAATGAATAGATTAGTTCAAGGTGATGTAGGTAGTGGTAAAACAGTAGTTGCTCTCTTAGCACTTGCAAATTGTGTCTTAAATGGTTATCAAGGAGCTTTGATGGCACCTACAGAGATATTAGCAGGACAGCATTATATTTCACTTACTGAAACCTTAAAAGATTTTGGTATAAATGTAGGTCTATTAATAGGTAGTCTTACAAAAAAACAAAAAGATATGGTATTAGAACAAATTAAAAATAATGAAATTGATATATTGATAGGAACACATGCATTAATTGAAGATAAAGTTGAATTTAATAATATTGGTCTAGTTATAACAGATGAGCAGCATAGATTTGGAGTTATGCAAAGAAGTAGACTTTCATTAAAAGGAATAAATCCAGATATACTGGTAATGACAGCAACACCAATACCAAGAACATTAGCACTTATACTTTATGGAGATTTAGATATTTCTATTATAGATGAACTCCCACCAGGTAGACAGCCAATAGAAACACTTGCTATTGAAAAGAGCAAGAGAGATAGAGCTTACAATAACCTAGTAAGAAGAGAAGTTGAATCGGGAAGGCAAGTATATATTGTATGTCCACTAGTTGAAGAAAGTGAATCAATAGAAGCTAAGTCAGCTGTTGAATTAGTAGAGGAATTAAGAGCTGAATACTTCTCAGATTTAAGACTTGGACTTCTTCATGGGAAAATGAAATCAAGTGAAAAAGATGAAGTAATGAGTAACTTTAAGAATAAAGAAATAGATATTTTGGTTTCAACAACAGTTATAGAAGTTGGGGTCAATGTGCCAAATGCAACTCTAATGATAATAGAGAATGCTGAAAGGTTTGGACTTGCACAATTACATCAGCTTAGAGGTAGAGTTGGGAGAGGAAGCCATAAGTCATATTGTGTGCTAATTTACGACTCTAAAACAGATGTATGCAGGCAGAGAATGTCTATAATGGAAGAAACAAATGATGGGTTTAGAATTTCAGAAAAGGATTTAGAAATAAGAGGACCTGGAGAGTTTTTTGGGACCAGACAACATGGACTTCCAGAATTAAAAGTAGCAAATTTGTTTAAGCATATAAAAATATTAAAATTAGCACAGCAGGAAGCTCGATATATATTAGGTGAAGATAATAATCTACAATTGAAAGAGAATATTCCACTTAAAAAGGAAATTATAGATAAATTTAAAGATACATTGGAAGAAATTTCATTAAATTGATTTTAATTTATGTTAAAATATTATTGATGTAAGAATGTGCTGAAGGGAGATTGTCATATTGAGAGTAATTTCAGGAAAAGCAAGAGGATTAAAATTAAATACTCCAAAAAATGAAGATGTAAGGCCAACAACAGATAGAGTAAAAGAGTCTTTATTTAATATAATAAATTCATATATAATGGAAAGTGAAGTTCTAGATTTATTTGCTGGAACTGGTTCTTTAGGGATAGAGTGTTTGTCAAGAGGTGCCAAAGAATGTACTTTTGTAGATATTAGTAAAGAAAGTATAGAAATTGTTAAATCTAATATAAAAAAAGCAAGGGTTGAAAATGAGAGTTTTATTTTAAACCTTGATTTTAAAACTGCTATAGATAAGCTTAAGTTACAAAATAGTAAATTTGACATAATTTTTATGGACCCTCCTTATTATAAAAATATGTTTATAGAAGCTATTGAAAAAATTGATAATTCCAATTTATTGAATGAAGATGGAATAATAGTTGTAGAACATGATACTAATGATTTATTTCCAGATAAAATATGTAAGTTAGAAAAAACTAAAGATAAAAAATATGGAAATACTACATTAACTTTTTATAAGATGGAGGCATAAAATGGAAAATAAACCTAGAAAAGCTATATTTGCAGGAAGCTTTGACCCAATCACTAATGGACATTTAGATATTATTTGCAGGGCTTCGAAGTTATTTGACGAATTACAAATAGGAGTCCTAAATAATCCTAATAAAAAAGGTCTATTTAGCTTTGATGAAAGAGTAGAACTTATAAAAAAAAGTACAAGCCATCTAGAGAATATAAAAGTTGTAACTTTTGATGGGCTATTAATAAGTTACTGTCAAGAAAATGGAATTGGAGCATTAGTTAGAGGTGTAAGAAGTGGTGCAGATGTTGATTATGAGCTTCAAATGGCTCATATGAATAGAGAGCTTAATCCAGATATAGAGACTATAATTTTACCAAGTTGTACAAAATATTCATTTATAAGTTCATCTTTAATAAAAGAGGTTTTGCTCTTTGATGCTGATATAAAAAATTTGGTTCCAAAAATTGTTTTGGAAGAATTAAAGAAAAAAACTACTGGGGGTAATTGATATATGAAGATAGATTTAGAAATGATTGAACTATTTGATCAGTTAGAGGAGATATTTAGAAGTGCTTCTACAATTCCGTTTTCTCATAAATGCACTGTAGATAAGGATGAAGTTTTAGCAATAGTTAATGATATAAGAACTTTAATACCAGAGGAAGTAACACAGGCAGTCTGGATAAATAAAGAAAGAAATAAAATAATAAGCCAAGCTAAACAAGATGCTACAAACATAGTTGAACAAGCACAAAAAGAAGCTGAAAGAATACAGCAAGAATATCAAGAAAATATAGAAGAATTAAAGAAAAATTCTGAAGATGTAGTAAAAGCCTATGTAGAGTCAAGTGAACCTGTTGTTCAAGCAGACCAAAGAGCTAAGGATATAGTTGATAGGGCTGAAAGAATAGCCAATGAGATAAGAATTGGTTCAATTGAATATGCAGAAGATGTGCTTTCTAGTGTTGAGTATAATTTAAAAGAAATATTAGAAGAAATAAAAAGAGATAAAGCTGAACTTAGACCTAAAAAATAAACTTTTTTAAGTAGATGAAAACAGACCATATAATTATATGGTCTATTTTTTGTGTTGTAATTTAATAAAAGAGACTTTAAAATTAAAAATTTTACTAAAAGATTCTAGTTTATTTTAACTATATTTATTGCCATAAAAAATAAAATTAAAAATGGCACTATAGAAAAAAACTATAATAAAAAAAAATATATAGAAAAAACTGATTAGACAAGAAATACATGCTTTGATAATATTTTAAATGGAGTAAAATTATGTAGAATTACAATGAAAAAAGAAAAACCAAACAAGATGGAGGGAATTAAGGTGAGTATGTTGAAAAAATTGTGTTCACTAGCTATGGTGGCAATTATGACTACAACACTTATAACAGGGTGTTCAAGTGGTAGTGGAAAAGATGCAAAAAAGGATGGGGAAAAAGAAAAGCTAGTTCTTTGGATGCCACCAGTAGAAGATAATATGAAGGAAGTTTGGGACCCTATTTTAGATAAATTTGAGGAAAAAAATAACTGTGAAGTAGATTTACAGATAATTCCTTGGGAAAATTATTCAGAAAAATTTGCAACAGCCATAAGTGCTGATGAAGGCCCTGATGTTGGATATATGTATGCAGAAATGTATCCTCAGTTTATACAAAGTGGAGCAGTAGAAGATTTAACTGATTATGCAACTAAAGAGGATAAAGAACAATCTATTTACATAAAAACATCTGAAATGATGGGTGGAATGTATGGAATGCCATTCCAAGCAGCAAATCCAGGTGTATTATACTATAACAAAGATATTCTAGATAAAATAGGAGAAAAACCTCCTAAAACATGGGAAGATTTTAAAAGAATCTGCCAAAAAGCAACAAAGGATACTGATGGCGATGGAAAAATAGACCAATGGGGATTAGCTCAAGGATGGGGAGCTAAAACTTTTGGTAACATGAACTGGAACTGGTATCCATATTTATGGCAAGCTGGTGGAGATATATTTAATGATGATTTAAAATCAGTTAAATTTAATGATAAGAGTGGTTTAGAAGCAGCTAATTTCTTAAAAGAATTACAAGCATATGTACCTGAAGATTCTTTATCTAAAGATAGCAATGAAATGATAGAAAGTGTATTTGGACCAGGGAAAGCAGCCTTTACTATAATGTTGTCTTCTGCTGCAACAAGTGTATTTGATAAGTCATTCCCAGATTTAAATTGGGGATTTGTGACTGGTTTAGAAGACAAGAAAGCTGCAACTTTTGGAGCAGTAGACCATTTATCTTTAATGTCATCAGCAAAAGATAAAAAACTTGCATATAAATTAATACAACATATGTTAAGTGTTGAATCAATGACAGAATTCCATAAAGCGATACCAAGAGCACCAATAACAAAAGGTGAACCATATCAAGGTGATGAAAGATTTAAAGCAATGGTTGAAAATGATAAGGATGTATATAGACCATTGGTAGTAGGACCACATGGTGTTGAAATATATGAATATTTATGGAAAGAACTTCAAACTATGATTTCAGGAGATAAAACTCCAAAACAAGCGTTAGATGATGCTGCAAAATATTCAAATGATTTATTAGCACAATAAAAGTTTAAGGCTGTAAGATGTTATAAAATACTTTACAGATTAAAATTAGCATTGTATTTATAAGTACAATGCTAATATTTATATTGGAGAGGATAAAAATGAATAACTTAGTTAGAGAGTTTGAAGAAAATTCAACAAGAAAAAAATTAAAATTAAATATTAAACCATATATATACATATTACCATTGGGCATAATTTTAGTGGCATTTTATGTATTACCAATAATAATGTCAATATACTTTAGTTTTACAAAGTACAATATTATTAGTCCAGCAACATTTATAGGCTTAGAAAATTATAAAAAATTATTTACAGATGAGACATTAAAAGTATCTATTATAAATACGATTAAATTTGCTATTGTAGTAGTACCTTGCCAGACTATTTTATCGTTGATTTTGGCAGTTTGGATTACAGGAAAAGGAAATAGTAAAATAGCTTCATTTGCTAAAGGAGCTATATTTATACCTGTATTGTCGTCTATGGTTTTGATTGGTATGGTATGGAGAGCTTTATTAAATGGAGAAGGTTCAATTATATATCAATTGTTAGGTGCTTTTGGAATAGAATCATCTAAACTTTTGGGAGATAGTAAAACAGCACTCCCTACGCTTATGTTTATATCTATGTGGAAAAATATAGGATATTTTATGGTAATTTATATTTCAGCTATAATGAATTTACCAAAACATTGTTATGAGGTAGCAAAGGTTGATGGAGCTACAAAACTTCAAGAATTTATGAAAATAACAGTTCCACTACTAAAGCCAACTACAATAATGGTTGTGTTTTTAGGAACAATATGGTCGTTACAAGTATTTGACTTGGTTTATACTGTGACAGGTGGAGGTCCAGGGATATCTACTATGAGTATAGTTATGCATGCATTTAACTTAAACTTTAAAAACTTCAATTCTGGATATGCAATGACTGTAGCAAATGTATTATTTTTGTTGATAGCAGTAGTTTCAATTTTACAAAATAAACTTGTAAAACGAGACAGTTCAGATTTTTAGAAAGGTAGGTATAATATGAAAACAACAAAGAGATTATTGAGTGATGGGTTGCTATTATTTATAGCATGTGCAAGCTTAGTACCATTTATATACATGTTGATAATATCATTAAAGGTAACCTATAATTCGTACAATTTGGATATATCTTTTTCAACAGTAACACTTCAAAACTATATAGATATATTTACTAAAAAAGGATTTACGCAATATTTTTTAAACACAGCCATAGTATCTTTTTCAGGAGTACTGTTAAACTTAGTATTTAGTACATTAGCAGGGTATTCTTTTGCGAAGATGGATTTTAAAGGTAGTGATAAGTTATTTTTATTTATGATAATGACTTTAATTATACCATCTCAGGTTACAATGATACCACTTTATATAATAATGAAACACTTAGGATGGATAAATAGTTATTTGGCTCTTATTATGCCAATACCAACTGCATTTGGTGTATTTATAATGAGACAAGCTATTTTAGGAGTACCAAAAGAACTCTTAGAATCAGCAAAAATAGATGGTTGTTCAGACCTTAGAATTTTAGTACAAATAGTGTTACCTCTAATCAAACCAGCATTAATTACACTAGCTATATTTACTTTCATGGGAGCATGGAATGAGTTTATGTGGCCTCTTATAGCAACAACTAAAGATGCAATGAGGACATTAACAGTAGGGTTATCCACTCTTAAGACATTCCAGATAACAAATTATGGACAAATGATGGCAGGAGCAACAATAACATTTTTACCTCCATTTATTTTCTATTTAATTTTACAAAGTAAATTTGTTGAGGGTGTATCTTTATCTGGTATAAAAGGTTAAATAGTCTAATTTAAAAATACAAAATAAAACTATAGATGCGGAGGAAATCAAAACATGGAAATTTCATATATATTGAAAGATTGCACATTTAAACACAATAAATACTCAGTTATAGAAGCTGAAACTTGGGAACATAAGGATTTAAATATTGTAGTAGCTAAAGGTGAAAAATTTGCATTTCAAATTATGCTGAAAGCTACAGAAGAATTTAATTGCACAATTGATGGTAGTAGTGCTATATCATGGAAAGGCTTGGGAAATAGAGTAAGATTAGGTCTAAATGTGCCTGATGGATTAGAAAATAATTTTAGTATAAATATATTAGGGTACGTTCAAGATGATACAAAAGCATTTGTAAATGATGCTATTTTGAGAGATAAAGATGTACTAGTGGAACAATATTTGCCTCAAACGTTTTGGATTGAAGGGCAAGTACCTGAGGATTTTTTAGGAAATAAGTTTAATATAAGTATTGATATATTCAAAAGTTTTGGTTATGAAGATGAAGAAAAAGTTTTTACAGTTGATGTGCCTATAGAAGTAAAAAATGTTGTGTTAAAGCCTTTGGACGAAAGTAAATTCTTTTTAGATTTATGGCAACATCCAAGTTGTCTAGCTAGAATGTATAAAGTTGAATTGTGGTCTGATATACATTTTGAGATAATAGATAATTATCTCAAAGAACTAGCATCTTTAGGAGAAAAAGTTGCAACAGTTATAGTTTCAGATTATCCATGGGCAGGTCAAAGTTGTTATAAAGTCTATAAAAATCCATCAAACTTATATGAATACAACATGGTAGGTGTCTCAAAAGATTTAGATGGAAATATCAAGTGTAATTTTGAAAGCATGGACAAGTATATAAGTATAGCTAGTAAGTACAAAATGGCTCAGGAGATAGATTTATTTGGTCTGTTAGGTAATTGGTGTGCTGGAGAGTTTGGAAACCCTATAGAGGCCTATAAAGACCCTATAAGAGTAAGATACTTTGATGAAAAAGACAAAGTGTTTAAATTCATAAATAATACAGATGATTTAAAAGAGTATATAGGATTAGTATTAAATCATTTAATAGAATGTGGTCTATGGGATAGCATCAGAATTATAGCCGATGAACCAAATAATCCAGAGGTTGTAAAAGAGTGTATCAAATTTATAAACTCTACTGTAAGTACTCATCAAGTTAAATATAAATCAGCAACTCATGACCAAAACTTTTTAGATAGAGCTAAAGATGAAGTTGATGACATGTCAATAAATTTAAAACTTACTATTCAAAATTATAAAAATATAGAAAATCTAAAGAAAAAAATGCATGATAAAGGTGGAATATTGACTTGGTTTGTTTGCTGTTTCCCAGAAAAACCAAATAGTTTTATAAGTTCTCCTTTTGTAGAAAATAGAATAATAGGGTGGTACACTTATTATTTTGGTCTTGATGGATTTTTAAGATGGGATTATAATTTATGGACAGAAGACCCTTGGAAAGACGCAAGTTACAAATTCCCTATTTGGAAAGCTGGAGATATGTTCTTTGTTTATCCTGGAAAAGATTTAAAGCCTGTTAGAAGTGTTAGAATGGAAAACTTAAGATTTGGCATACAAGATTTTGAGTTATTTACTATGTTAGAAAAAGAAAAGGGAAGAGAATATATAGAAGTTGAGCTTATGCAAACTCTATTAAATAAAAAAGAAAATGCTGAAATTAAAGGTTTCGGAAATATAGAGCTTGGATATTCACTAGATAATTTTGGATATGATAAGGTCAAAAAACAAGTTTTAGATTTGTTAGATAAGTTATAAAAAATATAAGGCATTATATCGAGAAATAATCAAAGTTATTTTAAGATATACTGCCTTATATTTTTTTAAAAGTATATTTAGAATAAAATTTATAAAGAAGCATAATTAGAGATAACATGATATAATTTAATTTGTTATAATAGGGTACTAATGATATTAAAGCTTCTATAGATAGACTAAAACTAGTAAAGTAATATTATACAAAAAATAAGTTAGGGGGAGAGGAACATAAAAAGAATAGGTATTAGTATAGCAGCCTTTTTGAGTATAGCTTTTATTGGATTTTATTTTATAATAAGAGGAGATAGCGATAAAGTTACAATGCAACGAGGAATAAACATAGGTAATGCGTTAGAATCACCAAAAAATTTTCCTTGGGATGTTAAAATGTCAAATAAGTATTTTGATGATATAAAAATGGCAGGTTTTGATACAGTTCGTATACCAGTAAGATTTTCTGATTACACCTCAGATTCTAATGATTATAAAATTGATGAAGAATTCTTCAAAAAGATTGATGGGCATATAAAGTATGCTTTGGATAAAGAGTTAGTAGTTGTGTTAGATTTACATCACTTTGAAGACATTATGAAAGAACCACAAACTAATAAAGAGAAGTTTTTAAAAATATGGCAACAAATAGCTAATAGATATCAAAAATATGATAAAAAATTGGTTTTTGAATTATTAAATGAGCCTAAAGAAAGCCTATCTCCACAGTTACTAAATGAATACTTTAAAGAAGCTATAAATATAATTAGAAAAACTAATCCTAAAAGGACAATTATAGTGGGTCCATACAATTACTACCAAATTGATTATTTAAAGGATTTAAATATTCCTAAAAATTCTAATATAGTAGTTTCATTTCACTATTATGAACCAAATGATTTTGCATTCCAAGGAAATATCTATCATAAAGGGTTTGAGAACTTAAGCAATATTACTTGGGAAGGAACAAATGAACAACTTGAATATCTAAAGAAAAGATTTGATACAGTAGAGAAATGGGCTAATAAAAATAATGTAAAAGTTTTATTGGGAGAGTTTGGAATAACAAAAGAGGCACCAGAAGCTTCAAGAGTAGCTTGGATAAAAGCAGTAAGAGAAGAGGCTGAAAAACGAAATTTTTCATGGGCTTACTGGGAACTTGCCTCTGGATTTGGAATATATAATCAAGTTGAAAGTACTTGGGATGAAGATATATTGAATGCACTAGTAGGAAAGAGGTGATTTGATGAAGAAAAATTCAAAAAAGGTACTTATAACCTTAACTATTATTACTAATATTATATATATATTGTGGAGAATTTTTTATACAATACCTAAAGAAGAAGGGATGTTTGCATTAATTTGTGCGATAATACTACTTTCAGTGGAGTTAATAGGGATGATGGAAATGTTTGTACATTATTATGGAATGTCTAATATTGAGTATCCTGAAAAGCCAATTATAAGTGAAGAACTTTATCCACCTGTGGATGTATTTATTGCAACATATAATGAGTCTGTTGACTTGGTAAGAAAAACAATAAATGGATGTCTTCATATGCAATATCCTGATAAGAAAAAGGTACATATATATATATGTGATGATGGTAATCGTGAAGAAATGCGTCTTCTGTCAGAAAAAATGGGTGTCAATTATATAACTAGAACAGAAAGAGAAGGAGCCAAAGCTGGAAACCTAAATAATGCAATGCAGCATACAAACTCTCCTTTGATTGCTACATTTGATGCAGATATGATACCAATGCATGATTTTTTAATTGATACAGTACCATACTTTTTAAAAAATGAACAGGCTAAAAAAGATGGAGAAAAAGAACAATACGAAAAGATTGGTTTTGTGCAAACACCACAAAGTTTCTATAATCCAGATTTATTTCAATTTAATTTACACTCTGAAGGTAGAATTCCAAATGAACAAGATTATTTTTATAGAGATATTCAATTAGCTAGAAATAAAACCAATTCTGTAATTTATGGTGGTAGTAATACGGTTATTTCAAGAGAAGCTTTAGATGAAGTTGGAGGATTTTATACTTTTTCTATCACAGAAGATTTTGCAACAGGGATTTTAATTCAAAGTAAAGGATATAGATGCTATGCTATTCCAGAAGTACATGCATCAGGATTATCTCCAATAGATTTAAAAAGCCTTATTAAACAACGTGAAAGATGGGCACGTGGATGCATACAGACAGGTAGACGATTGAATATTTTGTTTAGAAAAGGTTTAGGATTTTGGCAGAAAATAAGTTATATTTCTTCAATTACTTATTGGTATGCAAGTATAAAACGCTTTACTTATATAATGGCTCCCATTTTATTTTCAGTCTTTAATGTAATTGTTGTAAAATGCACATTACTTCAAGTATTGATATTTTGGTTACCTATGTATATTTTAAGTAGTTTATCCCTTAAAATATTTTCTCAAAATATAAGAAACACAAGATGGACTAATATATATGAAACTATAATGTTTCAGTCTTTAATGCCAGCAGTAATACTTGAAACATTTGCAATATCTAAGAATAAATTTTCAGTAACCAATAAGAGTAAAGCAGAAGAAAAAAGAATATATAAGGTTTTGCAAGGAGCACCATATTTTATATACATAGTGCTATCTATAATAGGAATCTTAAAGATGTTTATATCAATATTTAAAATGAATTCAATGACATACTCAGTCGTACTGTTTTGGTTAATTGGAAATCTTTTTAATCTTGTTATGGCCATGCTGTTTATATCAGGAAGACAACAATTAAGAAAATCTGAGCGTTATGTTGCTGAAATTGATTTTAAACTAAAGCAAAATTCGTACATTTTTTCTTCAAAAACAATTGATATATCAGAAAATGGATTTGCGTTTTTGTTGGAAAATCCAGAGTATATTTCTCCAGAAGAATTTGAGGTAGAGTTTAAAGAAAAATCAGGAAATGAAATATATATAGCCAGTATGAAGGCAAAGATAGTTAATGTTGTGGAAATAAACTCAAAGTGGAAGTATGCATGTTACATTACACACATTGAAGATAATCAATTTGATAATTGGATGTGTATTGTTCATGATAGGGTGCCGACTTTGCCAATGACAATATCTAATCAATTAGGTTTTTTTGATGACTTGCAAATTAATGTAAAAAAACGTATTGAAAAATCTAAAACTTTATCGAGAAGAAGTCCAAGAATTAATACAGATTTCCAAAGTGATATAGAACATATAGGTAAGGTAAAACTGGTAAATTTTAACTATCAGTATGTATTACTAGGTTTTGAAAATAAAGATATTTATCCTCAAAAAATAGAAATAGAACTTAATGAAAATATTATACTTGAGTGTGATTTATGTGAAGGTAAAGCTGATATGAGGGGTGTTTTATACAAAGTAAATAATATTGATAGTATAATGCAAAATTTATTTTTAAGAGAGGAAATGATGGAGTGGATATTACAACATAAAACAATTATAATTTCAAAACCTAATGAAAAGAAAGACGAATGCACAGATGAGTTTGAGCCAATGAAATATATTTAGGAGAGATAAAATGAAAATTTTAAAAGTGTTTTTGTGTTATTTAAAATATTTTATTTTAGTGTTTATTTTTTTTATAAACAGTACTTTTACAAGTTCAGGAATAAGTAATAAAAATTTAGATTTATCTTTTAAAAAGGTGGAAAGTAATTTAAGTGCTAACATTATACATGAAAATACAAGTATAAAAATAGAGACAGATAGTTCTAAAAATAATAAAGAACGTTATCTATATGTTTATAAAAATATAAAAGATGACTGGAATGTATTCCATAATTTTTATATTGAGATTCAAAATAAGAATAAGAGTCCTCAGCGAATTAATTTAAATATACAAAGTAAGGATACGCTTGACTTTAAGTTAAAAGAAGGTAGCGAAATATTTATTGAAAATCAAAATATAATATATTCAGATAAAATAAAAGATGGATGCATAGATATACCAGGTGAGTTTGAGGGAAAAATTTATGTGAATTTTAGCAGTTTTATAAATGATAAAAATAATGTCATGTTAGATTCAGATGTTCTATCAGATATTAACGGGTGGGGAATCACATTTATTCCATCTAGTGAAGAACATAATGTTATTACTATAAGAAAAGTATCTTTACTTTTAGAGGAGCAACTTGAATCCTTGCATAATATTAAAATAATTGGTGATGAAGAAGTACAAATACCTGTATTGGGTCAAAGTATAAGTCAATATAAAGTGTCGGGACTGGAACAGAGTTCAAAAATTAAGTACTCATTTGTAGAAAAACAAAACAATGTAAATATATCTCAGGAAGGTAAATTAACATTAAATAATGAAGTACAACCTGGAGAAATTATTTTAAAAGTTAATGTTGATGACAAGTTTAAAGTTGGAAAGAAGATAGTATTGACTCAGTCTTGGAGTATTAATCAAAAAGATAAAGATGGTGTTCCGTATACCTTAGTATCACCTAAACAATCACCAACCGTACAAAATATGAAAACAGTAAATGCTATGAATAATAGTGTAAATTTTATTCGCATTTTATTTATATCCTTATTAGCAATATGCTTAGGGATATACTTATATTGGAAAAAACACTTAAAAACTGAGTAAAGAGAGGAGGTATAGCATGTTATTTTCAAGTTTGATTTTTTTATTTTATTTTTTGCCAATAACTTTGGTATTATATTATTTATTTAGATTTAATCGGACAATCCAAAATATGATATTACTTATTGTTAGTTTATTTTTTTATGCCTGGGGAGAGCCGAAATTTGTTGTTATTATGATAGCTTCTATAATAATGAATTATATATTTGGTTTGATAGTAGACAGATATAGAAAAAGTAAAGTAAAAGTAAAGATTATTTTGATTTTGATGTGTATATATAATATAGGTGTTCTATTTATATTTAAATATCTAGCTTTTGCACTAAGAAATATTAGTTCGCTTATTAACACAGAACTTGCGATTCCAAGCATTGTTTTACCTATAGGTATTTCATTTTTTACCTTTCAAGGAATGTCTTATGTTATAGATGTTTATCGTGGACATGGAGAAGTTCAAAAGAATCCTTTTTATGTAGGATTATATATAGCTTTTTTCCCACAATTAATAGCAGGGCCTATAGTTAGATATGAAAGTGTTGCAGAACAAATTCATAACAGAAAAGAAACATGGAATAAATTTTCTATTGGAACATGTAGGTTTATAACTGGTTTAGGTAAAAAAATAGTAATTTCTAATAATATGGCAATAGTAGCAGATTATATTTACACTATGAATAGTCAAGGTTCAATAGCTACATCGTTGGCTTGGCTTGGTTCAATAGCTTATACTTTACAAATATTTTTTGACTTTTCTGCGTATTCAGATATGGCCATAGGTTTAGGTCTTATGTTTGGTTTTAAATTTGAAGAAAACTTTAATTACCCATATATTTCAAAATCAATTTCTGAGTTTTGGAGAAGATGGCATATTTCTTTAGGAATGTGGTTTAAGAGTTATATATACTTTCCACTTGGTGGTTCTAGAGTTTTAAATAAAGACATTATGATTAGAAATATGTTTATAGTATGGTTATTTACTGGAATATGGCATGGTGCAGAATGGACATTTGTGATTTGGGGGATTTTGAATTTTGTTTTTTTAATTATAGAGAGATTTATAATGTTTGAAAAGATTGAAAATCATAATCTCATAAAACATATTTATACTTTACTAGTAGTAAACTTTGGATGGGTACTGTTTAGAGCTCCAAATTTAAATGAAGCATATAACTATTTTAAAGCTATGTTTGGTGCAAGTGGAGTTATGTGGAGTGACTATACATATATGTTCTTGAAAGAATATTTGATTTTCTTTATATTTGCATTTATTTTTAGTGTACCTATTGCAAAAAAAGTTAATAAATTTGTTGTTGAACAAGCTAAATACAGTACATTATTTAATTTATTTTATCCAATTTGTTCTATTTTATTGTTCTTTATTTCTGTGACATATTTAGTAACTGGAAGTTATAATCCATTTATTTACTTTAATTTTTAGCTGAGGAGGAAAAGTATGAATAGATTTTTTAAAGTAAGGCTAATAACTACAATTATATTCTTAGTTGTTTTATTCACCTTCTCTATCTCTAATATCTGTTATTCTGGAAAAGATATGATACAAGAAATAAAAAAATCAATTAATGATAAGAATAGTTTAAAGGATACTATATCGTCTATTGATAATACAGTAAATGACAAAGTGATATATAAAAATACTTTTATTGAAACTTATGGATATTTGCAAAAACTAATGGGTAAAAATGAATTTTCAAAGTTTAGTGTTGTGAAAGATACTTCTGGCAAAATGCATTACACATATTTTGCTAAATCTCCAAATCAAGTTGATGTATTGTCAGACAGAGTAAGTAAGTTCTCTAAGGAAATGGATAAACAAAATACTAAATTAGTTTATTTAATGACTCCAGATAAATATATAAAAGGAGTAACACAGTTTCCTAAAGGCATACCTTATTCCTATAGTAATGAGACAGCAGATAATTTTTTAAATGAACTAAAAAATGATAATGTTGACTATATAGATTTTAGAAAAAATATTTTAAAAAGTGGTATTTCAAAAGATGAGTTATTCTTTAAAACAGACCACCATTGGAAAGTAGAGACTTCTTTTTGGGCATTTGGAGAATTGATTGAACAGCTTAATAAAAAATATAACATGAAATTAGATGAAAATTATTATTATAGAGATAAAGAAAACTATAATTCGATTGTATATCCTAGGTCATTTCTTGGTTCTATGGGAAGGAAGACGGGAATTTTATATGGTGGAATAGATGATTTTACACTAATTTATCCTAAATTTAAGACGAATTATACATACTATACAGATTCTAAATCTCAAAAATTTGAATTAAAAGGAAGGTTTGAAGAGAGTTTGATATTATCATACCCTTTTAATGCTGACCTTAATTTAATGGATGGACAATCAGATAAATATTTTACATACTTATTGGGGAATCGTCCACTAGTTAAAATTAAAAATATAGAAAATCCAGAAGGATTAAAAGTGTTATTTGTTAAGGACTCATTAATTGTACCAACAGCAGCATTCTTTTCTTCTGTTTGTTCAACTATGGATATGATAGACCCTAGATACTATGATGGAGATATATTAGAATATGCAAAGTCTCAAGATTATGACTTTGTTTTTATATCTGTATATCCTCAAAACCTTACAAAAGAATTTTTTCCATTTTGTAAATAAAATAAAAAATAAATGGCTAACTTTGTACTATGTTAGCCATTTATTTTTATAATATTTTTTAAGAAATGTTTTTCTTATTGAATACTTCTTTATCAACTTTTCCAAGTGACTTACCTACAGTAATTGAAGATACCATAGCACCATTGACATTTATCATTGTACGTCCCATATCTAGTATAGGGTCTATTGCAAGTATTCCACCAACTAGTGGGAAATAAGAGCCAAGACCTACTCCAGAAATAACAACTGAAACAGCTATTGTAGCAGTTCCTGGAAGACCTGCTATTCCAAGTGAACTAATTGTTATAACAATTAACAGCATAACATAAAAACTAATATCCATATTTACTCCAGCCATATTAGCAAGAGTAACAGCCATTAAAGCAGGATATATGCCAGCACAACCATTCATACCCATGTTTGCACCTAAACTTGCTGTAAAGCTTGATACACCCTCATCGACTCCGTGATTTTGTACTAAACTTTCTATCGTAACAGGTAATGTTCCCAAACTAGAACGTGAAGTAAATGCTAGAAGTAGAGCTTCAGTTGAATTTTTTATATAAGTAATAGGATTTAGACCATTTAAAGTTATAAAAATTAAATGTATAACAAATAATATTGCAACTGATATATAAAGAGCTAATATAAAATATAAAACAGAAATTATTGAACTAATACCTTGTGAAGTTATTGTATTAGCAAGTAGTGCAACTACAGCATAAGGCATAAATTTGATAACAGTCATAGATACACTAACAATTATCTTGTAAGATGCTTCTATAAAATCTATAAATGGATTTATAGTTTCAAAATGTTTTTTACTTAATCTCTTTACTGAGGTACCTATAAATGTAGCAAATATTATTGTAGCTACAATATTTCCATTTGCCATAGCCATTACAGGATTTGATGGTAATAATCCTCTTAAAGTATCTACAAGAGAGTTTATTTCCTTAAGCTCTTGATTTCCACCTAAACTGGATAAATCAGCTCCTACTCCTAATCTCATCGTGTTTGCAACAACAATTCCAACAATTGCTGCTATAGCCGTAGTAATAAGGAGCATTCCTAAAGATTTAAATGTCAAAGTTCCAAGGTTATTATCTTTCATGTTAATAATTACTTTTATAATTGATAAGAAAACCAAAGGTATTACTAACATTTTTAATAAGTCCATAAATCCAGAACCAAATAAACTATACCATTTGCTTACTTCTTGTAACCAAGTAATTTGAGTTGTATCAGTAGGAAAACCAGCAAAAGCTTGAATAATAATTCCCAATATAAGACCAATTATTGTAGCATATATTGTTCTCAATGAAAATTTGATTTTTTTCTTTTCAAATTGTCTAACAATAAAAAATATACCTATAAGTAATAATATGAAAAAAATCGTTTTAAAATCTGTAATCATAAGAAATTGTGATAAGAATGAGTTTTCCAATATTTTTTCTCCTTTGTCTAAAAATAAATTTTTCTAAGCTTAAATGATATCAATATATTAAAAAAATGTCAATATTATATCACAATTTACCGAGATAGAATAAAATAATTTAATTTATCAAAATATGATTAAATAGATGAAAAGGGGGTATAATATATGTTTAAAGACTTTGAATTAGATTAATGGATGTAAGAACAACTTTTATAAAATTTGATTTCAAATAAAAAGATGTTAAAAAAATAACTAAAATTATCATGAAAATATATACATAGAATAGATATTAAATGAAAAGTTTAAACTAAGTAGAGAAATTAATTAGACGTCTAAGGAGAGATAAAATGAGAGTAATAATAATTGGTGGTGTTGCAGCTGGTATGAGTGCTGCAGCGAAATTAAAAAGAATTAAACCTGAATACGAGGTTGTAGTTTATGAAAAAACTGAAATAGTGTCTTTTGGAGCTTGTGGGTTGCCATATTTTGTAGGTGGTTTTTTTGATGATGCTAATGATTTATTGGCAAGAACACCTGAAAAACTTAGAGAATCGGGCATTGATTTAAATATATTTAGAGAGGTTGTTGCAGTTGATACTAAGTCTAAGAAAATAAAAATAAAAAATGTAAAAACAGATGAGATATACGAAGATTACTATGATAAATTGATGATAGCAACTGGGGCAAGAAGCATTCTGCCTCCTATAAAAAATATAGATTTAAAAAATGTTTCTACACTAAAAAGCCTATATGATGGAGAATATCTAAAAAAATTATTAAGTGGAAAAGAAATAAAAAAAGTAACAATAATAGGTGCTGGATTTATAGGATTAGAAGCAGTTGAAGCATGCAAAAAATTAGGTAAAGATGTACATGTAGTTCAATTGGAAGAGAGAGTATTACCACAAGTATTTGATAAGGAAATTACAGATGTCTTAGAGGATGAAATAAGAAATCACGATGTAAAATTACATTTGGATGAGATAGTTGTAGAATTGTCTGGAAAAGATAAAGTGGAAAAAGTAATAACAAATAAAGGTACAATAGATACAGATGTTGTAATAATTGCTACTGGTGTAAAACCTAACACGGAATTTTTACAAAATACAAATATAAAAACATTAAAAAATGGAGCTATAGTAGTTGATGAATATGGCAGGACTTCTGTTGAAGATATATATTCTGCTGGTGATTGTGCAACTATAAAGAATATAGTGAGTAATGAAAATGCATATATACCTTTAGCAACTGGAGCAAATAAATTAGGTAGGATAGTAGGAGAAAACTTAGCAGGTAAAGAAGTCTCTTATCAAGGTTCTCTATCCTCAAGTTGTATAAAGGTTATGGATATGGAGGCTGCCTCAACTGGAATTACAGAGAAACAAGCTAGTGATTTGGGATTAAACTTCAAATCCAAATTTATTTCTGATTATAATCAAACTCACTATTATCCTGGAAGAAATAAAATATATGTAAAACTTATTTACGATGCAGAGACAAAAGTTATTTTAGGTGGACAAGTAGCTGGTTTTAAAGATGCTGTTCAAAGAACTAATGTGTTGGCAGCTGCTATCTTTGGAAAAATGACCACAAGTCAACTTGGGATGTTAGATTTATGTTATGCTCCACCATTTGCAAGAACCTGGGATGTATTAAATGTAGCTGGAAATGTATCTAAATAATTTTATCTAAATAACTATTAATAATTAAGTAACTATTAATAAATTAAATAACAGTAATAAATATTAAAGGAATGAGTTTACCCTAAAATAATTTTATCTAAGGTAAGTTCATTCCTAAATTTTTATTAAGTATAATTTTTACTAAAGCTGTAAAATTAATTATTCATCAAAATTTAAGTGTAAGCTAAGTCTATCTTCACCAATAATCGTATTTTCAAAAACATTAGTAGCATTTTCTAAGTACATGTTAGGCATATCTAATGATGGGCTAAAGTGTGTCAATAAAAGTTGCTTAACATTTCCTAGTTTTGCAAGGTTTGCAGCTTCTCTAAAAGTCATATGCTTATTTTTGACAGCTTTTGAAATATCTAAATCATCACCATACATAGCTTCACATATAAATAAATCGCTATCTTTTATAAAGTTAGGTATTGAGTCTATAGGTCTTGTATCTGTTGTAAGACTTACTTTAACTCCTTTTCTTGGTTCTCCTAAAACCATGTCTGGAGTGTATTTTTTTGAATTTAAAACTACACTTTGACCATCCTGAAGATTTTTCCATATTGTTTTAGGAACTTTATTTTGAGTTGCTTTATTTATATCAAATTTAGGATTTCGTTTAAAATTAAAACTGTATCCTATACACTCTATAGAGTGTTCTAAATGGATTGTTGAAATCTCTATGTTTTTCAAATACTCATTATCTAAAGAAAAACTACCTTGAGGATTTTCTATAATTTTTAAAGTATAGGGTATGTATTCTACTAAATTTCTCATAGAACGAATACAATCAATTATTCCAATAGGACCAACTATAGTTAAATCACTTGTACGACCGCTATTTCCAATCGTTGATAGAAGCCCTAAAAGTCCAAATATATGGTCACCATGTAAATGTGTTATACAAATCAAGTCTATATCTTTAAAGCCACATTTTTTCAACTTCATAGATACTTGAGTGCCTTCACCACAATCAATTAGTATTTTTCTGCCTTTATAATTCATGAATACAGAAGACAAAAATCTATGTGGCATGGGTACATTTCCACCACATCCAAGTAAAGTTAAATCTATCATTTTTTCCCCTTTCTAAAATTAACACAAATCTGTTGTTTGTTTTTATTATGATATCCTATTATAATTATTTTAACATTAAATACAACAATAAATGTGCATTTGAGTCAAGAAATATTAGTAAATAGAAATTTTGTATAATAGTATACAAGAACTCTATAAGTATAACTTTACATTTATTTTTGAAAAATTTATAGGAGGTAAATCTAATGAAACTGTCAAAGAAAATTACTATTTTATCATTGATGATGTTGACTTTAGTTGGATGCAGTAATGGGGAAAGTAAAAAAACAGTTGAAGGTTCTAACCATATTCAAAATTCTAAAAAAGAAGAGCAATCTATCGTAGTACATAAAGATGAAAATATATTAAAAGATAGGTATGAGCCACCAAAAGGATTTAAAAGGGTTGATGTAGAAAAAGGTAGCTTTGAAAGTTTTTTGAGGAATACTAAGTTGAAAAATTATGGTGAGAAAGTTAAGTATTACGATGGTAGAACTAAGGAATCAAAAGGTATCTATGATAGTGTATTCGATGTCAATATTGGTGATAGAGATTTGCATCAATGTGCAGATGCAATTATGCTTATGAGAGCAGAATACCTGTATCAGAATAAGAGATATGATGAAATAAGCTTTGACTTTGTGGATGGTTTTAAGGCTAAGTATTCAAAATGGGCAGAAGGATATAGGATTTCAGTAAAAGATAGTGGTTCAAGTTGGTATAAAGCAAGTGAATATTCAACATCATATGATAGTTTTAGAAAATTTATGGATATAGTATTTGCTTATTCAGGCACTTTATCACTTGAAAAAGAATTAAAACCTGTGCAACTTGATGATATGAAAATAGGGGATGTTTTTATAGTTGGAGGCAGTCCAGGACATGCAAGTATAATTATGGATATGGCAGAAAATGAAAAAACTGGAGAAAAGGTCTTTATGATAGCTCAAAGTTATATGCCTGCTCAACAAACTCAGCTTCTTATTAATCGTAAACAACCAAATTTAAGTCCTTGGTATAACTTGGATTTTGAGGGGGATTTAACAGTTCCTCAATGGACTTTTAAAAGAGACCAGCTAAAAAGGTTCTAAAAAATACATATAAAATAAATGAAAATATAAGTGTGAAAAAATGTAACTAGATTAAAACTTGTTGGATATGGACAAAATTAAATTGATAGATAAATATTAAAATCGAAATGATTAACTTCATATATTCTAATATTTATCTAAAAAGCTTTATCTTAAAATAAGAGTCTTATTTTAAAGCTGAAACTAATTTTAGGAGGATAACTTATATTGAAAATTAGAAGATATTTAATTTTAGTAATTATAATTCTAATTACAACAGGCCAGAGTTTTATTTCTTATGGACTAGAGAGTTTTGAAGAAAGTTATAAAAGTGTAGAACAATTAAATAACTTTAAGCACAAAATAGAGAACTCATCTAAAGAAATAACAATTTTTCACACTAATGACATACATGGAAGATATGCTGAAGGTGATGAATATATACAAATAGGTAATCTAGCTACATTAAAAAAGGAAACTCCAAATTCAATTTTAGTAGATGCAGGAGATTGCTTACATGGGTTACCAATAGTAAATATGAATAAAGGTGAAGATGCAATTAAATTAATTAAAAGTGTTGGATATGACTATATTACTCCAGGAAATCATGACTTCAATTATGGAAAGGATAGATTATTAGAGCTATCTAAAATTGCTAATTCAGGAGATAAAACTTTAAAATTTTTAGCATCAAATATATTTGAAGATGATAAGAACATATTTGACAGTAATGATATAAAAGAAATAGATGGTATAAAAATAGGATTTTTTGGGCTTACAACCCAAGAAACAAAAAGTAAGACAGGCTCTAAAAATGTAGAAGGATTAGAGTTTAGAAATCCTATAGAAAGTGCAAAAGAGCAAGTAAATGAATTAAAAAGAAAAGGTGCTGATGTAATAGTTGCAATATCACATATTGGAACTAATAGTTTAAGTAAGCCAAATAGTATAGATATAGCAAATAAAGTTAATGGTATTGATTTAATTATTGATGGTCATAGCCATACTAAGTTTGAAAATGGTAAACAGGTTGGTGATACACTGATTGTAAGCACAGGGCAATATCTAGAACATATTGGTGAAGTAAAGTTAACATTGGATACTAATGATACAGAACATATAAAAATAGAAAATAAATCAGCAAGATTAATTGAAAAAGAAGAAGCATTAGAGTATAAGCTTGATTCTAACATAAGTGAAAAGATTGGTGAAATAAAGAAACAGCAGGAACAAGTTTTAGATAAAGTGATAGGAGTAACAAAAAATACTCTAGATGGCTCATATGAAAATGTAAGGACAAAAGAAACGAATCTAGGAAATTTAATAGGTGATATCTTATTAGATAAAACTAAAGCAGATATTTCGCTATTTAATGGGGGGAATATAAGAGATACAATTGAAAAAGGGGATATAACAATAGGAAGTATTGCAGATGTATTCCCTTTTAGCAATACTATAGTTACTAAAAAACTTACAGGAGAACAAATTAAAAGTGTTTTAGAACATGGAGTAAAACTGTATCCAGAAAAAAATTCAGCCTTTTTACAAGTGGGTGGAATCTCATACTATTTTGACCCAAAGCAGAAAGAAGGAGAAAAAATAACTGGTATTATGAAAGATGGAAAATCACTTGACATGAATAAAGAGTATACAGTTGCAACCAATGATTATATAGCACTAGGTGGAGATGAATTTCCTTGCTTATCAAAAGAACCAATGTTAGAAGATTTTGGAAGTTTAGAAAGTGCAGTAATTGAGTATATAGAGTATAAAAAAGAAATCTGCAAGAGTGTAGATGGAAGAATTAGCATTAAAACTAAGGAAGAATTGATAATTAAAAGTAATGAGAGTAACTTAGTATTAAATGGTGATGAAGATAATTTAAATGATAGTGAAGACAGTGCAAATAATGAGGATACTAAAAACTCAAATGAGAATAAACGTAAAAATTTAGATAAAATGAAAGCTAGAGAAAGTTCTAATATAAAAGCATCTAAAGCAGAAATTAAAGAAAAATCTCCTAAAACAGGCGATTTAGGTATCAAAGATAGTATGTTTATATTTGTAGCTTCGAGTGTTTTAATTTACTTATTAAATAATAATCAGATAAATTTAAAAAATAAAAAAGTAAAATGAAATTAGTAATAAAATCAATAATAAAATAGAATTAATAATTATTTATTGATAAATAGGTATTGATTATTATATAAAATACAAACCTAAGCAAAGGTAATTGGATGTTTAAATACTGGATTACCTTTGTTTTTTTATTTATGTATAGTAATATCGAATCAATAATTGTACCCTTGATTAAAAACAAATATATTATTAACTTATCATTGGTATGTTTATTTTATTATCTAAGTGTGTAAAATCTTCTTGATGATTAAAAAATATTTATAAATTGTCAAATAAAATGGCTTAGTTAGTATGATATAATTTAGCTAGTATACATAATAATGGAGGAGAAAAACATGAATAATATATTACTTTTAGAAGATGATAAATCTTTAAATAGAGGGATTAGCTTTAAATTAAAAAAAGAGGGATACAATGTTTTTAATACATTTAGTATAGAAGAGGCAAGAGGTATTTTTTTTAAAGAGAATATAAATTTAATTATTTCTGATATAGGTTTACCAGATGGAAGTGGGTTTGATTTTTGTGAGGAGATTAGAAAGAAAAGTGATGTTTATATAATAATGCTTACAGCACTTGATGAAGAAGTGGATATTGTTACAGGTTATGATTTAGGTGCAGATGATTATATTACAAAGCCATTTAGTTTGATGGTATTAATCTCAAAAGTAAATGCATTTATGAAAAGGGTAAACACAGTAAAAAATTACACTTTACTGGTTTGTGATGATTTGTTTTTTTATTATATAGAAAATAAACTGATTATAAAAAATGATGACAAGGAAGAAGAAATAATTTTAAGTAAAACAGAGACTAAACTATTAAGATATTTGATGGAAAATTCAATGCAAGCTTTGACCAAAGAACAACTATTAGAATCTTTATGGGATAGTAGTGGTAATTTTGTAGATGATAATACAGTTGCAGTAAATATAAGAAGACTTAGACAAAAAGTAGAAAAGAATCCTTCTGAACCTAAGTATATAAAAACAGTAAGAGGAGTTGGATATATATGGGGTGAAAGGAGTATAAAAAAATGTTAAAAGATATAAATACCAAAGAAAATTTTAGTATTAAAGAGGACTATATAATGAAAAAGGCTGTTATATATTCTATTTTATCCATGCTTGTGGTAACACTTGCATTTATATTTTTTGAATATAATAGACTATATGTTTTATATGAACATCAAATAAAAAATACTCAAAGTATGGCAGGTATGTTGATTGAAAAATATCCAGATGATGAGGTAGATATAGTAAAGTCTATTTATAATTTTGACTATAGTAATGCAGAGGTTGGAGAAAAAGCACTTGAAAAATTTGGATATGGGCTAGAAAATAAAATGTCAAATGATAAAAACTTTGGCATATATTTAAAATCTTTTTTTAAAGAATCAATTTTTGTTTTTTTAATAATGTTTATAGCCGTTACAGGAATAATATATTATTTTATAAGATACATAAACAAAAGATTAAGCAAGATTTATTTTATAGTGGAGCAAATGGCACAAGAAAATTATTTAAAAGAAGGTAGCAAGTTAGATAATTCTGGCTATTTGGTAGAATATAATGAGTATTTTAGAGAGGGTACATTTAGTAAGATTAACAATTGCCTGTATGAGTTAAATAGAAGTTTAAAGATAAAATTTATTAAATTAGAAAAAGAAAAGGAAAGTGTAAAATCATTAGTAACAGACATTTCTCATCAATTAAAAACTCCCTTAGCATCATTAAAATTATATAATACATTACTTATAGAAGAAGACTTAGACGAAGATGAAGCACATGAGTTTTTATTAACTAATAAAAATTCTATAAATAAATTGGAAAATTTAATAAATTCTTTAGTTAACATATCAAGACTAGAGATTAGTATGATAAGCATAAAAAAAGAAGATAATGACATAAAAAGTACTATTTTAAATGCTATAGAAAGTATAACTCCTAAAGCGAGAATTAAAAATATAACATTAAAAATAAATGAATTTAATAGTAGAATTATACCTCACGATAAAAAATGGACTGAGGAAAGTATTTTTAATGTATTAGACAATGCTGTTAAGTATACAGAAAGAAATGGAGAAGTAAATATATCCATAGAAGAGACTGTAAACTATTTTAAAATCATAATAGAGGATAATGGTAGAGGAATTGCAAAAAATGAATTTAATAACATATTTAAACGTTTTTATAGAGGAACAGATGAAGAAATTGAATCTATAGAAGGTAGTGGTGTAGGATTGTATTTAAGTAGAAAAATTTTGGAAGAACAAGGTGGTAATATCATGGTATCTTCTAATCTAGGAAAAGGAAGTAAGTTTTCTTTGTTTCTTACAACTATGTAATGTTTACTGAAAGGAGAATGTAATCCTCTACATATATTATATAAGTATAAACAGCTCCACAAATTAGAAGTAGATGATTAAGGAGCAACATAACTTAGAGTGAGGGGATAATTTTATGAAAATACTATATACTGAAAGTTTATCAAAACATTATGGAGAAGGAGAAAGTTTAGTAAAAGCTTTAGATGATGTAAATTTAGAAATAAATGAAGGTGAATTTGTAGCTATAATAGGTAAATCTGGTTCTGGAAAAAGTACATTGTTACATATGATAGGTGGTCTCGATATACCTACATCTGGCAAGGTATACATTGATAATAAAAACATATTTACATTGAAAGAAGAAGAACTTGCTGTATTTAGAAGAAGAAAAATAGGCTTTATATTTCAAAGCTACAATCTAATTCCATCTCTTAATGTATGGGAAAATGTAGTATTACCAATCGGTCTAGATGGTAGAACTGTGGATGAACAATTTATAAAAGACCTTTTAAAATCTTTGGGGCTTGAAAATAAACACGATGTTTTACCAAATACATTATCAGGAGGTCAACAACAAAGAGTAGCAATAGCAAGAGCTTTGGCAACAAGACCAGCCATAATACTTGCTGATGAGCCAACTGGAAACTTGGATTCCAAAACATCAGATGAAGTTATGAGTATACTAAAGTCTATGTCTAAAAAATATAGTCAAACTTTGGTTATGATAACTCATGATGATAGTATAGCTCAAATGGCTGATAGAGTTATATTTATAGAGGATGGTAAGGTGTCAAAGGTTGGTGACAAAAATGATTAATACTACTAAAATAGCAAAAAGTAATGTAAAACAAAATAAATCAAAAAGTATATTAATAATAATAACTATAATACTTTCAACATTGATGCTTTCATCTATAGGTATTTATATTGTCGATACAAGAGAATATCAAAAGGAAAATACAATAAAGTATTCAGGCAATTATCAAGGAGTATTAGCAAATGTAAATGAAAAACAAGCTGAAATATTAAGTAATCATGCAGATATTGAACTAGCTGGAAAAATGAATGGAGTGGGTGTTGAGAAGCTAGAAGATGATACAACCATTTCATTATCATATATGAATGAAGAGGGTTTAAAATTAAATAATTTTGAATTTATAAAAGGAAAATTACCAACAAAAGAAAATGAAATAGTACTAGATAGTGGAGCTTTAAAAGCATTAGGTCATGGTCAAAAATTAGGTGAAAAAATAAAAGTACCTTATGATGATTATAAAAGCGACAAAAGAATAGAAAAAGAATTTATAATAACTGGAATCTTAGAAACTAGTGAAATATATGAAGCAGGAAAGAATTATTCTGCTATTATATCAGAAACATATATGAAAAATACTAGAGATATGTCACAAGAAGATTTCAATATATATGTTAAATTAAAAGATAAGAGTGATTTATCTATAGAACAGGCAAAAGAAAAATTAAATAAGATTGCAAATGATATAGGATTAGATACTAATAATATACTTGTAAATGAAAATTATATAAATGCTTTAAAACCAGATAGTGAAACAATGATAGGAGGAGTTCTTATAGGCTTAGTAATTGTATTGTCTAGTATATTGGTAATATACAATATATTCTACATCTCAATAGTTACTAAAGTACAAGAATTTGGAAAACTTAGAGCAATTGGTGCAACTAAAAAACAAGTAAAAGCAATAGTGTTTAAGGAAGGCTTTATATTAGCAGGAATAGCAATACCAGTAGGAACAATTTTAGGTTATGCACTTGCAAATATTATAATAAAATCATTTATGGATGTAGATGTAAAATCATCACAATTACCAGTGCTATTATTGGTTGTGGTAATAAGTTTTATATCTGTTGTTTTATCACTTTTGAAACCAATGAAAGTAGCTTCAAAGGTATCTATAGTTGATGCAGTAAGATATACTGGAAATGAAATAAGTGGTAAAAATGATAGAAAAGGACATAAAAATATAAATTTAAAGAATTTATCAAAAGCAAATTTAGAAAGAAATAAAAAGCGTACTTATATGACACTGACATCTCTTATGTTAAGTGGAACTATATTTATAACAGTATCTACTGCTTTAGAAAGTTTTAATGCTGAGAAGATGGCTAGAGAGCATTTTCCTTATGATATAGAAGTTAGATTTACTGGATATGAAATGGATAGCGACAAGAATCCTGAAAGTAATTTGAATATTCTACAAATGAATAATCCATTAGGTAAAGACTTTTTAAACCAAGTAAAGAGTATAGAAGGAGTCAAAAAAACTGAATTAGGAAATTCTGTAAAAATTGGGATGGAGGATTATAATGTTGAGTTTAAACATGACCTTTTACAGAGCATAAATGAAAATGATGTGAAGGATTTAAATAAAAACCTAATAGATGGAAAAATAAATTTTGAAGGGTTACAAACAGGAAACGAAATAGTCATTACTCACCTTGATACAGCAAAAGAAATGGGTGTAAAGGCTGGAGATAAAATAAAATTAACTCTATATGATGGAGATAAAGAGATAAAAAAAGAATTTAAAGTTCAAGCAATAGCTATGGGAACTCCAAGTTTTGGTATAGGAAAAGATTTTATAGATAGAGTTTTGAAATATGATACAACAAGTACCATTGGAATATATACTGAAGAAGGAAAATATCAAGAAGTTAAAGATGCTATAAAGAAAATTGCTAAATCTAATGGATATTTAGAAGCGGATTTTTTAGATAGTAGAATAGAATCAAATAAGATGATGATTTCATTTATAAAAATAATGGGCTATACTTTAACTGGTATAATAGGTGTTATTGGATTTATGAATCTTGTAAATACAATGATAACTAGTATAGTTACTAGAAAAAAAGAACTTGGTATGCTTCAAGCAATTGGACTTACTAATAGACAATTAGTAAAAATGCTTAATTCAGAAGCTATATATTATACTTCTAGAATGATGATAGGAAGTATTGTCTTTGGAGGTATATTAGGATACATTGCAGTTGTATTTTTAAGAAAAACTGGATTATCTTATGCAACATATGCATTACCAATAGTACCAATTTTATTTATGGTTGTATTTATCCTTATAGCTCAATTTATAACAACTTATTTAATAGGAAGAAGCTTTAACAAAGAATCTCTTATTGATAGAGTAAGATATAGTGAATAAAAATATATAAAAAGCTATATTTAATTTTTAAACAGGATTATAGAAGATATAAAAATAGAGTTAAATAGGTTAATAATATACAAATACAGGGCAAGTGGCTTAAATGTTCATATGTCCTGTATTTTGTTGTTTTTACTGTTATAAAATTCTTATTAATATAACTTATCAATTTAAGTTGTAAGTGATAGTATGTTTAATGTTCAGAAGATTGTTATCAGAAAAAAATGTATTGGTACAATTCTAAAAAAATATAAAATTGTACCATGAAAAATGAAAATTTTGTATAATAATCGTATAGAAAATAAAAAGGAGCTGATATATATGAATAATAAAATTAATTATGCACCAGGACCAACAGAAACTAGAGAAAATGTAAGGTTAATAAGAGCAGAGAAAACAACTAACCCAGATATAGATGTTGATTTTGTTGAGTTTTATAAGAAGACATGTGAAAAGTTTGGAAATATAGTTGGTACAAAGAATGATATTTACATATTAAGTGGTGAAGGAATATTGGGACTTGAAGCAGCTTGTGCTTCACTGACAGAGAAGGGTGATAGAGTTCTTGTAATTGACAATGGTATATATGGAGAAGGATTTAAAGACTTTGTAAAAATGTATGGTGGAGAGTATGTGCTTTTTTCAAGTCAATATACAAAAAGTATAGATGTTGATGAGTTAAGAAAGTTTTTAGAAAAGGATAATAACTTTAAATATGCAACAGTGGTTCATTGTGATACTCCAACAGGTGTATTAAATGATGTAAGTGAGATATGTCCGCTATTGAAGGAATATGGAATCTTAACTGTAGTGGATTCTGTGGCAGGTATGGTGGGTGAAAGGTTAAATGTAGATGAATCGAAAATAGATGTAATATTAGGCGGTTCTCAAAAAGCTATTTCTGCACCTGCGGGTCTTACTATAGTTGGTATAAGTCAAGATGCAAAAAATTGTATAAAAAATAGAAAAACAGACATAGTAGGTTTTTATTGTAATTTAAGTATATGGGAAGGATATTACGAAAAAAAATATTTCCCTTATACAATGCCAATAAGTGACATAATGGGTCTTGATAGAGCCTTAGACAATATACTAGAAGAGGGTGTGGAAAAGGTATTAAGTAGACATGAGAAAATAGCTTCTAGTGTAAGACAAGCTGTTGAAGAATATGGTTTAGAATTGTTTTTAGAAGAAGGATATTCTAATACAGTGACAGCAATAAAAATACCTGAAAGTATAGGAGCATTAAAACTTACTGATTATATGCTTAAAAATTACAATACACTTGTTGCAACATCATTAAATCAATATATGGATGCTATTTTGAGAATAGGTCATATGGGGGAAAATGCTAGTCTTGATAAAATAGTTCACATATTAAATGTATTGGATAAAAGTTTAAAAGCATTAGAATTTAATACAAATGGAAGTTTAGTAGATTTATTTAATAAATATTATTTTTAGTCACAATATAAAAGGAGGATGTGGCATGGAAGCTACAGCTAAACAGAAATTTACAACAAAAGATTTGGTAGAAACTTCACTATTAATAGCGTTAGTATTTGTTGCAACCAAGTTTATAAATATAAGATTGCCAATATCTATAAATGGAGGTCTTGTACATTTAGGAACAGCAATGTTATTTATATCAGCAATAGTATTTGGAAGTAAAAAAGGTGCGTTATCAGGTGCTATTGGGATGGCTCTTTTTGATTTGATATCTGGGTGGACTCTATGGGCTCCATTTACATTTATAGTTAGAGGTATTATGGGGTATTTACTTGGAAAGATTGTATGGGCAAATGGCAAGAATGGAGAAAGTTTTTTGATTAATGTAATAGGAGTAGTAGTTTCATCAATTTGGATGTTGTTTGGATATTATGTAACAGAGGTTATACTTTATGGTAATTTTATAATTCCACTTACTTCAATACCAGGCAATTTAATGCAGGTGTTAATAGGTCTTATAATAGCACTTCCTATTTCTAAAGCATTAAAAAAATGTATAAGATAGATATGGAATAGATTAAGTTTTTGATAGGATAAATTATATTGTATAATATAAAGATAAAGTATATAATGATAAAAAAATTTAGGATAGAGGTTAATTACAATGTTATCAGTTACAAGGTATGCAGTTAGAAATGTTCGTTTAAAACCCTGGGTAAAGTTTATTTGGTATCTTGAAACAAAATCAAATATATTGCTAAATAATAAGTTATTACCTACAGACAGTATAGATATTATCATTAATCTTTCTGATGTTATGGAATATAAGATTGAAAATCAAAATTATAATGCAAGTAATATACATTTTAATGGAATAAGAGATAAGCATGGATTTGTTATTCAACGTGGAAATATACGTGTGATGGGTATTTCTTTTTATCCATTTGGGCTCTATCCATTTTTAAAGATACCAATTTCAGAGTTTAAGGGTCAACTTGTTGACTTAAAACAAGTATCAAAAGGTTTTGTTGGGAAATTGGAAAGTACATTAAATCAAATATTATCAATAGAAGATATAGTTTTACATTTAGAAAAAATATTAGTATCTGTATTAGATGAAAATTTGGTTATAAATAAGATGATAAATCTCCTAGATTTATTTATATACAATAATCAATATAGCACTATAAAATTGTTTTGTGATGAGATGAACATAAATATTAAAACTTTAGAAAGAGCTTGTTTAAAATATACTGGGTATACACCTAAAATACTAAGGAAAATATATAGATTTAAAATGGTAAGTAATCAGCTTATTTATAGCTCTAAAAATAATAACTTTCTTGACTTAATTTATGAAAATGAATATTATGACCAAGCTCATTTTATTAAAGAATTTAAACAGTTTTCAGGAGTATCGCCAATTAAATTTATTAAAGAGAATAAAACTATTAAAGAAAACACAACATACAACTATTTATAATTATATTGTCGATTTTTTACAATACCTTTAATTTACTTCTTGTTATGATGTAAGAAAGATAAATAGGAGGGTTTGTATATGAAAATTATTACAGAAATAGTAGAATTTAATGTGGAAGAGCATTTATCAAAAGATGCATTTGTAGAGATTGTAAATGATTTAGAAATAAATTTTCACTCTGTTCAATCGGGCTTTATTGATACTGAGCTTTTATATGATGAAAAAACTCAAAAATGGATTATGATACAACACTGGGATTCTATAGAAAATCTTAAAAGTGCTTCTAGTAAAATGTTTAAAAATACATCTACTGAAAAATTTAGAAATGCTCTAAAGGCACAGACTGTTAAGATGAATATAATTCCACAAATTAAAAGTTGGAAGTTATAATGTCAGATATAAAAAATAATTAATTAGCAAGAAAATAAATCAGCCAAATAACATTTTGTATTAAAATCAAAATTGTTATTTGGCTTTTAGTAGTTATTTATATCTAGAGAATATTATTTAAAAGTACTATTGCTGTGAGAGATGCAATAGGTATTTTAGAAGATGGAGGAGTAGAAGTAAAATAGATATCGTAGTCTATTAAGTTTTCTAGTCTTGTTTTTCCTCCAAACTCTATCATATCAGTACTTAATACTGTCTTGTATTTTTTGTCTTGGAATTTTGATATGTCTACTGATTGCATCAGATTAGGATGGAAATTAAATATAAATAAATATTTACCCTTACTGTATACTAAAAGTTTTTTATCATTATCTATATGTATAAGTTCATAACTATTCTGTGCAAAAATATCACTGTATTTTGTAAGTTCAAGCATAGATTTATCAAAGTTCAATAGTTGTTTATATTTTAAGTTATCATTTTCTGAAAGACTCCATTGTCTTCTAGCATATTTATAACTCCAATTGTTTCCTTCGCGTGGAAAATCAATCCACTCAGGGTGTCCAAATTCATTTCCCATAAAATTTAGGTATCCTTCACCAGCTAGAGAAAATGTTGCTAATTTAATTAACTTGTTTAGAGACATGGCTCTATCAATAACATGATTATTTGAGTTTATTTCCATATTCCAGTACATTTCTTTATCTGCTAACCAAAATATAATTGTCTTATCACCAACTAATGCTTGGTCATGAGATTCACAATATCCAATGTTTTTTTCACCAGGACGTCTAGTAGTAAGCTCGTACCACATTTTGCCTAAATCCCAATTTTCATCAGAAGATCTTGAGATAGTTTTTATCCAAAAATCAGGTACTCCCATTGCTAATCTATAGTCAAAGCCAATTCCACCATCTCTTATAGGTATACACATTCCAGGCATTCCACTCATATCTTCTGCAATGCTTATTGAATTAGGTTTGATTTCTTTTATTAATTCATTTGCAAATTGAAGATATGTTATAGCTTCCATATCCGTGTTTGCACTGAAATACTTTTTATAACTGTCAAATGAAACTCCAAGACCGTGGTTATGATATAGCATTGAGGTTACGCCATCAAATCTAAAACCATCAAAATGATACTCATTTAGCCAAAATTTTATATTTGAAAGTAAAAAATGAATTACCTCAGGCTTACCATAGTTAAAGAGTTTTGTTCCCCAAGCAGGGTGATTACCTTTTGAACCTGAATGGAAAAATTGATGTTCACTTCCATCAAATTCATTTATTCCCTCTAAAGTATTTTTTACAGCATGAGAGTGAACTAAGTCTAATAAAACAGCAATTCCCATTGAATGAGCTGTATTTATAAGGTTTTTTAAGTCTTCAGGAGTACCAAATCTAGATGAAATTGCATAAAAGTTTGAAACTTGGTATCCAAAAGAAGCATAATATGGATGTTCCATGATAGCCATAAGTTGAATAGTATTGTATCCAGCTTTCTTTATCCTAGGAAGTATATTTTCAGTAAATTCATTATAAGTTCCAATAGATTCTTTTTCAGTAGCCATACCTATATGACATTCGTAGATTAAAGGGAAAGTTATGTTTTTTAAATCAAATTCACTATCAGTCCAATTAAATGGAGTTTTTGGTTGCCATATCTGCCCATTAAAGTTACCAGAATCCTTTTGGATTACCCTCTTTATGTATAATGGTATGCGGTCAAATGTTTCACCATTTGTAGTGACTTGTACCTTTACCTCGGATTTATGAGGTAAGCTGTTTTTATCAGGTATAAAAATTTCCCAATTACCAGAATCTATTTTTTTTAGAGGATGGGATTTTCTATTCCAATTATTAAAGTCACCAATTAATGATAAACTATCTGCATTTGGAGCCCACTCTCTATAAAACCATCCATCATTTGTTTGATGGAATCCATAATAAAGATGACCATTTGCAAAAGAATTAAAATTTTCACAGCTAGTTAATATTTTTGCTTTTACATCTTCATAGTGTTTCATCCTTTTTTTTATGTCAGACTCAAATGGTTGTAGATAAACATCAACGTCTAAAATTTTAAATCTTTCTTGACTTTTCATTTGATTTTCCCTCCATAATAAGTATTATATTTTAATAAAATAATACTTATCTCATACTATCTTCTCTATATAATTGATATATATTATATAATCCTAATAAAAAGCTTAAACCACCAATAATTAGTTTCATAATTTACCTCCTTAGTATATTTAAAAATATACTTATATATCAGATTCATCAAAATTTAAAAGTTTATTTAAAACTCTTTTAATAATATCATAATCAAAGCCTTTATAGGAAAGATGTTGAGAAATTTTTTGATATATTTTCTTTTTATCTTCTTTTTTTACCCTTTCATATCTTTTTTTTGCTAGATACATGGCATTTTCAAATTCAGTATCTTTGTCTAATTCTGATACTGCTTCATCAATTGCACTTCTTTCAATACCTTTATTATATAAATTTTGTTTAATTCTGTTTTTACCACATTTGTTTAAATTAACATTGGTATTAACTATTTTCTGAGCCAATATATTGTCATTTACCAGATTATAATTTTTAAGAAAATCTATAACTCTATCAATTGTATCCTCTTCAAAATCTGCTGATAGTTTTTCTTTTATTTTTTTTTCAGACTGGTCAGCACGAGATAAAATATTTAATGCTTTATTTTTAGCTTTTATATACATCTCATCATCTAAAATGGATTTTAATTCCTCTTCATTTACTTCATTTCCTTTTTTTAAATTAAATGTATAAACAAGTTCTTTAAATATAGCAATAAAAAATTTATCATCTACATAAATATTTACTCTATCATCATTTCTTTTTTGTTGTTCTATTTTTGTAATTATACTCATAATTTCTCCTTTTTTATATGTAATTATATTAACAAAAGTAACTAATAAAATTTAATAAAAAACTTATAATTATACGTTATATTTAATCTAAATTAAGACAAAATAATAAAAAGTTATTTTTATTAAAAAGTTAAGTGAAACTATGTTAAATAATTATTTTTTAAAGTATTTTTTACCATATAAATATGATTATATACCAAAAAAAATAATTTATAAGCTTTAAGAAATAAAAAATAATGGTACAATAGTATTATAACATTAAAAGGAGACAAAATATGAGAAGTAAAAATCTAGTTCAGAAGGCAGAATTGAAAAATACTGAAAAACTAGAGAAATTTAATCGCCATAAAGGCAAAATCAAAATAGGTATATTAGGAGGTACTTTTGACCCTATACACTATGCTCATTTAGCAACAGCAGAGTTTATTAGAGATAAGTATGAGATTGACAAAATTATCTTTATACCATCAGGAAATCCACCACATAAACTAGGTATCACTACAAATAAGTATGATAGATACAATATGACACTTCTAGCAACTGAAAGCAATGAAGATTTTTTAGTTTCAAAAGTAGAAATCGAAAGAAATAAAAGGACTTATACAATCGATACATTAAAATATTTAAAGAAAAAATACAAAAATGCTGATATTTACTTTATAACAGGGGCAGATGCTATTTGTAGTGTTGAAGAGTGGAAAGATGTAAAGAAAAACTTTGAGTTAGCTACTTTTATAGCTGCAACTAGACCAGGTATTAGCTTATTAAGGTCACAAGAAACTATAGAGAAACTGACTAAAAAATATAATGCTGACATTATAACAGTTTACGTTCCATCATTGGATATATCATCCACATATATAAGGGAACAGCTAAATGAAGGAAAGTCTATACGTTACTTAGTACCCGAAAATGTAGAAAATTATTTGTATGAAAATAAACTATATCAATATGGAGATGATTAAATGAACTTAGAGAATATTAACCAGAGATTAAATCAAATGCTACCAGTAGGAAGGCTTAGCCATTCAAAAAATGTTGCAGAATGTGCTGTAAAATTGTGTGAAATTTATGGATGTGACAAAGAAAAAGCCTATATAGCGGGAATGATTCATGATTGTGCGAAATACTTAAGTGATAAAGAAGTAGAGGATTATGTTAATAAGTATGAAATATACTTAGACCCAATAGAAGATGGAAACCGCTCTCTATCACATAGTGTGATAGGGTCATACATATGTGAATATGAGTTTGGTATAGAAGATGAAGATATTATAAATGCAATTAAATACCATACAACAGGAAGAGAAGATATGTCTCTTTTAGAAAAAATAATTTACATAGCAGATTTAATTGAAGAAGGAAGAAAATTTCCAGTTGTAGATACATTGAGAGAATTAGCCTATGAAGGTAAGCTTGACGAAGCACTTTTAACTTCATTTAATAATACTTTAATGTTTGTTATTAATAAAAAAGAAGAAATACATCCAAGAACTGTTATGGCAAGAAACTACCTAATTAAAGAAAAGTTATTATAAAAATCTTATATAAAGGCAAACATATTAATAAAATTAAAGTTGACTATGTTACAAAATCGTATTAATATGTTAGAATAACTAAGTGTATTTAAATTAGGAAAGTGAGGAAATTTTATATGACAGTGGAACAAATGACAAAAATAGCATATGATGCCATAGAAGATAAGCTGGGTCAAGATACAGTTATAATAAATATAGGAAAAGTTTCTAGTTTATGTGATTATTTTGTTATTACTACAGCATCTTCTCAAAGACAAGTAAAAGCTATAGCTGATAATGTTGAAGATGAATTAGCAAAACTAGGATTAGAACCAAGAGGAAAAGAAGGACAAGGAACTCAAACTTGGGTACTTCTTGACTATGGGGATATAATGGTTCACGTATTTAATGAGGAAAATAGAGGATTTTATAATTTAGAAAAATTATGGAAAGATGCACCTTATATAGATATTGACACATTAGCATAAACATGATAATATATGTTATTATAGTTAGAAAATTTCAAAAATTGTATTGAATTGAATAGACTAGAGCAGTAAAAGATTATATTTTTTCAGAGAGTTAGTGGAAGGTGAGAACTAATATTATATAACTTTGAACTTACTAGATTAAAACCTATTCTCCATGGCTGGATTAAAAGCTATCTAAGAGAGTCTATAAAAGTAGGCTAATTAGGGTGGTACCGCGAAGATTTATCCTCGTCCCTAAACGCAAGTTTAGTGACGAGGATTTTTTATTTTCAAAGAATTATTTGGAAATTATAAGTAAATAATATTAAACAAAGTAGTTGAACACAACTAAAAACAGGAGGCAAAATATGAGCGTATATAATTTTAAACAAGTAGAATCGAAATGGCAAAAAATTTGGAAAGATAATGACCAATACAAAATGGATACAGCACAAACTGAAAAACCTAATTATTACACATTAGAAATGTTCCCTTATCCATCTGGAAAGATACACATGGGACATGTTAGAAATTATTCTATAGGCGATGTTGTCGCAAGATTCAAAAAAATGGAAGGTTATAATGTACTTCATCCAATGGGATGGGATTCTTTTGGTTTACCAGCTGAAAATGCAGCTATAAAACATGGAATACATCCACATAAATGGACAATGGAAAATATAGAAGAAATGAAAGAACAATTAAATTTATTAGGGCTTAGCTATGATTGGGATAAAGAAGTAGCAACTTCAACTCCAGAATACTATAGATTTACTCAAGAAATATTTTTGAAATTTTTAGAACATGGACTTGCATATAAGAAAAAATCTTATGTTAACTGGTGTCCTTCTTGTGAGACTGTTCTTGCAAATGAACAAGTTGTTCAAGGAGCATGTGAAAGATGTAAATCAACAGTATTAAAGAAAGACTTAGAACAATGGTATTTTAAAACTACTGAATTTGCAGAAGAATTACTTAATGATTTAGACACATTAGATGGATGGCCAGAAAAAGTTAAAATAATGCAAAGAAACTGGATAGGAAAAAGTACAGGAGCAGATTTAGTATTTGATATAGATGGAACTGACAAATCTATGACAGTATTTACAACTAGACCAGATACAACTTATGGAGTTACTTATATGGTACTTGCTCCAGAACATGAACTAGTTAAAGAATTGGTTGCTGGTACTGAGTATGAAGCAGATGTTGAAGCTTTTGTTCAAAAAATGCACACTATGACAGAAATAGAGAGAACAGCAGCTGATGTAGAAAAAGAAGGTATGTTTATAGGTAGATATGTTATAAATCCTTTAAATGGAAAAAAAGTTCCTCTATGGATAGCAAACTATGTATTAGTTGAATATGGAACAGGTGCTATAATGGCAGTTCCTGCACATGATGAAAGAGACAGAGATTTTGCTGAAAAATATAATCTAGATATAATAGATGTAATAACAGAAGATAATAAAATGATAAATTCAGAAGAATTTGATGGATTAGATGCTTCAGAAGGATTTGAAGGAATAATAAATAAATTAGAAAAAGAAGGTAGAGGAAAGAGAACAATTAATTATAGATTAAGAGACTGGTTAGTTTCAAGACAAAGATATTGGGGTTGTCCTATACCTGTAGTTTATTGTGATGAGTGTGGAATAGTTCCAGTTAAGAAAGAAGATTTACCAGTTCTTTTACCAACAGATGTTGAATTTACTGGAAAAGGTGAGTCTCCACTTACTACTTCAAAACAGTTTATGTCAGCAACTTGTCCTCACTGTGGAAAACCAGCGAGAAGAGAAGTTGACACTATGGATACATTTGTTGATTCTTCTTGGTATTTCTTAAGATATGTAGACAATAAAAATGAAGATGAACCATTTAGTAAAGACTTAGTTAACAGATGGCATCCAGTAGACCAATATATAGGTGGAGTAGAGCATGCTATAATGCATTTACTTTATGCTAGATGGTTTGTAAAAGCATTTAAGAGTATGGGCATGGTAGACTTTGATGAACCATTTAAAAACTTACTTACTCAAGGTATGGTTCTTATGGATGGTTCTAAAATGAGTAAGTCTAAAGGAAATACAGTATCTCCTATGGATATAATTGATGAATATGGAGCAGATACTGCAAGACTTTTCGTATTATTTGCAGCACCACCAGAAAGAGATTTAGACTGGTCAGAACAAGGTGTTGATGGATGCTTTAGATTCTTAAATAGAGTATATAGATTAGTTGATGAGTTAGCAGATGTCTTCAAAAAAGATGTTGAGTTTGGCGAGTTAAGTTCTCAAGATAAAGATATGAGATATACTATACATTCTACACTTAAAAAAGTTACTGTAGATTTAAGTGAGAAATTTGGATTTAACACTGCTATATCAGCTCTGATGGAATTAATAAATGATATGTACAAATATAAGGAGCTAGATAATATCAATGAAGCAGTTATAAAAGAAGGTGTACAAACAATCGTAACTATAATTTCACCATTTGCACCTCATTTAGGTGAAGAATTATGGACTATGATAGGTCAAGAAGGAAGTGTATTTGATATAGACTGGCCTAAATATGATGAAAAAGCTTTAGTAAAAGATGAAATAGAAGTTGTTGTACAAGTTAATGGAAAGGTTAGAGGAAAGTTAACTGTTAGTTCAAATATATCTAAAGAAGATATGGAAAAAGTGGCTTTAGAAGATGAAAAAATTAAAGCTCTAGTTGAAGATAAAACTATAGTTAAAGTTGTTGCAGTTCCTAAGAAATTAGTTAATATAGTTGTGAAATAAAAAAGTTGTGGAATAAATAAAAAAAGAGAACTATAAAATAAAATCCCCTTATTGCAATATAAGTAAAAGATTGCAGTAGGGGGACGTTTTATTTTAAACTCTATGATATAATTTATTTTAAATTCTAAACTCTATAATATAATTAACAATAGATTCCTTTTTCAAAGAAGTCTTTGATTTCATCAATATTATTAGTCTTTCCAAGAGCTAAAATAAGTTTTATTCTAGCTTTTTGACCTGGAAGGTCTCCACCAAATATACATCCTATATTTTTTAAGTCTCTACCAGAACCAAAGTAACCATAACTATCAAATACTCTACCTGAATGGCATCTAGAAACTATAACAACAGGAAGTCCTTTTTCCCTTGCATATTCAACACCAGAAAGCATTAGAGGAGGAATATTGCCTCTACCCATAGCTTCAATAACTATACCTTTATATCCACTATCAACAGCAAATCTTATAAAATCTGCATCTTCTCCAACATATGCTTTAAATAGTGCAACTTTAGATTCTACTTTATCAGTATCTATAATGGTTCTATTTACAATATCTCTCGTAAGAACAAGTTCGTTACAGTCGATTATTCCCAATGGACCACTAGTTAAAGATTTAAATGTATTTAAAGAAAGTGTATTTGTTTTAGTAGCTTCAGAAGCCAATAGCACTTCGTTGTTTAAAACTACAAGAACTCCTTTACCCATAGCATCTTTAGATACAGCAGTACAAACTGATGCAGATAAATTGCTTGAACCATCATAGCCAAGTTCAGAGCTACTTCTCATAGCACCTGTAACTATTACAGGCTTAATATTATCAATTGTAAGGTCTAGAAAATAAGCAGTTTCTTCTAAACTATCAGTACCATGTGTTATTACAACTCCTGTGATATCTTTTCTTGCTAATAAATCATTTACATAATTTTTTAATTCCATCATTCTACAAGGTGTTATGTGAGGTCCTGGAATTTCATCAAAATTAAAAACTTCAACATCTGCAACTTTATCAATATTAGTGACCATAGATAATATTTGTTCCCCAGATAAAGTTGGTATAGCAGCACCTACTTTATCATCTACTGTCATAGATATAGTTCCACCAGTAAAGACTATGGCAACTTTTTTCTTAATACTCATAATATTCTCTGCCTTTCACAAATAAAATTTATAATTCCGATAGGATTATATCAAAAAAAATTATTTAGGTCTATATAAATCCTTTTATTCACATAATTTAGACATTTCAGTGTAATAGGATTATTTTTTTGTTTTTTCCCATTCAGCAATATAGCTATTCAATATTTCTCTTATTGCTTTCCCTATTTTAGTGTAGGCTTCATCATATAGATTTGCTAAAGATATTCTAATTGACCATTCAGGTCCATAGAATCCATTTCCACTAAGTAAGACTACTGAATAATCATTAGCCAATCTATAAAGTATATCTACTGGAGAGGCATTCTTACTTATAAATTTGAATAAATCTTCTCCATAGTTTATTTTAGCCCATTCTTCAATATCAAATTGAGTATAATATGCAGCATTATTTTTACTTTTATTAACTGGAAGCTCTAAAGCTTCAAACAATAGTTTTTGACGTCTATGACATATACTCATATTAAGTTTTTTGTAAGCATCAACTTTATCAATTAATGCAAAGGCAGAGAAAAATGACATTTGAACTTGTTGTGGAGTTGAAAGACCAGCAGTATGATTAAGAGCAACAAGTCTACTATCAGCAACAACTCTTTCCATAAATGAAAGACTAGAAGGATTAAGACTCATATCACTGTAACGCTTATCTACTGATTTCTTCAATTCTCCAGTTAAATCATTTATTTTTTTATCAAAAACATTCTTTTTATGAAGAGCGAATGTACCAAGTCTCCATCCTGTAACTCCAAAATATTTTGAATAAGAATAAACTCCAACAGTGTTATAAGGAAGTTTTGACATTAATGATGAGAAATCTTCTACAAAAGTCCCATATACATCATCTGATATTATCATTAAATCCTTATTATAATTTTCAATTACATCTATTAGATTATTACAAGATGTCTCATCCATAGCTATAGATGCAGGGTTGTTAGGATTAACAACAAATAAAGCCTTAATAGAATTGTCACGAAGCTTTTCTAATTCTTTTTTAGTATACTGCCATGTATGAGCACCTTTTTCATCAACTGCATTTGCGTTTATGTTTACAACTTTAAAATCATAGCGAGGAAGATTAGGTATCTCAAGATAAGGTGTAAATATAGGAGTCATTAAAGCTACTGTATCGCCTTTTTTTAGAAGTTCATTTGCCATTAATGAATCAAATATATAACACATAGCAGCTGTAGCACCTTCAACAGCGAATATTTCTACATCACCATATTTACCTGATATATCATATTTCATTTCTTGAACTAAATAATCATGCACTATTTTTTCCATATGAGGCAACATTCTATCTGGAAGTGGATAATTATCACCAATAATCCCATCAGCTAGTTCATGAACAAATTCATCGCCATCAAATCCAAGTTCATTTATACCAAAATTTATAATATCTCTAGCTAAGTATGCTCCAGGCATATCTATATTTTCATTTATATATTTAAAGAATCTTTCCTTAATGCCCTTTTTTTGAGGCATACCAGCTAAATGTCCTAAATCCCAATTAGAACGTGTTTCAGTAATCGCAAAATGACCAAAAGTGAAAAAAGCTTCTCTAGCAGTTGAACAAGTCCAATTTGGATTTCCACGACCTGCATCAAGCAGTTCTCTATGATTTTCATTTGCAGTATGTTTCGCAATATCTATTAATTTGTCCTTAAATTCAAAAGGACTTATTTTTCCATATATGTTTTTGATTTCTTTATAAGTATTATTTTTCATGTTTAATTCCTCCTTATGTAATAAGTTTCACATTTTTATAATAAAATAAACAAGTTCCTAAAATGATTATACTTTAATTATAATAGGTTTATAGAAAAAGTAAAGTATAAAATTAAAATAATAACTCTATTTAGCTTTATAAAATGTATGTTAAAAGATAAAATACCTTTTAATAAAAAATGATTACTATATAAAATAAAACTCTAATTTAACTTGCATTTTATTTTTTTTGTTATATTTGTTATAAAAGGTACAGTTTTATTATTATGAAAATGTGTAAAATAAAACTTTTTTTATTTAATGTTGTTTATAAAAATATTTTAGGTTAGATGTGGTAATATTAATGTTATTAAAGAGAATAAAAAAACAATTTTTAATTAAGTAAAATAATATAAATATAAATTTTAATAAAAATAATAAAGAATAAACTGTTATTTTGATAAAAATGTAAAAATTATTTTAATATTATCATTTAGCGTAATCTAACTTAATTGAATAGATGTGTTTATTGTATTCAATTGTTGTATTTTTAGTTTTTTTGTGATTAATTAAAAAATTATAAAAATCGTTTACATGTTGATTTTTAAAAAAAAAAGATATAGAATTATATAGAAAGTAATAAATAAAAATTGGATTTACGGGAGTGGAATAAAATGATAAATGTTACCTTAACAGATGTGAAAGAAGCTAGAGAGACCATTAAAGACATAGTTAAAAAAACTGATTTACTTGAAAGCGTTAAACTTAGCGAAAAAACAGGAGCGAATGTTTTCTATAAATGTGAAAACCTTCAAAAAACAGGGTCTTTTAAGTTAAGAGGAGCTTGTAATAAAATAGCAAGTTTAACCGATGAAGAAAAAGCAAGTGGAGTAATAGCTTCAAGTGCAGGAAATCATGCACAAGGTGTCGCATTAGGAGCAAAAATGACTGGTATAAAATCAACAATAGTAATGCCAGCAACGGCACCATTGGCAAAAGTTAGTGCAACTAAAGGTTATGGAGCAGAAGTAGTTTTAAATGGTGCAGTTTATGATGATGCATATGCAAAAGCTGTTGAAATACAAAAAGAAACAGGAGCAACTTTCTTACATCCATTCAATGATAAATATGTTATAGCAGGGCAAGGAACTATATCTCTTGAAATTTTCGAACAATTAAATAATAAGGTTGATACTATACTATGCCCAGTTGGTGGTGGAGGAATAATATCTGGTGTTGCTGTTGCAGCAAAGGCATTAAATCCTAATGTAAAAATAGTTGGTGTTCAAACTGCAAATATACCTTCAATGAAAGAGTCAATTAAAAACGGAAAAGTAACAACAGCATTTAATGATAGTACAATAGCTGATGGTATAGCTGTTAAAACTCCTGGAGACTTAACTTTTGAAATAATAAATGAATTAGTTGATGAAATAGTAGTAGTTGAAGAAATAGAAATAGCTGAATCAATATTATTTATGATGGAAAGTCAAAAGATAGTTTCAGAAGGTGCAGGGGCTGTGTGTACAGCTGCAATATTAAGTGGTAAATATGCACCAGCAAAAGATGAAAACGTAGTGTGTATAATATCTGGTGGTAATATAGATATAAATACATTATATAGAATAATAGGTGTTGCTCTAGCTAAAGAAGGAAGAAGATATTCATTTAGTACAATTATGGAAGATAAGCCAGGAAACTTTGCTGAATTAACTAGAATAATAAGTGAGAATGGTGGAAATATTTTAAGTGCTAATCAAGGTAAATTATCAGCAGGTGAAGCTCTAGGAAAACAAAGTGCGGAATTTATATTAGAAACAATAGATTATGACCATATAGCAAAAATAAAGAACGCAATAGAAGAAAAAGGTTTTAAAATTATAGAATTATAATAAAAGTGTATATAATATACAAGAAAAATAGTATAATAGTGTATGAAGATACATTTTATGTATAGTAGATTAACCAATTAGGAGGATTTTAATATGAAACATGAAGTATTACATACTAATGATGCACCAGCAGCGTTAGGACCATATTCTCAAGCTATAAAAGCTGGAAACTTATTATTTGTATCTGGACAAGTTCCACTTGTGCCAGAAACTATGGAAGTAGTTGAAGGAGATGTACAAGCTCAAACTGCTCAATCTCTAAAAAATCTTAAAGCAATATTAGCTGAAAGTGGAGCTGATTTTTCAAATGTAGTTAAAACTACAGTATTTATAAAAGATATGAATGAATTTGGGGCTATAAACGAAGTTTATGCTGAGTATTTTGGAGAAAATAAACCAGCAAGAGCTTGTGTAGAAGTTGCTAGATTACCAAAAGACGTTAAAGTTGAAATAGAAGTAATAGCTGTATTATAAGATTACAATATTTTTCAAACTGAAAAAAAGAGATGTTTTAAGATTTTAATCTTAAAACATCTCTTTTTTTATTTTAACTTCTAACAGTTTGTCGCTCTTTTATAAAACATATTGATACAATTAATCCAATAAATGCAAGTGTAGCTGCTATTGAAAATGCTACATCTATTCCATGGATATTAGACAGGATAGCTGAACTCATGTGAGCTTTTTTAGTAGCAGTTGTCATTATAGTAATAAGTACAGCAGAGCCTATAGCACCAGATATTTGACGAAGTGTACTATTAATTGCTGTAGCATGAGATATAAGTTCTCTATCTAGTGTTTTAATTCCCCATGTAGTTAATGGCATTAGAACCATTGAAATACCAATCATACGAATACAATACATTAATGATATATGAATTAAAGATGTATCTTTGCCTAAAAACGCAAAAGATAAAGTTCCTAAAAATAAGCATCCAGTTCCTAATATTGATAGAGCGTGAGGACCATATTTATCTAGGTGACGTCCTGCAACTGGATTTAATGCAACCATTAGTATAGCACCAGGCATCATTAAAGAACCTGAAGCAAGTGCAGAGAATCCCCTTACAGATTGAATATATAGAGGTATCATTAATGTAGCAGACATCATTGAAGCATATACAATCATAATTAATAATGTAGAAATAAGAAATGGTTTATTTTTAAAAACTCTTAGTTCTAAGAATGGTTCTTTAGATTTTAATTGACGCCATGTAAACAAAATTAATGATACAATTCCTAATATTATTGGTAGATATGTTGCACTATTAGTCCAGCCATAATTACCTTGATTAGTAAACCCAATCAATAAACCACCAAAGCCTAAAGAAGATAGTATTATTGAAGGTATATCCAGTTTTAGTTTCTGAGCTTCTCCAACATTTTTTAATAATATAAATGAAAGTATAACATCTAATATAGCTATAGGTGAAAGAAGCAAAAATAAACTATGCCAACCAAATGAATCTACTAACCATCCAGATAAAGTTGGTCCTATTGCTGGAGCAAATCCCACTGTAATACCAACTAGACTCATAGCTGTACCACGTTTTTCTATAGGACATAAATATAATATAATAACTTGTAAAAGTGGCATTAAAGAGCCAGAACCTACTGCTTGTAACACACGAGCAATCAACATAGTTGAAAAATCACGAGAGAAAAGTGCAATAACACATCCTAAAGAAAAGATAGTCATTGATGTAATAAATAATTTTCGAGTACTAAATCTATTTATCAAGTAAGCTGTTGTAGGAATAATGATACCTGCAATAAGTAGATAAATCGTAGTTAACCACTGACCAACATCAGCAGTAATTTTAAAATCTGACATTATATTGGGAAGTGCAGTTGCCAGTAATGTTTGACTAAGAGAGCTTATAAAAGCACCAGTCATTACGATTGCTATTATCAAATTTCCTTTTTTATTGTTTTTGCTATTACTTTGTATTTCCATAGTTTATAACGTCTCCTTTTTTAATTGATTTTTAATACTATTCAATAAAAGTACTTTTGGTCTCAAAATGTCTTCTTTTTCTAGATATGTAATCATTGCATCCATAATTAAAGAATCATATAGTTGATTTTTTCCTTCTTCATATAATTTTTTTGATGCTTCTAGTAACTTAGGGTTTTCAACAAGAGAAGTGTTTGTTTTGATTAGCTCTTCTATATCCTCTATTGTTTTAAAAAATAATGATTTACTATAAAGAGAAGAATAAGCTTCATCTTCTTGTTCATATAAAAACATTGATTTTTCAATTAAAGGATTTAGGTTATCCGCATTTTCTACAACTAAATCAAGCATTTGTATAGTAAATTCAGCAATAAAGTATACATTTATTTCTCTTTTTTGTATATGAATAATATATGTAAACTGGTGAATTAGAGCATCTAGTAAGAAGACTAAATCAAATAGAATGTTTTCTATTTTGTCGCCATAATTATCAAATAAACTCAGCTTATATTCATTTAATAAATTAGCTCGAGATTTTTTTTGTAACTTACTTGTCGTTTTACGTTGCACTTCAGAAAAATTTTCCCTAACATAAGTATTTATAGTAGTTCTAGAAAAAATATTTCCCCATACAGCTATTATTTTTCTTTTTAATTTTTCAGATGGATGAATATCATTGTTTTCATTAATAGAATGTATAATTTCTAAAAATTTTTCGTCATAATAATTAATTATTTCACAGATAAAACTTTCTTTAGTTTCAAAATGTTTGTAAAAAGTAGCTTTAGACATTTTACATTCTTTTACAATATCTAGTATTGAAGTATTTTGAAAACCTTTTTGGTCAAAGATTCTTTGAGCAATAGTTATAATAAATTTTTGTTTGTCAGTCAATTGGCTATCTCCTTTCATGTAAAAACGATAAGTACTAAGTAGTACTTTAAAGTTTCCATAAATACATTATACATCATTTGGAAAAAAAATCAATATCTGGACCTGTGATATAAAAAAATTGAAAAAATATTGTTAGTTTTAGTAACATAAAGAAGAATTTAAGAGTTTCTTAAGAATTGTTTAAAGAATTTGCAATAAATTAATGATATGATTATACTATGAAGTAAAATGTCTTTAAATTTTTTAGATATTAAATCTAAATTATGGGGGTGCAGTATATGAAAAAGAAAAGAGGCTTGATTATAGTTTTTGCATTTTTTCTAGTTTTCGCAAAAATGTTTATTAATATATCTAGTGGAGAAAATAAAATCATGGCATATGAAATAAGTAAGTATAGAAAAGGTGTGAACGTTTTATCAATAAATAATATTGTAGTAGCAAACAAAAAGTATAGCTTACCTGAAGACTATTCTCCACAAGAAAGTAATGAAGCAAAAGATGCTTTTTATAAAATGAATAAAGAGGCTCAAAAAGCAGGATTAAATCTAAAAGCCTTCAGTACATATAGAAGTTATAAATATCAAGAAAATTTATTCAACACATATGCAGAGAAACATGGTGAGAAGGAAGCAAACAGATTTTCAGCTAAGCCAGGAGAAAGTGAACATCAAACTGGACTTGCATTTGATATTGGAGGAGACGACCAATCTTGTTGGGCAAATAAAAAATTTAATAATACAAAAGAAGCTAAGTGGCTGTACGAAAATGCATATAAGTATGGATTTATACTTAGATATCCAGAGGGAAAAGAAAGCATAACAGGATACATGTATGAATCATGGCACTATAGATATGTTGGAACTGAACACAGTAAAAACTTTGCAATGAACAATCTAACACTAGAAGAATATTTACATATAGATTAAGCCATAATTTGTTAAATTTAGGTTAAAATAAAAAATAATCTAGACTATTAATTATGTAAGGTGTTATAATGTAAATACAATTAAAGATAACTACTCGAAGGGGAGTAGCTTACACGAAAGTGGTAATTAATCGTCAGGACAGTAGAGATACTCGGTTAATTAACAAGGAATTCCTTGATAGCAAGACCTTCAAAATAAGCATTAAGTATGTTTGTTTTGGGGTCTTTTTTTATTCAAGGAATTTTTTATTTAAAAAATTTAAAATTTCAAGTATACATAAGAGTCCCCAAACATAAAATAAATTTATTAAAGAGGAGGGCAACAAATGTCTTACAAAAGTACTTATCAAGAAATAATTAAAAATTTAGACTCAAGCTTAAATGGTTTGAGCAAGGAAAGAGCAGAAGAGCTATTAGAAAAAAATGGAACTAATGAATTAAAGGAAGCAGATAAGGTTCCTACGTATAAGCTTTTCTTAGAAAGTTTTAAAGACCCACTGGTAATAATTCTATTGATAGCTGCTTTAGTACAAATATTTTTAGGTGAAACTGTAGAGTCAATAATAATTTTTGCAGTTATTATTATCAACTCTGTTTTAGGAGTTGTACAAACAAAAAAAGCAGAAAGTTCATTAGAAAGTTTGAAAAATTTATCTGCACCAAATGCAAAGGTAATAAGAGATAATAAGAAAATGACAATTCCAGCAAAAAATTTAGTAGTTGGAGATATTGTATTTTTAGAAGCTGGTGATTACATACCAGCAGATGGAAGACTTATAGAAGCACAATCATTAAAGGTTGTAGAAGGGATGTTAACTGGTGAATCAGAACCAGTTCTAAAACATACAGAAAAAATAAGCGAAGATGTAAGTTTAGGTGACCAAAAAAACATGGTATTTAGTGGTGCTGTAGTCGTTTATGGTAGAGGTTCATTTGTAGTAACTGGAACAGGTATGAATACTGAAATGGGTAAAATAGCTGGTCTTTTAGAAACTGCGGAAAATAAGTTGACACCATTACAACAAAAAATAGAAGCTTTTAGTAAAAAGCTTGGTGTAGGTATTGTAGTACTTGCACTCTTAATATTTATAATTCAGGTAGCAAGAAATTATATGATGGCTGGAAATGGAGAAATGACACAAATTATTCTCGATTCATTCATGTTTTCTGTAGCAGTAGCAGTAGCAGCAATACCAGAAGCTTTATCATCAATAGTTACTATAGTGCTGGCTGTTGGAACAAACAGTATGGCAAAGAAACAAGCTATAATAAGAAAATTACCAGCTGTCGAGACTTTAGGTTCAACAAGTGTCATATGTACTGATAAAACAGGTACTCTTACACAAAATAAAATGACAGTTGTGGACTGTTATATGTATGGAACTAACAATGATGAGCTTAATAAAGAAAATATAAATTATTCTTATCATGCTAAATTGTTGACTATGGTTTCTACATTATGTAATGATTCTCATATAACTAGTGATGGAAAAGAAGTAGGTGACCCAACAGAAGTTGCACTAATAAATTATTCAAGCAAAAATGATTTAGATTATGATAGATTAAGAAGTAAATATATTAGAATAAATGAAATACCATTTGATTCAGATAGAAAGCTTATGTCTACAGTAAATAGTATATATGGAGATTATATAATGTTTACAAAAGGTGCTCCAGATATTGTATTTAGCAGATGTAAATATGCTTTAAAAAATGGCTCAAAAGTAGACATAACAGATGAGATAATAGAAGAATACAAGAATAAAAATGAAGAGTTTTCAAATAGAGCACTTAGAGTATTAGCATTTGCAATAAAAGATGTTCCAGAAGAAGGTTTTACACCTTCAATTGATGACGAACATGATATGATATTGGTTGGGATAATGGCAATGATAGACCCACCAAGAGAAGAAGTAATGGACGCAGTAAAAGAAGCAAAGAGCGCTGGCATAAAAACAGTTATGATAACTGGAGATCACAAAACAACCGCAGCAGCAATTGCAAAAGAAATAGGTATAATGGAAGATGGAGATTTAGCACTTACTGGAAAAGAGTTGGATGCATTAAGTGAAGAAGAATTAAATAAAAAATTAGAAGATATAAGTGTATATGCCAGAGTTTCACCAGAAAACAAAATTCGTATAGTAAAAGCATGGCAACATAAGAATAACATAACTGCTATGACTGGTGATGGTGTCAATGATGCACCAGCTTTAAAACAAGCAGATATAGGTATAGGTATGGGAAGTGGTACTGATGTAGCAAAAGATGCTTCTGCTATGGTCTTAGTTGATGATAACTTTGCAAGTATAGTAAATGCTGTTGAAGTTGGTAGAACAGTATATAGCAATATAATAAAAGCAATAACTTATTTATTTGCAGGAAACTTGGGTGCTATAGTGGCTATCTTGTTTGCAGTATTTGCAGGATGGTCGAACCCATTTACAGCTTTACAACTTTTATTTATAAACCTAGTAAACGACTCTTTGCCAGCAATAGCATTAGGATTTGAAAAATCAGAAAAAAATATAATGAATAAACCTCCTAGACATCCAGATGAAAGTATATTAGCAGGAGGAACATTAAAAGCAGTGGCTATAAGAGGTTGTATAATTGGTATAGTTACAATAATTGCACAATATATAGGATTACAAGTGTCACCAGAACTTGGTGTAGCGATGGCGTTTTCAACTTTAATATTAGCGAGAATAATGCAAACATTGCCTGCACGTTCTAATAATCAGACAATAGTAAAACTAGGCTTTTTTAGTAATAAATATGTTATAGGAGCAGTTTTAATATGTTTTGGGCTTTACTCTTTAACATTAATGCCAGTTTTGAGAGGGATATTCTCTATACCAACAGTATTTGGTTTATATGAATTAGGAATTTGTTTAGGTTTAGCATTACTTTCATCAATATTGATGGAACTTAATAAATTAATGAATAGAAATATTGTAGAATAATTAAAAATACTAAACTAAAGGGACATATTGATTTTATCAATATGTCCCTTATATAGTTAGTTTTATTCTAGATTATCGATTATTTGGAATGCTTTTATAACCTCAGGAAGTTCTTTTTCTTCAGGCATTCTAAATCTTATAAAGTTTTTATCAAGTCCAGTAAAATCGCTACCAGATATAACTCTTATTTTTAATTTTGCAAATTCTTGTTGTAAATTTATATCTTTATTTTTATGTTCAACTGTCATTATAGATACAGTATCACTAGTCTCAGCTATGTTAAGGTTTTTCCATGGAATCAATAGTTGATTTTTTATAGCTTTTGTTTTTTCTTTTAATTCTTCTATAAATTGAACATCATCTAATAAATTAGCTGCAATACTACGAGAGATTTCAGATACTTCGTAAGGAGTAGAAATCTTTTTAATAGGATTAACAAGTTGTTCAGGAAGGACTGCATATCCTGCTCTTAGTCCAGCCAAACCAAAACCTTTTGAGAATGTTTTTAGAACAATTACATTATCATAATCATTTAAAAGTTTTACAGCTGAATTTTCTTTTGGCATATATTCACCATAAGCCTCATCTATCATAACAGCTATATCATATTTTGCTGCCTCTTTTACTATATTTTCAATTGATGATAGAGGTATAATTTGTCCAGTAGGATTATTTGGGTTATCTATGTAAATTAATTTATATTCTGAATTTATTTTTTCAATAAATTCCTTTTCATTAAACTTGAAATTATTTTCTTTCTTTAAAAGAACATAGTCATAAGTAGCACCATGCATTTTTATATCTGTTTCATATTCTGAAAATTGAGGTGAATATCCTAAAACCTTATCTCCTTTTTCAATAAATAATCTATTTAAAAGATAAATAACATGTATAGAACCATCAGCTAGACAAATTCTATCAGTAGTTAGTGCTGTAAAGTCTTTCCAATAATCAACTATATTGTTTTTTAGACTAATTGAATGAGGGTATCCTCTTATCATATCAAATTCTAAAGCATTAAAAGCTTCTACAGCTTTATTTGAGAAAGATACTGTATTTATACCTTCGCCACAATCTATCTCAAATACATCTTCGCAATGACCAGATTCTATGGCATAACTTTTTTTCAACTGCATTTCAATAGCTTTGTTAATTTTTAATTTCATAGCTTATCACTCCTTATTTAGTCAATAATAAATGTTAAAAAAGTTGCTAGATTTAAAATATTGTGAAAATACATAATAGTAAAAAACAAATATAAATATTATAATTGCTCACTTTATTTAATATGATTATATATCATATATTGTAAAATTTCTAGCATTATAAGACTATAAATTGAAAATATTCAGAAAAATACTACAAGAAACGATTTATTTTGCCTTGATATGGAAGTATAGGAATGTTATTAATTTTATAAATTGGAATAGTTTAAGTGTAAAGTTATGATATAATTTAATAAGGGTAATTCTTTAAATTAGATTAAGGAAATATAAGTATACAATAAAATGTTATGGAGTTGGATGATGGGATATAAATTGATTGTAACAGATATGGATGGAACTTTATTAGGAAATAACCATAAAGTTACTGATGAAAATAAAATTGCACTGCAAAAAGTTATTAAAAGTGGTATTAATGTAACTTTAGCAACAGGAAGAACTTTCGATTCAGCTAAATGCAATGTAGATTTTCTTAAAGAAGATATGCCAATAATAGCTTGTAATGGCTCATTGATAAGGGAACAAAATGGAAATATAATATATTCAAATAAAATTGATACAAAAACATGTCTAGATATTTTAGATGTGTTAGACAAATATAATATTTACTATCAATGTAATAGTATAGATTCCATGCTTTCAAAAAAAATAGAAGGGCGTGAAGATAGAATAAGTGTGTTTTTGGGCTCTGAAACAGAAGTAATTATAAGGGATGATTTAAGAGAAGAGATTTCTAAAAATGACATATTAAAGTTTGTAATAATAGAAGAAAAAAATCCAGCTATTTTAGACGAAATAAGAAAAGAATTAAAAAAAGTTCAAGGCATAAAAATAACTTCTTCTTGGCCAAATAATATTGAGGTTATGAATACTGGTGTTGATAAAGGCAATGCGGTTAAAATTTTAGCTGAAAAAATGAATATAGATAGAGAAGATATAATTGCATTTGGAGATAATTACAATGATATAGAAATGATACAATTTGCTGGTCTTGGTGTAGCTATGGGAAATGCAGAAGAATTGATTAAACAAGAGGCTGATTATGTGACAGATAGCAATCAAGAGAGTGGAGTTGCAAAAGCAATTTATAAGTTTTTTGAGTTAAAAGAGTCACTTAGTTCTTAAAAAAGGCATTTAAAGGAAAAAATAGGTTGACTATTTTATAGATAGTAATTATAATACAAATAGGTAAAATATAAAAATTTAGATTCAGTGAAGAAGAGAGTAGATATAAAGCAGGTCTCAGCGAGTTAGGGATGGTGTAAGCCTAATGATAATACTTTATATTGAATAGAGCTTTGGAGAATATTACTTGAAATTCAGTATGGTAATAGGTAATCTCGCCTTAAGAGAATAGAGTGGGTAAACATAGTTTATCAACTAGAGTGGTAACACGGAATATTTCGTCTCTTGGTCTTTTTGACCAAGAGATTTTTTATTTTTAGCTAAAGTAAAAATATTATAATTAAAATATAAAAAATTAAAATATGAGGTGAAAAATATGAAATTATGGGGTGGACGCTTTAGAAAAGCTGAAAATCAACTTATGGAAGAATTTAATAAATCTTTTGGGTATGACTGTATACTATACAAAAAAGATATCGAAGGAAGTATAGCACATGTCTATATGCAAGTAAAATGTGGGCTTTTAACAGATGAAGAGGGAAAAGCTATAACAGAAGGTCTAAATGGAATACTTGAAGATATTGAAAATGGGAAATTGGCATTAGATGGAGATTATGAAGATATACATAGTTTTACTGAGATAAACTTGATTCAAAGAATAGGTGATGTTGGGAAGAAACTTCATACAGCTCGTAGTAGAAATGACCAAGTTGCAGTTGATATGAGATTATATGCCAAAGAAAAGGCAAGTGATTTAGTGGGGTTAATATCTGGATTTAAAGAAACTATAAAAGATGTTGCTGATAAAAATTCAGTAATGATGCCAGGATATACTCATCTTCAAAGAGCGCAAGTGGTAACTTTTAAACATCATTTGATGGCATATTATAGTATGTTTGATAGAGATGAGAAAAGAATAAAAAATGCTATAGAAATATTAGATGAATCACCTTTAGGTTGTGGAGCTTTGGCAGGAACTACACATGATATAGATAGAAATATAACTTGTGAGCAATTAGGATTTAAAAAAGTTGTAGATAATTTTATGGATGGTGTAAGTGATAGAGACTATTTATTAGAACTAATGAGTGATTTTTCAATTATAATGATGCATTTAAGTAGACTTAGTGAAGAATTGATACTTTGGAGTTCTCAAGAATTTGGGTTTGTTGAAATAGATGATTTATATACTACTGGAAGTAGTATAATGCCTCAAAAGAAAAATCCTGATGGTGCAGAACTTATAAGAGGTAAGACTGGTAGAGTATATGGAAATTTATTTGGTCTTTTTACAGTGATGAAAGGTATACCACTAGCTTACAATAAAGATATGCAAGAAGATAAGGAAGGCTTCTTTGATAGTGTACACACTCTTGAAATGTGTATACAAATAATGGAGAGAATGATAGCTACATTAAAGGTAAATGAAGATAAAATGAAACAAGCAGTTAAAAATGGGTTTTTAAATGCTACAGAAGTTGCTGACTATCTAGTTAAAAATAATGTTGCCTTTAGAGATGCACATGGAATTGTTGGAAGTATTGTAATATATTGTGAAGATAATAAAAAAGCAATAGAAGATTTGACACTAGAAGAATTACATAAGTTTTCAGATGAATTTAAGGAAGATATTTATGACTTTATTAACTATGAAAGTATATTAAACAAAGGAATAAAAAAGAATTTAAAATAATACAGGATATTAAGTTTTAAAAGCTGTGAATTTTAATGAGTGGTATCATTAAAACTTACAGCTTTTTATTATATAAAACATTATTTATAATGCAATATCAATAACTTTTAGAGCCAATAAATTTAAATTTATTAACACTAAAAAGTTACTAAAAATAAAACCTTCTACTATTAAAATGATAATTAATATCAATAAGTATTGACAAAATTATTTTTAGATATTATTATATATAGTATAAATAATAATGAAAATCAATATCAAGTAAGGCGGGAGGCAGTCTAATGAACTTATTAGTGATTGGTGGCCATGAAAGAATGGAAAAAGATTATATGGTTATGGCCAAGAAAAAAGGTTATAAAACAAAAGTATATACTACTATGTCATCTAAATTAAATAACTCTATAGGAAAACCTGATGCTGTTGTTATACTTACATCAACAGTTTCACATAAGATGTCTAGAACAGTTGAGTCTCAGGCTAAAAAACAGGATATACTAATTGTAAGACATAAAAATAGTAGTAAGGTAGCATTTAATGAATGTCTAGATATGGTTGATGAATGTCTAGGAAACTGTTCAAAATGTAAACTTAACGATAAGCAAAAACAGAAAAATACATAAATATATAATTTAATAAGTTTGAGAATACATATTCAATATGTGTTGAGTGTGTGAAATAAAGTGTGCATTCTTCCAAAAAGTTGTGATAGTAAAGATATCACAATATACAAGGAAGGAGCACATTTTTATTTTTTAACAAAAATAAAATGTTAAAGAGATTATTGAAAAATATTATTTTAATTATTTTTAAGTTAAGTGCATTTTTAGTAAAATAAGAAAACATAAATAAAAACATATTAACTTAATTTTTGTAGAATTAATTGTCAATTTTTTATTTAAATGGTAGAATATTCATGGATGGTATCTTGTTATAAGAACTATACTTTAAATGTTTTTAATTATTTTGTCTTATATAACTCATATCTTCATGAATGAGATTGGAAATTAAGATGTTGTATCACAAGTTGGAGGTGATACTATTAAAATAGGATTTATTGGTTCTGGAAAAGTTGGGACATCTTTAGCAAATTATTTTTTGTCAAAAGATTATTGTGTAACGGGCTTTTATGGAAGAAATCAATTATCTTTATTAGAATCAACAGATTTAACAAAAACAAAGATTTATAGTAACTTGAAAGACATTATTTATGAAAATGATATATTATTTATTACAACATCAGATGATTCTATTGAAATCATAGACAAAAAACTTTCCAAATTTAATTTAAAACATAAATACATTTGCCACACAAGTGGCTCTTTAAAATCTAGTATATTGTTCTGTTCAAAAAAAGCAGGTGCATTAATTTATTCTGTCCATCCTATATTTGCATTTTCCAATAAAAATACTGATATTAAAAAAATGAAAGACATTTGTTTTTCCATAGAAGGTGATAATGAAAAAGATGATTTATTTATTCAAAATTTTATAAATAGCTTAGGAAATCGATTTTTCATAAGAGATAAAAATACTTCATCCACTTATCATGTGGCCAATGTTTTAGTTTCAAATTTAGTGTTATCTTTACTATATGTAGGAGTAAGTTACTTTATTAAATTGGGTCTATCTGAAGAAGAAGCTTTAAAAGCTATAAATCCTTTGGTCAAAATAAATATAGAAAATATACTTGATAAGGGATTTACTAAATCCCTTACTGGACCTGTTGTTCGTGGTGATATAACACCAATAAAAAAACATTTATCAGCATTAGATAAAAAAGATGAAGATATTTACAAAATACTCTCCTTAAATCTACTAAAAATAATAGCCTTGGAAAATGAAGATTCATTAAAATATACAAAAAATATTTCTATAGAAAATGCAGTCGAAGATTTAATGAGTAAATCTGAAAAATATAAAGAGATTTACAAAATTTTAGGAGGAAAAAACAATGAAAAATACTATACTGACTTTTAAAAATGCTAAAAGTGATGGAAGGAAGCTATCTATGCTTACTGCTTATGATTACTCAATAGCAAAAATAATGGATGAATGTAATATAAATGGTATTTTAATAGGAGATTCATTAGGAATGGTCGTAAAAGGTGAAGAAAACACTCTATCTGTTACTATAGATGAAATTATATATCATACAAAAGCTGTAAAAAATGGTGCCAAAAATGCCTTAATTGTAAGTGATATGCCATTTCTATCTTACCATGTTTCTACAGAAGAGGCTGTTAAAAATGCTGGCAGACTTGTAAAAGAAGGTGGGGCACATGCTGTAAAATTAGAAGGTGGCTCAAACGTTATAGAACAAATAAAAAACATTGTAAATGCTCAAATACCTGTAATGGGCCATTTAGGACTAACACCTCAATCTGTAAATTCATTTGGTGGATTTAAGGTTCAAGGAAATACTAGTGAAACAGCAAAACAACTTATTGAAGATGCTAAATTAATAGAAAAAGCAGGAGCATTTTCTATTGTCCTTGAAGGAGTTCCTGCTAAAATAGCTGAGAAGGTGACTAATTCTATTTCAATTCCCACAATAGGGATAGGAGCAGGAATTAATTGTGATGGTCAAATTTTAGTTTATCAAGATATGTTGGGGATGTTTGGAGATTTTGTACCTAAATTTGTAAAGAAATACGCAAATATAGGAGATATAATGAAAGATTCAATTAAAAATTACATACTAGAAGTTGAAACTGGCGTATTTCCACAAGAAAAACATAGCTTTTCAATAAATGAATCTGAATTAGAAAAATTATACTAAGATTAAGGATGGTACAAAATGCTTGTAAAAGAAATAAAATCACTAAGAAATATAATTAAAGATTGGAAAAAAACTGGCTATTCTATAGGACTTGTTCCTACTATGGGATTTTTACATGAAGGACATCAAAGCCTTATTAAAAAAGCTGTAAAAGAAAATGATAAGGTAGTAGTAAGTGTATTTGTAAATCCAACTCAGTTTGGACCAAATGAAGATTTTAACAGTTATCCGAGAGATATAGAAAAAGATTTTAAATACTGTATAGATAGTGGTGCATCAGTAGTCTTTAACCCATCATCAGAAGAAATGTATTTGAAAGGCAATTGTACTACCATAGATGTGTCTGGACTTACAGATTTTCTTTGTGGTTCTAAAAGACCTGTTCATTTTGGTGGTGTATGCCTAGTTGTTTCAAAACTTCTGAATATAGTAACTCCTGATAAAGCTTATTTTGGAGAGAAAGATGCTCAACAATTAGCAGTAATTAAAAGGATGGTCAAAGATTTGAATATAGACACAAAAATAATAGGATGCCCTATAATTCGTGAAAAAGATGGTTTAGCAAAAAGCTCAAGAAATACATATCTTTCAAAAGAAGAAAGAAAAACTGCTTTAGTTTTAAATGAAAGCCTAAGCTTGGCAAAAGAAGAACTGGCAAAAGGAAATCTAGATGTAAAAAAAATAAAAGAATTAATAACATCTAAAATAAATTCTGAAGATTCAACGAAAATAGATTATGTTGAAATTGTAGATAGTGAGACATTACAACCTGTTGAACATATAGAAAATTCTGTACTTGTAGCAAGTGCTGTTTTCATAGGAAAAACTAGATTAATTGATAACTTTACATTTCAATTTGATATATAGGTTGTTGTTTTATACAGTATAGATAATTAAAAAAATGATATTTTATAAAAAGAAAAATTTAAAAATTAGATTTGCTTAAGATTATGATTAATTGTAATTATATGGGAGGTCTCAAAATAAAAATTTGGGTATCTCCTTTTTTGTATAAAAAAGAAAAGGGATTCCTAAGAACTCCTTTTCTATGTGATAATTGTTCTTTAAAAAAACATTATAATTATAGCAGATAAGGGTGTTATAAATAAGTGGTATTGCTATTTTCTCATATTTCTTTTTCCTCTAGACTTTCTTTTATTATTCTTTTTAATATTTGAAGCTATTATAAATATAACTAGAAGTACTAAAATAGCCATAATAATTTTAATAGAAAGCATCAAAGTTTTATTTTCAGTTATAAATGGAAGACTACTATCAAGGTTATTTTTTGCAACTAAATCTATACTCTTTTCTAGCTTACCACTATTATATATATTTAAAGTACCAACCTTAGTACCTTTTTTTACAGGTAAATCAATTTTATCTAGTTCAGTTTTAGTATTGTAGTCACCTTGAGACTCATTTTGTCCTAAAGTTATCTTATAACTATATTTTGGTTCATAAATTAATTCATGTTGTTTTGTAAATAATACTTTTTTAGTATCAGTATATTTTTCTTTATCAACAATAGTAGCGCATTTAAAGTTATCAAATCCATAATCAATTAAGATGCGTGAATCTAAATATAAATCGTAATTAGTTGAATTAAATACAGCAGCAATGACTCTTCTTCCATCTTTTACTGCACTAGATAAAAGACATTTACCAGCAGCATCAGTATATCCTGTTTTTATACCATCAACTATATCGTATTTTATATCTATAGATTGACCTTTATATGTAATCTTATCATGTGATGTTAAAAATTTATTAGTATTTACAAAATATCTTTCATAAGGGTATGCTTTTGTAGCATCAAACTTAAGTGACTTAGTTTTTACAATCTGTCTAAAAACATCATTATTCATAGCTTCTCTGGCCATAAGAGCCATATCATGAGCTGTAGTGTAATGATTTGGGTCTGGTAATCCATGAGGATTGTTAAAATGAGTGCCAGTAGCTCCAATATCTTTTGCCTCAGAATTCATAAGGTCAACAAATTTTTGTACATCTCCTTCACCAACATATCTAGCTAATACAAAGGCAGCATCATTAGAAGAATGAATCAAAAGAGCGTTTAATAATTGTCTTACAGTGAAAGCTTCGCCTTCTTTCAAGTACATACTAGAACCCTCTATCTGAGGTAGGTTTTTAATTTCTATTACTTGATTTAAATTCTTAACCTTTTTCAGAACTAAACAAGCTGTCCATGCCTTAGTTGTTGAAGCTGGATAAAGCTTAGAATCTCCAGATTTATTATACAATATTTTTCCAGTTTCATAGTCCATTAAAACGGCATGTTTGGCAACTATAGCTGGTTCATCATCTGCAAAAGATATATTAGAACTTCCTAAAAATGAAGCAAATATCAAGAAACAGATTAATAAAAGTGATAAATTTCTTTTCATTGTGAGCCTCCAAAATTTAAATTCATCTTTTAGTATAGCATATTTTTGTCAATAATTAAAATGAAGGAGTGATTAATATATGAAAAAAAAGGTAAAAATTATTTTGTTTTCTATGGTATGTTTTTTAACATTGTCAGCAATAATCATTAATCGGTTAGATGTCTTCAAAGAAGATATTTATGTTGTAAGTAAAAATAATTCACATAATAAAAAAACAGATAAGGTAGACAAAATAGTTAAAAATGAAGTAAATAAGCATAATAAATATGAGGGGAAAATAGATAAAAATATTCAAATTAATAAAATAACTATATACATAAGTGGAGCAGTGAATAGACCAGGGATTGTAACTATAGAATCAGATAAGAGACTTTATGATGCTGTAGAATTATTAGGTGGAACAACAAAAGAAGCTGATTTAAATGGAATTAATTTATCACTAAAGTTAGAAGATGAACAACATTACATAATACCTAAAATAGGAGAAACAATATCTGTTACAAGCAACAGCGATTCTAATAAGCCAAGTCTAGAAAATGAACCTAAAAATGAATCTGAAAGTAAAAATAATAAAAATCTATCTGATAAATCAAAAATAAATATAAATACAGCAAAATTAGAAGAACTGGATGCTTTACCTGGAGTTGGAGAAGCTACAGCTAATAAAATTTTACAACATAGAGAAGAAAATGGACAATTTGATTCAATTGAAGATATAAAAAATGTGAATGGGATAGGAGATAAAAAATACGAAAATCTAAAAGATTTAATTTGTATAGACTAAAAATATAATACAAAACTCACTTATAGATATGGTATTATAAATATGTATGTATATGTGTGTATATGCGGAAATTTAGTAAAGGAGGTACTTTTATGAAGAAGGAACAAAAAAAACTTACAGAGATGACAACAGCAGGTGGATGAGCAGCTAAAATAGGGCCAGAGGTTCTGGCATCAGTTTTATCTCAACTGCCTAAAAATGATAATATAGAAAATTTATTAGTAGGATTAGATACAGCAGATGATGCTGCTGTGTATAAGTTAAATGATGATATGGCACTTATTCAAACACTGGATTTCTTTACACCAATGGTAGATGACCCATTTGTATTTGGTCAAATTGCTGCATCAAATTCACTATCAGATGTATATGCTATGGGAGGAAAGCCTTTAGTTGCAATGAATATTGTTTGTTTTCCATCATGTCATGATATGGATGTACTTGCAGAAATATTAAAAGGTGGATTTGATAAAGTAAAAGAAAGTGGTGCACTATTAGTCGGAGGGCATACTGTAGATGACCAAGAACCTAAATATGGTCTTTCAGTTTCTGGAATTGTAAATCCAAATAAAGTTTTATCAAATGCTACTGCAAAGCCTGGCGACAAGTTAGTTATAACAAAGCCAATTGGTGTGGGTGTATTAAATACAGCCATGAAAGAAGGTATGGTAGAACAACATGTATGTGACAAAGTAGTAGAAATAATGATACATTTAAATAAATATGCAGCAATGAGTTTTGATAAAATTGATGTAAATTCAGTTACAGATATCACTGGATTTGGTTTACTTGGGCATGCTTTAGAAATGGCTAAAGCTTCTGAAGTGAGTATTGAAATTGATTCAAAGCATGTTCCAATTATCGAGGGTGCTGTAGAAATGGCAGAAATGGGAATCATACCTGCTGGGATGTATAAAAACATGCATTATGTATCAAAAGATGTAGAAATTGTAGGAGATGTAGAAGTTGCAGTTCAAGATATTTTATATGACCCACAAACTTCTGGAGGGTTATTGATTTCTGTAAAAGAAGAATTAGCAGAAGAACTTGTAAGAGATATGAAGTTAAATGGAGCAATAGAAGCAAAAATCATAGGTTCTGTAGTGAAAAAAGGGGAAAAATATATTAAAGTTTTATAAAATATTATATGTAGAGAAAGAGTGATTATTTTGAGCAAAAGAGAATTATTTGCAATGTTACCTTCAGTTGATGAAGTATTAAGTGATAATAGAATAGTAGAAATAATAGAGGAATATCCTAGAAGTTTAGTTTTAGAATCTGTAAGAGAAGTGATAGATTTTAAGAGACAATTTATTTTAAGATTAAAAGAGGATGCATCTAATTCTGTAACAATAGAATTTGATGAGATAATAGAATCTTCAATAGAGAGAGTTAAATTAAATTACTCATTATCATTAAAAAAAGTTATAAATGCAACTGGTACAGTTATTCATACAAATTTGGGGAGGTCTTTACTTAGTGAAGATATAAAAGATGAATTATGGTGTGCTGCTTCAAGATATTCAAACTTGGAATATGATTTGGATAATGGAGAAAGAGGCTCAAGATATTCTCATTTAACTAATACAATAAAAAGACTTACTGGTGCAGAAGATGTACTAGTTGTAAATAATAATGCAGCAGCAGTGCTTCTTGTACTTAGTACAATGGCAAAAGGAGGAGAAGCAATTGTATCACGTGGAGAGTTAGTGGAAGTAGGAGGTTCTTTCCGAATTCCAAGTATAATGGCTCTTAGTGGTGCAGAATTAGTGGAAATAGGCTCAACTAATAAGACACACTTAAAAGATTATAAAGAAGCTATTACAGAAGAAACTAATGTATTGATGAAAGTTCATACAAGTAACTATAGAATTATGGGATTTACAGAGAGTGTATCTATCGAAGAACTAGTTAATTTGGGTAAAAAATATAAGTTACCTGTAATAGAAGACCTAGGAAGTGGAGTATTTATAGATTTATCAAAATATGGATTATCTTATGAACCAACTGTATTAGATTCTATAAGACAAGGTGCGGATGTAGTTACTTTTAGTGGAGATAAAATGCTTGGTGGGCCACAAGCAGGTATTATAGTTGGGAAAAAAGAGTATATAGAAAAAATGAAGAAAAATCAACTTACTAGAGCTCTTAGAGTCGATAAGCTTACAATATGTTCACTTGAAGCAACTTTAAGGATGTACCTAGATGAAACAAAGGCTGTAGAAAACATACCTACTTTAAAAATGTTGACATATAGCATTGGAGAATTAGAAGCAAAGGCAAATAAATTATTTGAAAAAATAACTGCCTTAAATCTAAATGCTAAGATAAACATAGAAGATGGATTCTCTCAGGTAGGAGGAGGGTCTATGCCTCTTGAAACAATAGCCACAAAGGTAATAACAATAACTCCTGAGCATATGAATGTATCATCTTTAGAAAAAAAATTAAGACTCAGTGAAGCTCATATAATAGCTAGAGTATATGATAATAAATATGTTTTAGATGTAAGAACTATATTTGATGATGAATTTGATGTAGTAGTTGAGGAATTAAGAAAAGCCTTTAATTAACTAAATTTGATATAGTAATACTATTAATTTTAATTGAAAATTAAAAGCATAGAAGCTTTGATAGGGGGCAAAAAATGAAAAACGTAGTAATTGGAACAGCAGGTCATATAGACCATGGAAAAACAACTCTTATAAAAGCATTGACTGGAAGAGAAACTGATACCTTGGATGAAGAAAAAAAGAGAGGTATATCAATAAATTTAGGGTTTACTTATTTTGATTTACCAAACAATAGAAGGGCTGGTATCGTAGATGTACCAGGACATGAAAAATTTATAAAAAACATGCTAGCTGGAGCATCAGGACTTGATATAGTTTTACTTGTTGTAGCAGCAGATGAGGGTGTTATGCCACAGACAGTTGAGCATTTAGACATCTTAAGTTTTTTAAATATAAAAAATGGAATAGTAGTTTTGACTAAATCTGATACTGTAGACGAAGAATTTAGAGAACTAGTAAAAGAGGATGTTTGTGAAAAAATAAAAGGTACTTTTCTTGAAAGTGCAGAAATAATTGAAGTTGATTCTGTATCTAAAAAAGGAATAAATACTCTTATTGAAAAAATAGATAAGATGAGTGAGGCAATAGAAGATAAAAACGAAAATTCTCCAGCAAGACTTAATATAGATAGAGTATTTTCTATAAAGGGATTTGGTACTGTAATAACAGGTACATTAATAGAAGGAAAGATAAGTATAGAGGATGACTTGGTTATATATCCACAAGTATTAAAAACAAAGATAAGAAGTATACAAGTTCATGGGGAAAGTAAAGATACAGCTTATGCAGGACAAAGAACAGCAATCAACATATCAAATGTAAAGGTAGATGATATAAAAAGAGGAGATGTTTTGGCTGCTCCAAATTCATTAGAAGAATCAATGATGTTAGATGTGAAATTATCATTGGTAAATCATCTAGAAAAAGGGATAAAGCATTGGGATAGATTGAGATTGTATCATGGGACTAGAGAAATACTTTGTAGAGCAGTTCCACTAGATAAAGATTTAATTGAAAACGGAGAGAATGGATATGTTCAATTAAGACTTGAAGAAAGTATAGTATCTAAGAAGGGTGATACTTTTGTTGTCAGACGTTATTCTCCAATGGAAACTATAGGTGGAGGTGTGATAATTGACCCATCTCCTAAAAAGCATAAGAGATTTGATGAAAAAGTTATAGAGGGATTAAAAATAAAAGAAAAAGGTGAACTTAAAGATATAATAGAAGAATACTTAAAGAGAAATCTAAAAAATTATCCAAATCTAAAAGAAATAATGAGTTATAGTGGTGCTCATGAAGAGCATGTAAAAAAAGCTATTGAGATACTTATATCAGAAAATAAAGTATTGCTTATTGGAAACATGTACATGCATATAAATCAATACAATAAACTGAAGGAAAGTACAATAAATCTTTTAAGTGAGTACCATAAGAAGTATAGATTGAGAAAAGGTATGTTAAAAGAAGAAGTAAGGTCTAAGGTAGAAAGTAATTTTAAGACTAGAGAAATGGATATCTTATTAGAAAAATTATCTACAGAAAATATTATAAAAATAGAAAATAATATAATATCATTATTTGATTTTGAAGTTATCTTAAATGACAAACAAAGAGAAATAGCAAAAAAAATAGAAAAAAAGCTAAAATCATGTGGAGTTTCTTCAATATTGACAATAGATGAAGTTTCTGAAGGAAATCATAACTATGCTGAAGTATTAGAGTCAATGATAGGTAACAAGGTAGAAAAATTGGATGATTTGTATATAATGGATAAAGATATTTATGAAGATGCAAAGAATACTTTAATAAATTATATAAAAGAAAATAAGGAAATAACATTAGGAGAATACAGAGATTTGATAGATTCTAGTAGAAAAAACTGTATGATTATATTAGAAAACTTTGATAGAAACAAAATAACTAAAAGAGTAGAAAACAAAAGAATTTTGTTTTAGCGGAAAATGTCTGTTTTTGCTTTGAGGTATAAAGAAGGAATTATAATGTCGAGTATCGTATAAATTAATTAGTATAAAATATTAATTAAGAGGAAGTGTAAAGTATTGAAGAATATAATACCTGCTGTGAAACCAGATATAAAAGAAAGAGAAGACATGAGCCTTTTATTTATAATAATGGGCTCAGTGCTTTTGTTATTTATTATAAAAGATACAAATAAATATGAAATTTTACTGCATGCTGTATATGCTACATTCTTAATAGCTACAGGAATGATTATATTTAATACTACAAAATTTAAAGTAGATTCATTTTCTACATTTTTAGGATTAGTATTTGCAGCAACTGGAGTATTGGAGTGTATATATTTATTTAATTGTTTAGGTACTAGAGCAGAAGCTGTAATTGGAATTAACATTACAATATCAGCAATGACAGATTTATTTCCTATATTAGGTGTGTATTTAAGTTTTAAATTTGTTAAGGATAATAAACAAATTCATTCGAGCATAATTTTATTTGTAGTAACTGTAGTTTTAACAATATCATCTTTATTCATAATATCTGAAATTTGTAACTCTTTAGATAGAGGGACATTACACTATACTTTAGGGGTTGTTACATCTATATTTATGATAATTGTCTCTATTATGAGTGGAATTGAACTAAACTCAAGTTCAAACGCAAATAAATGGGAATATAGTGAGAAAAAGTTTTTTAATAGAATAATAATAATAACAATCTTATCAAGAGCTCCAAATTTACTACATATAGTAATTGGTAATATACATATAGAAGGTATGTTATCACAAATAACAATAAATGTAGCATTATATTATTTATATAATTATATAGTATCTAAGAATATTAAGAAAACAGCATTGGAACTACATGATACAAATGAAGAATTAACAATAAAAACGGAAAGTTTGAAAGAAAAAAATAAAAAATTAATATATGAAACAGAAAAAATAGAAGAACTTAAAGAAATACTTATAAAAAGAGAATTACGACTACAATCTACTTTAGATGTTGCTGTAAATAGTATAGTTGTGTTTAGTAAGGATGGAGAAATTACATATGCAAATAAAAGTTTTAGAAATATTTTTGGAGATTATAAAGAACAAGATAAATTAAGCTATAAAGTTAAAAATTTTAGTGATTTAATAGAAAGCATTAATTATGTATTTATCAATAAAAAAAATATAGAAAAATTTATTGATACAAGTGACAATAAGGTTTACCAAGCTATATTTGCTCCTTTAATTATAGCTACACAAATAGAAGGAGTCTTATGTGTATTAAAGGACAAAACTAAGAAAAAGGAATACGAACGAAAAGTTATTGAAGCAAATAAGAGAAGTGAAGACTTTTTGGAAAGTGTTGGAGATGGTATAGTAGTACTTGAAGGTAGTAATAAAATATATGTAAATAATGCATGTAGACAAATATTTAAAGAGACATTAGAAAACATCGATTTTTCCTCAATATGTAAAAGTGAAGAAAATATAGAAAAAAGGTATGTAATAGAGGGTGAAGTAAAATATGTAGAGATGAGTTTTTCTCATTATAATAATGAAGGAACTTATAAAACTATTATTGTAATACGTGATACAACTTCTCGAAAGATATCTCAAATAAAACTTGAAGAAAGTCAATCCTCTTATTCAAGATTTATAGATATACTACCTGATGGTATATGCTTGTTAAGAGAAGACTTAAGTGTAAATTATGCAAATAAATCATTTTTGGATATGCTATCTTTTACAAGTATAGATGATGTAAAAGATTCTAATATTAAGATATTAATGAATGCAAATACTGAAGAAAAAATGAAATTTACTGAAAATATGACTAAAGTTTTAAATGAAAATAAGAGTATACTTTTACTAGAATATGAATTAATAAATAATTATGATGATATAGTAGAAGTAGAATTAAGCGCCTTGCCTTTTTCGATATATAACACTAGATATATAATGCTTATTATAAAAGATTTAGCACATAAAAAATACTCTGAACAAGCTGAAAAAGAATTACTTGAAAGATTTAAAACAGATAAAATAAAAACTGAGTTTTTTGCAAATATGTCTCATGAGTTAAAAACACCATTAAATGTTATATCAAGTTCAAATCAATTGGTAGATTCTTTCTATAGAAGTGAAAAAATAAAAGACTATAATAATAATATTAAATCTCATGTTGATTTAGTTAGACAAAGTTCCTATAGACTTCAAAGATTGATAAATAATATTATAGATTTGACAAAGATGGAGTCAGGATTTTACACACTTAAACTTGCAAAATACAATATTGTATCTGTAATAGAAGATTTGTTTATGAATATAGAAGAGTATGCAAGCAGAAAAGATATAAGAATTCTATTTGATACAGAGCTTGAAGAAATCAATGTCTATGTAGACAAGGCTGAAATTGAGAGAATTATACTAAATCTATTATCAAACTGTATTAAATTTACTGATAATGGAGGATGGATATATGTAAACATCTACTATAAAATTGATAAAGTAATAATAAGTGTTAAAGACACTGGTGTTGGTATACCTCAAGATAAATTGGAGTTGATTTTTGAAGAGTTTTCACAAGTTGACAAGACTTTATCTAGAAATACTGAAGGAAGTGGAATAGGACTTGCTATAGTTAAGAACCTAGTAAGTCTTCATGGTGGAGATATAGAAGTAATAAGTGAAGTTAATAAGGGTACAGAATTTTTAATCTCACTGCCAATGAAAAGCTTTAGTAATGAGTATTATACAGAAGATAAGAGAATATACAATCTTCAAGAAAAAATAAAAATAGAATTTTCTGATATATATTATTAGAAAGTTATTAAATTGTAAAAGTAAAATAAAATATTCTATATTTAATAGAGTACATTATAAAAAGCTAGGCTATCATAAAAATAAGTTTTTATGATAGTCTAGCTTTTTTTGATGTTAATTGTATTTTGTATCTATATGTGAGAACATATGATTTCTAGATTACCTTCAAATCCAAAACTTCCAAAGTTATTTGGTAATATAAAATGCATACCTTTCTTTAAATCATACTCTATAGAATTGTGTATCAATTTACCAACTCCATCTAGGATACTGTACAAAGAAAAAGGTGTATTGTGAGTAAAATCACATTTTCCAAAAATATCTAATTTATAGACACTAAAAAATTCATTTGATACAAATGTTGTACATTTAAAGTTTGGTGTTGATACAATTTTATAATCAGTATCAAAATCTGTATGAGGAACATTTGTAACTTCTATTGATTTTTGAACATGAAGTTCACGTTTATTTCCTAAGTTATCAGTTCTATCATAATCATAAACTCTATAAGTAGTATCTGAGTTTTGTTGAGTTTCTAAAATTAATGTTCCCTTACATATAGCATGTATAGTTCCGCTTGGAACATAGAAAAAGTCACCTTTTTTTATATTAACTTTTCTAAGCAGTTTGTCCCATTCGTTATTATTTATCATTTCTATAAATTCTTCACGAGATTTTGCATTGTGACCTATTATAATTTCTGCATCATCAGAACAGTCTATTACATACCAGCATTCTGTTTTACCCAATTCTCCATTTTCGTTTTTTTGAGCATATTCATCATTTGGATGAACTTGAACCGATAAATTGTCATTGGCATCGAGTATTTTTGTAAGCAAAGGGAATTTATCTCCAGGTGTATTACCAAACAATTCTCTATTTTTCTCCCATAATTCAGATAGCTTTTTATTTTTATATTCTCCATTTTCTATCAGACAATCTCCATTTTTATGAGAACTTATAGCCCAACATTCACCTGTTGTAGGTGATTTTATCTCATAGTTAAATTTATCTTTAAGTGCAGTACCACCCCATATTCTATCCATAAAAATAGGCTTTAAAAATAATGGTTCCATAATCTTGTTCCTCCTATGATATTAAATTTATCCTACAAATAATTATATATAAATAGATTATAAAATCAATAGCAAAAAAGTTTTGTCCCTTGAAATGACATAAAGTATAAGGATTTATGAAACAAGATAAACTATGATATATAATATAAAGGTTTAAATTGGAGTGATAATCATGGAGAGATTTAAAGAAGAAAATCAAAAATATAAAAAAGAATTCTTGAAATTGTTGGAGGAATGGGTAAGTATACCTTCCTTTTATGATAAAAATACTGTATCTAAAGATATGCCTTTTGGAAAAGGTGTATATGATGCATTAAAGTGGTTTGAAAATTTAGGTAGAGAAAATAATTTTACTGTTAAAAATATAGATAATCATGCTGTTTATATTGAATATGGAGATGGTAAAGATTATATAGACATATTTGGGCATTGTGATGTTGTAAATCCAGGAGAAGGATGGGATAGTGAGCCATTTAAGCTAGATATTATGGGTGACAAATTAGTTGCTAGAGGTGTTTCCGACAATAAGGGCCCTATGATAGCAAATTTTTTGGCATTAAAAATGATAAAAAGTCTAAATATAGATTTAAAGAGAAAAGTTAGATTAATTGCTGGAGGAAATGAAGAAAGTGGATTTAAGTGCATAAAGCACTATTATAGCAAAGAGCCACATGGTGTATATGGATTTACTCCAGATGCTAAATTTCCTGTATTAAATGGAGAAAAGGGTGGAGCGATAATAAAGCTAATGCTGGATATAGATGATAAATATCTAGATATAAGTGGTGGAATAGAGTTTAATACAATTCCAGATAAAGTGTATATCAAAAATATTGAAAATTTAAGTAATGATTATATAAATTCTGATTTTAATAATGTTTCAATAAGTTTTAATGATGGTAAGTATATTGTGAATGGGAAAGGTGGACACTCATCTAAACCTGAAAAAGCAATAAATCCCATATTAGATACAATTAAAATTTTAGCAGAAAATCTTGATGAAGATTGGGCAAAAGATTTGTACAGGCTAATAAATAAAGATAATATAGATGGAAAACTGTTTGGCTTAAATGTTGAAGGAAAATGTGGAATTCTTTCAATGGTTCCAACAATAATAAATATAAAAGAAGGAAAGCTTGAAGTAATTTTAAGTGTTAGGTATCCTGAAGTATTGACAGTTGAAGAAATAATAGAAAAATTTGATTTGTATATAAAAATAAATAATATTAATAAATTTAAGTTTATTGGGGAAAATTTAAAGCAAGCAAATTATATAGATGAGAATTCGAAACTTGTAAGACGTTTACATGAGATATATGTAAAGTATTCTGGAGACTCAAAAAGTGTTGTTAGAGTAACCAGTGCAGGAAGCTATGCAGCTGAAATGAAGAATTCAGTAATATTTGGGTGTGAATTTCCTGATGGTAGTTTTGGAAATGTTCATAGTGCAAATGAATTTGCCAGTTTAGATAGATTTATAACTGCGATAGGTATCTATGCGGAGGCAATAGTTACATTATGCAATAATATATAAATACAAAATGTCCCTTATATAGACATATTATATATACAACTAAAATTTTATTTGATATATAATTGAAATCAAAGAGAAGGTGATACAATGATAACTAAGAAACATGCAGTAATAGTAAAAAGTTTAAGCAATAAAGATGGATATATGACATCAAATGAACTAGCTATTAAATTAGATGTATCTACTAAAACTATTAAAAGATATATAGCAGATTTAAATGGTATTTTGAGTAAGTATGATTTAGAAATAGATTCTTCAAGAGGTATAGGATATAAGCTAAGTGGCTCTAAAACCAACATATCAAAAGCTGTAAAAGAAGCAAATAAATATATAAATGGTTTCTTGGATGATTCTGAAGAAGCAAGGATGTCAAATATAATATGTATGCTGATTAACAGAAATTATATGAGTATAGAAGTAATGGCAGAAGAATTAAATCTAAGTATAGCAGCCATAAATAAATTATCTAGTAAGCTTAAAAGAAAACTTGAAAAGTATGACTTAGTTATAAAATCTAAACCTTATTATGGAAGCTATATATATGGTGAAGAAATTAATATAAGACAGTTGATTACTGATTATGCAATAAAGTTGGATGAGAAGAGTAAAATCAAAGTATTTTTGGATGATATCAGTGAAAACGATATAAATTGCATAGAAAGTATTTTAGAAAAGCATTTAAGAGAAAAAGAAACAATAATTTCAGATAAAGACTTTAATCTTTTACTTTCAAAAATAATAGTTTCTGTGTTTAGAAGTAAGAGAGGTCATAGCAAAAATATAAATTTAATAGATACAGGATATAGATTTCATAATTACAGTTTTATAGAAAAGCTTATGAAAGAAATATCTGATAAAGTTGGATTTAAACTTATTGAAGATGAAGTAATTTATATTTCCAATTATTCTGGTGTAATAGCATATAGAGGTGCACAAGGAATAAAAAATGCAAGTGAAATTGAAGAAAGAATAAGTAGCGTTATAAGTAGTGCTCTTCAAGATATACTGCTTATTTCAGGAAGTGACTATACAAAAGATGAAGAGTTTATGATAGCGATTTCTGACCATATAAAGAGGTTTTTAAATAGAGCAAAAGCTAATATAAAATCTAATAATCCTCTGCTTCATCAAATAAAAGAGAAATTTCCAATAGCTTTTAACTTAGCTGTGTTTTTATCAAATAAGCTAGAAACTGAATTTAATTTAAAATTAGATGAAGATGAACTTGGATATATAGCTATTCACTTTGCTGCTTCAAATGAAAGAATGAAAAAAAATACAAGTAAGAAAATTTGTATAGTTTGTCATTATGGTATAGGCACAGGTCAGCTTCTTTCTGAAAAATTAAAGCAGAATATAAGTGACTTAAATGTTGTAGGTGTTTATCCATTTAGATATCTTGATATGGCAATAGGTCAAGATGTTGATTTGGTAGTATCAACAGTTGAATTAAAAGGATATGAAAAGCCAGTCTTATATATAGAAAATATATTTGATGATAGCCTAATTGAAAACGTAAACAAAGCCTTTTATGAAAAGGAAGAAAGAAGAAAAATAATAAGTAATATGTTTGATGAAAGAGCTTTTTTCAGTATAAAAGCAAATACAAAAGAAGAAGTTATACTTTCGCTTTCAAACAAGTTAAAAGAAAGAGACTTTATAGAAGAAAGCTCAATAAAAAGTATAATAGATAGAGAAAATATTTCATCAACTGAAATAGGAAATCTAGTAGCTATACCTCACACAATAGTGAAGGGAGATAAAAAATCTATAATCGGAGTTGGAATACTTGAAAATCCAATAATTTGGGATAAGCAAGAAGTTCAACTAGTATTTATGGTATTTTTTAATACTAAAGAAAAACATAATTTTTCAATATTTAAATACCTTTACAATTTTATAAAAGATGAAGGTGGAGTAAGAGGAATTATTAAAATATGTGACTTTAATAAATTAATGGCACTGATAGGTAATTAAGGAGGAAATTAACAATGGGAACAAACATATTTAACAAAGAATATGTATTTTTAAATACTGAGGCTAAGTCTAAGGTTGAGGTTTTAAAATTTATAGCTAAGAAAGCTAAAGAATTAAATTTAACAGAAGATGAAAATCTAGTATACGAAGGCTTAGCAGCTAGAGAAGAGCAATTTACTACAAATTTGGGAGAATCTATAGCAATACCTCATACTAAAAATGATGCAATTGAAAATCCAGCAGTAGTGGTACTAAAGTTTAATGATAATGTTGTTTGGAATGAAGGTGAGGATAATGTCAAATTGGCAATAAGTTTGCTTATGCCAGGAAAAAGTAAAGAAAACATACACCTTAAATTATTATCGTCTCTTTCAAGAAAATTAATAAATAAAGATTTTAAAGATTCTCTTTTAAAGAGTGATAATGTGGAAGAAATCGCTAATTTAATAAATGAAGCTTTAGGTTTATAGATAAATACTAAAGTTAAAATAAAAATAATTAATTAAAGTAAATAGGAGGAATTTAAAATGAATAAAAAATTAGTAGCATTATGTGCTTGTCCAATGGGACTAGCTCACACTTTTATGGCAGCAGAAGCAATAGAGCAAGCTGCAAAGGCATTAGGTTATGAAGCAAAAGTTGAAACTCAAGGTGCAGATGGTGTGCAAAATGAATTAACAAGAGAAGACATATTAGGAGCAACTATGATAATACATGCAGTAGCAATAACACCAGAAGGTATGGAAAGATTTGATGGTTGTGAAGTTTATGAGGTTGAATTACAAGAGGCTATAAAGAATGCAGAAGGTGTTATAAAGGAAATAGAAGAGGATTTAGGAATATAATAAATTTACTGTGGAGGAAATAGAATGGCAATCAAGAAAAAAGTTATAAACAGTTCAGGTGCTTCTACAACAGGAGGCAATAACGCAGGAAAAACTACTCCATCTAATCCAACTCAATCAAAGGGAAATGGAAAATGGAAAGAAATTAGTAAACATATAATGACAGGTATATCATATATGATACCAGTCTTAGTAATGGGTGGACTTATAGGAGCTTTATCTCAGTTAATACCATATGCAATATTAGGGCTTGACCCATCTGTAGGTATAGTTGATGCTATGAACTCAGGTGAATTTACAGGATTTAAACTTAGCCTTTTAAACATGGCACAATTAATGTCAAACTTCGGATTTACTCTGTTTGGATTTGCAATACCACTATTTGCAGCATTCTGTGCAAATTCTATAGGTGGAAAAACAGCCCTAATCGCAGGATTTATAGGTGGATATATAGCTAATAAACCTGTAGGTGTACCACAATTCGTAGATGGACAATGGACAGAAGTTGTACCAGTTGCATCAGGATTCTTAGGTGCCATATTAATCGCATTTATAATAGGATATTTTGTAAAATGGTTAAATAAATCTATAAAAGTTTCTCATAACTGGTTAGCTTTTAAAACAACATTTTTAATACCACTAATAGCATCATTAACTTGTATGGTATTGATGATATTTATAATAACTCCATTTGGTGGATTAATTAATGAAAGTATGAAAAACTTCTTAACAGCAGCAGGAGCAGCGGGAGAATATGTATATGCAACAGCTTTAGCAGCAGCTACAGCATTTGACTTAGGTGGACCAATAAATAAAGCAGCAGGATTCGTTGCACTTGGTTTGACTACAGAAAATGTACTACCAATAACAGCAAGAACAATAGCTATAGTTGTTCCTCCAATTGGATTAGGACTTACAACTTTATTAGATAAAAGATTAGTGGGAAGAAGAGTATATGATAGACAATTCTATCAAGCAGGAAAAACTTCTATATTCCTATCATTTATGGGTATATCAGAGGGAGCAATACCATTTGCACTTGAGAGACCAGGTTTTGTTATACCTTTAAATATCGTAGGAAGTATAATAGGAGCTATTACAGGTATAGTTTTAGGGGCAATTCAGTGGTTCCCAGAGTCAGCTATATGGGCATGGCCTCTAGTAGATAACTTATTTGGATATGTAATAGGTATAGCAGTTGGTGCTATATTCATAGCTGTAGGAAATGTATTTTACAGAAATAAATTAATAAAGGATGGTAAACTTGTTGTAGATTATATTGATTAATTTATAAATTTTACTATCTATAATAACCTTGGCTGGTAATATTGATTGAAACAATATTACCAGCCTTACCTATATGACTAATTAAGGGTGGTGAAGATAAAATTATGAATAAAATAGAAAAAATAAGAAAGTATCTTAAAGAGTATAATGTAGATGGAATTCTTATTAATAGTTCTACCAATAAGTTTTATATTGGAAATCTATTTAGTTCATCAGGCTATGTTTTTATAACGAAAGATAAACAATATATAATAGTAGATTTTAGATACTTTGAAGAAGTTAAAAGAAAATCAGATTTATTTGATGTTATATTAATGGATAAAAATAGAACGTATTTTGATATAATTAATGATATTTGCAGAAATCAAAATATAAAAGAAATTGGCTTTGAAGGAAGTGAAGTATCTTTTGACTCATATAAAAGTATGAATAACAAATTAAATGTAACTTTAAAATCAATTGATTTATCTACTTTAAGAAAAGAGAAAGATGAAGATGAAATAAAATATATAAAAAAAGCTTGTGAAATAGTAGATGCTACGTTTTATCATATAATTGACTTTATAAAAGTTGGTATGACTGAAAGACAAGTAGAAAATGAAATTGTAAGATTCATAAAAGAATTAGGCGGACAAAAAGAATCATTCGACACTATAGTTGCATCTGGTTTGAGAGGAGCCTTACCTCATGGAAAAGCTAGTGAAAAAATTATAGAATATGGAGATTTTGTTACATTCGATTTTGGAGCAAAGTATAATAATTATTGTTCAGACATTACTAGAACTATTTGTATGGGAACTACAAATAAAGAACTAGAAAAAATATATAATATAGTAAAGAAAGCTAATGAAGAGTGTATAAAGGTTTTAAAGCCAGGCATGACTGCTGGTGAAATAGATAAGGTTGCAAGAGATATAATTAGTTCATATGGATATGGTGATAATTTTGGACACAATCTGGGTCATGGTGTAGGTATTATGGTTCATGAGTATCCAGCATTAACTTCAGAATCAAATGAAGTATTAAAAGAAGGCATGGTTGTAACTATAGAGCCTGGTATATATGTGCCAGAACTTGGAGGAGTAAGAATTGAAGATGATGTACTTATAACTCAAGATGGGTGTATGAGATTGACTATATCTACCAAAGATTTAATAGTTGTAAATTAAAAATAAATTGTAGCTAAGTATTTTTATAATAATAAGAAAAGACGAGGTAAATTTAAATGTATAATTTTGATGATAGACCAGATAGAGTAAGTGAAAAGTGTAGAAAGTGGGATTTAAATATTATAAGAGATAAATTTGGAGATATTAAAGAAGATTTTGTACCAATGTGGATTGCTGATATGGATTTTAAAATACCAACAGAAATAGAAAGTAAATTTATTGAAGCTGTAAAAAGAGGTGTATTTGGATATACATACTGTTATGATGAATTTTATGATTCAGTTATTGGGTGGCAAAATGATATGCATAAAGTAAATGTAGAAAGAGAATGGATTACATTGACTTATGGAACTGTGTCAACACTTCACTATGTAGTACAAGCTTTTTGTAAAAAAGGAGATAGTATAATATTAAATACACCAGTTTATGACCCATTTGAATCATCAGCTAAAAAGCAGGGTGTAAATGTAGTTTGTAATACATTAGATGTGATAAATGATAGATATTATATAAATTTTGATAGATTAGAATCTCAAATTAAAGAAAATAAACCTAAGTTAATGATGTTTTGTACACCACATAATCCATCAGGAAGAATTTGGTCAATTGAAGAAATGACGAAAGTAGCAACTATATGTAAAGAAAACAATGTTATTTTAGTTGCAGATGAAGTACATGCAGAGCATATTCATTATGGCGAATTTAATTCTATTCTTAAGCTTGAAAGAGAACTTTTAGAAAATATTATCCTATTGACATCACCAAATAAAGGGTTTAATCTTGGAGGATTAAAGACCTCTTATTCAATCGTCATAAATAAGGATATAAGAGATACTTTTAGAAAGAAACTAAAACAAAATTCTATAACTTCTCCAAATGTATTTGGAATAATAGGATTAATAACAGCTTATGATGAATGTAGAGAGTGGTTAAGGAACGTAAATGAGTATATAAAATCAAATTATGAACTTTTAGAGAATTGGGTAAATAAATATGAGAAGATTAAACTAATGAAGATGGAATCGTCTTATTTGGCTTGGATGGACATAAGCAATCTAGGACTAAGTGCAAGTGAATTTACAGATAGGTTAGCTGTCAATACAGGAGTGCTAATAGAAGATGGAAGTCACTTTGTAAAAGATGGAGAAAAGTATGTTAGGATAAATTTAGGAACTCAAAAAGAAAATGTAATTGAGGCATTAAATAGAATGGATTTGTTTGTAAAGTCGTTATAAAAAGTTAGTTGAGTTATTTATTAAAAATAAAAAAATGTAGGTTGTTTCAAAGATGTACTAAAAAAGATTAAAAAATAAGGTTTATAGACATCAAGATGTAATTCAATTATAAAATTAAATATGTTTAATGATAGGCATTTCTAATGAAATGTCTATTTTTATATATATTTTGTAAAGTTTCCTTTACAAAAATAAAAGCAAGTGGTATATTATAAATGTAAAGGAAACTTTACAAAAAGGAGGCAATCTTTTTGAAAAATCGTGTAGAGGATTTAAGAAAGAAAAAAGGTCTTAATCAAGAAGATTTTGCAAAAATTCTTAAGGTTTCAAGGCAGACGATTAGTTCTATTGAAAATGGAAAATATAATCCATCTTTAGAACTTGCATTTCAAATATCTGATTTTTTTGAAATGTCGATTGAAGAAATATTTTTATGGAAGGAGAAATAGTTCATGGAAAAGAAAAATTTAAGAATAGGAATTGTATTTGTAGTTTTAGGTGTTATTTTCTTGTTTCTTTGTTTAATGAATGGTGATAAGTTAGGTTCTTTGTTTGCTGGACTAGCAGGAGGCTTTGGATTTGGTGGAATTTCTGCCATTTATCGTTACTTTTACTGGAATAAGCATAAAGAAGAATACAAAGAAAAGCTCGAAATAGAAAACATTAATCTTCATGATGAAAGAAATGTTATGTATAGAGATAAAGCAGGAAGATATGCTTACATTGTATGTATGATAATAATTCCTATATCTGCTTTTGTTTTCTCTGTACTAAATGCATTAGATATATACAACTCATTGGTAATAATCATATATTTATTTGTTTTGTGGATTGTTTTATATGTTGTAGGAGTTATTTATTATCGAAAGTTAAAGCGTAATGGGTAGTGTTTTATACAAATCAAGCTATAAATATGGTATATACATAAGTACAATTTGTTTTAGACTACTTAGTATATACCATATTTTATATAAAACTTAAATTTACATTAGTTATATTAGAGTTATTTAAATTTGTATGTATAAATTTGTATGCATAATAGATATAGTTATTATTTAAACTCATTATTTATTGAACTTTTTAATAGAAAAAGCTTTGTCTGTAAGTTTAAAATTATTTTGTATGCCATTAGTTAAATATACTTTTTTATCTTTGGTTATAAATATAGCATCTACATTATCAATACTATTAATTAAATCCATACCTTTTTCAAGTCCAAGTCCAAATGTAGAAGTGGATAAAGCATCACAATTAATAGATTTATCAGAGATTATTGTAACACTGCTTAAGTTGTTTTCAAAAGGGTATCCTGTAAATGGATTTAACATATGGTGATATATTTTACCGTCTTTTTCTATAAATCTCTCATAAATTCCAGATGTAACAACAGATTTATTTGTAGTTTCTATATTCCCTATAGATTCTCCATTTTTGCTAGTTGGGTCTTGAATACCAATTTTAAAAGGTTTGTTATTTTTGCTATCTTCTAGAGTAAATATATTACCTCCCAAGTTTACTAAAGCTTTTTTTATACCTTCTGATTTCAAATAGCCTACGATTTTATCAGCAGCATATCCTTTAGCTATTGCCCCTAAATCAATTTTCATATTTTCTTTAGCTAACTTTATAGATTTATTTTTTTCATCTAATATAATATTTTTGTAATCAATGAGCGGCAGAAGTTCGTTTATCTCAGAGTTATTTGGGACTTTAGCCTTGTCTGTTCCAATTGCCCATAGATTGGATAGTGGACCAACTGTTATGTCAAAGTATCCATTTGACAACTTAGAGTATTCTATAGCCTCTTGTACAACAAAAAATGTATCATCAGAAACTTTGACAAAATCTTTACCAGCATTATCATTTATTTTAGAAACATCGCTTCCTGGTATATGGGTACTCATCTTGTTATCAATATATCTTAAAATTGAATCACATTCATTTAAAATTTTATCACTTTTTGATTCTTTTATATTAAATATAGTAACTTCATTTACTGTACCAAGGTAATAGCTTGTCTTACTATATTTAGTATTTTGACTTGAACTCCTAAAAAATGAAAATAAAATTAATGCTAAAATCAATATCACAAAAATAAATGTGATTTTTTTCTTATTCATGGTATATTCCTCCTATGAAATTGTGTTATTATCTTATTATAGCATAATTTCATAGGAGGACAAAAAATGAAGAAAAAAGACATTCTTCTTATTTTAGGTGTTTTGATTGTTATCACAGCATGTTATGGAATAATAAATGTTATAAATTCTAAAAATGCTGGAAGTATTGAAATTTATGTAGATAATAAATTGTATAAGACTGTTTCAATAAATGCCAAAGAAGAATTTAAAATAGAAAATAGAGGAGGGTACAATGTAGTTAAAATTCATGACAAAGGTGTGGAGATAATAGATGCTTCATGTCCTGATAAGGTGTGTGTACATACAGGTTTTATAAACAAACCAAGTCAAAGTATAGTTTGTATACCTAACAGAGTGAGCATAAAAATAAATACTAATGAAAAAAATGACAATCAAGAGGACATAATTTCTAAATAAAACAATAAATAAAAATAGCTGAAAGGAATTGGTGATAACTATGGTTAATTTAGGAAACGATTGGAATGAATTATTAAAGGAAGAATTTGAAAAAGAATATTATTTAAATTTAAGAAAATTCCTTATAGATGAATATAAGACACGTCAAATTTTTCCTAATATGCATAACATATATGAAGCTTTAAAACACACTTCATATAAAGATACAAAAGTTTTAATACTAGGACAAGACCCCTATCATGGAGATAATCAAGCTCATGGTTTAGCTTTTTCAGTTCAACCACAAGTAAAAACTCCACCATCTCTATTAAATATGTACAAAGAGTTGAAAGAAGATTTAGGATGCTTTATACCTAATAATGGATACTTAATGCCTTGGGCAGACCAAGGTGTGTTACTTTTAAATACAGCACTTACTGTTAGAGCACATGAAGCCAATTCTCATAAAAATAAAGGGTGGGAAATTTTCACAGATAGAGTGATTTCTATTTTAAGTGACCGTGAAGACCCAGTAATTTTTGTACTGTGGGGAAGTAATGCGCGTAAAAAAGTAGAATTGATTGATACAAGTAAGCATTATATTTTGGAAGCACCTCATCCAAGTCCATTATCAGCAAGTAAAGGTTTTTTTGGATGTAAGCACTTCTCTAAGATAAATGAAATTCTCGAAAAGCTAGGAAAAGAACCTATCAATTGGCAGATAGAAAATATATAAAGATAAAAGGTAACAAAATGATAACAAAACAACAATAAACAATGACATTGTTGTAACTAATAGAAATATGCTTCAATAGTTGAAAATACTATGTATGCATATTTCTATTTTTTTGTCAAGTTGACAACTCTTGAAAAAATAGTTACAATTTAGTTACACAAAAAACAAAAAAGAAATTTACGAAGCAGAATATTACGAAGCAAAATATATAGTGTAAAAAATTTGAGGGAGGAAATTTTATATGAATTTAAAGAAATTGAGTAATGTTAAAGTCTCGGCAATGGCGGTTGTTTTATCAGTTGGAATTTTATCTGGATACTCTGCACTTAATAAACAAGTAACATTAGTAGTAAAAGGAGAAGAAAGAACTGTATCTACATTTAGTTCTAATGTAGGAGACCTTTTGGAAGCCCAAAACATTAGCTATGATGGAAATGATATAGTTAGTTTGGATGTAAATTCAAAGTTATCTAATGGAGATAAAATAGAAGTAATTGATGTTAAGGAAAAAACAGTTGTAGAGACTAAAGACATTCCGTTTGAAGTTACAGTTGTTGAAGATAACTCTTTGTCAAAAGGAGATTCTAAAGTTAAAGAAGAAGGAAAATCTGGTAAAAGTGAATTAGTATATAAAGAAACTTATCACAATGGCAAGAAAGTAGAAAAGGAATTTGTGAAAAAAGTTGTTACATCTGAGCCAGTTAATAAAGTTGTAAATAAAGGAACAAAAGTAGAAATGCAAGTAGCTTCATCAAGGGGAGAAAGTTCAAGAAGGATGGCTTCATCTTCTTCAAGTAGTAGCAGTAGTAACAATGGTAGAAGTATGAGAGTTGTAGCAACTGCATATTCTGGTCATAGTATAACTGCAACAGGAACAAAGCCTAAGTGGGGAACAATAGCTGTAGACCCTAAGGTTATACCATATGGAACGAAAGTATATATACCTCAATTTGATATGGTATTTACTGCTGAAGACTGTGGTGGTGCGATAAAAGGAAATAAAATTGATATATTTATGAATGATTCAAAGACAGTTTACAATTGGGGAAGAAAAACTATAGATATACGTATATTAAAATAATTAAATAATTTATATTTATACTGGAAATTGTATTTTGATTAAATAGAGGAAAAATTCTTTATAGATAATTAAAATATGGTTTCCAGTTTTTAAGTTTATAAATATAGTTATAAATATAATAAGAAGATATATAAATATTAATTGCTATAGATAAAAACTATTTAAAATATGATTTGCTATCAAATTAATCTATAAAAATTGTTGCAAAGAGTCAAAATATATGATATTATAGATTTCGTTGAGAAACGTTTCGTTATGGGAGTGGATGGGTGCCGGTGTGCCCTCTAGTCTTCAAAACTAGTATGAGGGGTTAAGAGCCTCTTAGGTGGGTTCGATTCCCACGCATTCCCGCCAGTATAAAAGGTATCTTTTAATATTAAAAGATACCTTTTTAAATTTAAAAATTATTTTGAGATAATTTAGTTTTAGTAATATATAATATCTAGTATTATATAATGTAAATTTTCTAATACTAATATTAGGTATATAAAAGTCTAGGAGAGTGGAAAAATGGAAAATAACTTTACAACGAGAACTAGTTTTCTAGTTGGAGATGATGGTATAGAAAAACTTAAAAATTCAAATGTAATAGTATTTGGAGTTGGAGGAGTAGGTAGTTTTACTGTTGAAGCTTTAGCAAGAGCTGGAGTGGGTAATCTCACTATTGTTGATTTTGATGATGTAGATATAACAAATATAAATAGACAAATACCAGCATTACATTCAACTGTGGGAAAATATAAAGTCGATGTTATGGAAGAAAGAATTTTAGATATAAATCCTAATATTAATATAAAAAAAATAAGAAATCTTTATAATAAAGATACTAGTAGTGAAATACTAACAGAAAGATATGATTATGTTGTGGATGCAATAGATATGGTAAGCTCGAAGATACATTTAATTGAAACATGTGAAAAAAGAGGTTTAAAAATAATAAGTTCTATGGGTATGGGAAATAAATTGGACCCAACTAAAATAGTTGTTACTGATATACACAAAACAAGTACTTGTCCTTTAGCTAAAGTCATGAGAAAAGAGCTTAGAGATAGAGGAATTAAAAAATTAAAGGTGGTATATTCAACTGAACAACCAATAGAACTTAAAAAGAAAGTCATGAATGGTAAAAAGGTAACACCAGGTAGTGTATCATTTGTGCCATCTGTTGGAGGTCTAGTAATTGCATCTGTAATAGTTAATGAATTATTAGGGTAATAATGCTAAATATTTTATCTATAAATTTTATGGACATATTTTAAAGGCTAAAAGCATCAATATAAAACCATTTTATGTTGATACTTTTAGCCTAGTTCTGTTATGTAGTTACAGTTTTATTTCTTATGTTAAGTGTCTATTTTATATTTGTGTTTTGTAAATATCATTTTACCATCACTATAAAAAACAATATCACCTATTTTATCTGTCCTATAAATTGATATATTGTTTTGTTTTAAATTATTGATAACTTCCTTATGAGGATGTCCATATTGATTTTTATATCCACACGATATTGCGGCTATATCTGGATGAATTTTTTCAATAAATTCTGAAGTAGTTGATGAATTGCTTCCATGATGACCGATTTTTATAAAATTGATGTTATCTAATTTAAAATAATGTAAAATTTCTTTTTCAATTGCTTCTTCAGCATCGCCCATAAATAAAAATGAGGTGTCATTAAAATTTAATTTAAAAACTATTGAGTTTAAATTAGGTTTTTCCTGTATATATGAAGGACTTAATACATATATATTTATATTGTTATCGATATTTAAAACATCATCTCTGTATAGATACTGTATAGATAGGTTTTTATCATTACAAGAACTTATTAGATTTTGATAAGCTTCACTTTCTGTTGATTGTTCAGGCATATAGATGGAGTTTACATTAAATTTTTTTATGACATTATCAAGACTTCCTATATGGTCTGAATCTGGATGCGTAGCTATTATTATATCAATGGTTTTTATTCTTTTTTGTTTCAAGTAACTAGTAACTATATTTCCACTATCTTCATCACCTCCATCAATTAATATATTTTTCTTTGTAGGTGTTTGAACTAAAAGACTATCACCTTGTCCAACATCTATCATATGTATAGATAGTAGAGATTTTTTGTCACAAGCACTTAAAAGTGATATTATAATAAGTATTAATAAAAAAATTTTATTTCTCAATAAAAAATCACTCCAGTCATTACATGTTTATATAATTTTATGATGGGTAATATAAGATATATGGGAACTATCCTATTTTATATTTTAGACAATATAAGTGAAATTAATACCATAACTAAATTGGAGTTTTTATAGATACAAAATAAAATTTTAAAAAATTAAGCAATAAAAAGGTAGGAGGATTTTATGTTTTTCAAAGATATTGAACTAAATTCAAAAAAGGAGCTAGACCCTTATTTTGATTTAGTAGATTATGAAGCTTGTGAGTACTGTTTTAGTACTTTATATATGTGGCAACATGTTTATAAGACAGGATACTATATAGGTGAAGATTTTGCTGTTTTAGTTGGTGAATATGAAGGAGATAGTTTCTCAATATTACCACTTGCTAAAAAAGACAAACTTCCAGAAGTTGTAGATTTTGTACTTGAGTATTTTTCACATAACAACAAAAAGATATACTTAAGAGGTATTACTACTGAAGTGGTAGAATTTTTAAAAGAAAAATACCCAAATAGATTTGAGTATATAGAAGAAAGAGATTTATTTGATTATATCTATGATGCAGAAAGTTTAAGAACGCTAGCAGGTAAAAAGAATCAAAAGAAGAGAAATCATATAAATTATTTCTTAAAAGAATATGCAGGTAGATATGAAGCAAGATTATTAGATAAAGAAAACTTCAATGAATGTTTAGTATTAATGAAAGAATGGGAAAGTAACAAAGAAGAAAATAACGAATTTGATGAAAGTATGGATGATGAATTAGTTGGTATCAAAAAGATATTTAACAATTATGATATTTTAAAAGATAAAGTAAAAGTATTTGGTGTATATGTGGATGGAAAATTAGAAGCATTTAGTATCGGAGAGCTTTTAAATAAAAACATGGCATTAATTCATATAGAAAAAGCCAATCCAGATATAAGAGGTTTATATCCATTTATAAACCAACAATTTTTAGTAAGTGAATTTAAAGATGTTGAGTTTGTAAATAGAGAAGAAGACTTAGGTATTGAAGGTCTGAGAAAAGCTAAACTTTCTTACCACCCTTGTAGATTTGTTGAAAAGTACAGTGTTAGGGAGGCTTAATAAACTATATGGAGATTAGGTATGCTAAAGAAGAAGAAATAGAAAGTATAAAAGAAATATGGAGTTATTGCTTTAATGATAGTGAAAGTTTTATGAAATACTATTTTAATGATAAATATAAATATGAAAATACTGTAATAGCTTTAGATGAAGGAAAAATTGTTTCCTCTCTTCAGCTAAACCAGTATAAATTAAGTTTAAATAGTAAGGTATACAATACATCGTATGTAGTAGGGGTTTCCACACTTCCTGAGGGGAGAGGAACTGGCTATATGAGTAAAGTTATTAAATTTACTTTAAATGAGTTGTATAAGAAAGGACAACTAGTATCTATATTAATGCCAATTGATTATAGACTTTATAGAAGGTTTGGATATGAGCATTGTTATGACCAAATTGAATATACTATCAAAACAGATGATTTAAAAACTTTCAAGGCAAATGGAAAAATGATAAAAGCTAATTTATCACAAATTGATGATTTAATTAAAATAGATAAAGTATTTTTAAATGAGGTTAATGGTAATGTGTTAAAAGATGAACATTATTATGAAAACTTATTTAAAGAAATCCAAAGTGAAGATGGACATTTATATATCCATGAAGATAGTGAAAAAGATGGATATGTAATTTATTTTCTTCAAGGAGATAAAATGTTTGTCAGAGAGCTATTTTATAAAAACATAGATGCCCTTAAATCAATGCTTAAATTTATATATAATCACAATACTCAATGTAAGATAGTTACTATAGCTACTCCTATGATAGATAAGATAAGGTTTATATTAGACAATCCTAAAGACTGTGAGATAAAAATAAAACCTTTTATGATGGGAAGAGTTATAAATGTAAAGCAATTTATTGAAGATATAGATATTGATAAGGATATTAATGGCTCTATAAAATTATATATAGAAGATAAATATATAGAAGAGAATAATGGACTATTCAAAATATCTATACAAAATAAAAAAGTAATGTTAGAAAAATTAAATAAAGAATGTACAGATGAGCTTCAAGAGTGTTTTGATATTAAATTAGATATAAATGCTTTAACACAATTGGCATTTTCTTATATAGACATTGAAGAAGCACTTTTATTAAATAATATAAAGGGTATTTCAAAAAAAACAATAGAAATACTTAATTGCATTTTTTCTAAAAAAGATAATTATATAAATGAATATATATAGAAATGAAAATACGTCAAAAGATTTTAATAAATCTTTTGACGTATTCTTTTGTTTATAGAATAATTTCTTTTGTTTAAAAAATATTTATTTGAAAATAATCTAAATAATATGTTTTATAGAGGAGTGATTATGATTCAAATAAGAAGACCTTTACTAATTATATTAATATTTGTGATAGCTGTATCTTTTATTATCACAAATAAGAAGAAAGAGGATGAAAAATTTAATGATAAGATAATAACTATACAAGGAACAGTTAAAGGAAGACTTGAAAAGCCTAGATATAATCAGTATAAAGTAGGCGCTTTCTTAATAAATGATTACACAAGAACTAAAAATTTGAAAATTGGTCAGAAAGTTAATATTACAGGCAAATTTAAAAGTTTAGCTAAAATGAAATATGAAGATTTTGATTATGGAAGGTATATAAAAAGCACTGGATATAAAGGTATAATATATATAAATAGCTATAAAATTATTGGTAAGAATAAAATATATGACTTAATAGGTAAAGTAAAGTTTTACATAAATAAAACGTATAGATATTTATATAAGAAAAATTCGGATTTTATAAATTCTATATTGTTAGCAGAAGTTGAAAATCTGACAGATGAGCAAAAAGAAATGTTCACCAGAACAGGAACTAGCCATGTAATATCTATATCTGGTCTTCATACAGGCATACTATGTGTTGTAATTGCTTTTTTATTAAGAGGTATAAATAAATTGTATAAATTATTAATATTGTCGATTTTTATATCTTTATATTGTATAATGGTAGGTGCGTCTCCATCTATAATTAGGTCTATAACATTTGTTATGGTTTTCTATTTATCAGTCTTTATTAATAGAAAAAAGGATGGAATATCAACACTGTCTCTAATAGGGATAGTTTTAATTATAAATAACCCCTATGTTATATATAATGTAAGTTTTCAATTATCTTTTTTAGCTACATTCTCTATACTAATATTTTACAATAAAATAAATAGTATTATAAAATTAAGTATGGTATCATTGACAATATCGTCAAATATATTAACCTTGCCTATAATATATTATACATTTAAAGGTATACCATTGGTTTCAATCATAGGAAATTTAATCATAGTACCATTTATAGGTATAATAATGTATTTGAGTATTGCAAGTTTAATAATATTTAAAATAAGTGTAGTAATAGCTAAAATAATAGCTTTATTTAACAGTACATTGATAGAAATCATATTTTTTTTACTAGAGAAACTCAGCAATTTAAATTTTACATATATTGATATAGATAACCCTAAACTTTATATTGTAGTGATTTATTACATAGGAGTATTTTTTTACATATTTTACATAGAAGGAAAAGAGATAAAGGAGCAAGAAAATGGATTACAAGGATATTATAAGGAATATAAAAGATAAAAAACTTGAGAAAATGTATCTTTTTTATGGCAGAGAGTATTATTTAATAGAAAATGCAATAAAAGTCTTTAAAGAGAATTTAAACGAAGGAATGCTCGATTTTAACTTAGATATAATAGATGGAAAGGAAATAGTCTTAAATCAGCTTATAAGCTCTATAGAGACACTTCCTTTTATGGATGATAGAAAAATAGTAATAGTAAAAGACTTTGAGTTACTAAAAGGAAAGAAAAAGAATTTTACAGATAGTGACGAAAAATACTTGATAGAGCATTTAGATAATACTCCAGACACTACTACCATAGTTTTTGTTGTATACGGAGATATTGACAAAAGAAAATCTTTAGTTAAAAAGATAAGTAATAATGGAATTGTTTTTAACTGTGACAAGCTTTCTGATATGGACTTATTTAAGTGGATAAAAAAATCTTTTGCTCTAAATGAAGTTATAATAGAAAACTCTCAGATAATGTATTTTATTGAACAAGAAGGATATAGAGATAAAAGTAGTGAAAAGACTTTATCAGACTTAGAAAACGAGATAAATAAAATTAGCTCATTTGTTGGAAAGGGAAATAGTGTAACTAATGATATAATAGATAAATTATCTCCTAAAAAGGTTGAAAATGATATATTTAAGTTAATTGATTATATTGGAGAGCAAAGTGCTTCTAATGCAATGAAAATATTGAATGATATGATACAGGAGGGCGAATCTGTTTTAGGTATATTTTCTATGATAGCTAGACAGTTTAAAATAGTTATGCAAGTAAGACAATTACAATTAGAGGGATACTCAGCAAAATTTATAGCAGATAAATTAAAAATTCATCAATTTGTAATAGGAAAAGCATTAAAGCAGGCTAAGAACTTTTCTGATGATATAATCATAGAAATTTTAAACTATATATTAGAAAGTGATTATAAAATAAAAACAGGTCTTATAAGGGATACCTTAGCAGTAGAAATGTTGGTTAGTAGATACTGTAAAAGACAAGCAGTGTAAAAAAAATTATACATTAATAAAAAATAAATAGCAAGATATGTTATAGTTCAAAGTACAAGTAGGCTAGATTGAGTCTAAGAGTATATAATCTACTATAATATGTCTAACTATTTATTTTTTATTGTATAAATTTCCAAAATAAAAAACCCCTACATAGGGGTTATTATATATAAGAAATATAAACTGGTAATTAAGCGTTCATACCGTTTAACTTTTGAGCTAATTTAGCTACTTTTCTAGCTGCAGCATTCTTATGTATAGTTCCTTTAGAAGCTACTTGGTATATTCTTTTTTGAGCGTATTGGAACTTAACAACAGCATCCTCTCTGTTTCCAGCTGCAACAGCATCTTCGAATCTTCTTATTGCAGTTTTTATTTGAGATTTTCTAACTCTATTTAAAGCAGTTTTCTTTTCGATAACACTTATTCTTTTCTTAGCTGATTTTATATTTGCCACCGTGTTCACCTCCCTGTATTTTTTTCTCATATTCATCGTCAACATATTAGATTTTAACAGAAATAAATCTAAAAATCAAGGATTATTATTTATATATTTTAATAATGTTTTTTGTTTTGATTTTTTAGACTATAAATTATGTATAAATAATTTGAAATATTTTGTTTTTATGTTGATATATTTTGTTCTTTAAATATTTTAATAGATACAATTTAATATTTTATTTTTGTAACATATATCTTGAAATAATACAAATTATTAACATACATTTTGATAGTATTTCCAATAATTATAAGATAATACAAGAAATTACTCATTTTTATGGACTTAGTAATAAATTTTATAAAAATATGAATTTATATGGTTAATATGAAAGTTTTTCTATTAATTAAAGGTAATTTTTTTATTGTCGCAGATAAGCAGAACTATACTATCGCTATTTTTATTACTGTTGACTGTTTAATAGTTTTATATCATACTCTTGTATAGTCTAAAAAATTAGACTATAATAATTTTATGGATTAAAGAAAGGATTGATAAAGTGGATACAACAAAACTAATTTTAAATCCAGCTAGACTCCGAATTTTACAGTATATCAGAATTCATGGTAGTGTTCGTACATCTGATATTGTGAAGTATCTAAGTGATATTCCTCGTGCAACAGTTTACCACCATGTTAAAATTTTGGAAGATAACAATATGATTGAAGTAGTTAAAGAAAATCGTGTACGTGGTACAATTGAAAAAATTTATTCATTAAAGGAATATGCTTTGGATATGGAAGTAGATGCATCTGTTTCACTCTCTACAGCATTTCATATGGGTTTGATGCAAGAAATGAATGAATATTTTAGTTTAAAAAATCAAGACCATAAGAAAGACAATGTATTTTTCACTTCAGCATTGTTATATATAACTGATAGAGAATATGAAAATCTTCTTCAAAGTATAGTTGATTTATTGAAGCCATACATAGACCAAGAACCCAAATCAGATTTAAAACTCCGAAAACTCTCAATTATATCTTCTCCACCTGCAAAAAATGATGAGAAGAAGAAATAACAAACATTTTGTTTTTATAAGGAGGCATTATATATGAACTTTCATGAATTTGGGAATAAAAACAATCCACATATCATGCTGATTCATGGAGGTGGGAATGCATGGTGGAATTATTTACGACAAGCACGAGTATTGTCTGAATACTATCATGTAATACTTCCTACACTGGATGGTCATGGAGAAGAATACAAGACTACATATATTTCTACAGAGGATACAGCAGATAAATTGATGAAATATATAGATGAAGAATGTGGTGGTCATCTTTTTTCTCTGTGTGGAGTATCTCTTGGTGGACAGATTGTTATAGAGATTTTATCTCGAAAACCAGATATTACTGAAAAGGCAATTATTGATGGCAGTATTTGCTATCCTAGACCCAATATGGCACGAGCTTGTATGATGTCGATTCGATTTTTTAGAGGGCTTTTATTTAGTGAAAAAGCTTGTAGATTTCAAATTGCTATGATGTCAAAATTATTTCCAAAAAACATGCAATATCCAGATGAAATTAAGAACTATTATATGAAAGATATGCCACATGTCAGAAAAGAAACACTCTATGCTATGTATCGTACTTATATGATGAAGTACACACTTAAGGAGAGTTTAAGAGAAACTACAGCACAAGTGATGTATTGGTATGGTGAAAAGGAAATGAAATGTGTAAAAAACTCTGCAAAGATGTTTCAGTCTTATGTACCTTCTTGTAAAATTTATGAAGCTAAGGGATATAATCATGGTTATCTAGCTATTTATTTGCCAAATGAGTGGTTGGAGATTGCTGAACCATTTTTTCAACAGAATGAAATGATATAGAAATTATAAAGTTATTTTGATAAAAAAGAAATGTATAATGAATGAAAATTTGACAGGAATTTGATAATATGAAATTGATAAATAGATTAAAAGGTAGCGCCTATATAAATAGTTGCTACCTTTTTATATTTGTAAATAGATGATAGTTAAGGACGTTTACTGACTATTTACTGACCAAACTCAATTTTCTTACATTGAAAGCCTTAATTTTACTTGTTTTAAATAAATTTATAGTTTTTTGTTATAAAATACTAAATTTTGTTAACAATTATAATTAGCATTTAATTTATACTGGAGGTTTATATGATTAATGTAAGAACAGATTTGGCTTTAGAAGCTAGTGAAATGTGTGAAAAGTCTCAAGAAGGAAGTAGTATTCCTGGGGTGGAAATAGAAACTAAAGAATTAGAAAATTGTGTTGTAACAAAAGTTGAAGTAATAGATGAACAAGGTTCAGAGATAATGAACAAAGATATAGGAAAGTATATAACCCTAGAAAGTAATCTTATGAAGTTTGATGATGATGAGTCAAGAGAAGAGATGATAAATTATCTAAAAGATGAATTAGTAGATGTATTTGGACAAGACAAAAATAAAAAGACACTAGTAATTGGTCTTGGAAATAGAAATATTACTTCTGATGCATTGGGTCCCAAAAGTGTATCTAAAACACTAGTAACTAGACATCTCTTTAAAAATTACAACAAGGATTATGATGATGATTTTACTGAGGTATCAGCTTTAAGCCCAGGGGTTATGGGTGTTACTGGGATAGAAACTAGTGAAGTAGTGAAGTCACTAGTTGAGAAAGTGAAGCCAGATAGAGTAGTAGCAATAGATGCACTAGCATCAAGAAAAATGGAAAGAGTAAACTCTACTATACAAATATCAACAGCAGGAATATCACCTGGTGGAGGTGTTGGTAATACAAGAAAATCTCTCACTAAAGAAACCTTAGGAGTGGATGTTATTGCAATAGGAGTTCCAACTGTGGTTGACGCAGCAACTCTTACTATAGATGTTTTGGATATGGCAATAGATAATTTAATATCTCAATCAGAAGAAACAGAAAGTTTTTATAATATGTTGAAAAAACTTAAAGAGGAAGAAAAATATCATCTAATAAAAGATTCATTAGATCCATATGATAAGAACTTAATCGTAACACCAAAAGATATAGATGATACAATTGAAAATCTATCTATAATAATAAGTGAAGGTCTGAATAGGTCTTTACATCCAGGTAGATTGTAAAATAAGGAGGAGCAAATATGTTTAAAAAATGCATTAAAGTAGTAACCTTGACTTTTATATTAGCATGCATTTTACCAGGAAAATCATTGGCTTTAAATCAAGATGACTTTTTAAAGTTTTTAGTAAATTCATCTTATCCAGAAGCTAAAGTCGAAGGAAATAATACAGAAAATAAAAAGAGTGATAAAAATAAAGAAGCAAGTAAAGAAAGTAAAAATGAAAATAAAAAATCTGAGGATGTAAGTAAAGCCGACAATAAGAAAGAAAGCGAAAAAGAATATATAAAACTTTATGTTGGTAAAGAAAATGTTCCAGATATTGAGTCAAAAAACTCAGATACAACTGAAACTAGTACTGCGTCTAGTGCAGAGTATAAAGATGACTTAAGAGTGACTAAAGAAAATCCAAGAATTTTGATATATCATACTCATGGGTGTGAAACTTATTCAAACTCACCTGATGGAAATTATCATTCAAGAGATAAGAAAAATTCAGTAATGGAAGTAGGAAATGCATTAACTAGTGCTTTAGACAGTAAGGGATGGGGTGTAGTCCATACTACTAAATACCATGACTATCCATCTTATAATAACTCTTATGCAAGTAGTTTAAAAACAATAAAAAGTATACTCCCTAAATATAATACAGTGGACATAGCAATAGATTTACATAGGGATGCTAGGGATTTAACTAATCCAGCCACTAAAGAAAAAGACCATTTGAAATATACAACTATGATAAATGGAGAGAGAGTATCTAAATTCTTCTTTGTTGTAGGAGGAAAAAATGAAAATAAAGCACAACTTAGAGCTTTAGCAGATGACATAACTGCTTTTGCTGAAAAGAAATATCCAGGCTTGGTGTCTCCAATAGTAGAAAAAGACTATGCTAGATTTAATCAATTTGCAGTTAAAAATCACATGTTAATAGAAATTGGAAATAATGCAACGAGTATAGAAGAATCTAAGGCTACTACAAAGTATCTTGCTGAAATTTTAGATGAATATTTTAAACAAAAAAATTAGATTGTTTAGTGTAATTAGGAGCATGTTGAATGAGCCGATTAGAAAGAAATATAGAAGGTAAAAGTAAACAAAGAAAATATAAGTATATTATGAGAATTATATTTTTAGTTATTATGATTATAGGTACATCCATTTGTGTGTTTATAGTTGATAGTAATGCTAAAAGTATGTTGGGAATAAAGCAACATAATTATTTCTCAAGTATTAAATTTGATATTACAAAGTTTGATATACCAAAGATTGATATACCAGATTTTGATATACACAAAATCGTTGAAAAATTTAATAAGTAGGAAATAAGTGAATAAGGTTTATTGATTAAAATAAGCCTTATTTTAGTTATGTATCTTTAATTGTATAAAATAAAAACACATTAACTATATTTTATAGGATTTACTTTAAGTTTATGATATTATATAATATTTAGTGTTAGACTTGATAATCCACATATAATGTGGATAATTTTGTTTAATGCCAATTAGTTTATATTCAAAAATTTAAAATTTGATATATAAAAAGTTTTTATATAATATAAAATGATAACTATAAGAATAATCAAGAGGAGGGAATTTAAGGTGGACAATAAACAAAGTAGAACTAGAAATTTTAGTATAATTGCACATATAGACCATGGAAAGTCTACCTTAGCTGATAGATTAATACAACAAACGGGGCTTGTCAGTGAAAGAGACATGAAGAGTCAATTACTTGATAACATGGATCTTGAAAGAGAAAGAGGAATCACTATAAAGCTTCAAAATATAAGATTAATGTATAAGGCGAAGGATGGAAATGAATATTATTTAAATCTTATAGATACACCAGGACATGTAGACTTCAATTATGAGGTATCAAGAAGTTTAGTAGCATGTGAGGGAGCATTATTGGTAGTCGATGCAGCACAAGGTGTTGAGGCACAGACTTTAGCTAATGTGTATCTTGCAATAGACCAAGATTTAGAAATATTACCAATAATAAATAAAATAGATTTACCAAGTGCAAGACCAGATGAAGTAAAACATGAAATTGAAGATATAATAGGGCTTGATGCAAGTGAAGCACCTCTTATTTCAGCTAAAACAGGTTTAAATATAGAAGATGTTTTAGAAGATATTGTAAAAAATGTACCTGCACCTAAAGGAGATAATGAAGCACCATTAAAGGCGTTAATATTTGACTCTTATTACGATGCTTATAAAGGTGTTGTAGCCTATGTTAGAGTGTTTGAAGGAACTGTTAAAAAAGGTATGACAATAAAAATGATGAATACTAAGAAAAAGTTTGAAGTAACTGAAGTTGGTGTTATGGCTCCAGGGCAAACTGAACTTAGTGAATTATCAGCTGGTGATGTTGGTTATATTGCTGCTAGTATAAAAGACATAAGAAGCTGTCGTGTAGGGGATACAATAACAGATTCAAATAATCCTACAGAAGAACCTTTACCAGGATATAAAAAAGCTACTCCAATGGTATATTGTGGTATATATCCAGGAGAAGGTGAAAAATATGAAAATGTAAGAGATGCTCTTGAAAAATTACAAGTAAATGATGCTGCCCTTGAATATGAGGCTGAAACTTCAGCTGCGCTAGGGTTTGGGTTTAGATGTGGATTTTTAGGTCTTTTACATATGGAAATAATGCAAGAAAGACTTGAGAGAGAATTTAATCTTGATATAATAACTACAGCACCATCTGTTATATACAGAGTTACAAAAACTGATGGAGAAGTTGTAATGATACAAAATCCTGCAAATTTGCCAGAAGTAGCTGAGATAAGAATGATAGAAGAACCTATAGTAAAAGGTGATATAATAGTTCCTAAAGATTATGTAGGTGTTGTTATGGAACTTTGCCAGGAAAGACGTGGAAATATGTTAAACATGGAATATATAGATGAGAGAAGAGTAATGCTTCATTACGACCTTCCTCTTAATGAAGTTGTTTATGATTTCTTTGATGCCTTAAAATCAAGAACTAGAGGATATGGTTCTCTTGATTATGAGATTAAGGGATATGTTGCATCTACTCTTGTAAAACTTGATGTTTTAATTAATAAAGAGCAAGTTGATGCACTTAGTTTTATTGTACATGAAACTCGTGCTTTCCCTAGAGGAAAGGCAATGTGTGAGAAATTAAAAGGAGAAATTCCAAGACATCAATTTGCTATACCTATACAAGCTGCTGTTGGTAATAAGGTTATTGCAAGAGAGACAATAAGTGCTTTAAGAAAAGATGTACTTGCTAAATGTTATGGTGGAGATATATCTCGTAAGAAGAAACTTCTTGAAAAACAAAAAGAAGGTAAGAAGCGTATGAGACAAATTGGCTCTGTTGAAGTTCCTCAAAAAGCATTTATGTCTGTACTTAAGTTGGATGAATAATTTATTAAATTTTTATAAATTTAGATAAATATACTTAAAAGCTAGAGTGATTTTAGAATTATTTCTAAATTAATCTAGTTTTTTTGTGGTATATTTTAATTAAACACATAGAGAATATAAGTAAGAGTATATTAAAGAAAAAATAAAAAAAGGTGATATTTATGACTAATATAGAAATTCCTAAAAAAGTGGATTATATAATTAAAGAATTAGAAAAGAATGGTTATGAGGCATATGTAGTTGGAGGATGTGTGAGGGATTGTTTATTAGAAAAAATTCCAAATGACTGGGATATAACAACTAGTGCAAGACCTGAAAAAGTGGTAGAGATATTTGAAAGGACTATTCCAACTGGTATACAACATGGTACTGTAACAGTCATGATTGAACATGAGCCATTTGAAGTGACAACATATAGAATAGATGGAAGTTATAGTGATGGTAGACATCCAGATTCAATAGAATTTACAAATGATATAGTTAAGGATTTGTCAAGAAGAGATTTTACTGTTAATGCAATTGCATACAATTCAAAGACTGGATTAGTTGACCCATTTAATGGTTGTGAGGATATACAAAATAAGTGTATTCGTTGCGTTGGAAATCCAGTAGATAGATTTGAAGAAGATGCACTTAGAATGCTTAGAGCGATTAGATTTTCTGCACAGCTTAATTTTAAAATAGCTGAAGATACTAAACAAAGTATCTACAGAAACGCAGATTTAATAAAATGTGTGTCTATGGAAAGAATTCAAGTAGAATTCAATAAAATGCTAATATCTGATTCATCTAAGTTAAATTTATTAATTTCAACAGGATTATTAAAATTTATAATTCCTGAAATATGTGACTTAGAAGATGTTATTCAAAATAATCCATATCATATTTATAATGTTGGAAAACATACATTGATAGCTACTGAAGTAATTGAAGATGAATTATATCTAAAGCTTACAATGTTATTTCATGATTTGGGTAAAAAAATTACTAAAACGACAGATAAAAATGGAATTGACCATTTTTATAGTCACAGTAGGGAGTCTGTCAAAATAGCAAAGCAAATTTTGAAGAGACTTAAGTATGATAATTATACTATTAATAAAGTTTTAATATTAATACAATATCATGATTATAGAATAGAACCAAAAAGAAAAATTATTAAAAAGTTATTAAATAAACTTGGAGACGTTGAACTATTTGAAGATTTAATAAAGGTTAATTGGGCTGACACACTTGCTAAAAACCCAAAATATGCAAAACAGAAAATATTAAACCTTATTGAGAGTGAAAAGGAATTTAAACATATAATAAGTCAAAATGAATGCTTTCATATTAAAGACTTAGCTATTAATGGAAACGATTTAATGTCTATAGGTGTTAAACCAGGTAAAGATATAGGGTATCTATTAAATAAGATGCTTGAAATTGTTATTAATAATCCAGAACTAAATGAAAAAGAAATTTTAAAAGGAAAAGTATTAGATATATACACATTTTAAGTTAAAAGATTAAACTTTAATTTAATTAATTTAAGATAGTAAATATAATTTACATTAAAAAAATAGACAGTCTTTAAAGGTTGAAATTATGAAGGTTGGTATTCTATAATTTTAAATGTATAGCAAATTAATATAAAGTTAGTAAGTTAATATAAAAAAAAACTTTGGGAATACTAAAACCATAAATTTATAAAATTAATATTTTATGCACTTATAAAACAGTAAGGAGGGACATCATGCGTACTCAACTACAAAAGACGATTGGTCTTTCAGCAGCTCTTTCTACTGTTGTAGGTATGGTTATAGGTTCAGGAGTTTTTTTTAAGCCACAGGCAATATATACCACAACTAATGGAGCTCCAGGACTAGGTATTATAGCATGGCTTTTAGGTGGATTTATAACAATAACAGCTGGACTTACAGCTACAGAAATATCAGCTGCTATCCCAAAAACTGGTGGTATGATGATTTATATTGAAGAAATATATGGAGAAAAATTAGGATTTTTAACTGGATGGATGCAAACTGTATTATTTTTTCCAGGTACGTCAGCAGCATTAGGGGTAATATTTGCTCAACAAGCATCTGAACTTTTAAATATGAGTCCAAACAATATGTCAGTTGTGCTTCCAATAGCAATTGGAGTAATACTGTTTTTATCATTACTTAATATAATAGGTTCATCATTGGGAGGAAAAGTTCAGACAGTAGCTACTATTGGAAAAATGATACCATTAGCTCTAATAATAATATTTGGATTTATTAAAGGCCAAAGTAGTGAGATATTAAATCCATTTGTAGGTGATGGAGTTAGTGTATCAAGCGCACTTGGACAAGTATTAATAGCAACGTTGTTTGCATATGATGGATGGATAAATGTCGGTGCTATCTCAGGAGAGATGAAATCTCCAGAAAAAGATTTACCAAGAGCAATAGTTGGTGGGCTATCATTAGTTATGGCAATATATATTATAATAAATGTAGCATATCTTTGGGTTGTGCCAGCAAGTGAATTAGCAACTGTTACTTCACCAGCAACATTAGTTGCAAAAAAATTATTTGGAAATTTAGGTGGAAAAGTAATAACTGTGGGTATATTAATATCAGTGTTTGGTACATTAAATGGATATTTATTAACAGGGTCAAGAATACCATATACATTAGCTGAAAAAGGAACTTTGCCTGCTTCTAAGGTTTTATTAAAAGTAAATTCTGGTGGGTCTCCTGTAAATTCAATACTGCTCATAACTGTATTAGCATGTATATATGCTTTATCTGGTCAATTTAATCTTTTGACAGATTTAACTATATTTTCAATATGGGTATTTTACGTATTGACTTTTGTTGGAGTTATAAGGCTTAGAAGAGAACAACCAGATTTACACAGACCGTATAAAGTTCCTTTATATCCAATAATACCAATTATAGCTATATTAGGTGGATTATTTGTAATAATAAATCAAATACTGACTTCAACAGCAGTATCTTTAGGTGGTATATTTATAACCCTACTTGGATTACCAGTTTATTATTATATGAAGAAAAAATAGTCATTTATTTTAAGTTGAAAAATTTGGATAAAAGTAAAAATCTACTTTTATCCAAATTTTTTATGATATTACATAGTGAAGATGCTTTATATGTTATTTGATGAGTTATTTTGTTTGATTTATAATTTAATAACTGATGCTTTAAGATAATTTTAAGAAATGAGGAATATAAAATGTTAGGACTTTATATACATATCCCATTTTGTGTGAAAAAATGTAAGTATTGTGATTTTAATTCTTATAAAATGGACCTAGATTCAAAAAAAAGATATATAGAAGATTTGAAAATAGAAATGGAGTTATACAGTAATAAATTAAATAGAGATGATAAATACAAAAATAAAGAAGATTTCAATATAGACAAAAACGATATAATAACAAGTATATTTATAGGTGGAGGAACACCTAGTATTTTGACATCTGAAGAAATAAGAGAAGTATTTGTAAGTGTAAAAGAAAAATTCAATATAGACAAAAACGCAGAAATAACCATAGAATGCAATCCTGGCACACTGACACTAGAAAAATTAGAAACTATGAAAGAAGTTGGTATCAATAGACTTAGCATAGGGTTACAAGCTGTCCAAGAAAAGCATTTGAACTTTATAGGAAGAATACATAGTTATAAAGAATTTGAGAAAAACTATATGGACGCATTGAGTGTAGGATTTAAAAATATTAACATAGACTTAATGTATAGTCTTCCCAATCAAACACTATGTGATTGGAAGGAAACTCTTGAAAAAGTTACAGATTTAAATCCAGCACATATATCAGCATATTCTCTTATATTAGAAGAAGGTACTGAACTGTATAATATGTATGAAAATAATCAATTTGACCTTATAGATGAAAATATAGATATAGAAATGTATGAGTATACAATAAACTATTTAAAATCAAAAGGATACAATCAATATGAAATATCAAATTACTCACAAGAAGGCTATAATTGTAAACATAATATTTTATATTGGGAATGTGAACACTATATAGGTCTTGGAGCAGGAGCTTCTGGTTATATTGATAATAATAGATATAATAATTTAGAATCTTTAGAGGATTATCATTTAAGTCTGATTAAAGGAGAGAAGCCAATACAAGATAGTGAAAATCTTTCTATAAAAGATATGATAGAAGAAAAGATATTTATGGGCCTTAGAATGAATAAGGGAATAAAATTTAAAGATTTTGAAAAAAATTTTGGAATAGATTTTAGAAAAAAATACAGTAAGCAGATAGAAATGTTACTAGCTAGAGACCTTATAAACCAAAGCTTTGAGGGAATACAATTAACTCAAAAGGGAAGAGAAATATCTAATAGTATATTTATAGAATTTATGGAATGATTTTTAGGGTGTTGACAAAATAAATTTATAATGGTATATAATATATATAATCTTTTTAGCACTCGAACTTAGTGAGTGCTAACAGCTAGGAGGTATAATAATATGGAATTAAATGAAAGAAAATTAAATATCCTCAAAGCTATAGTTAAAGATTATATAGAAACAGCTGAAGCTATAGGTTCTAGAACAATATCTAAAAGGCATGATTTAGGTGTTAGTGCTGCCACCATAAGAAATGAAATGGCTGACCTTGAAGAATTAGGATATTTAATTCAGCCACATACTTCTGCGGGTAGAGTTCCATCTGAAAAAGGCTATAAGTTATATGTAAACTCTCTTATGAGTAAAAGTGAATTAGATGATAATGATAAGATTCTTATTGAACAATGTATGAATCATAACATAAATCATATAAAAGAATTAATTCATGAAACGTCTAAGCTATTATCTCAATTAACTAACTACACAACTGTAGCAGTTACTAAGAGTTTAATAAATCAAAGCGTCATAAAGCATATACAGTTAGTTGCTATGCATGACAATAATATTTTACTTATAGTTGTAACAGATAAAGGGGACTTAAAAAAAGCTAACCTTACAACTAATGTATATTTAGATCAATCTAAGTTAAATTTGATTTCTGATAATCTTACAAAGAAGCTCTTAGGAAAAAGTATAACAGATTTAGATGATAATCTGATTGCTTTTATTAAATATGAAATAAGTGAGTATTCAGGGTTTATAGATGAACTTTTAAATGCCCTAAACTCAAATATGGAAGAAGAAGATTTTTCTCTATCATTAAATGGAGCCACTAATATATTTAGTTATCCAGAATTCAATGATGTGTTAAAAGCAAAGTCATTTTTAAATATGTTAGAAAGAAAGGAAACAATAGCTGACATAATTAAATCAAAGGGAATACAAAAAGAAAATCTAAATATAATAATTGGTAGTGATAATGATTGTAAATTGGCACAGGATTGTAGTATAGTTACAGCAACTTATAATGTAGACAGAGACTTAGTTGGGCGAATAAGCTTCATAGGACCTACAAGAATGGATTACGCTAGAATTTACTCTATAATAAATTATATGAGTTTATTAATTAATAGAAAGTAAAGAAATTTTAAATTGAGGGGTGTAAAGTCTTGGATAAAAAAAATGAGCAACAAGAAGTAAAAGAAGAAAATGATACTTCTATTAACCAAGAATCTGAAACTCAAGTAGAGTTAGAAGATGAAGTTGTTAATGAAGAATGTGAAGAGTCAAGCGAAAAAACTGATGAAGAAAAAGCTGATGATGAAAATGTAACAGATATAAATTCTAAATTAGCAGAAAAAAAATTAAAAGATGAAGTAGATGAATTAAATGACAAATATCAAAGACTTCAAGCCGAATATGCAAACTATAGAAGAAGAACTCAACAAGAAAAAGAAACAATTGGTGTGTTTGCAAATGAGAAAATAATAACTGAGTTAATACCAGTTATAGATAGTATGGAAAGAGCCTTAGATGCATGTGAAGATAAGGAAGATACTATGTATAAGGGTATAAGCCTTGTACATAAACAATTAATAGATACTCTAGTAAAATTTGGAGTAGAAGAAATAGAAGCAGAATCTAAGGAATTTGACCCAAACTTACATCTAGCAGTTATGCAAGAGAGTGTAGATGGAGTAGAAGCAAATCAAATAGTGATGGTACTTCAAAAAGGATATAAGCTAGGAACTAAAGTTATAAGACCTTCAATGGTTAAAGTTTCTTGCTAAGTATATAAATTAAGGTTAAAATATTTAGCCTAATATAAAATACACAAATAAGTAAAATTTAATTATACAATTACTCAAGGAGGATTTTTAGTCATGGGAAAAATAATAGGAATAGATTTAGGAACAACAAATTCATGTGTTGCAGTATTAGAAGGTGGAGAAGCACAAATAATAGCAAATAATGAAGGTATGAGAACTACTCCATCAGTAGTGGCATTTACAAAAGATGGTGAAAGAATAGTTGGAGAACCTGCAAAAAGACAAGCAGTTACAAATGCAGATAAAACAATAACTTCAATAAAAACTCACATGGGAACTGATTACAAAGTGAATATAGATGGAAAATCATATACTCCACAAGAAATATCAGCAATAATATTACAAAAATTAAAATCAGATGCAGAAAGTTACTTAGGACAAACAGTAACAGAAGCAGTTATAACTGTTCCAGCATACTTTACAGATGCTCAAAGACAAGCTACTAAAGATGCTGGTAGAATAGCAGGGCTAGATGTTAAGAGAATAATAAACGAGCCAACAGCAGCAGCTCTTGCTTATGGTATGGATAAATTAGACCAAGAAAAGAAAATATTAGTATTTGACTTAGGTGGAGGAACTTTTGACGTATCTATACTTGAAATAGGTGATGGTACTTTTGAAGTTTTAGCTACAGCTGGTAACAATAGATTAGGTGGAGATGACTTCGACCAAATAGTAATAGACTATTTAGCAGATGAATTCAAAAAAGCTGAAGGTGTAGATTTAAGAAATGATAAAATGGCTCTTCAAAGATTGAAAGAAGCAGCAGAAAAGGCTAAGAAAGAATTATCATCAACAATGAATTCAAACATAAACTTACCTTTCATAACTGCTACAGCAGAAGGTCCAAAGCATTTAAATATAGATTTATCAAGAGCTAAATTTGAAGAATTAACTAGAGGTTTAGTTGAAAAAACTATGGAACCAACTAAGAGAGCTTTACAAGATGCAGGACTTTCTACAAGTGAAATAGATGATGTATTACTAGTTGGTGGTTCTACAAGAATACCAGCAGTTCAAGATGCTGTTAAGAAATTTATAGGAAAAGATCCTCATAAAGGTATAAACCCAGATGAATGTGTTGCAGCAGGAGCTTCTATACAAGCAGGAGTTTTAGCAGGAGATGTTAAAGACTTATTATTACTAGACGTTACTCCATTATCTCTTGGTATAGAAACTATGGGTAATGTAATGACTAAGATAATAGAAAGAAACACTACAATACCAACTAAGAAATCTCAAGTATTCTCAACTGCTGCTGATAACCAAACAGCTGTTGATATACATGTACTTCAAGGTGAAAGAAGTATGGCTTATGACAATACAACTTTAGGAAGATTCCAATTAACTGATATACCACCAGCACAAAGGGGAATACCTCAAATAGAAGTTACATTTGATATAGATGCAAATGGTATAGTTAATGTTTCAGCTAAAGATTTAGGTACAGGAAAAGAACAAAAAATAACTATAACATCAAATACTAATTTATCAGAAGCAGATATAGAACAAAAAATAAAAGAAGCTGAGATGAATGCTGAAGCTGACAAACAGAAAAAAGAGAAAATAGAAGCATTTAACCAAGCTGAATCTACTATATATCAAACTGAAAAAACTTTAAATGAACTTGGAGATAAAATAAGTGCAAGTGATAAAGAAGATATAGAAAAAGCAATAGCAGACTTAAAAGTTGTAAAAGATAATCAAGATGCTACAGCAGAAGAACTTAAGAAAGCTACAGAAGAAGTAATGACTAAGTTCCAAAAAGTATCTCAAGAAATGTACCAAAAGGCAGCTCAAGAACAACAAGCAGCACAAGGTGCAGAGCAAGCTCAAGATAATGGACCTAAAGATGACAATGTAGTAGATGCTGACTTTAAAGAAGTAGATGAAGATAAATAAGCTATATAATATAACATCAAATGATAATTGAAGAATAGATTATTTATGAAAATCATATAGATATTAAAGATATATGGACAATATACATCATAAAGAATATAATATATCATAGATTATATAACTTAAAGTAGAATATAAGAATTAATGATAGCTTGTAGTTTATTATTCTACAAGCTATCGTTTTGTAAAATGAAGGTGGTGTCAATTTTTGAGTACAAAAAGGGATTATTATGAAGTCTTAGGTATCAGTAAAGGTGCAGAAGCTCAAGAGATAAAAAAAGCTTACAGAAAGTTAGCAATGAAGTACCATCCAGATAGAAACCCTGGTGATGAAGAGGCTGAAGAAAAGTTTAAAGAAATAAATGAAGCTTATGAAGTACTTTCAGATGATACAAAGAGAAAGACTTATGACCAATTTGGACATGATGGGCTAAATGGTCAAGGAGGCTTTGGAGGCCAAGGTGGATTTAATGGCCAAGGCTTTGGTGGATTTGAAGATATGTTTGGAGATATATTTGGTGACATGTTTGGAGGGGGCTTCGGAGGTGGAAGACAAAGAAGAAGAGGTCCACAACGTGGTGCAGATATAAGACAAAATGTTACTATATCTTTTGAAGAAGCTGCATTTGGTAAAAAAATGTCTATAAAGCTAAATAGAAGTGAAGAATGTGATGAGTGTGATGGAACTGGAGCAAAACCAGGAACATCAAAGAAAACTTGTTCAACTTGTAATGGAACTGGTCAAGTTAGAACTGTTCAAAGAACTCCATTTGGAAATATAGCAAGCTCAAGACCTTGTAGTACTTGTAATGGAACTGGAGAAGTAATTGAATCTCCTTGTAGCAAATGTCATGGAACTGGAAACACAAGAAAAGTTAAGACTATAGAAGTAGATATACCTGCAGGTATAGATGATGGTCAAATGATAAAACTTGCTGGTCAAGGTGAAGTGGGAGAAAAAGGTGCTCCAAGAGGAGACTTATACATTGTAGTTAATGTAAAATCTCATCCATTGTTTACTAGAGATGGAAATGATATTTACTTTGAGATGCCAATTACATTTGTTCAAGCAACTTTAGGTGATGAAATAGAAGTACCTACTTTGGATGGAAAAGTTAAGTATAGTGTGCCAGAAGGAACACAAACTGGAACTGTATTTAGACTTAAAGAAAAAGGAATTCCTAGAATTAGAGGTAATTCAAGAGGAGACCAATATGTCAAAGTTGTAGTCGAGATTCCTAAAAAATTAAATGATAAGCAAAAAGATCTGTTAAGAGAATTTGCGAAGGAGTGCGGGTCGAACGTCCACGAAAAGAAAAAAACATTCGGACAGAAAATAGAAGATATGTTTAAGAAAAAGTAGTTAAAATAGCCAATATAATGTAATCATATTCTTTAGAATCTAAATTATTTAGTTATAAGATTTTGAATTAATATAATATGATTTTTATATTGGCTATTTTTAATTTTGAGTATGTAAAATATGTAGTTGATGACAAAAATACTTATGTTTTTTAACGTGAGCTTTGTGGCAGGTATTAACTATATAACTTTTTTTTATAAAATAATTGTTTTGACCAAATGTACATTTTAGACGACCAGTTACGCATAAATTGTTGAATATTCTTTTAAATATCTATATACTTTATAGTATAATTTATCAGAAAATTTAGAAAAAAAGATATAAAAAGAAAATCTAATGAAATTATAGGCGGTGTTAATCATATGGAAAGTAATAATAAAGGTGTGTTTAACAATGGAACAATTTCTATAGGTGAAGTATCTATGCCTAAAGGTGGTGGTGCAATAAAAGGTATGGGTGAGACTTTTAGTTCAAATCCATTTACAGGAGTTGGAAATTTTTCTATACCAATAAAAACTTCAAAAGGTCGAGGTTTTGAACCAGATATTTCTTTAAATTATAACTCTGGTGCTGGGAATGGTCCATTTGGATTAGGATTTTCTATTTCATTGCCTTATATATCTAGAAATACGGAGAAGGGTGTGCCTACATATGAGGATATTTTGGATAAGTTTATATTATCTAATTCATCAGAACTTGTAAAAACATGTGATAATAGAAAACAAATGAAGAAATCAAAAAATTTAAATTCCTCATGGGAAGTGACTTCATATTTACCTAGAGTAGAAGGAGACTTTTCAAGAATAGAATATTGGAAGAGTAAAGAGAGTTCTTATTGGAAAATTACTACAAAAGATAACATTACATCAATCTATGGCAAGTCTTTAAATTCAAAAGTTGCAAATCCAAACAATGACAGTCAAATATTTATGTGGCTTATTGAAGAAAGTTTTGATTCAAAAGGAAATAAAATTGAGTATATTTATAAACAAGAAAATAATGAAAATATAATAGATAAATCTAATTATGTAGATAGAAGATTTGATTCATATAAATATATACATAAAATAAGATATGGGAACTATTTTGATAAACAAAAAAAAGAAAAATGGGCCTTTGAAGTGGTCTTTGATTATGGTGAATATGAATTAGAAGATACTTTATTAAAAACGAGTCAGTCGAATCCATATGTATATACAAATATGTGGAAAGTGAGAAAAGATTCTTTTTCGTCATATAGAAGTGGATTTGAAATAAGAATTTGTAGGCTTTGTAGAAATATATTAATGTTTCATAAATTTGAAAATGAACTTGGAGAGATACCATGCCTTGTAAATGTAACTAACTTAAAATATGAAGAAACACTGCAAATGTCTATGCTATCAGAAGTTCAACTGAAAGGATACAGAAGGAATAAAGATAATAGTTATTTTTTAAAATCTATGCCTCCAATAAAGTTAGGATATTCTAGTTTTAATCCAAATAATAAAAAATTCAATTTATTAAAAACAAAAGATGATTCTAATTTACAAGGATATTTACAAAAAACTGAGTTTAATTTTATAGATATTTATGGTGATGGTTTACCAGGAATTTTAATGAGCAATGAAGAGTCTACATTTTTTTGGAGAGCAGAAGGAGATGGAAAATATGGATTTTTAGAAAAACCAATTAAGTTTCCTATTGAAAAAGATTTAACTTCCTCTAATTATTTTTTAATGAGTCTTGAAGGTAATGGCAAATTGAACTTTATTGTTTCAAAAACAGAAAGAGCAGGATTTTATGAGTGTGAAAGTAATGGAGATTGGAAACAATATATGGATTTTGAATATTTTCCTATGGAATTTACAAGAAGCAGTAGAAAAGAAATGGTTGATATAAATGGAAGAGGACTAATAGATATTGCTATATTTGGAGATGATTACCTAAATGTGTATTCATCTATTAAAAAAAGTGGTTTTAGTAGAGCAAATAGAATTGATTTTGGAAATAGAATAAGTTCAGGAGAATTTCCATATAAGAATAGTGAAAACATAAATGAATTTATTGGATTTGGTAATGTACTTGGAGACGGTCTTTATCATAGAATTAGAGTCCGAAATGGATGTTTTGAATGTTGGCCAAATTGTGGTCATGGTAATTTTGGAGAAAAAATATTGTTGAGAAATGCACCAAAGTTTGATGAAGATTTGGATATATCAAGAATTCATTTTGCAGATATTGATGGTTCGGGAACTATGGATATGTGTTATGTATATTTAGATAGAGTAGATATATATCTAAATTTAAGTGGCAATAGATTTAGTGATGCAATATCAATACCATTACCAGAGAATTACTCAAAGTTTGACCAAATAAACTTTGAAGATGTAAATGGAAATGGAGCTTCTTGTATGATATTTACAAAGGTAGGAGAAATAATAAAGCACTATGTTTATGATTTTACAAATAACTCAAAGCCATATTTATTAACTAATATAGATAATTCTTTAGGTATGTTGACAAATATAACTTATTCTAGTTCTGTAAAGTTTTATCTTGAAGATAGGGCTTTAGGTAAAGAATGGCAGACAAAGTTACCATTTCCACTACATGTAGTGGAAAAGATAGAGTTTATTGATGAGATTTCAGAATCTAAATTTACAGAATATTACAAATATCATTCTGGTTATTATGATTATGTGGAACGAAAGTTTAGAGGATTTGGGTTTGTTGAAAATTGGAACTCAGAAAAGATTAATTCAAGTCTAGAAAATCCACTCATAGTACCTACTACTTATATAAAAAAATGGTATCATACAGGGTGTTGTGATCAATTAGAAAATATATCTAAACTTAATGAAGAAGACTTTTTTTCTGAAGATTTGGATGCCTATGTACTACCAGATATTATATTAGATAGTTCTATTAACAAAAAAGATTCAGAAGAACTGATAGAGGCATATATCTCTTTAGCTGGAAAAATTTTGCGTGAAGAAACTTATGGATTAGATAGTGATATAGAAATTTCAGATATACCATATACTGTGTCTGAAACTAACTTTAAGATAGTAAAGCTTCAAGATAAAATAGAAAATAATTTTGGTGTGTTTTATTCTCATCCAACTGAGTGTATAACATACAATTATGAAAGATTAGTAAAAGACCCACGTATAGCACACAAATTTATATTAGATGTAGATAAGTTTGGTAATATAGAAAAATCTTGTGAAGTATATTACCCAAGAAGGTTTAAAATAATAAACCAAAATAGTGTTTATAGTAAACAATACAACCTTAATATAACAGCAGAATGTACAAAATTTATAAATGAAACTGAAGATTTTAATTTAATTGGAATTGCATATGAACATAGTTTATTTGAGATAGGAGAAGTATCATTAAATGGAAAAATCTATTTTTCATATGATGAAATCAAAACAATAACAAATGAATCTTTTTGTAATGTAGTAAATTACAATGAAAGTTTCAAAAAAGGAAGAGTACAAGCTAGATGTATTTCTTGTGATAGAAAATATTTTTGGAATGAGCATCAGGATAATTTACTGGATTTAGGAAAGATAACTGATAAAGCGTTACTTCATCATCAGGAATTTGCTGTTATGCCAGAAACTTTAGTAAATGATATATTTGCGGATAGGATAAATGATAATATATTAGTTCAAGATTGTGGTTATATCAAAAAAGAAAATTATTGGTGGAATAGAGGGCTTGTTCAAAGTTATTTTACTAGAGAAGAAAATGGATTTTTTATGCCTATATCAAATGAAAATTTATTTATAGAAAAAGATTCAAAATTATATTGTAAAAAATATATTGAGTATGATGAATATAGATTATTTCCAATTAAAATAGGAGAATATTTGTCTGAGCAAATATCAAATGAATCAGAGTTTATAATTGACTATATAACTACTTTACCAAAACAATTGAAAGATATAAATGGTAATATATATCAAGTTATTTTTGATCCATTAGCAATGGTAATTGCAAAATCTAACTATGGTATTGTTGACGAAAGTTTTCAGGGAAACGGAGATTTAGATATATATAAATATTTAGAGAATGCTACGTTTAAAGAGGTTATAAAAAATAATCAAAAATATTTACAAATGGCATCTGAATTTTTCTTTTATGATTTGTGGGAATGGAGTGATAATAAAAAACCAGCTTGCTTTATTCAACTTGTAAGAGAGAATTATTTAAGTGAGATTCAAACTAAGGAAGAAGATAAGGTTCAAATTAATATAGGTTTTTCAGATGGTTTTGGTAGAAATATAGAACAAAAAACTAAAGTTGATTCAGGAAAAGCAATCTTATATAACAAAGGAAATCTTATATATAACAAGTTAGGAGAAGTATCAACTGGGTATGTGGATGAACGTTGGCAAGTGTCCGGAAGAGTAGTGTACAACAATAAGGGAAAACCTATAAAGCAGTTTAAGCCATATTTTTCATCAACTTCTGAATATGAACAACAAAAATATCTAGATAATATATTAACTGCATCAGAAGTTATTTATTATGATTCAATTCTTAGGGTTGTGAAGATTGAAAAAGCTAAAGGTATACCATCAAAATGTTCTATAGTAAAGAATGTATTTACTAAAGTTAAGTATTCTCCATGGGAGGAAATTCACTATGATGAAAATGACACATTAGTAGATTCAGATTATTTCAATGAATATATAAATAATTATCCTGAAAATCCTACTGTAGAACAAGAATATGAGAAAAAAGCACTTTTAAAAGCTAGTAAATTTTATAATACCCCTGAAAAAAAAGTATTTGATAATATGGGAAATCAATATCTATTTATAAGGGATAACCTAGGTGAAGTTTATAAGGATTCATTTAAAGAGATAGCTTGTAAAAGAGGTATAAGTGTAGATGATATATGGAATGAGCTTTTGGGTAAGGAATATATAAAACCAAGCAAGATTCAAGAAAACAAAATTTTAAGTGGATGGGTATCTGAAAAATTTCAACCATATAGTAGTAATTTTAAATTAGAGATAGATGAGAAATATGAAAGTTGCAGTAATGAGTTAATAGATTTTATGAAAAAGAGTTGTCTAACAACGTTTAATGATATAGATGTAACTGGTAAGATTAAGCGTAGTGTAGATGCAAGATTGTATTATTCAAACATTAGTGAAAAAACAGATTTTTGTAATTTTAAGTATTTTTATGATATGAAAGGTAATGAAATTTATGTAGAAAGTGCAGATGCAGGTATAAAGTTAAACCTATTAAATATGTATAATAAGCCTACACATTTATGGGACTTAAGAGGTTTTCATAAAAAAATATATTATGATAATCTACAAAGAATTAAAGAAATTTATGTTGATGGAAGATGTGAAAGTGGTCTAAACATAAATCAAACTGTAGAAAAGTATGTTTATGGAGAATTTTATAATCAAGATATTAAAAAGGTGAAAAGTAGGAACCTAATAGGCAAAATTTATAAACATTATGATAGTGCAGGTATAGCTATCTCAGATATTTATGATTTGAATGGTAAGGCTATTAGTGTTAGTAGACAGTTTGCTTCCGATTATAAGAATGAAATTAATTGGGATAAAATAAGTAGTGTTCAGCTTGAAGAAGATGTATTTCATACTAAATATAAGTATGATGCACTTGAAAGATTAAAAATAGAAATTACACCAGATTTAAGTATATATAAAGCCAAGTATAATCAATTAGGTCTATTAAATGGTGTAGATGTATTTTTATCTGAAGAAAACAAAGAATACAATTTTATAAAAGATATAGAGTACAATGCAAATAAGCAAAGAACTAAGATTTATATGAATAATGGTTTAATTACTCAGTATACTTACGATGATATAGATTATAGGTTGAGAGGAATTAAGTCTATAAGGACAATAAATAAAAATGAGGCAGATAAAGGTAATGAGATGAGCACATTTCAAGAGTTAAAATATATATTTGACCCATGTGGAAATGTTATGACTATAATAGATAGTTCTTTGGAAGCAATATTAAAAAGCAAAAAACAAATAAGTCCTGTAATGGAGTACACATACGATGCTATGTATCAATTAATTAATGCAACTGGGAGGAAACATTCAGGTGTTATTGCAGATAAATCAGGTTGTGGCTTTGGAAATTCAAAATACATTAAACTAGGAACATTACATATAAATGATAGTGAAAAAATTGAAAATTATAGAGAGATGTACGGATATGATGATTCAGAAAATTTAGTATCTATAAAGCATATATCAGATAGTTTAACATGGATTAAATCTATTGATATTGATAAAAAATCAAATCATTCTCGTGGCATCAAGTATGGAAATAAAGATGAATTATATTATGAAACTAATTTTGATGAAAATGGTAATATGAGAAACTTAGAAACTATTTCTCAAATTTGCTGGAATTACAAAAATAATATATCTCATGTAGATACTTTAACTAGAGAAGATGAAATATGTGATAGTGATTATTATATATATGATGCAAATGGTCAACGTGTAAGAAAAGTTAGTGAAAGAAAGATAAATACAAATATTTTTGAGATAGAAGAAAAATTTTATATTGGTAATTTTGAAATTAAAAAGATAAAGAGGATAAATAATAAAAATGAAACTATAATTTTAAGTAGAAAATCTATAAAGGTAATGGATGATAAGAAATGTATATCAATGATCTATTTCTGGAATATTGATGAAAGACAACGAGAGACTAAAAATACTAATAAGTACTTTTTTAAATATCAGTTAGATAATAGTAATGGCTCATATTGTGTAGAGATAAATGAAAATGCAGAACTAATAACTTATGAGGAATACTATCCATATGGTGGAACAGCTCTGATTTTAGGAGAAGATGATAGAGAAGTTAATCTAAAGGAATACAGGTATTCAGCAAAAGAGAGAGATTTATCGACAGGACTATATTATTATGGGGAAAGGTATTATGCGTCTCATATTGGGAGATGGGTTTCAGCTGACCCTGCTGGTAAAGTGAATGGTTTAAATTTATACACATTTACTATAAATAATCCTATTAGATATAGTGATGATTTTGGAATGGATATAGGTGATAATTTTACCTTTGAAAGAGATGATTTACTTTACGGATTGCATGAATCAAGGTCTAAAGATATTTATATGAATGAAGTTAGAGCAGCTAATGGACGTAGCCGTTTAGGTGTAGGACCCATAGTAGTGGACAATATGAATAACTTGTTTTTGGGAGTGCAAAGAGGTGAGACTTATGGTCAAGGTAAAGTAGCAATTAATGGGATGACTATAAGAACTCCTATTGTATCTAGATTTATGGCTTTTCTAGAGCATAATTTTTTAGGAAGTAAATTACCTAGAGATAGTAGCCCTTCTTCAATAAAAAGAAGAATCATATCTGGGTGTAAAGCAGGAATGTTGTTTACTGTTGCATCAGGAAAAACTATAAGGTTTGTGTTAGATGGATTGAATATAAGAAGTATATGCTACAATACTCATGAAAAAAGAAGCTATACAGAAAGAGAGCTTAGATTTATATATAAACGACGTAATGATGCAAATTTTATGCAAAACATAAAATTTTATAAAGAAGGTAGAGAAGTTGAAGCTCCATGGATAAGTAATAGTAAGTGGTGGAACACTTGGTATGAAAGTAAAACTGTTAAAGGGTATGGAAAGATTTTAAGTACACTTGAAAAATTAGGATATGTTGCCTCTGTAATATTAGCTCCATTATTTCTTAACTTTGTTGCTAGTAAGGTTGGTTATAAGTTAAAAAAAGTTTTAAGTGTATAATATAAATTTAGAAAGGAGAATACTATGGATAAGGACAAGCTGACACAAAAAGAGCAACTCAATGTTTTTTATGGTAATAATCCAGATTTTGAATTATCGGATATTGAGTTACATAAAAAAGAAACTTTAGATAAATTAAATTTAGATGGAGTTAATAAAGAAGTGTTTTTAAAAAACCTTATGATACAAAAAAGATTACATCAATTGCATGCGTCAGAAGGTATACATTCAAAGTTGATTGAAAATGATTTAATATCAGCTCAACAAATTGCAAGTATGGAAGAAGAGTATTTTGTTAATACATATTCAACTAAACTAGAAATAAGCAAAGAAACTGCTAGGAAAATTTATAAAAATGCAATATCAATACAGAATAAAGTAATGAATCTCTTAGTAAATATAAAAACAACAGTTGCATCTCCATATTTTAGAAATCTCAAAGTAAATACAATAGGTGATGATACAATTAGATATTTTGAAAAATTACCTAGTTACCAAGAGATGTTCGGAAATTTAGATTTTTGTGATTGTGAAGATTGTAAATCAATATTTGGACCTGCTGCGTATTTCGTAGATTTAATGAGAATAATAGATAAATATATAACTAAACCAAATGAGCATACTATTGATAAAGACCTGAGTTTAAATTATAGAAGGCCTGATTTACAAGAGATACCTCTTACATGTGAAAATGCAAATAATCTTGTTCCATATCTAAAAATAGTAAATGAACGTTTGTATGATTGTATTAAAACTTTATTTAATACAAAAGACACAAGTATATTTGAGGTTCTTGCTACAAAAACTGTGTATCCATTTAATCTCCCATTTAATTTAAACTTGGAGCAGATAAGAGTATATCTAAATCAAGAAAATTTAAATTTGAGTGACATATATGAAACTTGGGATATAGAACAAAACGAAGTTGAGAGAGAAAGGTTAGGTATTTCATTAAAACAGTATAATATTTTAACACAGAGTTTTAAAGATGATAATCAATTAGCAAACTATTATGGTATGAGTGATAAAGCTAAATTAGCAGAATTAAATAATACACAAACATTACTAAAAGTAACACAATTAAAATATAATCAACTTGAAGAATTACTAATGCAAAATGTTTCACAGAACGAAAAAGATAATAATATAGCACATAATTTTTATATAAATCAAGGTCTTTTAGACAAAAAATATTTGTATATTGATGACAATAAGGAAAATAAAAATAATAATCTATCAAATTCAATTAAAAACATCAATAATGATGTTCTCGATAGATTAAATAGATTTATAAGACTAAGTAAAGTAACTTCTTTAAATTTTATGGATTTAGACTGGATGATAAACTCAATTCATTATTATGATAAAAATATAGAAATATCAAAAAAAACTATTACAGATATATCCCGTTTATTAAAATTATCGAGCGATATGGAACTTGATGTAATAGATTTATGTGCACTTATTGCTCCAATAAAAACATATGGAGAAGGCAATGACTTATTAAAGTCAAAAGTACCTTTTGATGTCATATATAATAATTGTAAAACTAAAAAAACTGAGTCTACATATCATCCTAAAAACAATAAACTAAACCCTCTATATATAGACAATTTAAAACTTTGGAATCCTGCTAAAATTGATGAAAATAATATTAAAATTTCAAGATGGCTTTCCAGTAGCTTAATTATGTCAATTGAAGATTTAAATTTTTTAGCTATCACAATTTTTAAAGAAAATGCAAACATAGATTTAAATGCAGATATAGAATTAACTGTAGATAATTTATCAGCTTTATATAGACACTCATTACTTGCAAGAAAATTTAAAATGAAAATTGAAACCTATATAATATTGCTTAAGCTATGCCACTTAGATACTAAAAAGGTTTTTTCTATTGATGATATTTATTGCATTAAAAATGTTGTAAGTTTTATAGAAAATTCTAAAATCAACGTATACAACTTTAACTATTTTATAAATGGAGAAGAAAGTCAGTATGTAAAGCAAATATTCAAAGAAGATAGTATTGATAATTGGTTAAAGTCATTATGTATGAGCATAAAAAAAGATTCAAGTTTAGATATAGAAAATGAAATTATAGAAATGATGTCTGCTTATCTAGGTACAGAAAAAGAGTTATTAAAATATTTAGTGATTGTGTTTAAAAAGTCAATTGTTTTACCTGAGGGTATAAAATATTGGACAGAAGCATTTATAAACTATTCTAACCCTGAGAAATATAAGTTTTATGTTATAGAGGTATTAAGATGTTGTTCAAGATGGATTAACTTAGTAACTAAGATAGCACCAGATTATAAGCTTGTTGAAAGTATTATTAAGTATCCGAACTATTATGGTTTCCAAAATGATTTTAAGTTGTATTCTATAGATAATATTATGAATTTTTATTTGATTAATGAGTATTTATATACTTTTGATGATGTAGATTATGACATGCTTAATTTTATTGAATCAAGCGCAAAAAAAGAAACAAATAGTACAAAATATCTGTCAATAGCAACTAATTGGAATAAATCTCAAATAGATGAGTTAATATCGAAGCAATTTTCAAAAGAACAAAATTTAGTGATTTTGATAAAAAAACTAAAAAGCTGTTTTGACATAGTTAATAAATTAAAGTCTGATAATGCATTTATAGACAATATTCTTACATTATCAGGTTTGGATGAAGAAAAAAATTGGACTAAATATGTTGACATTTCGAATATGGCAGTACAAAAAGTAAAAGGGACATACAGTATAGAAGAATGGAAATCGATAAATACAAAATTACAAGCAATTATAGAAGGTTCTAAACGAGATATTTTGCTTAGTATCACTTTGTATACTCTCAATAAAAAGTTTGTAGATATTAAAACATCAAATGATGTCTATAAGTATTTATTAATTGATGTAGAAATGGATGATTCTACGCAGATTTCTTATATAGTAGAAGCATTAAATGCTACTCAACTTTATCTTCAAAGATGTAGATTAAAAATGGAAAAAGGAGTAGAGTCACTAAATATACCTGAATCTTGGTGGTCCTGGATTATGAATTATAGAATGTGGGAAGCGAATAGAAAAATTTTTGTGTATCCAGAAAATTATTTATTACCATCAATAAGACATACAAAGTCAGAAATATTTAATAAGTTAGAAAGTGCATTATCTCAATCTGAAATAACAGATGCATATATAGAGACAATTTATAATGATTATATAGAAGAATTTTCAAATATATCAAAATTGACTATAGCAAGTTCATATCGTTGTACATATAAAGATTCAATGCGTGGAGATGTTTGTACCTTATTTTTATTTGGACGAACAAGTCAACAACCATATATATATTATTATTGTTATCAAGAAGAGGGGATGCCTTGGACTGAATGGAAAAAAATAGATTTAGCTATAAATTCACACTATATAACTCCAGTATTTGCATTTAACAAACTATTCATATTCTGGGTGGAATTAAAAGAAAATCAAAGTACATCCATAGATGTGGTGGGCTCAGTAAGTAAATCTAATAATAGCAAAACATTTAAAATGGATATGTACTATTCGTTTTTAAATATTCAACAGAAGTGGGTAAATCCTCAAAATATATTATCAGAAGATTTGGTATATTACACTGATTACTCTGACAAGGATTCAATAAAAAATCAACTGCCTTTTAAAAATATTTTTGAAATGGATAGTATTTCTTGGCTTAAAGTAAATGCATTTTCCGTTAATGCATCTAATTTTAAAGCGTTTGATAAAAAATCCAAGGATTTTGAGCGTATAAATATACTTTATGGACCATTTGCAAATCAATCTGGAAAGGTAATTGAAATAAAGCAAATCAATGATGATGGTACAAATAAGTATTGTTTTGAATCCAAGTTAAGTGAAATAGGGGAAAGTTTTAATAGATTGGTTTTAGCAAATAATACGGGTTACTTACCTATTCAACATCAATATTCATTTAATATGAATATGAACAATGAACCACTATTATTAAAAAATGAATTTTTATTGGTTGATAGATACTCACAAAATAAATATCAAATACCTTATAAACCTATTATAGATAAATTTAATAATAAGCTTGGGATTATTTATTCTCAAAGTGTAATTTATGATAATTATCTATCCGATATGAAAGACTTATCGCATCAAATAGAGGAAAGCTTTGTTGAGTCAGATTCTTTTACATCAGATACAATTGAATTTAGTTTATCAAGTAAGATTTTTAATGATTTAAAAACAAGTAAGATAATTGATGATAATGGTAAGATATTAAAATCAAATCTCAGTACATTAGATTTGGAAATAGTGCTTATAAATAGGATTGTATCAAAAGAAATTAGTCCTAATCAACTTTTAGATATACAAAAAGTATTGTTTAGCCATGTTGGTGGTTTAAATATATTTAATAATATAAATCAAAAGGATATTTCTGTTATGCCTATATATAACCAAGTTGGTTCTTTTGTATTTGACAATGTAGATGAAACATTTATGATTTCTCCAGAGGATAAAATTTCAGTTCCAAGGTTTAGCATGTTATCAGATGGGCTAATAATTACAAGACCACCAGCAAGTGTAAGTTCTTTTTTATCACTTGGTCTTAACTATGATAAATCAATAAAATGTATAAAACTTTTGAAAAATTATGGGTTATTGGATGAAAATAATATAGTTAAAGTTTCGAATATAGATTACAACATAATAGAAATAATATTGAGTAATGCTCAGTTGGATGACACAACAAAAAAATCTATCTATAGGATGTTGATGAATTTTCCAATAGTAAATAAATATAGTTTTGTAAATAAGGATATTAGTAAGAGTGTATCAGAAACTATTTACAATACTTTTGAGTATTATAAAATTATAGATTCACATGGTAGAGCAGATGGAAATAATTTAACATATCCAGATGTTAAGTTGATTCTAAAAAATCAAATAGAGAAAGGTATTATTAAGGTAAATCAGATTTATGATATTTATGAAAAACTAGTTCATTCACCTGTACCAGTAACACTTAAATATGAAAATTTATATGAAGATAAGAATATGTCAGACCTATCTAAATATAAATTTAATATAACTAGACTGTCAACAGGTGCAACAAAAATATTACAAAAACGTATATTTATAGGTGGAATTGATATGCTTCTTAGTACTAATTCTCAAAATATACCAGTTGTTCCTGTTTTACCTTTTGATAGATTTGAACCAAATAAAGATTATATAAACTATCCAAGTGCAATTGATGGTGTACAGGTAGATTTTGATGGGCTTTATGGTGAATACTATTGGGAACTTTTTTATCATGCACCGATGTTATTAGCTCATAATCTGAGAAATAATCAAAATTATGCTCAAGCGCAAAGATGGTATCAATATGTATTTAATCCAACAAATCCAGAAACAAAAATAGTTAAAGATACTTTTTCAAAAGAAACTGAGCATATAATAACTGATAAAATGTCTGAAGATGTACTGTCAGTTTTAAATACTAAAAAAATAGGTAATCCAGCATATCCTATTATTGATGCTAATGGAAGAGTAAACCCAGAATTTAAATTAAATACAGAACTTAGTTTTTTAACAGAATGCAGTTTAAATAATGAAATGATAATCATGGTAAGAAATATATTGATGAATAAGCTTTTAGCTACACCATCAAGTTGTTATTGGAATTTCCAACTATTTCGTACTCATGTTTTAGATGAATTTATAGATACTTTAGATGACAGTAATCCTGCAATGAAAGTTTATAATAATGACCCATTTAACCCACATGCTATTGCTAGACTAAGAATGGGAGCATATGAAAAGTACACTGTGATTCAATATATAGAAAATATAATAGAGTGGGCTGATAAACAATTTATGCAAGATACATGGGAATCTATAACTTCTGCAACGATGCTTTATATATTAGCATCAAGCTTATTGGGAGAAAGACCAGTTAATTTAGGTAGACATGACAAAAAAAATGTAGAAACATTTAAGTCTATACAGACAAAATATAAAGATTGTCCAGGTGGTATACCTCAATTTCTGATAGACCTTGAAAATCATATATCTAATATAAATTCAGATATACAAGTTGATTTAGGGTTTAATAATATAGATGTTTATTTTGGAATACCAGAAAATGAGGAACTTATAAAACTTTGGGATATAGTGGATGATAGATTAAATAAGATTAGACATTCAATGAATATTAAAGGTGAAAAGAGATTATTGGAGTTATATCAACCACCAATTTCACCAGAATTACTTTCTAGGGTTGCAAGTTCAATCAATAATGTAAATTCATTAGCAGAATCACTAGATATAGAACTTTCTAATTATCGTTTTTCATTTCTAATTGAAAAAGCAAAGGAATTTGCAGGGCATATATGTCAACTTGGAACAAGTTTATTAAATACAATTGAAAAAAACGATGCAGAAAGTATGGCAGTGCTTCATTCAATACAAGAAAACAATATTTTAAATATGGTTACAGTAACAAAAGAGAAGCAAATAGAAGAGCTAAATGAAACTATTAAGTCAATGGATCAATCCCTTAAGAGTGCAGAACATAAGAAAACATATTATGAGAATTCAATAAAAGATGGACTTTCAGAAGAAGAACAAACAAATTTAGATGCAATGGGAGTAGCCTTATTTTTCCAAGTTTATGCAAATATATTTAAAACATCTTCAAGCATTGGATATGCAGTTCCACAAGTAGGTTCTCCTTTTGCCATGACGTATGGAGGACAGCAGTTAGGAGCTGTATTAGAAGGAATGGCAGGTGCAGCAGAAATAGGGGCATCTATCTCAAATTATGAAGCACAACGTTCTTTAACAATGGCTGGATATAATAGAAGAGAAGAAGATTGGACACTTAACAAAGAATTAGCTAATTATGAAATTGAGAATATTAAGAAACAGATTGAGACTCTTAAAATAAAAGTCCAGAGCGCAAAACAAGAGCTTGAAATACATAAGAAAACAATTTTACAGGGTAATGAAGTTTATAATATTCTAAAAAATAAATTTAATAATGTAGATTTATATTCTTGGATGGTAGGTAGAATAAGTTTAATATATTGGCAAATGTACCAAATAGGATTAAATATGGCTCATGTAGCTGAGAAAGCTTATCAACTTGAATTTGGTTGCGATGATAAATTTATAAATTTTAACAATTGGGATAGTATGAGAAAGGGACTCTTGGCAGGTGAAGGACTTCAATTAGCATTAAGTCAGATGGAGGCATCCTATTATAATAAAAATAAGAGGGGTCTAGAAGTAGAAAAAACTATATCTTTGGCAATGATTAGTCCTGAAGCATTATTAAATCTCAAATCATTTGGAAAATGTAGTTTTGAATTGACTGAAAAAATGTTTGATTATGATTTCCCTGGACATTATTTACGAAAAATTAAGAGTATATCTATATCTGTGCCAGCAGTGGTTGGTCCATTTCAAAATATTAAAGCTACATTAGTTCAGAAAAACAATAGTGTTGTTACAAAACCTTTATTGGAAGTTGTAACTTACCTGTTGGGTAATAAAATTGGAAATAAACCAAAAGAAGGTATTAGAGAAAATTGGTTGCCTAATCAAAAAATTGCCATATCAAAAGGTATTGATGATAGTGGAATGTTCTTGCTTAATTTTAATGATGAGAGATACTTACCATTTGAAGGTACAGGAGTTGTTTCTAGCTGGGAACTTGAGATGTTAAAAGAAACGAATAGGTTTAATTTTGATAGTATATCAGATGTAATAATAAATGTAAAATATACAGCTCTTGAGGATTCAAATTTAAAAGAAAAGGTTATAGAATTGTTATCTAAAAGTTATCCATATGTAGGTGGACTTTATTTTCCTTTACAACAGATATTTTCTACAGAATGGAATATGTTTATAAATGAATGTGATAATCAAGAACTACAGAGTTTTAATTTTGACATTTCATTATCCCAACTTAGTTTCTTTAGAGAAGTTAATGTTAAAGCTATATATATGAAGTTAGATATATTAAAAGATATTGTTTTACCAATAAAATCAGACTTCATAACAATTGAAAATTTAGGTATGAAAGAGACTGTAATAAATTTAAATAAAGATATTGGAATGGTAAATAATATCAATTTAAATATGAATGATATTAAAGGCAAATGGAGTATAAAGATAGATTTAGAAAAAATGAAAAAAGATAAGGATTTAAAGAAGCTTCTTAAAGAAAATAATCATATTGATGGTAAGAAATTATATGGAATAGAAATGGTTTTGGACTATGAAAGTAAAATTTTTTAAGTTGATTAAATTGGTAAATCTAGTCAGTATTATGTTTTTTAAATCATATTAGAAAGAAGGCAAATACAAATGGATATTATTAAAAATATACAAAGCTATTGTGTAGAATTTAGAAATTTATTTGGGTTAAAAGATAATATATCAAGTCAGGTTTTATTAAGTATTGCAAAAGATAGTACATATGCACATAATCTGCATACATGTAGAAATGTTCAAAGTTTTCTTGAATATCTTATAAAGAATCCAGCTTTAGATTATACAGATGAAGAAGTTGAAAAAGAATTTTTAGATAGCACATTATTTTCTAAACTTGATAACATAATTAAAGAATCTAAAATAAGTTTTGTATATGAAGATAATAAAAAAGATTATGAAGATAAGTATGGTTCTTATATAGAGGAAGAAAAGAAAAAAAATCCTGAAGCTAAATCATGTAAACCATGTGCTGAAATTAAAGCAAATGATTTTAGAGAAGTGTACTTAGATTCAAATGGAACAACTTATATTCGTGATGAGATAGTTAAATTACTTAAAGATTATTATGATGGGGTTTATGGCTATGCTAATCCAAGTAGTTCAACAGTACAAGGACATTATACTTTCGATATTATAAATAGTTCCAGAAAGACAATAGCAGACTGTTTAATGGTTGATACAGAGGAAATATATCTTACAGGCTCAGGTTCTGAATCAAATAATTTGGCTATAAAAGGGATAGCGTTTAAGTATTTGGATAAAAAAGGTCATATTATAACCACTAAGATTGAGCATCCATCAGTACTTAGAACTATGGGATATCTTGAAACACTTGGATTTTTGGTAACCTATATAGATGTAGATAAATTGGGAAGGATATCACCAGAAGATATAAAAAATTCTATAAAGGAAAATACAATACTTGTATCAGTAATGGCTGCAAATAATGAAATAGGTACAATAAATCCTATTAAGGAGATAGGAGATATATGTAGAGGTTATAATATACCTTTCATGGTGGATGCAATACAAGCTTTTGGTAAAATACTTTTAAAACCTAAGGAGTGGGGAATTTCACTTCTTACATTTTCAGGACATAAAATATATGCTCCAAAAGGCATTGGTGGAATATATGTAGAAAATGGATTAAGCTTAGTTCCAATAATACATGGTGGAGGACAAGAATATGGACTTAGAGCTGGTACAGAAAATGTAGGTCATATAATGGCTTTAGGAATGGCAACTAAACTTGCTTACAATGAAATGAATGATGAATCAAATAGACTTTTAGAATTACGAAAGTTTTTCTTAGAAGAGATTGAAAAAATTGAACCAGATTATATTGTGAATGGGTCTCTTGAAAATCGACTTCCAAATAATTTAAATATAGGCTTTCCGCTTCTTGATAGTCATGCGATTATAAGAAGTTTAAATAATATAGGTATAAGTGTTTCTCCTGGGTCTGCATGCAGTTCAAAAAGGATAAAAACTTCTCATGTACTTGAAGCAATAGGAGCAAACACAAAACACTATGCTTCAATACGTTTTAGTTTTGGTCTTAATACAAGTAAAGAAGACTTAGAGTATCTATTTAAATATCTTAAACAAATTATTTATATATTAAAATCGAACAACGAAGAAGTGGCAAGAGAAATATTATTAGAAAATTAAAATAATGAGGAGTGTTTTACTATGGGCTATGATTATAATGAATGTAAAAGACGTTTGGAGCAAAAAAAGTTAAAGGCTTGTTTAGAAATGCATTGTATGGATTTTTCTACTTCAAAGGCATATCATGATTCATGTGGAGACCAAGGAATATATCAAGCAGTACATGTGGTAATGTGTAGGAATAGTAAGACAGGAGAAACACTTCCATCTTCTACAGAACATTTAATTGATGACTGTATAGCTAAACGTATGGAGAATAAAGACTGGAATTTAGAAGATTGTTGTTGCTGCTGTTCATGCTTTGCAGATGGTACTTTCATTGCAATACCAGATGGAGAAGTAGAAGTACAAAATATTAAAAATGGTGATGAGGTATTGGGAGGTTCTATAAAAAAGGCTGGAGAAAAAATAAATCTTGCATGGGAGCCTGTAAAAGTACAATTTAGTACAGGGACAGAAAGTGGAGAACAACTATCAATGGTATACATTGTATATCGTTCTTTAGATGAAGAAAGTTCAGATGAGTTAGAAAAGAAAATAAAAAATGGTAAGAGCGAATTAATCGTAACTGCAGACCACGTATTTTTACTTGCTAATGGAAAATTTACTGTGGCAGGTAAATTGAAACCTGGAGACATGTTAATTGACAAAGATGGAAATGAAGTACCTGTTTTAACTGCAAGTTTAGGTCATTATACTGGTGGAGTTCATCATATAACAACTGATATTAATTTTGAGGGAAGTGCTGACAAACATTTAGTTATTGCAGGTGGAGTAGTTTGTGGGGATTATACACTTCAACTTCACTTTGAAGATTTAGAGGATAATCTAAAAGTGGAAAACTACAATGAATTACCTATTATAGGAAGTGAAGAACATATGAAAGCATGTAAACATCTTGTGAAAGAAAGAGGTGTGTTACTTTTCCATAAAGAGGACAACACAGAGGTGGCCATTAATAAAAAATTCTCACCATATAAATTTGGATATAAAGGAACTATAACATCTGCACATACCCTATTTACAAGAGAACAAGCAAATGATATATTCCAAAATGGCACACAATTTCCAATACATATGACATTGGGCTTAAATGCAATCCAATATTTAATAAAACTATTTAAAGGATTTTATCCAGATATAAATATACATTTAGAATGGGATAGAATAGAACCAAATGTATATGCATTTGAAGAATATGGAGTAAAGACTGTCCTAGTATCTGGTGGATTAGTTAGAATGGAAAACTTAGATGTTGAGGGTCTTGCTATGGCAATTGGTCATGGGATAGGTCGCTTCTATGGAGGAGTACCACAAAATAGTGATAAAATGTCAGGGACAGGACCATCAGATTATTATTCGTTTGGTGTTGTAAGTAGAAAAATATGGTTTGGTGACCAATGGATGACTTTAACTCTTAGAGGATATGAGCAATTGGGAGATTTATGTAGATTAATATCAGATGAAAATGCTACAGGAAATGAATATAATGTTTGTGAAGAACCATCTATAAAATGTAGATTGAGCGCAATGGCTTCTGGTATACAAGGGGGAAGTTTACCAGTTTGTGCAGGTGGTGTAGAAAAGCCAAAATTAAAACTTGAAGCAGTTGATAATAATAATGATGGAATTTCTCTTACTTTTAATATGACACTTGATAAGGTATTAGCAGAAGATGAATTGAACTACTTGATAGATCCAGTAGTTCAAGTAGAAGATATTATAGTAGATTCTAAAAGAGATTTTATAGTGAATATAAAGGCTAAATTTGAATCTGGAAAAGAGTATACTATAAGTGTTAAAAATCTAAAATCTATATATAAGACTGACTTAGATTCAAAATATTCTTCTATTGTTTATATATGTAAAGAGTAAATTGTATAAATATTAATTACATTAACATGCTATAAGATAGACAAAAAATAAAACTGAATATAAATAATTTTCTGAAAAAATGCTTGTCCCTACATATCTAATATGCTATAATATAATCAAATAAGAGAAAGGGGTGATTCCAGTGGGAACGGATGTGGCACAGCCAAATGATGAAGAAAACTCAATTATAATCTATGAAATAAAGTTAGATGTTTTTAGTGCTATATTAAGTACTGGAAAAACTCAAAAGCTGGGATAATTATTGGAATTGCCTAGACTTAAAATTTTGGTAGTAAAATAGTCATATTGTATAGCCAAAGCATCTAAGTTTTAAAGTTATTTGTAAGAATTAAAACTTTTACAAATTGCATATTTGCTTATAATTTAGTTAGAAAAATTTATGTAAAAAATTGCTTTTGATATGTGCATATGTAAAGAAATATGTATGTATGGTTAGGTAATAGGCTAGATATGTATGTAAAGAAATATGTATTTAGTCAAATATATGTATATGTAAAGAAATATATATATTATGTGTATAAGATTTTTAGTATAGATTGGTGAATAATAAAAGCAACTTATTATGTTATGGAAAACTAATTTATGTTTGTAAAAAATATATTTAAGATTTGGTTGATATATAGTTGCAAAAATATTGTTTAGTACGAAAAAATAAGTCGAGATAAAAGTTTAAAATAATTGATTTAAATATAGTTTGTTTTGACATCTAATAAATTGAAATAATTTATAAAAATAGACATCTTCTCATAGTGAAAATATACTATGGGAAGGTGTTTTTGTTTTGTATTAAAGATATTATTAAAGATTTGCATGGTTTTACATTTTAATATAATATAGACATGATAATATAGATATATTAATAAAATTTAAAAGAGAAAGGTGAGAAAGATGTATTATATAGGTGTAGACATTGGAGGAACAGGCATACAAGCAGGTGTGGTTGATAATCAAGGAAAGATACTTTTTAGAACAGAATGTAAAACTGTGGTTGAAAAGGGATTTGAAGGAATACTAGATGATATAAAAATAATGATTGATAAATTGTTAGAAGAAAACAATCTAAAGATGAAAGAGATAAAGTCTATTGGATTTGGAGTACCTGGGTTTATAAATAAAAAAGGTTTAGTAACTTGTGTAAACTTAAAATGGGATGGAGAAAGTTTTGAGAATGAACTAAAAAGAAGGTTTCCAAATGTTGAAATTCATGGAGAAAATGATGCAACAGTAGCAGCACTTGGAGAATCAAAGTTTGGAAGTATGAAAGGTGCAGATGTTGGAGTTTTATATACTTTAGGAACTGGAGTAGGTGGAGGAATAGTAATTAATCAAAAAGTTTTTTCTGGAGCCCATGGATTAGGCTCAGAAATAGGGCATCAAGTAATAGGAGAAAACTATTTTGATTGCAATTGTGGAAATAATGGTTGTGTGGAAACTTTTTGCTCAGCAACTGCCATTATAAAATATTCTCAAAAACTTATACAAGAAGGTAGAAAAAGTATGATTTTAGATTTAGCAGAAGGAGATTTAAAAAAAATAAATGCAAAGATGGTGTTTGATGCATATAGAGAAAATGACACAGTTGCAATTGAAGTAATAACTAGATTTAAAACTTATTTAGCAAAAACATTTGCAAATACAATAAATACATTAGACCCAGAAGTGATATCAATTGGTGGAGGAGTTTCTAAAGCAAGTGATATAATACTTGATGGGATTGAAGAATTGGTAAGAAAGTTTGTTTTATACAAAAAAGAAGATATAGCAAAAATTGTATGTGCAACCCTAGGTTCAGATGCAGGAATTATAGGAGCAGCTTTTTTATAAGATAAATGAATCAAAAATATTGGGGGCATGATATATGAGTAAGATAAATGCTAAAAGAACTCTTTTTTTAGTGGCTATAGGCTCAGGAACTATGCTGAATCCTCTTAATTCATCTATGATTTCACTTGCATTACATAGTATACAAAACGATTTTAATATTAGTTTTACAACTGTGTCTTGGATGGTTTCAGCCTTTTATTTAGCTAGTGCTATTGCACAGCCAGTTTCAGGAAAGATTGGAGATTTAATAGGTAGAAAAGTTTTATTTTTAAGTGGTTTAATACTCGTAAGTTTTTCAGCATTTATGGTACCATTTACTCAATCATTCTTTATATTGATTTTTATAAGAGTAATTCAAGCTATTGGAACAAGTACATTGTATCCATCTGGAGTTGCTCTTATACAAAATAATATAAAGGAAAGACAATCTTCTGCATTAGCAGTTTTAACTATTTTCGCTTCAACTACAGCAGGGTTAGGTCCAACTTTAGGCGGAGTATTGCTTGATTTAGGTGGATGGCATGCTATATTTCTTGTAAATATACCAATTGTTATGGTTGCCATTTGTCTAGGATATTTTTTATTTCCAAAAGAAATAAAAGAGAAAAAAAGTATAAAAGAGACTTTTAAGAATGTTTTATCAAGATTAGATGTTGTTGGTATAGTTTTATTTTCAATTGCAATGATTTTTATATTACTATTCTTATTATCAGTTAAGGAGTCTTTTAATTTAGAGCAATTTGTATTAGGATTAATTTTGATGTGCATTTTTATTTGGCATGAACTGAGAACGAGATTACCCTTTATAGATATTAAACTTTTTATGAGTAATCCTAAGTTATCAAAGGTATATTTACAGTTTATTATATTAAACTTCTTCAATTATATCTTATTTTTTGGTCTTCCAAGTTATTTTCAAGATGCACTACATTACAGTGCTAGGTCAACTGGTCTATTTATGTTGTTCATGTCTGGTATAGGAATTTTCATATCTCCATTGACTGGAAAATGGATAGACAAATCTGGAACTAGAGTACCTCTTATAGTGTCATCAATTTTTATGTTGATTAGTGCAATACTTCTTTCATTAATCTTTATTCAAATACCAGTAATAGGTAAGGGGATAATTTTATCATTAGCAGGTGTTAGTTATGGAGTTGGTAATGTAGCATTACAATCTTCAATGTTTAAAGAAAGTCCTCCTGAGAGCATAGGTACAGCCTCTGGTCTATTTCAAACTAGTCGTTATTTAGGTTCAATTTTTGCTACTGTACTACTTGGAATGGTGTTTGAAGCAACTATAACATCAAGTCAATTTAAAATTTTAGGATATGTTATGGTGATTTTAGGTACAATAAGTTTTTTGCTAAACTTTGTTTTTACAAAACAATTAAAGCAAGCGAAATAATGTATTAAAGAAATAATAGATTCAATAAGATTAAAGATATTATTTATAAAAAAGGATATCTTATCAAATATTTACAAGTTTAAAGGAGAGAATATTTGATAAATAACATTTGATAAAGTATATAGTATTTTAACTTAAAATCAAGCAGAAATGTGAGTTAGCATTTCTGCTTGATTTAGCAATTAATTTTTTTTATATAGAAAATAAGATTTTACACTTAGATAAAAAATCATTGAATTTTCAAAGTTTTTTAAATCAAGGTTGAGTATTTCATTAATTTTTTCCAACCTATATACCAGTGTATTTCTATGTAAAAACATATCACTAGATGTTTTAGAGATGTTTAAGTCATTATTTATAAATTTTATTCCTGTAGATAGAAGTTCTTCATCAATAGATTTTATCTTATTGAAGTCTATCAGTCTATTAAGTACATCGTCTTTGTTAATTAAGTCTAAAGTTTTATACCTAATAAGGTCAAATAAATTTAAAAATTTATCCTTAGCATTATCTTTTACAATATAAGATAGTAAATTAGAGCATAACTGCAATCTAAAATTAAAATCAGATTTGTTATCTAACTCACCAAGATAGAAAATATAAGTACTTTGATAAGTTTCAGTTTCAATTATATTTTGTGTAGTTACATTAATGTCTAAGTTATACTTAGAGTTTACTACAAAAAAACTACTATGTTGAATTGTATTTATATCATCATATAAGTTATAAAAAATACCTTTTAGATACTCAAAATCTATATGTGGCTGATAAATTAAATAAAAGTGACCATTTAGATTATCTAAGTTATTTTCATCTAAAAAATCAATAACATAAACAGTATCATTAAAAGTAACTAAATGACTATTGGCATCTAAACTTTGATTTTTATAAGGGTAAATATTTATTTTTTTATTGAGTTGTTTTTCAAAAAAACTTTTCAAGTCTTCCATAAAGTCTCCTTAGAAATAAGATTATACTATTATCTTATAGCTAAGTCAGTTTCTTTGTCAAATAAGTGTACTCTATTATTATCAACTGAAAGAGTTAAATTATCACCAACATCAACTCTATTTTTGCTGTCAAATCGAATTGTTATTGTATTTACATCTAATTTTAAATGAGCATAGGTCTCTGCCCCCATAAGCTCTTTTATTTCAACTGTTGATTTAAAGCAAGTATCTTGATTAGATTTAACAAAATTATCTCCTATATGTATATCTTCTGGTCTAATACCCATAATAACTTCTTTTTCAATATAGTTGTCCTTTATTAAATCATAGTGTTTTTCTCTATTTAATTTTATCTTAATGTATTCGTTTTTAGCATATATTTCTTCATTCTCTTCTATTAATGTAACATTAATAAAGTTCATCTGTGGAGCTCCAATAAATCCTGCAACAAACACATTAGCTGGATAGTCGTATACATCTTGTGGAGTTGCAATCTGTTGTACCACTCCGTCTTTCATTACTACTATTCTGTCAGCCATAGTCATAGCTTCAACTTGGTCATGTGTTACATAGATGAATGTAGTTCCAAGCTGTTGATGTAACTTAGTTATTTCTGTTCTCATGGCAGTTCTAAGTTTTGCGTCCAAGTTAGATAAAGGTTCATCCATTAAGAATACCTTAGGATTTCTAACTATTGCACGTCCTAGAGCAACTCTTTGTCTTTGTCCACCAGATAATGTTTTAGGTTTTTTATCTAAAAGAGGGACTAAATCCAATATTTTAGCGGCTTCTTTAACTTTTTTATCTATTTCATCTTTTGGCATTTTTCTAAGTTTAAGTGCAAATGCCATGTTTTCATAAACAGATAAGTGAGGATATAAAGCATAATTTTGAAAAACCATTGCTATGTCTCTATCTTTTGGTTCTATATCATTGACAAGTTTATCTCCTATATATAATTCTCCAGAAGATATTTCTTCAAGACCAGCAATCATTCTAAGTGTTGTCGATTTACCACAACCAGATGGTCCCACTAAAACTATAAATTCCTTATCTTTAATATCTATATTTATATTTTTTACTGCATTAAATCCATTAGAATAAAGTTTTGATATATCTTTTAATATTACTTCTGACATTGTAATTCTCCTTAATAATTTAAAATTTAATTATATAATATCAGATGATTTTATTGTAGGAAACATATAAAATAACCAAAAATTTTTGTTTAAAATGTATATCTTGCTAATTTGTATATAATAAATATAATGTGAACTATTTAAAATGTATTAAGGGAAAAGCATAATCAAATAAAGTGCTAAAAATAAGTTAGACAATTTATTATAAATTAAGTAAATTAACTATAATGTAGATATAAACTAATAAAAAATTTATAAAACAAAAAAGTATGATATTTGTGATATAATAAAAGTTATGGAAAAATAGGAAAATTAATATAGAAAAGAGAGGTAAACTTATGAATAATTGGATAGAAGTAACTATAAAAACAACAACAGAGGCAGTTGAGCCAATAACAAATATACTATATGAACAAGGTGCTGGAGGGGCTGTAATAGAAGACCCAAAAGATTTCTTATTTCAAAAGAAAAATGAATTAGATTGGGATTATGTAGAAGAAGAAGTATTTAAAAAGAATGAAGAAGATGGTGTACTGATAAAGACTTATGTGTCAGAAGAAAAAAATGTGATGGAATTTGTCGAAATAATAAAGCAAAAAGTTTTAGGACTAAGAGATTTTGGTATAGATATAGGTGAAGGAAGTGTGTCATTAGACCAAGTAAATGAAGCTGATTGGGCAAATGCATGGAAAGCATACTATAAACCAACAAAAGTAGGTCAAAAGGTAGTAGTAAAACCTACATGGGAAGATTACGATATGCAAGAAGGGGATTTGATAATAGAGCTTGACCCTGGTATGGCTTTTGGTACAGGAACACATGAGACTACTAGTATGTGTATTAGAGAATTAGAGAAATATGTAAATAAAGATTCTAAAGTATTTGATATTGGTTGTGGTAGCGGAATTCTTGCAATAGCAGCAGCTAAATTAGGGGCAAAAGAGGTTGTAGCTGTAGATTTAGACGAAGTTGCAGTGAAAGTTGCAAAAGAAAATGTGCTTGAAAATAAAGTTGAAGAGAATGTATCTGTAATGCATGGGAATTTAACAGATGTAATAAAAGATAAAGCTGATGTTGTAGTTGCAAATATAATCGCTGATATAATAAAAATACTTGCAAAAGATGTACAAAATTTTATGAAAGAAGATGCTATATTTATATCTTCAGGTATAATTTTGGACAAAGTAGAGGAAGTTAAAGAAAGCTTAATCGAAAATGGATTTGAAATAGTTGAGGTTCAAAAACTAGGTGAATGGTCAGCGATAGTTTCTAAACTTAAAAAGTAAAAGGCTGGGTGGAATATAATGGATAGATTCTTTGTTGAAAAAAATAATATAAATTTACAAGACAAAGCCTGCATTATAGAAGGTGAAGATGTAAAACATATTTCAAAAGTTTTAAGGTGTAAACTAGGAGAAAAACTTGAGATATGTGATAAAGATAATAATGAGTATATTTGCGAGATAACAAATATAGAAAAAAATATGGTTAATTTAAAAATTTTAGAAGAAGTTGATATAAATAGAGAATCTAAACTTAAGGTAAAATTATATCAAGGTCTTCCAAAAGCTCCAAAGATGGAGATGATACTTCAAAAACTAACTGAAGTTGGTGTAGATGAAATAATATTAGTTCAAACTAAGAGAAGTGTTGCTAAAGTTGATGATAAAAAAGAAGATAAAAAATTTGAACGTTGGGAAAGAATAATTTATGAAGCCGCAAAGCAAAGTAAAAGAGGTAAAATTCCAAATTTAAGAGGTGTTTTAAGTTTTAAAGAAGCTTTAGAAGATATGAAAAAAAATGATGTAAATATTTGTCCTTATGAGAACGAAAGAACTGTCTCAATAAAACAGGCACTTAAAAATTGTGATTCTAATATAGATAGAGTTGGAATTTTTGTAGGTCCAGAGGGTGGTTTTGCTGAGGAAGAAATAGAGCAAGTTCAAAAAGATAATTGCAGTACTGTATCATTAGGACCTAGAATATTGAGAACTGAGACAGCTTCTGTTGTAGCATCAACAATAGCTTTGTATGAGCTGAGTGATTTAGGAGGAGAATAATAAATTGAAAAAAGTAGCTTTTTATACACTTGGGTGTAAAGTCAATCAATACGAAACTGAAGCTATGCTAGAACTATTTGAAAAAGATGGATATGAACAAGTTAATAGTGAAGAATATGCAGACGTTTATGTTATAAATACATGTACCGTAACTCATATGAGTGATAGAAAATCTCGTCAATATATAAGACGAGTTAAAAAGAAAAATCCAGATGCAATAATAGCCGTTGTGGGATGTTATTCACAAGTATCGCCAGAAGAAATTTTGGATATAGAAGAAGTAAACCTAGTCATGGGTACAAATGATAGAAGGAAGATTGTTGAAGAGATTAGAAGGATAGATGCAAGTAAAAAAGTTAGCACAGTTGATGATATAATGAAGGTAAAAGCATTTGAAGAAATAGAAATTAGTCAAACTAATGGAAAGACTAGAGCATTTATGAAAATTCAAGATGGATGCGACAGATTTTGTACCTACTGTATCATTCCTTATGCCCGAGGACGTGTTAGAAGTAGGGATATTGATAGTATAGTTGATGAAGTGAAAAAATTGGCTAAAAATGGCTATAAAGAGGTGGTATTAACAGGAATACATGTAGCCTCTTATGGAAAAGATTTAAAAGATAAGGATATTAAACTTCTTGATGTAATAAAACAAATAAATGAAATAGATGCAATAGAAAGAATTAGACTTAGCTCTGTTGAACCGATTTTGTTTACTGATGAATTTGTGAATGAAGTTTTAAAGATGGAGAAGGTTTGTCCTCATTATCATCTATCTCTTCAAAGTGGATGTGATGAAACTCTAAAAAGAATGAATAGAAGATATACAACTGAAGAGTATAAGACTATTGTGGATAGATTAAGAGATAAAATACCAAATGTAGCAATAACTACAGATGTAATAGTAGGTTTTCCAGGAGAAACTAATGAGGAATTTAAACAAACATACAATTTCTTAAAAGATATAGAGCTTTCACAAATGCATATTTTTAAATATTCGCCAAGAAAAGGAACTCCAGCTGCAACTATGGAAAATCAAATTGACCCTCAAATGAAACACTTTAGAAGTGAACAACTTTTAAATTTAAGTAAAGAAAACTTTAGTAAATTTGCAACTAAATTTATTGGTAGTGAATTAGAAGTCTTATTTGAACAAAATATAGAGGGCAATAAGTTTGAAGGACTGACTTCAAATTATATAAGAGTTGTTGTTGAAAGTGACAAAAACATACAAGGTCAGATATTAAAAGTAAAAATAAATGATGTAAAAAATGAATATGTAGAAGGAATTTTGCTATAACATGTAGAAATTATAATATTTATAAGATAGGAGGTGGAAGGAAATGGATTGTATATTTTGTAAAATAGCGAACGGAGAAATACCTTCAACTAAAGTTTATGAAGATGAAAGAGTATTGGCATTTAATGATTTGAACCCAGTTGCTCCATATCATATATTAGTTGTACCTAAAAAACATTATGATAGTGTAATTGATATTCCTGATATAGAAATGGATATTGTGTCACATATTCATGTTGTTATTAATAAAATAGCTAAAGAGAAAGGTTTTGACCAAACTGGATTCAGAATCATAAATAATTGTGGAAGCGATGGAGGGCAAGAAGTTAAGCATTTGCACTATCATATTTTAGCAGGTAAAAAGCTTCCTAATTACGAAGCAGAACAAAACTAAACTAAATTATTGAAAAATTGAGTTCCTTCTTGATAAAAATACTTGATAAAAGTAAAAATTTAGTTTATAATAAACAAAGTGTTAGGTTGTAATGCATATTATGCAAAAAGAACATAGTTACAGTCCCAGCATAATTGCGCTATTGGAGGGAGGGAAAAAGAAATGTCAGAAGTAAGAGTTAGAGAAAATGAAACATTAGACAGCGCTTTAAGAAGATTTAAGCGTCAATGTGCAATGTCTGGCATCATGTCAGAAGTAAGAAAAAGAGAGCACTATGATAAGCCAAGCGTTAAGCGTAAGAAAAAAGCTGAAGCAGCAAGAAGAAAAAACGCTAAAAAATAGTAGTAAATAAGAATAAAGAGGTGAAGGGGATGTCCCTTAAGCAAAAGTTACAAGAGGATTTGAAATCTTCGATGAAAAACAAAGATACAGTGAGAAAATCTGTAGTAACTTTAATAAGAGCTTCCATAAAGCAGTATGAAGTTGATAATAGAACTGAACTTGATGAAGATGGAATTATCGATGTAATAGCAAAACAATTAAAGCAACGTAGAGATGCATTAGTTGAATTTGAAAAAGCTGGAAGAGAAGACTTAGTAAAAGAAACAGAAGCTGAAATTGAAGTTTTAAAAGAGTACCTACCTCAACAATTAAGCGAAGAAGAGTTAGAAGAAATTGTAAAATGTACTATATCTGAAGTAGGGGCAACATCTATGAAGGATATGGGAAAAATAATGTCAGTTATTCAACCAAAAGTTAAGGGTAGAGCTGACGGAAAACTTATAAATAAGTTGGTAAAACAAAACTTACAATAGATTGATATAGCCTAGAGAGAAATCTCTAGGCTTTTTATAATTTTTGAGAATAACAAGTCATATCTGAGCATATCTATAATCAAAGAAAATTTTGAAAGAAGGGGAAAAATTTGATTATATCGGTAAAGGAAATTAGAAATTTTTTGATAAACATATCAATACCATTAATAATAGGTTATTTAAGTAGTATTTTGACCATGTTGATTAGTGGAACAGATATTTCAACGTACTATCTACAACTTACAAAACCAAGCTTTGCACCACCAGCTTTTATCTTCCCTATTGTTTGGACTATATTGTACATATTGATGGGTATATCTTCATACCTAATATTAAAAAAAGGTTACAACTTGCCTAAAGTAAGAGATGCAGTGTTTTATTATGGATTACAACTTGCATTAAATTTTGTCTGGAGTATACTATTTTTTGGATTTGGACTTAGATTTACAGCTTTAATAGACATAATAATAATGATTATGGTTTCTATAATAGTTATTTTAAAATTTTCTAAAATAGATAAGAGAGCTGGATATATAAATTTGGTTTATTTGATATGGCTGGTTTATGCTGGATTTTTGAATTATTTTATATGGTTTATTAATAAATAGAATGTAAAGGTTTTGTAAATTACCCCGTACTTTTAATAATATCATATCAAATAAAAAATGAATAGACTATTAAAAATAATCATTTTCATATACAATTATATTAATTTAAATATAATAAATGTATCAAAAATATATTTAAAGATTAACATATTAAAGTATTAGAATTGGAAAGGCTCGAAGGGAGAGGTTTTTATGCAAATAATAGTATCTGGAAGACAAATGAAATTAACTGACGGAATAAAAGGATACGTAGATGGAAAATTAAGTAGGTTAGAAAAATACCTTGATCCTGAATCAGAAGTGAAAGTAACAGTAAGTGCGAAAAAGGATAGACAGAAAGTGGAGGTTACAATAATTCCTATTAATGGTCAAATAATAAGGGCAGAAGACGTAGAAGAAGATTTATATGCAGCAATTGACATTGTTTGTGACAAATTAAGTAGACAAGTTGTAAAGTATAAGACTAAGGTTAAAGACAAAGTTCAAAATAATAAAAGCATAAGATTTGAAAATATTGACTTTATAGATAATAGTAGCGAATTTAATGATTATGACTATGATGATGAGGAAGATGAAAATATAGTTATAGAGAGAAGAAAGAAATTTAATGTAAAACCTATGAGTTCAGAAGAGGCAATTCTTCAAATGGAGTTGGTAGGACACAACTTCTATATGTTTAGAAATCAAGATAACTTTGAAATAAATATAGTATATAAGCGTAAAGCAGGTGGATATGGTTTAATAGAGCAAGACTAATAAAAAAATTGTATACTTTTTATATTTTATATACAAAAAAGTAAAAAGGTAATCATGTTGATTTTTATCAATATGATTACCTTTTTCTTGTTTAAATAATATATTAAATATTAGGTATTTACTGTCTAAAAAAATTTAAAACTACTCCATGATAGTATCAATAAAGTGCATAAATACCTATTTTAAGCATAAAATTAATTAAGGGGGTAATGCTTATGTTAGAAATATCCACTGATTTACAAGTAAATCAACCAGTTGTTACTGTTACAAGTAATACTTTTATGAGTATAGAAAATTATCTATCAATACTAGAATATGAAGTTGATTTAATAAAAATAAAGACTAAGGTAAAAACAATTAAAATATCTGGGGATAAACTTTCGCTTAAGTATATTACTGACAGTGAGATAGGTATAAAGGGAATTATATACAATGTGGAGTATGTTGATTAGGAGGAGATACACTTGATAAGTTTTATAAGGGGATACTATGTTATAGTTGTGGAAGGAGTAGGGCTTGAACAATTTTTAAATCATCTTATAAGAAATGGAATAAATGTTTACAATGTAACTAGAATAAAAAATACTAAAATCGAGTTTAATATAAATAGACAAGATATAAAAGAATTTAAGAATATTTATAGAGGAAGTAAGTTTGATATTAAGGTAAAACAAAAAACAGGAGTTCCTTTTATTATTAAAAGAATTTATAAGCACAAAGGTATGTGGATTTGTGCTATTGTTTCTTTACTTTTATTGATGTCAACATCACAATTTGTAACGGATGTATATATACAATCTCCAGAAGGTATAAAAAAAGAAACTCTTAGAAGTGAACTTTATAAAGTTGGAGTAAGACCAGGAGTATACAAAAAGAGTATTGACAGAAAAGAAGTTAGGGACCATATGATGTCAAAATTTAATGATGTCGCATATTTATCTATTAATGTAAAAGGAACCAATATATTTGTTACTGTTACAAAAAAGGCTGAATCCTTAAAATCTACAGACCAATCAAATTATTGTAATGTAATTGCTTTAAAAAATGGTATAATAGAAAAGGTAATCCCTAGAAGTGGTAAGTCTGTTGTTAAATCTGGAGATATAGTCCAAAAGGGCGCTGTTTTACTAAATGGTGCTAATACAAAATCAATACCCGAAGTATGGGCAAGTACTTTTTATGAATCTACTAAAAAGGCAAGCTATGTAGATACTGTAAATAAAAAAACTGGAGAAAAGAAAAAGGTACACACAATAAGTTTTTATGATAAAGAATTTACAATTAGAAAAAATATAAAATATAAAAATTATGTTGTTGAAAATAAAGAAAAAAGACTTTCAATGGGAGATTATACTTTCCCTATAAAAATAAAGACGAGTACTTTTTATGAAACCAAAAAAGTTGAAGTGAAAAAGAACAAAGAAGAGTTGAAAAAAGAATTATCTGAAAAAGCTTTAAAAGAATTAGAATACATAATACCAGCTTCGGCTAGAATAATAGATGTAAAACATAGCTATAAGGTTAATAAAAATATGTTAGAATATTTAATAACAGTTCAAACTAGTGAAAATATAGCTAAAATTTATCCTCTTAGTAAAGCAGAGGCAGAAAGATTTATAAAGGAAGATAGTAAACCAAAAGAGGGAGAAGAGGAAGTTCCTTCTAATCCACAAAAAAGACCAATAAATGATATAAGAAATGAGTTTAATGAGGATAATAAAGATAATAACGACCAAAATAATTCTGATGGAAATAATAGTAATCAAAATAGTAACAATAGTCAAAATAATAATAGTAACAACAATTAATAAAATTTAACCTAAAACTTGAGGAGGATTAATTCAATTGATAATACAAAAAAAATTTACAATAGCAGATGGCAATTTTGAAAGAGAGTTATTTGGCAACTTTGATGAAAATGTAAAATTGATAGAGAAAACTTTAAATATAGATGTAATACTTAGAGAAGGCAATATAATTTTAATAGGAGAAGAAAAAAATGTAGATTCTGCATTAAAACTTATGAATGAATTGCATCAAACTGTATCAAATGGTAAGCATTTAGATAAACAAAGCATTTCTTATTCATTATCTCTTTTACTTGAAGGTAGTGAGCAAAAGATAAAAGAACTTGAAGGTACAATTGTTATAACTCAAAGAGGTAAAGCTGTTCAACCTAAAACTTTAGGGCAAAAAGAGTATATAAAGCTTATAGAAAATAATGATATAACTTTTGGTGTTGGCCCTGCTGGAACAGGAAAGACTTATCTTGCTGTGGCTATGGCAGTGAAAGCTTTTAAAAGAGATGAAGTTAGTAGAATTATACTTACAAGACCAGCAGTGGAAGCTGGAGAAAGTTTAGGATTTTTACCAGGAGATTTAAAAGATAAAGTAGACCCATATTTAAGACCATTATATGATGCATTATTTGAAATGTTGGGTGCTGATAAGTTTAATAAGTATTTAGAAAGAGGTACTATAGAAGTTGCACCACTTGCATTTATGAGAGGTAGAACTCTTGATAATTCTTTTATAATATTAGATGAAGCTCAAAATACAACTTCTGAGCAAATGAAAATGTTTTTAACTAGATTAGGATTTGGTTCTAAGGCTGTAGTTACAGGTGATATAACACAAACAGATTTGCCTCAAAATAAAAAAAGTGGTCTTATACAAGCTACAGAGATTCTTAAGGGCGTTCAAGGGATAGGCTCTATAATGTTAACAGACAGAGACGTTGTAAGACATGAGCTAGTACAGAGAATAATAAGAGCTTATGAGAAGCATGATAAAAAAGAAGAATTTAAAAAAGAAGAGCGCAAAAAAATGAAAATACAGGAAAAGACTTTCAAAAGAAAGTAAAAGTGTAGTAATATAGATGTATAGCATTATTAATGAATAAAAAGTAGGTGTAATTAATGGATTTGATATTAGATGATAGACAAGATAAATTAGAAGTAAATGAAGAACTAATAGAAAAAATAAAAGATATAATTTTAGAGTGTTTGGATTATGAAGGATATGATGATAATTATGAAGTGAGTCTTTCTTTTGTAGATAATAAAGAGATTCATGAATTAAATAGAGAATATAGAGGAGTTGATAGACCAACTGATGTTTTATCATTTCCTCTTTTAAGTGATGATTTTGAAGATGTTGAATTGGAAGAAGAATCTTTAGGAGATATAGTAGTATCTCTTGAAAGAGCTTTAGAGCAAAGCATAGAATATAATCATAGCTTTGAAAGAGAAGTATGTTTTTTAATATGTCATAGTATGTTTCATCTTTTAGGGTATGACCATGATACAGATGAAAATACAAAAGAAATGAGAGAAAAAGAAGAATACATATTAAATAAGTTAAACATAACAAGGGAGTAATTCTTATGAAAACAGGAAAAACTCGTCAAGGTATAATTAAAGCTTTTAATGCAGCTATAGAAGGAATATTATATACATTTAAATTTGAAAGGAATATGAAAATACATTACTTAGGCTCAGTTGCTGTGCTTATAATAAGTTTATTTTTTAACTTTTCAAAATTGGAAATGATAATGTTACTGATGTCTATATGTTTAGTTGTAGTTGCTGAGATGTTTAATACAGCTATAGAAAAAGCAGTAGACCTGGTAACTGATGAATATCATGTACTTGCAAAAATAGCAAAAGATGTTGCAGCAGGTGGTGTACTAGTAGCAGCATTAAACTCAGTAGTAGTTGGATATATTTTATTTTATGATAAATTGACAGATATATCTGGAATGTTAATTTACAAGATAAGAGAATCAGAATTACATATAACCTTGATATGCATATTATTGGTTCTTATAGCTGTAGTAGTAGTAAAAGCATTGACTTCAACAGGGACACCTTTAAAAGGAGGTATGCCAAGTGGTCATGCTGCTTTAGCATTTGCTATAGCAACTGCAATTACACTTATGACAGAAAGAGTAGTTGCATCTACTCTTGCATATATAATGGCTGTATTGGTTGCTCAAAGTAGGATTGAGGGAAAAATACATACATTCTGGGAAACCATAGCAGGAGCTTTGTTAGGCGTGTTAATAGCAGTATTAGTATTTCAGCTTGGAATGTTTTATAATTAAAATGAATGTACATAAAATATTTAACAATGAAACAAATCTGTTACAATTAAATTTTTATGATATAATGTAGAGTATTAAATAAAAATAAATTCTAATAAGTGTATACAGGAGGAGATGTTGTGGACAACATAGAATTGTTAAAGTTGGCAGAAGATGCTAGACAACATTCTTATGCTCCTTACTCAAGTTTTAGAGTGGGTGCAGCTCTTTTGACTAAGAGTGGAAAAGTTTATACTGGATGTAATATAGAATGTGCATCATTAGGTGGAACAAATTGCGCAGAAAGAACAGCTATTTTTAAAGCTATATCAGAAGGTGATAAGGATATATATAAAATAGCAATAGCAAGTGATAACTCAGAAAATAATGAACAAACATATCCTTGTGGAATATGTAGACAAGTAATTATAGAGTTTGGTTCTGATATAAAAATAATAACAGGATATACTAAAGGAGAGGTGTTTGAGCATGATATAAAAGATTTGCTACCAAACTATTTCTCTGGAAATGATTTAAAATAAATTAAAAAACTAAAATAAATTTAAAGCAATTAAATACAAGAAGATAAAAGTTAGGAGACAGTTAATGTTCAAATCAGGATTTGTCAGTATAGTAGGTAGACCAAATGTAGGGAAATCTACTTTAATGAATAATGTAGTAGGGGAAAAGATAGCTATAATGAGTGATAAACCTCAGACTACAAGAAATACAATACAAGCAGTCTATACAGATGAAGAAACTCAAATAGTATTTTTAGATACACCAGGTATTCACAAACCTAAAAATAAATTAGGTGAATTCATGGTAAAGGCAGCAACAGAAGCTTTTAAAAATGTAGATTTAATATTATTTGTAGTTGATGATTCTAAAAAAATAGGTCCTGGAGACAGAAAAATAATAGAGGATTTAAAATCTGTTAAGACACCAATAATTCTAGTTGTAAATAAAATAGACCAACTAGGTCAAAAAGATGAATTATTTGATATAATAAAAATGTATGATAGAGAAGGTATTTTCAAAGAGATAGTACCAATATCAGCGTTAAAAGGAAAAAATACAGATACTCTAATAAAAGTTATACAAAATTACTTAGAAGAAGGACCAAAGTATTTTCCAGATTATATGATTACAGATCAACCAGAGAGAGTATTAATAGCAGAACTTATAAGAGAAAAAGTTCTTCATTATCTTAATGATGAAATACCTCATGGTGTAGCTGTTGAAATTGAAAAAATGAAAGCAAGAAATGATAAAGAAATAGTAGATGTATCTGCTGTAATATATTGTGAAAGAGATTCACATAAGGGAATAATAATAGGAAAGAATGGTAGGAAACTAAAAGGAATAGGTAAATCAGCAAGACAAGATATAGAATTACTTTTAGGTTCACAAATAAATCTCCAGTTATGGGTTAAGGTTAAAGAAAATTGGAGAAATTTACAAAATTATATAAATAATTTTGGATATAATGATAAATAAAGGTGGGTTATATGGATAGGAAACTGGATGCTTCCCAAGATTTATTATATGAAGTAAAATCATTAATTGATAATAATAAAGTATTGGAGTTAAGAGAATTAATAGAGGAATATCATATAATTGATATATTCGATATAATGGAAAATTTAGAGGAAGACATGAAAATTCAACTGTTTGAAGTACTTCCTCTAGATATGGCATCTTCTATATTAGAAGAAGGTAGTGTAGAGTTTTTTATTAGTATTTTATCTAAGTTAGATGTAGAACATGCAAAAAACATACTTGAACTTATGTCTCTTGGAGACATGGCAGATAAACTTAGTGAACTTGAAGAAGAAGAAAGAGAACATATAATAAATCTTTTAAATCAAGAAAACGCTGACTATGTAAAAGAATTATTATTCTATGATGAAGACTCTGCAGGTGGAACAATGACCACTGGATATATTTCTATAAATAAAGATATGACAGCTCTTGAGGCAATAGAACATATGAGAGAAGAAGCTGATGAAGCTGAGACTATTTATTATATATATGTAGTTGATGATGAAGAAAAGCTAGTTGGAGTATTATCTTTAAGAGAGCTAATAATAGCGAGAGATGCAAATATAGTAGAAGATTTAATGAGTGAAAATATAATTTCTGTTTATGTAGATGAAGATAGAGAAGAAGCGGTTAGGTTAGTATCGAAATACAATTTAATAGCAATTCCAGTAGTAGATAGACAAGAAAAGTTAAAAGGGATAATAACAGTAGATGATATAATAGATGTTATGGAAGAAGAAGCAACTGAAGATATGTATAAATTTGCAGGAAGTTCAGAGCATGAAAGAGAAGTTGCTGAAAAGGAAAATCCTACATTGAAAGAGCAGACAATATCAGCTCTTAGAGGTAGACTGCCATGGTTAATTATTACATTAATTGGAGGTCTATTGGCTTCTCTAATACTTTCTAATTTAGATTATATAATGAACCCTATATATGCTCCACTGGTATTTTTTATACCTGTAGTAATAGGTATGGGTGGTAATATTGGAACACAATCATCTTCTGTTACAGTAATAACACTGTCTAATAAAGATTTGAATTTTAGCAATGTGGTAAGAGAAGGTATTGTAGGAATTATTACAGGTCTTTTGTGTAGTATAATAACAGGTATTGTAATTTACTTTGTTATGAAAAAATTAGACATTGTATTAATTGTTTCAATATCATTATTTATAAATATGGTTTTGGGTGCAACAATAGGTGCATTTATGCCTGTTTTATTAAAAAAGATGGATGCAGATCCATCTACAGTTTCATCACCAATTATATCTACAGCTCTTGATATAACTGGTATAGCAGTTTATTTTATAATAACGACAGCGTTATTGTCAAAAATTGTTTAATAACTTTATGTATGATTTATCCTCTTCTTACTAAAAATATAAGTATAAATGTAAGAAGGGGGTTTTTTAAAAATGAACAATATCAGTTGGGAAGTTTTTAAAAAAACAGGCAGTATAGATGCATATCTATACTTCTGTGATTGCAAAAACCTAAGTGAAGAAGTCGAAGAAGTAAGGGAGAAAAAAGAAGACGATGATAATCCTGAACACCCAGGGGATAGTACTTAAAGCTATAAGGTACAAGGAAAGTGATATAATACTTACTCTGTTTACGAGAAAGCTTGGAAAAGTATCTGCAATAGCAAAAGGAGCTAAAAAAAATAAGAGCTCTTTACTTTCATCATCACAGTTATTTTCTTATAGCAATTTTACTTTAAAAAAACAAGGAAATATGTACAAGGTTACTCAAAGTGAAATCATAAAGAGTTTTTATAATATATCCTACGATATAGAGGCATTTTCTTATGCTACATATATTACAAAATTAGTTGAAAATTCTATACTTGAAAATCAGACTAATAATAGGTTATTTATATTACTTGCACAGACGCTGTATTTATATACACAAGAAAATACAGATAATAGATTTGTAACAGCTGCATTTGAGTTAAAGTTCTTGGACTATATAGGATTTAAACCAATAGTAAATAAATGTATTAATTGCGGAAGTAAAATTTTGCAAAATTCTATGTTTAATGTTTATGAAGGTGGTATACTATGTAGTAAGTGTAATACACTTTTTGATAATAATATAAAACTGGATTTAACAACTGTTAGTCTCATGGAATATGTATTAAGGAATGATATTTTAACATGTAGCAAAGCTAAAGTATCAAAATATATAACACATGAACTCGAAAATATACTAGAAAAATATTTGAAAGTTTATGTTGATAATATTAATCTAAAATCATTACACGTATTGCAAAGTGTAAAAAACAATAAGGGAGTGGATAATAATGAGTAGTAATATAACTATTGAAATGGTTGATTCAGTCTTTGAAAGAGTTCCAGGAGCAACTTATGCAGAAGCAAAAGAAGCATTAGTGGAATGTAATGGAGATGTAATTGAGGCAGTAATATATTTAGAAAATAAAAAGAATACTTGTAATTGTAAAGCTAAATCTGCTAAAGAAACTATGGAAGAAGTATTTGGTAAAGATGGAGAAAATATAAAATATCAATTAAAAGAACTTCTTAAAAAAAGTAGTGTTGTAAGAGTAATAGTTGAAAAAGATGGAAAAACTATGATGAATATTCCTTTAACAGTAGGAGTTGTTGGATTAGCTTTTGTACCATTAGCTACTCTAGTTGGTTTATCAGCTGCTGTTATAAGTAAATATCGTATAAAAGTTCAAAATGAAGAAGATGGTGAAGTTGTAGACTTAGGTGAATTAAATGAAGAAAAACTTCATGTTTTGAAGAATATGATAACTAATGCAGCCAAAGATGTAAAAGATGTAGTAGTTGATAAAAAAGAAGATGATAAAGATGTAACTGCTGATCTAATGAAAGAAGAATCTGAAAAGAATAATGAAAACGAAGACGAAAATAAATAGATATAAAGTGACTTTTAAAAAATGAAAAGAAGATAATTATAAGAATTATCACTAACATTGACAAATTTTATAGAATTTGATATTCTAAAAGTTGTAGAAGAACTATTAAAATAGCCTTTCGTGTAGACGAGAGGCTTTATTGTTATAGGAGGGATTTTTATGAATTTTCAAGAAATGATACTGGCATTGCAAAAATACTGGTCAAAGCAAGGTTGTATCATGATGCAACCTTACGATGTTGAAAAAGGTGCTGGAACTATGAATCCTAATACTTTTTTAAGATCATTAGGACCTGAGCCTTGGCAAGTATGCTATGTAGAGCCTTCAAGAAGACCAGCAGATGGAAGATATGGTGAAAACCCAAACAGATTATATCAACATCATCAATTCCAAGTTATACTAAAGCCATCTCCAGATAATATACAAGAATTGTATTTAGAGAGCTTAAAAGAAATTGGAATTGACCCAAGTGAACATGACATAAGATTTGTTGAAGACAACTGGGAAGCTGCCACAGTTGGTGCTTGGGGACTTGGATGGGAAGTTTGGTTAGATGGTATGGAAATAACTCAATTTACATACTTCCAACAAGTAGGTAATATTGAATGTGAGCTTGAGACAGGAGAAATTACATATGGGTTAGAAAGATTAGCTATGTACATTCAAGAAGTTGATAGTGTTTATGATTTAAAATGGAATGATAAAATAACTTATGGCGAAGTGTTTAATAAAGCTGAGTATGAAAATTCAGTGTATGCGTTTGAATTATGTGATGCAGATATGTTGTTTAATCTGTTTGATATATATGAAAAAGAAGCATTAAGACTTATGGAAAGTGGTCTTGTAATACCTTCATATGATTATGTATTAAAATGTTCTCATGCATTTAATACATTGGATGCAAGAGGAGCAATAGGTGTTAGTCAAAGAGCTTCATTTATAGGTAGAGTTAGAAATATGGCAAAAACTGTTGCAGAAACTTTTGTAAAACAAAGAGAAGAAATGGGATTCCCTCTTTTAAAGGACGGTGACAAATAATGAAAAATTATCTTTTATTTGAAATCGGTGTTGAAGAAATGCCATCAAGATTTATGGGTAGTACACTAGAACAATTAAAAAACAATCTTAATAAATTATTTGAGGAAAATAGAATATCTTTTAATAAAATAGATGCCTATGGAACACCAAGAAGATTGACTTTAGTAGTTGAAGGTTTAAGTGATAAGCAAAGTGATTTAGAAGAAGAAATAAAAGGTCCAGCTAAGAAGATTGCTGTTGATGAAGACAATAATTTCACAAAACCAGCTTTAGGATTTATAAAAAGTAAAGGATTAAGCGAATCTGATATATATTTTAAACAAGTTGGAAAAGATGAATATATTTTTGCTACTATAAAGCAAGCTGGGAAAGACACTTCAGAAGTGTTAAAAGAGATATTACCAGAAACTATAAAATCTGTAGTATTTCCAAAAGCTATGCGTTGGGGAGGAAAAAACCTAAAATTTGCAAGACCTATAAGATGGATAGTTACATTGTTAAATGATAAGGTATTAGAATTTGATTTAGAAGGAATAATATCTTCTAATGTAACAAAAGGGCATAGATTCTTAGGAGAAAGTACAATAGAAGTTAATTCTATAGAAGAATATTTTGAAAAATTAGAGAAAAATCATATAGTTTTAGACCAAAATAAGAGAAAAGAAATTATAAGAAAACAATGTATAGAAGTAGCCAATTCTTTAGGTGGCGAAGTTGAGTTTGATGAAGATTTACTTGAAGAAGTAACTTACTTAGTTGAATATCCAACTGCTTTTTATGGCGAATTTAATACAGATTATATAAAACTACCAAAAGAAGTTGTCATAACTCCTATGAAACAACATCAAAGATATTTCCCAGTTCTTAAAGAAGGAAAACTGTTACCTAACTTTATAGCTGTTAGAAATGGAGATTCTTACAGAATAGATAATGTTAAAGCTGGAAATGAAAAAGTTTTAGAAGCAAGACTTGCTGATGCTTTATTTTTCTATAGAGAAGATACTAAGAGAAACTTAGAAAGCTACATAGAAAAATTAAAAACTGTTGTTTTCCAAGTAAAATTGGGTACTATTTATGACAAAACTTTAAGACTTGAAAAACTAAGCGCTGATATACTTGATAGTTTAGGATTAGCAGATGAAAAGGCAGACACTATGAGAGCTGCTAAATTATCTAAAGCAGATTTAGTTACTGGAATGGTAGGAGAATTTGATGAATTACAAGGTTTTATGGGAAAAGAATATGCGAAGGTTGGAGGAGAAAATGATGTTGTAAGTGAAGCTATTTTTGAACATTATTTACCAAGATTTGCAGGAGATATTCTTCCTAAAACTAATGCAGGGGTAGCTTTATCAATAGCTGATAAATTAGATTCAATAGCAGGATTTTTTGCTATAGGAATACAACCAACAGGTTCTCAAGACCCATATGCTTTAAGAAGACAAGCTTTAGGTATACTTAGTATACTTATGGATAGAAAAGTAGCTGTAGACTTAAAAGTACTTATTGAACATGCTTTAGATAATTATTCTAACTTAGATTTTAATAAAGAAGATGTTGTTGAACAAATAATGAACTTCTTTAATGAAAGAGTAAAAAATCTATTTAAAGATTTAGGTATAAGATATGATGTTGTTGATGCTGTTTTAAGTTCTGATATAAATGATATTTCTGATATGCATATGAGAGCTTTAGAGCTTAATAATTGGCTAGAAAAAGATGAATTAGTGGAAATGCTTACTGCATTTAATAGAGTTTCTACTTTGGCTCAGAAAGCAGAATGTGATAAGGTTGATGAAAGTCTATTAAAAGAAGATGCTGAAATTAAGCTTTATAATGAATTTAAGCAAGTAAAAGTAAGAGTAAAAGAATTATTAAAAGATAAGAAATACGGTACTGCTTTAGATGAGTTTGCATCTTTAAGACCTGTAGTTGATAACCTATTTGATTCAGTTATGGTTATGGATAATGATGAAGCAATTAAAAATAACAGACTTGGTCTACTTAAACAAATATATGATACTATGTTAGAAATTTGTGATTTATCTAAAATAGTTTATAAATAGTATAAAAACATAAACGATTGTAAAAAATGAGATAGTTATAAGCTATCTCATTTTTTATAATCATTTATGTTAAGTCATATTTTATACTTATCAATTATTTTATTTAATAAATCATCATTTGAATCTATCCATTCATAAAAATTTTCTGATGAAACCTCAGCTATTTCATAAAGCATTTTAGGAATGTCACTAGCCTTAAAATCTCCTAGAGATTTTCCTAGTCTAGTCTTACCTATTTCAAAACTACCTCCAACAAATAATTCAAATGCATCAGTAGATACTCCATTGACATTTTTCTTTTTACCACATAATCCTATGCTACCAATTTGGTGAACACCACATGAATTTAGACATCCTGAAATATACAGTTTAGGAGCTTTACTTAAAACTTCTTCATTGTTTTGTAATCTAAAATAATCTATTATCTCATGTAATATTTTTTGGCTATTTTGTATACCCATCTGGCAAATAGGAACACCTATGCAGGAGATACTCTGTTCTAATTGAGAGTTACAACTAATAGTCTTGCTTATTTCTAATATCCTTTTTGCCTCATTTCCATCTAAATTTAGAATGTACAAGCCTTCTGTCATACCTAATCTAATCATAGGATTTTTAATATTATCTAACCCTTGAAGTAAAAGTTTTAAATCTTTATTAGATAATAGACCTCCAATTGGATGTATATATACAGTATATAAGCCAGATTGTTTTTGATGTATTAATCTAGAGTCATGTAAATCTATCTTAATTCCAGGTTTAGAATAGTCGATTTGTTCAACATTAAGTTCAAGATTACCTTTTTCTTTTTCTAATTTATAGTATTCTTTAAATTTTTCTAAAAACATATTTTCTCCAAGCGTTTCAACCATATATCTAACCCTAGCTTTGTTTTTATTTTCATAATTACCATAAGCCATAAAGAATTTAATCATTCCTTCTACACAATATAATGCATCTTTAGGTTTTATAACTTCATCAAGTTCTAAAGCAACTTTAGGTTGTTTACCTAAACCTCCACCTAAGAAAACTCTAAAATATGGTTTGCCATTTTTTAGAGTAGCTACAAATCCTAAGTCTTGTATACTACAATGGGCAGAATCTGTGTAACAACTAGAATAGGAAACTTTTAGTTTCCTAGGTAAGTGATATGTAGTAGCATTTTTGATAAAATATTTATCAGTAGCAACTGCATAAGGGGTAACATCAAAAGCTTCGTCAGGGTCAACTCCTGATAATGGAGATAAGCCTACATTTCTAGGATAGTTACCACCACCGCCTCTAGTGAAGATATCATTTTTTATTCCCTCTTCCATAATATCAACTATAGAGTCTATAGACAAGTCATGTAATTGTATAGCTTGTCTAGTTGTTAAGTGTATCTTATCTAGCTTATGTTTGGTAGCCATTTGGTAAATTTTTTTAAGTTGAGATTTCGACAATACCCCAGCAGATACTCGAAGTCTTATCATAAATGATTTTTTTAAACTCCATATCCACCAGAAAATCCTTTGTATTGCATTTTATTTATTTCTCCATTTAATAATTTTAAAGAATATTCTTTAAAATTATCTAGTTCATTTAACAATGTCTCTTTTAAATTATCCATTATTTCACCTCATTATTAGACTTGTATAAAAATAAATATGCTGTATAATTATATATATATTATTATCTAGAGTTGGTAAAAATATAACAGTAGAGTACTATTAAAAGTCAAAATAAGGAACATATACTTAGTATGACTCTTTATTTTGTTAAATAAGTATAATATTTTTGTTTTATAAAATATAATTAAGATAAATAGATAATTTTGTAATTTTAATATATAATATTTAGTATAGTGTTGAATAAACGCTTAATATTCGCAGGAGGAGTACTTGTATATGGGAGAAATAATAAATGCATTAGATAGAGCCCTAGACATAATTTTGCTATTATATCATGAAAAGAGAGAAATGGGAATAACTGAAATAAGTAAGATTATGGGAGTATATAAGAGTACTATACATAGAACTTTAGTAACTCTTGAAAACAAAGGTTTTGTTATACAAAACACTGAGAATGGTAAGTATTGGTTGGGAATAAATTTATATGCAATAGGTATGGTTGTGGGAGAACAGATGTCATTGACTGAAATAGTAAAACCATATACGAAAAAATTAAATCAAGAATTTAACGAAGTGGTGAATGTGTCTATACTAGAAGAAAGAGCTCAAGATTCTCCAAGAAGTATCATAATACATAAAGAATATGGTTCAAATCAATTACTCTCAGTAAATCCGTCAGTTGGTTCTAGTAGCGAATGTTATTGTTCAGCGGTTGGGAAATGTCTTATGGCATTTAATGATTCTATAGATTTTGAAAAATACAGAAAAACTCCAATACACAAATATACAGAACATACAATTGATAATTGGGATGATATGATGATTTTTTTGGCAAAAATAAAAGAGCAAGGATATGCTCTAGATGACCAAGAACTAGAACATGGTTTAACTTGTATTGGAGCACCTATTTTGGATAAAAACAATAAAGCTATAGCAGCAATAAGTCTATCAGGTCCTACTATAAGGATGCGAGAAGGAGACTTTGAATATAAAATTAAAAGGGTTATAGAAACTGCAAAGAGCATATCTGAACTTTTTAGATAATTTTAAGAAATAAATTTGAATAATAAAAAGAGACTAAATTTAAATTGTTATTTGTAAATACCAGTTTAGATAGGGTCTCTTTTTTATTGAATATAAAAATTAAATATTTTTAAAATTGAAAAAATTATTGAAATATATAAGCGAATGTGATATCTTTTAATTAAGCAATACAAAACAGAACAGTGTTCTAAAGAATAGAACAATAATAAAATATATATAATAAACCCACATGAATATTATATATTTAAAATTAGGTAAAAAAATTACTACATAAGAGGGGAGATTTGAAAAATGGAAAAAGTCAAGTTGAGTGTTGAAAGATGTAAGGGGTGTTATCTTTGTATTGAAGCTTGCAAAAAAGAAGCAATAAGTCTTTCTGATTACACAAATAAAAAAGGCTTTGTAACAGTCAAAGTCGATGAAGAAAAGTGTGTTCAATGTGGCGCTTGTTATACAATGTGTCCTGATTTAGTATTTGAGATATTATAAATAACTTTTTATTGGAAGGGAGAAAACGTATGCAAAGTTTATTAATTAAGGGAAATGAAGCCTTAGCAGAAGGAGCTATACGTGGTGGATGTAGATTTTATGCAGGTTATCCAATAACACCACAATCAGAAATATTAGAAATGATGGCTTGGAGACAAAAAGAGGTTGGAGGAGTATTTATTCAAGGTGAATCTGAAATAGCCAGCGTAAATATGGTTATGGGGGCAAGTGCACTTGGAGCAAGAGCTATGACATCTTCATCTGGACCTGGATTTTCATTAAAACAAGAAGGAATTGCATATTGGGTATCAGCTGGTTTACCAGCAGTTGTAGCATGTGTACAGAGATATGGTATAGGAGATGGATTTATAGGAGCTGGTCAAGATAATTACTGGCAAGCTGTAAAAGGTGGAGGAAATGGAGATTATCATTTAATTGTATTAGCACCTAATAGTGTTCAAGAAAATATGGATATGGCATATGAGTCTTTTGAATTAGCTGAAAAATATATGCATCCAGTACTTATACTTTCTGATGCTACAATAGGTCAAATGGTAGAACCTTGTATAGCACCACCAATGAAAGAATATGATAAGGATAACGCTCCATGGGCAGCAAAAGGAACTCCTGTTGGAGAAAAAAATAAAGTAATAACTGATATAACATATTTTGAGGACCAAGATACATGGCAAAAAGGTTATATAGAAAAAATGAGAAAAGTTCAAGAAAATGAACAAAGATGGGAAGAAATAGAGATAGAAGATGCAGATGTGGTATTTGTTGCATATGGAATTTCTTCAAGAATAGCAGAAGGCGCAGTTAGAGATGCAAGAGCAAGAGGTATAAAACTTGGATTAATAAGACCAAAAACATTGTGGCCTTACCCAAGAAAAGCTTTTAAAAAATTAAAAGATTCATTAAAAGGGCTTGTAACAGTTGAAATGAATATGATGGCACAAATGAAGGAAGATGTAATTATAGCATGTAATAATAGATTCCCAGTATATTCAGTAGCAACAGCTCAATATATGGCAGAAGTAAATCAATTAATAGATTTTGCTCAAGAGATTATAGATGGAAAAGCTAAGCAAGAGGAGGTATTTTAATTATGGCTAAAAAAGCACCAGCAATAATGATGTGTGAAAATATGTTCTGTGGAGGCTGTGGACACTCTATAGTCGATAGAATTATTGGAGAAGTATTAACAGAAATGAATATATGTCAAGATACGATTATATGCTCAGATATAGGATGTAATCATATGTTTCAATTTAGTATGAATGTAGATGTTGTTGTTCCTCCTCATGGTAAAATGGGTGCAGCTATGGCAGCTATGAAAAGAGTTAGACCAGATAAATATATATTTACAATAGCTGGAGATGGTGGAGCTTATGCAATAGGGCTTGGAGAAACTATGTCAGCTGCTACTAGAAATGATAATGTAATATTTTTAGTTATGAATAATAATATGTTTGCAATGACAGGTGGGCAAATGGCTCCAACTACTGTACAAGGTCAACATACAGCTTCTACTCCAGCAGGTAGAACATATGAAGACCATGGCTCAACATTTGATGTTGTAAAAGTTATGGGAAATTTAGATATAGCATATTTGGCAAGAGGAACAATAACTAACCCTAAAGAAATAAATACAACAAAAAGATATATCAAAAAAGCACTTGAAAAACAAAAAGATAAAAAGGGCTTTTGCTTAATAGAAATACTTGTACCATGTCCAACAAACTGGGGATTAAAGCCAGTAGATGCTATGAAGAGAATAGAAAACGAACTTGTTCCAAAGTATCCACTTGGAGAATTTATTGATTAGGGAGGAAATAATATGTTAAATGAAATTATATGTGCTGGTTTTGGAGGACAGGGAGTTCTTACAGCAGGAAAAATTATAATGTATGTTGCATATAAGGCAGAAAAGAAGATTACATGGTTCCCATCTTATGGAAATGAGATGAGAGGAGGAAGTGCAAATTGTAATGTTGTTGTAAGTGATGAAAAAATTGCAAATCCTTGTGTAAAAAATCCAGATATCTTATTGGGAATGAATAGTGTATCAGTAGATAAGTATGAGAGTTTAATGAAAGCAAATGGTTATATGTTTGTCAATGAATCACTAGTAAATAAGGATAGAAAATATAGAGAAGATATTAATGTTATAAAAGTACCTGTTACTGAAATAGCTCAAAATTTAGGTAATGAAAAATCTGCTAATATTTGTATGTTAGGTGCTATGGTGAAGAAATTAGATTTATTCACAAAAGAAGAATTTGAAAGTGGTATGTGTGAATACTTTGAAAATCAAGGTAAAGGAAAGTTTAATGCCAAAAATGTAGAAGCATTTGAAGCTGGATATGACTATGAGTGAATATTTTAAATATTTAAAATTATTATTGAAATACTCATTTTTATGTGTTAGTATTTAATTAATAAAATATAGAACGTCGTTCTGAGTGATAGGACGACAAAAATTTTAAAAAATTAACAGAACGACGTTCTACAGTATGAAACCGAGGAGGCGTTGAAGTGAGAATTTTAGTAATTAATCCTGGTGGTACATCTACAAAGATTTCTGTATTTCAAGATAAAGATGAAGTTTTGAAAAAAAATATAACTCATACAAGAGAAGATTTAAAAAAATTTTCCAAGGTATTTGATGAATATGATTATAGAAAGCAATTAATAGTGGATGTTTTAAGTAGTGAAAATCATGATATAAATTCTTTTGATGCAGTAGTGGGTCGTGGTGGACTTATGAAGGCTATAAAAGGTGGTACCTATATTGTAAGTAAAGAAATGATTGAGGACATGAGAAATGAAATAAATGGAGAACATGCATCAAACTTAGGTGCCTTGTTAGCTAAGACTATAGCAGATGAAATAGGAGTTCAATCATTTGTAGTAGACCCAGTTTCTGTAGATGAATTTGATGATGTATCAAGGATTACAGGTATATCAGATATAGAAAAAGCTAGCTGGCTGCATGCACTAAATCATAAGGCTGTATCAAGAAAAATAGCACAAAAACTAGGTGGAAAATATGAAGATTATAACTTTATTGTAGCTCATCTAGGTTCTGGAATATCAATTGTAGCACATAAAAAAGGAAAAATGATAGATGGAAGTGGTGGAAGGTCTGATGGTCCATTTTCGCCAGAAAGAAGTGGAGGATTACTTGCATACCCTCTTATAGAATTATGCTACTCAGGAAAATATACTCACGATGAAATGGTTGCAAAAGTAAGCTCAATTGGGGGTATGTACGATTATTTAGGAACAAAAGATATGATAGAAATTGAAAATAGAATTAAAGATGGTGATGAAAAAGCTAAACTTATAATGGATGCATTCATCTATCAAACAGCTAAAGAAATTTCTATGTATGGAGCATCACTTTCTGGAGATATAGATAGAATTATTTTAACAGGGGGAATATCGCATTCGGAAATGGTGATTAAAGGAATAATGGAAAAAGTTTCATATTTAGCACCAGTAGAAATAGTGGCAGGTGAGATGGAAATGGAAGCACTTGCTCTTGGAGCTCTTAGAGTACTTAATGGAGAAGAAATGGCAAAAACTTATTAATATTTAGGAGAAAAAATATGTTAAAAGATTTTAATAATTTATTAGAAGAAGCTAAAAAGCTTGAACCTGTTATTGTAAGTGTTGCTGTTGCAGAAGATGAAGAAGTGTTAAAAGCTGTAAAATCAGCAACAGATTTAAATCTTATAAAACCAATTCTCGTAGGCAATAAAGATAAAATAGAAAATATATCAAAAGAGATTGGACTAAAGGGATATGAAATAATAGGGTGTCAAAATCCTGATGAATCAGTTAAAAAAGCTGTAGAAGTAGTTAAAAATAAGGATGCTAAAGTTCTTATGAAGGGGTTAGTAAATACAAGTGTTTATATGAGAGCTATATTAAATAAAGAGTTTGGTCTTAGAACAGGAAGACTTTTAAGTTTACTTGCAGTATATGAATTGCCTCAATACCACAAACTTCTTTATTGTACAGATAGTGGTATAAATGTATCTCCAAATTTAAATCAAAAAAAAGATATATTGATAAATTCACTTCTTACTATGAAGAGTATAGGTATGGAAAATCCTAAAACTGCTATACTTACTGCAAATGAAATGGTAGACCCCAAAATACAATCTACAGTAGATGCTAATTCACTTGTAGAGATGGTAAAATTAGGAGAAATACCAAATTGTATAGTAGAAGGTCCAATAGCCTTTGATGTTGCATTTGATGCATATGCAGCAAAGCATAAAGGTATCGAAAGTAATATTGCTGGCGATGTTGACTTACTTGTATTTCCAAATATAGAGGCAGGAAACATATTAGGAAAGTCATGGCTTAGATTCAATAAAGCTAAGTGGGCAGGGATTGTTTTGGGGGCAACAAATCCAATAATTTTAGGTTCACGCTCTGATACAGCCGAAATTAAAATAAATTCAATAGCACTAGCCTGCTTAGCATCACAATAAGAAATTATTTAAAAGGGGATGAATTATTATGAAATATGCAAAAAGAATGGATATGGTAAAGGCTTCAGCTATAAGAGACTCTCAAAAGAAGATAGCTCAAAAAGTGGCAAGTGGTGGAACTGTTATATCTTTTGCAGCAGGACTTCCTGACCCAAACTTATTTCCAATAAAAGAAATAAGTGAAGTAACTAAGCAAGTACTTGATGAAAGAGGAAAATTTGCTTTAGCTTATGGACCTACTAAAGGTGAAGATGAGTTGTTAGAAATAATAGCTAAGAGAATGAAAGAAGAAGAAAATATTGAAACAAAACCAGAAAATATTATAATAACTACTGGTTCACAACAAGGTATAGCTCTTAGTGCTATGATTTTATTACAAAAAGGAGATATAGTAGTTACAGAAAATCCAAGTTACTTAGGTGCAATAAATGCATTTAGACCTTATGAATGTGATTTTTTAGGAGTAGATACAGATGAAGAAGGAATGGTAACAGAAGATTTAGATAAATTATTATCTGAAAATTCAAACATAAAGGTGATATATGTAATACCAACATTCCAAAATCCTACAGGAAAAACATGGTCTTTACAAAGAAGAAAAGGTTTTATGGAAGTTGTAAACAAGTATGATGTCATAGTAATAGAAGATAATCCTTATGGAGAAATAAGATTTACACAAGAACCACTACCTACACTTAAATCACTTGATACTAAAGATAAAGTATTATATCTAGGGTCATTTTCAAAAGTGTTATGTCCAGGATTTAGAGTTGCTTGGATGTGTGGGAATATAGATATTATAGATAAAGCAGAACTTTTAAAGCAAGGTATCGATTTACAATCAAATCAATTTTCTCAAGTACAGGTAATAGAATACTTAAAGAAGTATAATTTAAATGAACATGTAGAAAAAATAAGAGCTGAGTATAAAAAAAGATGTTTCTTGATGTTAGAAACTATGAAAAAATATTTTCCAGAAGAAGCAAAATATACAGAACCAGATGGAGGTATGTTTATATGGGTTGAACTTCCTGAAAGTATAAATGTAGATAATTTACTAGATAAAGCTATTGATGCTGGAGTTGCCTATGTTTCTGGAGAATCATTCTTTGCAAATAATGGTCCAAAAAATACTATGAGACTTAATTATACAACAATGTCAGAAGAGCAAATAGTTGAAGGGATTAAAATACTTGCAGAAGTTATAAAAAAAGAACTCAATTATGCTTGTGAATAAATATTAAAAGTGAGGGCTTAATTATGGGAGAAAAAGGGAACGGGATAAAGTTTGGAAAGTTAATGATTCAACTTGTTATTATAGCTATATGTTGGGAATTAGTTTATATTATACCATTTATCCAATACACATTGTATGATCCAATTTTAAAAGCATTACAGTGTTCAAATACTCAACTAGGTTTTTTACTTACAATTTATGGATTAGGTAATATATTTGGAGCTCCTATAGGAGGATGGTTAGCAGATAGATTTGATTATAGAAAGATAATTTTAGGCTCTGTATTTCTTAATGGAATAGTATCATTTTTATTTGCATTTAACATGAACTATACATTTGCTGTCATAACTTGGGTAGGTTGTGCAATTACATCATTAGTTATGAACTACCCTTCTATGGTAAAGATACTTAGAGTTATAGGAAAAGAAAATCAAGGTAAAGTTTATGGATTTAATGAAGCTATGGTTGGAGTTTCTGGAGTAGTAATGGGAGCTATATTCTTATATATTTATACATTATTTTCAACTCCTGTTTTAGGTATGAGATGGGTAATGATATCTTTAGGAATATTATCTATAGTAATGTGTCCAGTATTATGGTTTGTAATTAAAGATGTAGATATTAGTGAAGAAAAAGAAGAAGGTAAAAGTGAAAAAATGGCTGCTAGTGACTTTATGGTAGTTTTAAAATCACCAAATACTTGGTTAGTAGGTATAAGTATATTCTGTGTATATTCATTTACAGTTACAATGTCTTACTTTACACCTTATATAACATCAGTACTTGGAGGTTCAGTTGCACTATCTGGAGCATTGGCTATAATAAGACAACATGGATTAAAATTATTTGGTGCTCCATTTGGAGGGTACTGTGCAGACAAAGTAAAATCACCTACTAAAGTGCTTTTACCAATATATGTACTTGGTATAGTAGTAATAGTTTTATTCTTAGTATTGCCTTCATCAACGCCAATGACTTTATTTATAGCATTAACATTTGTAGTAGGTATATTAGGTTATATGGGAAAAGGTATATACTATGCAGTTCAAGAGGAAGTAAATGTGCCAGTTAAATATTCAGCTACTACTATAGGTATAGCAGCAGCTTTAGGCTTTTCACCAGATGTATTCCAATTTGCATTAATAGGGCATTGGATAGATACTTATGGTAATAAAGGGTACACATATACATTTATATTCCAAATAGCTATTTTAGTAATAGGAATATTATCTTGTTTATATATATTAAAAGTTAAAAAGAAAAGATTAGAGAAGTTAAAAGCTTAAAAGTTTCATTTAATAAGAGAGTATTTTTTTCAGTATAATCTACTGACATAAATACTGTATAAAAAGTAATACTAAATTAAAACTTATAGTTATATTTGATGAATAAAGTGTGAAAAAATTAAAATGTTATCAAGTGTTTTTAGTACAGTTTTAGCATAAAGTTACCCCTAAAAGTATAAGATTGAGTAGCAATTATCACCTATTTGTATATTTACATAAGTTTGTTTAATATAAATTTTACATGGATTTTAGTAATAGATGATATTTGCACTCAATTTTATATCTAATGATAAATAAGAAAATTATGAAATCTAACTATATATTATCTAGCTACATATTAATAGTGTACTATTTATGTAGTAGTATTGGGCTTTTCCTTATATGTATTTCAATTTATATTGTTTGATTGTCTGTCAAACACATATCGTTAAAAAATTTATACACTTATGTTCATGTATCAATTGATATTCTTAATTTTGGTAATAATTGTTGGAGTTTACATATTAAAAGATAGAAATAAGGTAAATAAAATAAAAAATGAGTCTATAAGATATGTTGAGTTAAATAAAGTTTATACAAAATATTAGTACATAGCTGTTTAAATTATTGTCTATAAATTAAAATGAATGGTGGTGAGTTGAGTGACCGATTTAGTTAACACCATTAATGGAATTGTTTGGTCACCTGTATTAGTTGCAATGTGCTTATGCATAGGATTGTATTTTTCATTGAAATTAAAATTTTTCCAAATAAAAGACATAAAAGAAATGTTTACCCTTTTACTTGAAGGAGATAGTTCTCAGGTTGGTATATCATCATTTCAAGGATTTGCTACATCAATGGCTGGAAGAATTGGAACTGGTAATATAGCTGGTGTGGCTGTAGCAATAGCAATGGGAGGGCCAGGAGCATTAGTATGGATGTGTATAATGGCTACCTTAGGCTCGGCGACTGCATTTGTAGAATCTACTCTAGCTCAAATATACAAAGATGAACATGATGGTCAGTACAGAGGTGGTCCTCCGTATTACTTTGAAAAAGGTCTTGGATGGAAAAGATGTTCAATTTTATTTTCAGTAGTTGCAATCATAAGTTATACATTTTTCATGCCTGGGACGCAATCAAATACTTTATACTTAGCAATGAATCAAGCATTTGGATTTTCAAGAATGACAATTGCAGTTACATCTTCTATTGCATTAGGAATAATAATTTTTGGAGGAATTAAAAGAATTGGTTTATTTGCTGAAAAGGTAGTACCTATAATGGGTGGAGCATATCTTATCATGACAATAGTGATAATCATAGTAAATATAAATTTAGTTCCAGGAGCTATTATAACTATGTTTAAATCTGCATTCGGATTTGGTTCAATGTTTGGAGGAATGTTAGGTGCAGCAATATCCTGGGGAGTTAAAAGAGGTATATATTCAAATGAAGCAGGTGAAGGTTCTGGAACTTATGGTGCAGCAGCAGCAGAAGTAAGTCATCCAGCTAAACAAGGATTAGTTCAAGCTTTCTCTGTTTATGTGGATACATTATTAATATGTATGGCTACAGGTATTATGATTATAATAACAGGAAAATACAATGTTACAGGAGTTTTAACTGTATTACCAGGTGTAGAGCCAGGTCCACAATATGTGCAGAGTGCAATAAATACATTACATCCTCAACTAGGTGATATTTTTATAGCAATAGTTTTATTATTATTTACCTTCACAACATTATTAGCATTCTCATATATGATGGAGACCAATGTATCTTATTTGGTAACTAGAATTAAAGCACAAAAACATGAAAAGCATATAATAAATGTCTGTAGATTTATGCTTATAATATGTGCAGCAATGTGTTGTTTTATAGAACCACTTACAAGTTGGGCATTAGGTGATATATGTATAGGCGTTTTAACATATATAAACTTAATTGCTATCTTTACACTTCAAAGGCCAGCTATAAAAGCATATTATGATTACCTAAGACAGAAAAAATTAGGAATAAAAAGAGCTGATAGAAATTTTAATCCTGTTGAATTGGATATAAAAAATGCTGAATTTTGGGAAAATAGATGCTTAAAAGAGAACGAGCAGAAGTTAAATTGAATTAATGATTTTTATAGTATTTTATATAGACGTTTTAATTGGACTTTCAAAATAGATATTAAAGTTATGTAAACTCAATATAATAAATTATAATTTTTAATGCATATGTTTATATTTTTACTTATTAGTTATTTGGTTTATACATGTAGAAATACATATTTATATTCAAAACTGTTATTTTAAAGGTTAGTATATATAGTAAGATTATTTATTTTAATAGATAAAATAATGGATAGAAAAATTTGTACTGTTGAATAAGTCACTAGGTTTTACTATAAGTGTAGAAATAGTTTTAATGTAATAAATATAAGTTTGTTTTATCTTATATGAATAAATATATAAATTAATTTTAATGGGAGGTAAGATTGATATGAAGGAAAAAATAATACAAGTTGCGGATTTAAAGAAAGAAAAAATTTTGGAGCTATGTCAATCTTTGTATGATGAACCAGAAATTGCCCTACAAGAGTATAAATCTGCTAAAAAAATATCAAAATTTCTAAGAGAAGAAGGTTTTGAGGTTGAGGAAAATTTGGCAGGTATGGCAACAGCTTTTAAAGCAACAAAGAAAAATGGCGATGGTCCAAGAATAGCATTTATAGCAGAATACGATGCTCTTCCAGGTAATGGTCATGCATGTGGCCATCATTTGATAGCTTCCATGGGAGTTGGAGCTGGAATAACTCTTGCAAGTATACTAGATACTTACAAAGGAGAGGTAAGTATAATTGGGACACCAGCTGAAGAAACTGGGGATGGAAAACCTTACTTGATAGAACATGGTGTATTTGATGGTTATGATGCTGCAATGATGATACACCCAAACTCAAAGACTTGTGTAACTCCAGAAATTATAGCAATAGGAGGATTAGATTTTATATTTACTGGGAAAGCATCCCACGCAGGAGCTAAGCCATATAATGGAATAAATGCTTTGGATGCAGTAGTGTTATTATATAATAATGTAAATGCATTGAGACAACAATTGCTAGATGGAACTAGAATACATGGTATCATACTAGAAGCAGGAACTGCTGCAAATGTAATACCTGACATGGGGAAAGTAAGACTAGAAATACGAGCAAAAGAGCAAGACTACTTTGACGAGGTGGTTGAAAAAGTAAAAAATTGTGCTAGAGGAGCTGCAATAGCTACTGGCTGTGAACTTGAATTTTACCATTTTGAGCCAACTTGCCAAGGCTTAAATGCAAACAAGGTTTTAACAGGTATCTTTACAAACATTATGGAGGAATTTGGTATATATGATGACGATGAGCAGGTATTATTAGGTTCGACAGATATGGGAAATCTTAGTCAAATTATGCCATGTATACATCCTTTGATAAAATTCTCTGAAAATGGTGAAGAACTACATACAAAAGAATTTTTAGAAGCAGCTATAAAGCCATATGCAAAAGATAGAGTAATTGATGGAATAAAAGTATTAGCTTTGACAGGATTACGTTTATTTGAAGAACCAGAATTACTAAAAAAAATGAAAGAAGAGTAAATTCTAACAAAGGGGATTAGGCTATGACTAATAAGAGTAAAATCAAAAAGAAAAAATTAGCATTCCCGGATGCATATGTTTTGATGATAGGTTTAATTATATTTGCAGCCATAATGACCTACATTGTTCCTTCTGGAACATATAATAGAGTTGAAGATTTAAATACTGGAAATATGATTGTGCAAGCTGGAAGTTTTACATATGGAGAACAACATCCTGTCAGTATAATGGATGTATTCAGAGCTATACCAAGCGGGCTTGGAAAAAATTCTGTAACAGTTTTTTTTGTACTTATTATTGGAGGTGCATTTGGTGTAGTAAATTCTACTGGCTCACTAGATGCCCTAATTGGTAGAGTTATCTCCAAAAGTAAAGGAAGCAAAAAAGGTGAGATTATAATTACGTGTCTAGTATTGACTTTTGGACTAGCTGGTGGAGTTGTAGGAATGTATGAAGAATGTATTGCATTCTTACCTATATTGATGACCTTATGTATTGCTTTGGGATATGATGCATTAGTTGCTTCAGGAATTTTATTGTTAGGGCTTGCATCAGGTTATGGTTCAGCTACTATTAATCCTTTTACAGTAGGATTAGCACAAGGTATTTCAGGTTTACCACTTTTTTCAGGTATGTGGTTTAGATGGATATTTTGGATTTGTACAATGATTTTACTTTCTACATATATAATTTTTTATTGTAAAAAGATAAAAAAAGACCCAAGTAAAAGTTTAGTGTCAGACATTGATTATAGTCACTGGCAAATTGATGAGTCTTCTGTCGGGGATAAGTTATCTTCTGGAAATATTAGAGTATTAGTTACATTCTTTGGAGGAATACTGGTTCTGATGATATTGATTGTAAAATTTTCTTTAGGAATGTCGGATTTATCAGCTTATTTCTTTGCTCTAGGAATTTTATGTGGAATAGTCTATGGTATGAATCCAAATAAAATTGCCTCTGGATTTGTAAAAGGGATGCAAGAGATGGTCTATCCAGCTATTTTGATAGGATTTGCATCTAGTATAGTAGTTATATTAGAACAAGGAGTAATTTTAGATTCAATAGTTCATGGATTGTCATTAGTGTTAAATTATGTTCCTAGGATTTTTAGTGGAGGAGCAATGATGATTATGCAATCTGTAATCAATTTCTTTATACCTTCAGGTACAGGTCAAGCTATGGTAACTATGCCACTTATGGCTCCACTTGCAGATGTTATTGGGATACCTAGACAAGTTGCAGTTTTAGCTTACCAAATGGGTGATGGATTTGCAAATGGAATAGTACCAACGCTAGGCGTTCTTATGGCTGGAATATCTATTGCTCATATCCCTTATACAAGATGGTTTAAATTTGCATCAAAGATAATACTTATGGAATTAGCTTTAGGATTTATATTTTTGATGATTGCAGTACAGATTAATTTAGGTCCTTTTTAAAGTGTTAAAAAATACATTTATATAATTTTAAAATAAAATATATTGGGATTGAACATATTAAATTATAAAATTTATAATATAATAAATTACATTTAAGTATAGTCTCTAAAATAAAAGGTGAACTTTATATAGTTCACCTTTTTGATTTACTTTTTTAATTTATAAAAAAAGTTTTTAAAAAGACTTGACCTAAAGTTAACTTAAGGTTGTATATTAAAAAAAGATAATTATAAGGAGTGTGATGCTTATGACAATTAAAGAAGCCTCAAAACGTACTGGAATATCAGTCGATAATTTGCGTTATTATGAAAGGATTGGTTTGATTCCACCTATTCCTAAAAATAAATCTGGAATTCGTGATTATGATGAACGCGCTATTCATTGGATTGAGTTTGTGATGAAGTTTAAAAAAGCAGGTGCTTCTTTAGAAGCTATTATTGAATATGTACGACTTGCATGCTCTGATGATGATACAAAGGAAGTACGTAGAGAAATATTGGTGGAAGTAAAGGAAGATTTGACTACACAGATTAGTAAACTTCAAGAATGTTTAGATGTTGTTGAGTATAAAATTGAAAATTACTATAACCTGTGTGACCCTGTAACACAAAAAATGGTTAAGGAGTGGAAAGAAAAGCATGAATATAAAAAATAATGCTTGACCTTAAGTTGAGTTAAGGGAATACAATATAAAAAATAAAATAAAAGAGGTAATTATATATGAAAAAAGATTTAGGTTCTGTAATAGGATTATATCCTACACCATTAGTAGTAGTTGGAGTAGTAATTAATGAAAGACCTAACTGGATGTTAGTAGGACATTTAGGTATTATTGGACATGACCATATTATGGTAAGTTTAGCAAAATCGATTATGATAAATTAAAACCAATTTTATTTGAAATGCCTGGATATACATATTTAAAAACAGGAAATACATTTGCTAAATGTATGACACTTAGAAAGAATGAAGGGGAATGATTATAATGCACTAGTAAAACAAGCCCAACAAGAAATACAAAAAGGTATTATGCCTAGTATTAAAAAAACATCATATGATTTAAATGATATAGAAACTTAAATAATCCTATATAAATCTGGTACTTATTAGACCTTTTAGATTTGTTAACTTATCATAGCAAAAAATATCATGAAAGGTTATAGCTCTGATGATAAAATTAAATACAAGATATATGTAGGAGGAAACAATATGGAGACTTTAAAAGTAAGAACTTTCGAATTATGTGGTACAAATTATGAAATAGGGTATGAGTTAGGAAAATCAATTGTAAATATACCAGAGTTGATAGGTGAACAAATTAATAAATCTAATGTTTTAACTAAAGAAGAAGAAAATCATATGATGGAGTTATTTGATAAATATTGTCCAGGGCTTAATGAAGAATTACAAGGTTTTGCTGATGCTATTCATGTAAATCAGAATCAAATTTTATACTATACTATGACATATCTTAGACCAGGTTGTAGTCAAGTTGCATTAGCACCAGAATTAACTGAAAATGGTCATGTACTATTTGCACGTAATTTTGACTTTTCACACAAGATGGAGGATTTTGTATTATGCAAAACTAAGGTAGCTGGTAAATACGCACATATTGGGACTACAGTAATGCAGTTTGGTAGAACTGAGGGAATGAATGAATGTGGTTTAGGTGTGAGTCAGTCATCTTGTGGTTTACCTGTAGGTAATTCAGAGGGACTGAGAAAGCCAGCTGTTGTAGGTTTACAATTTTGGGCTGTTATTAGATATTTGTTGGAAAACTGTAAGGATGTAGAGGAAGCATTGGTATATATAGAAGACATGCCAATAGCATATAATATTAATTTATTGATTGCAGATAAGTCTGGAAATATTGCACTTGTAGAAACTTTAGATGGAAGAAAAGACATAAATAGAATAAATAAGGCAGAAAGTGAAAGGGAATCATTTTTGCATTCTACAAATCATGTCCATATTGAGGAACTTCATAAACTAGAACCACAATCAATGAGCAATTCTATTCATAGATATAAATTAATTAAAGAGTATATAGAAAGTTCTAAAAAGATTGGAGAGAAAGATTTAATTAATTTATTGACTTCAAAATATCCACAAGGTCTATCTTGTAATTATTATAATGATTTTTTTGGAACTTTAAAAAGTATAGTTATGGACCTAACTATGGGAAAATTTAATATTTTATGGGGTGGATTGGAAGACAATGGTTGGAATAGTTACTATTTAAATGATAACTTTAAGTATACAACACAACTTGTAAATATAAATATAGAGAAATCACCATCAGATTTTTTTAAATTAATTGAATAAGAAATACTCTGATTATCCTATGTAGTTATATATACAAAATAAAATGAAAGTGCTACATAATGTTGCATTGTTTATGATATTTTAGTATAGTAAACAAAATAGTGTTACTTAAAATATTATAATACTTGAGAATATTAAAGAGAATAGGGGTATAACCTTGGATTACTTAAAGTATTTTGAAAAAGCTATAATATATATTGAAAATAACTTAAAAGAAGATATAAGTGTAAATGATGTAGCAAAAGAATCTGGATATTCTTATTATCATTTAACACGTTTATTTAAATCTATGTTTGGTGAGAGTGTAGGAAGTTATATAAAAAAAAGAAGATTAGTTAATAGTTCTAAAGAACTTTTATACAGTGATAAAAAGGTACTAGATATAGCAATTGATAGTGGTTTTGAATCTTCAGAAGCATTTAGTAGAGCATTTAAATCTATATACAAGGTCAGTCCCATAGAATATAGAAAAAATAGAATAGATGTATTTGTTGGAAAGAAGAAAAAACTAGAATTAGATTTTATGAAACATTTAGTTGAAAATGTAACAATCAAACCAGTTATAAAAGAGATAGATTCAATAAAAGTAATTGGTATAAAAGAAAAAGTAACACTAGAAGATGAGTCATTACCTAGTTTGTGGGAAAAATTTAGAGAAGTATACAATATGGTGCCAAACACTTTGCCATCAAACAGAGCATTTGGAATTTGTGAAGCAACTCCACAAATACATCTACTTAGTGAAACTATGGAATTTAACGAAATAATAGGGCTTGAAGTTAGTAGCTATGAAAATATACCAAGTTTATTTGTTTCAAAAAATATTGATGGAGGAAAATACGCTGTATTCACTCATACTGGTAGCTTGGACAAGCTAGATAAAACTTATGAATATATATGGGGAACTTGGTTCTTAAGCACAAAGGAAAAAATTGATATAAGAGATGATTTCGAGATATATGATGAAAGATTTTTAGGACCTGATAATGTAGATTCACAGATTGATATTTGTATACCTATAAAATAACTGTAGATAAAACTAAAAATAAGTTGAAATAGAAAATAGATGCTCAGAAAAGAGCATCTATTTTTTTATTTATAGTAGCTATCGACAATTTCGATAATAAAATAAATAAAAACAAGTTCTTAAATTTCTAAGAAAAATTTAAAATATAGTCACAATAAAATTTGTATATTTCTGAAAATTCTAATTAGTACAACTTTTTCCTTTGCAAAGTTGAAAAAAGATGTATTAATTTATCAAAAATATTATATTAAAATGATATTAATCAAAGAAAAACATTTATAATAATAGTATATCTTACAGAAAAAGGATGCAATTTGTAGAATTAAAGCTAGTCAATAAAATTAAAAATTTAAAGAAATTATAGGGAGGTTATAATCTTATGGAAAACGTTATTACAGGTCTAAGTAAAGGTGCAGAGTGGTTTATTGGTTTATTTCAAAAGGGAGGAGAACAATTTGTAGGTCTTATATCAGGGACTCTTCCAACATTAATCGTTTTAATGGTAGCTATTAACTCATTGATTAAAATAGTTGGTGAAGAAAGAGTAAATAAATGGGCTTCTAAACTTGGAAGAAATGCTTTTACAAGATATACTTTGCTTCCATTAGTGTCAGTATTTTTCTTAGGAAATCCTATGTGTTATACATTTGGTAGATTTCTAAAAGAGGAACATAAAGCAGGATTTTATGATGCAGCTGTTTCATTTGTACATCCAATTACAGGACTTTTCCCACATGCAAATGCAGGAGAACTTTTTGTATGGCTAGGTATTTCAGCAGGTTTAACTACATTAGGTAAGGAAACAACTACATTAGCATTATGGTATTTTATAGTTGGTCTAATTGTGATTTTTATAAGAGGTGTAGTAACAGAAAAAATGTACGCATTTTTAACAAGAAAAAATAAAGCAACAAATAAGGCTTAGGAGGGGTTTAAAATGGATGCAAATAGAGTATTAAAGATAGAAAAGGGAACTTCTGGTTGGGGAGGACCTTTATACATAAAAAAAGAAGCAACTAGAAATAAAATATTGTCAATGACTGCTGGTGGTATTCATGAAGTGACATTAAAAATAAAAGAATTATTGGATTGTGAGGTTATAGATGGATTTAAAACTGGGATTCCTGATGAAGAGGTGGCAGTAGTTATTATTGATTGTGGTGGAACAGCAAGGTGTGGGGTTTATCCAAAGAAGAAAATACCTACAATTAATGTAAATCCAGTGGGAAAAACAGGGCCTTTAGCAAAATTTATAACTGAAGAATACTATGTATCAGATGTTAATATTAATTGCATAAGTATTTTAGATGGTGAAGAAACACAAAAAAAATCTCAAGAAAATAAAAATGAAAGTCAAAGTTCTATTAGAAAGCCTGATAATTATAATGAAGTAAAATCAAAAGCTCAAGAAGAATATGCGAAGAAAAACATAATACTTTCTATTGGGCAAGGAGCAGGACAAGTAGTATCAAAGTTTTATGATGCGGGTAGAGATACTATCCAAATGATAATGAATAATGTAATACCATTTATGGCATTTGTAAGTATGCTTATGGGAATTATTTTGGCATCTGGGTTAGGTGATTGGATTGCAAAGGTAATATCACCACTTGCAGGAAACATTGGTGGTTTGTTAGTTATATCAATAATTTGTACACTTCCATTTTTATCACCTATATTAGGTCCTGGAGCAGTTATAGCACAGGTAGTAGGTACTCTTGTAGGAACACAAATTGGTCTTGGTGCAATACCAGCATATTTAGCACTTCCTGCTTTATTTGCAATAAATGGGCAAGCTGGCTGTGACTTTGTCCCAGTAGGATTAAGTTTAGGAGAAGCAGAACCAGAAACCGTGGAATATGGAGTACCAGCATTATTTTACTCTCGTTTAATAACTGGGCCAATATCTGTAATTATTGCGTATGGCGTTGCAATATTTGCATTAAGATAGTATTTTATGTTGTTATGAGATTTAAACTTAATTAATAAAATTGTAAATGTAAACTTAAGCTAGTCAAAATTTTAGTTAATGAAAGACTAGCTTTTGTAGTATTAATTAGGAGTGATTATTGATTTGGATTAATACTAAATTTTCCTCTAGCAAAGTGAAATTTTATGTATTAATTTGGTTTCAAGTTTGTACTAGAATGAAATCAAGGAGGAGATGCAAAATGAATGTAACTGAGAAAATTCCTTCTATTGACCGTAAAATATTCAAGATATTGATTATGTGTAGTAAAAAAGAGTTTGTAAGTATTGATTCAATAGCAGACGAATTGAATGTTACAACCAGAAGTGTCAGAACATATATAAAGCAATTGAATAAAGATTTAGGAAGTAACATAGCAATAATAAAATATATAAAAGGTCAAGGCTATAAACTAGAGATAAAAGATAAGCAAATACTCAATAAGATTATTGATGTGAATAAAAAAAGTGTATTTTCATTAAATTCAAAGGAAGAGAGGGCAGAGTTTATACTAAATTATTTGATAGAACTAGATGGATTTATTACACTGGATAGTCTAGCAGATGAGATGTGTATAGGAAGAACTACACTAGTAAATGACTTTCAATATGTAGAAAAGGTATTAAATTCTTATAATTTGAATTTAGTAAAAAAGCAAAATACAGGAATGAAATTACATGGTAGTGAACTTGATATTAGGTTACTTATATTAAATCAGTTGTATAAAGATTCAAGAAAAGATTTAAATAATTCTAAGTACTTTAAATGTATCAAAAAAGAAGAAATTGCAAGTTTAGAAGAAGAATTATTGACTTTATTTAAAAATAATAATTTTTATGTTACAGATGAAATGCTCAGAGAAGTTTTTAATTACATAGTAGTTTTGATGTACAGAGTAAAAGAACAGAAGATAGTAAAAGAGTATGATGTAAAATTTGATTTACTTAAGTCATATGATGAGTATCTTATTGCTGGGGAAATAAAGAATATTTTATCAAAAAAATTTGAATATATTTTAAACGATGAAGAAATTATTTATTTAACTATACCATTAGTAAGTGGAAATGCACCAGCATCAGAATGTGCTTTAAATAGTAGTAGAATAAATAAAAATATTGATGATTTAATGGAAAGCATATTCAATCAGATATATGTTGATATGGGTATTTTTATAAATGAGGATGAGTTAAGGGTAGGACTTGGATATCATCTTAGTTTTACACTGAACAGGCTATTATTTAATATAAAATTAAAAAATGTATTGTTAGAAGAAATCAAACAAAACTATATACTTCCATTTAAGCTGGCACAAATAGCAGGAAAAGTAATAGAGAAAAAATATAATCTAGAAGTTTCTGAGGATGAAATTGGTTATATAGCAATTCATTTTAGTGGATACTTAGAAAGAAATAGTAGTAGATTTTATTCAATTAGGAAAATAGCAATTATATGTGGGACAGGTCTTGGAACAGCAAAACTATTAAAAATAAGAGTTGAAAAATTGATAGGAAATAATCCTAAAATTGATACTCTTTCAAGTTTTAATTTGAGAAACATTAATTTAGATGAATACGATATAGTTTTTACAACTATTGATTTAGATACATCAAATATAAATACAATAGTATTAAAAATCAATACAATATTTGATGAAAATAAATTGAGGGAACAATTAAAGACCGTATTATGTTTAAGAGAAGGCAACATAGATACTACTGATTCTCCAAATTTACTAATAAATAATTTGTTAAATGAAAATAAATTTATGATATTAAATGAAAAAACGATACTTGATTCATTAGAAAAAATGATGGACAATCTTATGGATTTGGGATGTATTGATGATAATTTTAGAAAAAATATAATCAAAAGAGAAGAAAAATCTCCTACAGTTTTTGATAAAGGTTTATTATTTCCTCATGCTGTAAATGAAAAGTCAGATAAATTTTTAATGGCAGTTGGGGTTTTAGAAGAGCCAATATTTTATGCAAATAGAAGTATAAAAATAATACTTATGACAATGTTTCCATGTGAGGATAAGGTGGATTCAGATTTATTGGTAAAGATTTATGAAGAAGTTTTAAAGATAGGACAAAATGTAAAATTAACAAATAAGATAAGTAAATGTAGAAGCTTTGTAGAATTTAAAAAAGTATTGATTGAGAATATTATATAAGTTTTGTATAGGACTAAAAAAACAAATTAATTTATGAAAGGTGTGTAAATATGAAACTACTTATAATTTTATTTGTTGTTTATGTTTTAAATACTTTGTTTGTAATGAATCAGAATAAACTATATTTCAAAGCCTTAAATAAAGCTAAAAAAATGGGCGATATAGTGTCTACAGGAAAAAAGAAAAGTTATTTTTCTAAAGGAAGTATAGCTATTATATCTTCAGATTCAGAGGGATTTATAAAGTGTGGAGAAATTTTAAAAGGTCGCACAGTGATGGCTAAGTTTAAAGAGATTGAAGATATAAAAGGATTGGACATATATAGTGCAGAGCAAAAATTTAAAGATGAAGAAAGTATTGTACAAGCTATAAAATTTATAAAAGAAAAAATAAATGTTTCTTTTAATTAATCTAATATAAATTATCAGGAGGGATATCATGAAGTATGAAGTTAAGATAAGTGGGATAGGCAGTTTAGTTGAAGAATTAATAAATGAAAGCAACTGTCTTATTATATACGATGAAACTATTAATGATGAAGATTTGAAAGATATATCTGTAATTCATTCAATATCAACATTAAAAAGTAATGTTGAAATAGGGGATACACTTACAATAGGAAATCGAGATTATTGTATAGTTTCAGTTGGTGATATTGCTCAAAATACTCTTAGAGAAATTGGTCACTGTACAATTAAATTTGATGGAGAAGATAAAGTAAATTTACCTGGAGAAATACATGTAGAAATTGGAAAACCAGATATAAAGATTGGAGATTTAATAACTATTTATTAATTTGAAAAATAAAATTATTATAACAGGAGGAATTGATATGTTAGATTTAAACAGAAAACTTGCAAAGCTAGAAGAAGAAGGTAAAAAAATAAAAGTAGCTCTTATAGGTGCTGGTCATATGGGTAATGGAATGGTAAGTCAAATGGCAAATATGAAAGGAATGGAAGCATCTATTGTTGTAGATATAAATCTAGAATTAGCTCGTAAAGCATTTACTGATGCAGGTATAGAAGAAGAAATCATAGATAATGTAACAAATGAAATAGATGCAGAATTAAAATTACAAGAAGGAAAAGTATTAACATGTAATGACTTTCTTGTGGCTTGCAAAACAAAGTCAATAGATGTAGTTATAGATGCAACAGGAGGTATTGCAATTGGTGCAGAAATAGCACTAAATGCTATTTTAAATAAAAAACATATAGTAATGTTAAACGCTGAAACTGATTGTGTTGTTGGTCCAATACTTAAAAAATTAGCAGATGACGCAGGAGTAATATTTACAGGTTCTGCAGGAGATGAACCAGGGGCAGTAATGGGTCTATTTGATTTTGCAGATGCAATGGGATTTGAAGTTAGAGTAGTAGGTAAAGGTAAAAACAATAAACTAGATTTAGACTGTAATCCTGATACTGTAAAAAAAGAAGCAGAAAGAAAAGGAGCTTCACCTCATATGATAGCTTCTTTTAAAGAAGGTACTAAAACAATGGTAGAAATGGCTTTAATGTGTAATGCAACTGGATTTGTACCTGATGTAAGAGGTGGGCATGGTATTGAAGCTACAGTTAATGAAGTACCTAAGAAATATGCATTAAAAAGCGAGGGTGGAGTATTAGATAATTATGGTGTAGTTGATTTTGTAAATGGTATAGCACCTGGTGTTTTCGTTGTAGTTGCTCATAAATTAAAAGCAGTTAATGATGAATTAAAATACTTAAGTATGGGTGATGGACCTAATTACATATTATATAGACCATATCATTTATGCAGTTTAGAAACTCCTTTATCAGCAGCAATGGCAGTTTTAGAGCATAAGGCTACAATAGTGCCTAAAGCTGGATTAGTTGCAGAAGTTATGACTATAGCTAAGAAAGACTTGAAAAAAGGTGAGTATATGGATGGATATGGTGCATATACATGCTATGGCACTATAGAAAAATATGATGTTGCAAAAGAAATGAATGCTGTACCTATTGGTTTAATCAGTAAAAAGACTAAAGTTATCAAAGATATTAAAAAGGGTGAAGTTATAACATATGATATGGTAGAGATAGAAAAAGATACTACTTTATATCATTTAAGACAATTACAAGAAAAAATATTTGGATAAAATTTATTGTATAATAATATAATATAGATGTTATTTAAAAGAGGGTTGATGGTTATTTTAAAATCAGCCCTTTTAAATTTTTTTATATTTTTTGAGAGAGTGTTTTGATAAATCTTATTTTATAGTTTGTTTACAGTTAAAAATCTTACTAGTAGGTTTAATTTAAATTAATTCTGCAATTTTATATTCATATTTAAGATAATATAATTAAAAATTTTAATATAAAATGAATTAAAATAGCCAATTATGTATTATAATATTAACTGTAATACTAATATAGTTCTATTAATTAAAGAAATATCCCCCATTAATATACAATAAATATCTTTAAGCAAAAGAACTTGGTAAAAAATATATCGTATTCAATAAAAAATCTGTTTACAGAATGGTATATATAGTTATATAATATACTATATAAGATACGAAAAGATAAAAAGTATAGCACAATGAAAGAAGGTGATTATTATTCAGCTTAATGAAAGACAACTAAAAATAATAGATATAGTTAAGGAAAATGAACCAATAACGAGTGAAAGTATTGCCTCCAGCTTGAATGTGACTCGTGCTACACTTAGATCTGATTTAGCTATATTAACAATGACAGGAATACTAGACGCAAGACCAAAAGTTGGATATTTTTATTCAGGAGTTAGTGAAATTAATTTAATTGGTAAAAGTATAAAAGAAAAAACAGTAGAAGATATAATGAGCATGCCTGTACTAGCTAAGAAAGACGAAAGTATATATGATGTAATAGTCACTATGTTTTTATCTGATGTAGGGAGTATAGTTATTATAGATGAAAATGAAGAATTATGTGGAGTTGTTTCTAGAAAGGACTTATTAAAAGCAACTATAGGAGGTTCTGATATAAATAAGATGCCAATAGGTATGATAATGACAAGAACTCCAAATGTAGTTACTTTGACTAAGGGAGCAAGTGTTTTATTGGCTTCAAAAAAAATAATAGAACATGAAGTAGATTCGATTCCAATTGTTGAATATAAAGAAGAAGACAAAAACCATATGAGAGTTGTTGGGAGAATATCAAAAACCAACATAACTAAGCTATTTTTAGAAATAGTTGACAATTAAGGAGGTATGCTGGTGAAAAACCTAATTATATATGCAGTATCAGACTCAGTAGGAGAGACTGCACAACAAGTTGCAAAAGCATGTATGTCACAATTTTATGTAAATGAAACTTATGAAATAAAAAGATTTCCATATATGATTAATAAGGGAGTATTACTTGAAACACTAGAAAATGCAAAAGCTGAAAACGCTTTGATTGTATATACATTAGTTGATGAAGAGCTATGCAGTATTGTTGAAAGATATTGCGAAAGAGAAGGTCTTAGTTGTATAGATTTGATGACAGATATATTAAGGGAAATAAGTAAAAGAACTGGAAGAAAACCTAAAAGAGAAGCTGGTATAATCAGAAAATTAGATGAATCTTACTTTAAGAGAGTTGAGGCTATAGAATTTGCAGTAAAATATGATGATGGAAAGGACCCTAGAGGAGTTCTTCAAGCAGACATAATTTTAGTGGGAATATCAAGAACATCTAAAACTCCTTTAAGTATGTATTTAGCTAATAAAAATATAAAAGTAGCTAATGTACCATTAGTTCCAGAAATACCAATTCCTAAAGAAGTATTTGAAATAGAAACTAAGAAGATAATAGGTCTTACTAATTCACCTGAAAAGTTGAATGAAATAAGAACTCAAAGATTAAAAGCTTTAGGGCTATCTAGTAAAGCTAATTATGCTAACTTAGAAAGAATACTTCAAGAATTAGACTATTCAGAAGAAATAATGAAGAAAATTGGATGCCCAGTAATAAATGTTTCAAATAAAGCAATTGAAGAAACTGCAGGTATAATTTTAGACATAATGAAGGAAAATGGTCTAAAAATATATAAAGAAATAGAAATTTAATAAAATGTTTAATAGTAAAAATGATATAAATTAAAATAAAAAAGATTAATGGGGGATTTAACAATGGAAACTAAGTATGTTTATAGTTTTGGTGAAGGAAGCAAAGACATGAAATCTTTACTAGGAGGTAAAGGTGCCAATTTAGCAGAAATGACTAAGATAGGCTTACCTGTCCCTCCTGGATTCACTATAACAACAGAGGCATGTAATGACTACTATGTTAATAATGAAAGTATAAGAGCAGAAATAATAAAAGAAATAGAAGCACATCTAGCTACTTTAGAAAAAGATTTAAACAAAACATTAGGATGCAATAAAAATCCACTACTAGTATCAGTTCGTTCTGGTGCAGTATTCTCTATGCCAGGAATGATGGATACAATACTTAACTTAGGTCTTAATGACAATAGTGTTATTGGTCTAGCAGAAGCTACACAAAATGAAAGATTTGCATATGATAGTTACAGAAGATTCATACAAATGTTTTCTGATGTTGCTATGGAAGTGCCAAAATACAAATTTGAAAATGTACTAGATAGAGTAAAAGAAGCAAAAGGATACACAGTTGATACAGAACTTACAACTGATGACTTAAAAGAAATAGTAAAAGAATTTAAAGCAATATACAAAAAAGAAATAAAAAGTGATTTTCCACAAGACCCAAAAGAGCAATTAATGCTTGCTATAGAGGCAGTGTTTAGATCATGGAATAACCCTCGTGCAATCGTATACCGTAGATTAAATGATATAGCTCATAATTTAGGAACAGCAGTAAACATTCAATCAATGGTATTTGGTAATATGGGAGAAACTAGTGGTACAGGTGTTGCATTTACTAGAAATCCAGCTACAGGAGAAAATAAATTATTTGGTGAATTCTTAATGAATGCTCAAGGTGAAGATGTTGTTGCAGGTATAAGAACTCCTCAAAATATATCAACTCTTGCTGAAGTAATGCCAGCTGTATTTGATGAATTCGTAAAAATTACTCATATACTTGAAGGTCACTATAAAGATATGCAAGATATAGAGTTTACTATAGAAAATGAAAGATTATATATATTACAAACTAGAAATGGTAAAAGAACAGCAGCAGCAGCAATAAATGTAGTAGTTGATTTAGTTGAAGCTGGAATAATAGATGAAAAAGAAGCTATAATGAGAATTGAGCCTAATCAATTAGACCAGTTATTACATCCAAAATTTGAAGATAAAGCTTTAAAAGAAGCTAAAGTTATAGCAAAAGGTTTACCAGCATCACCAGGTGCAGCAAGTGGTAGAGTTTACTTCAATGCTGATGATGTAGTAAAAGCAAATGAAAAGGGAGAAAAAGTAGTTTTAGTTAGACTAGAAACATCTCCAGAAGATATAGAAGGTATGGTTAAGGCTGAAGGAATTCTTACAGCTAGAGGTGGAATGACATCACATGCAGCAGTTGTTGCTAGAGGTATGGGTAAATGTTGTGTTGCTGGATGTGGAGAAATAAAAGTTGATGAGTTTAATAAAGAAGTAAGAGCTCTTGATGATATAGTTATAAAAGAAGGAGAGTACATTTCTATAGATGGTTCTACAGGAAATGTTTACTTAGGAGATGTTAAGAAAACAGAAGTTTCTTTAACTGGAAACTTTGAAAAATTAATGCAATGGGTAGATAAGCATAAATGTATGATGGTTAGAACTAACGCAGATAATCCTAGAGATGCTCGTGCAGCTATAGAATTTGGTGCTGAAGGTATAGGTTTATGTAGAACTGAGCATATGTTCTTTGATGAAGACAGATTACCAGCAGTTAGAGAAATGATATTGTCTAATACAGTAGAGCAAAGAGAAAAAGCTCTTGAAAAAATATTACCAATGCAAAGAGAAGATTTTGTAGAGTTATTCAAAGTTATGGATGGAAAGCCAGTTAATATAAGATTACTAGATCCACCACTACATGAATTCTTACCTCATGATGATGAAACTATAGAAGAACTTTCAAAAACTATGGGAATAAAAGTAAGTGATATTAAGAAGAGAATAGTTGATTTAGATGAATTTAACCCAATGCTTGGGCACAGAGGATGTAGACTTGCAATAACTTATCCTGAAATATGTGTAATGCAATCTAAGGCAATAATACAAGGTGCTATAGAAGCAATAAGAGCAGGTGTTAAAGTTTCTCCAGAAATAATGGTTCCATTAATTGGAGAAGTAAATGAGTTAAAGATAATAAGAAAAATGATAGTAGAAACTGTTGATGCTATAATCAAAGAAGAAGGAGTAGAAGTTCCTTATACTGTAGGTACTATGATAGAAATACCTAGAGCTTGTTTAACAGCTGATGAAATAGCACAAGAAGCAGACTTCTTTAGTTTTGGTACTAATGACTTAACTCAAATGGCATTTGGATATTCAAGAGATGATGCTGGTAAATTCTTAGGTCAATATGTAGATGAAGAAATATTAGAAAAAGACCCATTCCAAGTACTAGACCAAAATGGTGTTGGTAAGTTAGTTAAGATGGGAGTTAAATTAGGTAGAGAAGTTAAACCAGAATTAAAACTAGGAATATGTGGCGAACATGGTGGAGAACCATCTTCAGTAGAGTTCTGTTATAATGTAGGACTTAACTATGTATCTTGTTCACCATTTAGAGTGCCAATTGCTAGACTTGCAGCAGCTCAAGCATCTATAAAAAACCCTAGATAATAATATATTATAAATATATATAATTAAACTAAAATATTATATCTCCTATATATCAATGTATCAAATAGAGTATTTGTAAATTGAGTATAGGGGATTTTTATTTTATATTATTATAAAAAAACTAATTTATATTATAGTAGGTGAAACGTATTTAATTATGTTGCATACATTATTGTAAGAGAGAAATTTCAACCAATAATTAAATTGAGTTTACTGGAGGGGATAAAGTTGACAAAGTGTCCTAAATGTGGAAAAGAAGTATCATCACGTCCAGGTAGTATATGCCCACGATGTGGATTTAAAGTAGTAGAAGAGAGTCTTAAAATGAGATGCCCAGAACCTAGCTGTAGAGCATTGGTATCTAGGAAGTTGGACTATTGTCCTAAATGTGGATGTAAGCTGAAAGGATATAATATTTCAGAATTTGTTAATATGGTCAGATGTAAAATAGATGAAACATTTGATAAAAAGTAATTAAATTAAGCTTTAGACTTTATTTTGTAGTAAAGAATATATGTGTTCTTAGAATCAATAATATTTTAGTAAATAGAAAAAGAGTTGAACTAATAATAAGCCAACTCTTTTTCTATTTTATTGAGCAAATTTATTTTAGTAAATAAATGCTTTTATACAACAGTATTATTTTTTGCCTCCATCGCTAAGTATCCATGGCTTTTCTATCCCATTTTTTAATGAATTATAGTTTACAATAAGTGTATCATAGCTATTTTTAGCATCTTCATTGCTTACTACTTGTTTTTTATAGTCAGTTAGAGTAATCAATCCTAAGTCATATCTTAGCTTAGTATTTTTTAATTGTTTTTCCGATAATTCAAGCTGTTTTTTAGTTGTTCCAATTGTATCTTCTAAAGCAAGTAATTGTGCATAGCTATCAATCAAGCCTTTTTTTAGAGCTTTTTTACTATCCTCTAGTGTAACTAAGCCATTTTCAGTTTCATATTTTCTTTGAAGGTAATTTGCATATGTAGTAAGCCCAGCAGCATAAGTTTTTCTTTCAAGATTGTATGCTTCAACTGCATTTTTGTATTGTTCATAATCTTTCTTGTACTTATCTAGAAGAACTTTATATTGGTCATCAGTTAAACTACCTTGTTCTGGTTTTGTAGGAGCAACTGGTCTTGTAAGATTAGGTCTATCTGGTAAATCTGCCTTATTTTCATCGTCATCATTAAAACTTTCTTCTGTACGTTCTAAAATCAATTGGTCATACTTTAAGTATTCATTAACCTTACCTTCCATATATGAATCAACTGAACCACCTACTCTAAAAGACTCAAAACGGTATTCTTTATCTAATTGATAGTTGTCTAAATTTATATTAGTCAACAACTTAAAATAATCTTGATTGTTTTTTAGTTCTTGAAGTTTAGATTTTTGAGTATTTTGTAGCGTCTGAAGTTCAAGCTCAGCTGACTCAGTTTCTAATGATGTCACTAGACCTAAATCCTTTTTTAGTTTCATATCTTTAATTTCTTTAGTTTTTATATCAAGATTATTTTTTATTTTATCTAACTCATTTTCTCTTGATACTAAATCATTATACTTATTAGTAATATCATTTGCTATTTGGTCTTCCATAAAATATTTGGCCTGTTCGCTTTGATTTTTAAGAAGTCCAATTTGGTCGTATGGAAATGAATTATTACCTTCAGAATATCTATCAAATTCATCCTGTACTTCTAGTTTTTCTTTTAACATTTTTATTTCTTCTGATTTCATTTTTAATTTTTCACTATTTTTAATTGCTGCACTGACAGCATCTCTAGCAGTTAAAAGTTCTTTTTCAGCTGTTCTTTTAGTCGAGTCACTTAAGGTAGCATTATCAACTTTATTTATAGAAGAAGTATTATCATTTGCATAGGCTGGCATTAAATTAGCTGTTATTATACCAACACCACATCCAATTGCAATTATTTTACTAACTTTTTTCTTCAATACAATCGCCCTCCATTTATATTTAAATTTTAGCTTTTAATTTTGGTTTCTTAAATATTTTTCCTTTTATATCTCCTATTTTATCTGTTATTTTACCAAATATTTTAGGCATCCTATCTGAAAACTTATTTTCCCACTTATCAAATATTAAATATATAGTAGGTATAAGTACTAGTGTTATTAGTGTAGATACAGTAAGACCACCCATTATAACTACGGCTAGTGGTTGCATTGTTTCGCCACCTTCACCAAGAGATAATGCTGTTGGTAACATACCTAGAATTGTTGTTGCAGTTGTCATTAAAACGGGTCTTAGTCTCGCAGCACAACCAATTGAAACCAATCCAATTAAATCATTACTACTATTTGCTTTTCTAAGTTGTTCTATGTAGTCAATAAGAACTATACCATTGTTAACAACGATACCAATAAGTAAGATTATACCTAACATACCTACAGTACTTAAACTTTGACCGGTTACCAAAAGAGAAAGTACAACTCCAACAAATGCAAATGGCACACAGAACATTATTATAAATGGTTTACTAAATGATTCAAATTGAGCTACCATTACCATATAAACAAGTGCTATGGCTATAACCATTGAGAATCCAAGACTGGCCATAGATTCATTCATCATTTCTGTTTCTCCACCAACACCAATAGAGTAGTCTTTAGGGATTAGCATCTTATTAGTTTTTTCTAATGCTAATTTTGTAGCTGTACCAGCATCTAAATTATCAAGTGTTGCAGTTATATTTACAGAAAAATCACCATCAGTTCTTGATATGGACTGTAAACCATCTACCATTTTTATGTCCGAGAAAGCTCCAAGAGGTACTTCATTTCCAGTTGTAGAATTTACTTTTAACTGTTTTATATCTTCTAGATTATCAATACTATCTGCTTTAAACTTTAGATTTACATCGACTTTGTAGTCATCAATAGTAGCAGTAGTAACTGAATCACCATTTATTGCAGTACGCAATAATCCTGCAATTTCTGCTGTATTTACACCGTATTCTTGAGCTCTATGTTTGTCTATTGTAAATTGAGCTTCTTGTGTTGTATCTGTAAGGGAAGTCTCTACATTTCTAAATCCTTTTATAGAACTGAATTCTTTTTCAACTTCTTTTCCTAATATCTTTAATACATCCAAATCAGGGCCCTTCATCTCTAATGTGAAGTCTGCTCCTGAAGTTCCACCCATAACACTACTATTTTGACTTACATTTATTTTACAATCTGGAACAGTAGCAACTCTATCAATTATTTCTTTTTCTATTTCATCGGTAGTTCTTTTTCTATTTTTTTGAGATTCCAATTCAATTGCTATACTTGCACTATTATTATTTGAGTCTGATGTCAAACTTGTTATCAATGTCTTGATTTCTGGAATATCTGAAACTTTTTTCTCTGTCATAGAAACATAATAATCATTAGCTTCTAAGCTAAGACCCTTTGGAAGTTCTATAGAAATAGCCAATTCTCCTTTATCTGCTGCAGGCATAAAGTCCATACCTATAAAGCTCATTCCGAATAGAGAAGCTACAAATATAAGTAAACTTGATATTACTACTAATTTCTGATGTCTTAAGCATACACTTAGTAATCTTTTATATCCTTCACTTACCTTATCAAATATAGGGCTATCTTTTTCCTTCATTTTTTCACTACTTTTACCTCTACTTAGTTTTGCAAATACACTAGGAACAAGAGTAATTGCACCTATAAAAGAGAAGGCTAGAGAAGCTATAAGTGTTTTACCTAAAGCCCCAAATGTTATTTTGGCTATACCTTCTGTAAACATAATAGGTAAGAATATAGCTATAGTAGTCAATGTTGATGCTAGTATTGCATTGGTGACAGTTCTTGTACCTTCAATAGCACAATCATCAATGCTCAAACGACCACTTTTCCTGTATTTAAATATGTTTTCAATTACAACTGTAGCATTATCAACGACCATACCAACTGAAATTACCAATGAACTTGCAGTGATAAGGTTTAAACTTTCGCCTGTAAAATAGAGAACAGCTATTGCTCCTATTATAGAAATTGGTATTGCCACTGCAACAACTAATGAAGCTCTTACACTTTTTAAGAAAGCAAATATTACTACAAATGCAATAACTGCACTTATAAGTAAATTGCTCATTACGCTGTTTATTGATTCGCTTATGTAAGCACTTGTATCATTGGCAATTTTAATTTTAAATTGTGGATTTTCTTTATTCAATTCATCTACATATTTATATGCATCTTGCATAACTTTTACAGTATTTGCATCTTGTTGCTTAGAAATATCTATTACTAAACTGCTTTTTCCATTGTATCTATAAATACTATCTTTGTCTGCAAATCCATAATCTACACTACAAAGAGTATCTAAGTTAACAGTGTTTCCTCCTTTTACAGGAATTTGAATCTGTTTTATATCATCCAAAGATTCTAATTTATCAATTGATCTTAAGACTATCTTATCTTCACCTTGAGTAATTGAACCATAAGGGAATGTTTTATTACTAGATGATAAAATACCTTTTATAGTTGATAAACTAACTCCATAATTTGAAAGAACTGATGGGTCAGCTATTACATTAACTTGAGCTTTTTCTCCACCTTTAATGTCTGCTGATGTAGTACCATCTATAGATTCTATTTTAGGCTGAATTACATCTTCAGCGTATTTTCTTAGTGCTTGTGCATTATTATTTCCACCAGATATAACAAGCTGACCTATAGCTTGTGCATTCATATCTAATTTTAGTACTGTTGGCTTAGCTGCATCATCTGGTAAACTAGTTTGTAATGCATCTACTTTAGATCTAACATCGTTCATTATTTCATCTAGGTTGGTTCCAAATTCAAATTGAGCTACGACCATAGAAACACTTTCTTGTGAACTTGATATAGTTGAGCTTACATTTGAAACAGATGATAAACTTTCATCAACTTTTTGGCTAACTTGTTCGTCAACGTCTTGAGGACCTGCACCTGTCCAAGTAGTCATAACCATTACAACAGGTATTTCTATATCAGGCATTAGATTTATTGACATTTTTTTATATCCAATACCACCAAAAACTATTAATACTAAGAAGACCATTATGATTGTGAGAGGACGCTTAACGGAAGTATGTGTTAAATTCATAATACTATTTCTCCTTTTCTACAGGAAATATCTTAGTTCCATCAGAAATAAGACTTATCCCCCCAATAACCACTGTATCTTTTTCACTTACACCACTTTTGATTGCTATTTTATCCTCTGTTACAATTCCAGTTTGAACTAATGTTTTCTTTGCTATGTTATCTTTAGTTGCTATGTATACATATTTTTTTCCCTTTTCTTCAAATATTGCTTTTTTAGGTACTGTAACAGCTCCATTTTCTTTTTCAACGCTTAAGTTTACTTGTGCAGACATTCCTGCTTTAAATTTGTTGTTAGTATTAGTAACAAGTATTTTAACAGGATATAAAGATGTCTGAGGGTCAACTACTGAAGGAACATAATCTATCTTTCCTAAAACTCTTTGGTCTTCAATAACAACATCTACATTACCATCCTTTTTAAATTTAGCTATATCTGCTTCTGCTACATTTAAGCCTACTTCTAATATATTAGGATTAGAAATCACAAAAGCTGGTTGTGATTGTGTTATCATCTCTTTTGAGTCAAAGTTTTTGGCTGTGATTGTTCCATCCACTGGAGTTTTTAATGTCAGCTTATCTAAGTTACTCATTGCTAAGTTATATGATACTTGAGCTTGGTCAAGTTGTTTTTTAGCAAGTGATTTAGCTTGAGGTATACTTTTTGAAGTTGCTGTATTGTATGCTCTTTGTGCAGAATCTAGTTGTTGTTTTGATTGTTCTAAAGCAACTTCTATTTTTTTAAATTGGTCTAAACTAATTACTTCCTGCTCATAAAGAACCTTGTTATTGTCATAATTTCTTTGGGATTCATCATATTGAAGTTTTGCACTATCAAGAGCTGTTTTTGCTTGATTCACTTGAGCTTCTAATGCACCCCCAGTAGCACTTGCATAACTTGCTTTTGCTAAATCTAGTGATGCTTTAGACTGTTTTACACTGTTTTCTAAATCTTCACTAGTTATACTCAATAAATCATCACCTTTTCTTACATTTTGGCCAAGTTTCACATAAACTTCTTGAACTGTGCCAGCAGTTTGAGCAGTAACTGATGTCTCATCTTTAACTTTTGTAGTTCCTGAGAAAGCATTTGTATTTTCTATTTCTCCACCTACTGCCTTTTGAACAGAGACTGCTATAGGTTTTTCTGGTTCAGGTTCATCTGTTTTTCCACATCCAACTAAGAACAGTGAACTACACATTAAAAAAACTACTAAATATCTTTTCATATCTCCTCCTATTATATTTTACACTAGCTTGTTGTAGAATTTAAAGTGTCTTATAATTTAAGTTTAGTTTTAGGCTAATTAAAAAACTTCCCTTTTTTGGCATTTTATAATTCTCTAATTTGATTATAAATTTATAATTATTATGAGTCAATAACTTTTTCTTGTTTTAAATTTATTAATAGTTTATAATTTATACTATAATAAGTAATGAATATTTTATTACAGTATTTATTGAAGGGATGTTACAAATATGGATAACGATAATATACTTAAAATAGCAGACTCTTTTTTAGACTTTTTATTTGTACTTCAAAATAATATATTCAAAGAAAACGATTTGTTAAAAAAATTTCAAAACAACTCAGATATGATGAAAGAGTATTTTGGAGAGTGTCCAATGGCTCCATCACATGCAAAGGTAATTCTTTATCTTATGACATCAAACTCATCATCAATTTCTCAAATAGCTTCTAATTTAGGAATACTAAAATCAAATATGACACCAATTATTGATAGATTGGTAGAGCATAATTTAGTAAATAAATTTCCTGACCCAAAAGACAGAAGAGTTCTTAGAGTTGAATTGACAGATAAAGCATTTGAATTATTTGATATTGTACAATCTATTCTTAAAGAGTCTATAGTAAAGAAACTATCAAATCTTTCTGATGAGGAACTAACTTTATTAGATGAACATACACTTAAACTATCAGAAATAGTAAAAAAATTAGTTTAAATGTACATATGAGAAGTTATTATATAAAGTTAAATTTTTACACAAAGCAGAAATAGCAGTAGTATAATATATTTAATATTATACTACTGCTATTTCTGCTTTTATGAATATTATTTAATTATCAAATTCTATTTTCCAGTTGAAGTAGCCAGTATCTGGATTTTTATTATATTTTAATGTAGCATCAAACTTGTTTCCATTTTTAGAAGTTAAAGATTTTACTTTTGTCTCACCTTTTTTTAAAATATTTTTGACCATAGTTTTATTAACTTTCTTTTTGTAGAGGCTTAAGTATTTGTCATTTTTCCAAATAACGAACTTACACTCTTTATGATTTTTACAAGCAAATCCTTTATCAAACTCAAGAACATCACCTTGACAAATAGGACATTTACCAAGAGACGTATTTTCATTATTGGTTTTATTTTCTTTTTTAATATCTGTATCTTTTGATACAGCAATTTCCTTTTCAGAATCAGTTAAACTTTTTTTGGAACTATTTTTTGAATCCTTTGCTTTTACTTTAGTAAATTTTTTAGTTTTTGAATCAAAAGTATAAGCCTCTGTATTTATATTTTTTGAAGCATCCTGCTTTATAATATTAACATTTTGATATATAAAACTAATAATATGAGTAAGATATTCTTTTCTAGTGTATTTACCTTTTTGAATATCACTTAAACTTTTTTCAAGTTTACCAGTGTAATCTACATCAAATAAGTCCTTAACAGGAAAAATTTCAACTAAATTTTTTCCAAGGTCTGTTATAAAGTAAGATTTGCCTTTTTTCTTTACATAGCCCACTTGACTTATTTTTTTTAGTACATCAGCACGTGTAGCTGATGTTCCTATTGAATACCCTGAAAGTACAGTTGTGTCTTCTTCAGGTACATTTTTACCACAATTTTTCATAGCTTTTAAAAGTGTATCTTCAGTATATGATTTAGGTGGTGTTGTTTGTTTGGTTAATGGCTTTATCTCTAAGACATCAACAATATCATCCTTGTTTACAAATGGAAGTAAATCGTTTTTTTCTTCCTTATTATACACCTCAAGGTATCCCTTTGATTTAAGTACTTTTCCTTTTGTTAAAAAAGTGCAATCATCTACTTTAGTCTTAATTTCTGTATTCTCATATTCAGCAGGAGGCATAAAATTTGCTACAAATCTATCTTTTATAGCATCATAAACCAATTGTTCATCTTTAGATAAATTTTTTGGTATTATGTAAGTAGGAATTATAGCACTATGTGAATCTACTTTGGATGAATCAAAGACCCTTTTTGTTTTGGAGAATTTAATTTTATTTTCATATTCAAGACCGACTTTTAATTTTTCTAAAGTTTGAGAAGCCTTTGAAGTTAAACTTTCTTCTAAAAAAATAGAATCGGTTCTTGGATAAGTTATATACCCACCTTTACCATTACCCTCATAAAGAGATTGACATACATTTAAAACTTTATCAGAGGTAAAATTAGAGTACTTAGAAGTTATATATCCTTGAAGTGATGTTAAACTAAAAAGTTTTGGTGCATACTCTTTTGACATAGTAACTTTTTTATCTAGTATTTTACCAGTTTGAGATGTAATTGAAGCTATGACTTTATTTGCATCTTCAAGTGTGTCAAATTTACTTTCTTTACCTTTAATATATTTACCTTTATATTCACCATTTTCAGCTTTAAAATGACCTTCTACTTCATAATAAGTTTTGGGAACAAAATTCAGTATTTCCATATCCCTATCATAGACTAATTTGACTGTTGGAAGAATTACTCTACCTATATTTAATAATTTCCCATTTCCATATTTTAATGTAGCAACGGAAGTGAAGTTTATTCCAATTAACCAATCAGTAATAAGTCTTGTATATCCAGCAGCTTGAAGATTTCTCATTTCATCTTCATCTTTTAAGTTTTTTATACCTCTCGTAATGTCTTCTGGAGTCCATTCATTTACCAAAATTCTTTTTACTGGTTTCTTATTTTTTGCAAGTAAAAATATTAAAAATGCTATAAGTTCTCCCTCTCTGTCATTATCAGTGGCATTTATTACATATTCCACATCTTTTCTGTTTAAAAGTTTTTTTACAGTATTGAATTGTTTGGTTTTAGAACTATCAATTTTGAATTTAAACTTATTTTCAGGCACAAATGGAAAGTTATTCATTTTCCAAGAGCCAGAATACTTATCTTTATCATAATCTTTCATATCATATAATGATACTAAGTGTCCAACTGCATAAGTAATTATATAGTCATTTCCTTCAAAGTAACCATCTTGTCTAGTCTTTGCACCTAAAAACGATGCTATAGTTTTTGCAACAGATGGTTTCTCAGCAAGTACAAGTTTCATAAAAAATCCTCCTTTAAAACACTAATAATTATATTACCACAAAAAAATAAAAAACTTCAAGAGGCTGAAATTTAAGTTATAATATTTATAGGAAATTGAAAGGAGATATAAAATGTACAATTTAAAAGTAAAAAAATTAAATGACGACGCTATAATACCTAATTTTGCTCACAAAGGTGATGCTGGTATGGATTTGTATTCTATAGAGGAGGTTGTAATACCTTCTGGAGAGACTAAACTTATTAAAACTGGAATATGTATAGAACTTCCTGTTATGACAGAAGCGCAAGTAAGACCTAGAAGTGGACTTGCTTTAAAACATTCAATTACTGTGTTAAATACACCAGGAACTATTGATGAGGGATATAGAGGAGAGCTTAAAATCATATTAATAAATCATGGAAAAAATGATTTTAAAGTTGAAAAACATATGAAGATTGCTCAAATGGTAGTAAAACCTATATATGAGATTAATATAGAAGAAGTTAAAGAATTAAGTGATTCCGAAAGAGGAAAAGGTGGATTTGGTTCAACAGGGTTATAAAAGTTACAAAAAAGTTAAAAAATATAAAATTGTTTAATAAGATATAGTTTGGCTATATAACTGAGTTTTAACCTCTCTATGATTAAAAAATATTTATGGTAATTTATGGTATAGAATTATTACTATAGACAAATAGTTACAAATTTGTAATAATATTAATATAAAAGAAATAATTGATATTTAAAAATAGTGTCAATTATTTCTTTTATGTTAGAAATAAAAAATAAATCTACTAGAAAAGAGGAGATGAGTGGAAAGTTATGAATTTTAATCAAAAGAGAGTAGCAGCCAGTATAATGGCCACAGCGATAATAATGCCTACAATGGGGAATTTAGCATATGCTAATGAGTCTGAAATAGAAAGTTCAACTGTAGAAAGTAGAACAATAACAGGGAATGCAGTAAATTTTAGAAAAGGACCAGGTACAAATAATGCATCTATAGGAAAGTTCTACAAAGGTGATAAAGTTGAGTACATAGGAAAAGATGGTTCTTGGGTAAAAGTTAAATATAATGGGAATACAGGTTATGTACATGAAAAATATTTATCAATAAATAGCCTAGGAAATAGTAATGAAAGTAATGATGTTTCAGTAAAATCAACAAAAGTTGTTACAGCAAAGGGATTAAATTTTAGAACAGGTCCAAGTACAGGAAGTTCTAAAATATCTACTTTGGGATATGGTACTGAAGTTGGATACATATCTGAATCAAATGGATGGTCAAAAATAAGTTCTAATGGTAGAGTTGGTTATGTTTCAAGTAAATACTTAGGAATTAACTTAAGTGATTCTGCAAATGGAAATGATGGAAGCAGTTCAAGTGATATTGTAAAGGATACAAAAGTTGTAACAGCAAAATCATTAAACCTTAGAACAGGACCAGGAACAGGACACTCTAAAGTGGCTACGTTAAGTTATGGTACTGAAGTTGGAAGTATCTCAGAAGATGGTGGATGGACAAAAGTAAATCATGATGACCAAACAGGATATGTATCAAGTCAATATCTTGCAGAAAAAGGTTCTGTTGATACTTCAACTCCATCCGATTCAACTAATTCTCCAAGTCAGGGAGCTGATAGTGTAATAGGCTTTGCAAAGACACTACTTGGAAAACCATATGTATGGGGAGCAGAAGGTCCAAATAGTTTTGACTGTTCTGGATTCACACAATACGTTATGAAAAAATCTGCTGGAGTTAGTATACCAAGAGTATCTAGAGACCAAAGTAAGTATGGAGCATATGTAAATAGAGGAGACCTTAGAAGCGGAGATTTAATATTCTTTGATACACAAGGTTCAAATAATGGCTCTGTAAGTCATGTTGGAATATATATGGGAAATGGAGAGATGATACACGCATCTTCAGGTTCATCAAAAAAGGTAACAATATCTAATATAAATAGTAGTTACTATTCAAGTAGATATGTAAATGCAAGAAGAGTTTTATAATCATTTAAATTTAATGATAAAACTTTATAAATAGATATTTCTTTATTGCTTATAAAATAAAAGCAGGTATGGTGTCAATAGTATTGTAGATTACTATCTATTATTACTGTTGATTCAGTACCTGCTTTTTGTTGTTTATTTGTTCTATCTGCGTATAGAAAATGGACAGTTCTTTATAGTTTTTTATATTTTTAAGCTAATTTAAGCGAAAAAGTAAGTTAGTAAATTAGTAAATAATTGTAGTTTTATATATAAAGAAGAATTTTAGAATATTTTTTGACATTCCTCTAATTCATAAGCATCCATTAAAGCTTCACCAAATCTTTGATAGTGAATTATTTCTCTTTGACCTAAGAATTTTAGTACGTTTATAACATCAACATCATCTGTTAAGTTTATAAGTTGATAATATGTTGCAAGTGCTTTTTGTTCAGCAGCCATATCTTCATGTAAATCAGTTACAGGATTTGACATAACTGCGATAGGTCTTACATCAAATGGAACCCCATTTGAATCTGTTGGATAAATTCCATATCCATTTTGTGCATAGTTTGAGCCAAGACCAGCAGCTTTTAATTCTTCTGGGCTTACATCAGAAGTTAACTGATAAACCATAGTACATATAAGCTCAACGTGAGCTAGTTCTTCTGTACCAATATCTGTTAAAAGTGCACGCATATTACCAGTAGGCATTGTATATCTTTGACTTAAATATCTTAAAGATGCAGCAAGCTCTCCATTTGGTCCTCCAAATTGAGTTATAAGAAACTTAGCCATTCTTGGGTCACAAGTTTTTATATTAACTGGGTGTTGTAAAGTTTTTTGATATATCCACATGAATTTTCAATCCTCCAATACTTGATGTCTAATAATTAAATTCTCTGTCCCAAGGCCAAGGTTGCTCAGCCCATTGCCAAGGGCATCTACTTGGAGCATACCCAAAGTTAGTTAAAGGACCATATTTATTTTCGTAAGCATATCTAGCCTGTGCAAATTGGTTACATAATGAATTGTAAGTGTTGATAGCATTTTTATCATCAGGATGAGTGTCTAAATATAAGTTCATATCAACACATGCAAAAGATGTTTCCTGAATTTTTCTCATAAGTTCAGCTCTAGATGAATCTTTCATTATCTTCTACCTCCTCTTAATTTTTTTGGCTTAGCATATAATTCTTTGTTGTACATTTCAGATTCTAATAAATTTAGTTCTGGAAATATAGTTCCAAATTTTAATGCATCAGAAAGGCAGTACATTTCTGTGAAAATTTGATTATTAATATATGGTCTAGCCAAAGATGAACCACAATTTTTTTTAATATCTCTAGTTTTATTTTCCAAGATGAAAACCTCCTTGTTGTAAATAGATAGGTAAGTCTATCTAGTGTATAATATTCATACATTTAAAAATCGTTACTCATAATAAAATATTAAATGAGAAAAATAAAAAAGATAATAAAAGAAAGGCTTTATTTATGTTATTATAAGTTTATGTGTTATTGTAAACTATAAAGTATTTATTAAAATTAAAGTAAAACTATAGTATTTTATAGAAGTATGTAGACTTTTTTGTAAAATATTATTAACATAAATATACGAGGTGATTAAATGAGTGAGCTATCAGGAAAAGGCTGTGAAATTATAGTTCCTTTTGAGGAAAGACTTTCACTAAGGGATATAGAAAAAAGTATTATAAAAAAATATAGAAAACATTTATGGTCTAAGTTTATAAAGGCAATAAGAGATTATAAACTAGTTGAAGAAGGGGATAAAATAGCTGTAGCAATATCTGGAGGAAAAGATAGTATTCTTATGGCTAAAATGTTTCAAGAATTAAAGAGACATGGACAAGTTAATTTTGATGTTGAATTTATTGCTATGGACCCTGGATATCATGCAAATATAAGGCAATTACTTATAGATAATTGTGAGTATTTAAATATTCCAATACATTTATTTGATTCAAGAATATTTGAAATAGCTGATGAAATTGCAAAAGATTATCCATGTTATATGTGTGCAAGAATGAGAAGAGGAGCATTATATTCAAAAGCAGAAGAATTGGGGTGTAATAAACTTGCATTAGGTCATCATTATGATGATGTAATAGAAACAACTATGCTTAATTTGTTGTGTGCAGGAAATTTTAAAACTATGCTTCCTAAGCTTAATTCCACTAATTTTGAAGGAATAAAAATTATAAGACCACTTTACTATATAAGAGAAGAACACATTATAAGATTTATCCAAAATAGTGGTATATGGCCTTTAAATTGTGCGTGCATGGTTGCTGCTAAAAAAACTGGAAATAAAAGATATGAAATAAAAGATTTAATAAAAAGTTTAGAGCCAAATTTTAAAAATGTAGAAAAATCCATATTTAAAGCAGCAGAAAACGTAAATCTTGATTCGGTACTAGGGTGGCAAAAAGATGGGGAGAAACATTCTTTCTTAGAAAATTATGAATAAAAGTAATTAAAAGAATCACTATAAACAATTGGAAAGGGTGTTTATATTGAAGAGAGTATATATAGATTTTGAGATGAATATGCCAAATTCTAAATCAAAGAGAGATATATTAAATTCAGATATAATTGCAATTGGAGCAGTTATGTATGATGAAAAGACAAAAAATATTGATAAGTTTAAATCTTTAATAAAGCCAGTAAGTAATGCCCAGTTGTATCCTCATATACAAGAGTTGACTCATATATCTTCAGAAGAATTAAAGTATGCACCAAGCTATGAAGAGGTCATGAGAAAGTTTAAAAAGTGGTTAGGCATATTTTCTGAGATTGAAGGAATATATACTTTTGGTAATTTAGATTTAACATGTTTCAATAACACTGATATGAGAAGTTCTAAAAAAAACAATCATCCAAGGTTCGTAAACAACATTAGAGCGTTATTTGTGGATATAAAAGAGAAATATATAGAGTGTGGTATAAAATGTATGAACTATATATCACTAAAAAATTTACTTGAATTTGCTAACTTAGAGTTTAGTGGAGATGCACATGACCCATTAAATGATGCATATAATTTATTTGTTTTGGATGAGGCAATTACAAATAATGTAGATATACAAAATCTTTTAATAATGCTAGATATAATAAGACCTCCATTTAATAACATAAATCCAGATTTAAATGATTGTTTTGATAAATTTAAAGAATCACTTTATAAAAAAGAAGGAAATTATGATATTGTAGATTTTTCTATTGAGATAATAAAAACTGTGAGAATGTACTTATTGACAATTATAAATATAAACATACAAAACATAGAAGTTATAAAAGATATAGATAAAAAATTGGATACTATAGATAAATTAAAGAATATAGAAGATGGATATTTTTATTTATTAGAAGATGTGTATTTTGATATAAAAGATTTATTAGAAGATTTAATGCTTTATAGAGTACATGAAGATGAATACAAAAACGAAATAGAAAATATAATAAAGATGTTTGATGAAGATTTAGATAGTGAGAAAATATATATTGATAAGAATAATAACTTAAATGTTATTAATAAAGTATAAAAAGTTACAATTAATAGAACCAAATTTGGTGATTATGATAGTTTTTGAACAAAACTAGATTTAAATGGAACTAAACTACTATAAAAATATATAAAATAGTAATAAGTGTAGAAAGTGTATATACTTTCTACATTTTTAATATTATAGTATTCTAAATTTAATAAATGTATTATATATTTTATAATTAATATATTTTATTGACATTTTATGATTAAAAAATATAAAAACTACTTCTTGCGAAAGTAATTGATTTGTTGTATTATAATTTACATGAATATGGAAAATAATCTTGAAAGCTGTATTATAAAAGTGCATATATTTAAATTTTTAACAAATGACTTATTTATTAAAAGATGAAGGGTAGGATGATGTTATGGGATTTAAAGAAGTAAAAATTGAAGAACTACAGTTTAATCCATTCACTAAAATTGGTAAAGAGTGGTTACTTATAACAGCAGGAAACTCAGATAAATTTAACACAATGACTGCAAGCTGGGGTGGTGTTGGAGTGTATTGGAGTAAAAATGTTGTAACAACTTACATAAGACCACAGAGATATACAAAAGAGTTTGTAGATAATAATGACACATTTACAATTGCATTTTTTGATGAAAAATACAGAGAAGCTTTAAATATTTGTGGTACTATTTCTGGTAGAGATACAAATAAAGTAGAAAAAGCAGGACTTACACCATATTTTATAGATGATACAGTAGCCTTTGAAGAAGCTAATATGATTATGGTTTGTAAAAAATTATATCATGATACAATGCCACCAGAAAACTTTGATGCTAAAGAAAATGATGAAAAGTGGTATCCAAAGAAAGATTATCATACTATGTATATATCAGAAGTTGTAAAAGTTCTTATAAAAGAATAGATAAAATAAATTAAAAAATATTTTTAATAGTAAATAGGTATTTTCTTTTAATTACTATTAAATAGATATTTTTTTATTAAAAGATGAACTTTGTTTTCTAGGGTTCATCTTTTTTATTTCTTTGTATAGAAATATTTATATGAAGTATTCAAGGATATTTCATATGTATCTATTAATTATCTGTGTTTATTGTACTTAGTTTATTTTAAGAGAGATTCTTTTAAAATGAGATTTACTTAATATATAGTCTTAAAAGTATAAATGCCAACTAATAAAAATATATATTATATTAGGTATTTTAAATAAATTTTTATAGTAAAAGGGTGATTTTTATGGAAAATATAACTAGTTATTTTAGAACAATAGTATGTGTGTTTATATGTTTATCATCTGCATTTATATTTATTCAATTAGCTAGAGTTTTTATTAATAAGAAAAAAACTAGTATAAAAAATAATTCAAAAAAAGGTTTTCGTTATGATAGAGATTTAATTGAGACAAGGAGAGAAAAAACATATACACAAGATAGAAATAGCGATAAAAATAAGAATATTGATAAGAAATTAAAGGGAGAAAAAGTATTCAAATATGATAATGGAGACTTATATAAAGGTGAGTTTATTGATGGGAAGAAAAATGGATTTGGAACATATATTTTTTCAAGTAAGGAAAGGTATGAAGGGTTATGGAAAGATGATAAGATGCATGGAATAGGTAAATATACTTATAAAGATGGTTCAATATATACAGGGGAATTTAAAGATGGTTTTAAAAATGGTCTAGGAAAATTAACTTATCCAAATAATGATATATATAAAGGTTATTTCTTAGATAATAAGAAAAATGGCAAAGGTGTATTATATAAAAGTGATGGAAATAAGCAGGCAGGAATATGGGAAAATGATGAACAATGTAAAAGTTTAGATTTTAAAGAATTAAGCAATAAAGAATTAAATAATAATGTTTATCAAAATAGATTAAATGATAATAAGATAAAAATTTAATTATTATAGTAAAATAATCTTTATTTATAATGGAATATCTGCTGTATATTTAGTAAAATTTGTAAAAATTTCATATATCATATAAAATTAAGTATTGATTAGTATATTGCATAAATATAGAATATAAATATATCCATTTGATAATAAGGAGAAGAGATATGAGAGAATATGTAGTTGTAGATTTAGAAACTACAGGATTAGATCCATATAAAGGTTGTGAAATAATAGAGATAGGTGTAACAGAAATAAAAAATGACGAAATTGTAAAAAACTATTCAAGGTTAATAAAACCTAAGGGTATAATTTCTTCATTTATAACAGAATTGACACACATAAGTAATGAAATGGTAGAAAAAGAGGAGTCTTTAGAGTTGGTTTTACCTAGATTTAGAAAATACATAGGTGATAGAACTATAATTGCACATAATGCAAAATTTGATTTAAAGTTTTTAAATTACTATCTTAGAAAGTTGGATTTAGAGCCAATAAATAATTATATATGTACACTAGAATTATTAAAAAAATGTAAAAGTTATAAAGGAAAAAATAAGAAGCTTGAAACAGCTTGTGCTTATTATAATATAGAGAATATAAATGCTCATAGAGCTGATAGTGACACTTTAGCAACTGCAAAGCTATTTTTAAAAATAAAAGATGAATATTAATCACAAATATAGAGAAAATTAGTGAAAATATCCTTTATAAAATTGACCCTTAAACTTACAATTTTGTTCTTTGATTTATTTTGTGGAACAATGTATAATGTACCTTATATAAAGAAGGGAGACTAAAATGGGTTATTACAATGATGATGATAATAATAAAATAAGACGTAAAAAAGTTAGTAATAATAAAGATAGTAATAAAAAATCTAAACATTCTTATACTTCAACAAGTAAAAAAAATAAAAATTCTCAGACAGCCTCTAGTAAAAGAATGAGTGAAAAGGTAGATTCACAAAATATTATAAAAAGAGATAGTTTTACAAGAGATAATGTAAGACCTTTAAATACAGATTATAGTCAGAGAGATAGACGAAGAGTTGAGTACAAGCAAAGAGATAGAAAATTAAAAAGCAAAAAAAGAAGAAAGCAAAAGAGAATTAAAATAGCTAGAGCATTATTATCTGTTATGTTAGTGGCACTTATTATATTTTCAGTGGCAGGTGCAATTTTTACAGTTTCAGCTATAAAAGGTTCACCTGAAGTCACTAAAAAATTAATTAAGTCTAAATATATAAGTAGTGAGGTTGTCAGTATAAAACAAATGCCAAAGGACTTAAAACAGGCTATAGTTTCAATAGAAGATGAGAGATTTTATAAGCATAGAGGAGTAGATGTTATTTCCTTAGCTAGGTCAGTACTTAATAATGTGTTTACAGACACAACACAAGGTGGAAGTACTATAGATATGCAAGTTTCAAAAAATCTGCTTACAAGTGATGATAAAACTATGAAGAGAAAAATAAGGGATATGTATAATGCAAAGCAGATGAATAAGATTATGAGTAAAGATGAAATCCTTGAAGCGTATCTAAATAATATGTACCTAGGAAAAAATGCATATGGAGCTGCAAAAGGAGCTGAGGTGTATTTTGGTAAAAAAGTTGGAGAGTTAAACCTAGCTGAGTGTGCTATGCTTGCGGGGATGACCAATAATCCTGCGAGGTATATTGACCATGGAGAGGCTAAAAAGAGACAGTTGACGGTGTTGTATAAAATGCATGAACTTGGTTATATAACTGATAAAGAATACAGAATAGCAAAAGCTGATGACACTCCATTTAAGTCAGAAATTGATTAAAAAATAAAAAAACTAGTGTTTCTAATATAATATAACAAAAGTTTGATTTGTCACCATATTGCTACTATAAGTTGTAATTTGGTGGCAAATTATTTTATATATTCTTGAAAATATTTATAGTTTTATATTCTACAGTCAATCTATTAATAAGAAATGAACTGGAGAAATGAGGGAATTTTTATTTAGAGTGTTATTTTAAGAGCTAGATTTATATACATTTATTCTTTCTTAAGAAATATATATTATTTCTCAAAAAGTAAAAAGTCACTCTGTGAAAGAGCGATTTTTAGCTTGATATAAAAATTGAGTGTTATAAAAAATAACTTACTATGATTGATTATGAAACTTCACTCTAGAGCAATAGATTGTAGTTTCTTTTTTTGTTTTTGATATTATTTTGTATTTTTATTCTATTGGATTTTATAAAAAATAAAACCATAACGATTATAATACAAAAAAGAAATATATTTGAATTAAATTCGTATCATTTATTATAAGATTATTTAAAAGTAGATAAAACTAAAAAGGATTTTCTAGAAAATAAAATCTATCTAATTATACTTATTTACCAAGACCATCACTTGATATAAATATGATTCTACTACATTTTCTCCGTACTCTAGCATAAAATCATCTAGCTGTGTATCTATAAAATTACAATAATCATGTGAACTACTAATATAAGCAGTTAATACATGTGTACACGTATCTATTTTCTCTATAAACATTTTACATCCCCCTAAAAAACTTTCATAAAAACAAAAAGAAAATATCTTTTTGGCAACTGGCTGACATAACTCATAAGATACTTTATAAGTCTTAGTCCCTATAGCTTTGCGTCACTAAATTTCTCTAGTTTTGCCGATTTAGTTTTATTCTACACCTATATAATACTAGAATATAATCCATTATTCAATATTATTATGAGAAAATAAAAAAGATTTTAAATTATGAAATAAATTTTGCTTAAAAAAATAAAACGAATGCATAAATTATATGGAAATACTTCTATGTGGTTGTTTGTTAAAAGGTGCCTATTATTGACTTAGGCTAGAAAAAGCTTTAGGAAACGATAGGATATGAAAAAAGAAGAATTTTAAAAAACTTATATGGTAAAAATTGGATGAAAAGGTTTGCTTTAATTCTCTTGCATATAAGACTCTATTGAGATAGAATTTATTTATGCATAAATTGACTTACACTATAGTGTGGTAATAAAACAAAGAAAGTATTTTAGCTTTGAAACAAAAGCTTTTTAAAAAATATACATAAAAATTTAATATCAAAAGCGATTTAAAGATTAGTCTAGTTTATTTCCCCAAAAAGTATTATAATGTTCTTTGCATGTAAAAAAGAATATTCATAATTAGGTACTACTCAAGATAAAAAATATTAATATATTGTCGTTATTAATAATATAATAAAAAATTTAATGAATTGTATTATTAAATCTAACTTATAATATTTTAAAAAAGATTAGAAAATTAACATAAAATGTAAAAATTCACAATTTTTTCATAAAGTATTTGACTAAAAAATTCTCTTGTTGTAGAATTATGTTAGAAAGAGTTTTGGGGGAGGTGTAAATCATGATAAAAAAAATACCACAAGCAGAACTAAAAGTAATGAAATTTATTTGGAGAGTAGATGCTACAGTGACATCAAAAGATGTTATTGAAGCAATGGAGCAAGAATATGGATGGAAACAAACCACAACACTGACACTTTTATCAAGACTAGTAAAAAAAGAATTCTTATATGCTCAAAAAATAGATAGATATACACATTACACAATAGTGGTTAAGCAACAGGAATACTTAAACTTTGAGACAAAGGATTTCCTAAGTAATATACATAATGATTCTTTGGTAAGTTTAATTTCAGCTTTACATGAGGATGAAGCTATAGATAAAAATAAGCTGGATTTTCTAGAAAATTACTTTGATAATTTAAAGGATGAATAGTTATATGATACAAGTTTTTGAAAATCTTATACAGACAACTATTGTATGTAGTCTTGGTATTTGTCTATTATTATTTTTGAAAAGATATTTATTTAAGAATTTTAGTAAAAAGTTCAATTATTATATTTGGTTAGTAATAGTCTTTAGAATGTTGCTTTTTCTTTTTAATTATACAATAGTGTATGAAGTAAAAGAATCAAAAAGTAATAATGTAGTAGGAAATAATATTACAGAAATCACTGTTCCTACAGATAATAATTTTATGTTGTATTTAGCTTATTTATGGATATTTGTAGCTATAGTTATTGCAGTATATACTTTTGTAAAATATACAAAATTTAAAAATCTTGTTGTCGATGTATCTTATGATATAGAAGATGATGATGTTAACTGTCTTTATAAAGATTTATTGAAGGAGTTAAAAATAAAAAAGAAAATTGAATTAAGAGGTTCTGATGAACTGATAAGTCCAGCAGGTATGGGATTATTTAAATCGTACATATTTTTACCAGATTATCCTTATAGTAAGGATGAGTTAAATTGGATTTTAAGACATGAATTGATGCACTTTAAAAACAAAGATCTTTTAATAAAGTTTGCAGTGTTATTTGTGAAAATAATATATTGGTTTAATCCACTTGTTTATATCATGAGCAATAGAGTAAATATCGATTGTGAATTGTGTTGTGATGAAAGTGTCTTGAATGATTGTTCTTTAAAAGAGAAGAAAGAATATGCATTAGCACTTATAAAGTCAATTAAGTTAAGTAAAAATTATCAAAGTGGGATTTTAACTACAGAATTTAATAAGACAAACTTAGAAAAGAGATTAGATAGCATTATTAAGAAAAAGGGTAGAAGTGGCATTTTGATAGCACTAATTTTAATTTGTATATCTTCAATAACTTATATTGATGTTGAAAAAATTAGTTTTGATAACTCTAATATTTTGAGAACAATAGGGATTCTCAATAATACAAAAGCTGACCTTAAAGAAGATGGTTTGTCAGGTCGTACACGTATGTATCAAGACTATTAAATTTAGAAATAAATATTTATATGCAATAGTTTTTATTGATACAAGTAAAAAAATTTACATACCTAAAAAGTGTATAGTTATACATGTTGTACAATCTTGTTTAAGTTCAGTATTATATAAAGAGAAAAAAATATATAAGCTAATTTTTCAAAAGGCTATTTTAGTAATCTAGGGGATGAGTAATTATATGTTACATATCTTTGAAAATATTATGCAGGTATCTGTTATATGTAGTATTTGTATTTGTCTATTATTATTTTTGAAAAAATGTTTATTTAAGAATCTTAGTAAAAAATTTAATTATTATATTTGGTTGATAATAATTTTTAGAATGTTATTTTTTATGTTTAATTACACAATAATGTATGAGGTAAAAGAATTAAAAAGAAATGGAATAGAAAATAATATTACACAAGTCAATATTCCTATAGATAATAATTTTATGCTTTATCTGACCTGTTTATGGGTAATTGTAACTATATTCATTGCAGGCTATTCACTTATAAAATATATAAGATTTAAAAACCTTGTTGTTGATGTATCTTATGATATAGAAGATGACGACGCTAATTGTATTTACGAAAACTTATTAAAAGAATTAAATATAAAAAAGAAAATTAAATTGAGAGGTTCTGATGAGCTAATAAGTCCAGCAGGTATGGGATTATTTAAATCATATATATTTTTACCAGATTATCCTTATAGTAAGGAGGAGTTAAACTGGATTTTAAGACATGAATTGATGCACTTTAAAAATAAAGATATTTTAATAAAGTTTGCAGTATTATTTGTGAAAATAATATATTGGTTTAATCCACTTGTTTATATAATGAGTAATAGAATAAATCTAGATTGTGAATTGTGTTGTGATGAAAGCGTTTTGGTTGATTGTTCTTTAAAAGAAAAGAAAGAATATGCATTAGCACTTATAAAGTCAATTAAGATGAGTAAAAATTATCAGAGTGGAATTTTAACTACAGAGTTTAATAGGACAAATTTAGAAAAGAGATTGGATAGCATCATTAAGAAAAAGGGAAGAAGTGGTATTTTGATAGCCTTGATTTTGATTTGTATATCTTCAATAACTTATCTTAATATCGAAAAAATTAGTTTTGATAACTCTAATATTTTGAGGACAATAGGGATTCTCAATAATACAAAGGCTGATCTTAAAGAGGAAGGTTTATCAGGTCGTACACGTATGTATCAAGACTATTAAATTTATAAATAAATATTTAAATATAATATTTTTACAATAAAAATATCAAGGAGGAGTAGAATATTGAAAAAAATAACAAAGGTTTTGGTAATTACATCTTGTCTGACTTTGACATTTAGTAATATTGTATTTGCAAATTCAGATAATAAAAGTTCTAACTATGTGAATATATCAAATGAAAAATCTGATGAAAAATCATTTACAATTTCAGGATATGAATTTACATATAAAAATGCACCAGAAGAAGTCAAGAAAGGGTATGAGAAGAGTTGTGAGGAGTTTAATATAGAACCTTCTCCAGAGAACTTAATCTTTGTGCCTGATGATGGTATTAATATGTATAATTTAGATATGTATAAAGAGGCTAGAGTTTGGTTTGATGTTGCATATTCTAAAAAAGGTGGTTATTTCACAGTTGAAGGTGGAAGTAAGAAGTATACTGTAAGTACAGATGTTACTGTAGGTTATGGGCATATTACATCAGGTAACCCAGTACATTTAACTCAAATTTTATGTAAAAATTTGGCAGGTGTTAATATTGAACCTGATAGTCAATTTGGAAGTAATACATATAATGCAGTTAAGACATTACAAGGTAAACTTGGTTTAACAAAGGATGGAATTGTAGGAAAACAAACTTGGGAAGCTGCAGGAAATAGAATTCCATAAAAATGAATTAAAGAAATAATAAGCTAATAAGCTTATTATTTCTTCTTTTTATTTAAAATAATTAAAGGTATTCTTGTTAGAAGTTAGTTTAATTAAATCTTTTATAATCACTTCCATATAACCCTACCATCAATATCCTTAACCTCTTGACAACCAGTTAAAATCATAGTCTCACATAACTCATTCCTAACCTTATCTATAAAAAACTCAACACCATCAAGACCTCCACCAAAAGAAGCAGTAACAAAAGGTCTTCCCATCAAAACAGCATCAGCACCCAAACCTAGCATCTTAACCACATCAACACCAGTTCTAACACCACCATCAGCAAGTATAGTTATCTTTCCTTTTACAGCCTTAGCTATATCTGGAAGCACCTCACAAGTACCAGGAGTATAATCAAGAACTCGTCCACCATGATTTGAAACAACAATAGCACTAGCTCCAGACTCTACAGCCATCAAAGCATCATCCACAGTCATAATCCCTTTTATTATAAAAGGCAATCTAGTCGCTTCAACCAACTCTCTAATCTCTTCAACTGTCTTAGGTGAAAAAGGATTTTCTTGAAGCTGATTATTAATTAATCCACAAGCATCAAGGTCTACACCAACTGCAAAAGCACCAGCCTCTTCAGATAATCTAATTTTTTCTATTATCTTTGAATTTTTCCAAGGCTTTATAAATACAATTCCATCTCCATCACTATCTTTTAAAACGCCTAAATTATCCAATAAAAAAGTATCTACATTGGTATCTCCAACCATGGCATAGATTCCAGAGTTATAGCAACCTCTAACAACAGGTTCTATGTATTCTTTTTCAGAAATCTTACCACCCATATTTAACATAGTACCTGATACAGGTGCAGCAAATATAGGAGCACTCATTTTTTTACCAAATAACTCGATAGTAGTATCTGGATTTGAAACATTATGTATTACTCTCATATTTATTTTTACTCTTTCCAAGCTTCTTCTATTTTCTATAAAAGAAGAGCCACTTCCTTTTCCTCCCATGCCAGGAACATTTCCAGCACAAGCTAATCCATTACAAATCTTACAGACTTTACACTTTCCATTAAAGTTATCTCTAGCAGATTCTAATAATTCATTATAGTTCATATCAAATTCTCCTTTTCATTATATTAAAATTGAGTATTACTATATTGAAAATATCTTAATTGTAAATGAAGAGATGATATTGTGATTAGTTAAACTGAATAATACATATTAGATATTTTTATTATTGTAGGTAAGTAAATTATAGCATATTAGATAAATAAACTTAAATTGTTTTTGTTGATATAGTATATATATAGGATATTTATTAAAATTCAAAAAGGCCATATATAGATTTTTTTAATCTATATATAGCCTTTAAATTTATGTCAATTTCTTTTTTATCAATGAATAAATAATATAGAATACAATATACAAAAAAGTTGCTCGAAATGTTAGGCTAATCCCCATTTACAAAGCAACATCATTATGCTATGTAAATTTGAATCAACAATGTTTTCACCATACTTCACCATAAAGTCATCTAATTGTGTGTCTATAAATGAATAATATCCACTTATGCTATCAATATATGCAGTCATTAAGTGTATACATTCATCACTTTTATCTTTATACATCTGTATCTCCCCCTATACAATATATAAAATTTGATACTAAATCGTATCTTATAAAATAGTTAAGTGTGTTACATCTATATCCAATCTCTGTATTCATATACTTATATTAATAGGTAAAGTGAATTTTGACAATAGGTTTTGAAAAACTGGATGTTCAAAACGTAAAGTTGGGTTTTAAGATAATTAAGTAAATTATATGTATACAATATATGTATATAACTTACTTAATAAGAAATATTATAAAATTATATAACAATTACTTTTATTAAGAATGTTTAAGTGGTAGAATAACTTGGGAGATTAATAATTATTAGGAGGATATAATATGAGTTTGTACAAGTTTATATATGAAGACAAGGAATATTTATTAAAAGAAGATAATTGCAGTGCTTTAATAAATGATGAAGAAAGTCCAATTCAAGAAATAAGCATTCCAAAAATAATTGAGATACTTAATGAATCAGAAGATGTTGATTTTGATATAGAATACTATCAAGAAGCATGCCCATTATGCTTGGAGGGTGTAAAAGAAAAGAAAAAATTCTTTCCGTTTTTAGAATATCATTTTTATATTTTTAGTAAGGATGGAAAATATGTAATAAGTAATATATCTAGTGATTATAAAGGGATGTCTTTTAATAAATTATCAAGAGCAAATAAAGTTGATAATAGTTACATTGTAAGTGTGATAATTTGCGAAAATTGTCAAGATTATATAATTCAAATAGAAAATTGTATAGTTTAGTGTAATTTATGTCTTAATTTAGGAGAAATTTCTAAATTAAGACACCGACTTTTTTTAAAAATAGTATGGAAAATTACTAAATTTATGAGATAATGAAAGTCGGAGGTGGGTTACAATATATAATAAATATTTGGAAGATATAGATAGTATAATTTTAGATTCAATGTTTAAGCTGACCTTGAATGAAAAACTATTAAATAATGATAACTTTTTTGAAAAAAGAATTGATGAAATTAACAATTCAATTAATTCCTACAAAACTGAACAAAGTAGTTTAATGTTATTAAAATTAAATTTTTTGCTAGCTTTACTGTATGGTATTCAAGGATTTAGTGAAAAAATGAAAAAGTATATTTTGATTTCCTGTAAATATATTGAACAATACTTACCTAAAGATTATGTGTTTTTAGCACGATTTTATTCACAAATAGCCATTTTAAGTTTAAAGAATGAAGATGTAAATAGAGCAGATCTATATATAGATAAATTTAATCTTATTTGTAAGGGGAGCAATTTTTTAGTGGAAGAAATTATCTTTGAATCTCAATTGATTTATATTAAAGCAAGTAAATGTATTGATTCTTCTATAATAATTAAGGAAATAGAAGACTTATATATAAAAGTAAAAGAAACTAATGATTTTAATTGTAAAAAAATATATTTTTTTATAATTGGTAAGATATATTTTTTGTTTTTAGATGATGCATTAATTGCTAAAATGAATTTCTTAAAAGCAAGAAAATATGCAGAGTTATCAAAAGATATAGAAGTATGCTCACTATGCGATATAAAGCTAGGGGAATGTGAATGTTCATTTGAAAATTATGAAGGAGCAAGAGGATACTTTAATGAAGTAATAAAGAATAAGAAATATACAAACGTAAATATAATTCAAAAGTATAGAGCATCAAATAACATAACTAAATTATTAATAAAAACTAAAGACTATTCAGGTGCTATAAATAATTTAGCAAAATCTGAAGTATATTTGGAAAAATTTAAGAATCAAGATTTAAAAGAAGTAGAAAAATTAGACTTATGTATAAATCTAGCTATGTACTATGCAGAAAGTAATGAAAAATCATTTGAGAAATCAACTTGTTATTTAAATCGGGCTAAAAGTTTATTAAATAACATAAATAATGTAGAAGAGTATATAATATATGATTTAGAAGTGATTTATCATCAGATTAATATATATTATATATTTGAAGATTATGAAAAGTCTTTGATTACAAGCAAAAAACTTCTTGAAAAGGCTAAAGAAGCTAAAAATTATAATTATGTGAAAGAAGCATATAAAACTATACACATGTGTTTTGAGAAGATACAAGATTATGAAATGAGTATGAGATACTTTAAAATGTACTATGAGTTAAAACAGATGTATATGAAAGCTAGGAATAGAAATTATATAGACTCCTTAAATTATAGACATGAACATATCGAAAAAGAAATAAATAATATGAAAAAAATAAAACTCGATTTAGATAAGAAAAAATACATCGACCCTTTGACAAATGCTTATAATAGAGCATATTTAAATAATTTCTTAGAAAAACAAGAGATTAGTGAGTACAGTTCTGCATTTATGATAGATGTAGATTATTTTAAGGAATACAATGACACTCATGGTCATTATAATGGAGATATTGCTCTTAAAAATATAACTATGATAATAAAAAAATATTTAAAAGAGGACATGTCTGTTATAAGGTATGGAGGAGAGGAATTTTTAATATTGTCTATATGCAAAGATTATAGAAAAAGCAAAGTATTTGGAAAAAAGTTATGTAAGGTTGTAAAAAAATTCTTAAATGATGATTTGACGATTAGTATTGGTATTGATACTTGTAAAAATAGTAGTATAGATATAAGTGAAATAATTGAAAATGCGGATAAAGCCTTATACAAAGCAAAACAAACTGGAAGAAATAGATGTTTGCATTATTATGATTTTAAGAATTTTTAACTCTTGAAATAGGATTGGTGATTTACTTGAAAGGGAGTTTAATAGAAGATTTAAAGAGAAATATAAAAAAGATAGAATATGATATGTTGACTAAGTTCTATCTGAATTTGACCGATTTAAACTACATCTTGGATTATCACAAAGACCTTTTAAATACAAAAATAGATGCTAAAGATAGAGTCTATATTTTATATTTAATTAGTCTAATAAACTATGTAAAAAAAGATAGAGAAGCATCGTATAATTATTTGATAGTTTCACTAAAAGATATTAAACAATTATCACTAAAAGATGATGCAGATATAATATCTAAGATTTATATTTATCTTACTCTATCTGCTATTTCTATAAAAAAATACGATAAAGCAAATCATTTTTATTTTTTAGCCAAAAAAATTATAAAACAACAACGTTTGAATGAATTATTGGTTTTGTTTAACATGAGTTTATGTGTAGAAATAAGTGCACTATATAAAACTAAATCTGAAGTAGTACTCTTAGTAGAGGAAGTATCTTTTTTTAAAAAATTAAAAAATAAAGTTCTTGTAAGTAGAGCGAATTATATATTTGGTAGGGTATATCTATACTTATTTAACAACTTTATAAAAAGTATGGAGTATTTGATTGAATGTCTAAGATTAGCCCAGGAAAATAATCTATATTCTATAGAAGCTTTTTGCAAATGTATAATAAGCCTCTGTTATTTAGAAAGTGGGAATAACAGAGAAGCCATAAAGTATATAAAAAATGCACTAGATGTTGCACATAATAATAATTCAGTATGTTCAACTGAAAGAGTAGCAATAAAAATAGACCTTATATGGGCATATTTAAAAGAAGATATGAATAAAGAAGCAGAAGTTGTTTTAGAAAAAACTATAGAACTGATGGATGTTGTTGAAGGCGTATATAAAGATTATTTGTACTCATTCATATTTTTATATTCAGCCGAAATAGAGTTAAAGAAAGATACTTGTAATTTTGAAAGAGTAAATGCATATTTGATTTTATCAAAAAACATATATAAAAGTTTTGGAGATGTTTTTATATATAATTCTAAATTAGATTATATTTATAAGTTATATGGAGATTTATATATAAAATTTAACAATGTAGATGAAGGAATAAGATATTATTTGAAAGGTTTAAACTTAGTTAAAAAAAGTTCATTAAATCCTAAAAAACTGTCGATATTTTATGGCCTAATAGCAAAAGGATATGAATTGAAAAAAGAGTTCAAACTAGCAATTGAATATTATAAAAGTATGGATTGGTATTCAGATAAGTGGGAAAAAAACAATTCTTATAAAACATCACAAGGTATTCATAAACAATATGAATTAAGACAAAAACAAGAAAGTTTAAGATTACTTGTAGATAATAATAAGAAATTGGAAAATGATATTCTAACTGATGGACTAACTCGACTATATAATAGAAGATACTTAGAACAACAATTGAATTTATTCAATGAAGATAGAGATAAAAATATGATGGCAATATTGATTGATATGGATTATTTTAAAAGCTATAATGATAACTATGGTCATCCAGCAGGAGATAAAGTTATAATTAAAGTAACTGACATTATAAAAAATGTATTTATAGATATTACTGAACACATAATTAGATATGGAGGAGAGGAAATCTTAATATTAGTAGATTCTATAAAATCAATAAATGTTGAAGAGATTGATAAGATAGAAATATATATTAAAAGAGTTTTTAAACTTCTTGAATTTGAAGGAATTGAACATATATACTCTAAAGTAGAAAACTATGTGACTATAAGTGCTGGAGTAAGTATAAAAAGATGTCGTAGTAGAAAAGATGTCGAGATATTAATTGAAGATGCAGACAAAAACCTATATAAATCAAAAAAAGCAGGTAGAAATCAGTATATACTATAATTTAAAATTGAGGTGATTTTATTGCAAAAGAAGATAGGAATTATAGCCTCTGATATTGAATTAAAAGAAAGAATAGAAGAATTATATAGAGAAGATGTAGAAAATGGAACTATAATAATCGACATACTTAATCTTGATTTAATGGAAAATCAAGGACGTATACTTGTTGAGAAAGGTGCTCAAGCTATAATCGGTAGAGGAGGAGGTTATAGTTTAGTAATAGACACAGTAAGTGTACCTGTAATACCCATGAATATGAAATCAACCGACCTTCTAAGAGCAATAGAAATGGCAAAGCGATATTCTAAAAAAGTAGTATTAATACTTGGAGATAATGAAGTTTCTTTTGATTATGTTGGTTGGAGAAATGTCATAAGTACTGAAATAACTGAAGAATGGTTTGAATCTAAATACGAAATAAGAAGTAAGGTTGTAAAGTATATAGACCAAAAAGATGAAGTTGTAATAGTTGGTGGAGGTCTAGCGTGTTCTTTTGCGAGACAATATGGTATTGATAGTGTATTTGCAACTGCCAGTGACGAATCTATAAGAGAAGCTGTTGAGTATTGTAAGAAATTATTAGATACATTAGGCGAGGAAAAATTTAATAATGAAGTATTAAGAAATATATTAGATGGTATAAAAGATGGAGTAATTGCTATAGATAGTAATGGAAGTATAATTTTGTACAATGAAAGTGCAAAAAACATGCTTAAAGTAGAAAGAAAATGCGCGCTTAATAAATATATTCTAGATATATTTCCAAAAATGGGATGGCTATTAGATTGTCTACATGAGAAAGATGATGTAGAAGATAGGAAGATAAGAAATATAAACAACTTGATTGTTAATACTAGAACAACATTAATAAAAGTAGATGATAGCACTTATGGAGTTTTAGGAATAATACAAGATATAACTAAGCTACAAAATTTAGAAAGAAAAATAAGGTTTGATTTAAATCAAAAAGGTCTATATGCTAGATATACTTTTGATGATTTTTTATTTAAAGATAAATTAACAAAGGAATTTATTGAAGAAGCTAAAAAAATTGGGAAAAGTGATTACACAACGCTACTTTATGGAGAAAGTGGGTCTGGTAAAGAAATTATAGCCCATAGTATACATAATATAAGCAAAAGAAAAGACAGGCCTTTTGTGGCTATAAACTGTGCTACTATAGCAGAAAATTTACTTGAAAGTGAGCTTTTTGGATATGAAGAAGGTGCATTTACAGGTGCTAGGAAAGGTGGAAAAAGAGGGTTATTTGAACTTGCTCATGGAGGAACTCTTTTTCTTGATGAAATAAACAGTCTCTCATTTAATATTCAGACAAAACTATTAAGAGTAATAGAGGAGCGACAAATAATGAGAATTGGCTCTGACTACATAATACCTTTGGATATTAGAATCATAGCAGCTACCAATGAATCTTTAACAGAAAAAATAGTTATGGGTACATTTAGAGCTGACTTATTTTATAGATTAAGTAGTTTAGAGATAAATATCCCTCCTTTAAGAGATAGAAGAGAAGATATAATACCATTGTTTAATAATTTTGTAAATGAAGTTTTAAAGGATGATGGTTTACATGGAATAAACAGTATAGATGAAAATTTTGCTATAACTAAGGATGAGATAAATGCGCTATATAATTATAGTTGGCCTGGAAATGTTAGAGAGCTAAAAACAATAGCTCAAAAGTATGTTGTGACAGGGAAAATTAAATTAAGAAAAGAGCAAAACTTTAAGGCTAAAGAAGCAGTACCTAGTTCCAGTGTAGAAGAATTTAATGTTGAAACAACAGCCAGTATGGAAACTACAGATAAAGTCATAGATATAAGTAAGATAAATGATGGTAAGGTAAGTATAGATATAAAAGAAGTAAATAAGTATGTTGAAGAAAAAATAATAAGCATGCTTTTTGCTCAGGGGCTTTCCAAAAATGAAGTTGCACAAGTTCTTGGAATAAGTAGAACATCTCTATGGAAAAAGTATAATAAAAATATTTGACATAATTACATATAAATTATTTTGAAGTGATGTTAATTTTTCAAAACGAATGTTAAGAAAAATTAACATTATTTTTTTGTAGAATTTTATTTTTTCAGACAAGTACATAGATTTGTAAGAAAAATAACTTAAACACTTAATTTTAGTAGTGAAAAAAATCAGAATTCTAAACAAAAGTAGTTTTACATAAAGTTAAATTTGTTGGCATGCTAATTGCTTAATATAAATGTGAGAGTAAATACAATTTTAGGGGTGATGGTATGAGTCAAAGTATGGTTGGTAAGCATGCAATGTGGCCAAAAGAAAATGATGTTATATTTAGCTTATCTGGAAGAGCTCAAGCAGCAGAAAAAGCTTTAGGTATGGATAATGTAATAAATGCAACAATAGGCGCTCTAATGGATGACTCAGGAAAATTAATAACAATGAAAACTGTATATGATGAATATAAAGCATTAGATAACTGTGATATAGGTGCATATGCAGCCCTTGAAGGTCAGCCAGACTACTTAGAAGCAGTTAAAAAAGTATTTTTTAGAGATTACTTACCAGAAGGACATATAAGAGTATTAGCTTCACCGGGAGGAAGTGGTGCAATAAAACTAGCTGTATGGAATTATACAAATGAAGGTGATGAAGTGTTAACATCTGATTGGTTTTGGAGTCCATATGTTAGTATAGCTGAAGAAGCTAATAGAAAAGTAGTAAACTACCAATTGTTTGATGAAAATAGAAAATTTAATTTTGATTCATTCAAAGAAAATTTTGTGAATATAGCAGAAAAACAAGGAAGAGTTTTTACAATTATAAATACACCAGCTCACAATCCAACAGGATATAGTGTTGCAGATGATGAGTGGGATAAAATATTAGACTTATCAAAAGAAGTTGCACAAGATAAAGACAAAAAGATAATATTTTTCGTAGATTCAGCATATATTGACTTTGCAGGTGATGATGATGTATGTAGAAAATTCTTTAAGAAATTTTCTAACTTGCCTGAAAACGTTCTTATATTAGTTGGTTTTAGTATGTCAAAAGGATTTACAGCTTATGGAATGAGAATGGGAGCTATAATTTGTATATCTTCAAATGAAGATGTAGCAGAAGAGTTCCATTATTCATGTGTTCATTCATGTAGAGCAAACTGGTCAAATTGCAATAGAAGTGCTATGGCAGTTCTATCTAATATTGTAAATGACCCTAAAAAATTCAAAGAATATGAGGAGGAAAAAGAAGTATACAAAAAAATGCTGACTAGAAGAGCAGATGTATTTGTAAAAGAAGCTGAAAGAGTAGGATTAGAAATTCTTCCATATATAGCAGGTTTCTTTGTAAGTATACCATGTGATAATCCAAGAGAAGTATGTGAAGAATTAACTAAACACAATGTATTTGCAATTCCATTGAAGATGGGATTAAGATTTGCAGTTTGTGCAGTTTCAGAAGAAAAATGTAAGAAAGCACCAAGTATTATAAAAGAAGCACTTGAAAGTTTAGAAGTAAAAATAAATAATTAATTTCATTGAACAAATTGGGTGGACTATGAATTTAATAATTGTAGATGGAGGGAATTTTATATGAAACAATTGATGACAGGTAATGAGGCAATTGCACGTGGAGCCTATGAGGCTGGTGTTAAATATGCATCTGCATATCCAGGTACTCCAAGTACAGAAATACTAGAAAATTTAGCAACATATAAAGATGCAATAGTTGCAGAATGGGCTCCAAACGAAAAGGTAGCACTTGAGGCTGCTATAGGGGGTTCAATTGCAGGAGCAAGAACTATGGCTTCTATGAAACATGTTGGTGTAAATGTTGCAGCGGATCCAATATTTACTTATGCATATACAGGCGTAAATGGTGGTATGGTACTTATTACTGCAGATGAACCGGGAATGCATTCATCTCAAAATGAACAAGACAATAGAATGTATGCAAAGTTTGCAAAGATACCTTTATTTGAACCATCAACTAGCCAAGAAGCTAAAGATATGATAAAAGAAGCTTTTGAAGTAAGTGAAAAATATGATACACCAGTTTTATATAGAGTTACAACAAGACTCTGTCACTCAAAAGGTTTAGTAGAGTGTTATGATAGAGAAGAAGTTGAAATTAAAGAGTATGTGAAAAATGCTAAAAAAATGGTTACTGTTCCAGCAAATGCTCAAATAAGAAGAGGCGTTGTTGAAGAGAGAATGGAAACTCTTAAAAAATTCTCAAATGAAACTGACTTAAACTACTATGAAATAAATGATACAAAAATAGGTGTTATAGCTTCAGGTATGTGTTGTAATTTTGCTAAAGAAGTATTTGAAAAAAATGCATCATATATGAAGTTAGGATTTACAAATCCATTACCTTATGAAAAAATAAAAGAATTTGCAGACAAAGTAGATAAAATATATGTAATAGAAGAAAACGACCCATTTATAGAAGAACAAATAAAAGCGTATGGAATAGATTGTATTGGAAAAGATGTAATACCTCCATATGGAGAAATGACACCAGATGTTTTAAGAAAAGCTATATTTGGAAAAACAAATGACACTATAGAATATAAAACTGAATTAGTAACACCAAGACCACCAAGTTTCTGTGCAGGATGTCCACATAGAGGATTCTTCTATGAACTTGGAAAGAGAAAAAATTTAATAGTTGGTGGAGATATAGGATGTTATACTCTTGGATTTGCTCCTCCATATAATGGAATAGATTATGTTGTTTGTATGGGTTCTGCCTTTGGAACTGCACATGGTGCTCAAAAAGTTCTTAACATGAAAGAAGGAAATGAAAAGAGATTAGTAGGTGTACTTGGAGATTCAACTTTCTTCCATACAGGAATAAATGGTCTTTTAGATGTAGTTTACAATAGAGGTAATTCTATATCAGTAATATTAGACAATAGAATAACTGGAATGACAGGACATCAAGAAAATCCAGGTTCAGGATATACTTTACAAGGTGATAAAACTAAAGATGTTGACATAGAAGGATTAGTCAAAGCTTGTGGAATAGAACATGTAAGAGTTATAGACCCTAATAATCTAAAAGAAGTAAATGAAGCATTAGATTGGGCTTTGGCTATAGAAGATGAACCATCTGTAATAATCACAAGATGGCCATGTGTACTTAAAAAATTCTCTAAAGAAGATATAGAAGAGTTTGATAATCCATTTAAAACTAAGTGTAAGGTTGACCATGATAAGTGTATAGGATGTAAATTATGCTTAAAAACTGGATGTCCAGCACTATCATTTGATAAAGAAAATAAATTATCAAATATAGATAGAAATCAGTGTGTAGGATGTGGAGTATGTTCACAAGTTTGTCCAAAACAAGCAATAGTTAAGGAGGAAAAATAATATGACTAAGAGTATACTTTTGGTAGGTGTAGGAGGTCAAGGAACTATACTTGCTAGTAAATTATTAACTATGGGATTGATGGAAGCTGGATATGATGTAAAAATGAGTGAGATACATGGTATGAGCCAAAGAGGAGGTTCAGTTTCTTCACAAGTTAGATATGGAGATTGTGTTCATTCTCCAGTTATAGAAATTGGAGGAGCAGACATTTTAGTATCTTTTGAAAAGATGGAGGCTTTAAGATGGTTTAATTATCTAAAGCCAGAAGGAAAAGCTTTAGTAAATAATCATAGAATAGACTCTATGACTGTTTTAATCGGAGGAGCTGAATATCAAGAAAATGATATAGATGCAGAATTAAATAGATTAAATGCAAAAGTGATAAATGCAGCAGATAAAGCTGAAGAATTAGGAAATGCAAAGATAATGAATGTTATTTTATTAGGATGTCTAGTTAAATCTATGGAACTAGAGTCTATTGACTGGGAAAAAATTATAAGTGAAAATGTTAAACCAAAATTTGTCGAGTTAAATATAAAAGCTTTCCATGAAGGTATGGAAATGGTTGGCAAATAGTTTATAATATATATAAGATAAACTATAGAAATTAATGCGAAAGGAAGAAAAGTATGACTTATAGAATATTAGCCATAAATCCAGGTTCTACTTCTACAAAAATAGGAGTATATGATGGAGAAGAACAAATTCTTGTGAAGACGATAGACCACCCAGCAGAGGAGATTGCAAAATATAATACAATTCAAGACCAATTTGAAATGCGTAAAGAGGCAGTTTTAAGTATTCTTGAAGAAAACAATATAGATTTAAAATCTCTTAGTGCAATAGTTGGAAGAGGTGGAGTTTTACCACCAGTAAAATCAGGGGCATATTTAGTAAATGAAGAAATGATTGATGTACTTAAATATAGACCAGTACTTGAGCATGCTTCAAATTTAGGAGCAGTTGTTGCACATGCAATATCAGAACCACTTGGAATAAATTCATATATCTATGATTCTGTTGCAGTAGACGAACTTATAGATATAGCAAGAGTATCTGGGCTTTGTGGAATGGATAGAGCAAGTGCAGGGCATGCATTAAATACTAGAGCAATGGCTTTAAAATATGCTAAAGATAGAGGTAAAGATTACAAGAGTTTAAACTTAATAGTAGCTCATATTGGTGGAGGAGTAAGTATTTATCTTCATGAAAAAGGAAGAATGGTTGATATGTTATCTGATGATGAAGGGCCATTTTCACCAGAAAGATCAGGAAGAGTTCCTGCTACAAAATTAGTAGCTGCTTGTTATTCAGGTCAATGCTCAGAAAGAGAAATGACTAAAAAGATAAGAGGTAAAGGTGGTATAGTTTCATATTTAAATACTGTAGATGCTAGAGAAGTTGAAAAGATGATAGCAGAAGGAAATGAAGAAGCCAAAATTATTTATGAGGCAATGGCATATCAATTGGCAAAAGGAATTGGAGAATTAGCAACTGTAGTAGATGGAAAAGTTGATGCTATAATTATAACAGGTGGAATTGCATATTCTGAAATGTTTACTTCAATGGTTAAAAAGAGAGTTGAATTTATAGCTCCAGTAGAAATTATGGCAGGAGAAAATGAGTTAGAATCACTTGCTTTTGGAACTCTTAGAGTGCTAAATGGAGAAGAAGAAGCTAGAATTTATAGTGAAAATTAATTAAATTAACTAAAAATGTTTAAATATTAGAAAAGTGGTATATCTATTTTTACACTAAAGCTTAGAATATAGGTGAAGACGTGTAAAATATGGATTGCCACTTTTTTTATGATTGAAATTCTATATTAAAATGATGAAAAATTTTGTAAAACTTTGTACTTATATATATATTTTATTGGTATTTATTGTTATTATTATTATGAGGAGTGATTTTTAATGGGAAAAATTAATTTAAAAAGTATGATAAGGTTGTTTTCAGGTTTTTTTATATTTGCAATTTCTTCTGTGCTTATGGTTAATGCACATGTTGGTCTTATGCCTTGGGATGTGCTTCATCAAGGTTTATCTATAAAATTAGGTATAACTATAGGTCAGGCGTCCATATTGGTAGGTGTTATAATCGTTATATTGGATGCAGTTTTTGGTGAAAATATAGGATGGGGTACATTGCTAAATATGACATTTATAGGAATTTTCATTGATTTAGTAATATTTTCAGGTGTGATACCTCATGCAAGTAATACTTATATAGGAGTATTCATGGTTGTTATAGGAATCATCTTAGCTGCTATAGCTAGTTTTTTGTATTTAGGAGTTTGCCTTGGAAGTGGGCCAAGAGATGGTCTTATGATTGCTCTTCAGAAAAAAACTAATAGGTCTGTACGTCTTGTTAGAACAGTTCTTGAAATATTAGCACTCGTTGCTGGTTGGTTATTAGGTGGTTCTGTAGGAATTGGTACACTTGTAAGTGCTTTAGGTTTAGGGTATGTATTACAAATAGTGTTTAGAATGTTTAAATTTGATACAAAATCTCTTAAACATAGATTCATTATAGATGATATAAAAGAGTGGAAAGAAAAGAAAAATGATGAACATAAATGTAAATCAAGCATTGTAATAAAAAATGAACAAAATTAATTATACTAAAATGTATCTATATTTTAGTTAACTTTATAAGGAAAGTAAGGAGATTTGAAAGTGGAATTATGGGATTTGTATAATGCTGATGGAATTAAAACAGGAAATGTTATAGAGCGAGATAATTCTATTGAAGAAGGATATTATCATTTAGCAGTTGAAGTGTGGATTGTAAATAGTAATTTTCAGGTTTTAATTCAGAAAAGGTCTGAAAATAAAAAGACACTGCCAAATATATGGGGGATGACAACTGGATGTATTGTTTCTGGAGAAGAAAGTTTAGATGGTGCAATTCGTGAGGCTAAGGAAGAAATAGGAATTGATATATCCAAAGATGAGATAAAGATTTTTAGAAGTATGATTCATGGAGATACTTTATGGGATGTATATTTAGTTAAAAAAGAGTATGATGTATCAAATGCAATTTTACAAAAAGAAGAAGTAAGTGATATAAAATGGGTAAGTACAGGTGAAATAAGACAATTATTAAAAAAGGGCTTATTTTTTGAATATCCAGAGATATATGATTTACTATCTGATATAGATAATAATGATTTAAATATATAATGTAGGCAGAATTAGATATAAGTATGTATTATCTAAAATTATCTTCTCTAAAATTTAATGTTGTATTAGGAAGAATTAATGCATTATTTTTAATGTTCTCCTAATTAGATTTTAGAATTAGAGTAATAAGTTTGATTGTTAAGTAGTAAAAATCTGGGGAGGATTACGCTGTGGAGAATAATAAAGAATTGACACCCGATAGTTCAAAATATAAGATTGTTTCTATATCTGTGGTAGTGATTATTTTAATTACATTTTGGTATATGTTAAATATGGTGCTTTTAACATTTATAATGACTTTTGTTTTTTATAATTTATTAGTTTCCATAAGAAAAAGAATTAGGAAATTATTTTCTTTCTATGTTCCTGATTCATTAATAATTATAGTATTATATTCGTTATTTGCTATATTATTAGTACTAATTAGTTATGCAGTTGTGCCAATAATTATAGTTCAACTTACAGAGTTAAGCAGGATTTTAAGTAATTTTGATGTAAATCAATTTGCTCAATCTTTAGGGCCAAAGATTTATCCTATTGTTTCAAAGTTGGATTTTAATAAATATATTTCACAGGCAGGATTGTTAATAGCATCAGCAGCAACTAAAGTTGGAAGTTTTGGGATAAATATATTACTAGCTTTTTTACTTAGTTTACTGCTTTTACTTGAAAAAAATGATATTAAAAAATTTGGAAATAAACTTGCAGAAAGTAAAATTTCTTTCATCTATAATTCTCTTGTATTTTTTGGAAAAAGTTTTGTGAAAAATTTTGGTGATGTAATGAAAGTACAAGTAATGATTGCATTTATAAATTCTATTGTTTCTATGATTTTTTTAGGATTTATGGGTTTTCCTCAAATATGGGCTTTAGGGCTTATGATTTTTGTTTTGGGTCTTATTCCAGTAGCTGGAGTTATAGTGTCTTTAATTCCATTAACAGTAATAGCCCTTAATATAGGAGGAATAGCAAAAGTATTTGGCGTTTTGGCCATGATTTGTATAGTGCATGCAGTGGAAACATATATATTAAATCCTAAGTTGATGTCAAATAGAACAAAACTTCCAGTTTGTTTTGTTTTCATTATTTTACTTGTAGGAGAGCATTATTTAGGTGTATGGGGATTATTAATTGGAGTTCCAATATTTATGTTTCTTATGGATATATTTGGTGTAAAATTTAGTTCAAGATGATAACTTATAATTACATTTACTTCCTAATACATAATGCTTTAATTGTAAAAAAGAACCTATAATAGATATCTTTTAAAAGGTATCTGTTTTATAGGTTCCATTTTATTTTTTATAAATACTAAATAGTTAAGTATCAATGAAATTATTTCATTTCAAAAGTTTCACAGCTTGCATTTCCTGAGTTTATATGAACTTTTTCAGCCTTGCAAAGTTCATTCTTGTTGTATTTACATTTTACAGCTTCACAATGAATATTATCTGTATCAACTTGGTTAGTGTCATTAGAACGACTAGTTATACCAGATGTATATTTGTCTTCAAAAGAAGCACAGTAAGTATTTCCTGTAGTAGTTGCTTGCATTCCATCTACTTTTATGCTACCAGCATAACAATATCCACTAGTATTATAAGCACAGTTAGTAGCATCACAATTTAAATTATTATTTTTCATAAATAACCTCCTAAGTTTTTTATTTAAACTTATTATGTGAAGTTATTTGAATTTTATACACTTATTTACAATTACATTTCTTACATTTAACAATTATATCTTCAGAAGTTTCTCTTCCTAAATTTTTATTAATATGATACACATCAATATTTTCAGTTGAACCACATATAGAACATTTAAAGTTGTTCTCTAGTAAAGTTCTTTCTCTAAACAACTTCCAGTACATAGAATTAATATAATCATTATAGTTTACCTTAAGGCATGTCTCAAGAAAGTTTATGTATAGATTGTCTAAATCTCCTGTATTTAAGTCTGTATATTCTGGCTCAAAATATTCACAACATCCTCTAAAATCAGGTTTGGTATCTGAAATAACACATTTAATATCATATCTGTAATCTAGGCTAGGCCCCTTCAATGAAAGGTGTGTACAAAAAGAACAAGATGTTTCTGGTAAATTTTTTTCTAGTTCATGTAATTTATTATTCATAAGTATTCCTCCAAAAAATTATTTTGAGTATATAAAAAATGTAGATTATTTTAAATCTTTTATTTATTTATATTAAATATATAGGATAAATATTCCAATAAAAGGTGGCTGTTTATTTATTAATGTATTTAATAAGAAAGAGGCTAATCTCTATTTTGAGACAGCCTCTTTTTATTGAGTTATTTAAAATTAAAAGTTTTAATAAAAATCTAATAATATTTATATTTAGCTAGCTAGATTTGTATCCGTTTTGCTTTTTAGTTTTCTGCCATAGTATACAGTTAAAACAGCATACAAAACAGTAAAAATGGTAGCTAAAATATATGATATATTTATACTTAAGTTAAATCCAATTTGAGCATTGAATATATAACTAGAAATTACAAAAGAATAAAACATACCTGGGATTAAGCTTATGATATAATTTTTTTCTTTTATTATAAGATAAACTGTAATCATAGCAAAGGCGAATATAGCAATAGTTTGGTTACTCCAAGAGAAATATCTCCATAATATATTAAATCCAGAAGTGCTAAGTTTTGCAAATATAAGGATGGCTATAACAGGAATAAATATACAGATTGATAATATAACACGATGTTTCTTTTCTTTTTGGTCATAATGGAAATAATCTGCAAGCATTAATCTTAAAGATCTTAAAGCTGTATCTCCAGAAGTTATTGGTAAAACAATAACACCTATTATAGCTATAATACCACCAACAGAACCAAGTAAGTCTCTAGCAACTAAACCTATTACATCAGGAGAACCTATTAATTCACTAGGTATTCCTTTATTGTAAATACCCATAGCAGCTGCCGCCCAAATCATGGCAATTAAACCTTCCAAAATCATCATATTATAAAAAGTGCTTCTACCTTCTTTTTCATTTGAAACTGATCTTGCTATAAGAGTAGCTTGAGTTGAGTGGAATCCAGAAACAATACCACAAGCAACTGTAACAAAGAATGTAGGGATAAGAGGAATTCCATTAGGATGGATACCTTTCCAATTTGCTAGGCTTAAATTGGCTAAGTCATAACCCTGTGTAAATATTCCAATTCCAACACCAGCAGCAGATAAAAGTAGAATGGCTCCAAATATTGGATATATTTTTCCTATTATTTTATCAATTGGAAATAGTGTTGCACATAAATAATATACAAAGATGATTCCATAAACTATCCAAACGACTGGATTATTGATAGTTGATTTCATATTTAGAATTTGAGTAACTACCAAATCTCCAGGTGTATAAATAAAAACTGCACCAACCAAAAGCATTAATAAGCAAAGGAAGATATTATAAACTTGAAAGACCTTATTACCTAAAAATCTGCTGATAAGAGAAGGCATCTGTGCTCCTTTTTCTCTTATACTAATCATTCCACTCATATAGTCATGTAAAGCTCCTCCTAATACACAACCAATAGGAATTAGTATAAACGCAATTGGACCAAATAAAATACCTTGTATAGGTCCTAAAATCGGTCCTGTACCAGCTATATTAAGCAACTCAATAAGACTATTTTTCCATTTTTTCATTGGAACATAGTCTACTCCATCACTCTGAGCAAGTGCAGGTGTTTTTCTGTCATCTGGGCCAAATACCTTTTCACAATAAGCGCCGTATAAAGCACCTCCTATTAGTAAAATAGCCAAACCAATTAAGAATGTTGTCATAACATCACCCCATTTATAAAATTTTTTGGATTCTGTATACATATTGTCTGAATGTGTAAGTTTTTATAAGATTTTATACTTAAAACACTTACAAATTCTATAAAGTATTAAAACTAATATAATTTCAGAAATAAATACATATACATAATCATGCACTTAGTATACAGGTATTTGGAAAAAAATTCAATATTATAACAAGAAAGAATATAAAAAATATTCTGATAATATTCTACAAAAAATTAAAAAATACAAAAAAAATAATTTAAATAGAGGTAAAAAAATGATAAATTAATTGATAGTGTAAGTGTCTATATCTTAACAATATTAAGAGGTCTAAAATTCTTGAAGAAAAAATAGTCAAGTGATATAATGAATTTACAGGTGTATATACACTAGTACATATAGAAAGCGGTGCAATTATGGATAAAGATTTAACATATCAAATCAAAGAGCTAAAGAAAGAAAAAAATGCAATAATACTTGCTCATTTTTATCAACCACCAGAAATACAAGAATTAGCAGATGCAGTTGGAGATTCGTATTACTTAAGTGAAATTGCTAGAGATTGTAAAGAAGAAGTGGTTGTATTTTGTGGTGTGAGATTTATGGGAGAAAGTGCTAAGATATTATCACCTGAAAAAACTGTATTGATGCCAGTAAGTAACGCTGGATGTGCTATGGCAGATATGGTAGATGAAGAAGGCGTGATAAAACTAAAACAACAGTATCCAAATGCTTTGGTTGTATGTTATATAAACTCTACAGCTAAAGTTAAAGCACATTGTGATGTTTCAGTTACATCATCTAGTGCAATTAAAATATTAGAAAACATAGATAATAAAGAAATTATATTCCTCCCAGACAAGAACCTAGGAGGATATATTGCAGAAAAATTCCCTAATAAAGAATTTATATTTTGGGATGGATATTGTAAATATCACAACAATATAAAAGTTGCAGAAATAATTGAATTAAAAGAAAAGTATAAAGATGCAGAAGTATTGGTACATCCAGAATGTAAAAAAGAAATAAGAGACTTAGGTGATTATGTAGGTAGTACATCAGGAATAATAAAATATGCTACTAACAGCAAAAATACAGATTTTATAATAGCAACTGAAGAGGGTATCTTACATGAATTAAAGAAAAACAATCCTAATAAAAATTTTTATATTCCTGGTGGAAGAATACTATGTACAGATATGAAAAAAACAACATTAGAGAATTTGTATAGTACTCTTAAAAATATGGAAAACGAAGTTATTGTAGAAGATGAAATTATGGAAAAGGCTTTAAATTCACTGCTTAATATGCACAGATTAGCAGAAGGATAGAGGGATAGACTTATGAATTTAGAACAGGATGTTTTAATAATTGGAAGTGGTGTTTCGGGACTATATTGTGCATTAAATTTGGATAAAAATTTAAATGTGTTAGTAGTATCAAAATCTACAATTGAAAACAACAATACATATCTTGCACAAGGAGGAATTTCAACTGCTAGAAATATTGATGATATAGAATCTTTTGTAGAAGATACAATGAAGGCTGGTCAGTATAAAAATAGGGTTGAAGCAGTCAAAGTTCTTGCAGATGAATCTATAGAAAATGTAGGTCAAATAGTAGACTATGGTATGCCTTTAGACAAAGAAAATGGAGAGATAGACTATACAAGAGAGGGAGCTCATAGCGTAAATAGAATAGTTCATAGCAAAGATAATACAGGAGAAGTTGTTTTTAAGACTCTATTAAAAGAAGCTAAAACTAGGGAAAATATAACTCTTATAGAAGATGCTTATCTTTTAGATATATTAAAAGATGGTAATAAGTGTATAGGAGCTAGAATTTTTAAGTCTCAAAAAGAAATTCATATCTTTTCAAAGGTAGTAGTTTTAGCTACAGGTGGAATTGGTGGACTTTTTAAAAATTCTACGAATCAAAGACACCTTACAGGAGATGGAATTGCTATAGCATTAAGAAATAATATTAAAATAGAAAATTTAGAATATATTCAAATACACCCAACAGCTTTCTATGAAGAAAATAGTGAAGGTAGAAGGATGCTTATATCTGAATCTTTGAGAGGAGAAGGGGCTAAACTTTTAAACAAAAACAAAAAAAGATTTGTAGATGAACTTCTTCCAAGAGATGTAGTTTCAAAAGCTATTTTTGAACAAATGGAAAAAGATGATTTGCCTTATGTATATTTAGATGCAACACACTTAGATAGTGAATATTTAATCAATAGATTTTCTTTTATATACAATGAATGTTTAAATAGAGGAACAGATATAACCAAAGAATATATAAAAGTATCTCCTGCACAACATTATTTTATGGGAGGGATACATGTTGATTTAGATTCAAAAACATCTATGGAGAACCTATATGCAGTGGGTGAAATTAGTTGTACAGGTGTTCATGGAGCTAATCGACTAGCAAGTAATTCACTACTTGAAGGTCTTGTATTTTCAAAAAGAGCAGCTAAAAATATAAACTCAGTTATAGGTAGTATAGAAGTGAAGTTTATAGAAGTATCAAATATAGAGGTGGATGTAGAAAAAATAAAGGAAGAGAATAAAATATTAGTTATAAAAGAAATAGAAAGAACAAGTGAGGATTTTGGCGATGAATTATTTGATTATTGATAAAATGATACAAGATGCTTTAATAGAAGATGTTCCAAGTGAGGATATAACAACTAATTCTATTGTAGATGAAAATTCTAAGTCTACTGTAGATTTAATTTGTAAACAAGATGGTATAATAGCGGGTTTAGGTGTGTTTAAAAGGGTTTTTGAAATACTTGGAGATGTAGAGGTAGATTTGTATAAAAATGATGGCGATAGGGTAAATAATGCAGAAAAGATAGCTGTATTAACTGGAAATACTAGAAACTTACTTGTGGGAGAACGTGTAGCGTTAAATTATTTACAAAGAATGAGCGGAATAGCTACTGCTACAAGTATGTATGTGGAAAAACTTGAAGGTACAAATACTAAACTATTGGATAGTAGAAAAACAATACCTAATCTTAGAATTTTAGACAAATATTCTGTAAAAGTAGGTGGAGGATGCAATCATAGGTTTAATTTATCTGATGGAATATTACTTAAAGATAATCATATTGGAGCTGCAGGTGGCGTCAAAAACGCAGTTGAATTAGCTAGAAAAAACACATCTTTTGTTAGAAAAATAGAGGTAGAAGTGGAAACTCTAGAAATGGTAAAAGAAGCTATAGAAGCTAAAGCAGATATAATAATGTTAGATAATATGAATTTGGAGACAGCAAAAAAGGCTATAGAAATGATAAATGGGAGAGCAGTTGTAGAGTTTTCTGGAAATGTAAATTTAGATACAATAGAATCTATAGGAAAAATTGGTGTTGATGTTGTCTCTGTGGGAGCGCTTACACACTCAGTGAAAGCACTTGATATAAGTATGAAAAACTTAAGAAATATATAAGACAGGACTAAAATAAATTTAATAAAAAAGTATTGAACAGATTTAATTTAATAATGTGATAAATAATTAAAATAGATTACTTAAATAAGCTAGATAAATTTAAGTAATCTATTTTTTATTTATTAAAGTTAACCAAAATGATGAAATAATCAAAAAATAATTAAATAAATATAGAAAAATACTATATTTCTATTGGATAATATTGTTATTATCTATTTTACAGATAAATACGAATAAACTTATAATATAATTACATATGTAAAATTTTGTATAAAATTTAGATAAAAAAGTATAGGGGGAATAAAAATGAAAGTAGCTTATATTTTTAGTAGTACTAACGCACATAAAATTCTAGACAAAATGATAATACCACAATTAGAACAAGGAACTCATGGAGTAGATGTCCTAGGTATGTTTTTCTTTATGGATAATACCTTATTTTTGTCTAAAGGTAACCCAGTGGGAGAAAGATTAAGTAAATTACATGAAAAGACAGATATGATAATAATGGCTTGTGACCAGTGTGCTATAGAAAGAGGGATAGAGGATAATTTGGTCGATGGAGCTACAATTGGATGTTTCCCAAATTTATATGCTTGTTTAGGTGGTGCAGGTGTAGACCAAGTTATAACATTATAAAATCTTGCGGAATACAATCCATAGAAAAAATTTTTCTGTGGATTATTTTAAGTAAAAGATAAATTGTTTAGAGTAGGGGATGAACAAATGTCTAAAATTTTAGTTGAATTCATAAATACTTGACCATCTTGTGATGAGCATGGAGTGTTTATAAAAAAAATTTCTGAGAAGTATACTGACAAGTTAGAAGTAAAACTTTACCAAGCAGGTAAAGATTTCTCATATGTCAAGAAGTATGGAATCATAACAAAAGGAACCTTAATAATAAACCAAAAAAAGAAGTATGATAGATTAAACAAAGATACCATTGAAAAGGCAATAGTAGAAGCTATAAATAATAGTTAAAAGTTTAAAAATTAGGAGCAGTAAAAATGAATATATTAGAAATTGTTTTAAGTGGAGTGAAAAACACTGTGGTAGCTTCTATAGTTACACTAAATGGAGCATCAGGATGGCTTATGATAAGTTTTATATTGGCAGGAGTTCTTCACAATGTTTTAACACCAAAAAGGTTTCAAAAGCAACTTGGAAATAAGAAGTTTTCTTCTCTGATTAAAAGCACTATTTCAGGAATGTTTTTACCAATTTGTAGTTGTGGCGTAATACCATTGGGCATAAGTATGTACTATTCCGGAGTATACTTAGGGCCAGTACTTGCCTTTATGACATCAACTCCAATAATAAATCCAATAGCTGTAGTTCTTTGTTTAGGTCTTTTGGGACCTAAAATTACAATCATTTATCTTATATCTGGATTTTTAGTACCATTTTTAGTAGGAGTTTTGGGGAATACCTTTGGAAAAGAAGAATTATTTTTGCAAAATGACTCAGATGAAGAAGCTATAGAATTAGAAGAAGAAAAGAGAAGCTTTATAGAAAATATGGTTGATGGGCTTAAATGGTCCTTTGGAGAGTTAGCACTTACTATTAGTAAATATGTAATAATGGGAATGCTTTTTGCGGGATTTATAACAACAATTTTTCCAAATAGTATAATTCAAAAATACTTAGGAAATCCAGGTTTACTATCTCTTGGAAGTATATCAATACTTGCATGTGTTATGTATGTATGTGCTGTAGGACATATTCCATTTATAGCAGCCCTTGTTGCAAGTGGAGCATCTCCTGGGATAGCGATAACATTTTTGATAGCTGGTGCAGCGACAAACTTACCAGAACTTATAAGTATGTGTAAACTTATTGGAAAAAGAACTGTTGTTATATATTCAGTTACACTAACACTCTGTTCAATAATAATAGGTTATATAACCAATTTACTTTTGGCAAACAACAATACTGTGAATTTAGAGACAACAAATTCTTCAATACAATTAGCAAATAAACTAATGTTAAATATACCAGATAGTTTTGAATATATATGCACTATTTTGATTATTTTATTTGCACTTAAAGCAGTAATACCAAAGATGAAAGAGGTCATAGGAAATCATGCTTAAAAAGGTAGTTATAATATCATGTGTAGTAATTGCATTAATAGTCTTATCAAGGGTAGTAGATGATAACCTTAAACAAAATGACTCTATTCCAAATGTAAATCAAGAAACATTAACATATTTCAAGAAAAATCATAAGGAAGATATAATAACCTGTGCTGAAGAAGACTTAAATAATGATGGAAAAAAAGATTTAGTAGTTATATATAAAAAAGGTAATAATTCAAATGAAATGGCAGTGGTAGTTTCTGATGACGAGAGCCATTATATAACAAAACCAATACCAGCACCTATAGAGAATCAAACTATAACTTTTAAAAATATTGATGAGAAGCCACCAATAGAAGTAATAGTGTCAGGTTCTAAAAATGGCAATGTAGGATACGCTATTTATAGAGTAGAGGGTAAAAAACTTGTCGATTTATTTGGAGAAGATATGGACAAGTGTTGCTAAAAATAAAAATAATACATAAAAGAGGGGAAATTGAAATGAAAGTATCTAAAAAGATTCAAGCATTAATCTTAGTTAGTGCAGTGGGGGCATCTATATTAACTGGATGTAGCAGTAAACCAAAGGAAGAGGGGAAAAAAGCTGGAAAAGATGATTATGCGATAACAGTAGGGTATTATAATTGTGACCATATGACAGCTGGACCAGTAGCAGAAGCAGCAGGAATATATAAAGATTTAGGTCTTAATGTAAAAACTGTTGGGAATGGTAAAGTTCCTGAAGCAATGGCAGCAGGTAAGATGGATGCTGGTTATATAGGAACAAAGGGTCTAGTAGGAGCTATACCTAAAGGTTCACCAATAACAATAGCAGCAAATAATCACACTGGTGGGTCTGAATATTTAATAGTTTCAAATGATATAAAAGAACCTAAGGATTTAGTGGGCAAAAAAATTGCAACAGATATGAGTGATTTCTTATGGATAAGTGATTATGGTCCAGAAACAGGTTTACCAACTGACCCATCAAAATATGAAGTTGTAAATATGGATTCAGATAAAGATAAATATTTAGCTCTTAAAACTGGAAAGATACAAGCATTTACATCTTGTGACCCTTGGGGTTCTGTAGCTGAAAATGATGGAGTAGGAAAAATAATAGCATCAACTCAATATAAAGAAAAAGCTAATAATAAAGAATATAACTGTTGTTCATTCTCATTAAATAAAAACTTTATAAAAGAGCACCCAGACTTAGCAAAAAAATTGGTTTTAGCTCATACTAAAGCAATAGAATATATATATACAAATCCAGCAGAAGCAGCTAAAATATTTGCAAAATATTATAATGTAGAAGAAGAAGTTGCACTTAGAACTATTTATAAAAAGACAGTTGGAGAAGGTAGAACGCTTACTTGGAAAGTTACAGGAGAAGAATACAAAAACAATTTACAAATGTATAAAGATTTAAAGGCATTAGATGAGATACCTAAATATGAAGATACAATTGATACAAGCTTATTAGATTCTTGTGGGGCAGACGACTTTGATAAGTTTATAAAAGAAAAAGTTAATCTCAAATTTCCAGAAGGTATGAGTTATGAAGATTGGAAAGCAAAGGTATTATAAATAAATGGAGAGAATAAAAAATATAATAATACTTTTTGTCATTATTTTAGGAAGTATATTTATAATATTTTTTAATTTTGAAGATAAAGAAGAAATAAAAGGAAAATTAAGAATAGGGGTATCTGATGATACCTCTGGTTTTGTAATAAATTATATGATAAACAAAGATTACTTTGAAAGCATAAAAGTAAGTGATGTAATGGAGACTTTTACAATTAATGATTGCTGAGCAAGTACAATGCAATGGGCTCTGAGTTCAGAGGAAATAGATATAGCAATCATATGTAAAGATGCAGCAAAACAGTATATAAATGCAACTAGTGAGTTTGAAATTGTTGGTACAGTAGTTCAAAATTCAGATATATTTTTATTAAAGAAGAACAATCCTCAAAAAATAGGAATAATTCAAAATAGAAATTATCAATCTGAATTAGTAAAAAAATACTATGAAAATATAAAAGTTTCTCCATTATTAGGGACAGCACTAGCATATGGGCTAGAAAGTAATTTAGTAGATGGTGTTGTAATAGACTGTATAAAAGCAATTGGATTAGAAGGCGAAAAAAAATCTACAGCTAAATTAGGTGACTATGATACCTATGTATTAGTTGTGAATAAGGAGTTTGAGAAAAGCAAGTCGTATAGTGATTTTATAAAACTATACAATAAAAGTGTTGATAATTTAAGGAAAGAAACTATATTTAAAAAAGCATTAAAAGAGTATAAGAATATAAGAAATATAGATATGGAGGAAATAAGAAGTTGGAAATTAAAATTTCTAAAGATAGAGGAGATACAATAGCTAAGAAAAAATCTAAAAGTAGTATGGACATTTTATATAAAATAATACTTTTAGTTAGTATATTTTTAGTCTGGCATTTTGCAGCAAAAGATATAGGGAGTTCTTTATTACTCCCAATGCCAGTAGATGTAATAAAAGGTTTCTTTTACTGTGTGACAGATGTAGAGACAGTGACTAATCTGTTTATAACATTGCAAAGAGTGCTTAAAGGATTTATGTATGCATTATTGTTTGGACTTCCAATAGGATTTATTATGGGATTTTCTAAGACTTTTGAAAAGCTTTTATCTCCAGTAGTAGATTCTGTAAGACAAGTTCCTATAATGGCGTGGGTTCCTCTTACAATAGTATGGTTTGGTATAGGGGATGGTCCAACAATATTTTTAATAGCTTTTTCAGGAGTTTTTCCTATAATTTTAAATACTATTCAAGGTGTAAGAGCAATATCAAAGGATTATTATAATGCAGCTAGAAGTATGGGGGCATCGCCAATTGTAATATTTGCAAATGTAATAGTACCAGCATCTCTTCCAGATATATTGACTGGTTCAAGAATTGCCATAAGTACAGGATGTATGTCTGTTATCTGAGCCGAGTTCATAGCTACGAGTGCCGGTCTCGGTTACTCCATGGTACAAGCTCAGACATTGATGCATACAGATGTATTAATTGGGCTTATGATATTTGCAGCTTTAATAGGATTTATAATAGATAGAGTACTAAAATTTATAAATAAAATCCTTTGTAGATGGAGGTTTGCAGATTAATGAAATTAAGTGTGAGAGATATAAATAAAACATTTGTAAATAGCAAAATACATACAAAGGTTTTGGAAGATATAAGTATAGATATAGAAAATGGTCAATTTGTTTGTCTTTTAGGACCCTCAGGATGTGGAAAAACAACTTTACTTACTATAATAGGTGGATTTCAAAAGGCAGAAAGTGGAGATGTCTTTATAAATGATAAAATAGTTAAAAAACCAGGTATAGATAGAGCTTTCATATTTCAAAACTACGCTCTATTTCCTTGGAAGACTATAAGGGGCAATGTTTTATTTCCTATGAAACAGCAGAAAATACCGAAAGAAAAGAGAGAAGAAATGTTGGAAGAGCTTTTGGTTATGTCTGATTTAAAAGGGAAAGAAAATCTGTTTCCTCATCAATTGTCTGGAGGAATGAAACAAAGAGTTGCTATGATAAGAGCTTTAGCCTGTAATCCTGAAGTATTATTAATGGATGAACCACTAGGAGCAGTTGATTTTCAAATGAGACAAAACTTACAAGAAGAACTTGAAAGAATATGGACAAAAAAGAAAATAACTGCATTAATGGTAACTCATGATGTTGATGAAGCTGTATATATGAGTGATAGAGTTATAGTAATGTCAAGGGATAAGGGAAGAATTCTTGACGATATAAATATAGACATTCCAAGACCTAGGGCTAGAGGGAGCCAAGAATATGAAGAATATAAGAATAAATTAACTGACATTTTGTCAAAATGTTATGATGTTTAAAGAGGAGTAGAAATGAGTCAAATAGAAAAATACAATAGTTTAAATGACACACAACGAAAGATAAGAATATCTATTATGGATATGATAATAGATAATTGTTCTAGTGTTACACTTAAAGAAGTAATTGAACATATAAGTATAAATTTAAGCTTAGAAAAAGAATATCTAGAAACTACACTGAACCATTTTATTGATAAAAATATAATGGTTGTTGATGGAGATAGCATAAATTTTATATATCCAGTATCAGCATTACCTACTAATCATAAAGTTACATTAAGTGATAATAGAAGCTTCAGTGCAATGTGTGCTATAGATGCAATAGGAACTTCTTGCACATTTAATCAAGATGTAAGAATAAATTCTATTTGTAGTGCCACAGGTAAAGAAATAGAAATATTTATAAAAGATGAAAAAATTGAATATGTAAACAATCCAGATTTAAGAGTGCTTCATATAAACCTTGATAAGCATTCAAATTGGGCAGCAAGTTGCTGAAATGTAATGAATTTCTTCTGGACGAAGAATGATTTTGATGCATGGACAAAAGAAGCTGGATTATCAGATGATGAAGATATATATTGCTTGGACATTAATGAAGCAATAGTAGAATCGTATAAAATATTTAAACTTGAACAAAAAGTATTAGTATAGGAATGTACCTATCAAAAACTAAAAATATCCTTTAGACAAAATATCCATACAATATACACTATTAGTATTTAACATATATATGAGATGGATTTAAATCTAAAGGGATATTTTTAGTTTTTATAGATATTTAGATAGCTTTATTAAGTATATATTTGTTTATAACCTTTGCAACTCCATTTTCATTGTTGGTATCAGTAACATAATCAGCAATTTCTTTTATGCTACTACGTGCATTTCCCATAGCCACACCAAGCCCTGCATATTTTATCATATGTTGGTCATTTTCTTCATCACCAACAGCAATAGCATTTTCTATAGGTATATTTAGATTATTACATAATGTTTGAAGTGCAGTACCCTTATTAGTAGTTTTACCTAAAAATTCTAAATAAAAGGGAGCAGACCTTACTATAGTATATCTATTGAATAAATTCTTAGGAAGTTGTTTTATAATTTCTTCTAATCTTTCTGGTTCATCAACTATCATAACCTTACAGATTTTAATAGATTTATCAATTTTATCTTTATGTATATATTTAACTTCTATATCATTCAATTTAGCTTCATGAAGTGTGTACTTACCAGGAATTTCGTTTGGAGTAACTAAATTTGTCATGGTATTTATGTGTATTTTGGTATTATATTTTTTGCAAACATTGTTGTATATAAAATCAAAGTCGTCTAAAGTCATCTCTACATTATGTATTATTTTTTCACTTTTAACCTCTTGAATCATAGCTCCATTGAAGCATATAACATAATCACCTTCATCTGTTAGATTTAATTGATTTAAAAGTCCTTTGACACCAGGAAGGGGTCTACCTGTTGTTATAACTACTTTAGCTCCAGCTTTCTTTGCTTCTTGAATAGATTCAAATACTTCAGGAGTAACTTTTCTTTTTGTATTTAATATTGTTCCATCAATATCTAGTGCGATTAATTTGTACATATCAACCTCCAGTAATTTATATCCTCAATTTCCTAATGAAAACGTTGACACAACTAGTGTTGAACAAAATTTCAGTAGAAAATTTAATGTGTATATTATTATACCAAGAGATAAGCAATTTAGAAAGTTTAATAGTATTAATTTTTTGATAAAATTATTACTTATATAACATACTTATGTAAAATTGTATCTTTTATGAGTGTATAAAAGTTAACTATAAAAAATGGCATCGTTTGCATTTTGATGTAGAGATAAGCTTATACTATAAAGGTTAATAGTTTTATATGAAAGCTTTATTAAAGTTTGTATAGTAATTAATTTTATTCTATAAAATATTGTAATTACAATAATCACATGTTATTATTCAACATGATTATAATGTAAATATTACTCAAAATAATAATTTATAAAGTCATAGTAGTATGTAATACATGTAAATAATAGCATGTAATGCATATAAAACTATATTTATAAATAAAGAACAAAATTTATAAAGGAGAGTTTTAAATGAAGTTTTCAGAGTTTAAGTATGAAAGACCAAATTATGATAGTATAAAAAAAGAGTTTTTAAAGTGTGTAGAGGAAATAGATAATTCTTGTTGTTATGATGAACAACAAGAAAATATACATAAAATTAATTTTTTGAGAAATAAAATAGAAACGTTGTCAAACATAGCATCTATAAGATACAGTATAAATACTCTTAATAAACTCTATCAAGAGGAAAAAAAATATTGGGACGAATACATGCCTTTATATGAAGAATTAAATTCATATTTTTATAATGTTATAGTAAATTCTAAATTTAAATCTAATTTAAAAAAAGAATTTGGAGAACAATTTTTTACAATAGTGGATTATTCTTTAAAAAGTTTTTCTAAAGATATAATAAAGGAATTACAAGAAGAAAATAAATTGTGTTCAGAGTATACTAAACTTTTAGCATCTGCACAGATAATGTTTGAAGGAGAAGAGAGAAACTTATCTGGAATGGGAATGTTTATGTGTTCTAAGTCTAGAAAAACAAGGGAATTAGCGAATAAGGCATATTATAATTTCTTTGAAGAAAATGAACCTAAATTTGATGATATATTTGATAAATTAGTTAAACTGAGAGATAAAATAGCAAAAAAACTAGGTTTTAAAAACTTTGTAGAGCTTGGATATATTAGAATGATGAGAAGTAACTACAGAGAAGATAGGATTGAAAATTTTAGAAAACAAGTATTAAAATATATTGTACCACTGGCTGATGAACTTTATGAAAAGCAAGCTAAGAGAACCGGTCTAGAATCTTTGAGTTACATAGATGAAGGCTTAGAATTTTTAACAGGAAATCCAACGTTAAAGGGCAATTCAGAATACATAATTGAAAATGGAAAAAGAATGTATGCTGAATTATCTAAAGAAACTGGTGAATTTTTTAATTTTATGTTAGAAAACGAACTTATGGATTTAGAAACAAAGAAAGGAAAAGGGGCTGGTGGGTACTGTACTTATATACCAGACTACAAGTCGCCATTTATTTTTTCTAACTTTAATCAAACATCTGATGATATAGATGTATTGACACATGAGGCAGGTCATGCATTTCAATTGTATATGTCCAGATGGATTGAAATGCCAGAGATTAATTTTCCTACACTGGATAGTTGCGAAATTCATTCAATGAGTATGGAATTTATAACATGGCCATGGATGGAGTTATTTTTTAAGGAAGACACAGATAAATACAAGTTTACTCATTTATCATCTGCAATTAAATTTATACCTTATGGAGTAGTTGTTGATGAATTTCAGCATTATATTTATAAAAATCCTAATATTGACAAATCAAAAAGAAAAGAAATATGGAGGTTTTTAGAGAAAAAATACTTACCACATAGAAAGTATGATGATAATTCTTTTTTAGAACGAGGTTGCTGGTGGTTTAAACAAGGTCACATATTTAAAAATCCTTTTTACTATATAGATTATGCATTAGCTCAAATTTGCGCATTACAATTTTGGAAAAAAATGATTAAAGACAAAGACTCTGGATGGAATGACTATATAAACATCTGTAAAGTAGGTGGAACAAAGTCATTTTTAGATATTGTAAGTATAGGAAATCTATATTCTCCATTTGACAATGATTGTATAAAATCTGTTATAGGTGATGTGAAATCATGGTTTGATGAAATAAATGACATCAATTTGTAAAAAATTATGAGAAATTTGTTTTCCCAGCTTAAGAATTAAAAAAATATATCTTTCTTACAAAAATGATTATGTTTTTAATCAATATGAAATAATAAACCAAAAAAGATTTGTACTTAAAAAAAAAAGAAAATACAGGAAATATGTAATATCAACATTTGGAAAAAAAAGTAAAAATGTATACAAAATACATATAAAAAAACTATTGCAAATTTTATAGAATGTTTATATACTTAAGTCAACAGAGATAGAAAAAAGCTATTTATAAAAATAAAAAGATAAATTGCTAACTTTTCAATTTTCTGAAAATATAATAATCCGGGGGAAGAGTATGGGAGACTGCTTTATAAAAAGCGACCGAAGGGACAAATTTAATCTTACATACCCAGAAGATTAAATGAAATTCTCAGGTAAAGATGACTGTACTTGGACGGGTCTCTGAAAATGATTTTAACAGGGAAGACAAATTGGGAGATTTGTTTTTCCTGTTTTTTATTTATCGAGCAATAAATAAAAATTTGAAAGAGAGTAAAAAAATGATAATAATCACAAATAATCCAAAAGTAAAAGAAGAAGTTCAAGACAGAGAAGTTTTATTTAAAGATACAACTTATATTGGAATCTTAGAAACAAGTAGAGATTTGATACATGAAGGATATGAACTTTTATCTCATCCACTATATGGGAGTGTAAAACCAAATGAGACACCTTATAGAACAGTTATACTAAAACAAGGAAATCGTTTGGATATAAACTCTTTAACCTTAATTGAAGAAGCAATCATAACTGCAAGTAAATTTCAGAATAATAAAAAGACTCCAGCATGGACAGAAAGCGTTCAAGATGACTTTAGAGTAATCGATTATGACATATTTTATAATACAATACAAAGAATGCAGTATGAATAAATGAATTTGTTAAAAAGTTATTAAAATAGCATAAATATTAAATCTGATTTAATATTAAATAAAAATTAAGAAATTTAATTGGGGAGGATAAGTCAAAATGGAAAATGTGTATGACTTAGTAATAATTGGTTCAGGACCAGCAGGGCTTGCAGCAGGTCTTTATGGAGCAAGAGCAAAGTTGAAAACTCTAATCCTAGAAAAAGATAAGACTGGTGGGCAAATTGTAATAACACATGAAATTGCAAATTATCCAGGGTCAGTTCCAAATGCAACAGGACCAAGTCTAATAGCTAGAATGGTTGAGCAATGTAAAGAGTTCGGAGCAGAAATGTTAAGAGACAACATTGTAGATACTGAACTAGATGGAGATATAAAAGTTTTAAAAGGACAAAAGGCAGAATATAGAGCAAAAGCAGTAATAATAGGAACAGGAGCAACACCAAGAAAAATTGGTTGCCCAGGAGAAAAAGAACTTACTGGTAAAGGGGTTTCATATTGTGCAACTTGTGATGCAGATTTCTTTGAAGACTTTGAAGTCTTTGTTGTAGGTGGAGGAGACAGTGCATTAGAGGAAGCAATGTATTTAACTAAGTTTGCTAGAAAAGTAACAATTGTACATAGAAGACAAGGATTTAGATGCGCTAAAAGTGTTGAAGAAAAAGCAAAGGCTAATCCAAAGATAGAGTTTTTACTAGATACAGTAATAGAAGAAATAAAAGGTGATGGAATATTAGAATCAGTTGTATTTAAGAATAAAGTTACTGGAGAAACTCATGAATACTTTGCAGATGAAGAGGATGGAACAATGGGAGTATTTGTTTTCGTTGGATTAGATGCTCAAACTGATTTATTCAAAGGCAAAGTTGATATGGATGAAAAAGGTTACATAATAACTGATGAAGACATGAGAACTAATATACCAGGTGTATTTGCAGCAGGTGATTGCAGATCTAAGACTCTAAGACAGGTTGTAACTGCAACTAACGATGGAGCAATTGCATCTATAGTAGCTGAAAAATATATTGATGAAAAGTTTGAAAACTAAAAAGTTATAAAGTAAAGTTAATGAATAATATTTAAAATATTAAAATAAAATAAAAATTTCAAGGGGGAACATGAAAATGTTAGATTTAGATAAAAGTACTTTTGATGAAGAAGTTTTAAACGCAGAAGGTTTTGTATTTGTTGATTTCTGGAGTGAAGGTTGTGAACCTTGTAAAGCTTTAATGCCAGATGTTCATAAATTAGCTGAAACTTATGGGGATAAAATAAAATTCTGTAAAATGGATACAACAAAAGCTAGAAGATTAGCGATAAAACAAAAAGTATTAGGACTTCCAACTATGGCTATATACAAAGATGGAGAAAAAGTAGACGAAGTTACTAAGGATGATGCTACAATTACTAATATAGAAGATATGATTAAAAAATATCTTTAATATATTGATACAATATTAACAAAAACAAAGAAAAAATCGATTTAAGTCTAGAAGTAAAATAAAAAGGATTTTTATGTCTTAGTTTGTTAAAAAAATAATTTTGGATAAAATATTTTTTTTACGATAAAGAATTTTTAGTAATAAAACAAATATCAAGACATAAAAACACAATATGAAAACATCTTTAAAATAAGTTAGAAAATATTGATATAACTTTGAGAAAAACTCAAATGCATATATACAAAATTAAATAACAGGAGGTGCAAGTATGCGTCTTGAATTAGGGAAAATCTTTATAAAAGATATTCAATTTGGTGATGTAACAGAAGTGAAAGATGGAGTATTATTCATCAATAAGCAAGAGATGCTACAAGAAATTGGTGGAGATGAGCATATTAAGTCTATAGATATAGAATTAGCTCGTCCAGGTGAAAGCATAAGAATAACACCTGTAAAAGATGTTATTGAGCCAAGAGTAAAAGTTGAAGGTAATGGGGGAATATTCCCAGGTATCATGTCTAAGGTTGACACTGTAGGAGAAGGAAAAACTCATGCTTTAAAAGGTGTAGCTGTTGTAACTACTGGAAAGATAGTAGGTTTCCAAGAAGGTATAGTAGATATGACTGGAGAAGGGGCTAAATACACTCCATTTTCTAAATTAAATAATGTAGTAGTAGTAGCTGAACCTATTGATGGTTTAAAACAATACGCTCATGAGAAAGCTGTTAGAATGATAGGATTCAAAGCAGCAATGTATTTAGGAGAAGCAGCAAGAAATCTTACTCCAGACGAAGTTTCAGTGTATGAAACTAAACCTCTTCTTGAGTCAATAAAAGAGTATCCAGAACTTCCAAAAGTAGGATATGTTTACATGCTTCAAACTCAAGGATTATTACATGACACTTATGTATATGGTGTAGATGCAAAACAAATAGTACCAACTTTATTATATCCAACAGAATTAATGGACGGAGCAATTGTAAGTGGTAACTGTGTTTCTGCATGTGATAAAAATCCAAGTTATGTTCATATAAACAATGGAGTTGTTGAAGACTTATATGCAAGACATGGTAAAGATATAAATTTTGTAGGTGTAATTATAACTAATGAAAATGTTTACCTAGCAGATAAAGAAAGATCTTCAAACTGGACTTCTAAGTTATGTAAATACTTAGGATTAGACGCAGTTATAGTTTCACAAGAAGGTTTTGGAAATCCAGATACTGACCTTATAATGAACTGCAAAAAAATAGAAATGCAAGGTGTAAAAACAGTTATAGTTACAGATGAATATGCTGGACGTGATGGAGGTTCTCAATCACTTGCAGATGCAGATGTAAGAGCAGATGCTGTTGTAACAGGTGGAAATGCTAACCAAGTTGTAGTACTTCCTAAGTTAGATAAGGTAATTGGACACTTAGAAGTAGTAGATGTAATAGCTGGTGGTTCTGATGGAAGTTTAAAAGCTGATGGAACTATTGAAGTTGAAATACAAGCTATAACAGGTGCAACTAATGAAACAGGATTTGGTCATTTAACTGCTAAAGGATATTAAGAGTTATTTCATTAAACGATTTAGTAATATCATGATTGAGTAATATCAATTAAAAAGATTGTAAATAAATCTATCAAAACATAATGAATGTTATGGATATATAAATAATTAGAAATATAATGAGGAGGATTATTATGAGTTTACTTAGTAATAAAAAGGTTCTTATAATAGGTGACCGTGATGGTATACCAGGACCTGCAATAGAAGAATGTGTAAAAACAGTAGAAGGAGCAGAGGTTGTTTTCTCATCTACAGAATGCTTTGTCTGAACAGCTGCTGGGGCTATGGACTTAGAAAATCAAAACAGAGTTAAAGAAGCTGCTGATAAATTCGGAGCTGAAAATGTTGTGATTTTACTAGGTGCTGCTGAAGCCGAAGCTGCAGGTCTTGCAGCCGAAACAGTAACTGCGGGGGATCCAACTTTCGCTGGACCACTTGCTGGAGTTGCTTTAGGATTAAGTGTTTACCATGTTGTAGAGGAACAAATGAAAGAATTATTTGATGAAACTGTATATGAAGATCAAATAAGTATGATGGAAATGGTTTTAGAAGTTGAAGAAATAGCAGAAGAAATGTCTGGTATAAGAGAAGAATTTTGCAAATTTTAATGCCTAAAAGCAAAAGGGGTGAAACTAAGAGATGGGAAAACTAAGAGTAGTACATTATATTAATCAGTTCTTTGCTGGTATAGGTGGAGAAGAAAAAGCTGATACTAAGCCACATGTGGCAGAAACTTTACCTCCAATAAGTTTACAACTTGATAAATTATTAGGTGAAGATATTGAAGTAGTTGGTACAGTAGTGTGCGGAGACAGTTATTTCAATGAAAATATAGATAGCGCAAGTGAAGAAGTTTTAGCAATGATAAAAGGTTTTGAACCACAACTTTTTATAGCTGGGCCTGCCTTTAATGCTGGTAGATATGGGGTTGCTGCTGGAACAATAACTAAAGTTGTAAAAGATGCTTTAAGTATACCAGCTTTAACAGGTATGTACATTGAAAATCCAGGTGCAGATATGTTCAAAAAGGATGTTTATGTAGTAGAAACTTCTGATTCTGCAGCGGGTATGAGAAAAGCACTTCCTAAGATAGCTAAACTTGCAATAAAACTTGCTAAAGGTGAAGAAATTGGAACTCCTAAAGAAGAAGGATACATAGCTAGAGGAATAAGAGTTAACTACTTCCATGAAGACAGAGGTTCTAAGAGAGCTGTTGACATGTTAATTAAGAAAATAAAAGGCGAGTCATTTGAAACTGAATATCCAATGCCAAATTTTGATAGAGTTGACCCAAGTAATCCTGTAAAAGACTTATCAAAATGCAAAATAGCTTTAGTTACTTCTGGTGGTATAGTTCCTAAAGGAAATCCAGATAGAATAGAATCTTCTTCAGCTTCTAAATATGGAACTTATTCTATAGCAGGAGTTATGGATTTAACAGAAGAAACTTATGAAACTGCACATGGTGGATATGACCCAGTATATGCAAATTTAGATGCAGATAGAGTATTACCTGTTGATGTTCTTAGAGACTTAGAAAAAGAAGGTGTAATAGGAAAATTACATGAAACTTTCTACACAACTGTAGGTAATGGTACATCTGTTGCAAACTCTAAAAAATATGCTTCTGAAATTGGAGCAGCGTTGGTAGCTGATGGTGTAGATGCAGTAATCTTAACTTCTACATGAGGTACTTGTACTCGTTGCGGTGCAACGATGGTAAAAGAAATAGAAAAAACTGGACTTCCAGTAGTTCATATGTGTACAGTAGTACCTATTTCGTTAACAGTAGGGGCTAACAGAATAGTTCCAACTATAGCAATACCTCATCCACTTGGAAATCCAGCACTTGACCCTACAGAAGAAAAAGCCCTAAGAAGAGGCCTTGTAGAAAAAGCATTAAACGCTTTAACTACAGAAGTTGATGGTCAAACAGTATTTGAAAAATAAAAATAACACACACATATATTATATAGATAAAAATATAAACACACACTAAAAATAAAAAATAACTATACACAAAAAAATAATATAGATTTCATGAATGGGTAAATGTGAGTTATTCATTCATGAAATCTTAAAAAATACCAAAATACATAAAAAAAGAATAAAATAAAATATACAATAAAATAAAAATATAATAATTGAAGTCTTTAATGAAATTAAAATTAGGTGTTCATAAAATTTATGGAGGTGCACAAAATGACTTATCCAGTTTTAAAAGGGGCAGGCTATGTACTTATTCATACTCCAGATATGATAGTGCAAAATGGAAGTACTTGTACAGTTGAAAGAGCAACAAATCCAGATTCAGAATTTTTACAAGAAGTAGGTAATCATATAAGAAGTTATGAGGATGTAGTTAACTACATGCCAAATCAAGTTTACATAGGAAACAGAAGACCAGAAGAATTAAGAGATTTGCCAATGCCATGGTGTGAACAAAAAGTTGAGGGAACTAGAAATGGTAAATTTGGTGAAATAATGCCTCAAGATGAGTTTATAGCTTTAATGCAAATAAGTGATGCATTTGACTTAGTAAAGTTATCGCAAGAATTTATTGATGAAGTAAAACCAAAAATCGAAAATAACTACCCTGAAATTGCACCATTTGTAGGAAAATTAAAGGGTGATGATATAGAAGAAGGTAAGGAATTAGTAGCAACACACATAGCAGAAGGATTATACCATGATGGAAAATTCGTTGGCTATGTAAAAAGAGCACATGACGTAGATGTTAACTTAAATGCTCATACAATGTTTGAAAATTTAGTAGTAAAAGCATCTGGAGTTTTATCTGCTATTCAAATGCTAAGACATAGTAAAATAGACCCTGCTGAAATAGATTATGTTATTGAGTGTTCAGAAGAAGCTTGTGGAGATATAAACCAAAGAGGTGGAGGAAACTTTGCTAAATCAATAGCTGAAATAGCTGGACTTCAAAACGCAACTGGTTCTGATACAAGAGGATTTTGTGCAGCACCAACACATGCATTAATTCAAGCTGCAGCTTTAGTAAAATCTGGGATACACAAAAATGTAATGGTAGTAGCAGGTGGAGCAAGTGCTAAACTTGGAATGAATGCTAAAGACCATGTTAAAAAAGGCCTTCCTGTACTTGAAGATGTTGTTGGAGGATTTGCAGTACTTGTATCTGAAAATGATGGTGTAAACCCAGTTATAAGAACTGATTTAACAGGTAAGCATACAGTGGGAACTGGTTCTTCACCTCAAGCAGTTATGACAGCACTTATAACTTCAGGTCTTGATAGAGCTAATTTAAAAATAACAGATGTTGATGTATATTCAGTTGAAATGCAAAATCCAGATATAACTAAGCCAGCAGGAGCAGGAGATGTTCCAGAAGCAAACTACAAAATGATAGGTGCACTTGCTGTTAAGCGTGGAGACTTAGAGAAGAAAGAATTAAAAGATTTTGTGACTAATAAAGGATTACCAGGATGGGCACCAACTCAAGGACATATACCATCAGGAGCTCCTTATATAGGATTTTTAATAGATGATTTAACTACAGGAGATAGAAATAGAGCTATGATAGTTGGAAAAGGTAGTTTATTCTTAGGAAGAATGACTAATTTATTTGATGGAGTATCTTTTATAGCTGAAAGAAATACAGGTGTTACTGAAGAGACTTCAGGAATATCTAAAGATGAAATTAAGAAGATAATAGCTGAATCTATGAAAAAACTAGCATTAGATATGTTAGAAGAATAGGGGTGAGGATATGTCAAAAAAAGTAATCGCAGATGTATTCTTAGAAGTAGCTAATGCAATAGAAAGCGGCGAATTTGGCAAAAAAATAAGAATTGGTGTGACTACACTTGGAAGTGAACATGGTGTAGAGAACATGGTTAATGGTGCACACTTAGCAAAATCTAACTTATTTGATATAGTACTTATTGGTCCAAAAGTGGAAACTGACCTTGAAGTAGTTGAAGTTAATGATGAAAAAGAAATGCATGGAAAAATGGAAGAATTATTAGATTCAGGATATATAGATGCTTGTGTTACTATGCATTATAATTTTCCAATAGGAGTATCTACAGTAGGTAGAGTAATAACTCCAGCAAAAGGAAAAGAAATGATACTTGCAACAACAACAGGAACAAGTGCTACTAATAGAATAGAAGCAATGGTAAGAAATGCTATTTATGGTATTGCTACAGCTAAATCAATGGGAAATAAACATCCAAAAGTTGGAATACTTAATGTTGATGGAGCTAGACAAGTTGAAAAATGTTTAAAAGAGTTAAAAGATAATGGATATGATATAGAATTTGCAGATTCAATTAGAGCAGATGGTGGATGTGTTATGAGAGGTAATGATTTACTTGTAGGTGCACCTGATGTTATGGTTACTGATACATTATCTGGAAATATATTTATGAAAGTATTTTCTTCATATACTACAGGTGGAGACTATGAAGCCCAAGGCTTTGGGTATGGTCCTGGAGTAGGAGAAGACTATGATAGAAGAGTACTTATAGTATCAAGAGCATCAGGTTCTCCAGTAGTAGCTAATGCATTAAAATATGCTTATGATGTTGTAAAAGGAGAAATAAATAATATTGCAAGAAGTGAATTTACAAAAGTTAAAAGTGCAAAATTTGGTGATATTATAGCTTCTCTTACTAAAAAAGAAGTTAAAGCTGAAAAAGTAGAAGTTAAAATGCCAGATAAAGAGGTTGTTACTCGTCAAATAGCTGGTGTTGATATAATGGACTTAGAAGATGCAGTATCTGAATTATGGAAAAATGGAATCTATGCTGAAAGTGGTATGGGTTGTACAGGGCCAATAGTTCTTGTAAATGATGCTAAAGGTGATTTAGCTGTTGAAACTTTAATCAAGGCTGGATACACTGCAAAATAAATATAAATTATACATGTAAATGAATAACATATAGTTATAGCCTTCTACGCTATAACTATATGTTATTTTTGTTACTCAACTTATATTATTTTTATTATCAAAGTAAGTATATAAAGATAATTAAATATTTATAACTGATAAAACAGAAATAGGAAGGGTTTTTATCATAGTAATATTTTTTTACTTATTTGTTGTTACTTATACTAAGTAAAAAATTAGTGGAAATGTATAAACAATATTAATAACATATGAAAAAATTTTAGAAATAAAGCATCTATAAGATAAAAAATAACATTATTAGTGATATAATATAACTAAAGCAAAAATTATTTTTTGGAGGCAAAATCATGAGTAAAGTAGAAAAAGTAGTAGAATTGTTAGAAGCTAAAGGACTTGATGCATTATACTTAACAAAAAAAACAAATGTAAATTACATAAGTGGCTTTCCTGATGAAGAAGCATATGCAGTTATTTGTAAAGATGGAAATTTTTTAGTTACTGATAGTAGATATATGGAGCTTGCTGAAAATGTTTGTAAAGGTTTTGAAATTATAAACTGGCATAATTTTGATAGAAGTGTGGCAAAAGCTGTAAAAAGTGTGTGTGATAAAGTATGTATAAAAAAGCTTGGATTTGAAAGCACAAATATAATATTTGATAAATATGAAGAACTTAAAAATTTAGTTGAACAAGATGGAGGGGAATTGATACCTACAGAAAATATTGTAGAGACTCTTAGATATGTAAAGGATGAAGAAGAAATTAAAAATACAAGAAAAGCTTGTGAAATAGCTGATAAAGCATTAGAAGAGTTAGTTCCACATATAAAAGCTGGAGTTACTGAAATAGAATTAGCTACAAAACTAGAATATTTTATGAAAATGAATGGAGCTCAAAATATAGGATTTGAAACTATATTGATATCAGGAGCAAAAACTTCATTGCTTCATGGTAAACCAAGTGACAAGGTTATAGAAAATGGTGACTTTGTACTTGTAGATTATGGAGCTATGTACAATGGATATATTTCTGATACAACTAGAACTTTTATAGTTGGAGAAGCATCTGAAAAACAATTAGAGATTTATAATTTAGTTAAAGAAGCACAAGATGTTGGAGTTGAAAACATGAAGGCTGGTGTACATGCTACAATTCCAGATGCAGAAATAAGAAAAGTTGTTAAGAAATATGAAGATTACTATTATCAAGGGATAGGACATGGGGTTGGAAGAGATGTTCATGAAGAACCTTTTATTGGTAATTATGGTGATAAAACAATAGAGGAAGGATGTATAATAACAATGGAACCAGGTATTTATTTCCCAGGATGGGGAGGAGTTAGAATAGAAGATACTGTTTTAATTACAAAAAATGGACCTGAAAGATTAACTAAATTCCCTAAAGATTTGATGATTTTAGACAAATAATTTAATTTTTATATAATTTTTTACACAAAATAATATTGTAATCTCACCATTAAGCTCTCTCTACATATCTTAGTAAAGAGGGCTTAATTTTATTATGTGAGGTGATAATATCCATGAATAAAAAACATAAGTTTATGAAAAACATAAAAAAAGCCTGGTACAAAATTAAATTGATAGATAGATGTCTTATAATTGTTATGGCAATACTCATGTTTGAATCTATATACACATTGTTTGTCAATGAAGTTAACTCACAAGATACTACTACTATTGATGTAGTGATAAGAACTACTTCAGCAGCAATATTTGGATACTTTTTAAGTGCTAATTTTATAAGTAGAACTTCAAGAAAAGTTACAAATACTGATGCATATTCAAATATTTTTATAGATGATAATTCTTCTAATAACGGTCAAGTACCAAGTCAAAATAATATAATGAATGTGAAAAATACTATTGGATTTGAGTTAGAAAGTGACAATTATCAAAATAATGATAAAAAAGTGACTGTTAATAATGATGAAGAGATTGAAAAAGGAGAAACTAGTGAATTGCAAATTGTTATAGCTACTGTGATTTGTATAGTAGCATTAATAGTACTTTTTATTGTAAGAAATTTTACAACACCAGCAACAGCATCTATAGGAACTATTTCACAGATGAGAGATTTTGTCTCTGGATGCGTGGGTTTCTTGCTAGGTTGTCCAAGTAAACCCAATTAAAAATATGAGTATTAAAATAGGTAAAATTAATATTAAAGGTATCAGTATAATAATATTTAAGTTATGAATGTATATCATTGTAATTCTTTTGAGATAATATATTTTATTGTTATACTGATACTCAAAAATATTTATAATATTTATCAAAATATATATAATGCTGTATTTACATAATATGTAGAAATATTAATTTATATGAATAGAAGCCATATATTCAATAAAAAGTTTCATACTATGAGATATATATTGATGTTTTCTCCAAAGAACACCAATATTGGCAGTAATTGCACGTTCTAAAGGAATTGAACAGAGATTTTCGGTATTCTGGAATATTTCTTTATATAGTATCGTTGAAGCTAAATCATTTTCTAATAAATAACGAATAGTAGAAAGTTGATTTGAGTGTAAAATTATATTTGGTTTAACCTTCTCAAGTCTTTTTGTAATAATTTTGTAGTGATAAGAACCTTCAGATAGTATGACAAAAGGAATATTTTTCAACATATAGTTTGAAATAATGGACTGTTTTGCTAATTCATTTTTAGGATTTGTAACTAAATATAATTCTGTTTTATATATTGTTTTTGAATCTATATCATCATAAATATCACTATCAATTATACCAATGCAAAAATCAAGTGTAGATTCTTCAATCATTTTGGCACCCACAAAGGTTGGGACTTCAAAAATTTTAAGCTCAATATCTGGATAAATTACATTAAATCTAGGTAGTATTTTTGAAAGTAAAAAAGTACCTAAAACTGTAGGAATTCCTATTTTTAGAGATGCTTTTCTTTTTTTTCCTAAATCTAGTGCATCACTTTGAAAATCCTCAAATTGTCTCGTGAAATTTATTGCCTTATCTAAGAAAATCTTACCTTCAGGAGTTAAATCTATTTTATTACCTATTCTAAAAAAAAGTTCAAAACCGAGTTCCTTTTCCAATTCTTTAATAGCTAAGGTTATAGATGGTTGAGAAATATGAATACTTTCTGCTGCTTTAGTCATGTTTTTATATTTACAAACAGTTTGGAAATAATATAGATAATTTATGTTCATTGGTTAATAGTTCCTTTCATTTATGTAATTAGTGACAAGTATATAATTAACAACAATATAAGTTTTGTATATTATTGTAGAAAAATAGAATAGTTTTAAACTATCATATCATAAGTTTTTGATATTTTCAATCTATTAAGAATAGTGCTATTATTAAATTAACAAAAGATAATAGCTGACATAATTTAGGTAACAACTATTTAAAACCTAGTTATATCAATGAATATTAAAAATTTAACTATCTAAAAATAATTAGCATTTATGTAATTTAACTGTTAACTAAATTGTAACATAAAAAACTAATGTTAGAGGGATGAAATTTTTTTAATTAGAAATGTTAATTTAATAACAAAATATAATTTTGCAAAGTTTGCAAAGAGGGGAGAGATATATTTTTTAATAAATATCGTTAATTTAATAACAAAATATGAAAGGGAGTGGTTTGGTGAAATTTGAGTTAATGGATTTTTTAATGAACCCTTTTGTCCTTATGTTCGCTGCTGTAATTACAGGAATATTATTTGGAAAAATTAAATTTGGGAAGTTTAATTTTGGAGTGTCAGGAGCGTTATTTACAGGATTATTTATTGGATGGCTTGTGTATAGCTTAGGAAATTCAGTAATAGCAAAAGGAGAGACAGCAGCAGGGTATAAGGCAGCAACTATCATGATGGGTAATGGAATTATTTCTTCTGATTTCTTTGATTTTTTTCTAATTATATTTGTTGCAGCAGTTGGTTTATTGGCTGCTAAGGATATGAAAGCTGTACTTAAGAAGTATGGAGCTAGATTTGTAGTTTTAGGAGTGCTTATAACTTTTATAGGAGGCTCTATGACTTATGCAATGACTTTGCTATCAAGTAATAAAGGAAGTAGTGCATATGAGGTTTCTGGTGTTTATACAGGAGCACTAACAAGTTCTCCTGGTCTAGCTGCTGCTCTAGAAACAGCTGGTAAACATGCAGAAGATGTATCAAAAGAGTTTGAGAAAGCATCAATAAAAGATAAAAAAGAAATATTAAAAGTAGTTGATCCAGAGGGAAAATTGGATGTAGCTACAACTACATCACTAACTCAAGAGCAAATAGATAAGTATATCGCATATGCTGAAGCAGGTGTTGGTATAGGGCATGCAGTTGCCTATCCTTTTGGAGTATTAATAGTGATTTTAGGAGTAAATTTCCTTCCTAAAATATTTAGAATGGACCTTAGAGAAGAAAGAAGAAAATATGAAAAAGAAATGAAAGAAGCTAGAGATAGTGTTGGTGGTAAAACGATACCAGAAGTTCCATTTAATATAATAACATTTTTCTTAACATGTCTTGCTGGATATTTAGTTGGAGGAATACACGTGTTCATGGGACCATTAGGATACTTTACATTAGGGGCAACTGGTGGTTCTTTAATTGTATCTCTAATACTTGGATATATAGGTAAGATAGGTATAGTAAATTTCAGAATGGAAGAAAAAGTATTAAATATTCTAAAACAAATAGGTCTAGTATTTTTCTTAGCAATAGTTGGATTAAGATATGGTGGTAAAGTTGTTGATTCAATTATGACATCTGGGATGCATCTAGCTTTAGTAGCTATAGTAGTAGGAATTACAGCTATGATGATTGGATTTTTAGTTGGTAAGTATGTATTCAAACTAAATTGGATTTTGTTATCTGGAGCTGTCTGTGGTGGTATGACATCAACACCAGGTCTTGGAGCTGCTGTTGATGCTCTTGATAGTGATGACCCAGCAGCGGGGTATGGTGCTACCTATCCATTTGCATTGTTAACTAAAGTTATATTGGTTATAGTTTTACACAAACTTCCAATGTAAATAAGATTTTATATGGGGGGATATTTATGAATAATGAAGGAGTATTTGAAGAACTAAGCGAAAGATTAAGAAATAAAAAGTTATGTGATTTAATTATGAATGCAGATGAAGCTGCTAAACTTATAAATAATGGGATGGTTGTTGGACTTAGTGGATTTACACCTTCAGGTTACCCAAAAGCAGTACCATTAGCGGTTTCAGAAAGGGTTAAAAGTGGAGATAAGATAAAATTGACTGTATATTCAGGAGCATCTTTAGGACCAGAAGTAGATGGAGCATGGGCAGAAGCAGGAATAATTGAAAGAAGACTTCCTTATCAAACTAATTCAATACTTAGAAACAGTATTAATAAAGGTGATGTCAATTATATAGATATGCATCTAAGTCATTCTACTCAATTTTTAAACTATAAAACTATACCTAAAGTGGATGTAGCGATAATAGAAGCACTTGCCATAACTGAAAATGGAGATATTGTACCAACTAGTGGGATAGGAAATTCACCATCTTTTGTAAAAAGTGCAGACAAAGTAATTGTTGAAATAAATCTGGCAAAACCAATGGAGATGGAAGGTATGGCAGATATATATATTACAGAAAATCCGCCAAACAGGAAACCAATAGAAATAAATCATCCTAAAGATAGAATCGGAACGACATATATACCTTGTGGTTTAGATAAGATTGCAGGAATAGTAATCACTAATATGCAAGATAAAACACGTCCATTGGGTGTTGTAGATGAAGCTTCAAAAAAAATATCAAATAATATTATTGCATTTCTTAGAGAAGAAGTAAAATCAGGTAGATTGTCAAAAAATTTACTTCCTCTTCAATCTGGTGTAGGAAGTGTAGCAAATGCAGTTTTATATGGACTATGTGAATCTGAATTTGAGAATTTAACTTGTTATACAGAGGTTGTGCAGGACTCTATGTTGGACTTAATAAGAATGGGTAAAGTTACAATGGCATCAACTACATCTGTAAGCCCATCACCAGAAGGATTAATAAAATTTGAAAATGATATAGATTTCTTTAAAGATAAGATTATATTGAGACCTCAAGAGATTAGTAACAACCCAGAAATAGCTAGAAGAATTGGTGTAATTGCAATGAATACTGCAATTGAGGTTGATATTTATGGAAATGTAAACTCAACTCATATCATGGGTTCAAAGATGATGAATGGAATCGGTGGTTCTGGTGATTTTGCTAGAAATGGAGCAATAACTATATTTAGTACTGAATCAATTGCAAAAAATGGTGATATATCATCAATAGTACCTATGGTATCTCATGTAGACCACACTGAACATGATGTAATGGTAATTGTAACAGAACAAGGATATGCTGATTTAAGAGGTCTTGCACCTAGAGAAAGAGCTATTAAGATAATAGAAAATTGTGTTCATCCAGATTATAAAGATCAACTTATGGATTACCTAAATAGAGCATGTCAAAATGGAGCAAAACAAACTCCTCATATATTAGACGAAGCTTTATCATGGCATAGTAAATTTATGAGTACAGGTACAATGAAGAAGTCAGAAACTTTTGAAAGTGCACTATAAAAATATTTAATAAATTGGAGGAATATTAAAAATGGAAAAAGCAGTAGAAAACTTTGAAGATTTAAGCAAAGAATATATTAATGGATACATTGAGAGGGCTAGAAAAGCTCAAAGGGAGTTTGAATGTTATACTCAAGAACAAGTGGATAAAATAGTGAAGATAGTTGGAAAGGTAGTATACTATAACGCCGAATATTTAGCTAAACTTGCAGTAGAAGAAACTGGAATGGGTGTATATGAAGATAAAGTAGCTAAAAATAAAAGTAAAGCGAAAGTTATATATAATAATTTAAAAGATAAGAAATCAGTTGGTATAATTGACATAGATAGAGAAACAGGAATAACAAAAGTAGCTAAACCAATTGGAGTTGTAGCAGCAATAACTCCTTGTACAAATCCGATAGTTACACCTATGAGTAATGCTATGTTTGCATTAAAGGGAAGAAATGCAATTATTATAACACCACATCATAAAGCAATTGGATGTAGTACTAAGACTGTTGATATGATTAATGAAGAATTAGAAAAAATAGGAGCACCAGAAAATCTAATACAAATACTTGACCAACAATCAAGAGAAAATACGAGAAATTTAATTTCATCAGCAGATGTAGTAATTGCTACTGGTGGAATGGGAATGGTAAGAGCTGCATATTCAAGTGGAAAACCAGCTCTTGGTGTAGGAGCAGGAAATGTCCAATGTATTATAGACAGAGATGTAGATATTAAAGAAGCAGTACCTAAAATCATAGCTGGAAGAATATTTGATAATGGTATAATTTGCTCAGGTGAGCAATCAGTGATAGTGGCAGAAGAAATGTTTGATAAAATAATGGATGAATTTGAAAGTAACAAAGGATTTATAGTTAGAGATAATGCACAAAAAGAAGCTTTTAGAAATGCCATGTTTGTGAATAAATCTATGAATAAAGATGCAGTAGGACAATCAGTTCATGCAATCGCAAACATTGCAGGAGTTGAAATACCAAAAGATACAAAAATAATAGTAATAGAAGCAGATGGACCAGGTGAAGAAGACATACTTGCAAAAGAAAAAATGTGTCCAGTTATATCTGCATATAAGTATAAAGACTTTGAAGAAGGAGTAGCTATTGCAAAAGCAAATCTAAATGTAGAAGGAAAAGGACATAGTGTATCTATACATTCAAATACAATTAAGAACATAGAATATGCAGGAGAAAATATAGAAGTATCAAGATTTGTAATTAATCAATGTTGTGCTACAAGTGCTGGAGGAAGCTTCTTTAATGGTCTTGCACCTACAAATACCTTAGGTTGTGGTTCTTGGGGAAATAATAGTATTTCTGAAAATCTTGATTACAAACATTTAATTAATATTTCTAGAATTGCTTATTATATGCCAGAAAATGAAGTACCTACAGATGAAGAACTTTGGGGATAAAATTCAAATATAAAAAAGTATTCATTCTAAATTAAAATAGAAATATATTTTAATTTAGAATGAATTTAAACTAAAAATGAATTTAATTTAAAATATTGAAGTGAATTTAGAAGATTGAAAGACGAACAAAAGAAGGAAGTATTATAAATTAACATAAATAAAAATTATTATAAAAGAGAAGGAGTGGTTTTATTATGGCATTAATGACAGGAGCTCAATATATTGAAAGTTTGAGAAAATTAAATACTAAAGTTTATATGTTTGGTGAAGAGGTTAAAAATTGGGTTGACCATCCAATGATTAGACCATCTATAAATTGTGTAGCAGCTACTTATGATTTGGCACATGACCCAGAATATGCAGATTTAATGACAGTTACTTCAAATATTACAGGAGAAAAAATAAATAGATTTGGTCATCTTCATCAAAGTACTGATGATTTGATAAAAAAAGTTAAAATGCAAAGACTATGTGGCCAAAAAACAGCTTCTTGTTTCCAAAGATGTGTAGGTATGGATGCTTTTAATGCGGTATATTCAACAACATTTGAGTGCGACAAAGCGCATGGAACTAATTATCATGATAATTTTGTAAAATACTTAACTTATATACAAGAAAACGATTTAGTAGTTGATGGAGCTATGACTGACCCTAAGGGAGATAGAGCATTATCACCTAGTGCTCAACCTGACCCAGATATGTTCCTTCACATAGTTGAAAGAAGAGAAGATGGAATAGTGGTAAGAGGAGCAAAAGCACATCAAACTGGTTCAATAAATTCACATGAACATCTTATAATGCCTACTATAAGCATGACTGAAGCAGATAAAGACTATGCTGTATCATTTGCAGTTCCTTCAGATGCTGAAGGTGTGTTTATGATTTATGGAAGACAATCTTGTGATACTAGAAAATTAGAAGAGGGAGCAGATGTTGACTTAGGAAATAAAGAGTTTGGAGGTCAAGAAGCTCTAGTAGTATTTGATAATGTATTTGTTCCAAATGATAGAATCTTCTTATGCGGAGAGTGGGATTTCTCTGGTATGTTGGTAGAAAGATTTGCTGGATATCATAGACAAAGTTATGGTGGATGTAAAGTTGGAGTAGGTGATGTAATAATAGGAGCAGCAGCTTTAGCAGCTGATTACAATGGAGCAAACAAAGCTTCTCATATAAAAGATAAATTAATAGAAATGACTCACCTTAATGAAAGCTTATATTGTTGTGGTATAGCATGTTCATCAGAAGGACATAAGACAGAGGCTGGAAACTATCAAATAGATTTACTTCTTGCAAATGTATGTAAACAAAATGTAACTAGATTCCCTTATGAAATAGTGAGACTTGCAGAAGATATAGCTGGTGGGCTTATGGTTACTATGCCTTCAGAAAAAGACTTCAAGTCAGATTTAAAAGTTGGAACAAGTGGAATGACAATAGGTGAAGTATGTAATAAATATTTTAAAGCTTCTTCAGTAGCTTCAACAGAAGAAAGAATGAGAATATTAAGATTCTTAGAAAATATATGTCTTGGCTCATCTGCTGTTGGTTATAGAACTGAGTCAATGCATGGAGCAGGTTCACCACAGGCACAAAGAATAATGATTTCAAGACAAGGAAATATAAATCAGAAGAAAGAATTAGCTAAGACAATTGCAGGAATAAAAAAAGAAAAAGCTCTAAATTTATAAAAAGTTAATATATAAAAAAGTTGATATATAAATGGGAAAATATATTGACTTATACTAATTAATGAAAAAATATATCGTATAAGAATGATTATAAAGTAGTAGTTTGAGTTATAAAAAGAGATTTTAGAAGGAGAATTTACACATGACCTGTGGAGTTAGATTTTGTGGGGGCTGTAACCCTAGATACGAAAGAGGGAAGGCTCTAGCAATAATCAAAGAGCACTTCAATGGTAGAGTAGATTTTAGCGTAGCAGAAGAAGATGTAGAATATGATTTATTACTTATAATTGGAGGATGCACAACTTTATGTGCATCCTACCAACAATATAAAGTTAAGAAATCATATATTAAAATTTGGGATTTTAGTCATATAGAAAGAGCTATAAATATAATAGAATCAGCGATTTGTGAGGCTTAAATAAGAGTTAGATGGGGTGATTTCATTGAATTGGCGAGAATTGTATCAAAGTAAGTTATGTACTGCTATAGAGGCTGTAAAGCATATTAAAGATGGGGATACAGTAGTATTTGCACATTGTGTAGGTGAGCCTCCTGCACTAGTAGAGGCAATGATTGAAAATGCAAAACAGTATAAAAATGTTGAGATTAAGCATATGGTAAGTCTAGGCAGTGGTGGATATACTGGTGAGGGAATGGAAACTCACTTTAGAGTAAATCCAATGTTTGTAAGTGGAAATGTAAGAAAGGCAATTGAAAATGGAGATGGAGATTTTACTCCTGCATTCTTTCATGAAGTACCAAAATTAATTAGAGAGAAAAGATTAAAATGTGATGTTGTTTTAGCTCAGGTAACTCCACCAGATGAACATGGGTATTGTAGCCTAGGAACATCAGTTGATTATACTTATGAGGCTATTAAAACTGCTAAAACAGTAATTGTTCAAGTAAATGACCAATTTCCTAGAACTTATGGTGAAGTAGTTCATGTATCAGAGTTTGACTATATAGTTGAAAAGTCACAACCTTTATATGAACTGCAACCTGCTAAGATTGGAGAAGTAGAAGAAGCAATAGGTAAAAACTGTGCTTCTCTAATTGAAGATGGTTCTACTTTACAACTTGGAATTGGTGGAATTCCAGATGCAGTTATGCTATTTTTAACAGATAAAAAAGATTTAGGAATTCATTCAGAAATGATTTCAGATGGAACCCTAGCTCTCTATGAAAAAGGTGTTATAAATGGTAAATATAAAAATTTTGATAAAGAAAAAATGACAGTTACATTTTTAATGGGAACTAAAAAATTATATGATTTTGCTAATAATAACCCAGTAGTTGAAGTGAAACCTGTAGACTATGTAAATCATCCAGCAGTTATAATGAAACAACATAAAATGGTGTCTATAAATTCTGCTATACAAGTTGATTTGATGGGACAGGTAGTTGCAGAGGCAATGGGTCTTAGACAATTTAGTGGAGTTGGAGGTCAAGTTGACTTCATACGTGGAGTATCTATGGGAGAAGATGGAAAGGCAATTATAGCAATGCCTTCAATAACTACAAAAAAAGATGGGACAGTAATTTCAAAAATTGTCTCTATTGTGGATGAAGGTGCTCCTATAACAACATCTAGAAATGATATTGACTATGTTGTAACTGAGTATGGTATAGCAGAACTAAAAGGGAAATCTCTTAGAGAAAGGGCAAGAAATTTAATCAATATTGCTCATCCAAGTGTAAGAGAAAATCTAGCATTAGAGTTTGAAAAACGATTTAAGGAGAAATATTAATAGTAGAGGGGTGTTAAGTATGGAAGCACTTAGAGTAGTTCCAAAAATATTTTATTTTGATACATTTAAAGAATTCAATGAAGAATTTAAAATAGGAAAAAATGATTTAGTAATTACAAATGAATTTATATATGAACCATATATGAAACCTCTTGGAATAGATACCAATTTAATTTTCCAAGAAAAATTTGGAACAGGTGAACCATCTGATGAAATGATAGATTCTATGACAAAAGAAATGAAGAAATACAATTTCAATAGAATTATCGCTTTTGGAGGAGGTACAATAGTTGATATATGCAAGATATTAGCACTTGATGTTCCAGAGAAGTCTATTGACTTATTTGAAGGAGAAGTAGCACCTAAAAAAGTAAAAGAATTGGTGGTAGTTCCTACAACATGTGGTACAGGAAGTGAAGTAACAAATGTAGCCATTGCAGAGTTAAAATCTAAGCATACTAAAAAGGGTCTTGCAGTAGAAGAAACTTATGCAGATTATGCAGTATTAATTCCAGAGTCAGTAAAAGGATTGCCTTATAAATTTTTTGTAACAAGTTCAGTGGACGCTCTTATACATGCTATTGAGTCTTATCTATCTCCAAAAGCAAGTCCATTTACAGAAATATATTCTTTACAGGCTATAAAAATGATTATGGATGGATATAAAAAGATTGTGGATAAAGGAGAAGAAGAGAGATTCAATCATCTTAAGGACTTTGTACTTGCATCAAACTATGCAGGAATTGCTTTTGGAAATGCTGGTTGTGCAGCAGTGCATGCTTTATCTTATTCGATAGGTGCAGCTTTCCATGTTGCACATGGGGAAGCAAATTATCAGTTCTTTACTGAAGTATTTAAGATGTACTCTAGAAAAAATCCTAATGGAAAGATTACGCAATGTACAAAAATTTTAGCAGATGCTCTTGAATGTGACTCTAATTGTGACGTTTATGGAGAATTAGAGAAATTCTTAAACAAATTAATAACTAAGAAAGCTCTAAGAGAGTATGGAATGGTAGAAAGTCAGATAGATGAATTTACTGATAGTACGATAGCCAATCAACAGAGATTACTTGCCAATAATTATGTAGAACTTAGTAGAGAAGAAATAAGAGAGATATTTGCAAATCTTTATTAATATAATTTTTTATTTGGATTAAGTATAGATGAGATAAATAATGATAATTATATAAATATAAAAAATGAGAGGGCTTAAATTTACTTAAAATTAAGTTCTCTTATTTTTGTATAGCATTAAATGTAAGTACATTTTTAGTTAGAAAATGTACTTACATTTAAGTCTATTACTTTATTTGAAATAATTTGTAGAATTTCAAATTCCTTGACAGTAATAAGTAAGTAATTGTATAATCAAACTGAAATATAATAATAATATTAGTAAAAATGAAAGGATATAAATCATGTATAAACCAGAGAATTTTTCTAAAAAATCTGTATTAATAAATTCGTTTTTAAGTAAGTTTTTGAAGATCGTTGGATGGGGTCTAGTAGGCTTATTTACACTATCAGCCTTAGTATTGTCAACTATTTCAATTATAATTGGATGGGCAGTTATACTTCCTATTCAAGTATGTGCTTTATTCTTAATAATAGGTGGAGTTTGTATTTTTAAAGGTAAAAGATTAGGAGACCAAATTTCTCGTTATAAAAAATACTGTACAATCATAAGTAATAAAAATATTATTCCAGTAGAACTTATTGCAGAAAGTACATCTAAATCACTAAAATTTATAATAAAAGATGTGCAAAAGATGATAGATAAAAATTACTTTATAAATACTTATATTGATAAAAGAAATAATCAAATTGTATTGACAAATGAAGATGGAGTTCCACCAACATATGAAGATATAGTATATGAAGTTGAAGAAGATGAAGTTGAGAATAGCAATGAAGCTGATATGATTATTAAAAAGGGAATGGACTATTTGAGACAAATAAAAGAGGCTAATGAAAATATTAAATCAGAATCAATGTGCAAGAAAATTATACAAGTAGAAGATGTTACAAGTAAAATATTTGATGTTGTAAAACATGACCCATCAAAACTTATTCAGATACAAAAATTTATGGATTATTATATTCCAACTACTTTAAAGCTTTTAAATTCATATCATACATTGGAAGAACAAGGAATAGACAGAGAAAATATAACAACAACTATGGAAAGCATTGAAAGTACAATGAGTACAATTGTAGTGGCTTTTGAAAACCAACTGGATTCTCTATTTGAGGATGAAGCTATTGACATATCTACAGATATTACTGTTTTAGAAAATATGTTAGTTCAAGAGGGATTAACAGGTGGAAAGTTTTAACTGTAATATAAAAAATATTCTGTTATTTTTGAACAGTTAAGTAGTTATGAAGGATAAAAATATGTAAGATATAAGTATATAATTAGTACTTTATGAAGGAAGAGGAGAGAACTATAGAATGAATAATTTAGATGATATACCAGTTATGCCAACACTAACACTTGACCCATTTGGTGAAGAAACAAAAACAAATGATATAAATAATTCTGACCTATTAATGAAAAAGAATGAAAAAGACCCAGAAGAAGAAAAACTATCAGAAGCTGAGCGTAAAATGGTAAAAGAGTTTGCAGAAAAAATAGATATTACAAATACAAATATGATTTTGCAATATGGAGCTGGGGCTCAAAAAAAGGTAGCAGGATTTTCGGAAACCGCTTTAAAGAGTGTTAAAACTAGAGATTTAGGCGAAGTTGGTGATATGCTTACAAATCTAGTTACTGATTTAAAATCATTCTCAGCTGACGAAAAAGAACAAGGTGGTTTTTTAGGAATTTTTAAAAAGGCAAATAATAAAATTTCAAATTTAAAAACTAAGTATGATAGCGCAGAAGTAAATGTAGACAAAGTAAGTAAAGAACTTCAAAAGCATCAAGTTAAAATATTGAAAGATATAGCAATGCTTGATAAAATGTATGAATTAAACTTAGCTTATTCAAAAGAGCTTACAATGTATATTATAGCAGGGAAACAAAAGCTAAAAGATATGAAAGAACTTGAGATGCCAAAATTAAGAGAAAGAGCAAGTTTGTCTGGTTCAACAGAAGATGCTCAATCTGTAAACGATATGGTTTCACTTTGTGACAGATTTGAAAAGAAGATTCATGACTTAGAATTAACTAGAATGGTATCACTTCAAATGGCTCCACAGATAAGATTGGTTCAAAATAGCAATAATCTAATGGCAGAAAAAATTCAATCTACTATAGTAAATACTATTCCATTGTGGAAAAATCAAATAGTACTTGCTCTTGGAATATCTCATTTGAATCAAGCTATGAAAGCACAGCGTGAAGTTAGTAATATGACAAATGAACTTCTACTAAAGAATGCAGAGACATTGAAAATGGGAACAATAGAAACAGCCAAAGAATCAGAAAGAGGAATTGTAGATATAGATACAATTAAGAAAACTAATCAATCTTTAATATCAACTATTGATGAAGTAGTTAAGATACAGAATGATGGTAGAATAAAGAGACAGGAAGCAGAAGTTGAATTATCAAAAATAGAAAATGAACTTAAAAGTAAGCTTCTTGAATTTACAGTTAAATAATAACTCATAAATAATAGCTTATATTAAAATAAAAAGTGTAGTTGATTTTACAATTAACTACACTTTTATTTATATTATAAGTTTCTGTTATCTTTTAGCATAACATCATGAGCTCCACCTTCAACGATACTAGTAGAAGATACAAGTGTTAGCTTAGCATTTTTTTGAAGTTCAGGAATACTAAGAGCACCACAGTTGCACATAGTAGAACGAACCTTACTTAGAGAAAGTGTCACATTGTCTTTTAAAGAACCAGCATAAGGAACATAAGAGTCAACACCTTCTTCAAAAGAAAGTTTCTTATCTCCACCAAGGTCATATCTTTGCCAGTTTCTAGCACGTGCAGAACCTTCTCCCCAATACTCTTTCATGTAACTACCATTTATATTAACCTTATTAGTTGGACTCTCATCAAAACGAGAGAAATATCTACCAAGCATTATAAAATCAGCACCCATAGCTAAGGCTAAAGTTATATGATGGTCATAAACAATACCACCATCAGAACAAATTGGAATGTAAATACCTGTTTTTTCAAAGTATTCATCTCTAGCTTGAGCAACTTCAATTATAGAAGTAGCTTGTCCACGTCCTATACCTTTTTGTTCACGAGTGATACATATAGAACCACCACCAATACCAACTTTAACGAAGTCAGCACCAGCTTCAGCAAGGTAAAGGAATCCTTCACGGTCAACTACATTCCCAGCTCCAACCTTAACTGTATCACCGTATTTTTCACGAATAAAATCAAGAGTTATTTTTTGCCACTCAGAAAAACCTTCTGAAGAGTCTATACATAAAACATCAGCACCAGCTTCAACTAAAGCAGGAACACGCTCAGCAAAGTCTCTAGTATTGATACCAGCTCCAACTACATATCTTTTAGAAGAATCTAAAAGTTCAAGTGGATTTTCTTTATGAGAAGAGTAATCTTTACGGAATACCATATATACAAGATTACCATTGTCATCAAGTACAGGAAGAGAATTAAGCTTATGGTCCCATATAATATTGTTTGCTTCTTTTAAAGTAACATCTTTGTTAGCATAAACTATGGATGACATAGGAGTCATAAACTCACTAACTTTAGTGTCTAAGTCCATACGACTTATACGATAATCACGACTTGCAACAATACCTAATAATTTACCAGTTGAAGTACCATCTTCAGTAACTGCAACCGTAGAATGACCAGTTCTCTCTTTTAGTTCAAGTATGTCTTTTAATGTATTATCAGGTTTAATATTTGAATCACTCACAACAAATCCAGCTTTATGAGATTTAACACGTGCTACCATAGCAGCTTCACTTTCAATAGATTGAGAACCATATATAAATGAGATGCCACCTTCTTTAGCAAGTGCAATAGCCATCTTGTCATCAGAAACAGATTGCATAATAGCAGAAGTTAAAGGTATATTCATATGAATATCTGCTTCCTCGCCCTTTTTAAATTTAGTAACAGGTGTTTTTAAACTTACATTAGCAGGTATACAGTCAGTAGAAGAGAAACCTGGTACAAGTAGGTATTCACTGAAAGTATGTGATGGTGTATCAAAATAAAACGCCATTTTTTAATCACTCCTTATATTTTTATACTTTATTATAATTGATAGTATTAATTATAACTTATTCTTTAATTTTATTAAAGTATTTTGTCAGATATTGAGATTTTTGAAAAATTTAAACTATTTTAACTGAATCTGTTTAATATATGTTGCTTTATACAATCAAACTGTATATTAAATAATGTTTTATTTAAGGTGGTAGCTAATTTGAAGTTAATTCTTATTATATAATATCTTACATTATATCTATATACTCCTGTTGTTAATATTAAGTATATAGTATTTTTTACTGAAAGTATAAGTCAATTAAATCTATATTAGTATGTCCAAAAGTGTCCCTAAAAAATTTATTTCATTAAATTCTTAATTTAAAATACTACATAAATAAAACTAAACAAAAACTAAAGTGACAAATGTCATTATCTTAAGTGACATAGAAACGATTTCTTAAAGTTGTTACTATAAAATATAAACTCTATAATAAAAGTATAACAAAAGGGAATCATATCGATATAGAATATAATTCAAATGGAGGTAAAATTATGAGCAGTTCTAATCAATCGACAATAAAGACATCTATACAGCGAGTAGGAAAATTTTTAAGTGGGATGGTAATGCCAAATATAGGAGCTTTTATAGCATGGGGTCTTATAACAGCATTATTTATACCAACAGGGTGGATGCCAAATGAAAAATTAAGTACTATAGGCGATCCGATGATAAAATATCTTTTACCACTATTGATAGCATATACTGGTGGTAAAGCTATAGCAGGGCAAAGAGGCGGAGTAATAGGTGCAGCAGCAGCGATGGGAGTAATCGTTGGAGCTGATATACCAATGTTTATTGGAGCAATGATAATGGGACCATTTGCAGGATGGGTAATCAAGAAGTTTGATAAACTTGTAGATGGTAAAATACCAACAGGATTTGAGATGTTAGTAAATAACTTTTCAATAGGTATAATAGGTATGCTTCTTGCAATATTAGGTTTTTATGCAATTGGACCAGCTATAGTAGCAGGTACAGCTCTTATAGAATCAGGAGTGCAATTTATAGTTAGCAAAAGTTTATTACCTTTAGTTTCGGTATTTATAGAGCCTGGAAAGGTACTGTTCTTAAACAATGCAATAAATCATGGTATATTAGGTCCTATAGGTATAGCTGAAGCAAAAGAAGCAGGTAAATCTATAATGTTCTTATTAGAAAGTAACCCTGGACCAGGTTTAGGTGTTCTATTAGCATATTGGATGTTTAGTAGAGGAAGTGTAAAGCAATCAGCACCAGGAGCAGTAATAATACATTTCCTTGGTGGTATCCATGAAATTTACTTCCCATATATATTAATGAATCCAGTTTTAATATTAGCTACAATGGCAGGTGGAGCAGCAGGAATATTAACTTTTTCAATATTAGGAGCTGGACTTGTAGCAGCACCATCACCAGGAAGTATATTTGCACTTATGGCACTAGCACCAAAAGGAGGATTACTTCCAGTATTAGCAGGGGTTGCAGTTGCGACAGTTGTATCATTCTTAGTGGCAGCACCATTTGTTAAGAGAGCTTCAGCAAACCAAAGTGAAGAAGATGGTACTTTAGAAGAAGCTAAAGCAAAGATGAGTGATATGAAATCTGCAAGCAAAAGTTCAGAACAAAAAGTTAAAGAAAAGCAACTTGAATTAAATGAAATTAAGAAGATTGTATTTGCATGTGATGCAGGAATGGGTTCTAGTGCAATGGGAGCTTCTAGATTTAAAAATAGAATAAAAAACTTGAATTTAGATATAGAAATTACAAATTCATCTGTTGATAATCTTCCAGATGATACACAAATAGTAGTAACTCACAACACATTAGTTGAAAGAGTTGCCAAAAACAATTCAAATGTTGAGATAGTATCAATAAATAACTTTTTAAATGACCCCAATTTAGATATACTGTTTAAAAGATTAGAATCTAAATAAAAAATAAAAAGTACCACTGATTAGGAGTGGATAATTTGAAAAAAAAGAAGATTACATCTAGACAAAAAAAGATAATACTCATGATAGTAGAAAATTCTAAAAAAAATATTCCAATAACTGTTTCTGAAATTGCAGGAGAGTTAGAGTTAAGTTCAAGAACTGTACTTAGAGATATGTCAGGAATTGAAAAATGGTTTGATGAAAATGATTTTAATTTTGTAAAAAAACCAGGTGTAGGTTTGATTTTAGAAGAGAATACAGAAAATCAAAATTTTATAATTGAGTTGTTAGAAGAGGAAAAAATAGAAAAAGAATATAACAAAGAAGAAAGAAACTTAATTATATTATCAAAGCTACTAGTTTCTAATGAGCCAGTAAAATCTTACTACTTTGCAAAAATATTAAAGGTATCTGAAGGAGTACTAAATAATGATTTTGCACTAGCAAGTAAATGGTTAGAAAGATTTGATATTGAGCTTATTAGAAAACCAGGGCTTGGTGTGTATCTCAAAGGTCAGGAAAAAAACTTTAGAGAAGCATATGTAAACCTTATATATGACTCATTTAATGAAAAAGAAATATTGGATATGGTCAGAAATATAAGTGAGAATATACAAACTGATAAAGCAATAGAGATTTTAAGTGAAAATAGACTTTTAAATTTAATGGACAAGTGCATAATAAGAAAAGTTGAAAGTACATTAACAAAGAAGCTTTCAGAGTTAGATGTAAATTTAGCTGATAGTGCATATATAGGGCTTGTAGTTCATATTTCATTAGCTTTACAGAGGATAAAAAATGGTGAAAATATAACTATGGAGAAAGATTTTCTAAAGGAATTATCTTTAACCGAAGAGTTTAAATTAGCTCAGGAAATCGTAAAAGGTATGGCAGTTGATTTTAGTATGGATATACCATTAGATGAAGTTGGATATATAACTATGCACATTAGAGGTGCAAAGCAAAGGTCATCTTCAAGTCATAAAGAGTTAAACTTAGATGACATAGAAGTAATGGACATTACAAATAAAATGATAGATTTGGCAGAAGATGAATTTAAGATAAGTCTTAAAAATGATGAAAGATTATTTAAAGATCTAGCAAACCATCTGGGACCTTCCATAAACAGATTGAATATGGGACTAGAAATAAGAAATCCCCTTTTAGATGAAATAAAAACTAAGTATTCATATGCTTATAATGGAGTCGAAAAGGTTTCTAAAGTCATAAAAGATAAGCTAAATATAAATTCAATACCTGAATCTGAAATAGGATATATTGCAATGCATTTTGCATCAGCCATAGAAAAAAATCTAATGATGCATGCTAATATAAATATTGTTGTAGCATGTCCTACTGGAATAGGAACTTCAAGGTTTTTATCGACTAAAATTGAAAATAAATTTCCAAATCTAAATATACTTGAAACTATTTCAGCTATAAACATAGATGAGGAATATTTAAAAGAAAAAGAAGTCGATTTAATTGTATCTACAGTAGAATTAAATACAAACTTAGATTATATATGTGTAGGTCCATTTATGAGTTCAGATGATGAACTGATAATCAAAGAAAAAATAAAGTCTATAGCTCAAAACAAATTAATGGATTTAAAAGTAAAAGATGATACTAAAAATAAAAATAAAGTATATGAACAGATAACAGAAAGTATGAACATAGGAAGAGATATTCTTCAGTTTTTAGATGAAATTCAATTTAAAAAATTTAAAAGTAAAAACTTAGATGAACTTATTATGGATTCATCAAAAATATTTGTAAAATCTAGTGAAGATGTAATATCTATAAAAGAATCATTAGAAGAAAGATTAAAAATATCAATTCCATATATAGAAGAATCAAGGATTTTATTATTACACTGTATGAGTGAAAGAATAGATATTATGAAGTTAGCAATAATAAGATTAGAAAATAACATAAAGCTAAATTCTAAGGAAGAAATTGAGAATGTGGTTTTTATGTTACTTCCTAAAGATTCACCAAATTATCAAAGACAAATAATGAGTGAAGTAAGTGGCTCATTAATAGATAATTTTGTTTTTACTAAGAAAATAAACAAATTTTCTATACAAGAGATGACATTAGAAATAAAAGATATAGTTTTTAATTTTTATACAAATAAATTAAAAACATTAATAGATAAATAAAATTTACATTAAAAAAAGGAAGGTTGATATTATGAGTAAAGTATTAAATGAGAATAATATATTTTTAGGATTAGATAGTGTTTCAAAGGAAGAAGCTATAACTTTAGCAGGAAGAAAACTATTTGAAAATGGATATGTAAAAGAAGAATATATACCAGCAATGTTGGAAAGAGAAAAGGTAATGACTACATACATGGGCATGGGTGTTGCTATTCCACATGGTGTAAATGAAGCGAAAAAAGAAATATTATCTTCTGGAATAGTTATACTACAATTCCCTAATGGTATAGATTTTGATGGAGAAAAGGCATATTTATTAATAGGAATAGCTGGTGTTGGAGATGAGCATTTAGAGATACTATCTAATATAGCAATAGTTTTAGATGATGATTTAACAGAGAGACTAAAAAATTCAAATGACAAACAAGCTTTTATGGAAGCTTTTGCCAACTAATCTTAGGAGGAACTTAAAATGAAAAAGGCAATCCAATTTGGAGCAGGAAATATTGGAAGAGGATTTATTGGAGGTTTGTTAGTTAAGTCAGGTTATCATGTTGTATTTGCTGATGTTAATGAAGAAATATTAAATTCAATAAATAAAGATAAAAAATATACTATACACATAAGAGATGTAGAATGTGTAGATGAGATAATTGACAATATAAGTGCAGTTTCATCTATAAAAGAAGAAATAATAGATGAGATTGTAGAAGCTGAAATAATAACTACAGCAGTTGGCCCTTTGGTTTTAACTAAAATAGCCCCTACAATTGCTAGAGGTATAAAAACTAGAAAAGAAAAAGGATTAACAAATAATTTAAATATAATAGCTTGTGAAAATGCAATATATGCAAGTTCTTCTTTAAAAGAGGAAATACTTAAGTGTCTAAATAAAGAAGAAGAAGACTATTTAGAGAGCTATATTGGTTTCCCTAACTGTTCAGTTGACAGAATAGTTCCTCCTGGTAAAAATGAGAATCCTCTTGATGTAACTGTTGAAAATTTTTATGAGTGGAATGTTGAAAAGCAAGGATTTAAAGGAGAAATACCTAATATAGTTGGAATGAATTTAGCTGATAACCTTATGGCTTATATAGAACGTAAGTTATTTACACTAAATACAGGCCATGCTATAACTGCTTATATAGGGTACTTAAAGGGATACAAAACAATAGAAGAAAGTATAAATGATGAATATATTTGCAATATAGTGAAAAATGCAATGACAGAAAGTGGAGAAGGATTAATTAAAAAATATAATTTTGATTCAGAAGCACATTATAAATATATTGATAAGATTTTAAATAGATTTAAAAATCCATATCTTAATGATGATGTAGTCAGAGTTGGAAGAGAGCCACTTAGAAAATTAAGTGATAAAGATAGATTGATTAAACCTCTAATGACTGCAAAATCATATGGCTTAACAGTTGATAACTTAATTCTTGGAATAGGTGCAGCACTTCATTATAACAATAGTGAAGATGCTCAAAGTGTAGAATTACAAGAACTAATAAAGTCTAATGGAGTAAAAAAAGCTATTGCTAAAATAGCTAATATAAACAAGGATGAAGTACTTCTAGATAATATAGAAAAAAGTTATATCTTTATGGAAAATCTATAAGTTTACTTAAAAAGGTTGAATTTTGTCAAGTAACTAGTGAATGTTTTATTCTACACAGTTTGAATTATTTGTTGAATAATAGAGAATTATAATATATAATTAAAAAGAATAAATTAATATGTTTACCTGTATACTTTTGATAATATGGTTCAAATGTTTCTACTAAGCTACCAATAATAGCTTAACTACAGGAGTGAAGATGATATAGTTTATACTTATTTTAAATTATATATTAAGTTGGTTACTTTGAATTTTAAGCTCCTGTCTATGATATAGACAGGAGCTTTTTTAGTATTCTAAGATAAAATACAAGCAATGTAGAGAGTAAAATTAAAGAGAATATAATTTTTTTTATTAAGATTAATATAATTTAGAAAGGTTTAGGTGGGAGTACAATGAAGGCTTTAGAGGAAAAGATATTAAGAGAAGGTAGTGTTTCAGGAAATGATATACTAAAAGTCGATAGTTTTTTAAATCATCAAATTGATGTAGCTTTTTTAAATGAAATAGGAAAAGAATTTAAAGAGAGATTTAGTGGAGAAAAGGTAGATAAAATATTTACAATAGAGGCTTCAGGAATAGCTATAGCATCAATTGTTTCACAATACTTTGACAATGCACCTGTAGTTTTTGCGAAAAAATCAGAATCTAAAAACTTAGATACTGATGTGTATGAAACTAATGTATATTCATTTACTAAGGCAAAAGAATATGCAGTAAAAGTTTCTAAAAAGTATATAAACGAAGGTGAAAACATATTGGTAGTAGATGATTTTTTAGCTAATGGAAGAGCCGCTCTTGGTCTTAAAGATTTAATTGAACAAGCAAATGCAAACTTAGTTGGAGTAGGGATTGTTATTGAAAAAGGATTCCAAGCTGGAGGAGCACTTTTAAAGGCCAATGATGTAAGATTAGAATCTTTAGCAGTAGTTGAATCTATAGATAATGGAACTGTAAAATTTAGATAATTTATGATATTATATACTTGTGTTTAGCACATATTCTAATTATGGAGGATTTTTTAAATGAGATTTTTTATAGACACAGCTAATATTGAAGAAATAAAGGAAGCAAATGATTTAGGTGTAATATGTGGAGTTACTACAAATCCATCTCTAATAGCTAAAGAAGGTAGAGATTTTATAGAAGTAGTTAAGGAAATCAGTGAGATAGTAGATGGACCAATAAGTGCAGAAGTAATAAGTTTAGAGCACAAGGGTATGATAGAAGAAGCAGAAAAATTATCTAAGATACATAAAAATATAGTTATAAAAATACCTATGACAGCAGAAGGTTTAAAGGCAGTAAAAGTATTATCTAGTAAAGGTATAAAAACTAATGTTACACTTATATTCTCTGCTGGGCAAGCTCTTTTAGCTGCTAGAGCTGGAGCTACATATGTAAGTCCTTTTGTTGGAAGATTAGACGATATATCACAAAATGGTCTTGATTTAATTGAAGAAATTGTTGACATCTTCAGTGTAAATAGTATTGAGTCTCAAATAATAGTTGCTAGTGTTAGAAATCCAATACATGTTTTACAAGCTGCTAGAATGGGAGCTGATATAGCAACAGTTCCTCTTAAAGTTATAAACCAAATGATTAAGCATCCTTTGACAGACAAAGGAATAGATAGCTTTATGAAGGATTGGGAAGGTGCTTCTTTAAAATTATAATCATATAGTTATGGTTATAATTTTAATAGAAGTTCTTATGGAAATTCTAAGTAATAAGGCTAGGCTATTTTGCCTAGTCTTATTTTGGTGTATAATATATTGAAATAAACTAAAATTTAAAGTAAGGAGGCGAAATATGGATAAAATATTAAGAGAGATACAAAGAGAAGACAAGAAAAATCCATACACTGACCAAGAACTTGCTGAAATATTAAATGTAGCTAGGTCTGAAGTAATAGCGGTTAGAAAAAAGAATAATATTTTAGATTCAAGAGAAAGAAGAAAACAAATATTAATAAAGGATATATCTAAGATTGTAAATGAGAATCCTCAAATGTCTGAAAGAAAAATAACTGAAATTTTAACCGAAAATGGCTATAATATATCAAGAAGTGCAGTATCAAAATTACTAAAAGAAGAAAACTTAAGTCAATCGAAAGCTGAAATAAAAGATAAAGAACTAGTATCATCTGGAAAACATGTAAAAGTTAGTAAAGCTGTAGAAGAAGATGGGTTTGAAGAATTAATAGGTATAAAAGGCAGTTTGAAAGAAAAAGTAAACCTAGCTAAATCAGCAATAATGTATCCTCCTAATGGTCTTCATACTATAATATATGGAGAAACAGGTGTAGGTAAGAGTGAGTTAGCTACATGTATGTACAAATATGCTGTGAAAAATAATATCAAAGAAGAAAATAGTCCATTCATAGTATTTAACTGTGCAGATTATGCAGAAAATCCTAATCTATTGATAGCTCAGCTATTTGGAGTAGTAAAAGGTGCATACACAGGTGCAGATGCAAATAGAGAGGGTCTTGTAGAGCAAGCCAATAATGGAATTTTGTTTTTGGATGAAATTCATAGATTACCTGCTGCTGGTCAAGAAATATTATTTTCTTTAATAGATAGAGGTGAATTTAGGAGGTTAGGAGAGAGTAGTTCTAATAGAAAGGCAAATGTTCTCATAATAAGTGCTACAACAGAAAATCCAGATTCTAATTTACTTCAAACATTTAGAAGACGTATACCAATGGTAATAAACTTACCAAATATGAGTGAAAGACCAAAATCTGAAAGATATGAAATAATAATAAAATTCTTTGAAAGAGAAGCAAAAAGAGTAAATAAAAACTTTATAATAACTAAAGAAGTGATGTGTGCACTTATGAATTATAAATGTACTGGGAATATAGGACAGTTAAAGAGTGATATACAAGTAACTTGTGCTAGAGCTTTTAGTAAGGCAATATTTTCTAGTGACAAGGTAATTATAGATTTAGATAGCTTGAGAGATTATATAAAAAGTGGATATTATGATTGTAATTGTGAAGATGAAAAGTATTCTGAGTTTTCAGTTGAAGATATATATATAGATATTAGTGAATTAGTAAGTGGGAAAAATAGAATTTTGTCTGATAATGAGATAAGTGAAATATACAATTATGCAGAAAAAGAATTAAAAGTTCTAGAAAGTAAGTGTTTTTCAGAAGAAGAGTTAAAAAATGCATTTATAGAAAAGTTAGACAATAAATTTAATGCTATTAAAAACAATAAAAACTTGTCTGATAGAAGAAGTCGAATAGACTGGGGTGGACAGTTAAAAGAATCCACACTAGAGATAATGGACAAAGTAATTGTATTTATTAAAGAGCAGTTTAAGCATGTAAATCAGGGGCTGTATTTAGCTTTAGCAATTCATATTGAGCATGCTATAGATAGAATAAGAGATGGAAAAACTATAATAAATCCAAGTTTGGATAAGATAAAAGCATCAATGCCAATGGAATATGAATTATCCAGATATGTAATGGGAATAGTGGAAGATTTAACACAAGTTACATTCCCAGAGGATGAACTTGGATATTTAGCATATTATATAAATAAATTTTGTTACAATGAAGAAAGTATAAAAGATAAAGTAAAAGTAGTTATAGTTACGCATGGTAAAGTTGGAATTGAAATGTCTAATGTTGTAAATCACATTCTTGGTATAGAATGTACACTGGGTATAGAAATAGCACTTACAGATTCACCAGCAGAAGGAATAGAACATGTATTGGATGAACTTAAAAAGATAGAAGCACAGAAAGGAATTTTGGTTCTAATTGATATGGGTTCTCTAGTAATCCTTGGTGATGAGGTTGAAAAAAGACTTGGTATTAGATGTAAGACTGTAAACAGGGTGGATACATTATTAGCAATGGAAGCAGGAAAATTGGCGACAATTGAAGGAAAAAGTTTAGATGGTATAATAGCAGATTTAAAGAAAAATAAAAATTATGCTATGGTAAATACGAATAAATTTAGTTATAGAAAAAATGAATATGGAAAGAAAAATGTAATTATTACATTATGTTTAAGTGGGGTAGGTACAGCTTTAAACTTAAAGGAACATATAGAAAAGCAAATTGAGGAATATGATGCTTCAATTGAAGTAAAGCCAATTGCTTTTTTAAATAATAATTTAGAAGATGAATTAAATGACATTGAAGCTGAATATAATATTATTGCTATTTGTGGCACAATTGATATAGATTATAAAAATGTACCTTTTATTTCTTATAATGAGGTACTTGGAAAAAATGGAATTAACAAGGTATTAGAACATTTGAATAATAAACAACCATCTTTGAGTAGCGATAATCAATTGGATAATTTAATACATGAAGATTTGATTTTATATGATTTTGAAGGAATCTCAAAGGAGTATATAATCGACACTCTTGTATCAAAGCTTGAAGAAGGTGGGTATGTAGACTCAAAATATATATTAAGTGTGTATAAAAGGGAAGCTATGGGAAGTGTTGTAATGGCTTCAAAAGTTGCTGTACCACATGGGCTTCCAGAAAATGTTATAAAACCAGCAATAGCTATAGCAAGATTAAATAAGCCTATAGTGTGGGATAATAAATTTATGGTAGATTTAGTGGTTTTATTAGCACTTAAAGAGAATAATAAAAAAGAAATACGAAGCTTATTTTCAAAGATTAATGACCAGCATACTTTGGAAATTTTATTAAATACTGAAGATAAAAATGAAATAAAAAAGATATTAAGTTAACTAAGTATAGAAAAGATAGACACAAAAAATTTGCTTTAGTATAAAATTTAAAATTACTTAATTGCTAAGTAGTTAATTACTTGATATAAGGCTAATTCTATGAAATTGATTTATATGATTTTATAGGATTAGATTGATAAATAGAATATATAAACTATTTTAAAACTGAAATATAGAAGATATAATAAGGATAAGTTATTATGTTAAAAAATTACAGAGTGGTCATCATAATGATTTAGAAAATAATAAATAAAGCATGATTTGGAGGTATAAGACATGAGAAAAATATATAATCTTTTTTTATATTGATTTTAGGTATTTTTCTGGCATCTTGTAGATATAGTGATTTTAATGGTAGTCGTACAGGAAGTGATAGTGAACTTGTAATGGAATATAGTATGTTTAATACTACAGATTCACAATTGTTAAATTTAGAAAAAGACGATGTAATACATGTGGAAATAGTTAATGACTCTGGAAAATTAGATATTTTCATACAAGAAGATGATAAAAGCCTGTTTTCGAAGGGAAGAATCTCAAGACAAGTACATTTCAAGTAAAGGTTGATGAAAGTGGAACATATAAAATTACTGTTACAGGGAAGAAAGCTAAAGGAAGTGTGAGTTTTATAAAAAATACTGATTGATGAAAAATGAATAATCCTGCAGATAAACATGGATATTTTCATTGTTATTGCAGGATTTATTGTATATTTTAGAGATTTATATTTTCTAAATAGAGTCTGGAAATATTTATGTGTATTCTTTAAATAAAAATTTATTTTTTAAGTGATAATTAAACATTTATTGGTAAGGCTATGGCTTTAAAAATCATAGCCTTATTTTGATATTTTTTCCATTTTTGCAAAAATTATTACCCCTTTAAGAAAATTTCTTAATTTTTTTGAAATATTTCCTTATTAATTTAGAGTTAGATTTCTTTCTTCAAAATAAATACTTAAATGAGCTAAAATTTGAGTCCAATTTCTAATTTTCTGAGTCCATTTTTCAGAAATATCCATAGTTGCTAAGTATAATGATTTGTGCAAAGAATCATCCGAAGGAAAAATAGACTTCGATTTAGTAACTTTTCTTAATAATCTATTGTAACTTTCCATTGAATTTGTAGTATATATCAATATTCTTATCTCTTGAGGATATTTAAAGTATGTTGCTAGCTCATTCCAATTGCTTCGCCAACTTCTTAATGTATCGCATATTGATTACCCCATTTTTCCTCTAAGAGCGATAGCTCACTTAACGCGACCTCTTCTGTAATTGCAGCATATACTTTCTTTAAATCTTTTGCAAATTCTTTTCTATTTTTATATGATACATAATTTAAAGTATTTCTAATTTGATGCACAACACATCTTTGTATTTCAGTATTGGGAAATACTGCTTTAATTGCATCAGAAAATCCAACTAGTCCATATACAGAAGCTATTAATATATCTCCTCTGTTTCTAACATCTGTAAGTACCTTTAACAAATACTTTGAACTCTCATTTTCTCCAATCCATATTACTAAAACCTCCTTTATACCTTCTAATTTAATGCCGATAGCTATATATGCTGCTTTGTTTATTATTCTACCTTCACTTCTAACTTTGTAATGTATAGCATCCATAAATACAATTGGATAAATCATATCAAGTGGTCTATTTTGCCATTCATGAGCTAAAGGTATAACTCTATCAGTAATTTTAGCTATTAGTGAATGAGATATATCTATTCCATAAATACTTTTAAGATGACTTGATATATCTTGAGTGGACATACCTTTTGAGTACATTCCAATCACCTGGATCTCTATTCCTGATATATCATTTTCATAGTTTCTAATTATCTTTGTTTCAAAATCTCCATTTCGGTCTCTTGGAATATTTAAAGTTATTTCTCCAAAATCTGATTTAACATTTTTATTTCTATATCCATTTCTAGAGTTTTTAGTATTTTTATTCTTATTATCATACCTATCATAACCTAGATGGTCATCAAGCTCCGCTTCTAACATTTGATGAATTGTACTTGCAAATAAATCCTTTAACATGTCTTGAATGTCTGTAGTTGTTTTAACATCGTATTATTCAATAAGTTTTTTTAATATTTCGTTTTTGTTAAACATAAAAAGTGTGCACCTTCCTTTTATATAGTGATATTTAATATTTTAATTATCACCATTTTTTAGAAGAATACACACTTTATTTTAAAGACCCTTAGTTTTTTAGATGTTAACCTTCGGTTGTCAGTCACAATATGGTGAGATTTACACTTCACAAAAACTAAGACATACAAGGTGATGCTACATTTTAGCTCATATAGCAGAAGATTTTCTGATTAGGATATGAGCTAAAATGTAGCTTTATTTATGTGCTAACTATTTATTCCGTTTCAGTCTGCACCATATGACCCACCGCGCTCATACATCAACTATCTTTGTTTATGTTGCTTGGGTCAGAGCTTTGGGGTCTAGTCTGACATCACAGATTATAGCTGAGAAGCGCTATAAACTGTAATGTCAGACTTAATACTTGCAGCATGAGGTTTTGATTTAAGATAGTAAGTGCAGGCAATTATATTTATTTTGTTATGATTTTGATATATGTTACAAGTAGTAGAATATATCATTGATTTGTTTTTTATTTTTAAATAAAGATTATATGGATGTGTTGCTATATATGGTATTGATAGTATTGTAGATTTTTATAATTATGGAGTTTAGCTACGTAACGCGCTTTACGTTCCAATATTTTAAGCAAAGAGCGCTCAAAAGGATTTCCATTACAATCGTTAACTAAAAACCTTTTAGGTATCGGTAACAAGGTGTGGTTAGTTGGTAGGTTGATTTTGGTTAGTCTGCTGCGTATATTATCCGCTAATTTGTGTTCGTAGCTTCTTTTGGATAGCAATTCATTGCACCATCGCCCAATGCCATGTGTTTTTTGTTTTTTAGGTCGCTTACTTTAAGTAGTGATCTAAAAACTATATGATGTAGAAGGTTGATTTAAATATTTTAACAAATTATATATTGATTATTAAATGAATTCATGATGATATTATATATTAGAGAGATATATAATAGGTTAGATACTATAATTTTATATTAAAATAATGTATACTTTTAGGTATAAATAAATAATATTTTAATGTGAAATATTAGGAGGAGTGAAAAAATGAAGACACTATACTATGCTTGTAAACCAAGACAAAGTGTATTTGATGAAAATAAAAGAGATGATGTACTAGAACTAACAGACTTGATACAAAATCGTATAGACCCAAATGAATTCTTTGAAGAAAACTTTGTAACAGAAGGAATGAAACTTCTAGTGGAAACAGCATTCAAAAGATTTCATGGAAAAAGTGCCTCAGGACTAATAAAGCTTACTCAATCAATGGGTGGAGGTAAAACTCATAATATGATTTCGTTAGCTTTACTATCCAAGTATCCAGAAGTAAGAAGAAAAGTATTAGAAAATATGTTCGGAGAATCTTACTTAGGTGAAGTAAAAGTAGTAGGATTTACAGGAAGAGAAAGTGATGCAGAATTTGGTATATGGGGTTCTATAGCTGAACAGCTTGGAAAGAAAGAGCAACTTAAAGACTATTACTCTCCGCTACAAGCGCCAGGTCAAACTGCATGGGTAAACCTACTAAAAGGTCAGCCACTACTTATATTATTAGATGAGATACCTCCATATTTAGAAAATGCAAAGTCTAGAGCAATAGGAGATTCAAATTTATCAGTAGTAACTACAACAGCTCTTGCAAATTTATTCAATGCATTAGGTAAAGAAGAGTTATCTAATGTTTGTGTAATAATATCAGACTTAAAAGCAACTTATGAAAGTGGAAGTGAACAGTTGCAGTCGACGTTTAAAGAATTAGAAGGAGAGGTTAACCGTTCAGCTTTAAACATAGAGCCAGTTGGAACAAATTCAGATGACGTATACAAGATACTTAGAAAGCGTCTGTTTGAAAATATAGCATCTGATGAAGAAATAACAGAGATAGCAAATGCATATAAAGATAAAGTATTAGAAGCTAAGCAAATGGGATATACAAACACATCTCCAGAGCAAATATTTGTAGGAATAAAGGATTCATATCCATTCCATCCATCATTAAAGGACTTATATGCGAGGTTTAGAGAAAATCCAGGTTTCCAACAAACTAGAGGTTTAATAAGACTTATGAGAGTTATTGTTTCTCAGATGTATGAAAATGGTAAGAATGAGCAAAAATATATAATAAATCCATATGACATGGACTTAAATGACTCAAATATGTTAGCTCAAATTAAAAGTATAAAGCCATCTTTAACAAATGCAATATCACATGATATCCAAGCGAACGGTAAAGGTGTAGCAGAAATAATAGATAATGAACTAGGTGAAACTAGTATGAGTGATTTAAGCAAACTTATATTAGTAGCATCGCTAGCTGACGTACCTAATGCAATACTTGGTTTATCAGAGCAAGAGACAATAGGTTACTTAGCAGAGCCAAATAAAGATATAACAATACTTAAAAAGGCATTAAGTGAATTTACATTAAAAGCATGGTATATATATTCAACTGATAATGGAAGACTTTACTTCCAAAACACTAAAAATATGATAGCAGAGCTTAATACTCTTATAGAATCATATGATAATGATGCAGCTAAAAAAGAGTTAAGAGGATTCTTAGGTGAAAAATTTAAACCATCTAAAAATGTTTGTTATCAAAATATAGAAATATTCCCTGCTGTAGATGAAATAAGACTAGACTCAGATAAGGTAACATTAGTACTATTTGAACCAAATACAAAGTCAAATGAGCTTAGTAAAGAATTAAAAGATTTTTATGAGTACACAAAATATCAAAACAGGGTAATGTTCTTATCTGGAAATAAAGACACAATGGATAAGTTAATAAAGTCATCTAAAGAATATAAAGGTATGCAAAGAATAATAGCTCAAATGGATTCTGAAAGAACTGCTAAAAACAATCCTCAGTATCAACAAGCACAAGATAAGCTAGATAAAATACAACTAAGTATATTACAAGCTGCAAGAGAAACTTTCTCTAAAATACATTATCCATCAAATAGAGGATTAACAAGTGCAGACTTCTTAATGGAATTTAAGGGTAACAACTATGATGGAGAAGAACAAATAATAAACACACTTACTCAAAGAAAGAAATTTGAAACAGAAGTAAGTAATGATACATTCAGAAAAAAATGTGAAGATAGACTATTTACTCAAAAAGAAATGAGATTTATAGATATAAAAGAAAGAGCAGCTACAAATGGAGCTTGGCAATGGCATATACCATCAGCGCTTGATGCTCTTAAAAATGAAATGATAAATAAAGACGTATGGAGAGAAAATGGTGGATATATAGAAAAAGGTCCATTCATTGAAAAAACAGATATAACTATACAAGAAAAAGATAGAAATGATGAAACTGGTGAAGTAACTTTAAAAATAATAAATAGACATGGAGACAAGGTATATTATGAAATAGGTGGAACACCAACATCTGCATCATTAGAAGTAACTGATCTAAATAACTTTAAAACAGATGAACTGAAAGTAAACTTTATTTGTATAGATAGTACAGGACAAAATGAAATAGGAGATATTTATAAGTGGAATAATAAAATAACTTTAAAATATAGAGAGTTTAATCAGGGGAATGATAGATTAATAGAGTTAAAAGTAGCACCAAAAGCAACTATAAAATATACTACTGATGGATCAAATCCAAAAGAGCATGGTGGAGTGTATGATGATGCATTTATAATACCTAACAACTGTTCACATGTACTAGCAATAGCAGAAAAAGATGGAATAGAGTCTAATCAATTAACAATGAAAATAGATAAACAACAGCAAGGCACAACAATAAAAATAAATAAAGAAAATCCACTTAAGCTTACAAAAACTATAAGAGTAACTAATACATCAGATGTATACAAAGAGATAGATATATTAAAGAAGCATAATGTAAAAATATCTGATGTATCAACTTATTTAAGCACAGATGAAGATTCTGATAAGTGGATAGAAATAGCTCTAGGTAAATCTACTATAATAGAACCATCTAAACTAGAAGAACAAATAGGTATTATAAGAGAAAGCTTCTTGAGCGGAGACAAAGTAGAAGTAGCATTAGATTATCATCAAGCACACTATGAAAGTGGTCAAAAGTTTTTAGATATGGTAGCTGATAAAAAGTTAACTCTAGAAAACTTTGATGAACAGGAGATAAAGCAGTAATGTCAGAAACCAAAACTGAAATTATAAAGTTTGGATTTATACCAAAGGAAAATGAACATCATTTTCTTGTGGTTATTCCAAAATCTAAAGATAAAAATATAGAAATATATGAAAGATTTTATTGGCATACTAATACTAAAAAGCAAGTTATTGATCCTATAAAGGACAGACTTAAAGCTGAACTAAGAAGAAATCATTGGGATCTTATAAATAAAGAATTAGAAAGTGAATTTAAAAATAGATTGAAAGAAAAAAATCTACCAACGAGTCAAGCTAACTGGACTATTGGCGATAACCCTGTAGATCGTTTGTTAGGTAAAGAGCTGTTATTACTTGTATGGGCAATAGAAGATTGTGAAGCAGCAGTAATAGACACTGCTATGAAAAATTGGAAAGGTCTAGATATAGCAGAAAGATGGTGGCTATATACTACGACAAATGCAGTTACAGGTGGAGCAGATGATAGAAGAGGATGGAGAAGAGCCATAAAATATGCACTTTCAGAAAATCCAACAGAAGAAAATCAAGTCGCTAGGCTAGAATTTGATGATGATTCTGAAATAATAACTTCAGAATCTAAAACTGAAATTATAAAATTTGGGTTTATTCCAAAAGAAAATGAACATCATTTTCTTGTAGTTGTACCAACAAAGTTCCAAAATAAAAATATAAAAATATATGAAAGATTTAAGTGGCAATTTGATACTAAAAAGCAAGTTATTGATACTACAAAAGATAGAATAAAGGCAGAAATAAGCAAAAGTCACTGGGATCTTATAAAAGATGTGCTAGAAAGTGAATTTAAAAATAGATTAAAAGAAAAAAAACTATCCTATGGTCAGGCTAATTGGATTACTGGTGATAATCCTGTAGATAGCTTATTAGGAAAAGAACTATTATTACTTGTGTGGGCAATAGAAGATTGTGAAACTAGAGCTATAGATACTGCTATAAAAAGTTGGAAAGTACTAGATATAGCAGAGAGATGGTGGTTATATACTATGACAAATGCAGCTACAGGTGGAGCGGATGATAGAAGAGGATGGAGAAAAGCTATAAAATATGCACTTTCAGAAAATCCAGTAGAAGAAGTACAAGAAAGTCAAATTGACTGGTTTAGAATGTAAAGAGTAATCGGAGGAAGTTATGAGTGATAAATCATTTATAGAGGTACAGTTTCCTGTATCGAAAATATCAAAGGAAAGTTATAAAGAAAGAAAAGCAAACTTAGGGCAAACACTAACAGGGCTTGGAAAATGGTGGGGTAGAAAACCTCTTATATTAGTTAGAGCTACTATATTAGGTCTATTACTTCCTGCTACTAATGATCCAGTCAAAGATAGAAACATATTTTTAAAATTATTAACTATGGATGATGAAGGTCTTTATAAAAGAAAAGTAAAGTCTATATCAACTAAAGATATATATAACTTTTTAGAGGATAAAGAAAAGCACACGTATTTTGAATTAGATGCAAAAAGAAGTCCTAGATATGTAAAGGAAATAACAAAGGATCAAAAAGATGAGTTACAAAAAAGATATTTTGAAACTTTATCATATGATGAGAAAATAGCTTTATGCTGTAGACCAGAAGAAGTATATAATGCAATAAGTAAAAAAGAATGGGAAGAAATAAATGCTCATTTGGGTACTAATGCATATAGTTTACAAAGCTTAATGGATGAGTTAGGACAAAAAAAGTTTGGACATACTCCCATAGTTGGAGATTGCTTTGCAGGTGGAGGAAGTATACCATTTGAAGCAGCAAGAATTGGTTGTGAGGCTTATGCATCAGATTTAAACCCTGTAGCGTGTTTACTTAACTGGGCTAACTTAAATATACTTAGTAAATCTGATGAAGAGATAGAAAAATTAAGAGAGCTTCAGCAAAAGGTATATGATGAGGTAGATAAGCAGATACAAGAGTGGGGAATTGAGACTAATGAAGACGGACATAGGGCTGTATCATATTTGTATTGTACGGAAACTGAATGTCCAGAATGCGGATATACAGTACCATTATCACCTAATTGGATTATAGGTAAAGGTACTAAGACAATAGCTATATTAAAAGACAATGGAAATAAAGGATTTAATATAGAGGTTAAGCAAAATGCATCTAGTGAAGAAATAAAAGTATGTGAAAGTACATCTACTATCAAAAATGGAAAAATGATATGTCAAAATTGTAGATCAGAAACATCTATGTCTGTAATAAGAAAAGATAGAGTAGATACTGAAGGTAATAAAATATATGGACTAAGGCAATGGAATAAAAGTGAATTTAAGAATAGAAAAGATGATATTTTAAGAGAAAGACTCTATTGCATAAGATATCTAAGAAGAATAATTGATGAAAAAGGTAAAGTTAAAGAAGAAAGATATTATTCTACACCAAATGATAGAGATAACGATAGAGAGTTAAAAGTAATAAGACTATTAGAAGAAAGATTTGATATGTATCAACAAAAAGGATATATACCATCAGCAAAAATAGAAAGTGGAGAGAAAACAGATGAACCAATAAGAAGTAGAGGATGGTCTTATTGGCATCAGTTATTTAATGCTAGGCAACTTTTACTTCATGGGTTGATATGTGAGAGTATAAATAACTTAGCTTGTAGTCAGAAAGAATATGCAATTGGATTATTAGGGATGAATAAGTGTGCAGATTGGAATTCAAAGTTAGGTGTATGGCATTCAGGGGCTGGAGTTGAAAATAGTCAAAATACATTTTTAAATCAAGCACTAAATCCATTGTATAATTACGGAACAAGAGGATTATTAAACTTAGGTAATAGTTGGAAATTTAATATAAGTAGTTGTAATTTCAACCCAGGTATAAAAAGTATAAAAACGATAGATGCTAGAACCCTAGAATCGAAGAGTGACTTATGGATAACAGACCCACCTTATGCAGATGCAGTTAATTATCATGAATTATCAGAATTTTTCTTGTCGTGGGATAAGAAAATAATAGAGGATATATTTAAAGAGTGGTATGCGGACAGTAAAAGGGTATTAGCTGTAAAAGGTAAAGGTGAAAATTTTAATCAAAGTATGATAGAGGTTTATTCTAATTTAGCTAAGAACATGCCTGACAATGGTATGCAAGTTGTAATGTTTACACACCAAGATGTAAAGGTATGGGCAGAACTTGCATTAGTATTATGGGCATCAGGTCTTCAAGTAACATCTGCATGGAATATAGCAACAGAAACAGAATCTGGTGGACTTAAGAATGGAGGTAACTATGTAAAAGGAACGGTTCTATTAGTTCTTAGAAAACAGAACTCTGAATATACTGCATATTTAGATGAATTATATCCAGCAATAGAAGATGAAGTAAAATATCAAATAGATAGTATGAAAGATTTAGATGATAAAGAAGATCCTAACTTTACAGATGCAGATTATTTATTAGCTGCATATGCTGCATCATTAAAAGTATTAACATCATACAAAAATATAGAAGATATAGACGTTCAATATGAATTATCTAAATCAGATGCTAACTCACCTATAGTAACTATAATTAATGAAGCTGTAAAAATAGCATTTGATTACTTAACTCCAAGTGGATTTGATACATTTACATGGAAAACTTTATTACCAGAAGAAAGATTCTATATAAAAGGTTTAGATACCGAAAAAGATGGAGTATATAGCCTAAATTCATACCAAGAATTAGGAAGAGGGTTTGGAGTAAAAGAATACTCAGACATGATGGCAAGTAGTAAAGCAAATCATGCAAGACTTAAGACGGCTAGTGAATTTGCTATGAAACATACTAATGAAAGCTCTAAGTTTGGACAATCAGTACTTAGAAATGTACTTATAGCATTATATAAATCATCAAAGGAAGAAGATGCAACAAAAGGTAAAGCATGGCTTAGAAATGAAATAGAAGGATATTGGAATGAAAGAAGTAAAATTATAGAAATATTAGACTATATAAAGACATTAGAACATATAGATAATATGGAGCATTGGGAAGAAGATGTTAAGTCAGCAAGGATATTAGTAGAGTTAGTTAGACATGATGGAGTATAAGATAAAAGGAGTTTAAAATGATAAATAGATATTCTTCTAGAAAACAAAAACTAGACGAAAGCTTCTTAAATGCAAAACTTAAAGAAGCTAAATCTTATGATAGAATAGCTGGATATTTTAGATCTTCTATACTAGAGCTGACGGGGGAAGCTATAGAAAATATAGAAGGTAAAGTTAGGGTTGTCTGTAACTCAGATTTAAATGTAGATGATGTTAAAACTGCAAGTGCCGCACAAAATGCTATGAGAAAAGATTGGTGTTCTAATAATCCAGAGGAAGAATATAAAGATATTCCAAAAAGATTGAGAAAACTATATGATCTTTTAAAAAGTGGAAAGTTAGAAGTTAGAGTTATACCTAATGAAGCTTTTGGTTTAGTTCATGGTAAAGCGGGTGTTATAACATTTAGAGATGGAACACAAACATCTTTTATGGGAAGCATAAATGAGTCATACAGAGCCTTAAAGGTTAATTACGAGTTAGTATGGGAAGACAACTCTAAGGAAGCTATAAATTGGGTTCAGGAAGAGTTTGACTCTTTATGGAACAGCAGACATGCTGTTCCTTTATCTAATTTCGTGATAGAAGATATAAAGAGAATTTCTGAACGTCAGAAAATAGAAAAGATAGAAGATTGGAAAAAAGAAGCTAATCCAGCAGAGGTAGTTATAGAATCATCAGTATATCGTAAAGAGCTTGGACTTTGGAATCATCAAAAGTATTTTGTAGATTTAGCTTTTCATGAACATAAAAAAAGCTATGGAGCTAGGTTTATATTAGCAGATATGGTAGGACTAGGTAAAACTGTACAATTAGCACTTTCAGCTCAGCTAATGGCTTTATATGGAGATAAACCAGTATTAGTTATAGCACCTAAAACACTTATATGGCAATGGCAAGACGAAATTAATGGTCTACTTGATATGCCATCAGCAGTATGGGATGGTAAGGACTGGATAGATGAAAATGGACAAAAACATCCATCATCAGGAGATGACTCTATAAAAAAATGTCCAAGAAAAGTAGGTATAGTATCACAAGGACTAATTACTTCAAATTCACCTATTATGGAAAAATTATTAGATGTTGAGTATGAATGTATAATAGTTGATGAATGCCATAGAGCAAGACGTAAAAATCTTGGTCCTAATAAAGAAAATGATAAACCAGATCCTAATAATCTTATGAACTTCTTACTTCAAATATCTAAGAAAACAAAAAGTATGTTGTTAGCAACAGCAACTCCAGTTCAATTATATCCAATAGAAGCTTATGATCTTATGAGTATATTATCACAAAGAAATAACAGTGTATTGGGGAGTTACTTAAGTGCTTGGAGAACATACCCACAAAAAGGATTAGATTTAGTAATGGGTAAAGAAAAAGTTGATAGATATATTGAAATGTTTGAATGGGTAAGAGATCCTTTCCCACCTTCATCTGAAAATAGAGACTTTGAGCTTGTAAGAAGAAGTTTAGGAATAAAAGAAGATGAGTTTATAATATATACGAGAGAAAAAGATAGTCTTAGAACATCTGAGCGAAGAAGGCTTGAAAGACTTATTGAAGGTGATTATATACAAAATTATAATCCATATCTTAGACATATTGTAAGAAGAACTAGAGATTATTTAGAAACTACTATAAATCCAGAAACAAGAGAGACATATTTAAAACCTGTTATAGTTAAGTTATTTGGAGACGAAGATAGAGAAGCGATAGTTCTACCTGTATACTTACAAGAAGCTTATAACTATGCAGATCAGTTCTGTGAGTTACTTCAAAAGAGAGTAAAGGGTGGAGGGTTCTTCAAAACTTTACTACTTAAAAGATTAGGTAGCACTATGATAGCAGGTAAAAATACAGCTCAAAAGCTATTAGATGATGTTAATGGAATTATAGATGATGATAGTGAAGATGATGTGTTAGTAGAAGTACCTAAAGAAACTTTAAGTGCATTTAAGAATTTAAGTGATGATGAGATAGAATGTTTAAAGAGGCTTACATATATGCTTGAATCTAATAAAGGAAATGATCCAAAGTATAATTTAACATATGACCTTCTTGTAAAAGAGAAGTGGTTAGATAGAGGTTGCATTATATTCTCACAATATTATGATTCTGCTTATTGGGTAGCTGAAAGTTTATCTAAGGATTTATCTAATATAAAGATTGGGATATATGCAGGTGGAGGCAAGTCTGGAATTATTAGAGATGGTATATATGAAAGATGTAACAAAGAGAATATAAAGAAGATGGTTAAGAATAAGGAAATCAAGGTTTTAGTTGGAACTGATGCAGCTAGTGAAGGTTTAAACTTGCAGACATTAGGTACTCTTATAAATCTGGACCTACCTTGGAATCCGACGAGACTAGAGCAAAGAAAAGGTCGTATTCAGAGGATAGGCCAACTTTATGATGAGGTTTATATTTACAATATGAGGTATAAGGATTCGGTTGAAGATAGAGTACATTCTATGTTATCAGAAAGGTTAGAAAGTATACATAGCTTATTTGGTCAGATTCCAGATATATTACAAGATGTGTGGATAGATGTAGCTTTAAATGATATAGAGAAGGCTAAAGAAAAGATAGATGTAATTCCAGACCAACATCCTTTTGACTTAAGATATCAAAGGTGTATAGGATCTGTTGATTGGGAAAGTTGCTCTACTGTATTGGATATTAGAGAGAAGAGAAAGTATTTGATGAGTGGATGGGGTAAAAGGTAATTAAAATTGGAATATGAAAAATCCAAAAAGTTATTATTATATTTTTAGTAGCACATATTGAATAAATAAAAGTATTATATTAAGCTGAAGTGAGGGGTGATTAATGTTATCAGAAAAAGAAAAAATTAATTGTAATAAAATAATAGAACCTTCCATATATATATGTTAATGAAATATTAACTAGTAATTATAAAAAAAATATTGTTATTGATTATAAAATTATTGATACAATGGAGTTTGGAGGAAAAAGCATATTTAGTAAAAATAAATATTCTATTCATTTATATAGTGAGGTTTTGAAAAAATATTTAGAATAATAAATATACTTTTATATAAAGAAAATATTAATTTTTATAGGATGATTTTTTTCGAGGAAAACTATAATCAAGAAAAAGCAGATAGATATCTAGATCTTTTATTAGAACTTTCTAGCAAAGTTATAATTAATAACGAACTGGGCCATGTATTAAATGGTCACTTAAAATATAAGAATAGTATAGAAAATAATAGTGAATGTTGCATGTTTATGAATTCAAATGAAAATGAACTTCCGCCTATTGATAGTCAGTTATTAGAAATGGATGCTGATACATTTGCTGCTACTACTTTAGTAGGTATTATGATTTATGATGATAATATAAAAATATTTAATAATAATATTCCAAATCTTATTAAAAATAAATCTCATGCTATTGAATTATGTGTAATTGCATCGACTATAGTATTTAGCATACAAGGTTTGGGACATAAAAGAGAAATCTCTAATCTTTGTGATTTAAAATATTTACCATTAAGAACAAGGCAAGACTATTATATGAGATGTATTTTAAATGCGCATAAAAATATAAACCCAAATAAAGAGTTAAGATTTGATATAAAATTTTTAAGAGAGATAGTACCTAGTATAGAGGAGTATGTGAATTTATATAATCAAGAAGTATTAGGTTTTTCTTCACAAGATTATAGTTCAGTAAATAATATGGAAGAACTAAATGAAATTCACTTAGAGCATTGTAATTACCTAGATTCAGGTCTTAAAATGAAGTACTCTCCAACAGATAAGCCAGGTAATCGAATTAAAAAAATTATAACTGCAGAAGGAAACTCTATAGATTTAAATAAATCATATTCAATTGCTGTTATGGACTATAGTGTTCCAGATAAATATATTAAGAAGTGTGATAAGACAAACATTAAAATTACAGATATAATAACAGAATATGTAGAAAAACAAAAAAGTGTTTCTCCTAGTGAAAACAAGAGGTTTGTAGTAGCAAGACCTTAAAAAATTAAATGAAGATATAGGTGCAAATAATAATTCTTTTTTTATATTAATTTATGAAATTTTAGAATCATAAAGATTTGTATATGCAGATACTAAGAAAGAGCAGTAATAAAAGATGGAATATGTATTATAATAATTTATACATATACCAAATAAATAGAAATATCTAGTAGAATATAAGAAATTAAAAACAGTAGTCAGGAAAATATCAAATATGTTGGTATTATAGTGATTTTCTAATATAAAAGCAGGTGTTATATCAACATAAAAGTTCGCACCTGCTTTTTATATTAAAATTAAGGAAAATAATAACCCTGCAAGTAAAAATAATAGATTTATTTTCCTTGCAAGATTTGTATTAATTAAAATTGATATTTTATTTTAAGATAAGTTTTTTATTGAATTTTATAGCATCTATACATACTTTCACCACTCTTAAAGGAGAATCTGAAATAAACTTTATCATTAGAAAAATCTTTTTCCATAGCTACTAAATCTTGCTTTTCTCCAGCCTTTCCACCAGTTCCAACTAAGAATACATCTTTTTCACTATCTATTTCTTGAACTGAACCCATATATTTGTAATAGTCATTTATGTCATATGAGCGATATTCAGTAACTTTTTTATTTTCTTCATCCAATTTTATTTTAATAACTCTTGTAGATTTATTTTTTACACCATTATCATATAAGGTTATATATCCATCATCTGTAATTCTAGCATTATGCTGTCTTGAGAATTTTTGATTATCTGTTAAATTGAACTCATCACCCAATCCTCCTAGGGTCCAAATAATTTCTCCTGTTTTTCTATCTAATTTAATAACTTCATCTAAATTTCTAAATGAACAGATTAGATTTCCGTCTTTGGGGTCAATAGTCATAGAATTGAAATGTACATAGTCTAAGGATGTATCACTTTTTTCGCTAAAATTATTTTGTTCAACACTTTCTTCATATAGTTTTTCATGGTCAATACTTTCCCACTGCCATACAACTTTACCATCTTTTATTTCTTGTAGTACACTATTTACCACATAAGGTGAATTTCCTTTATTCAAGTTTGAAGGAATGTTTGTTGCCTTAGATTTTTGATAACTAGAAACGATATAGTGATTATCATTTATGTATATAAAGTCATGGTTTTCTAACTCAGTACCAGATTCTATGTTTTTATTTTTTTCCATAGTAATTTTATTTATTTCATTATAATTTTCATCTAATATAACAAGATATGTTGGTGAGTATCCAACAGAACTTATTCGTTTTGTTGAGTCTTTATCTTGAAGTAAATATCCATATCTAACTTTACCATCATCTGTAGTGATTTTTTTAAAATCAAAAGGATTTGATTCGACTTCCTTGTAAAAAACTATATTTCCTTTGTTATTTAATTTAAATACAAAATTATATTCTTCATTGTGTGTAGTAAGATAATAATCACCATCATAAGGGCTATTTGCAGTAACAGTATACTTTGGAAAATCTTTTGAAAGAGAATTTATGTAATAATTTCTATATGAATTCTCACCACTATACATTACAGATATTTTTATTTTAGAAGAGCTACTGATTTCTTTCAATTTAAAAGTTGATTTATCATTTACATTAATTTCTTTATCATCTATTTTGACACTGTTTACACTTTTAGAGTTTTTTATTGTTATACTATTTTGATTTGTTGAATTAAGTTGCTTTACGTTTTGACTATTAAAAATTCCCTCTTTAGATAGTGTTACATCATAACCATTTACAGTTATAGTAAGTGTTTTTTTCGACTTACTTTGAGATGCAAAGACTTGCTTTGCGAAAACACCAGAAACAAATAAAATACTACATAAAAATACTATCTTTAATAAATTTTTTCTTTTCATTCTTATCTCCTTTTCATATTAAGTTTTATATATTTTCATATTGATTTTATTATATAAATAAAAACATACTATGAATTTAATTATGCGTAACGTGAATTTTGATAGACAATTATATGAAAATTCATTCACACTGAAATAATTAAACAATAAATACGAAAATTAATGTTGTTTAGATTGAATAATTTTATAAAATAGCTAAGAAACAGAAAAAACCACCCATAAAAAATAAAAAAACCATTTCTATAACAAAAAAAACCACGAAAATATAAAAATATATGGATAGTTAAGTGCTTAACAAGTGAAAATTAAAATAAAAATTAAAAAAAATTTATCTATGAAAGTTGGCTAAAATCCTGCAATTGAACATTATTTCAAGGAAAACATTTTCTTCTATTTCACAAAAAAAGCCACTTTTTGGCACGGCATATGCTTTATATAAAGACAAGAAAAACAAGATATGAGATAAGAGCAATTAGGAGGTGCAAATATGGAGTTTATAAATTTTGTAAGTGATAAAGTTATAAACCTTAAAATGGATTGTAAAACAAAAGAAGATTTCTTTAAGGAAATACATAATAAAGTTTTTGAATTAGGCTTTGTAAAAGAAGAATTTGGAGAAAAAATACTAGGAAGAGAAAATGTATTTCCAACAGGTTTAAACTTAGGTGATTATGGAGTAGCTATACCACATACAGATGCAGAATATATTAAAGAACAATTTATAGCAGTCTGTACTTTTAATGAACCAGTAGTATTTAGTTCTATGGAAGACCAAGATGAAAAAGTACCTGTAAATTTAGCTTTCGTTTTGGGGCTTAATCAACCACACAGTCAATTGTCTGTATTAACAGAATTGATGGGGATTATGCAAAATAAAGAATTAGTTGAGAAGCTAATGGATTCTACTGATAAAGAAGAAGTTTTAAAGACAATAAAGTCTTTATAAAAAATAAAAGAATAAAAGATACTAACAACAAAAATAAGAAAATAAAAATTATTAGGAGGAAATAAAAATGAAAAAAATATTAGTAGCATGTGGAGCAGGAATAGCAACATCAACAGTAGTTTGTGATAAGGTAGAAAGATTAGTTAAAGAAAATAATATACAAGCAGAAGTTATACAATGCAAAATAGCTGAATGTGCAACAAAGCAAGATGGAGCAGATTTAATAGTATCAACAACTATATTACCAACAACTTATAATATACCAGCAATAAAAGCAACAGCATATATAACTGGAGTTAATACAGCAGCATTAGATAAAAAAATATTAGATGCTTTAAAATAATCCTATCATAAATAAATTGAAATCATATTAAAAAAACAGAAAAAGGAGGATTTATAAATGGATAAATTATTAGCAGTAGTACAGTACATTTTAAACATGGGACCAACAGTAATACTACCAATAACAATTGTAGTCTTAGGAATGATATTTAGAATTAAATTTACAAAAGCTTTAAAATCAGGTCTTACAATTGGTATAGGGTTTGTGGGTATAAACTTAGTTGTAAACCTATTAACTTCAACACTAGGGCCAGCAGCTCAAGGAATGGTTGAGAGATTTGGACTTAATTTAACAGTAATAGATGTTGGTTGGCCAACAACAGCATCAGCAACATGGGCTTCACCAGTTGCACCAATATTAATACCAGTTTGTTTATTAGTAAACTTACTATTATTATACTTCAATAAAACAAAGATATTAAACGTTGATATATGGAATTATTGGCACTTTATAGTAGCAGGTGCAGTTGGATATATAGTAACAGGAAGTTATATCTGGGCTATATTCTGTGCAATATTAATGGAATTATTAGTACTATTTATTGCAGAAAAAACAGCCAAGAATGTTCAGGAGTTTTATGATTTAGAAGGTATAGCATTACCAACTGGTTCAACAGCTTCATTTGCTCCACTTGGATATTTAGTGGGTAAATTTGTTGAAAAAATACCAGGAATAAATAAAATACAAGCAGACCCAGATTCTATACAAAAAAAATTCGGTATATTTGGTGAACCAATGATGATGGGTATTATACTAGGGATAATACTTGGAGCTCTTGCTGGATACGATGTAGCAGGAATATTCAATGTAGGTATATCAATGGGTGCAGTAATGTTACTTATGCCTAGAATGGTTAGAATATTAATGGAAGGTTTAATTCCAATTTCAGAATCAATAAGAGATTTCTTACAAGCAAAATATGGAGATAGAGAACTTTATATAGGGCTAGATGCAGCAGTAGCAACTGGACATCCAGCAGTTATATCAACAGCTCTTATACTTGTTCCTATAACTCTATTCTTAGCAGTTATATTACCAGGAAATAAAGTTTTACCATTTGGTGACTTAGCAACAATACCATTCTATATGGCATTTATAGTATGTTTTAGAAAAGGTAATATAGTTCAATCAGTTATAACAGGAACTATAGTAATAGCTATATCACTTTATATGGCTACAAATTTTGCAGATGTTCATACGCAATTATTACAACAAGCAAATATGATGCCAAAAGGAACAACAATGGTTACAAGTATAGATACAGGTGGTAACTTACTAAAATGGGGAATATTGAAATTATCTCAATTAGTTTCTTCACTTGGAATATTCTAATATTTAGTTAATAGAGATTACTCTTTTTTAGTAAAGTATGCGAAAATTTAACATTTAGCAGCTACTAGAAAAGAGTAATATTTTTTATAAATTTTTAAAAAATACAAAATACAAAAGGAGGAGATTTATCGTGAAAGCAGCAGTATTACATGGCACAAATGATATGAGATTTGAAGATATAGAAATAAAACCATGTGAAAGTGATGAAGTAAAAATAAAAGTTATGGCAGCAGGAATATGTGGGTCAGATCCTCCAAGAGTATTGAAACATTGGAAATATCCAGTTCCAGCTATACCAGGACATGAATTTTCTGGAGTAATTGCAGAAGTTGGTAAGGATGTAAAAAATGTAAAAGTTGGAGATAGAGTAGTTGCGATTCCTTTTATACCTTGCAATGAGTGTGAATATTGTAAGAGAGGGTTATTTTCATTATGTGATGACCATGGTATGTTAGGAGCTAAAACTTTTGGAGCTTTTGCAGAATATGCAAACATAAAAGCTACAAATGTTTTACCAATAGGAGACATGGATTTTGAAGATGCTGCTATGATAGAACCACTTGCAGTTGCTATGCATGGAGTACTTAATATAGGTATCCAAGTTGGAGATACTGTAGCTGTAATGGGTAGTGGAACAATGGGTCAACTAGTAATACAAGGACTTAAGATAGCAGGAGCTGGAACAATTATAGCAGTTGATATATCTGATAATAAATTAAGAGAATCAAAAGAATTAGGTGCTGATATAATAATTAATGCTAAAGATGTAAACCCAGTAGAAAAAATAAAAGAACTTACTGGTGGAAAAGGTGTTGATATAGCACTTGAATGTGCAGGCTCTAAAATAACTCAAGAACAATGTTTACTTATAACTAAAAAGAAAAGTAAAATAGGATTTTTAGGGATAGCATATTCAGATATAACTTTATCTGAAGAAGCATTTGAAAATATATTTAGAAAAGAACTAGAGTTAAAAGGTTTCTGGAATTCTTATTCTGCACCATTCCCAGGACAAGAGTGGACTAAAGGAATCACTCTAGTTAATGAAGGAAAAATAAAATTAAAAGAAATGGTATCTCATAGATTTTCACTTGAAGATACTTATAAAGCATTTGAAATGATAAGAGATAGAAAAGAAGAATTTAATAAGATATTAATTTTACCACAAGGGGTTGAAAAATAAATGAAGGCAGTAGTTAAAACTAAACCAGGTTATGATAATGTAGAAGTATTAGAGGTAGAAGAGCCAAAAGCTACAGGAGATAAAGTTAAAATAAAAGTAGAATACAGTGGTATATGTGGTTCAGATATACATTCATTTAAAGGGGAATATGCAAATATAAAAGCTCCAGTAACTTTAGGTCATGAATTTTCTGGAATTGTCGTAGAAATTGGTGAAGATGTTAAAAATATAAAAGTAGGAGATAGAGTTACATCAGAAACTACTTTTGCAACTTGTGAAAAATGTATATATTGTGCAACTAAAGACTACAATTTATGCCCAACTAGAAAAGGTATTGGTACTCAAGCAGATGGAAGTTTTGCTGAATATGTATTATCAAGAGAGGAAAGCATACATGTACTTCCTGAAAATGTATCTTTATTATCAGCAGCTCTTACAGAGCCACTAGCTTGTTGTGTTCATGCAGCTCTTGAAAAAACTACTATAGAAAGTGATGATACAGTATTAATAATAGGACCAGGACCAATAGGTTTACTATTAGCTCAAGTTGTTAAATCTCAAGGTGCTACAGTTATAATGTCTGGTGTTACAAAAGATAAAGAAAGATTAGAAATAGCTAAAAATCTTGGAGTAGATAGAACTGTAAACGTAATGGAAGAAAGTCTAGCAGATGTAGTAAATGAAATGACTGATGGAAATGGAGTAAATAAAGGATTTGATTGTTCTGGATTTATGCCAGCAGTTAATGAAGCTTTAAGATTACTTAGAAAGAAAGGAACTTTCGTACAAGTTGGGATATTTGCCAAAAAACTAAATGAAATGGATCAAGAAGCAATAATTCAAAGAGAGTTACAATATATTGGAAGTAGATCACAAAAACCAAGTTCTTGGATTATAGCATTAGATTTAATGGCTAGTGGAAAAGTAAATACAGAAGCATTAGTTACAAGAACTGTTGGTTTAGACGAATTTAAAGAGGGTATTACAGCTTTAATGAACGGAGAAGAAATAAAAGTTGCAGTAAAATCTTAAAAAAACATTTGTATTATTTTAAAAAAAATTGTAAAATCTACTGTAGGATAAGAAAATGTAAGGTCTTAAAAAATAACAGGAGGAAAAAAGTATGAGCACTCTTAGAGATCATTCTAATAATATTAGAAAAAACATAATAAAAATGGTTGCAGAAGCTAAAAGCGGGCATCCAGGTGGTTCATTATCAATAGCTGACATGTTAACAGTGTTATATTTTGATAAAATGAACATATGTGTAGAAAATCCAAAAATGGATGATAGAGATAGATTTGTTCTATCAAAAGGTCATGCAGCACCAGCTTTATATGCTACATTAGCAGAAAAAGGATTTTTCCCAGAAGAAGAATTATTGACACTTAGAAAGTTTGGTTCTAAGTTACAAGGACATCCAGACATGAAAAAAGTAGCAGGAGTAGATATGTCTACTGGTTCTCTTGGACAAGGTTTATCTGCTGCAAATGGTATGGCACTAGCTGGTAAATTAGATAATAAAGACTATACAGTGTATACTATATTAGGTGATGGAGAAATCCAAGAAGGTCAAATATGGGAAGCTGCAATGACAGCATCACATTATAAATTAGACAACTTAATTGCATTTGTTGACTTAAATGGATTACAAATAGATGGTTCTAATGAAGAGGTAATGAATGTTAGTCCAGTAGATGACAAATTTAAATCTTTTGGATGGAATGTAATAGTAATAAATGGACATTGTTTTGATGAAATAGGAAATGCAATAGATGAAGCTAAAAAAGTTACAGGAAAACCAACTGTAATAATAGCTAAGACAGTAAAAGGTAAGGGTGTTTCATTTATGGAAAATAATGCTGCATGGCATGGAACAGCTCCAAATGCAGAACAAGCAGAACAAGCATTGAAAGATTTAGAAGGAGGTCTATAGGAATGGGAATAGCAACTAGAGAAGCTTACGGACAAGTGTTAAAAGAACTTGCAGAAAATAAAGATATAGTAGTATTGGATGCAGACTTAGGAAAAGCTACAAAAAGTATATCATTTAAAGAAGTTGCTCCAGATAGATTTTTTGATATGGGGATAGCAGAAGGTGACATGATTGGTACAGCAGCAGGTCTTGCTACTTGTGGAAAAATACCTTTTGCAAGTACTTTTGCAATATTTGCAGCAGGAAGAGGCTATGAGCAAATAAGAAACTCTGTAGCATATCCAAACTTAAATGTTAAAATAGCAGCTACTCATGCAGGAGTAACAGTAGGAGAAGATGGAGGAAGCCATCAAGCTATAGAAGATATATCTTTAATGAGAGGTATACCAAATATGGTTGTGTTAAATCCAGCAGATGCTTTAGAAGCAAGACAAGCAATATTTGCATCTATTGATTATAATGGACCTGTATATATAAGACTAGGTAGAGCTGCAACTCCAGATGTAAACAGTGAAAACTATAAATTTGAAATAGGAAAAGGAACTGTTTTAAGAGAAGGTTCTGATATAACAGTGATAGCTACAGGAATAATGGTAGCAAAAGCATTAGAAGCAGCAGAAGAACTTGCTAAAGAAGGTATAAATGTAGAAGTTGTTAATATATCTACAATAAAACCTTTAGATGAAACATTAATAAAAGAAAGTGCTAAGAAAACTGGAAAAGTAGTTACAGCAGAAGAGCATAGTATAATTGGTGGTTTAGGTTCAGCTGTATGTGAAGCTTTAGCAGAAACTAAAGATGTAGTAGTTAGAAGAATTGGTGTTAAGGATGTATTTGGTCAATCAGGTACACCAGCAGACTTATTAAAACATTATGGATTAACTACTGAAGATATAGTAAAAAATATAAAAGAATTATTATAGATGTAAATATCATTGAATAATAAATTGGTTTGATATAAATCAATTAAAGCTGTCTTAAAAATAGAAAGAAATTTCTACAATGGGACAGCTTTATTTTTACGATAATTATAAAATTTTATATAAAGAGGGGTGCTTTTTAATGAAAATATCTATTGGATGTGACCATGGTGGTTACGAGTTAAAGGAATTTATAAAAGAAAACTTAATAAATAAAGGTATAGAAGTTGAAGATGTAGGAACAACTTCAAAAGAAAGTGTAGATTTTCCAATATATGCAAAAAAAGTAAGTCAAAATGTTCAAAGTAAAAAATCAGATTTAGGTATACTTTGTTGTGGTACAGGAATAGGCATGTCTATTGCTGCAAATAAATTTAAAGGAATTAGAGCAGCAGTTGTGTCAGATTGTTTTTCAGCTAAAGCCACGAGAGAACACAATAATACAAATGTACTTTGTTTAGGGGAAAGAGTTATTGGAAAAGGATTAGCAATGAGAATTGTTGAAGAATGGTTAAATTCAAGTTATAATGGAGAAAGACATGCAAGAAGATTACAAATGATTGATGATATAGAAAATGAAAACTTATAAATAATGAAAATTTATATCTAAGGAGGAGAATTATGTCTATTATTTGTGCTTCAATAATGTGTGCAGACCAAATGAATTTAAAAAAAGAACTAGAAGCTCTTGAAGAAGCTGATGTAAAATTGCTTCACTGTGATGTTATGGATGGAATATTTGTCAAAAACTTAGCTATGGGGCCAGAACTATTAAAATCAATAAGTGAAAATACAACTATCCCTTTAGATATTCATTTAGCTACAGAAACTCCAAATAAGTATATTGATATGATGTCTTATATAAAACCAAAGTATATTTCTTTTCATGTGGAATCAAGCACAGATGTAAAAGCTGATATACAAAAGTTGAGAGAATATGGAATAGGGCCAGTATTAGCGATAAGTCCTCAAACTAGTGTAGATAAAATAGAAGAATATATAGGTTTAGTTGAGGGTATCTTAGTAATGACAGTAAATCCAGGATTTGCAGGTCAAAAATTTAATCTATCTGTTTTGGATAAGTTAGATAAGCTTACGGAGATATTAAAAGATTATGATAATCCTCCATTTATAGAAGTTGATGGAAATATAAATAAAGAGACCATTAGACTTATGAGTGGCAAAAAAGTCGATATATATGTTGTAGGTACTTCAGCTTTATTTAATGACAAGCCTCCAATTTCATATAAAGAGAAGATAAAAGAATTAAAAGAAAGTATAAAATAGTTAATAATAAAATTATAAAATATGCATATTTAAATAATGTAAATTTTAAATAAGTTAGGAATTTTATAATCTTTAATAAAAATTTTAATTGAGTAAGGAGAATGTTTATGGGTGACATATACAAGCTGCAAAATGGAACAGATATTAGAGGAATAGCATATAAAAATGATTCTAAGGAAGTTAATTTAACTGTAGAAGAAGTAAAAAAAATAGCTAAAGCATTTCATATTTGGTTAAAAGAAAAAACTAAAAAAGATAAAGTAACTGTTGCAATAGGAACTGATTCTAGAATAACAGGGAGTCAATTTAGAAATACTGTTATTGAAACCTTGATTAATGATAATTGTGATGTAATTGATTGTGAGATTGCTACAACACCAGCAATGTTTATGACAACTATCATGGATGGATACCACTCTGATGGTTCAATTATGATTACAGCTAGCCATTTACCTTATTACTATAATGGGTTAAAGTTTTTTACAGAAAATGGTGGTCTAGAAAAAACAGATATAAAAGAAATGTTAGATATAGCTGTTAAAAATGATAGTGTACAGTCTGAAGGAGTAGATAAAAAAGGAACAGCTGTAGTAAAAAATTTAATAGAAGATTATTCTAATTTATTGATAGATAAAATTAGAACAGGTGTAAATTCAAGTAAAAACTATGAAAAGCCTTTTTCTGGACTTAAAATACTAGTTGATGCAGGAAATGGAGCTGGAGGGTTCTTTGCTGAAAAAGTTTTACACATACTGGGAGCAGATACAACAGGTAGTCAGTTTTTGAACCCAGACGGTATGTTTCCAAATCATATACCAAATCCTGAGAATAAAGAAGCAATGGAAAGCATCTGTAAAGCCGTATTAGATAATAAGAGTGATTTAGGAATAATATTTGATACAGATGTAGATAGAGCTGCTATTGTAGGTAAAAATGGGAAACCAATAAATAAAAATGCTCTTATAGCTGTTATATCATCAATAATATTAGAAGAACATCCAAATACAGCCATAGTAACTGATTCTATTACTTCAGAAGGTCTTGCTAAATTCATAAGTGAATTAGGAGGAAGACATCATAGATTTAAAAGAGGATATAAAAATGTAATAAATGAAGCTATAAGATTAAATAGTGAAGATGAAGAGTGCCATTTAGCTATAGAGACATCTGGACATGCTGCTCTAAAAGAAAATTATTTTTTAGACGATGGAGCATATTTAATAGCTAAAATTTTAATAAAAGTTGCAAGACTGTCTTTAGAGGGAAAAACTATAGAAGAATTGATAGAAAACCTTGAAGAAGCAAAGGAAGAAAAAGAAGTTAGAATAGGAATCAATAAAGAAGATTTTAGACCATATGCAGAAGGTATACTAAAAGAATTAGATTCTCATGTTAATAATGTTGATGGATGGTCTGTTGCACCAAATAACTTTGAAGGTATAAGAGTCAATTGTAATGAAGCAAATGGAGATGGTTGGTTTTTACTTAGAATATCATTACATGAGCCATTGTTAGCTTTAAATATTGAATCAAATAAAGTTGGTGGAGCAGAAGAAATTTACTCTGAATTAAAACTTTTCCTAGAAAAATATGACTTAAAAGGTCTTTAGTGTTAATAAAAAACATATACTATATTAAAGAATGGATGTAAATTTATACCTAAGATTACAAATATTACAAAATTGTAATCTTAGGTAACAGAGATGTAACTGATTATGGAAACTCTATGTGATATTATAAATACAGAGAGATGAAATACATGATGATTTATAGAGAAATATAATTTAAAATGTATTAATATCGCACTAAAAGGTATAATCAAATAAATATGTAAATATAAACCCCAACATTTAGAAAGAGACCTCCAAGGAGGTTTTTTTCTTGTTTACTTCTAAAAAAGCATAAAAAATATATTATGTATAGATATAAATTTTTTTCTTTAAACAAATACACAATGTCATGATATAATAACTTTATTAGAACGATAAGGGGATAATAATATTATGTTTAAGAACAAATATGTTGAACGTGTTGAGCAGTTTATAAATGCATATTTTGTAGATAGGGATGTGAAAAAATGTATGTCTTTTTTTCACAAAAATATATGTTGGATTGGTACTGGAAAGTTTGAGGTAGGGAATAGTATTGAAGAGGTAGAGTATTTATTAGAAGAGTATGTAAAACAATCACCAGATAGTTTTATTTTAGAAAAGTTATGGCTAGATAGTAAAGAATATTCAAAAAATTCACATACTGTATTTGGAGAGTATCTAGTTTGTAAGAAAACTAAAAAAGGCTATAATTTTCAAGTAGAAATAAGAATAACATACTTATGTGTTGAATATGAGGGAGAAATACTAATAAGTAGTGTTCATAATTCTGTTGCAAATGATTTACAAAAAATAGGTGAGTATTTTCCGATAAGTTTAATGGAAGCTGAAAATAATAGACTAGAGGCCATTATTAATGAAAAAACAAAAGAAATAGAAGAGCAAAGAGTTATGTTGTTAGAGGCAAACAGAAAACTTCAGCAACTGGCTATTACGGATGAATTAACTGGTTTATTAAATCAAAGAGCCATTATGGGAAATATAAAATATACTGTTAAAGATAATTCTAAAAATTATGCAATAATGATAATCGACATAGATAATTTTAAACATGTAAATGATAATTATGGGCATCTAGTGGGAGATGAGGTTATAAGAGTGATGGCTTACATCATTCAATCATTTAAAGATTACTATCTATTTGCTGGTAGATATGGTGGAGATGAATTTATTGTTTTGACAGAAAATATAGAAAAAGCAATTCATATTGAATCTAAAGTTCATAATAGTCTACTTAAATATAATTTTAAAGAACTTCAATATAAAATAACTGTAAGCATTGGAATTTCTGAATGGATAGACTTTGATTCCTTTGAAGCATTTTTAAGCGAGGCAGATAAAAAATTATATAAAGCTAAAAAATCAGGAAAAAATAAGACTATATATTAGAGCAAGTATATAAAAATAAGTATATATGTATATTAAAAATAGTTTTATGATTTTAATAAGGTTGTAAATTACAAGTTAACTATTTATAGCATGTAATTTAAAATAAAAATTATTTTGCAATTTACAACCTTATATATTTAATATTAATTAATTTTTTTAAAAGCAAGGGTTACCTTAAATAAATCAGCATCTATAATTATTTCCATAGTTGCATTTTGTAATTCAATTATATTTTGAGAAATTGATAAGCCCAGACCAGAGCCATCTGTATTTCTGGATATATCACCTCTTCTAAATCTTTCTATTAATTCTTCTGGTTTTAGATTTAATTTATCATTTGAAATATTTTTAAAGGTTACTATTATATTTTCATCTTTTATAAACATATCTATGTAAACTCTAGTATTTTTCATAGAATATTTTAGTATATTACCAATTAGGTTTTCAAAGACCCTCCAAGTCTTTTTTCCATCTATCATAGTAAATACAGAGTCTTCTGGTGTTTCTATTATAAAATCTAAATTACTGTTTTGAATTTTATCTTCAAGTTCTACTATACTTTGAATTAAGAGTTCTTTTATATCAGTCTTTGTTATATTAAATTCAACATCACCACTACTAAGTTTAGAAGCTTCGAATATATCCTCTATCAATAATTTTAATCTTTGTGATTTTTTATCTAAAATATTTATATAGTCGTTTATAGTTTCTTTATCAAGGTCGTTATTTTTTAACATATCTACATAACTTAGTATAGATGTAAGTGGAGTCTTTAAGTCATGAGATACATTTGTTATAAGCTCAGTTTTCATTCTTTCACTTTTTATATTAGCATCTACAGCAGCTTCAAGACCATCTGTTATATTATTTATGCTTTTAGATAAAGCAGATATTTCATCATCTCCTATCACTTCCAACTTATATTTTAGATTTCCATTTTCAATGTTTTTTATATTTTTTGAGATATTATTTATGTAATTAAACTTAGTAGATAAAAAGTTGTATATATAAGAACAAGCAATTATACTTACAAGTGTAAATAAAACCTCTATAACTATAGCATTAGCGTAATATATACGCATAAATAATACTAAAGCTATGTACTGAATAACTGCTTGTATAACTATAGAGATTAAAAATGCTATAGCTAGTTTCTTATTTATAGTTTTTCTATTATATCTGCTAACAAGATCTGAAAAGAATCTACATGTTATAGACATATCTTTTGGATTGTAGCCACCATGCTTTATGTTTTCATATATTATATAAATTACAGATAGAATAATAAAATTAAATACAATTAAATTTGTATTGTAGAACATTTTAGTGTTTGTAAATATGTAAAATCGTAATGCTAAAAGTATTAAAATTAATATAAGTGTAAACTCAATCTTTACATTGGAAAAGAAAGTGATAATGTTTTCTAAGAATTTAACTTTATTTTGGTTATTTTTTTTATAGAATATAAAAAATAATATAGCCAATATACAACTTAATAATGCAATACCTTCACAAATAAATTTCAAATTTGTTTTTGATAAATACAAAGGAGGCCCAAAGTAGTAAAAGCAAGGTATAGCTACCTCATTGTATAAATATTTAAATTCATTAATATCAATAAAGTTATTATTTAAATCGTATATTGTCTCAAATAATATAGAAAGCGATAGAAATAATAGTAATAATAAAATAAATTTTGCTCTTGAATCATTAATAATTAAGTTTTTCAATTTTGTAACCAATACCCCACACCACCTTTAAATATTTTGGTTCTTTTGAATTTACTTCAATCTTTTCTCTAATTCTTCTAATATGAACAGCAACAGTTCTTTCGCAGCTATAAGCATCTTCGTTCCAAACTTTTTCATAAATCTCATGAGAAGAGAATATTTTTCCTTTTCGTGATAGGAGAAGAACAAGTATTTTATACTCAAGAGGTGTCATTTTAACTTCTTCACCATCTAAAGAAACTATTTTTGTATCTGTATTTAGCTCAAGACCTCCACTTTTTAAAATATAATTAGTATCATTTGAATTGTTTGTATTACTAAAATCTCCTAAGTTTATATATCTTCTAAGCTGAGATTTTACTCGTGCAGTAAGTTCGAGTGGATTAAATGGTTTAGTTATGTAATCATCAGCACCCATATTAAGGCCTATAATTTTGTCCATATCCTGTGATTTTGCAGATAAAAGTATTATAGGAATATTCTTTTTTTCTCTTATCTTGAGAGTAGTCTTAAGACCATCTAAATTGGGCATCATTACATCCATTATTATTAATTTAATATCATTTTCAATTAATATGTCCAAAGCTTCTAACCCATCATATGCTTTTAAAACGTTAAGATTATCAGGTTTTAAATAGAATTCTATAGCATCTACTATTTCCCTATCATCATCTACAACCAATATATTTTGATTCACTTCATTAATCCCCCTCGAAATTTTATTTTTAATCAATTTTTATTTTATACTAAAAATTGGTTTCAGAAAACAGTAAGTATATAAATTGACTAGCTCTAAAAATATATTAACAAATATAAATAACAAAGGAATTTCATAATTATTAAGAATTTATAACAAATATTTATTTTAAAATAAATATTTGTTATAAATTAGGAGTGTGGAGTATAGCAGGAACATTTTTATCACTTAATAATTTATCAAAAGATTTGTGGTCAGATTTATAACCAATACCCTCTCTACATTCTGATTCATCAATAAGTTTATATTGTTCACATGCATTTTTAACTTTTTCATAGTCCTCAATAGAATGAGCTTTATAAACTATCTTGTTGTTAAAACTTATTTCATGAGCAAACTTAGGTTTTACAAAGTATTTGGCATCTTTGATTTGACCAGAGTTATATAGACCTTGAATAACAGAGCCATTTTTTATGTGTTGTAAATGGTCATCTAACTTGTAAGTATGTGCTATATGGGTTACACTTTTAAATTTTTTTTCAAAAGTAATTGCAATTTCTTCCATAGAGTTAAAATTAGTAGTACCCTTTACATTTTTTTCTGGTAAGATTATTATGTTTTCTCTTTTTACTCCTAGATTATTAAGAGAAGCTAAGAACTCTCTATTTCTGTATTCTGATTTTTGGCTATCTGTAAGAGTTTCATATTTTTTATATCTATCAAAAACAGATATACCACATCCAGTAGATACTAAAACCACAAATACATTATTTTGTCCTCTTTCTTTTACAGCATTTACAATAGCACTACCAGCCCACAATACCTCATCATCTTGATGTTGAACATAGAAAACAACATAATCTTTAAACTTTCTATTACTATAATTAACATAGCTATTAAAACCTGTTAAAATCAAGCATAAAACTAAAATGATAGATAAAATTCCATACTTATTTATAGTAAACTTCTTGTTTTTAAGAGTCATTTAATCATCTCCTGAAAAGCTGTCTTACTTATATTATCAATCAAAGTATTAAAAATTATTTCTTAAAAATCAAAAAATATAGAGTAGATTAATGGAATAAAATTTTTTGTTAACCAAACTAAAAATTAAAAAAATTTATATAGAAGTAAGAAAAAAGAAGGGGTGGTTTATTGGAATAAACTTATAAATAAGCTAAATATCTACTTGACGTTTTATGAATTATTGAATCTAAGCGTACGTGGCACAAAGACTATTTTTTCATTGCTTTCATTTAGTGAGGTATTAAGTATTTAAACTAAATTCAAAGGCGTAAATTTGGTATTATTAACGCCTTTGAAAATTTAGATACTGTTATTAATTTGGTTTGTTTATATTACTTTATATAGTATACTAGTAAAATAGTATTAACCTTAATTACACAACGATTTTAATTGTGCTTTTAAGAATAATGTTATATTTTTAAATATAGTTCTTTCATCAAGATCATTTACATATATATCTTCAATACATGAATCTACAATAAATTCCTCACATAAATCCACTTCTATGTCTAGCTTAGGATTATATCTGTAACCATTTATTGTAACTACTGGTCTTCCAGGTGGTGAAATAACTATTCCTTCTTCATATGTCAAGCATTCAAATTTGGCATATGGAATTATATATGCTAAAAATGGTACTTCATAATGTGCAGAATGAACTGATTGTTCATCTACTAGAGCAGTATATACTATTTTCTGTTTTAATAAACCATTTACTATTAGTTTTCTTCCATTTAAGCATGTTCCTTCAGCATTTTGTAGTATTGCAAATGCACTAGTCTTGTCACAATCGATTGGTATTCTACTTAAACTTTCAACAAGTATAATTAATATACCATTTTCTCCAATTAATATCTCAAATGAAGGTGTAATGATATTATTAATTATTGTTTGTAAAGTTGTTATTAATATTTCTATTAATGGTCCTTCAAGTGTACTAACTGTTTCAAATATATCATTGATAACAATTTGTATAGATTTTAGTAATCTTATTAAATCGTCTGTTCTGCATATTATAGAATTAAGAGATTCGCATACTATTCTTGCTATATCAGTTTGAATTGTATTTAACAAATTATCAATATCAAATAAAATAGAATTCACAGATGGTTGAACTAAATCTAGTAATCTTTGTAACTTAGCTAATAAAGGATTTATAATCTCACCTAATCCAGGTATTAAAGGTATAGCATCCTTAATTGTTGATATTAAATCATTTATTCCACCAATCAATGTATTAATTGTTGTCTGTATATTTGTTGCTAGAAACGCATCTAATATAGCTTCTATTTTATTCAATATATCCAAGCTAATATATAAATTATATGATTTATATGCAAATGGAGTTTCTATAAGTTTTACTGAAGTAATTGTTGCACTTGCATAAACTTGATCTATATTTTCTATATCAGGTTTTAATCTTGGGATGGGAAGTATCTCAGGAATTGAAATCTCTGTCCAATTTAAGTTTTCTTTTTTACATCCATTCATATTTAATTTTGATACATCACATATACCTAAAGTTTTGATATTAAAGTCACATTCACAAGTTTTTTTATTACATCCCATTTTTATTCCTCCTCATTTTATTTAAATTACTTAACATATTTTTGATGCCTTTATAAAAATAGTTGTATTTTTAAAGACACTTCTTTCTGATAATACACATGCATATATGTCCTCTATATATGCTGTTATTTTAAATTGTTGGTATAGTGGTGTATTTTTCTCTATTATTATAAATACTGAAAATGGTATATTAAAATCTGCAGAATGAACTGATTGTTCACCTAGTGCTGCTGTATAGATTATTTTTTGTCTTAGTAGTCCCTCTATTATTAGTTTTTTTCCTGTCAAATTTGTACATTCTCCATTTGGTATAGTTTCTCCTGGGATATAGTATCCATTACATGAGCTGTATCCGTTTACTAAAGGTGTTTTTATTACTCTTTGAGATATTATATCTACACAAGAATGTACTTCAACTATATCTTCTATATTTGGCTTTTGTGATGGTATATCTACTGTTTCTGATACAAAAAACTCTGTCCATTTGTTTTTATCTTCAGGACAGGGGCATTGCAAAACTTTTTCTATTTTTGATTCTGGATAGACACCAACAATATTTAATATCTTATCATCGCAACAGCATTTATCATGGAATTGATAAGATGTGCCATTTGTATAATTAGAATTTAACATTTCCTCTACTCCTTATTTTTATAATTTTATAATGTATTTCTTGGTATTGCATATAATAATAATGTTGTATATTTCGAGATAGTTCTTGCATCTAATAGGCTTACAGACAAATCTTCTATACACGCATTTACTTGATAGTCTACATCAAGTGAGTCTAATTTCATTGATTTTGTGCCCTTATTAAAAGTAATTTTCTGTGGTATAACTATATAGCTTGAAAATGGTACATAAAAATGTGCAGAATGAACTGATTGAGATCTTTCATCAGCTGTATAAGATATTTTTTGACACAATTCACCCTCAACAATAATTTTTCTTCCTGTAGAGATTTTTCCTTCTAAGTTTGGTATAAAATCACAATTAGCATCTAAAGGTGATACAGGTGTTTTTACTACTTTTGTTCTCAATATATTCACTGATACATTAACTGAATTTATCTGTTCAATATCTGGTTTTTGTATTGGGATACTTAATGTTTCTGGTATATACATCTGAAACCAATAAGGATATTGACTTATAACCTGTGTAACATCGTCTATGTCACATAAACCGCTTACATCAATTAAATCCATATTACAAGCACATGCATTACTATTCATATTTATCTCTCCTTATATAATTTATTGAAAGTTTTTACCTCTCAATATAATTTATTTAAATTTCGACTTTTTGTTACATGTTTTTAAGATTTTTTATTTTTTTAGCCTTTTTATAACAATATATGATTTTATATCATATATAAAATGTATATAGAAACTTTAATCTCTATATAATTATAAAATTAAGGAGATATTTATATGAATGAAAGTATTTTAAAAACTGGAATTACACCCTTAGAAGACTATCCAGATAACAAATGTATGAAATACTATAAAGAATTTATAGAAGATGATATACTATGTATTCCAACACAAAAACCAGATATAGAATGTATTAATGAAGTAAGTGTAAAGATATGCATAGAAGATAAGGAGATTATTAACACTATACTAGGGCCAAAATTAGTTATAAAAGGATTTAAAAATATTAAGGTTATATATACAGGAGATAATTGTCAGCAGTCTCTTCATTCTGCACATTGGAGTATACCATTTTGTCAATTTATCTTGCTAAAAGATTTGAGGTATGATAAGTGTGATAATATTATAGAAACTATTTTTGTTGGAATAGAGAATATTTGTGTAAAACACTTTGATTGTAGAATGATTGATTTATCACTATTATTTATAATTTGTCCACAACTTCGTAATTGTAATAATTGTAAATGCTGTAGAAGTTATTGTATGCATAATCCAAATTTATGCTATTATGATAATGATGACTGTTCAGATAGTTGTAATAATGTTACACAATGTAAATATAGTCTTAGTGATAAATATAATAGTAAAATTAGATACAAATAAATATTTAAATAAGAGACAATAGGTATATTTACATATATTTATTGTCTTTTTATTAAATTAAAGTCAGTTTATATAAGAGAAAATTTAACAATTACTATAAATAGATATATAATAAATTAATATAATATAGTATTATTAAACTTATAATTGTTACTATTTGAGTTAAAATATTGGAAAAAATTATATATCAGTAAATTTAAGATAATAAAAAAAGACCTCAATTACATATAAAAATAAGGTCTTTTTATAGATTTCAAAAAAGTAAAAATATTATAGATTTTTACTTATACAAAAGAAGCTATCTCTTTTAGATTTTTAAACCTATTGAAGTAACTTCTTCTGTATTATAGTTTGTATATTATTATAAAATATTTCAAATAGCTAAAAAGTCATATTATTTGTATTATTCTATATATTTAGCTATCAAAATATATTAGATAAAAATAACAAGTTCTATTATAGTTAATAGAGCTTTTGAAAGATTTTATTTTGTATAAAAATAAGATTTTTAGTAGTTTCTATTACATTTACATTTTTTTGTATAGCATTGTTTTTTGTACTTATCAAAGCATTCTTGTATATCATCTTCATAATTGTTTATATAAGATGAGTTTTCATGATAAATATTACAATAGTCACAGCCGTGATGTTCATCATGTTTACATTTTTTTGAACCACATTTTATAAATGCAATGGCTAATTTAATTAGTTCATCAATTAACTCTTCTATTTCATCCAATTCTTTTTCTAAATCACAAATTAGACAATCGCAGAAAGAAGATCTTACATCTTTTTCATCATTGCATGAAATGCAATCACTACAGAATATTAACAGTATAATTATTTTAGCTATAATAGATATTATTAAAAGTATAATTTGTACCAATAAGCAAAATAATTTTCCTACTAAAAATTCACAGTTATCATTACAACTTATTTGTCTTATAGCTTCAGCTAAACACTCAGACAATCTAAAAGCTCTTTTTAATTCTTCTCTAAGTTTGCAGTTTTTTACATAATTAGAATCTATTAGAGATTCTAATTCTTCGGAAAGTTCATTTAATATGCCATTATCTAAATTGAAACTTAAATCTTTCTGAAAATCTAATTTAACTTTTGCATCATATAAATCATAACTTTCGCCAACTAAAAAATATTTTATTATTCTCCATATTTGACAAGGTGTTAAATAAACTCTTGTATTTGCATCTAAATATTTCTCCTCTGTTAATCCAATTACTAATTTCATTAAATCACTAGAATATGATTCTAAATTATTTTTATAATATTCTAAACTCTTTGTATTATCCACTCTTTACCACTCCTATATATATATTAGGATAAATTCAATATCCTAATATATATATATGACTTGAGTACCTTTATGATACAAATAAAAACAAAATTTTACATTAATATATATAAAAATGCTATTTCCAATTGAATTATATAATTTTTTTATATTTTGTGTAAATATATGAATAAACATGTGAAAGAACTTTTATGCAATAGAGGTATAATAACTAAATTTAAGCATCCCTTAGATATAGATAAATTTATAAATTGTAATGGTGATAAATAATAATTTTGTTGTAAATGAAAATGATGCATAGAAGGCATTAACTAATATTATAGAAGTATTAGATTCTAAAAATAAAGAAATTAGGGTAAATACAAATATAAATATATTAAAAGTCTAACTTATTTCAGACTTGAATAGAAACAAAGTTATGTACGAAATGAAGGCAAACAGCAGTCCATGTGTTCTTTGATTTCGTACTTAAATAAAATCTCAAAATTATATCATGTTTTAATAAAAAATAAAACTGTGAATGATAGAAATATATTTTAATTAATTTTTTAACAGAATAGTATTTAAAAGTAGATAAAACTAAAAAGGGTTTTCTAGAAAATAAGGTCTATTTAATTATACTTACTTACCAATACCATCACTTGATGCAAACAAGATTCTACTATATTTTCTCCGTATTCTAGTACAAAATCATCTAACTGTGTATCTATAAAATCACAATAATCATATGAACTACCAATATAAGCAGTTAACATATGTGTACATCTATCCATTTTATCTCTAAACATATATTATCCCCCTAAAAAACTTTCATAAAAACAAAAAGAAAAATATCTTTTTGGCAACTGGCTGACATAACTTATAATATACTTTACAAGTCTTAGTCCCTATAGCTTTGCGTCACTAAATTTCTCTAGTTTTGCCGATTTAGTTTTATTCTACAACTACAATAATACAACAGAATTAGTTATTATTCAACATGATTGTTTGAAAATTGGATAAATTTATAAATATGAACGTCATTTTACTTAAAAAAAACATACTAAATATATAGATTTTATGGTAAAAATTACCTGTATCAATTATGATTAGAAGCTTCTATTATTAATTTGAACTAGACAGAATTTGAGGGAGTGACAAAATGTGGAAGAAGAAATATTAATAGAACAGTTAGTAAGAGCAGAATTTGTGGTAATGTGCTATCTATGGGAAAAAGATTCTTTGATATCTAAAAAAGAAATAATAAGAGACATAAAGCAGATATATGGATGGCATAAGAGTACAATAAAAATAATATTAAAAGGATTAATTTGTAAGGATTTTTTAGCTAGAGATATTATAAGATTTCAATCGCATTATAAAATAATAATAACTAGTGAAGAGTATGATACTTTCAAGAAAAAAGTATTAAAATCTACTAAAAACAGAAAAATTATACGTTCTCTTACGACTACACATAAGTCCATAAGTAAAGAAAAACTATATTATTTAGAAGAGTATTATAGGAATTTTGAAGAATGACTTGGAATAAATTGCAAAAATATTTATATAAATTCTCTTGTTTAGAAAACTTTATTGAGATAGAATTTATATATATATAAATCAATAATTTAAAAAATGAAAATGATAGATAATTAAATAATAAAAACAATGAAGGTATGAAAGTATAAGTTTTTGTACCTTTATTTTATTTATTATTCTGAACATATTTTAAAGATAAAAAATGTAGATAATATATCATTAATTAAAAAATAACAAAGAAATCTAAATTATGAGAGGTATATTTATAGAAAATAATGATATTAAACTTACAATATGTATATTTGCTTTTGTAATTGGAATAATAGTGTTATTTTGCTGTATAGCCTTAGGGCAATTTAATATAGATTGTATTATGCGACAAAATGGTGGAACAATGGATACCAACCAATACAATGTATATTTAGAACAATCTATTTCACAATATAGAAATTTTGGTTCTATATTGGATTTACTAGGAGGAATAGGGATACTGTTTGATAAAAGTGTTAGAAAAGATTAAAAGAGTAAAAATATTCTTAGTGATTATATTTTTGGTGTAATTAATACTAATAGAGATTAGAGTAAAGATATATAAGAATAAAGAAGCACCTACTTAAATGGTAGGCGCTTTTGCTTTGTTCAAATTTGCTTAGTTAAATATATAATAGGTAAAATATGTAAAAGTTATATGTTATAATCTTTTTAGCAAGAAGATGTAATCTACAATTTATAGAGTGGAGTTCATACAAAAGATTATCCTCCCAAGGTATAGAAGGGAGGTGAATATGTATGGATAATTTTTTACAGGGCATACTAGCCAGTTTAGTTGCCAGTTTAATAGTTTACTTATATTAGTAAGTTATTTAAAAAAGTAAAAAGCCACTCTGGCAGGAGTGACTTTAGTTTTGAACTAAAAATCAAGTTCAAAAAGAATAAACATTAGTATTTGAACTTCACTCTACGTCTAAATAGATTGTAGTTCTTCTTGCTTTTATTATACCACAAATTGGTACACATATTCAAAAATAATATTATTATGATATAATAAAAATATAGAAGTTTTGTAGTGTGCGATTTTTCTACTAAAGTATAGTTTAACAGTTGGAATATAAGGTGTTGAGAGACTTTGATAAGTGTTATCAATTGCACTATTAGCCACTCACTGCAAATTTAAGAGAGTTGTATATGTGTAAGTATTGGAAATGCTCAATTTGTTTTGGGGTTTTTCTAAAGACAAAGCTTTTGCATCAGAATTGTTTGCATACTTTCCATCAATTCTATCATGATTATATACTGCTACTATAGGTTTATGTGACAAATACTCAGCTACTCTCATTTTATCAATATCCTTTTATTTAAAAATTTTATTAAATTCATTCTAATAAACAATATAATAAATGCCAATAAAATAAATAAATTTATTAGTAACATATTTAGTAATTATATTGAAATAACTAGATTATATAAAAAATACAACTAAGGTATATGCAATTCATATAGGTTATATGGTAAAAATTAGATGGATATATTCAGCTAAATTCTCTTATTTGAAAAACTTTAGTGATAGTGGATGAAGATAAATTAATTAAACTCGAAGAATATTTTAAGAATTTGAAATAAAAAAATGACAAATAGATACATAATAAACAAAATGAAGGTATGAAATTATAACTTTTTCTACCTTCATTTTGTTTATTATTCTGAACATGTTAAAAAAATGAAATAAGTTTATCTTCTGTTTATATAAATTTTAATAGGATATGTATAGTATATAGTAGATAGGATGTATAAAAATTGAATTTAAATAAGTAGCTATTATTGCAGTGAAATAAATGCTTCTAATTATATTCGGGAGGAAGAATGGTGGAAGAAAATTAGTAAAATATGATTCTTCCACCATTCTTCCTCCTAGAAAATAAAAACTACTCAATAAGAATTTATATACATTAATTCAGCTGAATCCAATCAAAATACTTAAATGAAAGTAATCTGAAAACAACATAATTCAAATTAATTAATTCAAATAAACCTCAATTTATCTTAAATCTTAAGAAATATTTAAGATTTAGGATAATATTTTCTTAAGATTTATATTCTATTATATAGATATAAAGAAAAATTATAAAAATGTAAGATAATACAATATAACAATTTAGTCATTATTGAGAAAGGGAGTGAAAGATATTGTATAATAAATATAAGGATTATTATACAATAGAGGAAGTGAAAATATGTACAATATATTAGTAGTAGATGATGATAAAGAGATTGTTGATTCAATAGAGATATATCTTAAATCAGAAGGATTTAAAATACATAAAGCATATGATGGAATGAAAGCATTAGAAGTAATAACAAAAAATGATATCCATCTAATCTTAATGGACATAATGATGCCTAAATTAGATGGAATCAAAGCAACTGTAAAAATACGTGAAGAAAGAAATATACCAATAATTTTAATCTCAGCAAAAAGTGAAGATACAGATAAAATAATGGGATTAAACATTGGAGCTGACGATTATATAACAAAACCATTTAATCTATTAGAACTTGTAGCTAGAGTAAAATCAAACTTAAGGCGATATGTAACCTTAGGTAACTATGAAGATACATGTAAAGAAATTTTAAAAAGTGGGGCTCTAGAGCTAAATACATTGACAAAAGAAGTTAAGATTGATGGCGAAAATATAAAAATGACACCAATTGAATATAAAATAATTGAACTTCTTTTAGAAAATAAAGGACGAGTCTTCTCGATAGATGAGATATACGAAAAAGTATGGAATGAAGAAAGTTTTAATTCAGAAAATACAGTAGCAGTACACATTAGACGAATAAGAGAAAAGATTGAAATAAATCCAAAAGAACCAAGATTTTTAAAGGTGGTGTGGGGAGTTGGTTATAAGATTGAAAAATTTTAGCGGAAAACTTATGAAAGAAAAGAGTTTAATATTTAATTGCATTTTGATTTTAGTCGTTTTTACTTTTACACAAATATTAGGAATTCTTATATGTTTTAACTTCTTCTCAAGTAGCTTAGTGTACTCTATGGGAATTATGCTTGTATTGAATTTTATTTTATATAAGATATTGACGATGTAGATGAGGTGAACAACTTGGAAAAATATAGAGCATTAAAGTTAGTAGCATTAATAATAGTATCTATTTCGTTTCCATTAGCTATACTATTTGCATCAATAGGACTTGCTGAACCTAAACACAATATACAAAAAACTTCTACAAATAGTGGAATTTTTCGAATATCTGATGATTTTTATGACAGCAATATATTTGATGAAAGTACAATTCAAGATTTATTATATAATTTGAAACTATCTGTAAGTAGTGGATACACCAAAGAAGAAAAACTTAAATTAAATTATGAGGATTCAAAATCAGAAGGAAACGGAAAAAATGTTGCTTTAAATAATGATTATGATAACTTTGTAAATGATAAACTATCATCTATAGAATACTTAGACTCTTTAAAAAATGTAAAAATGTATATTAGAAATACATATACAGGAGAGTATTATACGAACACAATATATAATGATTTAGATGAATTTAAGCAAAACATAAAGGGTTATTGTGATGTAGAAATAATAGAAGGAGTAGAAAAAAGTTCCTATACTAAAAAACTAAATGGAAAAAAATCTGAATTAAATAATATCGATTTAAAACTAAATGGTATGGATAAAGCTTTTGAAGTCTATGTATCTTTTCCTAAAGAGTTAAGTATTGAAGATGGAATTGTATACAATAACTTTGAAACGTTTAAGCAAGCTACAGAAAAAGTGCAATTATTTTTTGTAGCTAGTTTAATTTTAGCTATTATATGTTTATTGTCCATTATATTATGTAAACGAATTAAATACAAGGCATTAAAGAAAGACAATGTATTTTTATTAATATACAATAAAATACCTATGGAATTTAATGCAGTAATAATAGTTACCTCAATAATACTTCTATTTCTGTATGTTATTGATACATCCTATGATATTTATATTATATTACTAATTTCTATAGCATCATTACTAATTTCAAATAATATATTTTTTATAACTGTTCAGTTAAGTCATTTAGAAAATAAAATATGTATATTTAAGTCAAGTATTATAGTAAGGGTGATTTTATGGTTAATAAAAACTGTAAGGGAGGTCATTAACGCTATAAAAAAAGTATCTTTAGCAAGAAAAGTTATTGGTATAGTAATAATATCTTTGGTTTTAACAATTGTAATTAGTGTTCAAAGTGTGAGCCTAGGATTGTTATTTTCTATATGTATATTTTTGGGTTTTGCACTTTATATAACCAAAAGGCTTTCTTATTTGAGTTATGTTATAGAAGGTACCGAAAAAATAAAAGATGGTGAATTAGACTATAAGATAAAAATTAGTGGAAATGATAATTTTACATCTTTAGCAGAAAATATAAATAATATTGGAGAAGGTCTGGATAAAGCAATAGAAGAACAGGTAAAAAGTGAAAGGATGAAATCTGACCTTATAACTAATGTATCTCATGATTTAAAAACTCCACTTACTTCTATAATAAATTATGTAGATTTAATTAAAAAAGAAGATTCTATACAACCAGAATATATAAACGATTATATAAATGTATTAGAATCAAAGTCAAAGAGGTTAAAATTATTGATAGAGGATTTATTTGAAGCAAGTAGAGTAAGTAGTGGAAATATAGAGTTACAAATTAGTAAAATTGATTTGGTGCAACTCTTAAGGCAAAGTATAGGTGAACTAGAAGAAAAGTTATCTACAAATAATTTAAGTATAAGACTAAATGTTCCAAATGAAAAAGTTTATATATGGGCAGATGGAAGAAGAATGTATAGAGTTTTTGAAAATCTATTGTCAAATATAGCTAAGTATTCTTTAGAAAGTACTAGAGTTTATATAGATGTTTATGAAAATGGTGACAATGTAAAGGTTGTTATGAAAAATATATCGTCATATGAGTTAAATTTTGACCCAAGTGAAATTATGGAAAGATTTAAAAGAGCTGACGAATCAAGAAATACTGAAGGTAGTGGGTTAGGACTTGCTATTGCAAGAGATTTAGTAAACTTACAAGGTGGAAAATTCTATATAGAGATAGATGGGGATTTGTTTAAAGCAAATTTAGAATTTCAAAAATATGAAGAAGAAATAAAGATAGATTAAAATAAAATTTCAAGACATAATATAATTTTTACAGAAAAATTAAGATATTGAAAGGTTTCTTACAAAACAATTATATAGATACTTTTAAAGAAAGGAATACTTTTAATTAATTTTATGAGAATATAGATAGATTTGTGTAAATATATTTTTCTTATTCAATATTACTGGAAATTTTGATATGCTCCCTTTATAAGTATACAGTTGAAATAATAACAAATGATGCTATGAAGGGAGTATATTTTTATGTCATGAAAATCTAAAATAGATTTTGAAATAAAAATTAAATCAGTTGAAATGTATTGTTTCGTCCCACTCTTGTTGTTCAAAATGATGGTAACTGGAAGATTATAAGATAATTTAGATATTTCTTTTAAAATAAATTCTCAATCTCACTTATTCAAAAAAAATTGACATACATACTGTCCGTATGTTATATTGATGATACCAAATATAAAGGAGCTTATTTTTATGAAAAATAGTTTTTATCCTGTACTAATGTGCAATGATATAAGAAAAGAAGCAGATTTTTTTATAGAATTATTTGATTTCAAGGAAACCTTTAATAGTGATTGGTATATTAGCTTAAAAGACAATGATGAATTTGAGTTGGCATTGATTGATAGTTCACATGATTCAATACCTAAACTTTATAGAAAACAGTGTGAAGGCCTTATTCTTAATATTGAAGTTAATGACGTAAACACTGTATATTCAGAAGTAATTAGTAGAAAAAAATCATCACTTTTATTAGATATAAAAAATGAAGAATTTGGACAAAGACATTTTATTATTGAAACTCCAAGTAAAATTTTGGTTGATATTATTCAAATAATTCCGCCATCAAATGAGTATCTTAAAAATTATAAGAAATCGGGTAAAGAAAATGAACAAAAATAAAAAAGAATTAGCATCTATAAATACTACAAAAAATTTGATTGCTATTGCACGTAATCATTTTTCTACTTATGGCTATGAGAAGACATCATTAGAAGCTATCGCAGAAGAAGCTAATATGACTAGAGGTGCAGTATATCACCATTTTAAAAATAAAAAAAATCTATTTAAAGCAGTTTTAAATCTTGTTCAGTATGAAGTTGGATTAAATGTAGAAAAAGAAGCTATGAAATCCGAAGATATATGGGAACAGTTAATTTTAGGTTGTGTTGGATTTGTACAATCAGCTACTTTAGAATCTAACAAAAGAATATTATTAATCGAAGCACCCAATATTATAGAATGGACAAAGTGGAAAAAAATGGATAATGAGAATTCTGTTTTACTTTTGGAAGAACAACTCTTAGTTGCACAAAAAAATGGGAAATTAATAGAGTTTGATATTCATATGATTTCACATATGATTTCTGGTGCATTAAATGATTTATCTATTTTTCTTGCAGAAAGCAATATTTTAGATAAAAATCAAGTTTATAAAGCGATTTCTCATTTATTGACAGGGTTTAGAAAAGATGGCTAAGAAAGTGAAAGACTACTATGACATTGAATATGTAAACTTCTTAGCTGAAAAAATAAAATCAGTATATCCAGAATTTATTATTAATGAGTTTTTTTCACTAACAAAACCAACTATTGAATTGTTAGAATTCAATGAAAGGCAAGAGTTATTAGCAAATGCTTTAAAAAAGTCTATCAATTTAAACTATTCAGATACTATTAATGTTTTTGAGAATATATTAGGTCCAGAGTTAGAAGGCAGTTTAGGCATGTTTACAGAGGGTTATTGGTTATGGCCCATTGGAAAGTATGTAGAGAAGTTTGGTGGAGAAAATTTTGAAGTAAGTACAACTTTCAGTAAGGAGTTGACAAAAAGATTTACTAGTGAATATTGTATGCGTACTATAATAAATAATTTTCCTGAACAGTCTATGGAATTGCTTTTAAAATGGAGTAAAGATAGTAATAAAAGAGTTCGTCGATTAGCCAGTGAATGCCTCAGAATACGGTTGCCATGGGCAAAAAAAATGTATGTTGCCTTAGAATACTTTGATACTTATTTTGAATTATTGTCTAATCTAAAAAATGATACAGATAAAACAATTCAAAAGAGTGTAGCAAATAATCTAAATGATTTATACAAAGAAGAGCAAGATAAATTTGAATTAATTATTTCTAGTTGGCAAACAGAAAATATAACAAAAGAATGTCAATGGATTATTAAGCATGCTTCAAGAACAAAAAATAAAAAGAAATAATGTTTGTAGTATTTATATTCAAAAATAGGTCTAAAGATGATATCTTTCTAATGAAAAAAGGTAATTAAAAAGTAATTATAAAAAAACTCTATAAGAAAATTGTATTTTTCAAAATATTTTCTTATAGAGGCAAACATATATTGTGTATAATACTAATATTAATGATAAATTTAAACTGATAATCAACCTAATATCTTAAAAATATGTTGGATTCATAAATGGGATTACAAGTTCTGCGACCTCTCCATCTGCATCAAGCCCCCAATATCCGCTGTAAATACCATCACCTATACCGCTTGTGAACATAATTAATCTGTAGGATGTTTGTGGTAATTTTAAAAGTAAGAAATTGCCATTTTTATTCTGTAAATTTGGATGCATTTCATGACTTTTTTGAAAAAGTGTTGCAAAATAATCATTATATTTGTTTTTACCTGGATTTTCATTTTGCCATTTTGTTATAAAATTACTATACTCCTTTGCAACTTTTGCGTCTGAAAAACAGGCTAATCCTGTATCCACACCAAAGAAAGTCCATGCTCCTGACTTTCCAAAATCTTCGCATTTCTTTCCCTTTGGCATTGCAATTTCATACTTGATAGGTTTTTTGTCATTGATAATCAATCTTGATGCTGCAATTCTAAGTCCTGCAATTTTAGAATGGCAGATAGAAATTTCTACCGAATAACTTCCAACAGGTATTTTTCTTTCTAAATAAGTCATATATTCACTACCTAAATACGCAAGAGGGTCTGCAAGGACAACTTCTCCACTTGGGAAATCTGTTTCTCCTATAATGAATGGTTCAAGTTTCTCACTTCTTTGAAACAAGCTTTGAAAGAATTCTATTGAATAGTTTTCCTGATTTAGAAATTTTAGGTTTTTTTCAAATGCTATTTGAGCAGGATGTTTAACTTGTTCTCTAATTTCTTTTCCTGTATTTGTATCAATAAAATATTTTCCACTTTTATTAGAGTGAAATTCTAAATCAGTTCCTATGGGCATATAAAAAATATTCAAAGTAGTTGGTTCAACGTTAATAAGTGTATTAAAATCTACAATTGCCATATTCTTGGGATTGTCTACATACTCTTGTGTATCTGTATCACCAAAAGCAATCCATCCATTTCCAAACTCACTATGCTCTCTAAAAAGCCACCTCAGTTTTGATGTTCCATTGAGAATCGATTTGCTGACAATACAGCCACCTGCCCCAGTAATATACTGCTTTACTTCTGATTTTTCGACTTTTGTTTCTTTTTTATTTTTGCTAAACAGTTCCATACGAATTCTCCTTACTTTCAAAAATTTCTTGATAATAAATATAATAGACATTATTTTATTTGATGGTTGATTTGTTATCTTTCAATTTATTTGTTAAATATATCGTATCATACCTTCATACTAAATTCTGTGTTTTTCTGATTTTAGCAAAGATACTTATTTCAATCTGTATGGTAATAATTGTATTTGATTGTATTAAATCATTACAGTACTATTTATTTAAGTAGACACAACTTAGGGATTTTTTACTCAGTATAGATTGTTTTTTTGAAAAAATAATCTATGCCATTCCCATATTTTTTAAAAAATACTTTTTAGTATCATTTATCTTTTAGATTAGGGTTAAACTGTGCAAAATTATAGAATAAGGTAAAATCATGTGCAATTATTTGGTATGGCACTATGTATGTAAAATATAGATAATAAAATTAAGGAGGCAGTATGAAGGAAAGGGCTAAAAAAATATTAGATTTTATTATTAAAAATAACAATGTAACATCACAAGAGCTACAAGAAAAGTTTAATGTATCAAAAAGAACTGTTTATTACGATATCCTATCTATAAATGAAGAACTAGGAAAAAGAGGTAATATAAAAAATATAAAGCACAAATTTATATTTGAAGGTAACTTAGGTAATGTAAGAAAAATAATTTCAGCTGAAGAAGATAAATTTCTAGATAGTGAATATAGAAAAACTTTTATATTAAACAAGATATTACATGATGAAAAAATATCAATAGAAAAACTAACAAATGAAATGTTACTTTCAAAAAACACAGTAGTACAAACAATAACTGATATAAAAAAGCACCTTCAAACAATGGGACTAAAATTAGAGTACAAGGGAAAGTACAAAGTAATAGGTGATGAATATGTTATTAGAGAACTTTTCTTGATACTTACACAAGAAAATGTATTAGAAATTAATTCTATAAGTAAGGAAGTAACTGACTTTGATACAAAGGGATGCATAAACCTTACAGATTACTCTTTATTAAATTTAACTAAGTTTACAAAGTTTCTAAATAAAAGAATAAGAGATGGGAAAACCTTGTATTCTTATAAATATCTAAATGAAGCTAAAAAAATTAGTTACTTTAATAATTGTAAAGAACTTTTGTGTGAAGAAGCTAATGAAAATGAACAAGCCTATGTATGTGCTTATGTAAGTTCACTTCCTAGTTTAAATAGTGAAGTTAAGGAAGATGTTGTTGAAGAATATGTAGATAAACTTATAGACAAGTTTGAAGTAAATACAGCAATAAAATTAGAAAGTAAACATGAGTTTAAAAAAAATATTTTAAGGCACTTGCATTCTTCTTACAACAGAATAAGATTTAAGTTTCCTATTAGCAACCCTATGCTAGACGAAACGAAGTATAAACATAAGTCACTTTATAAGATTATAAAGTCAATTATAGAAAATGAAGAAGAGTTTCCTGTATTTGAAGGTATAAGAGAAGAAGAAATAGGATTTATAGCAGCATATTTTGGAGGATACTTAAGAGGTTCTAGAGATAATGGTCTAAGAAAGAATAAAGTTTTACTAGTTTGTCCTAATGGTCTTATGGTATCAAAGAGTTTGGAAATACAGCTATACAAATACATACCAACTATAGAAATAGTAGGTATAGTATCTATTAAGCAACTAAAAGAAGTAAATATATACTATGATTACATAATTACAACCATAGACATACAAAATGTAAGTAATGTAATAGTTGTGAATCCTCTTTTAACAACATCAGACATTCAATTACTGATGAACAAACTCATAAGTGTAAAAGAAAATGAGAAGTATTTCAATCTTGAACTGATAATACAGGCGATAAGAAAAAATGGAGTTATTAATAACGAAGAATCACTAAAAGCTGACTTATTAAACATAATACATAAGATAGATGAAGGAGAGATGTATCAACCAATGTTAAAGGAATTAATTAATGAAGATAGGGTCAATATAATAAAAAATGTTAAAGATTGGAAAGAAGCAATAAAAATAGCCTCAAAACCATTGTTAGAAGACAACTCTATAGAAGACTTGTATATAGAAAATATGATAAAGTCAGTTGAAAAGTATGGACCTTATATTGTTTTAGCTGATAGATTTGCTCTACCACATGCAAGTTCTAAAGAAGGGGTAAACAAACTTGCCATGTCTTTACTTATAGTAAAAGATGAGGTTGATTTATTAGGAAAGCCAGTGAATATATTTATGGTACTAGCTGCTATAGATAACACTACTCACATCAGAGCATTAGCATCACTTTCAGAAATGATGTATGAAGAAGAAAATATAAATTTAATAATTAATGGAGACAAAACCTCAATACTAGAACTTATAAATAAACAAAATTAGGAGGAATTTAAAATGAAAATATTAGCAGTATGTGGATTTGGTGTAGGTTCATCAATGGTATTAAAAATGACGATACAAAAGGTTTTAAAGCAGTTAAGTATAGAAGGTGAAGTAGAAAATACAGATATAAACTCAGCTAGAGGAGCTGATTGTGACTGTATATTTACAAGCCAAGAATTATTAAATGAATTAAAAGGAACTTGTAATGTACCAGTATATCCAGTTAAGAAGTATATGGACTTAGCAGAAGTTACAGAAGTTGTTCAAACCTTTTTAAATGATAAGAAATAGTATAAATTTAAAAAAGTAAATTTAAAAGTAAATTTAAGTTAATCGACATAAAATAAAAGCTTACTGAAATTAAAAATAGTAAGCAAGAGAGGGGGATTTTAGTGGTAGAAAACTTAAATAGTTAACCTATCACTAAAAAAATATAATGCTTGATTTTATTTCAAATAATATTTTACGTAATCCGTCTATGCTAATTGGATTAATAGCAGCATTTGGTCTTATATTACAGAAAAAGAAAGCATCAGATGTTATAAAGGGGGCATTACTTGCAGCTTTTGGAATCATAATTATGGAAACTGGAACAGGTATGTTAGTCAGTTCGATAGCACCAATTAATGGAGCTTTCCAAAGTATAAGTGGTGGTGCGGTAACAGAAGGTTTAAGTGATGTTACTTTTACTGCAAGTTATGGAGGAGTTATAGGTTTAGCTATGTTTGTAGGTCTAGCTCTTCATTTAATGATAGCAAGATTTACATCTATTAAGACAATCTTCTTAACAGGTCACATGCTTTACTGGTTTCCGTTTATATTTGTAGCATCAGGAGTTGAAGCTGGATTAGGTGGTGGAGTATTAATAGCTTTTGCAGCAGTACTATCAGCACTTTACTGGTCAATAATGCCATGGTTATTAAGAAAGTATGTATTTGACGTTATTGGAGATGAATCTTTTACACTAGGGCATCCAGCAGGTTGTTTAGCACTTGTATCAGGGTTTGTCGCTAAGTTAGTAGGAAATAAAGAAAAGTCTACAGAAGATATAAACATACCTCAAAGTTTATCATTCTTTAGAGAAATATCTATAAGTGGTGGAATGGCAGTATTTTTAATGTTTATAGTTGTTGGAATAGTAATACCAGGGGCATTTAAGGATGCTAATGAGTTTATTGGAACATATGCAATAAAGCAAGGTCTTTCTTTTGGGGCAGGTCTTATAATCATGCTTCATGGGGTAAGAATGTTAATAAATCAAATAATGCCAGCATTCCAAGGCATATCAGAAAAAGTTGTACCAAACGCACTACCAGCTTTTGACTGTCCAATACTATTTAACTATAAGCCAAATGCTGTATTAATAGGATTTTTAGTTGCTATGTTAACATCTACAGCTATGATTTTAATATGTAACTATTTCAATATATTTAACATGTTAATTATACCACTTGTTATAACTTCATTCTTTGAGTGCGGAGCAGCAGCAGTAATAGGAGAATCGCAAGGTGGTATACGTGGAGCTATAATAGGTACAGCTGTAGCTGCAATACTTATGGTAGCTTTAGTAGGAATATCTGCTGTAATTTACTCAGGAACTATTAAAAACTGGATACTAATATTTGGTGGTAACGACCTTTCATTATTTGGTATAATCAGTAAGTTTATAGGTTCATTATTTGGAGGAGTATTATAAGTATGAAATTTAAATACATAGATGAGATAAAAAGATTAATTGACATAATAGAAAATGAAGAAAAAGTCAATATGGAAAAAGCAGTACAAATCCTTGTTGAGGCAATAGAAAACAAAAGTGCTATATTTTCCTTTGGGGCTTCACATGCAGGAATACTAACAGAAGAATTATTCTACAGGGCAGGTGGCTGTGTTCTTATAAATCCAGTATTTGCAAAGTCTCTAATGCTAGATACAGCACCGATAACTCACACTAGTAAGATGGAAAGGCTAGAAGGATATGGTGCAGCTCTAGCTGATAAGACTCCAATTAAAGAAGGAGATGTAGTTATAGTTCACTCAGTATCTGGTAGAAATCCAGTAAGTATAGAGTTTGCTATAGAAGCTAAAAAAAAGATGGCAACAGTAATATGTATAACTAATTTAAGTTATTCAAAGAGCGTATCTTCAAGACATTCTTCAAGAAAAAATCTTTATGAGGTGTGTGATTTAGTAATAGATAATCATGGTCAAAAGGGAGATGCCTGTGTAGACATAGATGGACTAAATCAAAAAGTTAGTCCAACGTCTACTGTAATTGCAACCACTGTTATGAATTCTATTATAGCTCAAGTTACTCAAGAGTTAGTTAATAGAGGGTTAAAGAATCCACCAATTTTTTATAGTGCAAATATAGACGGTGGAGATGAGTTAAATAAGAAGATTTTTGATGAGTATAAAGATGTAATCTACTATGAGTATTAAGGCGAATAAAGTATTTCAATAAGATTCAAAAGGTCTTAACAATGTAAATAAGTAGTATCTAAAAAAGCTGTAGGTAAAATCTACAGCTTTTATTATTAGGTAATTGCATAGAATAAAGATAATTAAAAGTACTCCTTATTTATCTTATAGTATAAATTATTTAACTATTTAATTTCTATAATAAATATATTTAATTGTTTTTAAGTACAATAGTATTTAATTTATATTTATGAATTAATCTTTTTATTTGCTAGTTCTAGTTCTAATTTTTTTATAAAATTATTAAATTCATCTGGTTGTCTTTTTCCAAATAAGATTCTTACAATAAGTGAATTAATTTTTCCAAATATATTTCTATCACTTTCACTTTCAGTGAAAATAAGTTTTGTATTTTCTAAATCAATATGTATAAGTTCATATCTAGTAATAAAACTTTCTCTGTTATTGCTTGTTTTTATCTCATATATTCTATTCTTCTCAAAATTAGTTATTTCAACCTTAAATCTTTTATTATTTTTTTGTTGTACAAATGTACCTACCGCCCTCTTCTCGTTAAAATTAGGGAAATTTAGTCTTGCAGATTTTATAAATATATTAAATATATCTTTTGCAGAGTATTTCAATAAAGCTTCAGATTTAAATGTTTTCATATTATTTTCCTCTCTGTGTGTAATTTTAATACTTGTAAATTATTTTTATAAATAAAATAGTATAATATGTCATATAAAGTCATGCCTCAGTTAGAGATATGATTAAATTACTGTGTATATGAGCATTTAATAAAATACTATTATATCGAATTAAAATTTAAAAACAGAAAGTGTTAAAAGCATAAGGGTTCATAAATTCTTTGTTGAGTAGATATATAATATTATATCTAATTAAATAAACTTTTCAATCCTAATTTTATAACTAATTTATATGATAATCTATATTATGAATTATAATATCAGCAATCAAAAACAGTTAATACATTTAGTAAATTACTAAATGTACAAAAAGCAAATGTTTATCAAAATGTATGAATGCTTATGAAAAAGTAGTCATTTACAAGCGTTGCAAAGAAAAAAAGTATTGAAATAAGTATGGCATGATAGTTGCTTATATATTTATCAAGAAAGGAGTTATCAAGCATGGAGTTGAGAGATAAACTTGTAAACATCATAAATACAGAAAATAAAAAAGACCCACTAACAGATGTTCAAATAGCAAAGTTTTTAAATACAACTAGAGAAAATATAACTAATCTAAGGAAAGAACTCAATATAAGTAATTCGAGACAAAGAAGATATCCTTATTTAAAGTCAGCGATTTCAGCAATATTGCAAAACAGCAAGGATATTTCTATTTCAGAAATTACCAGAGAGTTGATGACAGAAGGATTCAATATATCAAGAAGAGTTGTAGAGGAAATTTTACCTAAAGAAAGTTTAGAAATGGAAATCGTAGAGGTAATTGAAGAAAAATCAAGCGACCCGTTTGAAACTTTGATTGGAAATAAGGGAAGTCTTAGAAATGCTGTAGAACAAGCAAAGTCTGCTATATTGTATCCTCCAAAAGGTCTTCCCACTTTAATTGTAGGAGAAAGTGGAGTTGGTAAGAGTTTATTTTCTAAACATATGTATGAGTTTGCAAAGAAAAAAAAGGTAATAAAAGAAAATTCTAATTTTGTTGTATTTAACTGTGCTGATTACAGTGATAATCCACAATTATTGTTATCTTTATTATTTGGATATAAAAAAGGTGCATTTACAGGAGCTGAATATGATACACCAGGTCTTGTAGAAGAAGCTGATGGAGGAGTTTTATTTTTAGATGAAATTCATAGATTACCTCCAAAAGGTCAAGAAATACTATTTTCTATTTTAGACAGAGGCAAATTTAGAAGATTAGGTGAAACTAATGCTGAAAGAAAGGTAAGCATGATACTGATTGGAGCAACTACTGAAAACGTAGAGACTAATTTATTGTTGACATTTAGAAGAAGAATACCAATGCTAATAACATTACCATCATTACATGATAGACTGCTAAAAGAAAAAATAGACCTTATATACAATATCTTTCAACAAGAGTGTAACAGAATAAATGCAAAAATATTTGTAGATAAAAATGTGATTGAAATACTTGCATTAAAAAAATTTAGTGGAAATATAGGGCAATTACAAAATATGATTCAGGTTCTTTGTGCAAGAGCTTTTATGAAGTTTATAAATTCTAAAGATGAAGATTGTGAATCAATAGTAGTAGTAGATATAAATGAAGTTTTAAAGCTTAAGGATTCTTTCAAAGATGCTGCTTTTCAAGAGGTTGAATACACAGAAATAAGAAAGTATTTAAAAAATGCTATATTTATACCATTTAATGTAGAGGAATCCTCAATAAAAGAAAATATTGTGAATGATGAGTACATATTACCAGAGGATATATATAAAACAATTGAAAAGAAATATTATGATTTAAAGTCTCTAGATATTGAAGATATTGACATAGAAAACATTTTATGGACTTTTGTTTTAAATAGATTTGCTGACATAAAGTTTAATCTAGAAAACGATGAAGAAATCTTCTCAATGAGTGATTTAAATAGCTTTGTAAGTGATAGTCTAGTAAAACTGGTAAAAGAGCTAATGAATAATATAATTGAAAAAAATACTAATTTAGAAGTAAATAAAAATGCATTTAAATATCTAGCAATACATTTAGAAGAAGCAATAAAAAGGATTAAACTAAATCAAAAGATAATAAATGTAAACTTAGAAAAAATAAAAATAGATTTTTCAAAAGAATATGAAATAGCAAAACGCTTTGCAATAAAAATTGAAGATACAAATGAAATTAAGATTCCAGAAGATGAGATTGGATTTATAACACTTTATATAAAATCAGCCCTAAAGAATGAAGTAAAAAAAGATAAAGTTGGATTGATAATAATCTCTCATGGTCGTATAGCTACAGAAACTGTAAATGTTGTTAAAGAGCTTTTGGGAGTAAAATTTCCTGTGGCCATAGACATGCCTTTAGATGAAAAACCAATGAATATATATAACAAGGCGGTGGAGTTGTCAAAAATAATAGACCAAGGGAAAGGAATATTATTTCTAGTTGATATTGGGTCACTTACAAATATAGGACAAATAGTAAATAAGAGAACTAACATAAATACTAAAACTATTGATAGAGTAGATCTTTTAATGGCATTAGAAGCAGCTAGGAAAGTTTCTATGGGAGATGAAGAACTTGATGAAATGTTTTTTTCTCTTGTAAAAGATAGGATGGGATATAATTATGAACTGGAAAAGCATATAGATAAAACCAATGCAATTGTAGCCCTATGTCTTACTGGAGAGGGAACCGCTAAGTACATAAGCAAAACATTAGAAGAAAAGTACAACAATACTAAATGTTATCAAATGAGTGCTTTGGATGAGAATCTTCCCTATAAAATTGAAAAATTAAGAGAAAAAAATAATATATTAGCCATTGTTGGTACAATAAATCCCAAAATACCAGGCATAAATTTTATTCCATATAATAAAGATGTTTTTAAAAACCTAGATATCTATCTTTCAAAAAAGCAAGATGATAGTCAAATTAAAGGATATGGAAGAATGCTTGATGAGGATTTAGTAATATTTGAGCCAGATATATATTTTAAAAAGGATTTACTAGAATATGTATGTTCAATTCTTATCAATAAAGGATATGTGGAAAAAGATTATTTGGATTCAGTTCTACATAGAGAAGAAATGCTTCCAACCTATTCTAAAGGGGCTACAGGTGTACCTCATGGAGATTCTTCTACAGTAAATAGTACAAGATTTGTTTTTATTAAATTAAAAAACCCTATTGACTGGGGTGTAGGCAATGTGAATTTTGTATTTATGCCAGTTTTTAAGACTAATGATAAAGATATTGTTAAGAATGTTCTTGAAATTTTAAAAGATGAAAAGTTTATGAATAGTGCTAAACAGTGTTTTGATAAAGAAGATTTTAAGAAGATTATATTTGATAAATTTAAAAATATATAGATATAGCAACAATTTGAGAGGAGTTAGAGTAATGAATGTAGATTTAATATCATTAGACTTAGAAGCTAATGATTATGAAAGTATTATCAGAGAATTAGGAAATAAAATGTATCAAAAAAAATATGTAAAAAATACATATATAAATGCCGTTTTGAAAAGAGAAAAAACATTACCTACAGGGCTTAATATTGGAGAAATGTGTGTTGCGATTCCACATACAGACTCACAACATGTAAATGAATCTAATGTAGCTGTAGGAATATTGAAAAATCCAGTAAAATTTAATTCAATGATAGACCCAACAGATAAATTAGATGTGGAGCTTGTATTTTTACTAGCAGTAAAGAATCCAGACTCTCAAGTAAAATTATTAAAAGATTTAATGTCAGTTTTTCAGAATATAAAGCTGTTGAGAGATATAAAAAATGCATCAACAAAAGAAGAAGTAGCTGAATTATTAAATTTTATAGAAATATAATGAAAAGATGTTTTAGAAGTAAATAATAGAAAATTAGAAACTTAAAAGCAGTATTAACTTTTGAGCAATTTAATTTATATAAAATAAAACTTAAATATAATATTAGGAGGAAATTATTATGAAACAATTTAATGTATTATCAGTATGTGGTTCAGGAACAGTTACATCATCAATGGTGGCAGGTAAATTAAAAGAAGTATTAGGAGATAAGGGTATATCTATTACAACAACAGAGGCTAGACCAACAGAAGCATTAAATTTGGCACAATCAGGAAGATTTGATTTTATAACATTTACAAGCCCACTTCAATCAGGTGATTACGGAATACCAACTATAAATGCATTTGCTTGTCTTACTGGTATAGGAGAAGATGCATTCTTTGAAGAAGTTTTAAAGGTTATTGATAGTTTAAATAAATAGTGTTTATAGTATTTAAATTAATAATTTAGATACTATAATAAACTATTATTCAAATAACTACTATCAAAATAAATTTAATTAAAGTGGCATCATTTAAGAATTTATTAGAATAAAAATGACAACAAAAAGATATTTATTTAGACATATTTAATTAATTTGATAAATGTTTAGAAATAGGAGGGTAAAAGATGTTAACATTTATGAAATCTATAATCGATACATTTGGTTCTGCAATTATAGTTCCAATTATAATATTCATAATAGCAAAAATATTTAAAGTGACTACTAAGAAATCGTTTCTTTCAGCTGTATATGCAGGTGTTGCTTTGCAAGGTTTTACGTTAATATTAAATTCATTTACACCAATAATAACACCAGTAATTAATAGAATGGTAGATAGTACAGGAGTAAATTTACCTGTGTTTGATGTTGGTTGGCAAGCTACATCATTAGTTGCATTTTCAACAAGTGCAGGTATGATATACTTAGGTCTTGGAATATTATTGCAAACTATTTTATTTTTAGTAAAGTGGACAGATGTATTCCAACCATCAGATTTATGGAATAATTATTCCTATATGGTTTGGGGAGCAATGGTAATAGGAGTGACAGGCAATTTCCCTTTAGGTATAGGATGTATGGTCTTGTTAAACTTATACAGTTTATTAATATCAGAATTAGTTGCAAAGAGATGGTCTAGTTATTATAGATATCCTAATTGTACAATAATAGCTATGCACAATGTTGAAGCTTCTGTCTTTGCAGTATTTGCAGACCCTATATATAACAAACTTGGACTAAATAAAATAAAGTTAAACCCTAAAGAATTAGAAAAGAAATTAGGATTTTTAGGTGAGCCGATTACTCTAGGTCTTTTCTTGGGTATGTTTATTGGTATACTAGGTAATATGACTAGAATAACTACTATGGAAGCTTGGGGAGAAATAATGAAAGTTGGTATATCTACAAGTGCTGTTATGGCAATATTCCCAAAAGTAGCAAGTATGTTTGCTCAAGCATTTGCACCTATAACAGAAGCTGCTAGAAAGATTATGCAAAAAGCTGGAAATCGCGAGTGGTATATAGCAGTAAATGATGCTGTGGGATATGGTGAACCTGCAACTTTAATATCAGGTCTTATCTTAATTCCAATAATGCTTGTAGTAGCTATGATACTTCCAGGGAATCAGGTATTACCAGTTGTAGACTTACTTGCAATTCCATATATGGTACAAGGTTTAGTTGCAGTACATAATGGTAATATACCAAAAGTAATAGTTTCAGGTATAATATGGTTTGGATTAGGATTATATATATGTACATCTACAGCTCCATTATTTACAGATATGGCTACAAGTGTAGGTGTTGCTATACCAGCTGGAGCTATGCTTATAACAAGTTTCAATATACTAGGAAAACCTTTGATGGGATTAGTGTTCTTTGCATTCTTAAGTGCAAATCCAATTTATATAGGATTAGCAGTTGTAATTTATTTTGTCTTATGGGCATTATTTAGAAAGAATAAAACAAGTATACTTGAATATTTAGAAAAACAAGCACTTAAAAATGTTGCAGAAGAACCTGTAGTAGCATAGCTTAAGTTTATTAAATATAAGAATACAATGAATCAAGAAATCTATAATTGATTTTATAGGAGTATCAGAGATTATCTGAAAATCTATAAATGAAATGTAGATTTCTTTTTATTTTGATAAATATTAGGATTCTGTTTTATTGTGCTCAACTATTAATTTTATGAATTTTATTTTGTTATTTAAAACATATTTTTTTATATTTATACAATAATGTAATTTGATTTTATAAAATGTATTATACACTGTCAAAATGCTTTGTATGTAAGGTATTTGTAGATATGAATTATTTGTTTTTTGTATGGCATAAATATTGCTATATATAAGTGTATAGCATGAAGGGAGAGGTTTATATGGCAAATAAGATGAGAGCATCAGTACTATACGATATAGGTGATGTTAGATATGAAATGGTTGATATACCAGAAATAACAGATGGAGAAGTACTTGTAAATGTTAAATATGTTGGAATATGTGGCTCGGATTTACCTAGGTCTATGGTTAGTGGATTGAGTGGAGGTACAGCATATCCATTAATCTTAGGACATGAGTTTTCTGGTGAAGTTGCTAAAGTAGGGTCAAAAGTAAAGAGTATTAAAGTAGGAGATAGAGTAGCTGTTGCCCCATTAGTTCCTTGTGGAGAATGTGGTTATTGTAAAGAGGGGAATTTCGGATTATGTAATGACTACAATATAATTGGGACAAGAGTAAATGGAGCTTTAGCAGAGTATGTGAAAGTTCCTGAAGAGCATGTTTTAAAATTACCAGATACATTAGATTATGAAACTGCTGCTGGAATTGAACCAGCAACTATAGCATATCATGGGATTGCAAAAGCAGATATTAAGGTAGGAGATAGTGTAGTTGTACTAGGGTGTGGTCCAATAGGTCAGTTTGCTTTACAATGGGCAAAGGTTTTTGGAGCATCTAAAATTATAGCTGTTGATATTTTCAATGAAAAGCTAGAACTTTCTAAAGGTCTAGGAGCGAACTATACAGTAAATTCAAAAGAAGTAGATGCAATTGAAGAAATAAAAAAAATAACTAATGGTGGTGCTGATATTGTCATAGAGACTGCTGGTAGTAGGTTTACTCAAGAGCGATCTCTACTTATAGCAAAAAAAAGAGGAACTATAGTATTTGTAGGTATTTCGCATACAGAACTACCACTTAGTGCAAAAGCTACGGAGAGCATATTACGTGGAGAACTTACTTTGAAAGGTTCTTGGAATTCATATACAAGTCCTTATCCTGGAAGAGCATGGACCGCAACATTAGATTTTATGGGAAAAGGAGATATTATTTTTACACCAATGATTTCACATAAAATAGGTCTTAATGAGGTAGGAGAATTTCTGCGTAAAATGGCAAACAGAGAAATAAATTTTAATAAAATCCTAGTAGAAATATAAAAATTTAAGAGGTATAAAAATGAATAAAAAACTAAAACAAATAGCTAAAAACATAAGAATAAGTATTATAAAAAGTATAACAGAAGCTAAGTCTGGACACCCAGGAGGTTCGCTGTCAATAGTAGATATATTAACTGTATTGTATTTTGAAAAAATGAATATAGACCCTATAAAATTTAATGATGAAGATAGAGATAGATTTGTATTATCAAAAGGGCATTCTGCACCAGCATTATATGCAACTTTGGCAGAAAGAGGTTATTTTGAAAAAAAGGATTTAATAAGTTTAAGAAAATTTACTTCTAAGTTACAAGGACATCCAGACATGAAAAAGGTAGCAGGAGTAGATATGTCTACTGGTTCTCTTGGACAAGGTTTATCTGCTGCAAATGGTATGGCATTAGCTGGTAAATTAGATAATAAAAGCTATAAAGTATACACTATTTTAGGAGATGGCGAGATTCAAGAAGGACAAATATGGGAAGCTGCAATGACAGCATCACATTATAAATTAGATAATTTAATTGCATTTGTTGACTTAAATGGATTGCAAATAGATGGTTCTAATGAAGAAGTAATGAATGTTAGTCCAGTAGATGGCAAATTTAAATCTTTTGGATGGAATGTAATACTAATAAATGGACATTGTTTTGATGAAATAGGAAATGCAATAGATGAAGCTAAAAAAGTTACAGGAAAACCAACAGTAATAATAGCTAAGACTGTAAAAGGTAAAGGTGTTTCATTTATGGAAAATAATGCTGCATGGCATGGAACAGCTCCAAATGCAGAACAAGCAGAACAAGCATTGAAAGATTTAGAAGGAGGTCTATAGGAATGGGAATAGCAACTAGAGAAGCTTACGGACAAGTGTTAAAAGAACTTGCAGAAAATAAAGATATAGTAGTATTGGATGCAGACTTAGGAAAAGCTACAAAAAGTATATCATTTAAAGAAGTTGCTCCAGATAGATTTTTTGATATGGGGATAGCAGAAGGTGACATGATTGGTACAGCAGCAGGTCTTGCTACTTGTGGAAAAATACCTTTTGCAAGTACTTTTGCAATATTTGCAGCAGGAAGGGCTTATGAACAAATAAGAAACTCTGTGGCATATCCAAACTTAAATGTTAAAATAGCAGCTACTCATGCAGGAGTAACAGTAGGAGAAGATGGAGGAAGCCATCAAGCTATAGAAGATATATCTTTAATGAGAGGTATACCAAATATGGTTGTATTAAATCCTGCTGATGGAATAGAAGCAAAGAAAGCTATATTTTCTGCTGTAGATTACAATGGTCCTGTATATCTAAGACTTGGAAGAGCAACTACTGAAGATATACATAATGATGATTATAATTTCAAAATTGGAAAGGGCGAGATTCTTAGACAAGGTTCAGATGTAGCTATAATTGCAACTGGAATAATGGTTTCAAAAGCTATTAAATCTGCTGAATTATTAAGTAAAGAGGGACTTGAAGCTATGGTAGTTAATATATCAACTATAAAACCAATTGATAGTGAACTTATAGTAGAGGTAGCTAAAAATACTGGTAAGGTGGTAACTGTAGAGGAACACAGTGTAATAGGTGGATTAGGTTCTGCTGTTACAGAAGTTTTAAGCGAGAAATACCCTGTTGTAGTAAAGAGGATAGGTATAAATGATGAATTTGGTCAATCAGGAAATCCAGAATCTCTATTAAACTATTATGGATTGACTGTAGAAAATATAGTTAGTACTGCAAAATCATTCTAAATAAATATAATCAATAATAAAAGCAAACTAAAAATAAATTTTATCAAAAAAATATAGGAGGAATCAGAATGTTAGAGACTCTAAAAGAAGAAGTATTAAAAGCAAATTTGGAATTACCTAAAAGAGGATTAATCACTTATACATGGGGAAATGTAAGTGGAATAGATAGAGAAAAAGGGTTAGTAGTAATAAAACCAAGTGGTGTTGAGTATGATAAGATGACTGTAGAAGATATGGTAGTAGTTGATTTAGATGGGAATATAGTAGATGGTAGATTAAGACCTTCTTCAGACACTCCAACTCATCTAGTTTTATATAAAGAGTTTGAGGAATTAGGAGGTATAGTACATACACATTCAAGTTGGGCTACAACTTGGGCTCAAATAGGTAAATCTATACCAGCATGTGGGACTACTCATGCAGACTATTTTTATGGAAGTATACCATGTACTAGAAAAATGACTCGAGAAGAAATAAGTAGTGAGTATGAAAGAGAAACTGGTAATGTAATTGTTGAAGAATTTATGGGGAAAAACCCAATACACTGTCCAGGAGTAATTGTAAATGACCATGGTCCTTTTACTTGGGGTAAAAATGCAAAAGAGGCTGTTCATAATGCAGTGGTTTTAGAAGAAGTTGCAAAGATGGCATATTATACAGAATTAATGAGTCCTGAGAATACTATGGATAGATTACTTATGAACAAGCATTTTTCAAGAAAACATGGTAAAAATGCATACTATGGTCAAAAATAACTATCTGGAGGTAAATTATGCTAGAATCTTTAAAAGTTAAAATTGTAGAAGTAGCAATTAAAGCAGAGAATTATGGCTTGTGTAAGGAAAAAGCTGGTAATTTTAGCATTAGAGATAAGGATACTGGATATATACTTATAACACCTTCAGGTATAGGAAGAGAAGAATTGAAGACAGAACACATTTGTGTATTAGACTTGGATGGGAATGTAATAGAAGCTGAGAAAGGTATTAAACCTAGTAGTGAGGTACTAATGCATATTGAAATATACAAAGTGAGAGCAAATGTAAATGCTATATCGCATACACATTCTCTCTATGCAACAGCATTTTCAGTGGCAAATAAACCAATTATACCAATTGTATATGAGTCAGTTAATTATGGTGGTTATGTAGACATAGCTCCATATGAAAGACCAGGGACTTTGGAACTAGCCAAAAGTGTTTCAAAGTTATTATTAGATACGGATGCATGTTTATTAGAAAGGCATGGATTGACAACTGTAAGTAATGACCTTGAAGATGCTTTGTTAAAATCGAGATATGTAGAAGAAGTAGCAGAAATATACTATAGGTCTTTAGTATTAAATCAATTTAAAGAACCTAAGGCAGTAGATATTAATGAATTTAAAGCATGGAAATATCCAGATGAAATAAAATTTTAATTAGGATGATTTAAATTAAATAGATGAACTATAATAGATATTAGCTTCTTTATATAGTGTAGTACTTCCTAAGTAAATATATTTAATCTGATATATTCATTTAAAACAAAAATAATATAAAACCCTAAATCGATTCTTATATTGGTTTAGGGTTTTATATTTTTTATTTATATATTTCTACTTATGCATTTCTTTTTAGTTGATTTTCTGGAGAATTTATATATTCAAAGTATTTTTTAGTTTCAGATACTATTATAGGTGATAGTGCAAGCAAAGCTATTAAGTTAGGTATTGCCATAAGTCCATTTACAATATCAGCAATTATCCAAACTACTTCTAACTTTAAGAATGCACCTAATAATACCATAGCTACAAATACAGTTCTATATCCATTCATACCTTTTACACCAAATAGGAATTCAAAACATCTTTCTCCATAATAACTCCACCCCAAAATTGTAGTGAATGCAAATAATGTTAAGCTAACTGTAAGTAATATTGGTCCAAATGTAGGAATAGCACCATTAAAAGCTGCTTGAGTCATAACAGCACCATTTAAGTCTGAACACCAAACACCTGATATAACAAGAGAAAATCCAGTAAGTGTACAGATTATAATAGTATCTATAAAAGTTCCTGTCATAGAGATAAGTCCTTGCTCTGCTGGCCACTCAGTTTTAGCTGCAGCAGCTGCTATTGGAGCACTACCTAAACCAGATTCATTTGAAAATACACCACGGGCGATACCATTTCTAATTGCTAGTGACATAGTTGCACCTAGAAAACCACCAGTTGCAGCAGTAGGTGTAAATGCACTTTTAATTATCAATACAAAAGTTTCAGGTATTTTATTCCAATAAGATATTAAAATGACTCCACAGATTACAATATAGATAACTGCCATAAAAGGTACTATCTTAGTAGCAACATTAGATATACTTTTAAGACCTCCAAATACAACTAAAGCTACAAATACTGCTAGTACAACACCTGTAATTCTAGGGTCCACTCCAAAGCTACTATTGATAGCGTCTGTTATTGAATTTACTTGAGTAAAAGTACCTATTCCTAAAAGTGCAACTAATATACCACTTATAGCAAAGAATATTGCAAGAGGTCTCCATTTTTCTCCCATACCATTTACTATGTAGTACATAGGTCCACCAGATACTTGACCATTTTTATCTTTAGTTCTGTATTTTATTGCAAGGACACCTTCTGAGTATTTAGTAGCCATCCCAAAGAATGCAGCTATCCACATCCAAAAAAGTGCACCAGGTCCACCAGCTTTAATAGCTGTGGCAACACCAACGATATTACCAGTACCAACGGTAGCAGCCAATGCAGTACATAAAGCTGCAAAACTTGAAACATCACCACTACCTTTATTTTCAGCAGCAAATATTAGCTTAAGAGCACGTGGAAGTTTTGTTATTTGCACAACGCCAAGTTTAACAGTAAGTAATATACCAGTACCAACTAGTAGTACCAACAGGGGCGGTCCCCAAATAAAAGCATCAACTTTGTTTAAAATATCAATTAGATTCATAAAAACACTCCCTCATTTTTTTGCTTTACACAATCAATAGAATTTTTAATGAAGTAATTGACAGGAAATTAGTATAATTTATTAATAATTTCTAGTGTAATAAAAAAAGCTAAATCTAAAATAGATTCAGCTCTGGATATACACTAATTAGCAACCAAAATAAAAGTATTAATAATACTAGTTTTGGTAGATAATCCCTGTCCTTTTGCCTGAGAGATTGAGCACAAATGCCTTGCCCCTTCGGCGCCCATAATGGGTCTCTCCAGAGTTCCGTAAATTTTACAGTCCTACTTTAAAAAAGTACCTGAGAGTGTTACTCCTTCGGTGTGCCATATGGCAACTCTTCTATAAAATCTTAACCGGATATTGATTTGTCATAGCTTATTGTATTAATAATATTAATATAAGGTTTTGTGTTTTGTCAACTAAAAAATTTAAAAACAGGAAAAAAATATAAAAATATAAGTCTAATTACGAATTATAAACTTACAAATTTAAATAATATACGTAAAAATAAATAGGATAGTAGGTGTGTAAATCAAATTAAATATAGGTTTGTGATAAAAAAAGAAGAAAATATTAAATAATTAATTAGAATTGATTTAATTATGGTAATATTATAGTTACAATGTTAAGAAAAAGTATATTTATTTAGCTTTTAAGTGTAGTGTAAGATTGGAGAAAGAGAAAGGAAGTATTTTAAAATGGGAAAAATATTAGTACTAGCAGAAAAACCTTCTGTGGGAAGAGATATAGCAAAAGTTTTGGGTTCAAAAAATGAAAAAAATGGATATATAGAGGGACCAAAGTATATTGTTACCTGGGCACTAGGTCATTTGGTTACACTTGCTGACCCTGAAAGTTATGGAGAAAGATACAAATCATGGAGTTTAGAAGATTTACCAATACTTCCTAAGTATCTAAAGACTGTTGTAATAAAAAAAAGTGGAAAGCAGTTTAATACAGTGAAGGCTCAAATGAACAGAAATGATATAGATGAAATAGTTATAGCAACAGATGCAGGGAGAGAAGGAGAACTTGTAGCAAGATGGATAATAGAGAAATCTCAAGTAAAAAAAACTTTAAAACGTCTTTGGATTTCTTCAAGTACAGATAAAGCAATAAAAGAAGGTTTTGCAAAACTAAAAAGTGGTAAAGAATATGAAAATTTGTACTATTCAGCAATAGCACGAGCAGAAGCCGATTGGATTATTGGAATAAATGCAACTAGAGCTTTAACAACAAAGTATAACGCACAGCTTTCTTGTGGAAGAGTGCAGACTCCTACTCTTGCTATGATATTGAAAAGAGAAGAAGAAATAAGAAATTTTAAACCTAAAGAATATTATGGATTGGAGATAATTGCAACAAAGGGCAACTCAGATATAAAGTTTATTTGGAATGATAAAAATAATAATTCCTCAACTTTTAGTAAAGAAAAGATGGAAGGTGTATCAAAAAAAGTAAAAGATTTAGATGTTAAAATATCTGAAGTAAATAAATCATATAAGAAAAAATATTCACCTGCGCTTTATGATTTAACAGAATTACAAAGAGATGCAAATAAAATGTTTGGATTTTCAGCAAAAGAAACATTATCTATAATGCAAAAACTATATGAACACCATAAGGTACTTACTTATCCTAGAACTGATTCTAGGTATCTAACTTCGGATATTGTTGGGACATTAAAAGATAGAATAAAAGCTGTAAATGTTAGTGATTATTCGAAGGTTTGTAATAAGTTATTAAAAAGTAATATTGTATCTAATAAGTCTTTTGTTGATAATTCAAAAGTAACAGACCATCATGCCATAATACCAACAGAGCAAAAAGTGTTTATGAGTGATTTTACAGATAAAGAAAGAAAAATATATAATCTTGTCGTAAAAAGGTTTTTGGCAATATTAAGTCCTCCCTTTGAATATGAACAGACAACTATAAGTGCAACTATAGAGGGCGAGACATTTAAAGCCAAAGGCAATAAAGTAATAAATCTAGGTTGGAAAGAAAGCTATAAAGATATGGATGATGAAGATGAATATGAAAGCATTCCAAATGTGTTGGAAAAAGATATTCTTAAAGTTAAAAGCTTGAAGATGACTTCAGGAAGGACAAATCCACCACCATACTTAAATGAGGCTACACTTTTAACATCTATGGAGAAAAGTGGACTTGGTACAGTTGCTACTAGAGCAGATATAATAGAAAAATTATTCAATTCATTTTTGATGGAAAAGAAAAATAAAGATATATATATAACATCAAAAGGAAAACAACTGTTAGATTTAGTTCCTGTGGACTTAAAGACACCAGAACTTACAGCATCGTGGGAAAAGAAATTATTAGATATTTCAAAAGGGAAGCTTAATAAAAATACATTTATAAATGATATGAAGGATTATTCAAAAGCTATTGTATTAGAAGTAAAAAGTAGTGATAGCAAATTTAAACATGATAATTTAACTAAAAATAGATGCCCAGAATGTGGTAAATTTATGCTAGAGGTAAATGGTAAGAAAGGTAAAATGTTAATTTGTGAAGATAGAGAGTGTAATACTAGAAAAACCATATCACAAACAACTAATTCAAGATGCCCTAATTGTCATAAAAAATTAGAACTTCGTGGTGAAGGTGAAGGAAGAATATTTACTTGTAGTTGTGGGTACAGGGAAAAATTATCCTCTTTTAATAAAAGAAAACAAGAGGAAAAAAAGAAAGCATCAAAGAAAGATGTTAATCAATATCTAAAAAATCAAAATAAAAATCAAGAAGTATTTAATAATCCATTTGCAGAAGCCTTAGCTAAGTTGAAAAAATAAATAGTTTTCATGGCAATATTATACACAATCATAACTTTAACTATATATTAGTTATATGTACTGATATAATATAGGGTATAGTTTAGACATGAAAGTAGGGATGTCAAATGAGATTAAATTATATATTTAAATGCTATTGTGACAAATGTAAAGATATATGGAATAATTCAAGTGTCGAATTATGTAAAGAAATAGAAACATATAGTGAAGATTCACAAAAAAAGTGTGAAGGTGAATTAGATAAATTGATAGATAAAGTATCAGTTCACTTAGAAAAGTGTCCAAGTGATGTTGTTCTAAGAAAAATGTGGATAAAAAAAGGTGAAGCTTTTTTGCAAAAAACACTAGAAAAAGAGAATATTTTTAAATTAGAGAAAATGAATGTAGAAGATAGAAAAAAATTCTTAGAAATAACAAAACAATTTATCAGAGATGCTAGAGGATTTGATGATGATTTACCTATAGAAGATATTATGCAGGCCATGAGAAATGTATGGATTTCAAATGCACTGCAATTATTATTTGGAAAAGATGTCTATTATTCAAAAGCAAGTTTTGCATATAGTATGTTATATCCATATACAGACAATTATTTAGATAATACAAAGACAAATGAAATGGATAAAGCCTTATTCAATCGTTGGTTAGAAAAAAGACTCTTAGGAGAAAAAATTAAACCTAATAACTGTCATGAAAGTAAAGTATCTCAGATGATAGATTATATTGAAGAGGTTTATCCTAGAGAAGATTTTAAAGAAATATATGAGTCATTGTTATTAATATTTGAAAGCCAAGTAAAGAGTTTAAAACAGCAGGATAAGGAGACTTATTTGCATAAAGACGAAATATTATCTATTTCTATTGAAAAGGGAGGTTCATCTGTTTTAGTAGATGGATATTTAATAAATGGGCTTATGACAAATGAAGAGGTAAAGTTTTGTATTGGTTATGGATTTTTATTACAAATATCTGATGATTTACAGGATATAAAAGAAGATTTAAAGTGTAATCATAAGACTATTATGACAGAGATGTCAAAAAAGGGTTTATTGGATGAAATTGCAAATAAGTTAATAAACTTTACTATTGAATTAATAGAAAACTTTAAAATTAACAGTAGAAATGAAGCTATAACAGACATGATAAAAAATGATTGTTTAATGTTGATTTTGTTTTCTATAGCTTATAATGCTGAATTTTTTTCTATAGAATATATAAAAAAAATAGAGAGATTTCTTCCATATACGATATCTTATTCATTGGAAATTAAAGAAAAGATGCGAAAAAAATTTAAAAATATTGATTTTTTAAATAATGAAAATGAATATAAAGAAATGATTGATACTATATGTGCAAAGTAGAAAAATAGTGAGATGTATAATACATATCTCACTATTTTAAGTTTAAATAAAATATTGATTTTAAGTTATTTAAATGCAGTAATAATCCCATTATCATGTAGATTTTTAATGATTGTAGCTGCAATAGGAAAGCCAAATAATCCAGCTATTCCAAATAGTTGAGCACCAACAAACATACACATTAGTGTTATTAAAGGATACAGACCAATTTGTTGTCCTACTACTTTTGGTTCTAATATTTGTCTAACAACAGTTATGATGATGTATAGTATTAAAAGCCCTATTGCCAAATGTATATTTCCATTGATTAATGAAATAATCATCCAAGGAGTTAAGATACTTCCTGTGCCTAATACTGGTAAAATATCGACAAGCGCAACTATGACAGATATAGTAAATGCATTTTCAACTTGTAGGATATTAAGACCAATAAGAAGTTCTACAAATGTTACTGATAGTAGTATGGCATATGCTTTTAACAATTTTAAAATAGCATTGATACTACTATTTTTTATATTGATTATCATTGTCTGACTTTTTTCTGGAAACTGTCTTAAAATAAAGTTCACTATTTTTTGATAGTCAAATGTAAAGAAGAAAGAAGCAATTAAAGTTATAATAAGTTTCAACATAAATGCAGGTGTTTTACTTGCAATACTTGCAATAGCATTAAGTGCATTTGTTGAAATAGAGGCAACTAAAGACATCATAGATTGACTGATATTATCCCAACCAAGTATCAATGCTAGATTAACATTAGGTGTACTAGCATCTATCTTAGAAAATAAGGTGTTTAATGTTGGCTGTATACCTGATTTATATATATCAGGAAGTCTAAAAAATATGTCGCTTATACTTGCAAATATTTTTGCACCAAAACTAACTAATAAAAATATTCCTAATCCATAAAAGGCTAAAAGTACTACCGCAGAAATAAATGTACGGTTTAAGTTTGTATTATCTGTAATAAGTTTTATAATAGGTCTTAAAATAAAGGCAATGATAAAACTAATCACAAAAGGCATTAATAATGGAAATAAGAATTTTAAGACAACATATATAATACTTGCTATTAAAACTACATATGTAAATTTAATTATAAAGCTCTTTTGCTTTTGAATGTCCATAATATAAAACCTCCAATGTATTTGATATTATTCTAAATATGGTCTTATTTATATAAAATATACTACTGTATATTGATTATAAACTATAAAGCTTCTATGTAGTAAATAAATTATGTAAAATTTAGGTTAATTTTGTATAAAGATATACTTTTGTATTTTAAAATTATTAAGCAAATACGAAAAAATATTTTAAATAAATAGCATAAAATTGTGATAAAATTAATTTATAATGTTTGAGCTAAATATAGTAGATAACTTATCATATGATAGAGAATTTTTAAGAGGTGGTAAGATGAAAAACTTTAGAGATTTAGGTGGAAATAAAACAGAGGATGGTAGAACTGTAAAGTATGGTTTATTTTATAGGTCTGCAAAGTTGTCAAATTTGAGTAGGAATGATATAAAGATTTTAAAAGACTTAAATATCAAATATGTATTTGATTATAGGAGTGATGAAGAGGCACGTAAACATCCATCAACAATAATATCAAATATAAAAAATATAAGAATTCCAGCAATGAGAGAATTAGAAGAATCAGGAGGTCGTTTTGGCTCTATCGAAGATATGATTGAGAGTTTATTTGAAAAAGATGGTGCGTTTAATATGCTAAATAATAGCTACTATAATCTACCTGTAAATAATCCTTCATATAAAAAGCTAGTAGAACTTATAAAAGATTACTCTAATTTGCCAGTACTAAATCATTGTACAGCTGGTAAGGATAGAACTGGTGTAGGAAGTGCTATAATTCTTATGATTTTGGGTGTATCAAGAGAAAATATAATGAAAGATTATCTAAAAAGCAATGAGTTTGCAGATAAGGAAATAGAAAGGTTTATAGAATGTAAGCCTAAATTTAAAGATATTCCAAAAGAAAGATTAAATTATATATTTGGTGTAAATGAAGAATATATGAATACAGCCTTTAGAAGAATTGATGAGGAATACAATAGTGTAGAAGAGTATCTATATGGAGAATTTAATTTAAATAAAGAAGAGATAAAAAAATTGAGAAATCAATATCTAGAGTAAAAGGTGATTTTATGAGTTTAAATATAACAGCTAGACAGATAAATATAATAAAGATACTGTTAAATTCAAAAGATACAATGAGTGGACTTGCCTTAAGCCAAGAAATAGGGTGTTCTTCAAAGACTATACAAAATGAAATAAAGGATATTAACAAACAGCTTAAAAATGGTAAAATTTTATCAATAAGAGGTGTTGGTTATAAGTTAGAGGGAAGCTTTGATGAAGTGAATTTAAATAGTAACCTTTATGATGATGTAGATAGGGTAGAATATATAATAAGAAAAATACTAACTTTAAGCAATGAAGAAAAAAATACTATAAGGCTTGAAGATTTAGCAGATTCTATGTATGTAAGTGTTTCAACAGTAAAAAATGACTTAAAAGAAGTCAAGAGGATATTTGATAAGTATTCAATTTCTGTTAAATCTAAGCATAAACAAGGTATATGTATCTCTGAAAATGAAGATAAGATATTAAATTGTATAATTGATTTAAGTAATAAGAGAGACAACCAACTCAGTCTAAATGATTTTTTAAATGACGATATAAAAGAAAAAAAGTTAATAATAAAAAAAATACTATTAGACGCATTAAATGAAAATGGATTAGTACTAACTGATATAGAATTTAAGAATGTATTAAATAATATATTAGTTATTTTGAGCAGGCATAAGTATGATGAAAGAGAGTTTATAAAGGACTATGTAGAAACTTATAGCAACAAAAGAAGTTCAATATTGGAAAATGAACAGAACAAAGAGATTATAATAAATTCGATAAGAACGTTTTGTAAAAATTTAAAGCTAGCTACGTCAATAGATATAAGCAATGATGATATATTTGAAGAATATTTATATAAGCATATTAGTAGCTTGTGTAAGAAAATAAAGTTAGGCATGAATCAATCGCCTATAATAGCACAAGATATTAAAATAAAGTATCCTTTTGCCTTTGAGTTAGCTAATATAGCTAAAAAAACAATAGAACAAGATTTAAAAATAGAAATCAACGAAGATGAAGTTGCAAATATAGCTCTACATATAGGAGGTGCTATTGAGAGGGCATCCTATAATAATAAAGATAAGGTTTTCAAAGCGATAATAGTTTGTACATCAGGTATAGGTACCTCAATGTTAATAAAAGCTAAATTAGAGAATATATTTAGAGAAAAGCTAGAAATATTAAAGGTTATTCCTTCATATCTAGTTGAATATGTAAAGGTTATAGATGTTGATTTTGTAATATCTACTGTACCTATTGAAATAGGTGATATACCAGTAATAAACATCTCTCCAATGTTGAGTGAAAAGGAAATTAAATTAATTGAAAAATATATAGAAACAGGAAATGTATATTTGGATTTAGATATAAAAAACTTATTTGATAGTGCGTTGTTTTTTACTGACTTAGATTTTAAATATAAAGAAGAAGTTATTGATTTTATGGCAAGTGAACTTGTACAAAAAGGTTATATAGATGATGACATGAAAAATTCTTACTTTGAGAGAGAAAAAATAGCAACAACAGAAATAGGCAACATGGTATCTATACCACATGGAGCTATTGGAAAGGTTTATGATAATAAAATAGCAATTGGAATACTAAAAAAACCAATTGCTTGGGAAATATCAGATGTGCGCTTAATAATAATGTTGGCACTTGATAAAGATAAAATATTAGATTATGAAGTTATATTTTCAAACATATACAAAAGAGTAGACTCCATAGCGAAAGTTATAAGCATATGTGAAAATAGCAATTTCGAAAAATTTGTAAACATGTTTAAATAGATATATATAGAACATAGTGTTGTATATACACATGCAAATTTGGATAATATAAAACTAAATAAGATAAAAACGATAAATTTCTCTTTTAATTAAGAGAAATTTTTTGACTTTCAGGGATATTAATATGGAGTTAAGATATAAACATAAGATAAATAAATAAAAAGAGGTGGCAAAATGATTTATACAGTAACATTAAATCCATCAATAGATTATATAGTTGAATTAGATGAATTAAATACAGGAAGTACAAATCGTGTAAATGAAGAATACGTTTATCCAGGAGGAAAAGGTATAAATGTGTCTTGTATACTTAAAGAACTTGGACATGACAATACATCATTAGGTTTTATAAGTGGTTTTACTGGTGAATATATAGTAAAAACATTGGAGGAAAAAAAATTAAAAACAGACTTTATAAAATTGAAAAACGGTTTTTCAAGAATAAATGTAAAAATAAAAGTGTCAGAGGAAACCGAAATTAATGGACAAGGACCCAATATAAGTGATGAATACATCAACCTATTATATAAAAAACTTGATAAATTAAATCAAGATGATATTTTAATATTGGCAGGTAGTATACCATCTACTTTAGATGAAAAATTATATGAAAATATAATGTCTAGACTAGAAGAAAAGAATATAAAAATTGTTGTAGATGCAACAAAAAATCTTCTTCTTAATGTATTAAAATATAAGCCTTTCCTAATTAAACCTAATAATGATGAGCTAGAGGAAATATTTGGTGTTAAATTAAATTCAAATGAAGATATAGTAAAGTATGCTAAAAAGTTAAAAGAAATGGGAGCTGTAAATGTTTTAGTGTCAATGGGTAAAGATGGTGCATTACTGATTACAGAAGATAATGAAGTATTTATAAGTGATGTACCAAAAGGAACTGTAAAAAATTCTGCAGGAGCAGGAGATTCTATGGTAGCAGGGTTTATATCTGGATATCTAAGTACTGGTGAATATGATTATGCTCTTAAATTAGGTGCAGCTTCAGGAAGTGCAACTGCTTTTTCATATGATTTAGCTGAAAGAAAATATATTGATAAATTAGTAAACGAAATATCTGTTAAAAGATTTTAAAAATAACCTAAAAAATATATAGAGAGGAAATGAGAACTTATGAAAATTATAGATTTATTAGATGAAAAATCAATTAAATTAAATTTAAAGTCAAAAAATAAACCAGAAGTAATAGAAGAACTAGTTGATTTAGTTGAAAATAGTGGTAATTTAAATGATAAAGAAAATTATAAGAAAGCAATTTTAGCCCGTGAAGAGATGAGTACAACAGGAATTGGAGAAGGTGTAGCTATTCCTCATGCTAAGACTACAGCAGTTACTAAAGCTTGTATAGCAGCAGCTGTATCAAAGGAAGGTATAGATTATGAATCTTTTGATGGAAGTTTGTCAAATTTATTTTTTATGATAGCTGCACCAGATGGAGCTAATAATACACATCTTGAAGTATTATCTAGATTATCTACAATACTTATGGATGAAGATTTTAGAAATAAACTTATAAATTCAAATTCAGCAAGAGAATTCAAAGAAATAATAGATAAAAAAGAAAGAGAAAAATTCAGTGAAGAATATCAGGATGAAGAAATTAGTAAAGAGGATGTTTTAAATAATAAAGATAAAAATATTAGTAAGTATCCTCAAGTTTTAGCAGTAACAGCGTGTCCAACAGGAATAGCACATACATTTATGGCAGCTGAAAGTTTAAATAAAATGGCTGAAAGTAAAGGTATCTCTATAAAAGTAGAAACTAATGGTTCAGCAGGTGTTAAGAATAGACTTACAAAAGAAGAGATAGAAAATGCTACATGTATAATAGTAGCAGCAGATAAAAATGTTGAAATGGCCAGATTTAATGGCAAAAAAGTTATAAAAACTAAGGTTGCTGATGGTATACACAAAGCGGAAGAACTTATAGATAAAGCTGTAAATGGAGATGCTCCAATTTATCATGGAGAAGAAGGAAGTCACAACGAATCAAGTGAAGAAAACGAAAGTGGATTTAGAAAAGTCTACAAGCATTTAATGAATGGTGTGTCTAATATGTTGCCATTTGTTATTGGTGGAGGTATACTTATAGCTTTGGCATTCTTACTTGATGATTACTCTATTGACCCTTCACATTTCGGTTCAAATACACCAATAGCAGCATTTTTTAAGGGAATTGGAGATAAAGCATTTGGATTTATGTTACCTGTACTTGCAGGTTATATAGCATATTCTATATCTGATAGACCTGCATTTGTTGTAGGTTTTGTGGGAGGAGCTCTTGCAGGAGATGGTGGTTCAGGTTTTCTAGGAGCATTACTTGCAGGTTTTATAGCAGGATATTTGGTAGAAGGACTTAAGAAAATATTTAATGTATTACCAACTTCATTAGAAGGAATAAAACCAGTATTATTATATCCTTTATTTGGAACCCTTTTGATGGGCGTTATAATGACATTTCTAGTAATACCTCCAGTTACAGCAATTAATAATGCTATGGTTGGATTCCTAAATAGTTTAGGTGGAACTTCAAAAATAGTTTTAGGATTAGTGTTGGGTGGAATGATGGCTGTAGATATGGGTGGACCTGTGAATAAAGCAGCTTATGTATTTGGTGTAGCATCTCTTGAATCAGGGCAATTTGAAATAATGGCAGCAGTAATGGCTGGTGGTATGGTTCCTCCACTTGCTATAGCTCTTGCAACTACATTCTTCAAAAATAGATTTACAAAAGAAGAAAGAGAGTCTGGTAAAGTTAACTATGTAATGGGGTTATCATTTGTAACAGAGGGAGCAATACCTTTTGCAGCTGGAGACCCACTTCATGTTATACCAGCTTGTATTGGAGGTTCAGCAGTAGCAGGAGCACTTAGTATGCTATTTAATGCAGCTCTTCGTGCACCTCATGGAGGAGTATTTGTTATACCAGTAGTTACTCATCCACTTGGATATATAGTGGCTATAATTGTAGGTGCTGTAGTTGGAATGATGCTTTTAGCACTACTTAAAAAACCACTAAATCAAAGCGCATAATAACCAAAGAGTATTAAAAGGGATAATTTTAGATATATTTAAATGAAATTATTATAAAATAACTGACTGACATTTAACTGACAGTCAGTTTTTATTATTTAAAAAAATTTACTTAAACTATAGGGTATTTCATTGTCAAATTTTTAAATCAGATGAGAATATCTATTTTATAGTTATTTGTAATACTTTATAGCTTTATAACTAAGTCATAGTATAGCTTTTTACTTGAAAAACTTTCAATTAGCCTTGACTTATATTTTGTGTCATGTTTCATAAATCTTACACCTCATCTTTTAATTAATATTTTAATATTCAATCTTAAATCAAGGAATAAAACTCTACTCTATATGTTCTAAATTAATATTGTATTTTTTTTCACCTTTTATAACTTTGAATTTATCATTTTTATTAGGATAAATAGTCACAACATTGTTTTTGTACTCTGATTGATCACATTTTATATTAAATGGCATAAGCTCTGATTCTCCATATAGATAAGTAACAGGTTTATTATTCTTCATAACGACAATTTGTAGCATATCTCTATCTTTTGGAGAAGATATATTTCTCCATTTATATCCTACAGCTTTATATATATCGTTTGCTGATGTTCCAGACTTAAAGATAAATATTTTATCCCATTCAGGCGGCATTACTTTTGCCAGTCTTATTTCATTATTGTTTTCACTAGCTTTCATAAGTGAAGAAACAAATTGTCCAAATTTCTCATCTTCTTTATTTTTCTCAAATTTAACTAACTCACTGGATTTGTCAACTACACTCCATTTATCGTTATTTTTTTCTAATTTAAAGTTAATTTTAGAAATACATTCTCCATGCTTTCCTGGTTCAGTAACTATAACCTTTTCTCCCAATGTGTTTTTATAATCGTGTTGTTCAATTTGAACATGATTATGCCCTGCAACTATCGCATCAATACCATCAACTTGTTGAGCTAAATCTTGTATTCTATTGCCTGGATTTTTAGGATTTTTAGGTCTTTCACCTGTGTGCGCAACAGCTACTATTATATCTGGACTTTCTTTTTCCATGATTTTTACCCATTTTTTAGCATCTTCTACTAAATCATTCATATATAGTTCACCACTATAACCTTCTTGGTCTTTTAGTTCTAAAGATTTAGAATCTACAAGTTCTCCATTTTCATTTAGTTGTTTTCCTTCACCAACTTCTTTTATAGTAAGTCCTAGAATTCCTAGTTTTACATTTCCTTCTGGTGTATCAATATTTTTTATTATGTATGGTTTTGTATAGCTATCCCCATTTTTCTTATAAGTATTAGCTGATAATACATCTATTTTTTGTTTTTCAAAATCAGATATCATATTGTCTAAATGAAATTTATTAAGAGATATAAATTCATGATTACCAAGAACTACAGCATCATAACCGACTTCTTTCATGTCCTTTGAAATAGGAGTTTCAATATAGCTTTCAGTTTTGTTGTTGTTATCTTTAAGCATAGCATTAGAATAATCATCCATACTACTTCCTAAAGCTACTCCACGGTCAAAGAAGTCTCCAGCATCTACTAAAGTTATATTTTTATCTTTTTCTCTTTGTTCCCTTACATAAGAAGTTAACTCATAAGGGATGTTACCATGTAAATCGGTAGTGGCTAGTACATTTATTTCTGTTGTATGTTTTGAAGTACACCCAGACATTAGCAATATAAATAAACAAGTAATGCCTATAATTATTTTGTTTTTCATAAAACCTCCATTTTACTTTTTCTGAATATTTGTTTTAGTGTCATTAACTACATAATCCCCCTGTAATATCAATAGTAATATATTACTATACAAAAATCAACTATATATTTCATAGACATATAAATTGATAGAGATAAAAATAAAGTTCATTAAATAAAAATCAATTAAAAGTAATCTCAAAAGAATTTTAAAGCATTCTATAAGATTGGTTAACTATAGTATCTTTGAGAAAATGATAAACAAATAATATATAGTCTTGCATTTATTTTTTTATATTATTTATAATAAATAAACCCTATGATGGAAAAACTATTCTTATTTAACATGTAAAGGAGTATTTAAAATGAATGAATCGTATTGGATTTTAAATTCAAGTCCCAAAGAATATGAAAAATTAGGCGAGAATATAAAAGTAGAATGTCTAGTCGTAGGAGGAGGAATAACTGGTTTAACAACTGCATATCTATTAGCAAAAGAAGGTAAAAAAGTAGCACTTGTTGAAGCTGATAAAGTAGGATATGGAACTTCAGGCAGAAATACTGGTAAAGTAACTTGTCAACATGATATAGTATATTCTAAAATAGAGAAAAAATATGGATTAGATAAAGCTAAATCATATTATAATGCAAATAATGAAGCTTTAAAATTGATTGAGAAAATAATCAGTGAAAATAATATAAAATGTGATTTTCAAAGGATTCCATCTTTTGTCTTTACAGAAAAGGAAGAATCTATAAAGGATATTAAAGATGAATACCGTACATGTAAAAAAATAGGCATAGATTGCGAATATTATGAAACTATAAATGATATTCCATTAGATGTAAAAGGAGCTATTCATTTTTCTAATCAAGGTCAATTTAATCCAAAACAATATGTTGATGGTTTGGCAGAAGTAGCAGTAAATTTAGGGCTAAAAATATATGAAAACACGCCGATAGTAGACCTAGAAAAAGGAGCTATATGTAGAGTTAAGACTGGAGATAATAATATAATAGAAGCTGAAAATGTTATAATCTCATCTCACAGTCCATGGTATGATGGGTTGAATTTTTATTTTGCAAAGGAATATGCTGAACGTGCCTATTTAATGGTTGCAGTCCTACAAAATGAATTGCCAGAGGGTATATTTATAAGTATAGATGACCCATCAATAACTTTTAGACAATGTAATGATGAAAATAATAACCTATTAATCTTTGGAGGAGGAGACCACAAAGTTGGTCAAGGTGGAACTGAAGAAGAAATATTTGATGATTTAGAGCATTATGGTAAAGAAGTATTTAAGATAAAAGACTTTAAATGTAAATGGTCTGCTCAAGACAATATGAGTTTTGACAATGTTCCTTATATAGGTTATATCAATAAAAGGGAGAATAATATTTATGTAGCTACAGGATTTTCTAAATGGGGAATGACTAATGGAACTGCTGCAGGAATAATAATAAAAGATTTAATAATAAATAAAACTTCTGACTATAAGGACACTTTCAATCCATCGAGATTAGGTAGTTATTTTTCAATGGATTTTATAAAGGAAAATGCAAATGTAGCGATGAATTATGTAACTGGAAAATTAAAAATAGGTAGTGGAGATATGCCTAAAAGTAGTGGTGAAGGAAAGATTGTTAATATTGATGGAAAAAGATATGGTGTTTATAAAGATGATAGAGGAGATTTTTATATTGTAGATACTACATGTACTCATTTAGGATGTGAACTTAATTTTAATAGTGAAGAAAAAACATGGGATTGTCCATGCCATGGTTCAAGATTTGACTATAAAGGAAACATACTTGAAGGCCCAGCACTTAAGCCATTAAAACTTTATGGTTATGGTGATAATGATGTTAATCCTAAGTTATTATAGAATATAGAATGTTTTGGAAAGGTAAATTATTTATGAATAAACTTTTAAAGCCAATAACCATTTTACTTTATATAGTATATGTTTTATGTGCCATATTTTTTGCTACAAATAGAGCTTTTGGAAATGTAGGTTTAGTAGCAATCAGTTTAATTGGTACTTTTATATTAAGTATTTTAAATAGGCAAAATAAAAGACTTTTGAGCAATGAATTATATATTGTACTTGTATTATTTATAATGTTTGCATCATTATTAGGTACTTGTTTTAATTTTTATGACATAAATTATTATGATGATTTTTTACATTTATGGTCGGGTATAATATCATGTATTGTAGCATTTTCTACAATTAAATATTTTTATATACAAAAAGATATAAGTAAGATGAGTAAAATATTTTTAGTTATATTTGTATTTATGTTTAGTATGGGAGTGGCTAGTTTGTGGGAAATAGGTGAATTTCTAATGGATACTTTTATTGGGACTACTACACAAGCTGGAGGACTAGAAGATACTATGATTGATATGGTAGATGCTTTAATAGGTACAATTATAACCATTCCTTTTATAATAAAAAAATCAAATGCATAGTTTAAAGTTGATTGCAATGGATTTAATTAGTCATATGAAGTCTAAGAAATTATATGACAAATTAAATCCATTTTTTATTGTATATACTTGTATAAGAGATTATATAATTTCTTATATCGTGAAAATAAATTTAAAATATTTAAAAGTGTATATGATTATAAAGACAATATTTTTTATTAAATACAGATATTCTACAAAAAGCATAATATAAATTTTATTTTTTTGTTACAAAATGGAGAAATGTATAGGTATATATATAGATAATAAATATTCTTTGACTTTTGCCAAAACAGAGTCTTTTACTACTATAATTTGAAACTCGTATTTAATGATGTAAATTTGAATCAATTAAATAGTGTAGTAGGTAGAATATTTTTTATACAATACTAATTTTAATGGTACAAAAATTAGTCATTGTATACATATATAAAAATAAATATAAGAAGTAAACTTAATAGGGGGGAACAATGTTAAAAAAAATTAATTTAGAGAGCTGTTTTAAACATGCTATGGAAAAGGGATATAATTATTTAGGTGTGGTTGTAAAAATAGATGAAAATCACAAGGAGCTAATAGTAAATACCAAAAATAATTTTCAAAACAAACTTAAGTATTATAAATTAGCTTATGATGAAAATTTGAATCATAATGTAGCAAATGATATGAGTATAACTGATTTTACATATGGAAATACATTAGCAGATATTGAAAGTAAATTACAAAAAAATTTTATATAAAACAAAAAATATGCTTTTTAATTTAACAAAGTATATCTTATAGAGGGTATATTACATAGTGAATAAGCAAATATGACCCCTCAAAAAATCCGCGTAATACCAACAAATCTAAGAATCCCAAATAAGCTTGTTAGCATTTAAATAATGCTAACAAGCTTAGATATACTAGTCTAAGATATCTCAACTAAGGAAGGAATAATATGGATAAAAGTATAAAGGAAGAGAATATATTGAGTTACAATCCTAATTTAGAAGTAGGGAGATTTGAAAATTTTGAATATACATCAATAGTAAATGAACCTATAACAATTGAGGATTATAAGACTAATATTTTGAAGTCATTTGAAAAGTATCATCCATCAAAAGTAGTATCAAAATTAAATGAACTTATATCATTAATCAAATCCTATTTGAGTTTGATAGAAAATGATGCATATCAAGGTAAGATTACAAAGCAGTATTGTTTTTCTATTACAGAATCTGAACAATATATACTAAAAGAGGAAAATTTTAAAAATTTATATGGAGATTCTAAGTTTGAAAGTTACTTAGAGATATTAAATATAAAAAACGAATTATTAAATATAAGAAAAATCTTTGTAATGGGGATATACACAACTAAAAAAAATGATTATTTATTTGATGATATAGATTCTTCATTTATTAATAAATTGAACCAGTATGAATATGAAAAGAGTAATCATAATATAAATTACTTTTCATTATTTTATGATATTCAAGTTACATTTATTTTATTAGAATACTGTAAGAAAATAGAAAAAATAATTAAAGAATTATATTTGATTGAAAATAGAAAAAAAGGACAACCAATAAATTCAGAAACACATTTTATTCTAAACAAAAAGTTTAACCTTATAAATAAAACTATGAAAAATGACTTATTTAATGAAAAAAGTATACATGGAAATATAGAGGATTCTTTACATAATCTATTTTTAGCTAAACATGATGTAAATACATTTATAAATAATTTTATTAATTTAAGAGATGAATTTAACTTACTTAATGAGATAAAGGAAGATAATCTAAATGATGTAGAAATTTGCATTGATGAGTTAATAAATGCTTGCATGATGTCTGTAATTTATAAAAAAGATGTTTATAATTCACTATTGAATAAGTCAAAGATAAGAGAATTTTTTACTAAATAATTTACAATAGAGAAAAATGGTTGGTATATTCAGAAAATGAAAAGTATTAATAAGGAGGGTGAATATATGGCTGTTAAGCAAAAAAATATTAAGAAGAAAGATAAAGAGGAGCTTTACTCAAAAGCAGTAAAAATAAAATGCTGTTATTGTAGTAAAAAAGAAGATTGTTTATATCAAGCAAGAAAAGAGTTTAGTGAAAGTATAGGTCATATAACCTATTGTACATTAACTCCAAATATTCCTAAAAAACAACGTAAAAAAATAAAACGTTAGTAAAAGGAGAGCATATATGAAGAACTATTTAAAAAAGAGAGTAGGAAATAGAGGGTTTTGGGTTTCTCTAGCAGCAATGATTCCACTTACAATACAATCTTTTGGATATATTGATATACTACCAAAAAATTATTCTGATATAGTAAATTGTCTTTTAGCCTTACTCACAACACTTGGAATATTGAATGACAATTCTACTGAAAACAAGTGGTATTTAGATGATAAGTAATAGATTTTATTGAATAGCTAACATATTTACATTCTAAAAAAACTTTTCAAAAATATTTATAACAAAAATAAAAAATAAAGGAGATAGTATTATGATTTTTAATGATTTGAAGATACCTAGAGGAAGTTCTTTTGACCCAATGCAAGGAGTTAGATCTGTAGATAATATAGATGGGGATGTCACAGAACTTGTTACAGTTGAAGGTGAAGTCGATGTGAATGCAATTGGGGAATATACTTTGAAATATTCAGCTCCAGATAGATCTGGAAATATAACAACAGCAACTAGAATAATAACAGTTATAGATACAGGTGCTCCTGTAATAAGTGGTGCTGATAATAAGACTATAAATTTATTGGAAGAACTAGATTTAAAAGCTGGAGTTACAGCAATGGATGATATAGATGGAGATTTAACTGATTCGATAGTTATAGAAGGCTCAGTGGATAATACTATACCTGGAGACAATAAGATTGTTTATACTGTGGAAGATAAATCTAAAAATAAAAGTACAGTAAATAGAGTAATAACAGTTGTTGATAATGTAGCTCCTATATTATCTGGTGTTGAAGATTGTACTGTAGAATATGGCTCATCATTTGATTCAAAAGCTGGGGTTACTGCTAATGACAATATAGATGGAGATTTAACTTCTAAGATAGTAATAGAAGGAATAGTTAATACTTCTGTTTTAGGAGAACAAACATTAACATATAGAGTTTCAGATGTTGCAAATAACGAAGCAAGTGTTGTGAGAAAAGTTACTGTTGTTGATACTGTTAAGCCAGTATTTTCAGGCGTAGACAATTTAACATTAAATTTAAATGACACATTCAATGCTTTAGAAGGTGTAACAGCTGTAGATGAAGTTGATGGAGATTTAACAGATTTAATAACTGTTGAAGGTGGAGATTTAGTTGATACATCTGTTGTAAAAGAATATCAAGTTACTTATAAAGTATCTGATAAATCATCAAATGAAGCTGTAGTAGTTAGATTAGTATCTGTAATAGATAATATACCTCCTGTATTAACTGGGGTTGAAGATAAAGAGATAGAAGTAGAGCCAATACCTAAAGAAGAAGTTTAATAAATGATGTAGTAGAGGTGAAATTATGAGTAACTTTAATGTCACTTATAGTGCTGGTGGAAACATAGATAAAATAAAAAAAGTTGGAAATATTGAAGAAATAAATAATATAGAAAACATAGAAAAAATAGATAGTCTATCTGAAGTAGAAAACATAGAAACTCTTAAAAACATTGAAAATTTAGAGCAAGTCAAAAATGTGGCAAAACTTGAATCTGTTTCTAATATAGAGAACCTTAATGAAGTTAATACAGTCAATGAAATAAAAGAGATAGGTAGTATAAGGGGATTTGCATCAAAAACACAACCATATAATTATATGAGATTAATAGAAGTTCCAGCACTTAGAGGAGTGTTTGAAGAAGAAATAGTTTTGTCTCCATCTGAAGTTGAGATTCTTGCTATATCTGTTACATGTAGTGGATATGGAGAAAATGACCACTACAATTTATATTTTAATGAACAATTATGGTTTAAAGATTGGTACTTGGGAGAAGTAAAAGAGGGACTTTTCTTAGGTTCATCAACATATGTATATTCAGCACCTCCAAATTCAAGAGTAATTTTAAAATTTCATAATGATAGCGGAACTTCTAAAAAATTATGGTTTGGTATAAGAATGTTAAAAGACCCAGAACCAATTTAGAGATGGAAAGGAAAATTAAATATGTTAAGTAATGAAATAAAAGACTTTGTCTTCCATGAATTTAAAACAGATGCAGACAGTTTTGTAAAAGATTTAGTAAATGTTTTGGCTTTAGGGAATTATACTAAAGAAGTAAAAGATGTATCTGGAAACTTAATGAGAAAATCATTACCTTCAAAAGAAGATTGTTGGAATATAGTGTATCCTAACCCAAATTTTAAACTTATAAAAGGTAGAGAAGTTTCTTCTTTTGATGAGATAAATGCAAGTGAATATGAAATAATAACTAAGGACCAAATTTCTAAAATAACTGATTCTGTTGTTGTGAGAGCTGTAACAAGACCATCTGATAGAATTACTCAGCAAACAACAAAAGTTGGCTCTGATGAAATTTTAAAATATGGACTTCTGGATAATGATATAGAAGAAAATACAGTTATGTATTTGGAAGTGTATTTTCCAAAATATTTATGTGATACAGAATTGGATGACCCTACTCAACAACGAGATGGAAAAACTGTACCAAAAGTTGTAAATCTAAAAACTGGTGTAAAAGATGCGCAAGCTAGAAACTATCATAACTGCTATATGAGAATTTTTGATAATCCAAATAAGGACTATTCTGGTCCAGCAGAAAATGTTATAGATATGGTAACTGGTGATATAGCTGAATTTAATTCTGCTTCATCTGAATGGTGTAAATTATCTTGGTTTACAGATTTTGATGAAAAGTTTAAATCAGAACTTGGTATAACTGGTTCAGATGCTCTTTTAAGAATACCTATTACATCTTCTTTAAATAATAAGACTAAAATAAGAGTACTTGCTAATATACATCCAAATAGAGTGCTTATAAATGTTACAGGTAATCCAAATGTAGATTATGAGGACAATAGATATTTAGTTGGTCAAGCCTATATAGGTTCTATTGATAGTTTTGATTTTGCTAAGAAAGACATAACTGGTAATTTTGGTATATTTACAACTTCTTCATCTGTACCTTCTATACCAAAGTTTAATATTAAATATAGTGAGCCTTTTAATGGAGTCAATACGCTTGGAACTGATGGAGTAAAAACAACTGGAAAAAATGTTATATCAAATGCAGGAGCTAAGTCAGCTTGGGTAAATATAGGTACATTTCCTTGGTTAAATAATTCATTATTTAATACTAGACCTGCAGATACAATAGTAAAATATACATATAATAGAAGAGATATTCCAAGAGATTTTGGTTCAAATATTGCTGGTGGAAAAACAACTATATATGAACCTAGTTTGCAAGTTACAATAGGAGCTTCTGTAAATAATGAATTTGTGGCTGAGTTTGGATTAATGAATCCAAATATAAAATATAACTCATATGGAGTATTTTATATTACACCTAATGCAAGAACTTCTATATCAAGAGAAAAAGTTACTTTTCCATCTGAGCTACCAATAACTATAGATAAACCAATAGTAAAAGACATGACAGTAGAAGTTCAAGTGACTTATAATGAACAAGATTTATATAACTATATTAGAAAGTATGTAGCACAAAATGATGGAAAAGAGCTTTTAAATGACCTAAGTTATTATATATATGGAGCACAAGATGGAACAGTTGAAAGACCAATTTATTTTTATCTAGGTTTTGATGAAGTTGAAGAAAGAACTACTCAAGAAGGTGGTTCGAATAGAGATAAATACGGAAATCTTGTAGATATAAAATACCATCAAACTTATGGTGTGCATACAGCAAATGGAACAACGGACTTTGCAATGTACAAAACAGACTCTGCTGACTATTTTCAAAGTCACTATTTTATGTTCTCATCAACAGAGCAATTCATGAAAAAACATATGTATGGTAAATCAGTATATACAAACGAATACTTTGCAGATAGGATAAAAATTGTCCATAGTGCAGAAGGTGTTCGTGGAGCTTTATCAGGTATGATAGTGATAGATGCTGAATCACTTTTCCCATTTGATGAATTAATAGTAAACAAATCTTTTGAAAAATATGAAGATAAACCAGAAGAAACATATATATACCTTCCATTAACTACACCTTATACTCCTTTTGCAAATTCTCCAAATGAAAGATATGGTGTTGGAGTATTAAAAGAGCTTAAATATAATGAAAGCAATGATGATTCTAGATGTGAAACTGCATTAAGAGAAATACAAGATATGTATAAAGATATCTATTCTTGTACAAATAATGCTGAATCAGTTTATTTTGCTGATAAAACAGACAATGGATTAGAGATAACATGGCATTCTTCTGATACGAATATAGTAAGTTTTTCTAAAGGAGCAGATGTTGAAGAACCTACAATAGAATTAAAAATATCTCCTGAAAATCCAATTTTAAAAGTTGGAGAAAAAAAAGTTCTTTCTTTACTTGAAGGAGAAGAAATAGTAGAGGATGATAACATAATTTGGATTTCATCAAATGAAAATATAGTTACTGTTTCTCAAAAAGGAGAATTGACAGGGATTAAAATAGGTGGGGCAGTTATAACTGCTAGATATAAAAGTAGAAAAGTTCAAACTGAAGTAAATGTAAATTCTACAGATGAATTGGATGAATCAAATTCACAAGAAGACCCTGTTATATAAAATATAATGAGAAATAGAAAGGATGAATATTAATGTTAGGTATAATTAATAGACCAGATTTCTATGAAGGAGATAAAGAAGTATACTTATCTGCTACTGTAAAGTCTGGAGAAGTCTCTAAAACTAAAAAATTTAAGGTACTTGTAAAAGCATCGAAGCGAACTGATTTACAAAGTGTACTAGAGGATATAGGAAATATATCTATACCAAATATAGTCACAGAAAATCTGACTTTTATACAAAAAGGTAGTTGTGGTTCAACTATAGTATGGTCATCTTCTAGTCCAAATATAATAGGTCAATTAGGAAAAGTAACAAGACCTGTATTTGGTGAACAAGATGCAAAAGTTACTATAAACATTATTGTGTCAAAGGGAAGTGTAAGTAGAAGTAAAGAATTTAAAGTTACAGTACCAGCATGGACTCAAGAAGGTGAAGTTGAATCTGCTGCTAATGCAATAACTTGGGAACTTATTAGAAATAAAAATACTGATATAAATAAGGTTACAAGTGATTTAGTACTTCCAACAACTATAGGAAATGAAATATCAATAACATGGACTACAAGTAATTCTACATGCTTGAGTGATAAAGGGGTAGTTACTAGACCAGCATATAAAGACGGTGATAGCATCGTATCTGTTACAGCAACACTTACTAAAGGTGAACTTATATCTACAAAAACTATAACTAATATTAGAATACTTAAGCAAGAGCCTACTAATCAAGAGAAGGTTGATGATTTTGTAAAAACTTTTGACTTTGTTTCATATATTGCACCAAATAAATCATTAACAGAACTTAGTGATAACTTTACATTGCCTGCTAAAGTTGAAAATATGTCATTGACTTTTTCGGCACTTGATAATGAAGGTGAAGACTTAACATCAACAAATATAAAATTAGAACTTGATAATCAGGCTCTTTCTTATAAAGCCACAATAGTGAGACCTAGTTCTAGCATTGGTGATTTTAGTTTTAATTTAAAAATTGAAGCTAAAATTACTGTCTTGTCAGAAGGAGAAACATCAGAAGAAATTAAGGCTTCTAAGATATATCCAGCTAAAATATTAGCTATGATTGAAGAATAGATGATTGCAACTTTTAAGTTTAGCACTGGCGTTTTCGTCAGTGCTAATTTTAAATATAATCTTTCTGGGGATGAAAACTCTATAGCTTTATTTTATAAGATAGAATGTGAACACACAGAAAGTAATATAGACAATACTTTGTTGATGTTAAAAAATGACAAAAAGTCAATGTGTATTAGAGAAAAACAGGTATTTTTTATAAAAAGTAAGAAATCTTTGCAACCAATATCCATAAGTAATATCTATATAAATAAAGTATATAAAAAATTATATGATAAAAACATTAGTGAATATATAAGTAGCTATAAAGATTTTAAGAAATTTAGAAATTTTAATAATATATTAAACTATCTAAGTAGAGAGGAACAATATTTAGATAAATCAATTATAGAACATATGCTGTTCGTAGAATATAGAAATACTAGAGACAAAATACAAATAAATGATAACTACAATACTTTTAAGACCAATCAAAATACTTTGTTCTTTCAAGATAATACAATAGAAGTAAGTAATATTGATAAATATCTAAAAATTTATGACTATGAGGATATGATAGGTCTTCCAAGTAAACAAATTTTTGTAGACTGTAAAAGTACAAATATAAGTGAGACAGAAAATGATACATATATATTTGATTTTGAAAAAAATATTAAAGACTTAGATAAAAAAATAAATGAAAATGATTCTATAGGTGTCAAAAACTCTATAAACAATAAAATATCTATAGAAAAACCAAAATTTGCTGAAAATCATATTAAAAACTTATCTATAAATTTACAAAAAATTATAAAGAATGGAGATTTAAGAAAAGTTTTTGTAGAAGAAAATAAAATGTCTACATCAGATTCATCAGTTAATGTAGATATTAATTTACCTTATTTGATTGATATACCAAATATACCAGAGGTTTTAATCAATAATAATATAAACTTAAGAAACGGTTTTAATAAGCAAATACTTATAGAAGATAAAAAACGTTTAGCAAAGGGATACTCAGATAAAATACAAACATTTTTAGAATCTAAATATAAACTATATAAAGCTAAAAATTATATTGAGTTATACCATTTACTAGATAATATTGAAAAAAACATAGATAGTAGTCTTCATATTGTAGATGATATTAAAGATTTTACACATGAAGGTTCAAATATTCAAATGAATGATATCCTCGCTGGATATGATTTTTCAAAAGGGAAACCCACATTTAATTTATATAATCTAAATATAGATGTAGGAAAGGCTGACAATCAAAAAATTTATATTTCTAGTATAGATTTATTCTTAAAATACTATAATCCAAAGTTTGATTTTAAAAATGATGAATATAACTTATTAATATCAAAGTCTAATAATAAGGAAACATCTATAATTGAGCATAAGTTATTTGGAGAATATTATAAAGGGAATATATCTCTTATTGACTCAATTATATATCCTGATTATCTTTCAAAACCTTCATTATATACATCTGAATGCTATATATATAAACGACTAGAAAATAGCAAATACAGACTTCTAATAAATAAAGAACTTGAAAAAGGGACAATACAAAAAAATGACTTTAAAACATCTTATGGTTATAGTCTGATAAATTTTTATAAAGAAGGTAGTTTATTAAATATTTCAGACCATATGGATGAGTTATATAAGTACAGTAATAATCTTTATAATATGTATCAAATTCAATTTGGAATCATGAAAAAAATCAAGGATACATCATCTGATGAATCACCAATTAAATTAAAGTTTTCAAAATTACCTACATATAAAAATGATGATGGTTACTTTGGAGTTGCGACAGAATATTTTCCTGACTTTGTGGTGATTGATGGAAGTAAAGATGAATTGATTCTTCCCAAAAGTGGTTTTGATTATAATATATATAAAGATAAGATATTTGGTGACAATCTTATAATAACAGATAAGGATAAGTATGTAAAAAAATACACACAAGCTGGAAATCAAATAATTGAATTACCTATAGAAAATCCAGTTGATTATTTTGCAAATATAGCGATAGATGTTATAAATATTGATGTTTCTGTTATGAAGTATGTTCTTGATACACTATACAATCAATGGAGACATAATATTTATAGATATGCTGGTATAGAGCCTGAAAAAGCTATAAAAGATTTGATAGACTCAACAATGAAGTATATAGGTGGAAAATATTATTGGGATAGATGCAAAATACCACATCTTGAGAGAACCTTAAAACTTTTTTTATGGTATGCAGAAATGAGTATATTGTGTAATTCAGAGTATGAAGTTGTATATATAAGAGAAGATTGTAAGATTGATTATTCTAATAAAACATTAGGAAATTTAGAAAAAAATATATTACATATTGACAATTTAGAATTGACAGATGATTTTGTTCTATCAAGTAAGAAAAAGGGTGTAAGTTCCAAGTTAAAATTTAAAGTCAATCAAGAATTTGATTTACAACTAAAATTTAAAGCATATATGGAAAACCGTGGTGTTTTAGAAATACATATAGGAGAAGAAATTTATACGTTCTTAGGAGATGAAAAACCTTCTTATAATATAGATTTAAGAATTCCAAAAGAAGTTAAAGAAGTAGAGATTTTATTTTTTTATGATAATGAGGAATCTTTTATAGATATAGCTGCTTTTAGAATAAAAGATATGTTCAATAAATCAGTTAAGATAAAATATATTGGAAAACTTGGAAAAACAAATAAAACTGTAGAATATTTGATAAATATGTTAAATATTGCAGGTGAGTCTATAGAAGATATACAAGTTAAGTTAGGAATTCAAAATTCAGTACAAGTTGCATATGCACTTGATACATTTAAAGATTATATGTTTAAACATCATAATAATAAAGAAAAAGGTAAGCGAAGAGTAATTAAAAAATAAAAATTATTTAAAATACTATCAAAGATAATCGAAGGGAAGAAATGTTATGGTAAATTATCAAATTCAATATAAAGAAAAAGTAAATCAAAATGAACTATCTGGACCACCAAATGAAGCAAATGAATTTTGGAGAGTTGTATGTGACATGCCAACTTTACAATCAGCAATATCAACTACCAAATCACTAGTGAAAAAATATGGGTATGAAAATTTTCAGATATGTAAAGTGACTAGTATAAGGGTTGAAGTTCATGCAGAGTAAAAAAAAATTAAATAAAATATCTACAGGATATATATTTAGTGAGGAATTTAATGGTACCATGAATCCTCTGTGGGATGTATTTCCAAGTGATAACAATAGAATCACCTTTACAGGTGATTCTATTAAAATACTTGAAAATGATGATAAAACAGAATTATTGATACCATGTCCCAAAGAATCTGGATATGTATTTCAAACATATATAAGGTATGAACCAAAAGAATCTAATGGTAATGGTGGTTGTATAATAAAGTCTATTACTGAAAATTATGTAGAATGTGAATTATCATCAGAAATCGAATCAATATATTATTCATATTTAAAAGTAATATATTCTGATAATTTTGTATTAAACCTTAGAGCATCAAAAGATGGATTAAATTGGGAAGATTTTGGAAGTACAAAATTGTTAGATTCTAACTCAATAGGATATTATCTAAATGACAGTAAAGATACATTAGAAATATTTAATTGTGAAATGTATAAGAATAACTTTATAACATTTATAGGAATTGATAAAACACAAAATATCAAAATATATGACGAAAATAATAAAGAAATAGTGACAGATGTAGATATGAAATATACTGAAGATTCAGTTATTATTGATTTATCATCAAAACTTTTTCCAATAAATCATGTAAAAGTAGAAGTTGAAAGTGGAGGAAGATTATCTGATACTATAACTATAGACAAGTTGTATGGTGGAGATGTGTATTCATTTGAACCAGAAATTAGATTTATTGTCAATGAAGCTAATATGGATAATGGTGACTTTGATTTAGGACTAGTACAAGGTAAAGATAGAGTTTATGAGTTACAAGTATTAAATGCAGGTGATTTTACTAAAACTGGAACCTTAAAAATAGTTGGAGTTTCTAGTTATGATAGGGGAGATAGTATGGCTTACTTGATGCCATATGGGGATTCAAGTGGAAGTTCTGAATTATTTAAAGAGTTGGACATTACTTTATTGCCTGGAACTACAAGTAAATTTTTGATTAAGATAATAAAGGACTCTAGTTGTATAACAATTGATGATAAATATAGTTTTAATATTATATTTATGTAAGGTGGTATGGTAGATGGGTGTAAGAATAAAAAGATATGGAAAAACAGAATATTTAAATGACCATAACCAATTAAAGAATACTGATATAGAGGACCAACATCCAATAAAAGCTATTACTGGATTGAATGAAAAACTAGATGATATAGATAACAATATAAGTATTAATATAGATGATATAAGAAATAACAGAAATGATATAGATATTATTAATAAAATGATAGAAAATGGTGAGATTGGTGGGGGTTCTGGTGGTGTATCTGATATAACTCCATTAGTTGAAAGAGTAAAAGTATTAGAGCAAAATGTAGTTATACTAAATAACAATAATTTAGAACTAAAAGAATTTGTGATTAGTGTATTGAATGAAGTAAATCGTTTAGAAGATGAACTTGTGAAAACAAAGCTTATTGTAGACGAATATCATAAAAATACTAATTTAAGTAAAAATAGTTTCACTGATACTTTGATAAATGACGATTACATACAAAATCTAATTGATTGTAAGATTGATATAAATAATGATAATGTTACATAAAGTGAGGTGATGATATGCAAGGAATAGATTTAGGTGAGCAATATGTAGACGAAAATAAGATTACATTTCCAAATGCGATAGCCATTTTTGATGGTAATGCAGGTATAAAAATAGAGTATTTAAATGCAAATAACATTGGAGTAACTACAGAGTATGAGATAAACAATAACAAAATAAGTAGTAAAGATAAGATAATTTATATAGAAGAGCATAATGAAAGTGTAATAAATGATATACTAAAAACTATAAAAATAAAAATATATAAAAAAATTGAAGTTAAGATAACACTAATTAAAAATAATACTAATTATATGCCTTTAGGGACAGTAGCTACTGCTGATAAGAGTTATCAAGATAACACTCCAGACAAAGCAATAGATACTAATCTAGAAACACGTTGGTGGGCATCTGATTATAGAGGAAAATTAAATCTAAGGTTTAAAAACATTACAAATATAAATGGAGTGCAATTGAAAGTGGATGCAGTCCCAACTGCAAAGAATACTTATATCTTAAAGTATAATGGTTACATAATAGGGCAAAAAACTTTAATTGTAGAACAAGCAAATCTAACTACTGTTGATATAGATGTAATAAATGGAAATTATAATGAAATAGAAATAGAATGCAAAAGTGAAGGTTTAGAAGGAAGTATTTCTCCAAATGGATCTTGGATTAGTATATATGAAGTCCTTTTAAGTGATAAAGAAGAATTAGCGTCAGATACTTGTATAATAACTAATTTAGGGGATCATATACAAGTAATAGATGAACATACTTTATTGTACTTAAAAGCAGAAGATTTCACAGACAGTAGTTTTAATAATATAGACATAACACCTGGAGGTACTCAAGTTATAGATGATGGTTATTTTGGAAAATGTTTTAACTTCACAAATATAAATCAACGTTTGAGAATTCCAGATGGTTCATATAAATTAAATGACGAATGGACTATAGATTTTAGATTATATATGAATTCATTGAGTACTCCTACATCTTTTGATATTCTAGGTAAAGGCTACTATCAAGGTGGAGTTAATAATGGATTTGTTGTTAGGATAGAGAGCAACGGCTCAATGCATGTTCTGTTAACTAATGGTTCAGCGATAATAAAAAGAGTAGTTGCTTTAGCTGGAGCTATAGAGTTTAAAACTTGGCAACATATATGTATTATATACAAAAATTGTGTTTTGAGTCTTTATATTGATGGAAAATTTATATCTTCACTTATTGACAATGATGTAGATATAAATGGTACAGGTAAAGATTTAATCTTAGGTTGCGGATGGGAAACTGACTCTACTAGAACTTCAAATCATAGAATAGATGAATTTAGAATTTCTAATGTAGCAAGATGGACAGAAAATTTTGAAGTGCCAACAGAGCCATACGATTATCCTTGTAAGATTGAGATATTAGAACAAACAGAACATCATATAAATTTTAGAGTTTTGATAAATACAACTACTGTAAATAAAGTTAAAGTATATGTAAATAATGAAATAGAAAAAGAGTATATTGATACTTTTGAAAATCTAGTTTTTGATATTATATATGATGAAAAATATATAATTGGAAAAAATGAAATAAAGTTTGTTGTTGAATACAATGAAAATAAAAATATAGAAGAAAAAGTAGATCATTATAGGCATAGAATTGATGAAAATACAATGTTTTTTCTAAATGGTACAGATGTAGTTGATAGTAGCTATAATCCAAAGGTTATAAATAACAATGGAGTAACAATGTCTGAGGGTGGTAAATTTGGTAAGTTTTATAATATGAAAACTGGATATTTACAAATACAAAATTTTAATCCTCACTTTAGAAACTTTTCAATAGAGTTTTATTTGAAGTTTAATGATAATAGTACACAAGATATATTATTTGATACTAGAGTTTCTTCTTATAACAAAGGATATTTAATTTATACAGAATCTAAAAAATTAAGATTCTATCTTAGTGAATATTCATATTCTTCTATAGATTATTCAAACTTCGATAAAAGTGTTTACCATCACTTCGCTTTTGAAATTAAAGACTATAAATATATAAAGATATACCATAATGGTATACTTAAAAAAACAGATACTTTGTCTGAAATACCACAAGAACATGCAAGTAACAACATATATATGTCAAAAAGATGTGATGGAGGTAATTATCGTTTTACCAATGAATTAAGCATGTTTAGAATCTCTAATATGAATATATACAATGAAAATTTTACACCAACAAATATTCTATATTGTTACGAACCTATATTGAAGGCAAAGCAAGCATCTGAAAATCAATTAATATTATCAATAAATGATAAATCGAATGTAATGAATAAGCTTGAAATTTTTATAAATGATTCATTAAAAGAAACCATAGTAGATAATTTCAATAATATTTCTTTCAATTTATTGTTAGATAATTATAATGATGGCTTTAATGAATTTGAATTATTAATGACATTTAACAACGTTAGGCGTATTATAAAAAGATTTAAAATTTATAAAGCTGATCAAAGGTTAATACTTGCAAGTAAATGTTTTGAGGTAAATAATATTTTATTTGATAAAATATATACTCATTTTAAACCTTTCTTTTTGGGTCACGGTAGTATTAATATTTTGTACTCAACAGATGATAATGAATTTACCTACTGCGATATCAATACTTTTACACAAATAAATTCAAATAACATAAGATTAATGTTTTTAATGGATTCAGATGCTGTAATTGAAGCTTATAAAATTTATGTAAAGGATTGCATTGATACAACTAATATTAACTTTAATGAAGTTTTACCTCCACCAAATAACATAGATAAATTTCCAGTGACTGGTGGTGAAGGACTTAGTGAAGAATTATTTGATGCAATAAAAAGTAATTTTGATATTTTAAACAATAAAATACTAGAAGAACAAAAATATATAAAATATATAAATGATAGAATTATCTCAGTAGAAGATAAAGTGTATGATATTGAATTTGATGTTGATGAATATCATAAAAATACTAACTTAAAACATAATCAATTAACTGATACTCTTATTAATGATAAGTATATAAAACAGTTAATAGATTGTGAGTTAGATATTAATAATGATAATGTCAAGTAAAAAAAGAAGGTGAATAAATGGCTATAGTTGGTGAACAGTTGTTACAGCCAGAAGCTGGATGGCAAAGAATTGATAACATTGATAATAATTTTAAATATATAGGATTATGGAAAAAAGATACAAGTTCAGGGCTTTATAATAACACAGGTATGTTTATACAAGAAAATGCAACAATAGAAGAAGTAAATTCTAGTTATATTACATTTGCTTTTTATGGTTCAAAAATAAGGATATTCCATACTAGATATGCTAGTCATTCTTCTAATATGAAATGTATTATAGACGATATTGAGTATGAAAATTATAATATTCATGGAGAAACTATAAGACAATATCTTGCCTTTGATAAAATAAATTTAGAAAAGAAGATTCATTTGGTAAAAATTAAAAGTGATGATGGTGTCAGATTTGATTTTGATTGTATAGATATAGATGAAGATGGATATATGATAGATTTAATTGAAACCAAACTAACAAAAAAATCTACATTAGATTCTATGAAAATAGGAGATATAATTCCTTGCAGATATACAGTTCCTATTTCTGGGAAAGTAGGATATTTTTCAGAACTTGGAAGCTGTAATTGTGAAGGAATAGATGTAGATACTTCATCAGATACACCAGATGGAAAGTTTTATTTTATAAAAGTTGATGATAATAAATTTATATCTGATAGAAATGTTCAAGCATCTATTTCATGGAATGAATTAAACAAAAACAAATTAACTTGTAAAATGCTTTCTCCAACTTCTTTAGTATTTAATGGTAAGTCATCATATGTAAGTATACCTATAGAAAAAATTAGGACTACTAAAGAGATAACAATAAAAATAAGAGTATATTTAGAAGACTGGACAGTTGGAGCAGAACATAGGTTTTTTAGTTGCACACAACTTGGAGGTTATGCATGTTGTTATGTTCCAAAAGATAGATATTTTAGAATAGAGATTGCTACAAATCATCCTAATTCTCCAACTTTATATTTTATTTCTGGATTTAATATTGATTCATCTAACAATGGATGGAAGACTTTTTACATACTATATAATGGAGAATCAGTTAAAATATATGATGAAATAACTTTAAAATTGAATGAAAAACGAAATGGTACTATCATATATGGAAGTACAAATCATTTGGTATTAGGTGGAGAAGCAGGAGGAGGTTTTTCTGTAGAGTCAGGTACTCGTTTAACTGGAAAAATATCAGAGTTTGCAATATGGGATAAAGCAATAGAACCAGAAACTATAGAAAATAATCTAACAGGGAATGAAGAAAATCTAATTTGTCTATTTAAATCTACTAATGCAATTGGGGATACACTTTATGATTTATCACCAACTAAAAATAATGCAACTATTTTTAATTGTATAAAAGAATATGACAATAGTAATAAATATCATTACACTATTCCAAGTGGAGGAATAGCATATAATGACGATATAACAATATCTTTTCCAAAGAAAGCTTTAAAGTCAAATGAAGATTATAACTACATTATAAAAGAAAGTGGAGTATTAAATGCAAAATATTTTGGATACTTAGCATTTAATAAAACAACTGTAAATGAAGATGATTGTTGGCATAGTCCTATGGATAATAACCCATATATTACAATATCATCAAAAAAAGAAAAAATAATTTCAAGTGGTTTTAGATTAACTAATAGAAATTGCCCTTCATCTATTATGCCTCCAGCTACTTGCATTGTGTATGGAAGCAATGACAATGAAGAATTTGAAAAAATACATGAGACATCAAGTTTTCCAACAACTAATAGAGCAACTTCTTATCATTATTTTGATTCACAAGTGGAATATTTACACTATAAATTTAGCTTTATTGGTGTAGGAACTTCGGTAGCTATAGGTGAATTAGAACTGTTTAAGGAATATGAATATAAAAATACATCTTCAAGTTTAATTAATAAAAATCAAGGCGGTTGGCCAATAGAAAATGATTGGGATAAATATATAAGAAATAGTGATTTAAAAGGAAAGATAATAGTGGGAGACAATGATATATGGAACTATCGTAATATGATTTCTTTATGTAAAGAGAAAGTTATTACAGGATTAAAAGATATTAACAATGAAAACTTGGATACTCCAAGTGGAAATGTATTAATACCAGTTCGTGGCAAAATTGAAGCTATTGACGATTTGTCAGCAAAAAGATTTAATATATGTTTATCTTCATCTGTTGCTAAAAATATTGGTTTCAGACCTATGTTAATCACAGAGGTAGGTGAACAACATGGCTAATATAGGTAGTACTTTACCACAGCCAGAACAAGGTTGGAAAAGATATGACAACACAGACAGTAGAATAAAATATGTCAATAAGTGGACTATAAATAATAATACTATAACTGCTTATAACAATACAGGATGTATTACAAATTATAGACATGGTGAAAATGGGATATTAGAATTTAGATTTACTGGTACTAAAATAAGATTAATAGTTCCTGGTTCTGATGCTTCTCATACAGATAAGTGTACAGTAGAGATAGATGGTGAAAAATTTATAACTAGTCAATGTACACCAAATTTTATACATCCTAATTATATTTATCAAATGTTATTTTTTGAAAAGCTTGATTTAACAGATAGTGTTCATACTGTTAAGCTATATATAGAAATTGGAACACCGCCACCTTCGAATGCTCCTTATGGAGATAATTATTTAGCCTTAGATGCAATTGATGTAGATGTAAACGAATCTCTATTGCATCATACACTAGAAGAAAATAACTTAATACAAAATATTCAAGTTGGAGAATATATATCTTGTGATTACATCTATGAAGATGGATTTTCAAATTTTGGCGATGGAAAAACATTAAACTTTATCTGTGTTAAAAATAATTTTAATCAACATGTCTTAATTTCTAATACAGTAATCCCAAATTTAAGTTTTGATGAAATAAATGATAAAGGTTTTATTTATGGAAAAGAATTGGATAATCATCCCTATAAAGGTTACTCGTGCACTGTAAAATCAATTACAGACAGCCCATATAATGACAGTTACTTACATTCAGAATACGATAAATATATTTTAAATAGCACTTTAAATCACTTAATTATTGCTGGAGATAAAGATATATGGCATCATAATTTAGCATCTATAACTGATACTTTTTCTGATTCAGATAATACTAAAGTAACAATTAGAGGTGGTACAAGCTCAAATTCATATAATGTAGTAAGGACATCTACTAAAAGTGACACAAGCGGGTTTAGACCAGTTTTAATTATCAATACTATATATTTATATCCAGAGTTTAATATTGATTATACTTTTGGGGAATGGGATGGGATTATAAGTTTAACAGATATATTATTAGATAAAACAATAGAAGTAACAAAAATAAAAGTAAAAGTAACAAATAAAAATAATACAGAAATATTATATACAGATTTATTAAGTGTAAGTGAAGGTAATTTAAATTTAGATATAAGTAATGTCGACTTATCAAATGGATTAAATTTCTTAGAAATAATTATAGAAGATGAAAATGGCTATGTTTCAAATCCTAAAATTATAAATGTCTTTAAACACAATGAAGGACTTATTCAATATTCTAAAATAATCTTGACTGAAAATATATCATTTGATAAAACATATAAAAATATGAAAGTTAAATTAAAATCTACAGGTTCAATTATTGGAATTTATACTATAGATAATATTAATTACAACGTTTTTGACATAAATTCTATTTTTAACATAAATTCTAATAATATTAATTTGTTATTATTAATGGACAAAGATACTATTTTAGATGCATATAAGCTAATTTGTGAAGATATTGAAACCATTAATTTTGATAATATTGAATTAAAGCCACTACCTCCATATAGCGAAGGAGACTCAGAGTCTGTAAACAAAGAAGAGATAGTAAAAATAGTAAATGAAATTATAAATCCGAAGATTGATTTAATAAATAAAAATCTAAATATATCTGATTTAAAAATTCAACTAAAATATGATAAGGAATTAAATCTTCCAGCTAATTATACATCTAATTATTATATAGATGCCAAGCTTGATACAGTAGAAAGAGAAGGTGAATAGTATGACTAGAGTTGGAGATTCACTTCCTCAACCAGAAGCAGGTTGGAGAAGATATGACGATAATTATAAGGATATAATATATTCTGAAAAATATAATAAAATGAGAATACTTACATGTTATGGTGGTGAATGTTCATATGTTGACAATATACCTTATGATGAAACTAGTATTAAATTTGCATTTGTAGGTACAAAAATAAGAATAATATGTGTTAATTATATTGATAGGTCTGATATAGTTGATATTGATATTGATGGAGTAGTTGAACAATTTAGTACAAAAGAAAATATACAAAATACTTCTAAAGTAGATTATGAAAAATTAAATCTAGAAAATAAGATACATAATGTTAAAATATCAGTAAATAAAAACAGTCAAGGTGTTCATTTATTGTTTGATTGTATAGACATAGATGAAGATGGATATATATTATCACCTATAGAAGGGACATTGTTACAACGAACTTCAATAGAAGATATGGAAATTGGAGATATAATATCTTGTAGATATACTGCTTCTACTACTGGTAAAATAGGGGGTTTTTCAGAACTAGGAAAGTGTAACTGTGAGGAAATTCCAAGGGATGTATCAAGTTCAACTCCAGATGGCAAATTCTTTTTTGTTAAAGTAGATGATAATAAATTAATAGCAGATAGAAATATACAAAATAATATTTCTTGGAATGAGATTAATGGTAATTTAGACATGTTTTATAAAGAAAAAATATTTCCTCTAAATATTTGTGAAAGTGATGAAACAGATGAATATGTTTTAAAAGCTAGTAGTGTGTACAATGAGAGATATGCATACAAAGCTTTTGGGAGTAAACTAGGATGGCATAGTAAAGGTGTTGGCTACCCACACACTTTACAAGTTACTTTCAAAACTCAACCTCAAAGAATAAATTTTTATAAATTTCATTTTGGAAATAGTGAACAATTCCCACAATCTGCAACTGAATGGACTATAGAAGCTAGTAATGATGAATTAAATTGGGTTATTTTACATACAGTTAAAGAAAATCCAGCTCCAAAACATGATCAAATTAAAAATTATATATTTAAAAATGAAAACTTTTATGCACATTATAGGATAAAAATAACAAACTCAAATTCAGTTGATAAAAGTGTAGCTATAAAATGTTTAGATTTTTTTTATAAAAAATTCTCTATGTGTTTACCAGATGGTGGAGTGGCTTACAATAATGATATAACAGTATCTTTTCCTAAAAAAGCTTTAAATGCAAATGAGACTGATGAATATATTTTAGAACAAAGTTCAACATACAGTACAGGATTTCTTGCGTATTTAGATTTCAATAAAACAAACATAGATTCTAATGACTGTTGGCATAGTAATTCTGAACCTAACCCATATATTAAAGTGTCATCAAAAAAAGATAAAATACAAGTTTCTGGATTTAGGCTAACTAACAGAAATTGTCCTGGTTCTATCCAACCTCCATCCTCTTGTACTGTATATGGAAGCAATGATAATACAGTTTTCGAAAAGATATATGAAACATCAAATTTACCTTCAGGAAATAAAGCTACTTCTTATCATTATTTTAATTCACAAGTAGAATATTTACATTATAAATTCAATTTTCAGCATGCAGATTTATATATAGCTGTAGGTGAATTAGAACTGTTTAAAGAATATGAATATAAAGACTCTCCTTCAAGTTTAGTTAACAAAAATCAAGGCGGTTGGCCAACTAATAATGACTGGGATAAATATATATGGAAAAACAACTTAAATGGAAAGATAGATGCAGGCGATAATAACATATGGAATTATAAATATCTTGTATCTTTCACCAAAAATATTGCAATTTTATCAATTCAATCTATATATGGAAATATTCCAGATGGAAATAGAATTGTTGTTAGAGGGTATAATGACCAATATGTAAATGATAATAGTCCCAAAAGACTTGATATATCAATTACAACACATAAATCTTCTACTTTTGGGTTTAGACCTATGTTGATTATAAGAGGTGAAGAATAATGGCTGTTATAGGGGAACAATTACTTCAACCAGAATCAGGATGGAAAAGATATGATGAAGCAAATATACAAGCTATAATAAAAGGAACATTTTGGGGAAAAGAGAATTTCAATGGATTTTATGGAGGGTCAAGTATTTGGCTTAAAAGTATTGATAGTAGCTATAAATTTAAATTTTATGGAAATAAGTTAAGACTTATATCAGATAGAAATACAAATAGACCTCAAAATAATACTAAATTAGTAATAGATGGAGTTGAATACATTTGTAATACATATGGTCAAACAAATGGTCAAATACTTGCCATTGATGTAGGTAATTTAGAAGATTCTATACATGATGTTGTAATATCTCCAGTTAAAGAGGGTCTTGCAACTATTGACTGTATAGATATAAATTCAGATGGATATATTCTTGATTTAGCTTTAGAACGAAACAAAACCATTAATAAGTTAGAAGTTGGAGAATATATTCCATGTAATTACAGTTACTATGATGGATTTTCAAGCTTTTATACTGGTAAAGATATAAATTTTATTTGTGTTAGCCACACTGATAGACAGTCTATATTAATCTGTGACAAAGTTATTCCAGATTTATCATTTGATGAGATAAATCAAAAAGGTTTCATATATGGTAATGAGCTAGAAAATCAATCTTATGAGCATAATATTTTAAAAATACAATCCTTAACTGGAGGTTCCAATAATAATGGTTTATCTGAATATGATAAGTATATTGTAAATTCAGACTTAAATGGACTAATAACACCAGGAGACAAAACTATTTGGAATTGGGATATTTGTAGTATTACAAGTTCTATATCAGCATCTGATAATTCTAAAATAATAACTAGAGGATACTCTAGCCTTACAAACTATTCAACAAACAATACTTTCAACAATAAAGGTCCAACTTTTGGGTTTAGACCAGTATTGATTATTAAACATTTATATGTTTCTCCATCATTTGAAATAAATCAATTTGGAAATTTTGATAATTGTTTTAGTATAGCGAATATAAATTTAGATATATCAATAAAAATTCCTAAAGTAAGTGTTAGTATAATAAATACAACTAATTCCAAAACTTTTATTTCTACTGAATTAATAAATGTTGTAGATAATTATTTAAATATAGATTATACATTTAATAAAGACGATTTTGAATTAAATAAAGTAAATGTACTAAAGATTACTTTAACCGATGAAAATGAGTTTGAAACATCTATAGAAATAAATACATTCCCTATCGAAGATAAGCTGCTTATTTTTAACAATTCAATAACCTCTACTATCATTGAAAACAAACATAATAAAGATAGAATGATTGTCTGCGCTAATATAAAGGATAATTGTATTGTATTATACTTAAATAATAATAATTACATTGAAGCAAACCTTGAAGATTATGTCAGTGTAAATAAAAATACGAAATTAAAATTTTTATTAGATAAAAATTCTGATTTAATATCTTATGGATTATCATTTATATAAAAAATAATTAATACTAAAGCGAATGAAGTATAAAAAAGGAAATCTAAAGTAAAAAATAATTATCGTGATTTGCAAATAAAATATAAATTAAAATCTACAAAATAAATATAAGTGGTAGTATATTAAATAATGTCAAGATATATAGTGTATTTAATTAATCTTGAAGAATTATAAAAAATAAAGATGATTAGAAGGAAAGAAATAATCATGAACATATCAAAAAATTTGCTTAATGAACAAGAATTCTATGGCAAAAATATCTATCTATTGGGAACTTCAGAATTTGGACCAGTAAACACTCCAATAAAAATAAATTCAATTTCTCACATGAATTCAAACTTTGGGAAAAAAGGTTCTTTAGTTGAAGCATATAAAATTATAAAAGAATCCAAATTAGACTGTAAAGTTTATCTATGTAAAGTTACAGGAGCACATGCAGAAATTTATCTGGATGTAAAATGTGCTAATGGAGAAATAATAAAAAACAGTATACACATTAAATCAAAGTATGCAAATGAAATATATAATGATATTGAAATAATGATAAATCAAGATGACTTACGGGTAGTCTATCCAAAAAATTTAGGGGATTATGTATTAAAATATCCATATAAAAATTATCCTACTTTGTATGATTTATCAGAAGCTATAAATAAAGATTCTCAAAAGCTAAAAGGGATGATAATTTGTAGTATTTATTGTGATTCTTATATAGAAACAAAGGATTCTATAATTGAAGTAAATCAAAGTACATATAAACTTAGTGGAGGATATAATGGATTAGATTGCAACAAAAATATAATGTACAATAATTTAGATAGTACATATACTATTTTAGAAGGACTTGATGTAGATATTATTATGCCTTTAGGAGTATATTATGATGATACATTTACAGATGACAGAGAAAAAATAGATAAATATTATGACCTAACAAGAGACTATTTAACTATTAAAGATGGAGAACGATACTTGACTTTTTATGAACAATTGCTTAATTTTTGTAAAGTTCAAATGAAAACAGGTATCATAACTCATGGTGTTATTGGACTTAATCTAACTAATGAGATTTGGATAGATGAGAAAAAATATATTGCTATACTGGAATATTTTAAAAAAGTAAATGAAGTATCAAAATTTGATAAAAATTATGAACAATTGGTAAGTGTAGTAGCTGGAGATGTATATACCACATATGGTACTAACATTGTAAATGCAAGTATAGTATATGCTCCCCTTGTAGCAAGTTTAGATATTATAGCAAATACTACAAATAAGGAAGTTCCAGAATCATTTTCACTATTTAATACCTTTGATACTTCAACAATAGAAAAAATGAATGAACTTGGATATGTATCATTTAGATTTAGTCAGTTACATAGAAGGGTAGTAGTATCAAATGGAATTACAATGAGTGAGCATACAGAATATAAGTATTTATGTAATGTAAGAATGATTCAGTTGACCATGTGTTACATAAAAAAGATGTTATATTCATATATAGGTGAAAATATAGATGCTTTGTTATCATCTGGATATTTAAAAGAAAACTTAACACAATTGTTAGATGAATTAAGGGAGAGAGAACTTATAAGTGAATATATAATAAATGAACTATCTAAACGTAAATCAGGAGAATTATTTTTAGACTTAAGTTTAAAGACAGTATATATGCTAGAGTATGTTAAAACATATAGTGGTTTGAGTATAGGTAGGTGAAAAAGTGAATACAGAATCTATTCAAAATAATAAAAATATATTTATAACTAAAGAATACATTAACAACTTTGAAAAGATAGAAGAAATACTAGAATATATTTTAAAAACAGAATTAGAAGATAATTGGGGAGTAATTTCCTTTGAAACAATAAAAAAAGATGAGACAGATAAAATTATACTGCCACAAATAAATTACTGTGTAAAATTAAGAGAAATATCTAAAGGGAAAAGTTATAAGCCAATGTTGACTGATATAATTGATGAATTAGATGAAAATAAAGAAAAAACAGGTAAAGTAATTAAAGTGTATAGACAAAGTTTTGATTGCATACTAGAATTTAGATTTATAGCTAAAACACAAAAAGAATGTAGAAGACTTATGGAAGCTTTTGAGGACATAATAACATCTTACACAGGATTTCTAAAGAAAAAAGGTCTTGGGGATATTTTCTTTTTAAAAGAAATCTCAACTGAAGATAACATAAGTTTTGATGAAAATACTTCAGTTAAAACATCTGAATATTTTATACGATTAGAAAAAGTAAAAACTTTAAATGTAAATAAACTTAAAAATATAGAAATGAAATTTTCTGTAAAGGATAGAATTTAGCCAAGAATAGTATAAATTCCACTTGGTATAAAGTCTATAATATCTACAAAATTTAAAGGGGGAAAAACCTTTATGGCAAACTTAGGAAATATGTATCCTAATCTTCCAGGAATGTTAGTCGAATTTAAAGATGGTGGTTCTGCACTTAGATTTGGTTTGGATGAATATAACACTGATAGTATGTTGTTACTTGGGACAGCAGTTGATGGCCCAGTAATGGAGCCTGTAGCGATAGATGATTCTTCTATAGAATTACTATTTGGTTCAGACACTAATTTAAATGGAATTCCAAATGGTTCAACATTAGTTCAATCATATAAGCAAGCTAGAGATGCTGGATGTCAAGATATAAGAGTAATGAGAATCTCTGGTACATGCGCAACGTCAAATATAAGTGCACCATCTCAAGTTGTTGAAAAAAATAAAAAGATAGATGAGGACTTATCAGTTACTCAAGGATGTGAGAAAACTGATATAAAACTAAGTGGAAAAGGGATTATTGCAAGTTCAATTAGAGTTTATGTAAAAGGAAAAGAACTACTCTCTGGATTTGTATATAATGAATTTCTTAAAAGCATATCAATAGAAAAAAATGCTTGTGATGCAGGTGTACCTGTTTCAATAGCTTATAATTATAGATATTGGGTTGAACAGAAACCAGAATATTTAACTTTGAATCGTGATAAAAAGATTTTTTTATCTAATATTCCAAATGGCGCTGCTATAGTAGTTACTTATGATGGGAAATCTATAGATGAGTATATTGAAATGAATGATAATGTCATAACAATACCATCTTTAGATGAAGGAGAAAGAGTAGTTGTAAGTTATAGGGTAGAAGTTGTAGGAGAAGAAATAGAAACTCAAGTAGATGGAAATATTTTTATGACTGCCACATCAAATCAAAAGCTACTTTTAAGTAATACTCCAGTAGATGGAACACTTACATTATATATTGGAGGAAGTAAAGTATTAGATTCAAATTCTTTTTCAATAGATAAAAAGTCAAAAACTATAACTCTTAAAAAAGAATGTTTTCAAATGGGACAAGTAGTATCCGTAAGTTATTATATGCCAGTTAAAGAGAAGATAGAAAGAAAGATAAGATTAAAATCTAAGTTTGCTGGAGATATGTATAATTTAGGTCAAGTAAAAGTAGAAGATTTGAGAGACACTTTTGGCAATTATATAGGAAAATATGTAAAAATCATTAAGCCAGAATCTAAAATGAGTATTGGTGAAGAACCTTTAATATTATCAACTCTTGACTACTTAACTTTTGGAGCATTAGTAGATGCAATAAACAATTTACAGACAACATATTTTGCAGAAACGGATACACCAGAAGAACTTACAAAAGATTTAATAAAATCAGCTACATATTTTATAGGCGGTTCTAATGGTTTAGATATGAATAAAGAAGATATGTTTAAGGCATTATCAGGAGAAAGAGATAGAAATGGATACATAGTAAAACAAGGTGCTTATCAATTGCTTGAAAATTATAATGTAGATTGGATAGTTCCTTTAGGTGTTTATGCTGATGATAAACTATTTGACAGACATCAAGATTTTGCATATGAACTTGCTTTATTCTGTGCAGTGTTATCCTATAGAAATAAATCTACATATGGTGTAATAGCAATGAATCCATTAAAAGATACATCTCTATCAGGTGTCCAATCACACTCTAAATATTTAACACAATACAGTAATGAATTTTTAATGAAGGATGATAAAGGTACTATAATTACTGATGGTCAGGGAAACTCTATAGACCTTGGAAAGTTTATATCAGTAGTCGCAGGTCCTACACCTATAGTGGAACATAAGGTAAGTTCGCTTAGAGAAGGAAATCCAGCAGTACTTTATGCTGCGTTCAATACAAGTATTTTACCACATTCATCTCCAACAAATAAGATATTAAGTGGTGTGAAATCACTAAAATATTCTTTTTCAAATGCACAATTAAATGATATAACAGGGAACAAATTGGTTTCATTCAACTCTAAAAAATTAAAGGGTAGAACTTGCTTAAATAAGGTTTTTGTAGTAGATGCTCCAACATCTGCGAAGAAAGATAGTGTATATTCAAAATTATCTACATTAAAAGTTATGAGAGTAGTAACTGATAATATAAGGGAAGTGGCAGATCCATTTATAGGGGAAGCAAATACAATAGAACAGAGAAATGCACTAAGTGCAACAATTGCAAAAAGACTAGATGCATTATTATTACAAGGAGTTATATTAGATTATAGTTTCAATCTAATAGCAACACAACAAGATTTAATATTAGGACAAGCTAAGTTGGAAGTTGGTATAGTAGCACCACAAGAACTTAGAAAAATAACTACTATAGTAGGTCTAAAAAAATAAAAACGGAAGAAAACCATTCGTTTATATTTAATAGTTAGGAGATATCGTTATGTCAAGTCCGAATATAAATACACTAACATCATTTTCTGGTGCTGATTTGGTTGTAAGCTTTGCAAATCAAGTTATTGGAGAATTACAAAAAATATCGTGGAGTATAGAACGTGAAAAAAAACCAGTATACACATTAGGAAGCCCAGATGCAAGAAGTTTTTCAAGAGGTAAAAGAGAGATTAAAGGTTCCTTAGTATTTGCTATGTTTGACCAAGATTCTCTAATTAAATCTATGAAAAGCGTTTTAAAATCATCAGAATCTACAATATTTACAACATCAGGAAAATTAGCTATAACAGAAGAAGAAAACTTTATAAATGCAGTAGAGATGTTGAAGTGGAATATAACAGCACAAGATGCTATAAATTTAAGTAGAAACATGGATAGTAAATCTAAGTATAATGAAAGTAATCCTAAAGTAAGTGACGAAAATTTTGAAATACCTAATGGCTTTAGCCCAATAAGGGATAATAGAATAATTTATTTAGATTCTTTACCACCATTTGATATAACAATGACCTTTGGAAATGAGCAAGGTCAATGTGCATTTCAAAAGATATATGATGTTGATATAATAGATGAATCTAGTGAGATCTCTATTGATACAATTGTTTTAGAGAAAAAGTTAAATTATAGAGCTAGAAAAATATCACCACTTATACAAGGTGTATATTCAAAAGAAGAAAATTAAAATAAAACATAAAATAAAAGATGTAAATAGATAAAAGTAAAAAATTATAAGGCCTCATGTAGTAAATATTTACAGGTGTATTTTATGTATTTAAAAGCTACATGTGGTTTTTCTAAATATAAATCACAAAAGAGAGGTAAAGTAAAATGGATTTAGATAATACTTTTTACAAAGCATTTTCAAGTACAGATTCTCTCGCATTTGTTTTATTTCCAGAATCTAAGCCCATTCTTTTAGGTAGTTTAACAAGTATATCATACTCAATTCAAAGAAATAAAAAGCCAGTAACATCAATAGGAAATACAAAAGTATCTGGATATACTAGAGGACCTAAGGTGATTTCTGGAAAAATGGAATTTACTTTAATAAATCAGAATCTAATAAGTGATTTGACAAATAAGATTTCAGCTTTATCTAATAAAAAGAAGATTAGTTCAGACGAATTGCCTCTATTTGATGTAATGATAGTATCTCTAAATGAATATAAATATGTCACACAAATGATGATATATGGCATAGATATTATCAATGATAGTCAGATTATTTCTATAAATGATATTTTTATAAAAAATACAATTCACTTTGTAGCAACAGATTTAAATGATTTTATGAGTTTATCAAGTGATAAAACAGTATCAAATAATACAAGTAGTTCAAATGTATTCTCGAATTCAGTGTTTTCTTATGATTTTACTATTGAGGGATATGAATATTCTAAAAAAAGTAATTTGAAAGGCGTTAAATATGACAAATTTAAACTTTGATACTATAAATAAAAAAGAAGTAAATAAGAGAGATTATAGTACATATAAAGAAGAGTTTTATGGAAGTTCTGATGTATTAATTTATATAAATGGAAAACATAATAAACAGATATCTGCAATAAAATTTTATGTCAAAGAGCAAAGTAAACCTATCTATGGATATACATCTAGAGTATTTGATGATATAGCTGTAGGAAATAGAATAGTATTAGGATATATAAAAGTTCCTGTTAGTAATGCTCTCTCAGATACATCTAATTGTTTAGAACAAAATATAAGTATCTGTGATGACTTTATTTTAAATAAAGAAGAAAAAATATATATACCAGATTGGATATATGGATATGATTTAAGAAATCTAAATGATAATTATATATGTAAATATGATGATAACTTCTTATATAAAAATAAATGTAATTTAGATGACAATAATGTATCATTTCTTTATGATAAGTCACTATTTTATGTTGATTTTGGAAGTAAATACGATATTAGAGTACACTCTGTACAAACAGCTCTAGTGTATATGGGATATATGTATAAGGAGCTAAGCTTTAGTGAATTAAAATACGGTCATTATTGTGTATGTACATTTGATATGGTTAAGGCTTTTCAAAAAGAAAGTGGAATTATACCCACAGGAAGGTTATGTAAAAAGACTTGGAATTTAATATTTAAAAAATTATATTCTAATTATAACATCATTATTTTGAAGAATAATGAAAAAGAAATCTGTATTAAAGATATGCAAGAAGAAAATCAGTATAAATCAGATTGTAATTTAAAAGCTATAAATTCTTTTGTTTATGATGAATTAGAATGTGATTACAACTTGATAGATAATTTAATAGATGATTACAATTACAAAGAAAATAAGCTGAAATATGACTTAGAAAATTCAGACTATCAACCTTTCTTTAATCCTAATAATATAAATACACTTAGAAAAAATAATTTTTCGATAAGTCTTATATATGGAGATAAAAAAGAAAAATATAGAAAAATAATAGGAGTATCACCTGTATCAGTAAGTCAAGAAATAGATACAACAGGAAATCCTATATACGATATATACGAATTCATAGCAAAGGATGTAATTGAAACTAATAATTAAATAGTACTTGGAGGTGAGTAAATGAATTATGATGAAAAAGAAATAGAATTATTAGCAAAACAGGCCAAGCTGGACTTAGAATCTCAATATGGAAAAAATATAGACGAAATTGATTTATATGCAGATGTTTTTAGTGAGGACAATAAAAATGAAGAATTTCAAGGTTTAGGGCTAGAAGACACTCCATTATTTGAAGGAGGACCAGGAACAATTCAAGTACAAGCATGGAAAAAGAAGTGGTCTGGTTATGATATTTATATGATTGATATTTTAAATAAAAGGTTTATATTTAGAACGATTAACAGATTTGAATATAAGCAGTTATTATCTATTCAAAATATTGACACTTTAGAACGTGAAGAAATTATATGTCAAACAGTTACATTATGGCCAGAAGAGTATAATTGGAAAGATACTACTAAGTCCTTAGCAGGTTTACCAACTTCATATTCTGAAGTAATTATGGAAAAATCAGGATTTACAAAAGAATTTACAATAGAGGTAATATAGTATGCTTTTAATAAAAGATATTATAAATATAAAAGAAAAAACAGGATATAAAAAGTTAATTCATATTAAGTTTAGTACACATGAATATATATTTAAATTAATTAATTTAAATATATACATAAAAGCTGGTATTATTTCTGATACATATGAAGAGTTTAATGATTTTATATGCCAATCTGCATTAATATATCCTGATAAATTTGTTTTTTCAAAAAGTCCAATAGCAGGATTGGCAGATGAAATATCTAAAAGAATAGTTTATGAATCTCATATTTTAGAGGAAAGTTCAATAATAGATTGTTTTGAGGAAAGTAGAAGTAAGCTTAATTCTTTTTTAGAACAGAGTAAATTATTTGTAAAAGCAGCATTTCCAGAAATTTCTCTTAAAGAAATACGAGACTGGGATTATGAAAAGCTTATGGAAATGACAGCTAAGTCTGAATATATTCTTAAATTAAGAGGCGTAGATGTGAACCTTGAATATGACAAAGATTATCCAAATAATAAGTCTAATAAAGAGTATATGAATAATCAGAATGACATAAATAATTTAAATAAGGAAAACCTAGAAAATAATTACATAAAATCTAAAAATTATCGTTTGGATTCCAATAAATTCTCAAATACAAGATGGGATAATCCAGAAAAGCTAAAAGTATTAAGGTGTAGAAATGTACAAAAATTAAATATAGGGACTAAATATGCAAATTTAGATTTTTTTAAAATAGAGAATAAAAATGATAAGGATAATATTACTAATTCAAAACATATAAAAGATAAAAAAAGAGATTACATAAGAAATAAAGATAATATCATAAATAGTACAAATAGAAAAAATTCTAAGATAAGCGATTTCTATGTTAATGAAAATTTGAAGAATTATAACGACGATATATCAAAACTTCATTTACAAATAAGAGATATTTTAAATGGAGCAGGATATAAAAATATTGATATAGACTATATTCTAGGTGGAAAAGAATCAAATATAGATTTGAATTTTTATGAAAACAGACTTGAAAAATTTAAAATAAAGATGTTAAAAATGATTGGAGATATTATAAATGAATAATTTAAATAATATTGAAGAAGCCTTTTATAAAGAAGAATATGAAAAATTTTTATTAGGGAGAAGAATAAAAGCTAAAGCATCTTTCAGTAATATCAACTCTAAATTAAATGATGAATATTGTAACTTAGAAAGTAAAGATAACATAGTAGAAGATGATATTTTTACAAATAATAATGAAGTATTAAATATGAAAATATCTGCTCAATCTCCTTTAGATACTGATATAGATTATGGTGAAAAAATTATAAAGAATCTATTTAAAAATATAAAAAATTTAAACATAAGAACTACAATACAAGATGATAGAAAAGACATAACAAGTGAGGAAATTGAAAGTGTAATATCTAAAATAATTGAGTGAATTTATAAAAGTGCTTGTGAGTTAAAGAAGGTGAGTTTATGAATAATAAGTCTAATAAGAGTTCAAACCAATCTTATTATGGAGCTATTGCTCAGGAAATAACTGATAAAGATAGTCAAGAAATAGTCAATATGCTATACAAAGAATCAACATTTAGAAACTTAGATGGTGAATATAAACCTTTAAGTTATTACGAATATATTCAATATGAACATAGGCTCAAATATAAAGACAATCTTGATAATATTTTTAGAATAGGAGACTGTTGTTTTAAAATATTACCAGAATATATAAGTATAACTTCTATAAATGATAGTGAGAGTCTTAATGAGAATAGGATGGCAAATATAGAACAATCTAAAAAACAGAATATAAGAAAAGAAATATTTGTGACCTTGATGATAAATGGTATAAATCAAGTTAATGGATATCAAGTAGAATCGCCATTTGACTTCAAATATTATGTAGATGGATTAAGAAATTTAATTTGTCAGTTTAAATATACTCCATTTGTTCCAATTGAATGTAAAGTTGTAAATGATGCAAATAGTATAAATAATGTAGCCTTAAAAAGTATGTCAGTTGAAACTGTAGAGGGTTTTTCTGAGACTCTAAGAATCAAAATAATTATGGAAGAATTTAATGTAAAGTCTTATTTTAATAAAGATAATATTTCATTAGATAAGCATATAGATTGGGATTTGTATAGATTTTATACTCAAAAAAATCTTGAAAATTCTAACTTATCAAGTCTTAAAAAGATACAGTCACTAAACTTCACTGGTAAATTTACATTTAAAAAATTACATTTAAAAAATATTGATTTTAATAAAATAAAGAGCAAAAACATTATAATGAATGAACAATATTTTGATGAAATATTGAGTAGTGAAGAAAGTGTATATCTTACATATATCAATTTTAGTTTAAGTAATACATTTTCGAACATAGGATTAAATCATGATGAAATACCAACAAAACAATATATGGGATTTAATAAAATTGACTTTGTCCTTATATTTAAAACAAGTGATGAGAGTATAATAAAAAAATTCAACAGATTAAATAATAAAAATACAAGTTTTGAAAATGAAGATAGAGATATTATAAAAGTGGAAAATGAACTTGTAAATCTGACTGGAACAGAGTACATAACCATAAAAGATGTTCAAGTAGACACTGTATTTGGATTTTGTGGATTATACAATATAACCATTAAATGTAGAAGTTATGATATGGATAAAATTCAAAATATGAAACCAATAGGCTTTAGACCATTTAATAGAGCTATAGAAACATATGAATATGAGTACAATGAAATTCCTGAGGGGAGACTAGGTACAGAAGAGGATTTTATAGATTATACATCTAAAGGAATAGATAATAAAACTATGCAGGATATTTGTGCCTCCAAGAAACTTGTATATTTGGAAATGTATCCAAATCTCAGTCTACCAAAATATAACGAAATAGACAATGCTATACAAAAAGTAAGAAATTTTAGATCTAAAAATGGAATTAAACAAACTTCACTTGTAAAATATCCTAGAACAGATATAGTTATGGGCGAAATAGCGAGAAATGAAAAATATAGTGGTTTTGTTGAACCAGACTTTTATATTATATATCCTACTAAATCTGAATGTAATAAAATTGATACACAGTTAAAAAGCATTAAATCAGATATAGTTGTAGAGCCAGAATATAAATATGGATATGAACCACAAAACATAGGTGAATTGGATGATGAATTTGAAAGAGAATTATCTTCTGACAAACACTTAATATTTAAGAATGAAAACTTTAATAAAATACATGGAAATGAGGTTGGAAAATTTAATATCGAACAAGTAAAGCCAACTCAATCTTTTAAAGAGTTTCCTAAAAATAATCGAAATACAGTTGTAGAAAATATGCTAGTTGATGAATTTTTATATTCGCAAAAAGGTACACTCATTAGGGCATTTCCAAATTTTATATTTATGTTATGTGATGAGGGTATAGATTGCTTTGATGGACAAAAAAGTTGGACAAATTACTATATATATAAGTCTATTATAGATATAAAAATATCACAAGAAGTTGATTCTCCTATATCAAGTGCAAAAGTAATTATTCCTAATGATTTTAATAATGAAAAAAATTTAGATGGTGATAGTATTGGTATAAAAAATGACACTGTAAATACGTTTAATAAAAATCAATGTATATTATCAAAAGTGTTGGAAGGATATAAAGAAGACTCAAGAGATGAAATTAATTTAGAAATAGTGAAAAAAAGAAATAAATTAGATAGCCAAGACATTTTGAAAGAAGGAACTAGAGTACATATACGAATGGGATATGGTTCAAATCCCTCAAAATATCCAATTGTGTTTAATGGTACTATAATTGAAATGAATACTTCAAAAGACACTATTTTAATAGAGGCAAAGTCAGATGGATTAGAGCTTACAAATAGATATCTAAGTGAAGATATGAATTTTTTAAATGATAATATAGATTTAAAGAAAGATGCAAGTAATATAATATTAGATTTAATGAGTAAGAGAAGTTCTAAAATAGAATACCAAAATATTGAATATAAGGAAAAGAATCTTAAGAGTAAATATGATGTAGAGCATTTTGGCATGTATGATTTTAATTCTATAGAAGCTTACAAAAAAGTTCAGAGTGATATATCTAAAAATATGTATCTAAGTAATTATAATGGGATATACCTTAGTGATATTCACAGTGTTAACTATATAAGTGAATCAATTTATGAGTTTTTACCAATAGGTAAAAAAATATGGGACATATGTAAAATGAGCGAAAAATCTATGCCTGAGTTTGTAGTATATCCAAGACCATTCCTATTTGAACATAGATTATTTTTTGGTTTACCTATTTGGATGTACAAATTTGATATAAATAAGTTTAAAAATGATACCTATGAGTATTCTAAAGCTTTTTCGCAAATGCATATAGTAGACTTTAATGACTCAATTATAGCCAATAATATAAAAATAGATAATAACAATTTAATAACAAATACAAGAGGAATTTATAATGTATTAGGGACTTTAGAATCAACACCATTTATAACGAGTGATTACAATATGAAATGGTCAAATCAAAAAAATAAAGTATTAGACAATTCAATGATACAGAATTTTAATATATTTTCTACTTTAGAGGATGAAAATTTGAAATGCAGAGAATTATATGCAAATAACAGGCATATGTCTATAAGAAACTGTGTATCACAACTTCAAAATTCATGGCAAGAAACTTACAGTGGTGAGTTGATTATTATGGGGAAACCACAAGTGAATGTATATGATTTAATAGCAATTAATGATTTGTTTGGAGGACTATCAGGTGTGTGCTTAGCAAGGAAAGTAACACACTCTATAAATATGAAAACTGGATTTACAACATCAATTACACCAGGTCTATTGACTGCAAACTCATTAAAATATAGTGGCATGAGTAATATGTTAAAATCATGTAATAAAATATTGTTTTCTGTAGCAAATATATTAAACAATGAAAGCTTAGTAAGTTCAAACAATACAACTGATACCTCTAAACTAACTAGACTAGATAATTATAAGAAGCTAAATAGTATATTTACTGCACAATATGAAATGTTTAATTATAAAAACTCTATAATTAGATATCCATTATATAAAGTTTAATTCATATAGGAAGTTTAACCTAGAGTGGGAGGTAATTAATATGAAGCTTAAAGATAAATTAATAGATAACATAATAGATCCATATTCAAAGATACTGTTTACAACTTCTATAGGTAAAGTAATACATTATAATATATGTAAAAATACAGCAGATGTATATGTAGAGAACATAAAAGGCAATAGTACAACTTTTTCAAATGTACCTATTCAAAATATAGGAGAAGGAGTTCATTTATCACCATTAGAAAAAGGAGATAAAGTATATATACAATTTAATAATGGTTCTATATTTCAACCGAAAATAACAGGAGTAGTAGAGAAGTCATACAAATCTCCATCAAAAAAAAGACAAACTCATATTAGAAAAGGATGTTTATTATCAAATATAAAGAGAGATTCAAGAGAAATAACTAAAAAAACGAGCGAAACTTGGCTAGACTATGCTAATAAAGATAAGTCAAAATATAAAGATTTTATGCATAAAAATCCTATTGATAATATTGTAAAAAAAATAGAAAAAAAAGGAATTTTTGTAGGTAAAGAAGTTGGTATATACCATCCTGTAAAATCTTCAATTGTAAAATTAAGAGATGATAGTAGTATAGATATATTTACAGCAACTAATGTTGGATTAAGGATAAATGCTGAAAATAGAACTATAGAAGTTTTTGGAGATTTTTCTACCAAATCAGAAAACTGGTCAATAATATCAAATAATATAAATATATGTGCTGAAGATAAAATTACTTTATCTGGAAGTGAGATAGTTATTGATACAAAAAAGATAGAGATAAATGGAGTAGATAAGAATGTTTGATTTTTGTATAACAGATAGTGGAGAGCTAATATATGATAATAATTCGAATAATTTTTTATATTTAAATTCAGATGATTTACTTAGACAAAAATGTATTTGTAGAATAAAGTCTGTAACAAAAGATTGGTTCAATGTAGATTATATAGGTTCAGATATAGAAAAGTTTTTAGGCGAATTAAATAATAAAAATACATTAGACTTAATTATAAAATCTATTGAACAAGCATTACTTTATGATGAGTTAGTTGGAGAAAATAGTTTGTTTTTTATACCTAAAATATGCAAAAATAGGATAGAATTATTAATTTTCATAAAAGAAAAAAGAAATAATAATCCAATTGTTATTAACATGGAAATTGATGTAGTTAGTGGGGTGAAAATCAAATATGATATTAATACACAATAAAAATTTTGAATCTCTGGTTAAAGAAACGGAAGTCGAACTAAATAAAATTGGATTTGACACAAGCCCTGGTTCTATAGCCAAACTTTTTTCTGATATAATAAATAAAAATATATCAGAATTTTATGATGTACTTACAATGAGCCATCTTCAAGCTTTTGTGACTACTGCTACTGGTAGGTTTTTAAATGCTATAGGTATATTAGTAGGATGCAAGAGATTATTTGAAGAATCAGATGAAGATTATAGAAAAAGAATTACTCATCAAACACTAACTTTGGCTAAAGCAAATGAAACTTCAATAAGATTAGCTGTCTTAAGTATCAAAGGTGTAAAAGATGTAATATTAAAAAGATACTCTCATGGACCAGGTAGTATGACTATTGTGCCAATAACTGAAAATATAAAAGATGAAGATTTACTTTTGAATGTAAGAGAAGCATTATTAGATATAACATCATTTGGAGAAAAGGTCATAGTAAAGTTGCCTAATTTTAAATATGTAAAGCTAAATGTAGGGTTGGTATTTTCTTCATATATAGGCGAAACAGAAAAACAAGCTATAAGAGTATCTGTAAGAGAAGAAATCATAAGCTATATAAATTCTATAAACATAGGAGAATCACTATTTATAAATGAATTGACACAGAGAATAATGCAAGTCAGTGATTCTATACTAAATTATTCTTGTAATAGTATTAAGATAAACAATAAAAATTGTTTGTTAATTAATCAGGAGTGCAGATGGGATGAAAAATTTATCGTATCTCCAGATGGGGATTCTGTAGTAATTATATAGGGGACATAATGACTGAAAACATATATTTGGAATTAATAAAGAGTGTTGTAGCAGTTACAACTGCAATTATCACTGTAGTTGGAGCTTGCTTAGGTAGAAAAAAATATAAAAAAAAGAATAAAGAACAATATAAAGCTATAAATAATCAATTAATGTTATATTCGCATCCAATATTTAAAAAAATAGAACTAAATAAAAATATTATAAAAATACATTTTACACTCGAGAATAAGGGAAAAGAAGCTGTTTTTAGAGAAATATTGATTAATCATATGGATATATTTAAGGTTCATGCTTTAAAACTATGTAAAAAAGTGGACTCTGGAAAGATAGTAGATACAGATGAATTATATACAGAAAGTGTTTATACATTAAATAATATTATTGCCGATTTGAAAAGTTTTTATAATGATAATAATCGTTATTCGCAAGAAGAAGTAAATGTACTTGATATAGTGATGGATAAGTATAATCATTGGAATTCAGATAGACAGCATGAAATAGTTGCTAGGATTCAAGAAATTTGTGTATCTGCTTTTTATCCAGATATATACAATAAGTCTATAACGGTATTTGATACATTTCTGTTTGTTATGAATGACATTATGTTTGATGCAAATAAAACATTAAATAATTTAAATGGAGACTTAGTAGGGCTAAAATTTAGAGGAGTGATTATCTAAATGCAAGAAAGCGATTTTGCAAGATATACAGAAAAAATAAGGTCAATGCTTCCCTTTTGGTTTGAAATGAAGAAAAAACCCAATAAGTCTATTGGGATTGAGTTTTTAAATATATTTGGTATAGAGTTGGATGAAATAGAAGAAATGCTACTTTATGCTTCAAAGCAAATGTATATTGAATCAGCAGATGAAGAGTTTGTTGATTTGGTATATAAAGCTTTACTACCAAGTAACTTTAATATAAATAATATTTCTATGGTGTATACAAATCAACTCATACTTGAAAGAAGTTGTGATTTGTATACTTTTTTTGGAATAAAGAGAAATGAAAAAAATTTAGAAAATAACATAAAGCAGCCAGATTATTATTTTATTGATGAAAAGAAGAAAATAATTTATGTTAGAGAGGCATACGATAAAGAAGAAGATTTACCTTTTGGTAAAATAAAAATAAAGTTTAATAATAAAGAATTTTTATTTGAGCTAAGTCTACATCATGTATGGAACTTTTTTGATGAATTTGGTTCTTTAGTAGGATGCTCTAGGCTTAAAGGTGAGAAGAATCATGATTATAAATTGAGAATTCTTGATGTCTTTAAAAATCCAGCTAATTCAACAAAGCGAGGTCTTGCTAATGGAATTGCAAGAGAGCTTGGAATTAGAGAAGTAAAAGAATGGAAGAATATGGGCGAAGATTTTATTATATCTGAAAAGATGGTATTGATAAATACTATATCAATAGATAACAATATAATAGACTTAAATGATGTCTATATCACTTCTAGAGGAGAAATTCTTTTAAAGGGAAATCCTGATAAAAAAAATCAATCAGCAGTTATTTCTTTTATAAAAAATCTTGAAATGTATCAACTAGTGGATATAAATAATAAAAAATTAAATATAGAATTGTATAATTCAGATGCAACTCCAACAAGTCTATTAATTGATTATGTAACAAAGATAAAAGATGATACTTCAACTTTCTGGAATGATTTTAGATATGATGAAGATATTTGGGTAAGAAAAGATGAAGATTATGATAATAGTTTTTCATTTTTACCAACGTTTCTTGATTCCAGTATAAAAGGTTTTTCAAAATATGGATATTATAAAAAGTAGATTGGGGGTGAAAAAATGGATTTGAACTTTGAAATTAAACTTATTATAGAGAATACTGAAATAAATAAGTTGATAAGCTTTAATAAACATATAATTAAAAAAAATCTAAAGCTATACCCACACGAAGAACTTGAAGTTGATTCAAAAGAAATAACCAAGTATTTTGCTAAAGAGTTAGATAGATATAGTATTGAAAATAATATACATATAAGTAAATTAATGGTTGATGGATATGAAATAGAGTCGTTAACAGAGGGTGTATATATTTTTTTTAAAACAGAAAATACAGAATCATTCTCGCTATCTCCATCTATAGTTGCCGTATTGGAAGAAGAAAAAAATGTAATTATAAAAGAAAATAAAGTGCTAAGCTATACTAAGTTTAAATTGCCAGAAAGAGTGGAAATAGTTCCATATATGAATATTAACATAGCAAGTAGAATGAAAGCATTTCAGTCTGGGATAGGAGATTATAATGATTGTAAGTTATATAAATCAGAAGATACTACATATAAAAAGACATTTAAACTACTAAATAAAATATATGGAATAAGAGCAAGTAACAAGGTAAAATATAACACTATAAAATTTTATTATAGATATAAGATGGAAGCTAAAACTAATTACATTACTTATGATTCTAAAGTAAGTATTAGAGTAAGTGCAAGAGAGGTATCCCAAATTAGAGAAAAAATTGAAGGAGAACCATTTGGGCCAACATATAAATCTGAACTAGATTTAGACTATGTATTTGATGAGCATACTCAAGTAGCAGATATTTATTTATATAGTTTGATACCAGAATTAAAAAATAAAGATTATTCAAAGAGATATAAATTTGATATAGAAGTTTACAATATAAAAGGACCAGTAAGAATATATTCATATACACATGGATATAGGGATTTTTTAGAAGACAATAAAGCTGATGACAACGTTAAATTTAGTGAATATGGTTATTTTGACCATAAAGTGTGTATAAAAGCTGTAGAAGTTATAAGACAAAAAGAATATATTGAAATATTTCCACCACTAGAATATGATTCGCTTGTTGGAGCCATAAATGGAGATTTTGAAGTATCAGAAAATGGAAAGAAGGATATGGTAGATACAGCTCCAGTTTTTGAAGCTTCTCTTGATGTCTATGATAGAAAATATTATTGTATAATAGAAAAATTTAGTCCAGAAGAAGCATATGTTTTATATGAGTTTGATAATCAAGTAGATGAAGAAGACTATACATTAATTAATGGAGACAAAATAAAATTTTATTCTGATTCTATAATTTCAGATTCAACTGAGTATAAGGAATTTTTAGGACAAGTTGATAGAGGAGAGTTCATAATTGATGATAATAGAAAGCATACCTATGTTTATGGTCTTACAGAATTTAGTTTAAATTCAAATGAATATAAAAGGTTTGAGCTTGTAGTAGAAGCTAGTATAAGTGATGTGATGATTTTAGATTATCCAAAAGTGCTTACTATAAGATATGGATATATTGATGATATTATAATTGTATCCTTGAGAACATTACAAAATGCTTTAGCACGTTGGTGTCCAAGTATACATAATGGATATTATTATTATAATCAAGAGGAGTATTATTTATATAATAAATGTAATATGAATGGTCAAGAAAAAATATTACAGGATACCTTTAATAAATTTAGAATACTAATTAAGATTACTTTGAATGTATCAGAGCCAACAGGGCAATTTGAAAGGTATGATATTAGAAAATTTAATAAAAAAGACTTATTACTGGATAGTTCAAAATTTGTATATAAAGATGATATGTTATGGCCAAAACCAATAAAATACTATAACGATTATTATTACGATTTTCTGGATGAATATATTTATGAAACAACACCTTTTTTATTTAACAAAAAACCTACATCCATTCAAGAAATATCATGGATACAAAAATCCAATGAATTTAGTACTGTAGATGTATTTTATGTAGGTCATAATGATATTTATGGAGAATGGATGCAACCAGTTAAATTGATTTATGGAGAGTCCATTCCTTCAAATTTAATATTGTGTAAAGTCTTTAAATTAAGGTTTATACTTAAACCTTCTAAAATGCCCAAACTACAACATAGAGAGTTAATTTATGAATGTGAATCTGATTGGAGAAACTTTATTGATTCTTTCCTTAGTTTTAATTTTTATTATAGAGAAGAAGTATTGATGCCGTTATCAGATAATTCCATATCCATATCAATAACTAACATAATTGATTTAGGGGATACAATAGAAACCACAGAGAATTTAAAATATATAATGCCATCAATGAAGTTTGATGGAGAAGTAGAATTTTATATACAAGATGATAATGTATTGCTTAATTTAGAAGGAAAACTAAATTCAGATAAATGGATTCAAGTAGAAAATAATACCAAGATTGAAGCTAAAAGATTTGTGAGATTTAAAATTGTTTTAAAAGAGGGAGCAAAACTATATAGTTTAAACCTAAAAGTTGGAAGATATGAGTATACAGGAATGAATTTAGAGACTTTTTTACCCTCAATAGGGGATATAAAAGTTAAAGCCACTTACAATCCTACAGAATACTCATCTAAATATGAAAATATAATATCTTATAATCTACCGTATGATACTCAACCATATACAATTATAAAAAATATTGAAGAATATGCAGAAACAGTTGCAAAAGCTAATAATTTTAAGTTAGAAAATATAAAAAGTATAAAATTTACTAAGGTAGATGTATATTCTGAAGAATATAATATTTTATATGATGGAGATGATAAAGTAACTAAAAAACCAATAAAAGCACAATCATTATATTTATCTGAAAGTGATTTTATAGTAGAATCAGAGCAAGATGGAATAATATTTAAAGTTCCTTACACTAAAACAATAAGAATGTCTCCAATACCACAACAATATTCACCTATTATCATATATGAAATTGGAATAGAAGAACCATATACTCAAGTATTTTTTGTGAGTGAAACAGGAGAATATTCACTTGAAAATGAAGAAAAATTTGAATCTCTTGGGTTTAAAACTTTATACTTACAAAACATAGATATAGATGAGACAACAATAGTGATTACAATAAATGAGGTATTAATGAAGGACTATACTATTGAAAATAATGTTATAGTTTTTGAAAAAGAGGTTCCTAAAGGAAAGATAATAAATGTTAGATACAAGATTAAGAACTCTTTTATAGCTTTGTATGACTATGAAAAAGATGAAGTTGAAATAAAATTACATAAATTTGAAGAAAAGTATCCAAATAAAGTGAAGGTCTATTTTGAAACTCATAAAACATCTTCACTAAAAGAATTAAAGCATATATCACTAAATCCAATCTACAATACCCTATACAATGGATATATATACATATCAGATTATACCTTAGAACCATACTTTTTAAAGATATACTCAGAAACCAACTTTGTGTTTGCAAATGGAAAAGATGATATAAGCATCTTAATATCAGTAACAGATATGTATAATAATCCAGTTGAAGGTGCTTTTGTAAATATAGAATCTGCTCTTGGAACAATTGAAAAATTAAATGATAGAACTGATATTAATGGAATAATTCCATGTATTTATACAAGTTGGACAGGAGATTGTATAGATGTTATAAAGGCAATTGCTAATGAAAATGCTAAAGATGAAATCACTATAGTAAATAGAAAAATATAGATAAGCTACAAAAGGGGTATGTTTTATGGATATTAATAAGTTGAAAACATTAAATTATAAGATAACAAATGGGTCTAATCTTCAAGGCGTTATTTTAATAAAAGAAGGAAGCATAAATTCTCTAGGAGAAGCATATAGAAAAGGTTCTATTGAAGAAGAAACTTTTTTAAAATTATCAGGAAATGTTAATTTTAGTATTTTAAATAATATAATATATTTTAATTATTATGCAAATGATTTATATATTGGAGAAGACTCTTTTGATTTTATTGTGACATTAGAAAATGGAATGACATACATTCAAACAATAGGTATTTTAATTGAACAAAAAATAGTGAGTGTAAATACAAAAGAAAGATTTATAGAAATATATTTTGATAATGAACAAGATAATAGAGTAGCTGTAAATATATCAAGTAATATTAACCAATCTATAGAATTACCAACTACAATAGTTTATAGTTCAACTGATAAAGAATTTAATATTGATAAATGTGTTGAAACTAATGATGCTATAAATAATTTTAGTGAAATAGCGTATCCTTTATATGATTGTAAGGTTGAGATAGTAACTAAAGCTACTAATGAGACCGTAAATAATGGGGCAAGTATAAAAGTCGTTAATAACGCAAATATATCATTTATAAAGAGTAAGAAATTTTTAGGTGATGAATACGGGAAAATTGTATTTAAAAACTTTGTAAATAGAGAATATAATATTGATTCACCTACAAAAGAAATTGTTTATATAGTTTGGCATGCAAGAACAATTGTAACTGAATATAATCCCAAAGATGATATTATAGTAAGTCAAAGACCTAATGTAAGTATACCTAATTTCAAGTTACCTATTATGGACTATCCACAAGCACCAAAAGATGAATCTATTTTAGAAAAAGAAGAATATGTATCTGGAGATTTATTTTCTAATACAAAAGTACATAAAGAATTTGATAATAAAGGAAATAAATCTATTAAACTTGGAAGAAATGTTCCAAATGGAGCAGTAAATTTAGCTTATTATTATAATACAACAGCCTCACTAGATGATACTGTTTCTGTAATAGAGACTAATACAAATAATGTAACATTGCATTTTGTTGAAGATTGGATTCACAGAAGAGATTTAGCTACAAAAAATGATGATTACTTTCCAGAAACTATTGAATTTACTGGTGAAAAAGGCACAGAATTAGAAGGGTATTGGGGTGTTTTATATAGAGATTTTGTTATGTGGGATGAATCTACAGTTACTGATTTTAAACCAGAGCATAAAGTTCAACATGAGGAATTTAAAGGTCTATTAGCTAAAAGAGTGCCTATAGACAAGATATACAATGATGGTGATAAGTATGGTGTTTTAAATTTGACAAACTCTATATTTGAAGCTGTAAGCTTTGTGGAAACTGAGAATGAACTTATTGATTATAACCCTAAAACTTATAATGCATATACACGATATGAAGGTTTGGTTAGAAAGTTAAAAGTATTGTATAATGGGTCAGCTAAATATAGTGGTGTTGTAAATAAAAAAGATGAAATATCAAATATACATCCAGAACAGGAAAGAGAAATAATAATGTATCCAGATGAAAGTGGTCTTTTACATAGAATTGATGGAGAATATTTGATAGATGACGATTTATTTTATATTACAAATAAATTTAAGGACAACATACCACTGTATTACAGATATAAGTTAAAGTATAAAATTTATGATAATGTCGGATTAGATATAAATGGTTTGTATAATTCAGAAAATATAAATCTCATTTCAGAAAATAATTATCCAATAGATGAAAATGAGTTTAAGTACAAGGTCTTTATAGAAAAAACTAAATATGAAAATGTCTATGATGCATATCTATATACATCATTTGTACCAACTGTAGAAAATCCTATATATGTTATGTATGATGGATTGACAGAAGAAGCTTATGGAAAAGATAGTGTAAATCCTTTAGAAACTAAAGCAGGTATACTTGAAAAGATAAGTCCAATTCAATGTTGCGATTTAGATTCATATAGAGTAAATAGGTTTCAAGATATAACAAATAAGTCTTCTATAGAGGTATTTGAATATGAAATATTGGAAGACAAAAGAAGTAAAATACAAATTGAATACATTATAATGGCGGATGAGTTAGAAATAGCTCCTATTACAAAGGAAATAATAAATAAAAAATATGCGTTATACTCAGAACTTGCTAGTTTTAAGAATGAGGACATGATTATATCTGAAAAGGATACAAATGGATATATGACAGCAAGAGAGATGTTTATGAAGTACTCATCAGTTGAAGACAGAGATAAAATAAATGAAAACTCAACTTTTAGAGTTAAATATAATCTTCAAAATTTAGATACTATGTATTCAAAAGATAAGACTTTGATATATACAGCATCAGATGGAAATGGATTTATATATGGAAGAACATATGAAGATACTGGATTTCCAGAACAAGATTCAACTACTCTTGGAGATATTAAAAATACTAATATGTTAGATAAAGATTCTATATATAAATCAGCGAATGGAAAAGTTTATAAAGGATATTCAGTAGTGTGTAGAAATATAAATCAAATTGTTGTGGGAACTCCTCTAGAAAAAGAGCCCCTAAAAGGTTGGTTTCCAACTATTAAATATGCTTATTTTAGTAAAAAATATGAAAGAATCGATAAAACAATAGAAATTATATATTCCATACCAGAATATGATTTACAGATATTTGGAAAGTATGACAAACCATATATTGACATATCTGGAGAAAAAGGAAGTTTTGTTGGAAATAGTACTATTAAGGTAAAAAATACTCCAATGTATATAGAAGTTGATAATAGCTGGAAGCCAACTAATTTAAAAGTTTATAAAATGTTAAATGATAAAGATAAAAAAGAACTTGAAATAAAAGGATTTAATTTTAAGTATGGATTTATAGAGATTAATGATTCAGTAAGTGATAATGATAAGATATTAGTAGATTATACTTATGAAGAAAAGAATCTTCATTACAGAGGCTATTATAAAAACCAAGATAAAGATAGCAAAATTATAGATTTAAATTTAAATCCAAATATGTATAGTTTTTATACAGACACTTCTAATGAACTAAATGAGATGAGAAATTCTTATGATTTATTTAATCGAACAATTCACTTTTTTTTAAAACCCATGAGAATAATAGACAGAGGCACAGGTGAGATTTTAAAGGACAACTATTTTTGTGTATACCATAAATTTGATGATCAAGAAGCTTTAGAACCATTTGACTTACATATAGGTAGAATTTTTGTGAGGCATCATACTTCATTAAAATCCACAAATTTAATAGATACTAGATTGAGAGGCGGAGGTATTATCAAAGAAATGGAAGATATACTTCGTCGAGATTTAGAGCCTGAAAGTGATTATTATTTAGATATTGGTACACTTGATGGTAAACCATATCAAGAAAACTCTGTAATTATAATAAGAATAGATAGTAAGCTTCTTTATAAAAATGGAGGAAGATTTTCTGAAGAAGATATAAAAAAAGCTGTTCAAAAGTGGGCTGCTTATGGTAGCTATCCTATTATTGAATTTGTAGATGTAATAAGTGATGACGAGTTACCTCAGACTAGCATAGAAGTCAGTAAAAACATAGATAATCAAAAACATGTAAGACCAAGTATATGGATAGAAAATGTAAACTATAATATATAACTGTATTTTAATAATTATACAAAATATATTTAAATGAAACTCGTTATAAACAATTAAATTAAAAGATTAATAACTATAATTTTAAAAATATACTACTAGATTAAATGAGGTGATTTTATTGGGTGTTTTACCTTCAGCAACATTGCTTACAAATGAATTGAAATTGCATGATTTCAAAGGTGTTAAGTTATCTGTTACATTTGGAGATGCTGATTTAAATGATGGATATTCATATGCAAAAATGAATTTTAGAGCAAGTGACATTAAATTTGATTGGTGGATAGATAAACCAAGATTAAATATTATAACAAGTGAACTGACTTTAAATGATAAAAAAGTTTGGAGTGAGTTAAATCATGGTCCTAATAGTGGATTAAATGCAGATTGCCTAGATGGGTATCATGCTGTTGATTTTAAAGATAGATTGGGATACAACCATTTTAAACATGCTGCATTGGTGTCCCATAAAAGATATATTAAAATAGCCACATTTACTCCAAGAAGAGTTGGAAATGTACCTGATTTTTCTACAGATGGTAAACTTCCATATCAGGGGATATTTGCAAATAGTCTAGTGGCTAAAATGAAAAATGAAGATTACATTGATGAATTTGTTAAATCTACATCTAATTATATCGATTACACAAAACCGAATATAGGAAAATTCGACCACACTGATATGATGACAGAAGGAATTTACAACTCCATATTTAGAGGGTCTATAACTTTTCTTAAAGAAAACAGTCCAACTACTATGGATATTCATATTGGTTTATTTGAAGACCCTACAAATACAAATAAAGATGGATGGACTTGTACAAACAAGTTTTTTTATGTATCATTACATGATGAAAAATTACCATTTTTAAATGAAGATTTGTCTTCTGAAGAAAATTTAATAAAAGAAGATGAATTTAGAGAACAAAAAAACAATGGTGGAAAAATTAATTTTGATAAAACTATAGCTGATAAAATAGAAGATTCTATAGAAAAATCAAATTTAGAAAAAGAAAATATCTCAATGTATGCAAGTGTAACTTCACCAAGCGAAAATCATGCACATGAAAGACCTCTTGATTTAAGTGGATATAAGACTCCTCCAGACCCTAGTAAAAATGACTATAAAGCTGAACAATTTCCACCATATAAACATGAAGGGGATAGCTATCAAAAAGAGATAGATATACTAAGGTTATATCATGTGAAGTCAGATTCTACTACAGTTGATGGTGTGGAAATAGTTACTCACAAATTTGAATTATACTTAGCTATAGATGAAAAAACAGAAGTACATATACAGCCATATATGTCCAGTTCTTGTATAGTTCATCAATATCAAAGCCCAGCTACAATATCTGGACTTCCTGAGACAAATCATTTTATAAAGCCAAAGTCAATTTACGATAATAGATATTCCCATATTAGACATAGACATTATGATTATGAAGCTAGAATGGATAAGATTGATAGCGAAGTAGAGGAAATTTGGGATACTTTTGACTATTATGTTGTAATAGCTCAAGGAAGTGATAATGCTAGAAAAATTCTTATGACAGATGATAATGGAAATGTTTTTTGTTCAAATGATAATATGGAAAGGCACACGGATTATAGGAGAAATGGTTCAAGAGTTTTAGTTAGTGATACAAATAAGTGTATTAGTGAAAGTTCTGTTACAACTAGGGAACTTGCTCAACTTAAAGAGGTAAGAGCCAATGTTCAAGAACAGTTAGACGAACTAAGAGATGATATTGATGATATAAAAAGAGACATAATCAATATAGAAAATGAAATTAAAAATATTAAAAAAGATTATGTCAAAAGACGAGGGGATTCTATGTATGGAGATTTAACTATGATTCAAAATTCTAAGATAGTTATAACTGATGAAGGAAATAGAAAAATATCATTACGTGGAGATATGGAAGGTGCTCTAAATGCTGATAGTGATGGAGAGATTGACCATTTTTGTTTATATGATGAAGCTATTAAGTACACAGATCATAATAAAAAGGAGAGGGTAGGTAGACGAATATTATCATATAGGCCTCAAGATGGAAATGGTGGATGTGTGTGGTTTTTTAATAATTCTATCCGTCTTGGAGATGGATTTGGTCTACCAGGTCCTAAATTTTCATTATCTTATTGTCCTCCTGGAGACTATCCTCCATTTAAAAAACCTAAAGTAGGTGATATATGGATAAAGCATATATTGGATACAATATCAGAAAGTAAAAAAGAAGATAATGATAAATACCCTATAGGTCTTTATGTTTGTACTAAAAGTGATGATGATGGAAGTAGTGGTAAGAAATATAAAGCAGAATGGACTCCAATAGCACAAAAAAAATAGTAAGTATACTAGATAAAGGGATTGTTTTAATTAAAATTGAAACAATCCCTTTTATAGTAATCACATATCTTATTTTCGGCAAACTTAAATTGCAATATTTATTTATATAAAAAATTATTAATATAATTTAAAAAATGTTAAACAAATTGCTATATAGATAAGGTATATTAAAAATAAAAGTAAGTTTACAAAAGTAAAATGATATGCAAAAGAGGTGAGTTTATTTGGAACATCCCAAGATAAATATATGTAAATCTACAGAAGGAAATTTATTACACTATATTTATAGATTTAAAAATATTTCATCAGAAACAGAAATAGAAGAATATATAAATAATCAAGACCCAATTATAGAAATATTAGAAGAAAATGCTGATATAGAATCGACTAACATCAAAGATTTTTTACTTAGTAGAAATGATTTTCCAAAAGGATATGATGGGTATACTGAATTTACGCTACCATTTGAAATAGTAATTCCTTTTAAAAAATTAATTGTGAATTTAAAAAATGATTTATCATCAGCACCTCAAGAAAAAATAGAAATACAATTAAGTTCATATCAAACTATAGCAAAAATTTTATTTAAGAAAAGAAATAATTATAATGAATATGAAACATATAGGATTATAACAGAACAATATGAGATTGACGATACAATAAAGATTAGAAATAACAATGGATTTCTAATAAAAAAATCTAATGTGGAATATAATAAAATCACATTAGATTTTTCCATAGATATAGTTACACATATAGATATACATGCACATGGAGTGTTTGATCCAGTAGTAGCTACTATAGAAGGAAAAAATTACACATTATTTTATCAAATGAAAGAAAAGCAAAAGAATAAATATGAATATAGAGTCATTAGTAAATTTCCTAGTGGAGATATAACGGAATTATCAAATCTAGCAATTTGTGAATTATCTGAAAGTCCAGATAAAATAACTCAAATATTAGAAGTAAAAGAAGATGACCCTAAAATAACAAAATGGAAAGAGATAAAAAGAGAAAAAGCATCAAAGGATATAAATATTAATAAAGAGGATTTATACAGCAAAGTAATAAATACAATAACTAGCCAAGAAGTACATTCAGATGATTCTACACTAATAACTGATGGGATAAGATATGTAAAGTTGCCAAATATATGGCATAAAGATAAAAGAGAATTATTTTATAGAAAATCTAGAGTTTTTAGAATGAAAAACATATATAAAAACATATCAACAGACTACTGTAAGCCAATAATATTTCAAGATAAATTTGAAGTATTAATTGATAAAATGGTTATCTATAGAAAAGATGTAACGAATTTAAATGAAAACGATCAGAAAAAGCCAGTTGATATAACAGATGAAAAAGTCACCATATTTAAAACATATATAAGACAAGGTGGTAAGTACTATAATGATTATATAAATAATATAGAAGATAATGGTGCAGTTGAGATGGTTGTGTTAAATTCTAGATATCCACTTTTATCAATAAAAGATTACTGTTTGTACTCAAATAAGTACAACTATACTATATATTTATATGATGAGAAAGGAAATATATCAGACCCAGTAGTGGCTGTATTATAGGTGTACATATGTATGATAATATCAATAGTCTTTCAAAAATATATACAGAAAATACAATAACTTTTTCAAGGATAAAAAATCTAAAATGTATAAGTTATAAATTGTATGTAAATGAAAAGATAGGAGAAAGATGGCAAAGTTATTTATTAGCAGAAATACCAAATCCAAAGGTTGAAGTGCTGTTGAATGAAAATAAGGTGCTAGAGTACAATTCGAATCAAAAGTGGGATGTATCTAAGGCTATAAGTGGGACAGTAAGTAAGTCTATAAAAGTGAGTGTAAATAACATAGAGCTAAATAATAGGAATTATACATTTAATTCTAAGTTTAAAATTTTATATATTCATATAGAACTTTCTCCTACAGACTTTGTTGAGATACAATATCAAGTTGATAAGATAAAATACGTGCATAAGACTTTAAATAAATGTGAATACAGTGTAGTACCTGTTTTTGATAAACAATATTTAACAGGGCAGCACTCTTTATTATAGGTGAGTTATGAGTGAAAAATTTACTAAGATTTCAAGAAAAAATATAATAGATAAACTGTATACTGATGAAGATATGATTGAAAATTCATTTGAAAAGGATATATCTTATTATTCAGATAATTTATTTTTTGATAGAGCTTTATTTAATTTTGATAATAATAGATATGCAAATTCCTTATTTATAAATGAATTTAAAAATAAGGAGTATTCTGATGTCCAAAATAGTAGTGATATAAAGTTTGATTTTGATAAAACTTGTATATATTTAAATGAAGGTAGCAGTTTTGGAGAATATAATTCAGTTGATATTTATACTCATGAACATAAAAGTTCTTCATTAAATAATTTTTTTCTGATTGTAGACCAAACTATACCAAATGGTTCGGAAGTAATCTATTATCTAGTAACTGATAAAAAAGAAGTGCTTCAGATAAGAGCAAATAATACTGTACCATATACTATACAAAAAGAAGAAGATATACCTAAAACAGTAAAAGTAAGAGCTAAGATATGGTCAAATTTAGCAGGAGAATCACCTAAAATTAATGCAATAGCACTTCTCTATAGTGATGATTTTACAGAAGCTCAAATGGGGCTAATTAATCCTGATTTAGGAAGACTCCCAGATACTGAATATCCAGAATTAAATGATGTAACAACTATATTAAGAGATTCTAAAAATGATGATAAATTGATAAAAGTAAGTAATGCAACTGAAGACATAGTACTTAATTATGCTGAAGAAGGAAATTTAGATACAATAAATATTTATGAAACTGTATCAGGAGATAAAAAAGAAGATATTTATCTTATATATGATGATTACGAAAATAGTGATAAAGAGGTTGAAAAAGTCTTGATGCAGATCATAAGTAAGAAAAAATAGTAATGTATATAGACAATATGGTGAGTTGGTGAAATATGAGAATACAACAGAAAAAAGAGAATATTTATGTAAAAGGTTTAGATAAAGTTGATGCGTACTTAATAAATATAATTCAAAGATATTTTGAATATGATGGTAAAAAAATATTAGGGTCTAAAGAGCAAATCATAGATGAGGTTATACAAAGAGTTAAAGAAGATTTAATATTACCTGAAATTCAAAATTTATTTGAAGAGTTTTTGTTAAAAAAAGGAATATCATTTGATGAAAATAAAGTGATAATAACTAATAAAGATTTAATAATTATCAATGGTCAAATAAAAGAAGAAAAAAATAATGAAGGAATATAAAATCATAATATAAACATAAGGAGGAAACTTTATGCACAGTTTTGAAAGAGATAAGTATTTCATTTCAAAAGAAAGTTTAGAAGGATATACTATGGAAAGTGGTATTATCATAGGAAAACAATTAACTAGAGAATTAGAATTAATGGATGAAAATATGTATGAAGTTCATAAATTATCTCTGTGGACTAAGTTGCTAAAAGAAGGAATTAGACCTATTAAATGGAATAAATCAGAATGGAATGGCACTAAGATAGAGTTTGAAGTAATGAAAACTAAAGAAGATGTAAAAATGGCTGTAAATGAGTTAATTAATCTATCTAATAAATGTCATGAAAAGTATAAATTAAAGGCTGGAATGTAATATGCCAAATACTTCATTGAATATAAGTAAAATAAAAGATGAGATTATAGAAGCTGTTGTAAGAGAAATAACATCCAATTGTTCTACTGATGAGGAAAGAGAAATTTTAGAAAATGAATTTGAGACAAAAATTAAAAATAATACATTGATAACGAGCTTAGATGAGCATGAAATAAGTATTAATTCTCAATCAATTAATAAGACTATGAACGAACTGTATATAGATTTACTGACTAGTTTTGGTGTAGTTAACTCAATGAGTGAGTTGATATCAAAGTATGATAGTATGAGTACATCATATATAAATAGTATAGCGACAAAGATAAATCAAATAAAAGATAAACTAGAGAGTTGTAGATATTCTACCTCATTTAAACATATGCCTAAATTTATAATAGAGAGATTTAGAAACTCAAACAATTTCGATAAAAGTAGAAGTATTCAAAAAGATAGATATGGTCAATGGATACCAGAAAAGTGTTATGTTAATTTTGATGAAAAGGAAAACATATTAACATTACCATTTTTAAAACGAGATAACATGTTAAGATATGATAATAAAGTCTCAACAGCATCTTTAAATTATAAGTTTCAGCTTGGTGAAGGATTTATAAAATCTTACAATAATGGAACATCTCTTGAAAATGCTATAGATGGAAATCCAACATCATTTTGGAGTGATACTATACTGTCAGATGCTCCATTAAGTGTTTCGTTTGAAAATAATAAACCAAAAGCTCTATATGTAAGAGATAATTATTTTTATGGAATAGACTCTGGGGCAGTTTGTGACCTTGAACTTAATTTTGAATCTATTAATAAAATAAACGAAATAAACATAACTCCATTTACAAAATATCCTATTGATATAGTTGCTATAAGATATAAAATGACAGATGATGAAGATGAAGTGTTGATAGAGTTAGTAACACCAGATAATAAAGACAAAACACTAAAAAGTGTTTTTACTAGAGATAAAGTTACATTTAGATTTCCAGAAATAATATGTAAGAGGATATACATATTATTTACACAGAAACATTATATAAGAGAAACATATGTATATAATCCAACTGAGGTAAATAAAAATTTACTTTGGTTTAATAATGAAAATGATAGAAAAGAAAAAGTAAGTAAAGCTGTATTTAAACCAGTGTACTATGATAGAGAAATGGTTAATTCTCTATGGCAACAAATGAATGATAGAATATTATCAGATTCTTATGATGAGCTACTATCTAGAATAGTTGGAAATGACAAGTTGAATCACAAGGTATTAAAATATGAATACAACTATGGTTTATATGATTTAGGATGCTATAATAATCATTTTGATAGAACTGGCTTTTATATAAGCAAATCTTTAAATTTAAATTCTAATATAAAAAGTGTACAGATAGTAACTGATGAACTACATCCTAAAAATTCACTTGGAAAAACTGTCACCGACATAGAATACTATATTACAGTATCTGATAATCCAGATGCTAAAGATTGGATTCCTATATTGCCAATGAATAAGGAGATTATAGAATCTGAACTTTTATTTATAACAGGAAGTACTAGAGCTTATTTTAGATTTGAAGCAGAAATCGTTTATAAAGTAATGAAAGATGGAGAAGAGATACCTTTAGATAGTGAAGGATTTTATATACATAAAAATCAAAAAACTGGATTTTTTTGGTGTATTCAAATATTTAATTATGATTATAATGCAGTATATAGTATAAGTTATAAGCCTGTAAGGGGCAGTGATTCTGTAGATTTTGCATCAAAGTTAGAAACAACTATAGAATCTTTTAATGGAGAAAATAAATCAAATTTTGAACTTAAATACAGTCCATTTACAGAGTCTACAGTGGATTATTGTGATGTAAAAGTGGTAGACACATTAAATCAGAATATTAACTGTGAAATAGAAACTCTAAATGTGACAGATATATCAGAAAATGGAAGTAGTTATAAGAATTTTGATAATTTAAATGACAAACTTCAATTTTATATATTTAAGAACTCAATCTATTTTAATAGAGAGATAGAGAATAAGTATATCATAGATATATCATATAAACATTTAGTATCAAAAATAAAGTTAAAAGCATTATTTAGAAGAAATACAGTTAAAGATGGATGGTTAACACCTGCTTTAAAAGAAATAAAATATATGGTAGATACATTTTAAAGGTGATAATATGAATAATTATAAATATAAAAAGCCAAATATATTGTTTGAAGAAAGGATTAAAATTCTAATAGATGATTTAAACAAAGATTTTGATTCTGGAAAAATAAAAACTAAAGCAGAGTATTTTTACGAATTTAAGAATATGATTATTGATTTTTATAATAAACTTGGAAAACCATCATTTAAATTCTATGAGGCAGTATATATACCATCATTTTCAAACTATAGTGATATGTTAAAAAAAGCTAAATATGATATGCATGTCTTAATGTGTAGTTGTGAGAAAATAGGAAATGATTTACAAGTATATTTTAAAGATGTTAAAGAAGATACTGGTATATTAATGAAAAAATTAAACTGCATAGAAACAGAGATAAATGAACTAGATAAAAAAGTAGACTCTTTGAAAACAGTAAGTAATATGATTTATTCAGATGACTTTGTAAAAGTTAGTAATAGAAATAACTTGAATAATACTTCTTGCAGTGTATTATATGGAGCATTAACATTAGCAACAACATCGAGTAAATGTTTAAATGACAATATAAATATACAAGTTTTAGATATATCAAATGGCTTTCCTGGAAATACACATGAAATATATCCATCTTATAATAAAATAAAATATATTGGAGAAGATGACCCTCATATATATTTATCAGATATGTTAGATGGAAATGATGATACTTGGTTTGAGTTTGAAATGTATAATTTAGAATCTGATGTAAAAATAAAAACTGGAATGGTTGGATTTAAGTACAAAGAAGGTATAAGTTGGATAAGTGATGATAGAGTTTTAAAACTACATTTTAAAGTTTCTTTGGAGATACCTGTTAATATCAATTGGTTCAAAATTTCTGGTATACCAAGGCCAAATGTTAATCTACATAATCCTATAATAAAAAGAATAGTTGTAAGAGATAAATATGAAAATGCTCAAATATTACAATTAAATCAATATCTAGATGAAGAGCATATAATAACATTTGAATCGAGTATAGTTAAAGAAATTATAGTTGAATTAGAACAAGAGGACAGTAATTTTACTAAAGTATGTAGAGAGTATTTTTTAAATATAAATCCAACTAGAATTCCATATTTTTTTTATGACAGTGAGAAAGATTATGTACAATTTGATAAACCTCAAAAAAGTATAGAATTAATAGGGCTTAAATATAATCATGATGATAAAAATATAATTTATCCATCTACAAAAACAATAAACAATTTTTTGACAAGAGAGTATGTTAAATCTCAATTGTTTTATAAAAAGATAAGTGAAGATATTTATAAATTTCAATATGAAGAAGTAAGTGCAAGGAGATATGTTATAGGCATAAAAAATATTGATCTTAAATACAAAGTTTATGATATATATGGAGTATATCTATCACGTAAATTTTTATCAAATGAAAATATAAGGTCAATTACTTTAAATTCTAAAGATTACATACCTAAAAGATTTATAGAATATACAGATAAAAACAACAAAATTGATGATTATATTAAATATTATATAAGTTTTGATGATGGTTCAGTATGGACTAGGATAAGACCAAGACATAGAACTCAGTATGGCTCTTGTACAATAGTAGTAAATAGTAATGTATCAATTGTAAATAGAAATAAAAATGTTACATATGTTGATATGCTTAATGATGTAAAAGAATTTAGATTAAAAATAGAGTTATATAGACCAGAGGAAATAATTGATGAGTCACCTATAGTATATAGTTATAGTATAGATGTAGGTTCGGAGGAAATTATATGATGAACATTCAAGAGTATCAATTAAAAATTAAAGAAGAAGAGATAATAAAAAGGCTTTTGAATAATGGAGATTTAGTGACTTTTTATGAAGTAAATAAGTTTATAAGTGAATTTTTTGAAAAGAAAATAATTGGTTTGCCTTATTTTAAGCCAATTACATTATTACCATATCAAAATTCAGATAAAGAACAGTTTAATAATATGTTTAAAAATATAGAAGATGATTTGAAATCTATTTATGAAGTACATAATAATCATGTAGAGTCTTTTATAGAGACTGTAAATAAATATGATTTAGAAATAATAAATATATATAATGAAGCAAATAAGATTATTGCTTATTCAGAAATAGCAAATGAATTTTCAAGCCAAAAAATGGCTTATTACCCCTATGTTATAACTTTTAATACACTTGAAGATACAAATACTATAAACTTAGTAAAAAATAATATACCTAAGTCAACTTGTGAAATAGATTATAATACATCTACACTTAGAAATGAACTTCATTCAACCCCAGATGATAAAATAGATTTAAGTAAGTCAAATTTGAAAATATTATTAAATGGGCAAGAGATAGGTACAAGTTCAAATCTAAATTTAATATTAAATGAGGCTCTTAATGAAAACATATCATTAAATATAATGCCAATTAAAAATGAAACTCAAATAATTACAATTGACTTAGTGTTAGATGATATTAAAACAGTATCTAGAATTGAGTTGAGCGGTTACTCACTACAAGATACCATTATAACACTATTAATTTCTTCTGATAATAAGAATTTTAAAGAGAAGTTTAAATATCATGGAGAAAGAAATAATATATGGAGATTTAACAAAGAAGATATTTTATCGATTAAATTTATAATTGAAAAATACGAAATTGACCAAGAAGAAATAGATAACTTAAGTTCATTATTTGTATTAAACAATATTTCACTTTACAATGATAAGTATTCTAAAACTAGTGTGTATACAAGTAATAAAATTAAAATTGATGCACCTATATCAAATATAACATTAAATCCTAAAAATAAAATACCACCTATGACGAATATATCATATTTCATAGGTATAGAAGATAAAAATAATAGTGTAGAATGGAAGAATATAAAGCCAGGTGTAGCTTTAGATTTAAATCTTCTATGCAAAGAAGAAAAACTACTTAATTATTATACATCTGATTTATTTGGAAGACGTGACTTTGATATAGAATTAAAAAATTTTCTGTTTTATATACAACAACTTCCAGAACATGTAAACTTAAATTCTATTGAAATGAGAACAGGACATTCACAATGGATGATTGAGAGGCTGAATGTAAGTGATAAATATAATCAAGAATATCCAAGTTCATTGAAGGTATCTATAAATGACTATGCAAAACATAGAGTTACTGGAATAGCTCCAATGGATGTAAATATGATGGAAATAATGTGTAAAAGCGTATGGAATTATATGGTAATGAGTCAATATGTTAATTGTCTTGAAGATACTGTAATAGAAAATAAATATTTTAGTTTTGACAAAGACAAGGAAGTTTTTGATGTAGTTGTACTTGTAAATGGAAGACAAGTATTTAAAAAAGATAATAAGTATGCATTTAAGTTAAAAAAGGGAGAAAATAAAGTTCAAATAATGTTTTTACTTGGTGAATTAGATTTATCCGAGCCATTAAAAACCATCAAGCATAATTTTAATCTAATGTCTTATAGTGATTATATATTTGCTGGTCCAAAAATGAAAAGAATAACGTATAATTCTCTAGTGAAAGATATAAATCCTCATTCTCTTAAATATTATGCAATAAAATCTATAGATAATATGGACAATATAGTTACAAAATTTGACCCTAATTATACGATTAGCCCAAATGACCCTATAAATATTGAATTAAGAGAAAAAAGGAGTCCACAATACCAAAGACCAGATATAAAAATTAATACAGCTGAGTATTTTAGAATATTTATAAAATATAGACATATGTTGCCATCAACAATTGAAAAGTTAAAATCTATAAATGATGATAGCTTAATAAGATATAGAGTAATGGCTAAATTATCTACTTCAGATATATCTGTCACTCCTGTAATCAATAATATAAAGGTGGTGGCTGAATAATGTCAATAACACTATATACTAAATCATCTGATAAAGAAAATAAGGTTAGTTTAAGTTGGGAGAATACATCAAGTTCACCTCACTTGTACAGAGTATTTAGAAAAAAAATAGGAGATGATTTTGGTAATTCTGTTGATGAAATATTTCAACCTATTTCTTTATGTGAACTAGAAAGATTAGAAAGTGACATAAAGGTATTGAATATACATCCAGACATAGGAGAAGAAATTAGTTTTAAATGTTATAGAGGTATTACATGGAGTATTAAGAAGTCTGCTTCTTTAAAAAAATGGATGGAAGAGCCTTGCAAAGAAGATGTAAGAGGATATGGTATGGCTAAGATAAATGTAACTCCTGTATCAAACAAAGAATTTTGTGAAAATCCAGATGATTTTTTAAAGGATACTAGTGGTATGTACATTTATGATGTAATAGTTATCGGATTTTCTAGTGGTGAAGATTATACTAATGAAAATAAGTTAAATAAGATAGCATTAGATTCTATATTTGAATTTATGAATACAAATAGAAGTGTTATTGCTAGTCATGATTTAATTTCATCCATATTTAGAGAAGATGAAAGTTTAAATAAGTTAAGGGAGTTTTTTAATGTAAAGATTGGAAAATGGAAAGGAGAGAATATATTTTTTGATAAAGGCTATGGATTTACAAGTTCTGTATGGGGAAATGAAGTCGTTGTAAATAAATTAGATTCAGTTGCATTATATCCATGGAATATTGTAAATAAAGAAGAAAAGATAAAAATATCATATACCCATACTACATCTAATTTTGCACATGGAGATATATGGTTTAATATAATACCACAAAAAACAGAAGGAGAGTCGAATTGGTCTACTTCACAAGAAAGAGCTGCTTCATATTATCTTACAACATGGAATAATACTGCCATGATTCAAATAGGACACAATATAAATGATATTGAAGATATAGAGGAAGATGAAAAGAAGATATTGGCAAATACTATTTTTAGAATGAAACAACTAACTGAAAATACGTCTATTGAAGACAAACCTGGAGATACCTCTATTCCAATTAAACCAAGTATAACAAATCAGTATACTACTGAAGATAGAAAAGTCATTTTGGAATATACTTCTAAAGATACAGGGAGTATATATCAATATTATGTAGAAGGAATAGATTTAAGTACAAAAACAGTAACAGAATCGAACATAGCCACCACAATAGTTACTACAGGCATAAAAGAGTACAATTGGTGTTTACATCCTGTAGAAAGTGATATTAATCCAATTATTTTAAATAATTCACATATTGTATACAATAAGACCCAAAGAGAAACAGTGATGACACAATCTCTACAAAAAGGATATTATATGTTTAGGATTTATACAACTGATTATTCAGGTAATAAATCTAAAGTAGAAAGTAAGATTTTTCATGTAGATGGTGAAGTAGACGAAACTTCAAACAGGGTATTAGATGAAGTTCCAAATGCTGTAAGATTTAATAATAGGTATAGGGGGCCACAAGAAAGTTGTAAGACAAGTTCGATGTACAATCAGATAGATTATAATATAAGAAAGTTAAGTGGTAAAATAGATAGATTAGGTGTAATGAAAGAAGAAGTGCTTATAGACTCAAATTATAGTTATGGAAGTTTTGTAGATATAATTGACAATATACAAGAAGAGATAGACATATTTTATGATGTAAGGGGAGATTAGATGAATAAACTTATCATTAATAACTTACCAGTATCAAACAGGAATGATTTTGGATATAAAGCCATAAACAAAAGTTCAATGCATAATGATAATCAGAATAATATGCTAAATGATATCCTAGATTTATTCAATAAAACTAATGAGATAGAACGTACATTAAATAATAAGATAAGTTTGATAAAACTTGAAAATGCTCAGTTGGAAGCTGTAAATTTAAACTTGATACAAAAGTATAATCAATTATTGAATAAGTATATTGATATACAAAAGTCTAATAAATCAAGAAGAAAAATAATATTACCTCAAGATTGTAAGACTGAGGAGAGTACATTTGGAGCTATAATAAACAATGTAACATCAGATATAACTATAAGACCTTCAAAAAAGATTTCAAAATTGGCTGTTTTTGATGATATATCAAATTCTATGTTTATTCCCAAAAGTCTTTCGGTTAAGACAAAAATTACTAGTTTTGGTGTCATATCAGAACAGGATAATGATTTATATGCACCTTTTTCTAAAGATAATAATCTATATTGGACAAAAAGAGTAGTTACAAGTAATTTCGTAGATTTTTTAGATACAGAGTATGAAATTACTCTTCCAGAGGATATTATGACTACATTAGAAATGAATGAAATATATATACATCCATTTTTATGTAGTGTAAAAAATGTATATGTAAGGTTTGGAGATTCCAGCTATTGGAAAGAAGTAGAGGGAATTGAATATCATTCAGCAATAACACAGAATAATTTAACAAATGAATTTTCAAATTCAGTTAGAGCATTTAGAATAAACTTTCCTAATAAAAAAGTTAATCAAATAAAAATAGTTTTAAGAGGTTATAATTATGAAGAATGTGAAACAAATCTAAGAACTTTTGTTTATGGTATAAAATCCTTAGGAGCTTATATAAATTATTATAATAATTATGAATCTTCTACATTTAGTTTTAAGTGTAATATTGATGAAAAGAAAGATGTAATGATTACAGGTATAACGCCCCACTTTAATAATAGCAGTGACACTGGAAAATATTCTAAAGACTTTATATTTGACGTATATTATGAAGATAAAGGAGAATATCATCATAAAATAGTAGATACTTTTCCATTTAAACCTCCTACAAAAAAATTGATGTTTAAATGCAGGATAGGTGAAATTTATAGTGAAATAAATATAAAGAGTATTGATATAAATTATACCTATTATGGAGATGACTTGTAGTGTTTTTAAGTGTGAATGATTGTATTTAACATTTTGCATATGATATAATTAGTAGTACAAATTTGGGGGTGGTTATTTTGATAGTGCTGATTTAGGATTTATAATAAAATATTTTAAGGTTTATAATAAAATATTAAAAAATTTTGTCTTTATTGAAAGACTTTTTTTTATTTTTAAATTGTCAATTGTGACAATTGACCTATATACTTTTATGCTTAGATTTATCATTAATAATGATAGATAGAGCGACATTAAAGATTAGGAGGTGAAAACTATACATTTATTATACAAAAATAAAAGTGAAATTAAAACAGTAACTAAAATAGTAAATCTTATTTTTAAAATTATTGATGAGTTAAAACTATTTGCTAATAATGTGGTGATATGTAATATAAATAAAGATGACTTAAAATATTATTTTTTGAAATTTGATTTACAAAATAAAAACTTGTTGTTTAATATAAAGCTTTACAATTCAATTACAAAAACAATTGTTATAAAAAGTTATGTGTTAACGGACTTGATAAGAGACTGTGAAACTAAAAAAATAGAATTAAAATTGAACTATGATGTCAAAAATATGATATTAAAATCAAAAGAGAATGTACATAAAGATATTACTGAAATTTATATATGATTTTATCAAGCTTATGGGGGGAGAAATATGAATTTTACTATTGATAAAAATATAGAAGCAAAGCATTACACTACAGGCGGTAGAGTTCCAAAGCCACCAGGAAAAGGAGAGGTAATGATATGTCAAATATGTAATAAGCCAATAATGCCAGAACAATTTTCAATAGATAAATATAAAAGAAAAAAAGAATTTAAATGGCATATACATCCAAAATGCTTTGAGTACATAGATAAAATGGCTGATAAATCAGTTCCTGGTTTACTTAATGAAAGAAGATATTTACTTGAGTAAATTTTTCTTGTATAAATGTATAGTTTTATAATCTTAATGGATAAGAAATGATAATATAATGCTAAGAAGGTATATAATATGGAGAAAAAAATAACTTATAAAAATAATATGCAAAAGTATGGAATGAGTGAATATCAAAGAATACATGATTTGGTATATGAGTTACAAGCTGGTTCAAGAGATGCCGCACAAGAATTAATTAATTCATTTAGAACAATGTTAAATAAGTATGTCTCTTTAATAGTGTATGGACAATATTCTATAGAAGATTACTCAATAAGAAGTTTTATTAAATTATTTGTAGAGGAAGAAAATGAACGACTAAAATTAAATTCATATTTTGTGAATGGTCATGGTCAAAGGGTAGCAGATAAGACAGTTGCAAAAATAGTTGGTATATTTTCAAATAATGACAAAGAAGACATACAACAGGAGATAAGCGCTATTTTTTTATCTATGTGTCATAAATATAAAGATACAAAGCCGTCTTTTCACAATCATGTCAAAAGAAATTTTCATTATTATGTCTTTAGACATTTAGAAAAACTATCTAAAGACCCAATAGCAAGAGGTCTATATTATCAGAAAAAAATATGTAAGATATATGATTCTGACCAACAATTACCTATAGAAGAAACAATTTGTGATAAAAATGCACAAAAAGAAATAGACGAAGTGCTCGATTATGTCGAGCTTTTTTATAAGTTGCAATTGTCAATTGCGATAATTGAAAAAGATGTAGCTATAAATATATACGATGATGAATTTTTAAATAATAATTGGATTAATGGAATTACGTGTTCTAATATTTTTAAGGATCTTACAACATTTGAAAGACGAATATTAGTAATGTGGTATATGAAAGATAATACTGATTCAGAAATAGCAGAGCTATTTGGTCTTTGTAGAGGGACAATAAATAAAAAAAGAGCCTGTGCAAAATCTAAATTGAGAAAAGCTGTAAGATTGATTAATTATTTAAAGGAGTAAGAATTATTACTCTTATAAGATTTAGACCACTCTAATATAAAGAGTGGTCTTCTTGAGTATTATTCTAATTCGTTCGCAATAGTATTATAAAAATTTGCTGATTCTATTAGCATCTGTTTAAAGTCTGCAGACCTTTCATTGTAATAGGTTCTACCTTTTTCAGTTATTTTATAGAGCTTTTTACGTTCTTTTTTTGCTGCAACCTCAATAAGACCTTTTGTGAGCATTTTTTCTATTATTGGATACATAGTTCCATTACTAGGTTTCCAAGATAAATTAAAACTACCTATATAATCTGTAACTTCCTTTCCATAAACACAATCGTCTTTTTTTATCATCAAATTTAACGTGTACAGCTCTAAAAATATACTACTAGAAAATTTATTATCATTTTCTTTTGTATTTACCGCTTTCATACCCATTGTTGAATATTTCATATATTTTCTCCTTTTAAATATTATTTTACAAATTCTGATACAGTTTTAATAAATAATTTACATGATAAATAATTTACATTATGTATTTGAATAATATAATTGAATATACACTATGAATTTTAACTTATATTTTTTGTATAGTTTTTACACGTACTTGATTATTATTATATAACATCCAACAGTCGCAAACAACAATTAATAAGTTAGAAGATATTTAGTTTTTAAGCTATAAATAAAATTTCAAATAAAGGAATGGTGAATAAACATGTGTAATACCAATATACAAGAAGAAACTATTTTAGAACAAATAAAAAGGATAAATGAAGAAGATAACAATATAGTTACCAATATAGTAGATAATTTTATAAATAAGCTTTATGATGAAATTAATAATAATGAAAATTTTAGTCTAAAACATGGTTTTTTAACTATAGGAAAATTACTAGTTATTTTAGCACAGTCATTATGTGATAATGAAGAACATTTTTCTAAAGAGTGTGATTTAGCAAAAGATATAGTTTTAAACAAAATTATGGAAGCTATTATGCCAAAAGTTGATTATGGAAAAGTTATTGATGAGGATTTTGATATAGAAGATCTATCAATAAGAAGAATAATGCTTACACTTGGAATAGCTATAGATTATATTATTTGGAAAACTGATTTAACAAAAAAATATCAAGAAAATAGTATTAAGTAGTTATATACCAAATAAGAGTTTTGACAAAGTAATATTTTGTATGGCAATATAAAGAGTAGATAAAGTATTAGGAGGAACATTGAGTGTTAAAAAAGTGGTTTGGTATTATGAAAAAGAAACAAAAAGTTGAGGCAGCAAAAGAAGAAGGTGAAATAATATTAAAAAATGAAAAAATTTTGTATGAAGAAAATTTAATTGATAAAGAAAAAAAGGTATTATGCTGTAAAGAGGAAGTTGTAAGTGAAGAAAATGAGTCTTTAAACCAAGAAGAATATTTGTCTAATAAAGAAGATAAAGTGTTACGCAAAGAAGAAGTGGTATGTGATAAAAAAAATAAAGTCTTATATGAAGAAGAATTGATAATCAACAATGATAAAGAAGAATTAATAGTTAATAATGATGATACAACTTTAAATAAAGTAGAAATAATAATTGATGATATAGAAATAACAGAAAAAAGTATAAATAGTGAAGAAACACTAATTAATAAAAATACTATAGAATTAGATAAAAAAGAAGTATTTATTACTGATGAATCTATCAACTTAAATGAAGAAGAAATACCACTTGAAAGTAAAAAAACAGATTCTAAAAAATTTGAAGAAATTGAGCGAAGTGAAAATAATACTCTAGTAACAAACACTACTGAAGTTGAAGAAAAACAAGTAATTGGTATAAATGAATATTTAACAGAAGAAGATTTAAATTACATAAAAGAAATAAAAATAAAACGAGGAAGAAGTATAAAAGCAATAAACTTATATACTAAAGAAGAAAAGACTTTTAATACTCATATTCAATGTAGCAAAAATCTTAAGGTACCACTTGGCTACATAAGAGAAAATTTAAAATATGGATATATGGATTACTTTGGAGAAGCTATAAATTATTTAAGTAAAGTGTTAAATGTAGAAGAATACTGTAAAAATGAGTGGAGCTATCTAGAAAATAGTAAATCTCCATCTGAGATATTTAATATTCTTAATGACAAAATATTTAGTACAAGACTTTCTGATAAAAAGAGAAATGAAATTTTAACTAATGATAAGATTGAAACAATAAAAATGAATTATAAGTTTGAGTGTATTGATGAGGAATATGATGAATATTTTAAAAAATATAAGTCTATAATCAAAAGAGGTGGAAAGAAAAAGATTGAATTAGTAAATAAAAAAGGCGAAGTATTAGAGATATTTAAGTCTTTAGAAGAATGTTCTATTTATTTGCAAAAAGAAAAAAATGAAGTTATACAAATGTTAAAGTATGGAGATACAAAAATAGGAAGAAATTTCATAAGATATAGTTTAAGAAATATTTAATTTCATTTTAAATTCATGAGAGTTTCATTTATGATTCACACATTTAATATTATTTTAATGTAAAATAATAAAAGTGAAGTATTGTACAATTAAATTTAAGGAGGATATTAATGTCTGAAGAAAAAAATTCAAAAGATAATACATTGAATGAAATTAAAAATTCAGAAAATGTAAGTTCTAAACAAGATGATGTGTCAGGTGAAAAAAATACTGATAACAAAATCAAAAAAAGAGAAATAAAATTAAGTAGTAAAAAGCTTAAAGCAATTGTAGCAATTGTTGCAGTAGGGGCAATTTGTTTGGGTGGAGGCTATGTCTCTGGAAAAGAAGCTGGAAGAAAATTACCAGCCACTTCAAAGCGTTATAATAGTAATGAAGTAGTAGCTACTATTGGGGATAAAAAAATTACAGGGGAAATGTTAAGAAAAAGAATGGAGCCATTATTTTATTTAAATGCAAAAAATACTATGAGTGATGATGAAATACGTTCATATGAATCAAATATGATTGAGACTATGATTACATCAGATATATTATCTTCAGAAGCAGCAAAAGAAAAGATAAGCATAACTAATGACGAATTAAATTCTCAATATGATAATCTAATGTCTAGCATAGAATCTGCAATGGGAATGACAAAAGAAGAGTTTCTAAAGCAATTTGACTTGACTGAGAAATATATAAAAGACGATATGAAAAAAGAACTAATAGCATCAAAATACTTAAATGAAGCATCAAAAGTAACAGATAAAGATGCACAAAGTTATTATGACAAAAACAAGAGCAATTATTTACAAGTTAGAGCTTCACATATTTTAATAAAAACTGTTGATGATAAAGGTAAACAAGTCAGTGATAGTAAAAAAGCTGAACTTAAAAAACAAGCAGAAGAAATACTTAAAAAAGCTGAAGCTGGAGAAGATTTTGCTACTCTAGCTAAAAAGTATTCTGAAGATAGTAGTGCAGAATCAGGTGGAGATTTAGGATTTTTTGGAAAAGGTCAAATGGTAGAATCTTTTGAAAAAGCTGCATTTGCTTTGAAAAAAGGAGAAATATCTAGTAAGCTTGTAGAAAGTGATTATGGATACCATATAATTAAGAAAACAGATGAAAAATATCAACCATTTGAAGAAGTAAAATCAGATTTAGTAAGTACTTTAACATCAGAAAAGCAAAACTTACTTATAAATGATTTAAAGGAAAAATACAATGTAAAAATTACAGATAAATATCAAATGAAAGCAAAGCAATAGATTAAATCAATTTATTAAAAGAAGAAAATATTAATCTATATATCTAAAAGCTGTTTTTGTTCTTAAATAGAGAACTTAAACAGCTTTTATTATTTTATCATAAAATTAATTCGCCTAAAAATGAAATTATAAAAAAATAACATGCATAAATTAACAATGAAAACGTATTTTGAATTTAAATTATTTTATTGAAAATCTATATAAAATATAAAAAAAATAAATAAAAAAATTTAAAAGCTAAAAAAATACTATTCAAATATATATACTAAAGTTATTCTTTAAAAATACTTAAAAAAGAATATTTTTCATAATTTTAAAAATAATAATAAAAAAATGAAAATATTAACAATAATCTATTGAGTAATATAAAAAAAGATGCTATTATAAGTATGTGTTAAAATGATTAAGCTAATCTTAGTACTGAATTTAACTATAAAAATAATAAGGGGGCGTTTTTTTATGTCAAATACTGAAAGCGTATCTAAAAAAGCTAGTCATCCGAAGAGTTTTTGGCTTGTTTGTATGACAATTTTATGGGAAAGATTTAGTTATTATGGATTAACAGCTTTGTTGGTATTATTTTTTACAGCGAGTGTAACTCAAGGTGGTCTAGGACTTTCTACTCAAGAAGCAACTTCAATGTTTGGTTTGTTTACAGGTCTTATATATCTTACACCATTAATTGGTGGCTGGTTGGCAGATAAAGTTTTAGGTCAACAAAAATGTATATCTGTAGGTGCACTTTTAATAGCAATAGGTGACTTTGTTTTGTTTGCATCATCTACATCTATTAATATGGTTTGGGTAGGTCTATCAATAATCATTTTAGGAAATGGTTTTTTTAAATCAAGTTGCTCCAATATAGTTGGTGATATATATCCTAAAACCGAGGTATCAAGAAAAGACGCAGCATATAGTTTATTCTATATGGCAGTAAATGTAGGTGCATTCATAGCTCCAATCATATGTGGACTGCTTTCTGATAATGTATTTGCAGTAAGAGGAGTAAACGGAGATATAGTGTCTTATGGATATAAGATGGCATTCTTAGTTTGTGGTATAGGTATGATGCTTGGTATGATTATATTTACACTTCTTGCGCCAAAGCTACTAAAAGAAGTTGGAAAACATCCAGTTACTAAGGGAAATAAAGGTGAAAAAATTGAGTATGGACCACTTACTAAATTAGAGAAAAATAGAATCATAGCAATGGTTGTATTATTCTTATTTGTAGTTTTATTTTGGACAGCATACTATCAAACACAAAGTTCATTTATGATTTATGTAAGAGACAATGTAAATAGAACTCTATTTGGATTTGAAATGCCAGTGGCATGGCTTACATCATTAAATGCTATATTATGTGTAGCGTTATGCCCTGTATTAGCTGCTTTGTGGGTTAAATTATCTAACACTAAAAGAGGCGACTTTTCTATTCCAGTTAAAATGGGGTTAGGAATGATAATAATGGGTCTTGGTTTTATAGTTATGGTATTGGCCACATTAGCCAATGGTTCAGATGGCACAATAAAGGCTAGCATACTTTTTATAGTAGTAACCTATATATTTACAACTGTAGGGGAGTTATTTTTGTCTCCTATAGGTCTTGCGATGTTTAATAAATTAGCTCCAGCTAAATACGCTACATTATCTATGGGTGCATGGTATCTGACAAGTTTTTTTGCTAGTTTGTTATCAGGAAAAATTGCTGGATTTACAGCTACATTAGGTTTTTTGCAAATCTTTGGAGGAATAGCAGGAGTCTTAATAATCTTTGGTTTAATATTACTTGGATTAAGAAATATATTGACAAAATTAATGGCAATGGATTTGTTAACAGAAACAAAATAATCCATACTTAATTAGTGAAAATAAAGGAAATTACATTTGAATATAAAATCAAACGTAATTTCCTCTTTAATTATGAAAAAAAGCTTTACATAGATAGATATTGTAATTAAAATTATAATTGTGATAATTAGAGTGTATAAGATTTATATAAATTATATAAAAGGAAAATTTATGTAATAAACTTTACATACTTATATATTTAGTTATTCAAACTATTATTTTGAGGAGGTCTTGTTGTGAATATAAAAGACAGAGTAAATGAATTAAGAAGACTTATGGAAGAAAAAAATATTGATGCTTATATGATTCCGTCTTCTGACAATCATCAAAGTGAATATGTAGGAGATTACTTCAAATCAAGAGAATTTATATCAGGATTCAATGGTTCAGCTGGAACAGTTATTGTGACTAAAGATGAAGCTGGATTATGGACAGATGGAAGATACTTTATACAAGCAGAATCTCAATTGGAAGGAAGTACAATAAAATTATTTAAAATGGGACAAGAAGGTTGCCCAACTACTGATGAATATTTATATACAAATATTCCAGAAGGTGGAACTTTAGGTTTTGATGGTAAAGTTATATGTGCTAAAGAAGGAGCTACATTAGCTGAAAAATTATCTAAAAAAGGTATAAAAGTAGAATACCAATATGATTTAATAGATAGCATATGGTCAGATAGACCAGCTTTATCAGATAGTAAAGCATTTTTATTAGATGTTAAATACTGTGGAGAAAGTTTTAGTTCAAAGTTAGCTAGATTGAGAGAAAAAATGAGTGAAAAAGGTACTTCTACTCATGTAATAACAACTCTTGATGACATAGCATGGTTATTTAATATAAGAGGTGGAGATGTTAAATACAATCCAGTTGTACTTTCTTATGCAGTGATAACTTTAAAAGAAGTTTATTTATTTGTTGATGAAAGTAAATTAAATGAAGAGATATTAAATGAATTGGCTAAAGAAAATGTAAAAATAAAACCATATAATGATGTATATGATTTTGTAAAACATATAGATAAAGATGAAAAAGTTTTAGTTGATGGAACTAAGATTAACTATGCAATTTACAATAATATACCTTGTGGAGTTGAAAAAGTTGATGAGTTTAATCCAGTAATGTTCTTTAAGGCCCAAAAAAATGAGGTAGAATTAGAGAACATAAGAAATTCACATGTTAAAGATGGTGTAGCTTTCACTAAATTTATGTACTGGTTAAAGAATAATGTAGGTAAGATAGAAATAACTGAAATAAGTGCTACTGAAAAATTAGAGGGACTAAGAAGAGAACAAGAAGGATTCTTTGAACCAAGTTTCAATACAATTGCTGCATATAAAGAGCATGCTGCTATGATGCACTATAGTGCAACTCCAGAATCAAACTATAAGTTGGAAGCTGAAGGTTTATTCTTAGTAGATTCAGGTGGACAATATTATGATGGAACTACTGATATAACTAGAACTACAGTATTAGGACCTATAAGTGATGAATTAAAATTACATTTCACTTCTGTAGCAAGAGGTATGATAAATCTTTCTAAGGTTAAATTCTTACATGGTTGTAGAGGATACAACCTAGATATATTATCTAGAAGTTGTATGTGGAATATGGGAATAGATTATCAATGTGGAACTGGACATGGTATAGGATTTGTATTAAATGTTCATGAAGCTCCAAATGGATTTAGATGGAGAGTAGTTCCTGAAAGATTTGATAGTGCAGTTCTTGAAGAAGGAATGGTAACTACTAATGAACCAGGTATATATATAGAAGGTTCTCATGGTATAAGAACAGAAAATGAAATAGTAGTTAGAAAAGCTGAAAAGAATTTTTATGGTCAATTTATGGAATTTGAAGTTGTTACATTAGCTCCTATTGATTTAGATGGTATAGTTCCAGAATTAATGAATCAAGATGAAAAAGATTATTTAAACTGGTATCATAAATTAGTTTATGATAAGATATCTCCTTTCCTAACTGGTGAAGAAAGAGAATGGTTAAAAGTTTATACTAGAGCTATATAGTTTTGTAATTGAATACTATAAATAAATCGAGGCATTTTAATGCCTCGATTTTTGATATATTATCTATTAAACTTAAACATAGTTTTTACTTTGATAATTCTACAAGTTTTTTATTCATTATAAGTAATATAATTCCAAATAGCAATAAAAATGAAGGGATTACTATAAATACTTGTAACATACCAAGGTGGTCTATAATAGCCTGTGTATAACCAGATAATTTATTTGCTGCAAATTTACCTAAGAACCAAACACCCATTAAGAATGAAATATATTTTTCTGGTGAAAGTTTATTTACCATACCATATCCAACTGGAGAAAAACAAATCTCTCCTATACTTTGGAATGTTAAAAATCCAATTACCCAAAATACACTTGCTTTCTGAATTGAATTAGGGTTAGTTCCTGTTTGTATAACTGCGACTATCATGAATAAAAATGCTATAGCTAATAGTATAAACCCTAGACTCATTTTTGAAGGTACACTTAAATCGCCTTTTTTAGTCTGAGATAATTTTACCCAGACTAGAGCAGATATAGGGCCAAGGATGACACATAGAAGACCATTATATGAATCTATCCATGAGGTTGGTATTTGAAAATTACCAACAGTCAGATTTATGTGTTCTTTTGTATACAAAGCTATAGACATAGAAGCTTGATTATATGCTATCCAAAAAAATACTGTAAAAAAAGCTAATATTAATATTACTATTATTCTTTTTTTCTCAACTGTAGTTAATGGTTTTGAAGCAAGTAATTTTTTATATTCTAATGATTTCTTTATAGTTTCTTTTTGACTACTAAATTCATTACTTGAAGATTTATAAAATCTTTTGTGACCAAATATAAAGAATAATAAGCCTATTAAAACAGTAATTGAAGCAAATAAAAATACATATCTGTAACCATACATATTTATAGAAGTACCATTTTTCATAGCGAACCATTCATTAGCGACCAAACCACAGATTAAAGGACCAAATAATGTTCCCAGATTAGTAGCCATATATGTAATAGAAAAAGCGCCATCCTTTCTTGGGTCATCATTAGTATATAAGTTTCCAACTAAGGTATGCAAGTTTCCCTTATAAAAACCTATTCCTAATCCAGACAAGAATATCATGATGTTTACATCCATTTTGCTATTTGCCAGATATCCTAAAAAGTAGCCAATTGAAACCATTATCATTCCAAGCATAATACAATTTTTCGGACCTAAAAATCTATCACTAACCCATCCACCAATAACTGGAGAAAAATAAGTCCATGCTAAAAAAGATGCAAGCATTGATGCAGATTCTGCTGGTGTTAATCCCAAACCACCTTTAGATACTTGCTCAGCTAGAAATAACAATAGCACTAATTTCATACCATAGTATGCAAGTCCTACAAATGTAAATATTGAACAACAAAAATATAAATCCTTAGGCTGTTTAAGCTTTTCTTGAGTTTTTAAAATTGACATATGTTGAGAACCTCCAGACCAATAATTTAACAAAATTTTTCCACACTATATGAGTATATGTTTTTTTTATAAAGACGTCAACTTATGGCATAAGAAAACAAAGTGTTAATAATCTATAAAAATAGTATTATTTTATAGATTCAGTAATATTTTTTTACAAGAATATATGTTATTATTATATTAAAATACAACATATTATGGAAAGGATATGCCAATTTAGTAGTTAGATTGATTGTTTGGCAGGTGGGATGAGCTATGATAAGAAAGAAATCTGAATTACAAGTAGAAGTAAAAGAAAATTTAACTGGTGGGGTTGGAAAAGTTAAGCTTGAAAATATATTACAAATTGATGAGCTTAAAGGAAAAGGAAGATTATTTAAAAGAATAACTTTACCAGTAGGAAGTTCAATTGGTGTGCATGACCATACAACTGATTTTGAGGTATATTATATATTAAAGGGAAAAGGTAAAGTTTTTGATAATGGGGAATTTGTAGAAGTAAATGAGGGTGATGTAATATACACTGCTGATGGTGAAGAACATTCTATAGAGAATATAGGAGAAGAAGAACTTGAATTTGTAGCAGTAGTCTTATATGTGTAAAATATGGAGGAGGAGTCATGACAAGCAAGATAGAAGAAATTAAAGACAAGATAAATAGATTTTGCAACTCCAATCTAAATCAAGAATATAAAGATATAAGTTTTAAAATCTTGCAAGACATTTTAGATAATAATAAAGAGATAATTCATTCTTCTAGAGCTGATATATGGTCTTCAGCTATACTAAACATAGTTTTGGAGCAAAATCTCTTATATAATAAGAAGCATCCATTACATATAACCAAAAAGGAATTTTCAAAAAAAATAGGTGTTTCTTTAAACACTATAAACAATAAATCATCATTGATAAAAGACGTTTGTAATATTGATTTCTTAAATCAAGATACTATTGCTATCTCTAATATTGAGTTTTGGGTAAGAGAGAGTAACTCTAAATCCAAAGCCATAGATTTAGAGTTAGAAAAGAAAAAAATACTTTATAAAAGATATATTAAACTATCACAAGAAGCTAAAAATCATATTGAGTCAATTAGGTATATGGAAGAAGCTGTAAACATTGGAAAAAGCATGATTACTAAGGAAGATAGACAACTTGGATTTTGGAAAGGTGTATCTACTAGAGCTTATATGGTAGCACTTGAGTCTCTTGCTAGGAAGTTAGAGAGTATTGATAATTTAAAGGAAGCTAGAAAGGTATTAGAGTATTTAATAGAAATCAATCCTGATGATGAGCAAGGAATAAGGTATAAATTACTCAATGTATTAATTAGGTTAAATGATAGAATAGCAATAAATAATTTATTTGAAATGTATAAAGAAGAAAAGTCTGCTACATGGATGTATAGCAAAGCTCTTTATTATTTTAAAAATAAAAATATGTTTTTAGCAAGTGATGCTATTAAAAGTGCTAAAAATAAAAATAAATATATTGGATTATATTTAATAGATTGGCGAAATGCCTTTGGTAGAGAGTTTGTTACAGCGGAAGAAAAGGGAGAAGCTGTCTATTACTATGATGAAAATATAGTACTTTGGAATGAAGTTAAAGGTTCTATGGATTGGTTACTGAAAAAAATGTTGGAATTTTCATAAAAAAAACTACTCCTTATTACTTATAAAAAAGTAAGGAGTAGTTTTTTTATTTATACATCTAATTTTAAATCTCCTGGTTTTATCATACCTTTTTTTCTCATAAATTCTGATATTATTAGAGTTACAATAGCAGGAAGTACAAAGTTAAGTAAAAGTATACCAATCCACATAGTTATTCCACCTTTTCCAGCACTTTGCATGGCAGTTACTGTTCCAAATTGTCCAACTAATCCACAAGTTCCCATACCAGAGCCAATAGGTATATTTTCCATTTTAAATATTGTTGTAGATAATGGGCCAAGTATTATTGAAGCTATTGTAGGTGGTATCCAAATTTTCCAGTTTTTTATTATATTGGGAACTTGGAGCATGGATGTACCAAGTCCTTGAGCTACAAGACCTCCTACTCCATTTTCTCTAAAACTCATAACAGCAAAACCTATCATTTGGCAACAACAACCAACAGTTGCTGCTCCACCAGCAAGCCCTCCCAAACTTAACATCATACAAATAGCTGCACTACTTATGGGTAGTGTAAGAGCTATTCCAACAAGTGCAGAGACAAGAGCTCCCATTATTATAGGTTGCATAGTGGTTGCTTGCATTATTATGTTTCCAAATGAAGTCATAAATGCAGAAACTGCTGGTCCAATAAGTTCTGCCACAAGTACTCCTATTAGTATTGTTACAGCAGGTGTAACTAATATGTCTACCTTTGTTTCCTTTGAAACTAATTTTCCAATTTCTACTGCAAAAAGTGTAGCGACAAATGCACCCACAGGTCCTCCTAGTTCATTACCACAAGCTCCAACAAGTGCACAAGAAAATAGCACAAGTGGAGGCGCTTGAAGTCCATACGCAATAGCCACTGCTATAGCTGGGCCTGTAACTTGCTTAGCAAGTGGGCTTATAACTTCAGTAAAAAGAGAAATATTGAAGTTGTCTCCTAATGTGTTAAAAATTGTTCCAATTAAAAGGGAAGAAAAAAGGCCTAGTGCCATATAACTTAATGCATCAATAAGATACCTTTGAACAGAAATTTCAATGTTTTTGCTCTTAGCAAACGATTTAAAATTTCTTTTTTTGCAATTGATTTCCAATTTAAAATCCTCCTCATATAATACAAATATAATTTCTTTTTAATTAATTATATAACTTTTCAGCTGACAAGACAAATGTTATTTCACTAAAATTAGACTACTGTAATAGTAAGAAATTAACACTAATTTTAGTTTTAAATTTTAAATTTATGGTTTATAATTAGTATAGGGATATTCTGAAATATAATACTTTTCCAGTTTATCCCAATATTTAACTTAGGTAGATTGCTTACAAAACAAATGATTATATATTAGGCTAAAGGAAGTGGATAGATGAGATTTGTAGAAAATAAGAAATACAGAAAAATTGCCATAATTATATCTATTCCTATATTGCTTGTTGCGCAGTACTACCTTTTTAAATTTGGAATACTTAGACCAATGGTAAAGGGAGTGGAAATCGAAATTGTAGATGGGGAATATGTTAAAGATTTAGATAAATATGTAGTAAAACTAAATGAAACAGTTACTTTGTCTACTGGCGAATATATCAAGGTTCCTTCATATGCTAAAGACCCAAATATTTGGTTTAATGTGTTGGATAATTCAGGGACTTTAAAAATAGATGGAAATAAGATGACAGCATTAAAGGTTGGGTATTCTTCTGTGGGTATTATGAAGAATTCAAGAGTGTTGAAAAAGGCTACTATAAAGGTAGTAGACCCAGAAGTAGAATCACTAGATATGGAGATTAATGGGGATTTAAAACATGTTGGTGATAGTGCTACTATAGAAAGTACAATAGAGGTTGATTATGACAAATTTAAAAAGTCATATAAACCTATTTATAAGAGTAGTAATGATGATGTGCTAAAAATTAAAGGAAATACAGTAAGTGCAGTTGGAGTTGGAAAAGCCACAATATATGCTAAGTGTGGAAATAAAGAAGTAGAGAGAACCTTTAGAATTCAAGCTAGAGTTGCCGAAATAAATATGAATGATGTAAAAATAGAAGTTGACCAAAATGAGAAATTAAAACCAGATATAATAACTTCTCCACCAGGTTTAGAACCACCAAAAATACACTATGAGTTGGCCGATTCAAAATTACCTGTGGAAAGAGCTATAAGTCTAAGCGGTGATGGAAGTGTAGTAGGTCTTAGAGAAGGTAAAGAAAGAGTAAGGATAACTTGTGGAGATAAGTCTAAAATAATAACTGTAACAGTAGTCAAAGAAACTATAACTAATGATTATATACAGAATTTAGTAGGTTCACATAAAATAGTAAATAACAAAGTTATTATTAAACTTGAATGGGATTATATGAAAGATGTTTTTGACTATGATATATATCTTAAAGACAAGTTGTCAGGAGAATCATTTAAGAAAATTAAATCTATAACTGTAAATGAAAGTGATTTAGGAAAATCACAAAAAGTATATGCTACTATAGAAATTGATGTAAAAGATAATCAGAGTATAGATTATGATATTTATGTTCTAGGTAAGAAAGACTCAGACACAACCAAGCCAAGTAATGTAATAAACATTACTAACATGAATGGTAATGGCAACTCAGATAATAATGATAACATACAAAACATGAAGGTTGAAAATATATCCGCTAATGTTGACAGAGATAACAATGTTATTAGAGTTAACTGGAGCAGTGTATCTCATAAAGAATGTACCTATAGTATATATATAAAAAATAATACTAATGGAGATGGTGAGTTTACTTTGTATCAAAGTGATATAAAAGGGAATGAACATACTATAAGTATCCCTGAAGGAGATTTAAATTTAGATATATATGTAGTGGCAAATTACAATGGACAAAATTCTAAAAATAGTGATGTTATAAATGTAAGATAAATTTATACAAAAATTTAGAAGTGTTAGATTTATGATTTATTAATAAATCAAATCATTATAAGAAGAGGATAGTATGGGAGTAATCATACTATCCTTTCTATTTTATTGAAACATACTGGTGTTAAATTTTTAGTGTGAAAATTATTGTAAAAATGAAAACATAAAAGGCATATATATCATACCAGATTATCATAATCCAACAACGCATTCTATGTCTAACTTATCATGTAAGAAAATAGCAGAGATAGCAAAAAAGTATAATATCATAATTATTGAAGAAAGAAAAGATGAGATTATAAAAAGAAATGAAGCTACTAATAAGATTTTATCTGAGTATAATTTAATTAAATAAATAAAAATGCGGAGAAATTTATTATAATAAACCTCCGCTTTTATTATTTAATGAAATACTTTACTTTCTATTAAAATTTTAACTTTAATCATCTTGAAAATATAATCGTTTTATGGTAAAATAATTCTTAAAAATAGAAATAATTAATCATTTGTTAAAAAAAATGCATAATAAATTGTAATTTATTGACTATAGTGGGAAAATATTCACAAATGTATAAAATAACAGAAAAAATGCAAAAATAAAATCAATTTCATATGTTATAAAATCTATATGGCAAAATTAAATTTGCCTATCAGAATGATATAAACACATCAGAAAGGAGGATGCTATCAATAATGGAAATTAATTAATTTTGGTAGCTAAAAATTATGAATGAACAAACTAGAATATCCTTAGAGAGAGCTGCTGAACTAAAATCAAAAATTGATGATTATATTCAGGCTAGGAAAACAATTAACAGAGGTCTTGAAAAAGAAGAAGAGATAAATAAACGAAAACAAAACATATTAAGCATATTAAATGGAACAGAAGAAGACTGGAATAATTACAAATGGCAATTATCAAATAGAATCACAGATGTAGATACTTTATCAAAGATTATCAATCTAACTAAAAAAGAAAAAGAATATATAAAAGAAGTTGGTACTCAATTTAGATGGGCAATATCTCCATATTATTTGAGCTTGATAGACCCAGATGATATATGTGACCCTATAAAATTACTTTCTATACCGACACATATAGAATTGGAAGATGAACAAGATGATTTAGACCCAATGGGAGAAGAGTATACAAATCCAGCAGGATGTATAACTAGAAGATATCCAGATAGATTAATAATAAATGTAACAAATGAATGTGCTATGTATTGTAGACATTGCCAAAGAAGAAGAAATATTGGTCAACAAGATTCTCATAAGTCGAAAGCTGTTATACAAGAATCTATAGACTATATTAGAGAAAATGAAGAAATAAGAGATGTATTAGTAACTGGTGGAGATGCTCTTACATTAAAAGATGATTATTTGGAATGGATTCTTAGCCAACTTAAAGAAATACCACATGTTGATTATGTTAGATTAGGAACTAGAACTCTTGTTACCATGCCACAAAGAGTTACAGATGATTTTTGTAATATGCTAAAAAAATATCATCCTATATATATAAATACACATTTTAATCATCCGATGGAAATAACTAAAGAATCTAAAGAGGCTTGTGAAAAATTAGCAAATGCAGGTATACCATTAGGAAATCAAGCCGTGTTATTAAATGGTATAAATAATGATAAATTTGTAATGAGATGTTTAAATCAAGAATTACTTAAAATAAGAGTAAAACCATACTATATATTCCAAAGCAAACATGTAAAAGGAACAAAACATTTTAATACATCAGTAGATGATGGTCTTGAAATAATGGAATATCTAAGAGGATATACATCAGGAATGGCAATACCAACATATATAGTTAATGCTCCAAAAGGAGGTGGTAAGACTCCATTACTTCCACAATACCTTGTATCAAAAGGAACAGATTATGTTATGCTTAGAACATGGGAAGGCAAAGTTATAAAAATGGAAGATGAACCAGCTGTAGATATAAAGAAACTTATAAAAGAGCAAGCACAGGATTAATAAAATATTTAGATATATAAAAAGAAACAACTTTAAAATAAAAATAAAATGGATGCTAAATTTATATCAATTTGCATCCATTTTTATATTAGTTAATTATTTTATTTATTATTTTGTTGTTGATTAACCAATTCAAGGTATCCACTTGGATGGAAGTAATATATCTCAGAAGTATTTTCATTTACAAAATAACCAATGTCACCATCTGCATCTGGTAAAAATACATATCCATTAAGATTTTTAGCTTTTAATGCTTCAAAATCGCTAGCATTTCCTTGATATATGTAATCAACTTTATTGTTATATTTTACTAAAAGTTCTTTGGCTTGCTCTTGAGTCAATTTAGTACTTTGACTTACAGGAACATTCTTTTGAGAATCAGCATAAGAAGATTCATTTACTGGTGCAGTTAATAATAAACAAGATAAAACTAATAAAGATATAAGTGCTTTTTTCATACTAAAACCCTCTTTCGTAATTAATTATATAAGATTCATTTCTTAATAATATTATATGTTTTCTATAATTAAATATTACCATTAAAGAGGATAATATTACAGTTACACAGCTGTAACCTTTGATTACAAAATCGTAATTAAATTGTATTTTTATTCCATTTGTATTTTATCATGTCTACGATTAACAAATTCACAAAAGTATATTTTTATTACACCCATAACAGGAGCAGATAGAATCATACCAGGTATACCAAAAAATCCTCCACCAACAGTAACTGCTAGTATTGTAAAGAATGGGCTAAGCCCTAGCTGTCCACCTACAATTTTTGGTTCTATAAATGCAACTTCTACTTGTTGAATTATTATTAAGTAAATTAAACAAGTTAATGCAGTTGTCGGATTGTAGAATAAGTTGATTACTACAACTGGTGCCATACCTATTACTGGGCCAAAATATGGAACCATATTCATAATACCCATTAATGTACCAAACAATAGGGCATATTCAGACTTTAAAAAGTATAGACCAATTCCAGAAAGTACTCCAACTACAAATGAATCTAAAATTTTGCCTGTAAAATATTTACCAATATTTAAATTTAAGCTTTGACACAATTCTATTATAAAGTCTCCATATTTTTTACCTAAAGAAATATAAACAATTTTCTTTGTAAATTCTAAGAATCTTTCTTTTTCTAATAATATATAGAAACAAATTATAAAACCTAAAACAAGTTGTACTATAAATTTTCCAACAGAGAAGGTAGTACTAAAGATTCCTCCAAGTGAACCAATAAGCAAGTTACTAAACTTGGGCATTACGCTCATAATTTTATCACCATATTCTTTTAATGTATTAGGGTCTACTGATTGTAAGCTTTTTCCTAAATCAAATAAAAATTGTTCTGTCTTGTCTATATACATAGGAACTTGAGTTACCAAATCAGCCAAACTATTTACTATGGATGGAACTGTAAATAGTATAAAAGATATTAATATAACTATTAATACACCATAAGTAAGAAGCAAAGAATATATCCTTTTAAAATTAAGTTTATTTTCTAAAAACTTTACTAATGGATTAAATACATATGCTAATACAAAGGCTATTATAAATGGAGTTAGTAGTGACATCAGTAAACTTATTACTCCAAAAAAATATTTGTAATTATCAATAACTTTAATCAAAATATATGAAATAACTACAGTAAGTATAATATTTAAATGAATTTTTTTATCTTGCAAAACAACACAACCTTTCTTATATTTATTAAGTTTATATTTACTTAAATTTAAAATCAAGTTAATATTTATAGCTTATTATACAATAAAAAGTAGTATTAATATAGTGTGATTAATATTAAATTTGACAGGTGTACAATATTTTGCAAGTTTTCTCTAAATAGTGTTTTTATCTTCTCAAATTTGCATATTGCAAATAGAAACAGTTATAATTTGTTTCTAATTCTCTGTACATTTCTATTTATATAGTGCCTTCCAATATATTTGTATAAAAGATTTTTACACCATCCTATTTTTTGGTTATATTGATTGAAAAAATCATCTGGAGTATCAAAGGTTCCCAAATCATCAATTATTCCCTCTTTTTGAATAAATGTATTATTTAGATTCCAAGATATTTGAGGATTTTGCAAATCTTTAGTGGCAATGCCCCATCCCCAAAATAAGCCTTGACAGTCATTGTATTTTTGCTGAATACTTGTAAGATAATTTTTATCTAAAATAAGACCTTCTAATTGATACCATTGTTTTTCATAGTATACTTCTATCCATGTGTGAATGATTTCTGTAGGAGTAATCTTGTAAAGAACTCCTAAGAGTTCTAATTGAACTCTTTTATCTAGAGTAAAACCATGAATCCTACATGGAATGCCAACGCCTCTTAAAAGTGACATAGCAAGTATCGTCTTTGTATTGCATTGTCCATATCCATCTTTTAGTATTTTACTTGCAGATATATTGTCACTTTCATTAAAACCAAACTTGATGTCATCTCTAACAAAATTATAAATTTGTTTGATTTTATTAAAATTATCTAATTGATTCCATTTTTTTTCGATAATAAGCTCTTGAACATTTTTTGAATTAAAGTCTAATAATGTACTTTCTGATAAATGTCTTTTCATAAAATATAAATCTCCTTTATTTAGTGTAATTATATTTTATATCTTAGAGTAATTTGAAACTTTCAAAAACTTGCTGTTTTTTAATATACCAGAAATATTCATACCAGTCATACATTTATTGGTATATGCTAGATGTGAAGCGCTGTCAAAACCTGACATCATAGCAGCATCGGTTATAGAGTATTTACCAGATAAAAGTAAAAAATATGCTTTTTGAATTTTATGTAGGAGAATATAACTTTTTAATGGCATTCCTGTTTGTTCTTTGAATATATGGGACACTCTACTTGGCGAAAGAAAGACCATATTAGAAATCTTTTTTATAGAATGGTCATGACAGTCACACTCATTAAGTCTTTGCATTATTTTATGAATTCTTTTATCAACTACTGTGTAATTGTCTTGAGTAACATTAAGATATTCGAACATAGAATTTGTAAAATTTAAATAACTTTTTTCATCATGATTTTTGAAAAAATTAATATATTCTTTTTGTGTATGTTTATTATTATGAATATCTATAATTCCATAACCTTTAATTTTGTCAATATATTTTGACTTAAAGCTTAATGCAAGTGATGATGTTGGCTCAATTAACATAGTAAAACATATTTTTTCTCCTGTTGAAAAACAATGTTCTATATTACTATCTACAATAATACATTTACCTTCTATATCATTGCCATCTATAGTTATATTTAAACTGTCTTCAATTCCTATAAACAATTGTAACATCCAATGTTTATGCTTATTTGATTGAATAGAATTTGTAAACGAAGAAATATGATTATTTGACATAATTATATAATTAATAAAATTACCTCCAAACATTTTTCTTATTGAGGAAATACAGGTTAATTGTACAGTATTTTTCAGTAAGATTAGTGAAATTTTTATTTTATTATACTTTAGATTTTAATTTTGTTCAATTATTTTAAAATTAGATTATTTTTATAATGAATTAATTTTATTTTATATAATATTGGACCTATATTGAGATATTTTAAAATATAAATTACTTATGGTAAAACTTGCATATAAAAAATAAAAATTTTATAATTATATTACAGATTATATAAAATAAAACATCAAGTCATAAGTTGAAGAAAAGAGGATGTCATGAAGTTATTTCAGCAAAAAACACAAGTTCATAAATTTAAAAATTCAAAGGAATTTATAGAAGAATTCAAAATTTGTAAATCAGATTTTATATTGACAAGTAAAAGTGCATATGATACATATTTTAAAAGCCTTGGTTTGGATGCACATGTAGAATATAAAAGTAAGTATGGAACTGGTGAACCTAATGATATAATGATGGATAAATTATTGGATGATTTTTCAAAAACTAATTGTACAAGAATTATTGCTATTGGTGGGGGAGCAGTTATTGATATGGCAAAGTTGTTAGTACTGAAAGATGGAAAGAAATCAAGTGATTTATTTCAAAAAAAGGTTCCTTTAGAAAAAATAAGAGAATTAATAGCTGTTCCTACAACTTGTGGAGCAGGTTCAGAGGTGTCAAATATTTCAATTGCAGAAATAACAGAGATGAATACGAAGTTTGGATTAGCTGTAGATGAATTATTTCCAGATTATGCAGTTTTAATTCCAGAGTTATTATTAGAGCTTCCATATTCATTTTTTGCTACAAGTGCAATCGACGCTTTAATACATGCTATAGAATCTTTTGTATCTCCAAAGGCGAGTATTTATACAGAAATTTTTAGTACCAAAGCTATAGAGATGATTTTAAATGGATTTCAGCAAATTGAACTAAATGGAAAAGATTATAGATTTGATATTATAGAAGATTTTTTGATTGCAAGTGATTTAGCTGGTATTGCTTTTGGAAATGCTGGTACAGGAGCAGTACATGCACTTTCATACCCATTAAGTGGAGTTTATCATGTTACTCATGGTGAAGCTAATTATCAATTTTTTATAGAAGTATTTAAAGCATATAATAGATTATCACCAGATGGTAAATTAGCAAAAATAAATATGCTTTTGAGTGAAATAATGAATTGTAAAGTATCAGAGGTATATGAAAAAATGGAAGAACTACTTAATAAAATTATTACAAGAAAAAGTTTAAGAGAATATGGAATGAAAGAGTATGAGATAAATAGTTTTGCAGACAGTGTACTAGATAGTCAACAAAGGTTGCTAAATCAAAGTTATATTAAACTTAATAAAGAAGAAATAGTAAATATATACAGAACTTTATATTGATACCCCAAATCTAAAAGTTAATTGTTCTATATTTAGCTATAACTCAAATTTATGAAAAGCGGTGATTTAATTAAATCATCGCTTTTTATGACTGATATTTTTATAAGATAATATATCTTGTACTTATTAAAAAATATATATTTCATTTAATTATGACAAATAAAGATAAAATTTAAATATTTTAGAGGTAATTTTATTTAGATATAGAATTTTAGAGTAATGATATACAAATGTGTTATATTACCACTTTATATCAAAAATAGTAATATAATAGTCATATACATTTAGAAAATTTATTGTTTAAAAGGAGTAGAACCTATGATAAAAAAAGAAATGGGTAATTTTAAAGGAAGCAGTGATTATGTAGTATCACCAGAATTAATGGCATCAGTTAATGTTGCTATAGCACTTGAAAAACCACTTTTAATTAAAGGAGAACCTGGAACAGGAAAAACTATGCTTGCACAAGCAATTTCAAATCAACTGCAAAAAGATTTAGTAATTTGGAACATAAAATCAACTACAAAAGCACAGGATGGTCTTTATGTATATGATACTGTTCAAAGACTTTATGATAGCCAATTTGGAGGTGAAGGAGTAGATGATATTGGTAAGTACATAAAATATGGTAAATTAGGAGAAGCATTTAGTTCAGAACAACAAGTAATTCTTTTGATAGATGAAATAGACAAGGCAGACTTAGAGTTTCCAAACGACTTACTTTGGGAATTAGATAAAATGGAGTTTTATATAAATGAGACAAAAGAAACTGTAACAGCAAAACAAAGACCTATAGTGATTATAACTTCGAATGCAGAAAAAGAGCTTCCAGATGCTTTTTTAAGAAGATGTATATTTCATTATATAGAATTTCCTGATAGAGATATGATGGAGGAGATAGTAAAAGTACATTTTGATAAAGTTGAAGAACATTTATTGGAACAAGTAATGACTACTTTTTATTGGATTAGAAGTTTAAGAGAGATACAAAAGAAGCCTAGTACATCAGAGTTAATAGACTGGATACAAGCATTGACTTTGAGTGGAATTCCAATTGAAAAAATAGAAAAAGAAGTTCCTTTTGCAGGGATACTGCTTAAAAATAACGAGGATATTGAATCTATGCAAAAACGTTTGTAGTCAATAGGAGCTGAATAATTATGTTTATTAAATTTTTTTATTTATTGAGAGCAAGAGGCCTAGATATATCTTTAAATGAGTGGATGACTCTAATTGAAGCACTAGACAAAGGGCTTTGTTATTCAAATTTTTCGAATTTTTACTATCTTTGTAGGATGATTTTAATAAAAAGTGAAAGTAATTTTGATAAATTTGATGCAGTGTTTTTGGAGTACTTTAAAGGTATAGAACACAAAGAGGAAATTCCAGAAGAGATTATGAACTGGCTTAAAAATCCAAATGTAGATTTAGAAGGATTTGAAAGATTAGAGCAAAATCCCAACATAAACCTTGATGAATTGAGAGCTAAATTAGAGGAACGTATAAAAGAACAAGATTCTCCACATAATGGAGGGAATTACTGGATAGGAACAGGGGGTACTTCTGAATTAGGTCATTCAGGCAAAGGTCAAACTGGTATACGCATAGGCGGAACTTCCACCTATGGAAGAGCTGTTCTCGAAGTTGCAGGAGAAAGAAAGTATAGGGATTTTAGAGATGATGAAGTTTTAAATATGCGTCAATTTCAAGTTGCATTAAAAAGGCTTCGTCAATTTTCTACTAGAATAGATGCTCCAAAAACAGAACTTGATTTAGATAAAACCATTGAAGAGACTTGTAATAATGCAGGGTATTTAAAACTGTTTTTCGAAAAACCAAGAAAAAATACAGTGAAGCTTTTGTTGCTTATAGATTCAGGGGGTTCAATGAGAGGATATAGTACTTTATGTAATACATTATTTCAGTCTGTAAGTAAATCAAATCACTTTAAAGATGTAAAAGTATACTATTTTCATAACTGTTTTTATGATAGATTATTTACTACACCAGAATGTTGGTTAAGTAAGTCTATTGATACTGAATGGATATTACAAAACATAGATAAAAACTATAAAGTTATAATCGTGGGTGATGCGTCTATGGCACCTTCTGAGTTACTTCATATTGGTGGTAATTATCGAGGTCCATATAACGATACACCTGGAATAGAGTGGCTTAAAAGATTCAAAAGAAAGTATAGTAAAATTGTGTGGCTAAATCCGGAACTGAGAGATGGGTGGGATTCAATCAGTTATTGGTATCAGACTCAAAGGTTAATACAAAGTGAGTTTAATATGTATCCATTAACTGTAAAAGGATTGGAAAAATCATTGAAAAATTTAATGGTCGCGAAATAATATAAAAAATGATGGTACAAATTATATAAAAAATGTACCATCATTTTTTATATTATAAATTGTATAATTGAAATTTAAAAATTATGTAGTCTAATACATTTTAGACTTACAAAAAACATATACATTAATAATAATTTTAGAAATTGAGGTGATTATAATAAATTATGAATTAATCGTAAAATACAATGGAGATATATTAAGATTAGAGCAAGAATTAGGTGTTTCAGTAGAAATACTTAATGCTTCCTATGCGATAATAACATCAAGTGATGAAGAAGATATAAATAGATTACTGACTTATCCAGAAATAGAGTTTATAGAAAAACCTTTTATATTACAAACTCAAGACATACAAAGTTTTTCAAGCACAGGGATAACAGGTTTTAAAAATAGAACAGGATTAACTGGAAAAGGAACTATAATTGGTATAATTGATTCAGGTATAGATTATACTTTGCCTGTATTTAGAGATAGTGAAGGAAAGTCCAAAATATTATACTATTGGGACCAGTCTATACAAGGAAATCCTCCAGCAGGTTTTAAAGAAGGAACATTATATAATAATGAAGATATAAATAATGCAATAGCTGGTAATACATATATACCTATCTCAACGACTAGTCTACATGGTACACATGTTGCAGGTATTTGTTCAACCATTGCAAGCGATGCTAGGATAATCGTAGTAAGGGTTGGAAATATACAGACAGATGTTTTTTCAAGAAGTACAGAGTTTATGAGGGCGATTAAATTTATTTTAGATAGGGCATTAGAATTAAGAATGCCTGTTACATTAAATATAAGTTATGGAAGTAATGAAGGCTCACATAGAGGGACTTCTTTATTTGAGCAGTATATAGATGATATGTGTTTATTTTGGAAAAATAATATAGTGGTAGCGGCTGGTAATAATGCAGATAAGGGGGGACATAAAAGGATTAGGCTTCAAAATAATACTACAGAAGAAGTTGAGTTTGTAATTGGAGAAGGAGAGCGTATATTAAATATAAACATATGGCCAGATTTTATTGATGACTTTAGTGTACATTTAGTAAGTCCATCGAATAGTCAGACACAATCAATTTCTCTAACTTCAGGTGAAATAAGAAATACTCTAGGAGATACAAGAATTACTGGTTATTTTTATCCTATAGCACCATATTCTCTTACTAGAAGAGTTACATTGCAATTAAGTTCAAATACACAGATAAATCCTGGTCTATGGAGAATTGTATTTGAACCTATAGATATTGTAACTGGTAATGTAAACATATATCTACCAACTTCTGAGGGATTAAATAGAAACACGAGGTTTTTGATTCCTACTCAAGAACTTACTGTTACAGTTCCAGGAACAGCAAGTAGAGTTATAACTGTAGGAAGTTTCAATTCAAGAACAGATATAGTATCTATATTTTCTGGCGAGGGAGATACACAATTGGGTGTATTTAAACCAGATTTATTAGCTCCAGGCGAAGATATAATATCTTTTTTACCAGGAGGTACCAGTGGAGCATTAACTGGAACGAGCATGGCCACTCCTCATGTTACAGGAGTTTGTTCGTTGTTTATGGAATGGGGAATTGTAAATGGAAATGATTTGTTTTTATATTCGCAAAAGTTAAGAGCATTGCTTCTTAGGGGAGCAAGAAGAACAAGTAATCAGTCATATCCAAATAATTCATCGGGATTTGGTTTTTTAAGTTTATCAGACATAGATTTGTATACTTTATCTAGTATAAATCAAGACTTAGAAACAGAAGACATTGGATATAGAAGCACTAATAAGTCGTTTAAAGATGAAGAAAATAATTATAGAGTTATAGAAAATTATAATTCTCAGAGAAACGATGATTTAAAGTTGGAGGATTTTATAAGTGAAAATATGGATAGACAATCAGGAACATTGGCAGGAATAAATGTAATTCATACTCCTGAATTTGAAGATGAGTTAGCCTCATTGGGTATGAGTCAAGAATTTCTTAAGCTAAGTGACTCATTTGGTGTATTATCTATAAACACTACAGACTATAATAGCATACAACGAGTTTTGGAACTTCCATCAGTTATAAGGACAGAATCAACTATAAAGATGACACTGCTTGGAGAGATTAATCAAGGTACTTTTGGTGGTGTAGTTGCAACCGAAGAAATAGGTGTAAATTTTTTTAAAAATAATCCCAATATAACAATAACAGGAAGAGGTACTCTTATAGCGATTGCTGACACAGGAATAGACTATTTACATAAAGACTTTATATATGCAGATGGAACCTCAAAAATAGCTTTTTTATGGGACCAAACAAAGAATGGAACTCCACCTGAAGGTTTTTATATTGGGACAGAATATACACGAGAAGATATTAATAGAGCAATTGCAGAAAATGATGCTAGTCTATCTCAAGATGAAGTTGGGCAAGGGACTATGATAAGTGGCATATGTGCAGGTCTTGGTAATGTAAATAAGGAATATGCAGGAATAGCTGAAGATGCTGAATTAATAATAATAAAAATTGCTAAGATAGAAGGATTTTATAATAGTGCAATGTTATTTGCTGCATCTCAGTATGCATATAAAAAATCTTTAGAACTTGGGAAACCATTAGTAATAAATATATCTTTGGGTAGCAATAGTTTAGTTGGATTGACCAATAGAAGTAATAGTGAAAAAGCATTTTTTACTAGAGGGCTGTGTATAACAGCAGGAGCTGGAAATGAGGGAAATACTCAGACACACACATCTGGAATAATACCAAATGTAGGAAGTTCCGTTGAAGTCGAGTTGGAATTAAATGAAGAAGAAGAAGAATTATCAGTTGAACTTTGGCTGAATAAACCAGATAAGGCAGATGTAATAATAGTGTCTCCCACTGGTGAAGAAAGTAAAAGTGTTGGAATATCAAGTTATAATAGGATAACAGGTTTATTTGATTTAGAAGGAACGGAGTATTCTATAACATATGTATATCCAACTACTTTTTCAGGGCAGCAGTTTACCAATGTTACTCTGAAAAATGCTAAAAGAGGAGTGTGGAAGATTAGATTAGTAGGAGTTTATATTGTAAATGGAATATATAACTTGTATCTTCCAAATAGGGCTCTTTTAAAAAGTGGAACTAGATTTAGAGAGGTTGACCCTTTTTATACAATAAATTATCCAGCTGTTCAAGATGATTTAATAACTGTAGGAGCTTATAATACTATTAATAATAGTTTGTGGCAAAGTTCATCAAGAGGGCCGACTATTGAGGATAGATTAAAGCCAGACTTAGTAGCACCAGGAGTTAATATAATAGCTGCATATCCTGGAAATACATATGCGACTATAACTGGGACAGCAGCAGCTAGTGCACATGCTGCAGGAGCCGCTGCGATGTATTTTCAATATACTTTTGTTGATAGAAGATATCCAAATCAAGCATATGTTCAAAAAATAAAAACTTTTATGCAGGCTGGAGCTAGAAAAAACCAAACTACAGAGTATCCAAATATGAGTACTGGATATGGAACTTTGGATGTTAGAGGTATGTTTGATGTGTTAAGATAGGAGGGATTTATGGAAAAATCTTATTGTATAATTTACCAAGGTGATATAGAAACTGCACTTCAAGAAAACGGAATAAATAAATATATGGTTTTAAATAGCCAGCTTGCAGTAATATATGTACCTATGGATTTTGATGAAACTATTTTAAACAATATATTACAGGTTGCTTGGTGGGAAGAATCTGCTCCAATGAGCAGTTTAATTGAAATAACTAATAATATGAATAATGGAGAAACTATTACAACAGCTACTGAAGCAGAGTATATTTATGAGAATCCATATAATGATATAACAGGAAGAGGGATTTTATTAGCAGTTATAGATTCTGGTATAGATTATTTACACCCTGACTTTATAAATGCGGATGGAACGAGTAAGGTTTTACGATTATGGGATCAGGAAGAAAATACAAATCCACCACCAGAAGGATTTATTTTTGGGAGTGAATTTACAAGAAGTGAATTAAGTTTAGCTATAAGTAGAAATGATGGAAGTTTAAGTCAAGATAATATAGGTACTGGAACTTTGGCTTCTGGTATATTAGTGGGAAATGGAAGAGTAAATTCACAATATAGAGGTATAACTACAGAGTCAGATTTGATAGTGGTTAAATTAAAATCATATACAGATACTTATTATGCTGGAAAGATAAATTATAGTGTTTCAGATTTTTTAGCAGCTATAACATATGTTACTAATATAGCAAAAACAGAAAATAAGCCTATAATAATAAATCTTACTATTGGAGTTAAGTCAGGTGCTGTAGCAACTACTTCCATATTAGATACATTTAATATATTAAGTAGTGCTGGTGTTGTTGTAGTAAGTGGTGCAGGTAATCAAGGTAATACAGATATTCATTATGCTGGAAGATTTAGTAGTTTAAATGAAGTCCAAGATGTAATAATACAAGATGGTGACGATTACGCACTTGATATAACACTCAATACAAATGGTCCAGATAAGATAGGGGCACAAATAATATCTCCTTCAGGTGAGGTTAGTCATGATATAAGATATTCTCCAGACTTTTATGTATATAGAGGAAAGTTTAATCTGGAAAATACTACTTATTCAATGAGATTCATCTATCCATATATTACTTCTGGGAATGAAAGCCTAGAGATAAGACTTAGAGATATAAAACCTGGTGTGTGGACTTTGAGGCTAACTCCAGAACTTATAATAGGGGGAGAGTATGATATATATTTACCAAATAAAAACTTGATAGCACCAGATACAAGATTTTTAGACCCAGACTCAGTGGCTACAATAACTATGTATGCTGCTGGTGATGATGTAATCACAGTTGGTACATTTAATAATAAGACTGATAGTATGTGGATTGGTTCATCAAAAGGGCCAATTAGAGGAAGGGGAATTAAGCCAGATATAGTAGCGCCAGGAGTAGATATAATATCTACATATAAAAATGGAACCTACAATACAGCAACAGGTACAGGAGTTAGTAGTTCAATAGTTTGTGGAGTCTTAGCCTTATTAATGGAATATTTGGAAAAACAAGATAATATCCCAAGGTTATCGTTGTTTACACAAGTTTTAAAAACATATTTAATATTGGGAGCTACGAAGCTCGATATATATACGTATCCAAATGTTTCACAGGGATATGGTATTTTAAATTTAAAAAATACAATTCAACAGATGGCAAATACTTTATAAATAAAAAAATATGTAAATAATGGTATTTTATCTGTTATAAATTTTACTTATGAATTTAATTTGAAAAATTGCTAAAACTATTACAAAATAAATATATAGAGGTGATAGTTTTGGAAAGTAAAAAAGCAAGAGCATTAAAAGGTAACGATAACAAAAGACTTAGAAGTCCGCTTCTAGTTGGAAATGAATCAACAGCAGCTTGGGCAGATGTTGAAAAATTAAAACCTCATAGTAAAGTTTCAATACCTTCACTTAATAGTGTTGAAGAAGCAAAAGATTGGGTTGACAATGGAAGTAAATTGTAAAACTTCTATACTTGATAACAAAAATAAATAATTTATTGTATTTAAGTAAAGTAGTATTAGTTTAAAAAGCTTAAAGTTAAACTTAAGCTAATAAACAGTATACTGCTTTACTTTTTTTATAGGTGTCAGAAGGGAAAATGTAATTTACAAATATTTGAAAGGAAAATATAAATTTTTGCATATAAATATTTATAGATTATATAAGACTAGTAAATATCAATTGCATAAATTTATTGACTAAAAATTTATAAATTGGTATAATTTTGTTAATTAGCGGAAATAATAGAAGATAAATACTGTGAAGAGAAGAGTAGATATAAAATGCAGTTTTAGCGAGTTGAGGATGGTGAAAGCTCAATACAAGTTTTATATTGAAGAACATCTTGGAGTTTCTAATCGAAAGCTTATTTAGCAAGTAGACTTAGACGGAAGGCACCGTTATAGGCTTTAAGCATTGCTTAACTAAGAGGTCATTTATGACAACTAGGGTGGTACCGCGAAAGTAATAGTCTTTCGTCCCTTTATACAGGGATGAAGGGCTTTTTTTATGGAATTATATTTAGAAAAAATTACTAAAAATTAAACTAGGAGGCTTTAAAATGCAAAAGGAATTTATAACAGTAAAAGAATTGTACAGAGATAAAGAACAGTACATAGGAAAAACTGTAAAAGTAGCTGGATGGATAAGAACATCTAGAGTATCTAAAAACTTTGGATTTATAGAATTAAATGATGGAAGTTTCTTTAAAAATATGCAAATAGTATTTGATGAAAAAGTTGAAAATTTTAAAGAGATAGGTAAATTGGCAATAAGTTCATCTATACTTGTAGAAGGTGAGTTGGTATCTACAGAAGGAGCTAAACAACCAGTAGAAATACATGCAAAAAATATAGTTGTAGAAGGTGAATCAGATAGTTCATACCCACTACAAAAGAAAAGACATACACTTGAGTATTTAAGAACAATCGCACATTTAAGACCAAGAAGTAATACTTTTTCAGCTGTATTTAGAGTAAGATCAATAGCTGCATATGCAATACACAAATTCTTTCAAGAAAGAAACTTTGTATATGCACATTCTCCAATCATAACAGGTAGTGACTGTGAAGGTGCAGGAGAAATGTTTAGAATAACAACTATGGATTTAAATGATATTCCAAAAACGGAAGATGGGAAAATAGACTATACACAAGATTTCTTTGGTAAAGAAGCTAATTTGACAGTTAGTGGGCAATTAAATGCCGAAATAATGGCACTTTCTTTTAGAAATGTCTATACTTTTGGGCCTACATTTAGAGCTGAAAACTCTTATACAGGAAGACATGCTTCAGAATTTTGGATGATAGAGCCAGAAATAGTTTTTGCAGACCTTGAAGATAATATGGAACTTGCAGAAGATATGATAAAATATGTTATAAACTATGTTTTAGAAAACGCTCCTGAAGAAATGGAATTCTTTAATAGTTTTATAGATAAAGGATTGCTAGAAAGACTAAATAAAATAGTAAACTCTGAATTTATTAGAATAACATATACTAAAGCAGTAGAGTTATTACTTGAATCAGGACATGAGTTTGAGTATCCAGTAGAATGGGGATGCGATCTTCAAACTGAACATGAAAGATATATAACAGAACAAATATACAATTCTCCAGTATTTGTTACAGATTATCCAAAAGATATAAAAGCTTTCTATATGAGAATGAATGAAGATGGGAAAACTGTTAGAGCAATGGATTTATTAGTTCCTGGTGTTGGAGAGATAGTTGGAGGTTCTCAAAGAGAAGAGAGAGAAGACGTACTATTAGATAGAATTCATGAAATGGGATTAAATGAAGAAGATTACTGGTGGTATTTAGAACTTAGAAAATTTGGTACTGCTACTCACTCTGGATTTGGTCTTGGATTTGAAAGAATAATTATGTATATGACAGGTATGTCTAACATAAGAGACGTTATACCTTTTCCAAGAACTCCTAAAAATGCTGAATTCTAATAATTATAACCTATAATATGATTATATAATTTTTCGATATAATAAAATAGCTTGTGTGCTATCTGATTTAGATACATACAAGTTATTTTTATTGTGTTTACAAATATATGTAGTTTGTTTGTTCATATTTTATTATACAATGTAATTATAAGTTACTTATACTAGGAGGATAAATAATGTGTAGTTTTTGTTTTATTAAATTTAATGTGAATGATGTAAAAATATTTAATCGAATAAAAAATTTATTTTCATATATAGCAGATATAAAAAATGATTGTATACAAATTGAGGATTTAGAATATTATATTTTAGAAAAAGTAGATGAATTTTATAATAAAGAAGAATTAGATTATTTTTGGTGGCCAACAGAAGAAGAAAATAAAATGTTTTGGGAGAACTATAAACTACTGGATGAAGAGAATCGACAGGAATACATAAAGTCTGTTTCATGGGATTTTGAGACTGTGTTTTCTGAAGTTGGACTTGGCGATTATACAATAGAAGGTTGCGAAATGATTGGTGAACAAACTGCTAAACTTTATTTTAACCCTATTGGATATCCTTATGGTGGAAATGAAGTGCTTCAAGAGGCACTAAAAGCTTTTGGAGTGACAATAGTGGGTGTGCTTGGATAACGTTTATTGTGCTATACTATAACTAGTAGGGTAATTTTTTGGAAGTTTAAATATAAATTATATTTAAGCATTATCTTTATGTAAATAGTATAAAAATATGTAAGGTGATTTAAATCTAAAAAATTATTGAATAGTATATTTATTACACAAAAAGTTTTATCATTATCATGAGGGGGAGTAATAATGTTAAAGAAAGGGTTGTTTATAGTTTTAAGTTTGGCACTTATATGTACAGGTTGCAGTTCACAAAATGATTCTAAAGGTAAGCAAGCAAACAAAGATAATTCTCTTATACTATTAAAAAATGATGAGAATAACTCAGGTGATATGACAGATGTATACATAAAGACAGAAGGTAAGGATGAAGAAAAAATAGCATCAGATGTACCTATATATACTAAAAAAGATTATATAAATGGAGAACAATCAATATTAATCCAAGATAAAGAAAATAATTTATATAAGTATAATCTAAAAAAAGAAAAGGAAAAAATAGCATCAGATTTATCTTCTGACGAAATTAATTCATATGAATTTATGCCTTCTTCAAACACTATAGCATATATATCATCAGAAAAATCCTTGTATGTAAAATACGATGGAAAAGATAAAGAAAAAATAGCCAATGATGTTGTATTGTATAGGATGTCTACAGATGGAAAATTCATATATTATATGAATACAGATGAAGAGTTATATCTATATAAAGAAGATGGAAATAAAGAAAAAATATCTACTGATATACAGAGTTTTGATATTGTAAATAATAAAGGTGATGTAATATTTATAAATAATGATGATAATCTATATTTAAAAAGTACAGATAAAAATGATAAGGTCAAAATTAGTTCAGATGTATCAAATTTATGGGGGGTAAAATCTAATGATGAAGAAATTATGTATATAAGTGAGTATAATTATAAGGATTTGAAAGGTGAATTATATTTGTACAAAAATAATGCTAGTGAAAAAATAGCATCGGATGTTAGGTCTTATAAATATAGAGATAGTAAATTTTATTTTATAAATAGTGATGATGAATTATATGAGAAAGAAATAGGTAAAGAGGTGTCTAATAAAATAAAATCAGACATTAATTATGTAAGTTTTATTAAAGATGGAATTGTATTTACAAATTCTGATGGAGATGTATATATTAAGAAAAATAATAAAGAAGAAGAAAAAATAGGCAATGATATGAAAGAAAATTCTAATGTATCTATTATTAATGATGAGAAATTACTTTATATTAAATCAAGTGGTGAGTTATTTTTAGATAAAGACAGGATAGCAAGTGATGTTGTTGGCTATTCATTTAATTCAGAGAATATAGCATATTCCACTAAAAATAAGGAAATACATTTTTATAATTTAAAAACTAAGAAAGACAATATAGAAATAAACAATGTAGGAAAATATTTAGAGATTTATCTTGGAAATAAATTGATTTACTCTAAAAATTTAGAACCAAAAGACTTAAATGGTTTTTGGAAAGCTGATGAATATAATATATTTGAATTTGAGGAGCCAAATAAGATAAAACTTTATAGTAAAAGTGAAGAAGAAAGCAATTATACAGTTAAATATGAAGTAGAAAGTTCAGATAGTAATAGCATAGTATTAAAAGGAAAAGATACTTTATCAAAGGAAAAATTTACTATAACTAAGTTTAATAGTAATGAAATTTCATTACAAGCTAATAATGTAAGTGGTACACTTAATAAAATTTCCAAAGAAGAAGCGGAGAAATTTGTCAAGAGTATAAATAACAAGGAAAATAGTGAAAATACTGATAAAAAGAGTACTAAAAGTGATTCAGGTTCAAGTTCTAATTTGAAAAATAAAGAAGTAAGTTATGATGATGATTATATTATATATGATAGTGATTCTAGAGTATTAACTAAAGATGAACTTGAACTTTATAGTAAAGAGGAGTTAGCATATATAAGAAATGAAATATTTGCAAGATATGGATATGTATTTAAAGAAGAACCTTATAAAAGCTATTTTAGCAATAAGTCATGGTATCAGCCAGATTATAGTATAGGAGCGGATACAGATGTTTTAAATTCTGTAGAGAAACAAAATGTATCATTGATTAAGGAAATGGAAAACTAAGTTATAAGAAATTTTAAAATACATGTCTAAATGTAGTATAAGATAGTCTATAGACATTAAAATTGAAATGTGAATTAATTTTAAACATGAATTAATTATATATAAAATTATTAAATCTATAAGTTAGACTTAAGTATAATTTATAGATTTAATAATTATGAATCTAAAAGCTAATTTATAGGTTTACATAATATTATATAAATATTTTGAACAAAATAAATTTATTATTAAGAAAATATAAATATAAGGATTAATACTTTGTTTCTATACTCCTAATAAAACTCAACACGATTACGACCTTGTTCTTTTGCAATATATAAAGCTTTATCACAATAACTTATAAATTCATTTAAAGTTATTAATTCTTCAACTTTCTTTGTATGAACTCCGATGCTAACAGTCACACATTTTGAAGGAACGTCATCACGTTCAAAATTACAATACTCTATAATCTTACGTAAATATTCGGATTTAAGTTTAGCATTCTCCTCATCACAATTGAAAAGACATATAAAAAATTCTTCACCACCATAACGGATAGCATGTGAATTTTCAGAATTTGTAAAATCTAAAATTACTTTAGCAATATTCTGTAAACAGTAGTCACCCTTTTGGTGTCCGTAAGTGTCATTAAACTGTTTAAAATAATCTATATCTATCATCATTCCTGTTATAGGTTCTTGCTTTGTATGGGTCTTTAATTTTTTTTGAAGAACATCTTCTAAATACCTACGATTATTCATTTTAGTTAGGTCATCAGTCATAACCTTAAGATTTAATAAATTGTTCATATGGGAGATTTCTTCATATTGTTGATGGATTAGCATTTTATCATAATAAGTAAATACACGACTTCTATATAACATTGTAGAAATAAAAATAGCAAGTGATGTTATAAAAAATGTGTTTACAATATTACTGAACTCATTACCTGATACAGTTTGAATTCCTGGTAAGAGTAGATTAAGAAATAAAAAACATCCTCCAAAAACTATTATTGATTGACCTAATTTTAATACTGAAAAAGCAGCAGCTGTTAACATTATATAACTGAATACACTCAAATCATTTCCGCCTAACTGGTCAAGCAAAGTAATTACACAACCCCATAAGCAGAAAAATGTTACATAAATCACCCACAAGTTTATATAATAAGTACAATGTTCCTTTTTTTTATTCCAAAGATAAGAAAAAACAAGCATAAAAATTAAAGAGATACAAAATAGTATTATATACATACAAAAATACCATTGACGTCTTGGGGTGGCAAAAGGACCACCATCTCTAGCTGATATTGATATCATCATAATTAGTTGAGATATTATTATTATGATACAAATAATTTTGCCTGTATGATAAAGATAATTGCAAAGTTCCCGTTCAACATTTTCTTTGTATTTTTTATCTAGAGGGAATCCAAAGAATTTTTTAAAATTTTCTAAGTTCATATAAGCCTCCATTAAAAATAAAACATAAAAATAAGTATTCCTCTTCTTTTCTTAGATACTCGGAATACTTTGTTTATAACTTAATTATAGCAAAATATGTTATATGTAACAATCTAAATTTACAATAGATAGTATTTATTAGTTAAGATTAAATAAAATTTTGTATTAGTATTTTATTATAATTAAGATTAGTAAGTTATTTATTTTAGAATATTAGACAATTATAATGAAATACTAATACAAGACAAATAAAATAGATAAATATATCCAATTAAGGTATAATTAAGTTTTATATGATATAGTTATATTTGATAATTGACAATGGTAAAACTTGGAGGGAAAAAATGGATGAAAAAAAAATAGATAATATGAATTATTCATATAGTAACTATTCTAAAAAAACAGGTAAGCCAACTAGAAAAATAAAAAATAATAACCTTACACTTGAAACTAAAGAAGATAAACTTTGTTCTAGTTGCAACAAAGAAAATAATCCTAAAGATAATTACTGTAAATTTTGTGGAAATGAACTTTATGAAATAGTATCATTAAAATCGAGCGAAACAAAACTTGACTTAAAATCTAAAATAAAAGAACTCTCATATCACGCAAATACAAGAGGGATATTTTTAACGACTTTTTCAACTATATTCATATTGCTTGTTATTTCGTTAATATTTAAGGCTATAATTACTATTCAATTTAATGATATCAGTTACATGATAAATCCAGCACATATAATGTTAGCCCTTAATCTAGGTCAAATTAGCGTATCTATGTCTACTATGATGGGTTCTGGATTTATAAGTGCAAATATAGGATTGTTAATATTACTTATAATTCCTGTTTTAGGATTAATTATATCAAATTTAATTTTTATGAGAAAAAGATGTAAGGATTCAAAAACTACATTAGCCAATTCTCTTGGAGTGGGAATTTTCTATGGATTAATTTTAGCTATTTTATGTACTTTTACTAATGTTAAAACTAGCTCACATAGTATGCTAGAGTATGGATATGCTTTAGAGTATAGTTATGAATTTTTTAGTGCACTTTTAAATGGATTTGTATTAGGATTTATATGTACATATATAACTAATTATAGAAAAAGCTATGAAAAAGAAAATATGTATATGTCCCTTTTTTCAAATGCTATTAAAATATTCATATTAGGTTATGTTTTAGTGTTAGCAATACTTTTTATATTAACTATATCTGATAGTAGTTATTTAAATGAATTGAATATGAGTGGATATTCAAGTGGTATCGATTTATTTGCTATATTGCCACAAATTGCTAGTTACATGTGGGCTTTTGCAAATGGAATTTCGGTAACAATAATAAATTCAACAGTTTCAATGCTTAGCTTAGGCTCATCGTCTTTATTTGGAGATACTAAATTAATGTTTTATGCAATGGGAGCTTTGTCTGCATTAATAATTTTATTAAATGGATATAAATTAAGATTTAAATATGATACAGATAATATTAAACCTGTAATAATATTTAGTATATATTATGCATTTTTAATGGGTATGTTGGCTCTATTTAGTACTTTTATACTTGATAGTAATATTAACTTCTTTAATACACCTAGCTATGGAACAACTCTAGTTATGCAATTTAAATTGTTCTCAACTATTATAATTTCATTTATATACAGTTTTGTGATATCTTTAATAGGATATAAGCTAAACTCAGCTGATTAAATATGATTGGAGGAAACTTCTGTGGAAGAAAATAATAAAAAGACAGTAGATGATAAATTTTCTAAGGTTAAGAAAAGATTTGGTAATGGAAAATTTAAGATTGAATTATATAAAGAAAAATCAAAGATAAATAGAGAAATTGATGATATTCAAGAAAAGAAGAGTAAAATCTTTTTAGAAATGGGAATGTTGACTTATCAAAAAATTAGAGAAAATTCTATTGATGATGAGTGTTTTGATAAATTCTGTGATGAGTTATTAGAACTTGATAAGATAATTTATGAAAAAAATATGGAAATTAATGATATGGAAATTGCAGAAAGCAATGTAACTTGTGAATGTGGCTATATTGGAAATATAAATGACAAATATTGCGCTGAATGTGGTAAAAAATTTGAATTAGATAATGATTGCGATAATTTTATAGTTTGTGGTTATTGTGAAAGTGAAGTAGATTCGGAATCTGAGTTTTGTCCATGTTGTGGTAGAAAAATTATTATGGATTTAGAGTAATATTGGGGAACCTATGTATTATATACATGGGTTTTTTTATTGAAATCATTTGTATCTATATAGGAATGAAAATAAAAACCAAAAAAATGAAATAAATTTTCTTAAAACTGTGAAATATAAGGAAATACTTGGAATAAATCTATAAAAAAATAGAATTAATAAAAAAATATGAAAAAATATTGCAAAGAAAAAGTTTTCATGTTATTATTAATACATAAATTAAGAAAATAAATTTCAGAAATGAGGTAATCGAAAAAATGCTAGATAAGGTAAAGGGAAGACTAATAGTATCATGCCAAGCTTTAGAAAATGAGCCTCTTCACAGTTCTTTTATAATGGGTAGAATGGCTAAAGCTGCTCAAGAAGGCGGAGCAGTTGGCATTAGAGCTCAAGGAGTTGATGATATTATTGAAATAAAAAAAGTTACTGGACTTCCTGTTATAGGTATTATAAAGAGAAATTACGAAGATTCAGATATATATATAACACCAACTAAAAAAGAAGTAGATGAGCTTTTAGCAACAGGATGTGAGATGATAGCACTGGATGCTACTAATAGAGTTAGACCAAACAATGAAGATTTAAAAGAAATTATAAATTATATAAAAGAAAATAATGTTTTAGTAATGGCTGATATTTCAAATTATGATGAAGCTGTTAAGGCGCAAGAATACGGTGTAGACTGCGTTTCAACTACATTATCTGGATACACTCCATATACAGAAATTTTAGATGGTCCAGATTTTGTATTGATGGAAAGATTGGTTAAAGATTTAAAAATACCTGTAATAGCAGAAGGAAAAGTAAATACTCCTCAAGATTTAAAGAAAGTCTTTGAAATTGGAGTTCATTCATCAGTTGTAGGTTCAGCAATAACAAGACCACAATTGATAACAGAAAAATTTGTTAAAGCAATTGAAATTAATTAAAAAATTAATTTATAAATTAAAAATTAATTATATTTAACTATATTTGAAAATTAAAATTGGAGGTAAAGATATGAGAACAACAGATATGAAAGGAATTTATTCAGCATTATTAGTTTCATTTGATAAGGAAGGAAATATAAACGAAAAAGGGTTAAGACAAATAATTAGACATAATATAGATGTTTGTAAAATAGATGGTCTTTATGTAGGAGGAAGTACAGGAGAAAACTTCATGCTTTCAACTGATGAAAAGAAAAAAATATTTGAAATAGCTAAGGACGAAGTAAAAGAAGAAATAAAGTTAATAGCTCAAGTTGGTTCAGTTAATTTAAAAGAAGCTGTAGAGCTTGCTAAATTTGCAACTGATTTAGGATATGATGCTATAAGTGCTGTTACACCTTTTTATTATAAATTCGATTTTGAAGAAATAAAACATTATTACAATACAATAATAAATTCTGTAGACAATAGATTAATAATATACTCTATACCATTTTTAACTGGTGTTGATATGAGTTTAGATCAATTTGGAGAATTATTTGAAAATGAAAAAATAATAGGTGTTAAGTTTACAGCAGCAGATTTCTACTTATTAGAAAGAATGAGAAAAACATTCCCAAATAAATTAATATTTGCAGGATTTGATGAAATGATGTTACCAGCTACAGTTTTAGGTGTAGATGGGGCAATTGGTTCTACATTTAATGTAAACGGTATCAGAGCTAGACAAATATTTGAACTAACGAAGAGTGAAAAAATATCAGAAGCACTTGAAGTACAACATGTGACAAATGATTTAATAACAGATATATTAGGAAATGGTCTATATCAAACAATTAAATTACTACTTGAAGAACAAGGCGTTGAAGCTGGATACTGTAGACAACCTATGAAAGAAGCAACTGATGAAATGAAATCAAGAGCGAAAGAAATATACAGAAAGTATTTTTAATAAAAATACTTTTGGTATGGGAGGATTGGTCAAATGGTAGGATTTACTTGGATAGATTTTGCAATACTAGTAGTTTACTTATTGGCAGTTTTATTTGCAGGATTATTATTTTCAAAGAAGGAAATGAAAGGAAAAGAGTTCTTCAAAGGTGATGGAACTATTCCATGGTGGGTTACATCAGTGTCAATATTTGCCACATTATTAAGCCCAATATCATTTTTATCACTAGCAGGTAATTCTTATGGTGGAACATGGATTTTATGGTTTGCACAATTAGGTATGTTTATAGCTATACCTTTAACAATAAAATTCTTCTTACCTTTATACAGTAGATTAGAGATAGATACTGCATATGAATACTTAGAAATGAGATATGAAAGTAAAGGACTTAGAGTACTTGGAGCTTTAATGTTTATAATATATCAAATAGGACGTATGTCTATAATAATGTATCTACCATCAGTAGTTTTAGCAGGTCTTACAGGAATACCTGTAAATGTGTTAATAATAGTTATGGGGGTAATAGCAATAATTTATTCATATACAGGTGGATTAAAAGCTGTTTTATGGACTGACTTTATACAAGGTATGGTATTAATAGTAGGTGTTACAGGTACGCTATTTTATCTAATATCAAGTATAAATGGTGGATTTGGAACAGTGATGGATACTCTTACAAGTGGGCATAAGTTCTTAGCAACAAATGAAGTTATGTTTGATAAAAACATACTATCTACAAGTGCATTTATAATATTTGTTGGAGCTGGTCTTAATACTTTTTCATCATATGTATCAAGTCAAGATATAGTTCAAAGATTTACTACAACAACTGATATAAAACAACTTAACAAAATGACATATGGAAATGGTGTTTTATCAATGGGACTTGCAACAGTATTTTATCTAATTGGAACTTGTTTATTTATATACTATACTCAAAACCCAGATTTAGCACAAACAGTTCAACAAGACCAAGTATTTGCATCATATATAGCTTATGAATTACCAGTAGGTATAACAGGAATACTACTTGCAGCAATATATGCAGCATCTCAGTCAACTTTATCCACAGGGCTTAATTCAGTTGCTACAAGCTGGACTTTAGATATACAAACTATTATAACAAAAGATATGAGTATGGAAAGACAAACTAAGGTTGCACAATATATATCATTAGGAGTAGGTATACTTTCTATAGTTGTTGCAATAATCTTAGCAAATGGAGAAATAAAGTCAGCATATGAATGGTTCAATAGTTTTATGGGGCTAGTTCTAGGAGTTTTAGCAGGAATATTTGTACTTGGTGCGTTTTGTAAAAGAGCAACTAAAATGGGAGCATATATTGGATTTGCAGTATCAGCAATTTTAGTTGTTTATCTAAAATATAGAATGCCCGAAGTAACTTCTTGGGCTTATTCTCTAATAACAATAACTACTTCTGTAGTAGTAGGAACAGTATTTAGTGCAATAGAATCTAAAGTTAAAGCAAAAGTATCTTTACCAAAAGCTGAAACTACAGTTTATTATGAAAAATAATATAGAATTTAAATAAGAAATTATCCTATAGAGTGGCTAGATTAGAGTGATTAGATATATAAATAATCTAGCTACTCTATAAGAATGTATAAAGAACTGTATATGTAAAAAACCTGAAAGTAGAATGTACTTAAAATTATATAGGGAGATAGTGATTATGATATTTGGAAGTATAAATCATAGTAAGACATATTCAACATTACACGAAGACTTACTTAAGTGTTTTGAATATGCTAAAGAAAATTCATTGATAGATTACGAAAAAGGGACTCATACAATAGATGGTGATGATATCTTTGTAAATATTGTTGAGTATGAAACTTGTGAAAAAGAAGAAAGATTCTGGGAAGCTCATAAGAAATATATAGATGTACACTTGATGCTAGATGGATGCGAAAGAATAGATTTGAACTTTATAGAAAATTTAGAGCAAAAGACATATGAAGAAGATAGTGACTTTTTGCCTCTTGATGGGAAAAACAATGGATATGTTGAACTTAGAAAAGGTGATTTCTTAGTATGTTATCCAGAAGATGCACATATGACAGCAATAAAAGTTTCAGAAAAAGAAAATATAAAAAAAGCTATTTTTAAGGTTTTGGTTAGATAATGAAAATTTATATAACTACTAAGGCTGAAAATAGTGATTTAACTTTCAGCGATTAGTGATATTTCGTAAATTTTAGTTAGATTACTATTTTCAGCCTTAGTTTTTTATAAGAAAGTTTAAATAGATATTAAAAGGTTTAGAATTGTATAGAGGAGTTAATTTATGGATAAAATAGATGTATTTTTATTAATAGGACAAAGTAATGCGAGAGGCTTAGGAAATCCAAAAGACAGTGTTATTCCAAATGAGAATTGTTTTGAATACTTAAGTAGCAACGAGATTATAAACATGAGATGTGAATTAGAGACTTCTGAAGGAGATGGTACTATAGCACCTGCATTTTCAAATGAGTGGAATAGACTTACTGGTAATAAAGTTTGTTTTATACACAATGCAAAGGATGGGTCAAGAATAAAAAATTGGAATCATGATAATAACTGGTTTTTAAATGACACTATAGAAAAATTTAATGCAGGGTGTAATACTTTAAGCAAGAATTATAAAATAACAAATAAATATGTTATTTGGATTCAAGGTGAAAGTGATGCAAAGTATGGTAGTGATGTTTTATACTATAAAGAGAGTCTAAAAAAAATTGCATATAGACTAAAGGAAGAATGTATCATTGATAAAATGTTTGTTAGTTTAACTGGTTATTGGCTTGGAGAAGATGAATATTTTGTTAGAACAAGACGAATTGCAGCAGCACAAGAATTTGCTTGTAATGAATGTGACATATTAAGCATAGGAAGCAAAATTGCTATGAAATTTCATGACCAAGGTCTAACTATTGATGATGTACATTATAGTCAAGAAGGTCTTAATATGTTGGGAGAAGATTTATGTAAGAATATTTATAAATATAATATAACTGAGAAAAAAATTATATTAAAGGATACCATAGATTTATCAGAAGCGAGAAAATATATCTGTGAGTTGGAAAAAATAAATAAAAAATTCATGTAATATAAAATTTTAATTAGTAATATTGGTTATAAAAATAATTTGTATGGAGATATGTTATGAAAAATTACGTTTGTATAGATATTGGAGGTACTTCAATAAAATATGGATTTATTAGAGAAGATGGGTTAATAATCGATAAATCCAGTTTAGATACTGAAGCAAAAGAAAAAGGTGGACCAGGAATATTATCTAAAATAAAGAAAATAGTTAAAAAATATATGAAAGAAAACAATATTGATGGGATATGTATATCAACTGCAGGTATGGTTGACCCAATTGAAGGTAGGATAGTATTTGCGTTAGAAGAATTAATTCCAAACTATAAAGGTATGGAATTAAAGAAAGAGATAGAAAAAGAATTTAATATAAAATGTGAAGTTGAAAATGATGTTAATTGTGCTGGCCTTGGTGAAATGTGGCTTGGAGCAGGTAAGGGAGCAACTTCTTCTATATGTATGACAATAGGTACTGGTATTGGTGGTTGTGTTATAATAAATAATAAGCTTATAAATGGATTTAGTAATAGTGCTGGTGAAGTAGGATATATGAATATGAATGGAAGTACTTTCCAAGAACTAGCATCAACTAGTAGTTTGGTAAAAAAATTAGCAAAAATAAAAAATATGGATGAAAATGACCTAAATGGGAAAATAATTTTTGATTTAGCAAAGAATAATGACGAAGATTGTTTAAAAGAATTGGATAATATGATAAAATCATTAGCAATTGGTATTGCAAATATATGTTATGTAATAAATCCTGAAGTTGTAATTTTAGGTGGTGGAATAATGGCACAAGAAGAATTTCTAAAACCTAAAATAGATAGAGCATTAAAGGAGATTCTTATAGAAAGAGTTTATAAAAATACTAATGTAGAATTTGCAAAGAGACAAAATGATGCAGGTATGCTTGGGGCATTGTATAATTTTTTAAACAAAATATAGAGAATAGAAGGTTTTTTAATGAGTATTTTAGAACAATTGGAATCACCAACTTTTAAAGTTACAAAGTCAGATAAATTATTGATAGCTTATATAAAGGAAAATATAGAGGATGTATTTTATAAACCAATATCACAAATTGCTAAAGAGAGTAATATTGGTGAAGCAACTATAACTAGATTTGTTAAAAAAATGAAGTTTAATGGGTTGCAAGACTTTAAAGTTACTTTAGCGCAAGAAATATCAAGTAGTAATAAAAAAAATATTATAAATAAGAATATACAAAATGATGAGCCAGCTTTAGATACAGCCAAGAAACTTTTAAACTCAAATATAACTACTTTAGAGAATACTGTTGAGATAATCAATAGTGTAGATGTTCATGACTGTGCAAGACTTATAATAAATGCTAAAAAGGTTTACTTTATTGGTATTGGATATTCAGGTATAATAGCACAAGATTCAAACTATAAGTTTATGAGAATTGGGCTTAATTGTGTAAGTTTTGATAGTAGTCATACTATGATAATGATGTCTTCTATAATGGAAGAAGGAGATTTAATAGTTGCAATTTCTCATTCTGGGGAAACTGAAGAAATTATAAAAACTGTAAAACTTGCGAGAGCTAATAATGCTAAAATTATATCTATTACTGAAAATAAAAATTCTGAATTAAAGGATATTTCAGATGTGCACTTATCTTATGTATCTGGGGAAACTGTATTGGAAACTGGTTCAATATCCTCTAAATTGGCACAATTTTTTATTATTGATTTAGTATATACACAGGTAGTAAAAGAGCTTTCAAATGAAGCTATTGAAAGAAAAATCAAGACTACAAATGCTATAAAACTGTTTAAAAATGAATAAAATCAGATATTTGTAATACTTTATGTGGTTTTCTTAAAAATTTAGTAATGGGGAGATTTTACATGTCTAAATTAAAAGACTATGATATTGACAAAGTAATACTTTTTAATAATTTATGTAGTGAAACTAAGAATCAACTTAAGGAAAAAGCTAAACTAAAAAGATTACAAAGAAAAGAAATTTTATTTTATGAAAAAGAACAATTGGACAGAGTATACGTACTTTTAGATGGGAAAGTATCTATTTTTAAGATAAGCGAAAATGGTGAGAGAAAGGTGATTTTTATATTAAATAATGGAGAAATTATAAATGACATTACCTTTGATTTTACGAAGAATTCTGCTGTTGGATGTGAGGCATTTGAAAATTCAATTGTGTCTTATTATAGCATTGAAGAATTTACAGAAATTATGAAAAATGATTTTCAGCTTACAAAAGATATTATTTCTTATATGGAGAGAAGGACAAGACGTTTATATAGACAGTTAAAAAATTCAATATCTATAAAAGTAGATAAGAAATTAGCAGCAAAATTGTATAGATTAAGTAAAGAGTTTGGAATTTATTGTGGAGAATGGACCTTATTAAATGTAAATCTTACAGTTACATATTTAGCTGATATGCTTGGCTGTAAAAGAGAGACAGTTTCTAGAATGATAAAAGTATTGCAAAAAGAAGAACTTATAAAGATTGATAATAAAGGTTTTTATGTAAAAGAAGCCGAACTATCAAAATACTTTAAAAATAATTAATTATAATTAAATAAAGATATTATTAAGAGAATCTATCCATAGATTCTTTTTTATTTATCTAAAATGATAATATTTGCCTTAAGTTTATTGAAACAGTTTAATTCTGATAGTATAATTAATTTAATATGAACAGTAAATATACAGATATTGACACAGCTTCTATACTCAGAAAGGGATGTATCAAAATGAAAAATAAAAAATTCATAGGTTATGCTTTAGGTTTGATTTTTATATGTGTATTTGTGATGTTTTCTCTTTGGGATTTTACCTATAATGTTAATTCATTAGTAGAAAAAAGTAAAAAGATGCATTTAGAAGAGTTGTCATTGCAAAGTTCAAATACTATAAATGTTAAGCTTAACTCACTAACAAAGTTTATAAATAGTATTTCTAAAATTATTTCAGAGTCAGAGGGTATGAAGAAAGAAGATATAATGAAATTGCTAAATGATGTATCAAAGGAATCTGATTTTGAAAAAATCTATATTGCATGTCCAGATGGTACAGCCTATACAGGTGATGGAAAGGTCTATAATATATCACAACATAGCTATTTTAAGAAAGCAATGAAAGGGGAAAGCAATATTTCAGAAATCATAAAATCATCTGTTAACAATGAAAATAGTTTTATAGTAGCGTCTCCTATGTACAAAAATGGTAAAGTGATAGGTGTTCTGTATGGTTCTTATTATACAAGTAAATTAAGTGAATTTATAGATGTGACTAGTTTTAATGGAGAAGGAAGTACATATATATTTGAAAAATCAGGAAATCTTGTCTTAAAATCTACTCCAGGAGAAACTGATGATACCATAAATAATGTTAGCGATTTTTTTGATTTTATTTATGTTAGAGAAGATTACAGTTATAAAAACTTTATTGAAGATATATCAAATAAGAAAAGTGGATTTTTAGAATATAAATTTAAAGGAAAAGAGGAATATGCCACGTATACTCCAGTTGGTATAAATGATTGGTATGTATTGTCTTTTATTCCAAAGGCTTTGATAGTGAAAGAGATTTCTAAGATAAACAAACTTGCAATTCTATTAACAACTAAAAACTTCATAGCACTTTCAATTTTGATTTTAATTGTATTTTATAAAGAGAAAAAATCCAAAGAAAAGCTTGTAAAAGCAAATCTAGAGATATCTTCACTCACTAACAATATACCAGGAGGTGTTTTTAAATGTAGTGTAGGTGAAAAATATGAATTTGTGTTTTTAAGTGATGGATTTATTAACCTGTTTGAATATACTAAAGAAGAGATAAAATATATGTTTAATAATAATTTTTATGATGTAATTTATAAAGATGATGTAGATAGAGTGAAAAATGAATTTGCACTTCAAATATTAGAATCAAAAGTAGTTGAAATAGAGTATCGAATGATTACTAAGAGTGGGAATTTTGTGTGGGTTGTAAATAAGTGTGAGCTTATAAAAGATTCTGATGGAAAAGAGTATTTCTACTGTGTGTTGGTTGATGTAACAGATTTAAAAAAAGTAGAAGAAGAACTTAAGATTAATGAAGAAAGGCTTAGAATAGCCTTATCCAAGACTTCTAACATAGTATTTGACTATTATATGCATACAAAATCTATACATGTCTCTAGTGATGTCTCTTTAATATATGGATTACAAAAAAATATTGAAAATGGCATAGAATATTTTATAGATTCTGGGACAATACATCCTGACTTTGTTGATGTGTTTAAAGAATCTTTTAATAAAATGGAAAAAGGTGAAGAAAGTGTAGTATCTGTAATAAAAACAAGACTAGTCAATGGAAAATATATATGGAATAGAATGACTCTAACGAATCTATTTAATGGAGCAGAAATTCCAATTAGAGCGATAGGTCTACTAGAAGACATAAATGAGCAAAAAAAAGCTGAAATGCAATATAATCAAGAAGAGCAATATAGAAAAGCTATGTTGTCTGAAGCAATTGCTATATATGAAATTAATTTTTCTCAAGATAAATTTATATCAAGTAATATAAAGTCTGATAACAATTTAGGCTTAAGACCTGCTGGAAAATATTCTGAAGTAATGGAGGCTATTGTTGCCGATATAGTTTTTATTTCAGATAGGGAAAACTTTAAAAAAGTATTTTATTATGAAAATGTCTTAGATTCATATAATAAGGGAGTAAATGAGTTAAAGTTAGAGTATCGAAGATATGACATTAATGGTAAGATTTTATGGGAACTTTGTACAATGCATTTACTTAAAGACCCCCAAAGCAATCAACTTAAAGGATTTGCGTACATTAAAGATATAGACAAACAGAAAAAAGAAGAGATTGAGCTTAAATTTAAAGCTGAACGTGATATATTAACAGGAATTTATAATAAAGGTACAACTGAAACTCTAATAAAGAGATTTTTGAGTTTAGACAGAGTTAAAGAAAGTAGTCATGCATTTTTTATTATTGATTTAGACGATTTCAAAGCTATTAACGATAATTTAGGGCATGTCTTTGGTGATAAAGTATTAGTTGAAGTATCAAAAAAATTAACTTCTATTTTTAGAGAGGATGATATAATTGGACGTATTGGTGGAGATGAGTTTGTAGTTTTCATAAAAAATATGAAGAATATAAAATTTATTGAAAACAAAGCGATTGAGCTATGTAATGCATTTAGAAATTATTATACTGGAGAAAATAAGTCATATAAAGTTTCTTGTAGTATTGGAATATCTATTATGCCAAATCATGGAACAACTTTTATTGAATTATATGAAAAAGCAGATAAAGTTCTTTATCATTCAAAAAATCAAGGAAAAGATAGATTTATTATATTTAATGACTCTATTTAAAGTTTAAATGCAAATGGAGGGCTTAAATTTTTAATATAAAGAATATTAAGTTGAATAAGAATATTTTAACTATCTTGATATGATTTAGTTATAAATGGAGGCATATTATGAATGGAAAATATAGATTTACTATTACTATGGTTATTTTTTTACTTATATTAAATACATCATTTGTTTTAGCCACTTCTGAGAAAGAAAAAGTAAGGGTTGGATATTGGCCTAGTTATGGAATTTCTGTTACAAAAGATGGTCAGTTATATGGATATACATATGATTATATGAATGAAATCGCTAAAATAAATAATTGGAAATTAGAATATATACCTTGTGGATGTAGTCAAGGTCTAGAAATGCTTAAAGAGGGAAAAATTGATATATTTGGAGCATTGCAAAAGGATGAAGAACGTGAAGAATACTATGATTATACAAATTTAAATTTTGGATATGAATATGGAGCATTGTATGTGAACTCCAAAAACAATACAATATCTTATAATAATCTAAAAGAGATTGATGGAAAAGTAGTAGGTACAGTTTCAGATAATCATTTTAAAAGTGTATTTGATGAATACTGTAAAAAAATAAAATATCTGTAAAATATAAGTACATAGAAGGTGCAGAAGAACTTCAAAAGGAACTTGAAAAAGGAACCATTGATATGATACTTACAGGAAGCATTAGAGATATACCAAATACAAAGGTAGTATTACGTTTTTCATCAGAGCCTATCTATTATGCAACAACTAAGGGAAACAAAAAAATACTAGATGGTTTGAATTATGCATTAAATGAGATTAAGCGAGAAGATATATATTATGATGGTAATTTATTTAATAAACATTATAAGAGTACTGCAATAGCTACAGAAGTATTTACTTTGGAGGAAAAAGAATATATAAAGAAACATCCTGTAATAAAAGTTGTATCAGGTCCTGATACGTCACCACTATCTTTTTATGATAAAAATACAAATTCCTACAAAGGTATATCAATAGATATATTAAAATCAATTTCAAATAACTCAGGTTTAAAGTTTGAGTATATAAAGGTAGATAATTTTTCAGAGGGTTTAAAAATGGTTGAAAATGGTGAGGTAGATATTTGTGCAAATATGTTTATGTCACGGAGTACTGAGTTAGAGCATAATATTATATTTACTGATGGCTACCTTGAAACTACCATGTTAGGTTTGGCAAAAAATGATATTAGAATGGATGAAAAAACTAAGGTAGCAATGATTAAATGGACAGGGATAGAATCATTCGTAAAAGAATATTATCCAAATCAAGAAGTAAGTTTTTATCCAAATGCTAGTAAATGTATTGAAGCTGTCAAGAAAGAAGAAAGTGATGTATTTATAGGAAGCAACTATATCCTAAATAATATAATTAATACTGAAGAATCTGATGGGCTTATGTTTATGCCAATAAAAAATCAAGTCGTGGATATTGGAATAGGGGTTTCTGAAAAAGCAAATCCTGCATTATTGTCAATACTCAATAAATCCATCAATAGAGTTACAGAAGAAGAGGTTGCAATTGCAGTTACAGGCAGTACGAAGTACTTAGAGCATACAGTTACTCTATTAGATTTTATACAGCATAATATTATGGCATTTATTTTGATAATATTATTTATTATATTTATAGTTTTTGGAATATTTATTGTAAATTATAAGGTACAAATGAATAAATTAAAAAAGATAGCATATGTTGATGAAGTAACAGGTATAAGAAGTCTATTGAAATTTAAAATTGATGCTAATAAGCTTTTTGAAAAATATGGAACGTATAACTTTGTTATATATTATATTAACATAGATAAATTTAAATATATAAATGATATGTTTGGTTTTGAATTTGGAGACAATATTTTAAAATATATAGCAAGAAAAATAGGTGAAAGTATTTTTAAGGATGAAATATATGCAAGATTATCAGACGATAGATTTATTGTAATGACTAAAAAAAGTAATATAGAAAATTTAAGAAAAAGAGCAAATGATTTTTTTGAGATTGTGAATAGTGATAAAGAAAATACATTTAAAATAGATATAATACTTAAATGTGGAGCGTATTTAATTGATAAAGATGATGTAAATATTGATGTAATGATTGATAGAGCTAAGATAGCTTGTCAAACAATAGAAACCAATTATAAGAGTAAAGTTGCTTTTTATGATGATAAAATAAGGCTTTCTATACTTCGTGAAAAAGAAATTGAAAATAATATGGATAATGCACTTTTAAATAAAGAGTTTGTAATTTATTTGCAACCTAAAATTAACCTTATAACAGATGAGATTGTAGGTTCAGAGGCTCTTGTTCGTTGGATTCATCCAATTAAGGGAACTATATCGCCTAATGATTTTATTCCACTATTTGAGAAAAATGGATTTATAGAAAAACTTGATTTGTATGTTTGGGATAATGTCTTTAGTACAATGTCAAAATGGATAAAAAATGGAATAAAGCCACCACCAATTTCTATAAATGTATCAAGAATTCATTTAAATAATAGAAATATAGTAACTAGTTTAAAATCTTTAATAAATAAGCATAATATACCAGCGCATCTAATAGAACTTGAGTTAACAGAAAGTTTATTTTTGTCAAATATAAGCATGCTTTTAGATATTTTAAATGATTTGCATGATATTGGATTTATTGTATCTATGGATGATTTTGGAAGTGGATATTCTTCACTTAGTCTTTTAAAAAAATTACCAATTGATGTATTGAAGATTGATAGAGAATTTTTAAATGAGACAATTACATCTACACGTGGAGAAAAAGTTATAAAGAATATAATTACATTAGGTAAGGATTTAGATATGCTAATTGTAGCTGAAGGAATAGAAACTGAAGGTCAATTAAATTTATTAAAAAATGCAGGCTGTGATATTGGACAAGGATTTTACTTTGCAAGACCTATGGATATAGAATCATTTGAAAAGCTTGTATTTAAAAGAACAGATTTTTAATTTAAAGTTATAAATAATAAAGAAATATTACTAGAGTTTAATAAACTCTAGTAATATTTTTTTTATTATTTTTAAAACTGTGATAATTATCACAGAAGTATCTAAAATAAAGTGTTAAGATTTAAACAAGATAATAAGTAAGCAAAACTAAAATATAAGAAAGGTGATAAAAATGAAATTAAAATTAGATTCATCCAAATTCAATGAAGGTCTGAATTTCCTAAAAAAAGACTACAAAATATTTGCACCAGTCATAATGCCATTTAAAGGTACTTTTTCAGATACGGACATGATAAGATACAAGGAAGTAAATACTTTTGAAGAAATGGAATTTGCTCAAAAATCAAACTTTTCACCAAAAGAAGTAGTGCTTCCTATTAATCAAGTCTTATTTTACTTTACTGAAAAAGAATTTAAGGAAAGCGATTTAGACAATAAAAAGATTTTAATTTTTCTAAGAGCTTGTGACATAAATGGAATAAAGAGACTCGATGAAATATATTTAAATAATGGAGAAGAAAAAGATTATTTTTATAAACATATTAGAGAAAAAATAAAATTTGCACTTGTAGGATGTAAAGAGAGTTTTAGAAATTGTTTTTGTGTAAGTATGGATTCTAATAAAACTGATAACTATTCACTTGGATTGAATATAGAAGGAGAAACATTGTACTTAGACATAAAAGACAATGAATTTGAAGTATTTAATGGAGAGCCATCAGAATTTGATGTTAGTCATGTAACAGAAAATTTAATTTCTATAGATATACCAGAAAATATTGATTCTAATGAGATAATAGGAAATCCAATATGGGATGAATATGACACAAGATGTATTGGATGTGGAAGATGTAATTTTGTATGTCCAACATGCTCATGCTTTACAATGCAGGATATTTTTTATAAGGAAAATGAAAATGTAGGTGAAAGAAGAAGAGTTTGGGCTTCATGTCAAGTAGATGGATATACAGACATAGCAGGTGGAAATTCTTTCAGAAAAAAACAAGGAGAAAGAATGAGATTTAAAACTATGCATAAAATAAATGATTTCAAAAAAAGATTTGGATATAACATGTGTGTTGGATGTGGAAGATGTGATGATGCATGTCCACAATATATATCATTTTCAAAATGTATAGAAAAAATAAATGATTTAGTAACTAGTAAGGAGGAGATATAAATGAACTCATATATACCAGTAAGTGCAAAAATACTAGACATAGTTAAACATACTGATAAAGAATGGACATTCAAAGTGAATTGTGATACAAAAGGGGTTCTGCCTGGAAAATTCTATGAAATATCTATACCTAAATATGGTGAAAGTCCAATATCAGTATCAGGATATGGAGAAGATTATATTGATTTTACAATAAGAAATGTAGGTAAAGTTACTAGTGAATTATTCAATTACAAAGAAGGAGATTCGTTTTTTATAAGAGGACCTTATGGAAATGGATTTGATGTATCTTTATATGAAGGAAGAGAAATCGTAGTAGTAGCAGGAGGAAGTGCATTAGCTCCTGTAAGAGGAATAGTTGAATATTTTTATAATAATAAAGATAAGTGTGAAAAGTTTAAATTAATAGTTGGATTTAAATCACCAAAAGATGTTCTATTTGCAGAGGACTTAAAAAGATGGAGTGAAAAATTGGATATTTTAGTTACTGTGGATGGAGCTGATGAGGGTTATAGTGGAAATGTAGGATTAGTAACAAAATATATTCCAGATTTAGATATAAAAGATATAAATAATACTTCTGCAATTGTAGTTGGACCTCCAATGATGATGAAATTTACAGTAGGAGAGTTTTTAAAAAGAGATTTAGACGAAAAAAATATTTGGGTTTCTTATGAAAGAAAAATGTGTTGTGGAATAGGAAAATGTGGACACTGTAAGATGGATGATACTTATATATGTTTAGATGGACCAGTATTTGATTATTCATATGCTAAAAATCTTATTGATTAGGGGGTGGAGTTTGTGATAAGAGATTTAAATACTAAAAAAGTAATGAAAAATGCTTATAGAATTACAAAAATAAAATATAAAACTTCTTTAAGAGTTAGAGTGCCAGGAGGTCTTATTGACCCTGAAAGTTTAATCACAGTTTCTAGGATTGCAAATGAATATGGTAATGGTCAGATACACATAACTACAAGACAGGGATTTGAAATCTTAGGAATAGATATGGAAGATATGGAAGAAATAAATAATATCATACAACCTGTTATTGAAAAGATGAATATAAATCAAAGTGAGAAAAATGCAGGTTATCCAGCAGCAGGTACGAGAAACATAGCTGCATGTATAGGTAATAAAGTCTGTCCAAAAGCGCAGTATAATACAACTGAATTTGCAAAAAAAATAGAAAAAGCAATTTTTCCAAATGACTTACATTTTAAAGTGGCATTGACTGGATGTCCGAATGACTGTATAAAAGCTAGAATGAATGACTTTGGAATTATAGGAATGACCTTACCACTATATGAAAAAGATAGATGTGTGAATTGTGGAGCGTGTGTAAAAAAATGCTCAAAACTATCTGTTGGAGCATTAAAAACAGAAAATAATAAAGTAGTAAGAGATGGAGATAAATGCATAGGTTGTGGAGAATGTGTACTAAATTGCCCAACAAATGCATGGACTAGAGATGAAAAAAAATACTATAGATTAGCTATAATGGGTAGAACAGGTAAGAAAAATCCAAGACTAGCAGAAGATTTTCTTTTATGGGCAGATGAAGACAACATAATAAAAATAATACTTAATACTTACAAATATGTAGAGCAATATATAGATAAAGATGCACCAGGAGGGAAAGAGCATATAGGATATATAATTGACAGGACTGGATTCATGGAATTTAAAAAATGGGCACTTGAAGGTGTACAATTTGAAGAAATAACTAAAGTACATGAAAATATATACTGGAGTGGTGTTAAATATCTATAAGTAATAAAAAAATATATTTAAATAAATTATAAATTTAATAGAAGGAAGAGGGAATTATGCATAAAGAAACTTTGGATAAACTAACTAATGCAGCTATAAATAAAATAAATTTATTAAATACAAGTAAGATAAAATATTTAGTGTCTTCTGCTTTTGCAGGACTTTATGTAGGTATCGGTATACTTTTGATATTTACTATTGGAGGGATTTTGACAGATGCAGGTTCTCCTATGACAAAGATAATGATGGGGTTATCGTTTGCAGTAGCACTTAGTTTAGTTGTAATGACAGGAACAGAGCTGTTTACTGGAAATAATATGGTAATGTCTGTAGGTATACTAAATAAAGGGGTAAGTATAAAAGATACTTCTAAAATATGGATATACAGTTGGGTAGGAAATTTAATAGGAGCTTTAATTTTAGGTATAATGTTTGTAGGAACTGGTTTAGTAGATAAAGGTCCTGTAGCAGAATTTTTTGCAAACACAGCAGCAGCCAAGGCATCTATGCCATTTATGTCTCTTTTCTTTAGGGGAGTTTTGTGTAATATTTTAGTTTGTGTCTCAGTTTTATGTTCATTTAGAACTAACAATGATAGTGCAAAAATAATTATGATATTCCTATGTTTATTTGCTTTCATAACAACAGGGTTTGAACATAGTGTAGCGAATATGACAATCTATAGTGTTTCATTATTTTCTCCAACAATTCAAACAGTTAGTATTGGAGGAGCTATTTATAATTTAGTAGCAGTAACACTTGGAAACATTGTTGGAGGAGCTTTATTTATGGGACTTGGTACTTACATACTAGGTAAAGAAAAAATTAAACAAGTTTGCTAGATAAATCTTACAACGCCCTCAATAAGTACAAAGATTGTATTATTGAGAGCGTTGTTTTTAATTTTAAAAAAATATTTGAAAGAAAAAACGTATGCTGGCATATGAATATATATGTTATATATGATTATAAAGTTCGTTAATATATGAATTAAAATTAGAATTATAAATAGAAAAATTAGAATCCTCACGTAGAAAAGACGATTTTGAATACGATAATAAGTGTGATAAAATTGACTTTGTTGAAATTTTTAAGGAGGTATTTGATGACAAAAAAATTAATAATATCAAAAACTAAATTGTTTATTTTTATAATAGCATTTATATCTGCATTTATAGCTTTATTTGGAAGTAAAAATACACTTATAGGTGTGGCTATAGTAACAGCTATGCTAATGCTTTTGGAAAGGGATTTAACTATTTCTCCAATTAAAAATTTACTGAAATACTTGATAATAAACGTAACATTAGGAGTATTATCGTTTTTTGCAGTACAAAATATGTATTTAGGAATTTTATTAAATTTTATAGCATTATTTATAATAGGATATTTATTTAGTTATGATTTGAAAAGGGCTGTATATGTACCTTTTGGCCTTATGTATATATTTATGATAAGTATACCTGTAGGATTAAGTGAATTTCCTATAAGATTATCGGCTTTAGCTAGTGGTTCACTTGTCATAATGATTGCTCAATTTGTTATGAATAGAAATAGAATGAAAAAAATTGGTGACAAAGAATTAATATCTATATGTGATGAGTTGTTGGAAAAAATAAATCTTTTAAAAAATATTATTAACAGTGATAATTCTGTAAATAAGTCTAATATGAGAAAAATAGATAGTTGTAATTACACAATAAATTCTATATCAAAAGGTCTTAAAATGGTTATATTTGATAATAGAAAAGATGATTTTTTTATTAGTATTAAAGGAATGGATATAATAAATATCTTATTTTCATTAGAAAGAATAAGTTTAATCTTAGATAGATATAAAATAGATACTAAGGAATTTGAGGATGAAGACATAAAAAATATGCTAAAAGAAAGTAGTACAAATAGTAAAGAAGATGTTTTAGTTGTAGTATCTAAAGAAGTAAATTATATCAAGATGTGCTTAGAAAATAAAGATAAGATAACTAATAAAGAAATACTTGGGTTTAGAGACTATGTTGTCGCTCAAGATACTAAAAATATAAATTTGAAAGAAATTTATAGTGTTTTAGAAAATCTATATGAATTTTTATTAGAGTACAAAAAGGTAAAATCAAAAGAGGAAAAAAGAGTTGAAAGAAAAATAAAGATACCACGTGAATTTAGAAGAATGTCAATATATAAACAACATTTTAATTTAAAATCTATAAGATTTTCTTATGCAATAAAAATCGCTTTGGCTGCAGCAATCTCAGGTTTTATTATGGATTATTTTCACTTAAAAGATGGAAGATGGATAATGTTAACTGTGTTTTCATTAACGCAACCTTATGCAGAGAACTGTTTGCAGAAATCCAGAAAAAGAATAGAAGGTACACTAGTAGGAGCGGTAATATTTATTGTTTCATTTTCAATAATAAAAGATAATACATTAAGGTCATTAATAGTACTTTTAGCAGGATACATAAACTCATATGTAGTTGATTATAGAAAACTGATAGTGTGTGTAACTGTTTCAGCCCTTGGTTCGGCAGCAGTTATGGGAGACCCTAATGTTTTAACTATGAGTAGAATTTCATATGTAGTATTAGGTGCAATTATTGCATTAATAATAAATAAATTTGTTTTACCATATGATGCAAAAATGGGGTATCAGCATGTTATAGATGTGTATAAAGGTATAGTTAAAAATATAATTAATGAAGTTAATAAATCTATTGAAAATTCAACCAATGTTCATTATATAAAGAATCTATTATTAGTGCCATCACTTATTGAAGATAGACTTATGCTGATAAATACTATATACAAAGATGAACATCAAGATGATTTCTTAGAAAATCAACAATTACTAATAAGTAATATGTACAATTTATATATAAATGTCAAAAAGAATAATATTAGAGATGAAGATGTAGAAAGAATATTGAGAGATACTAGTTATATTTCAAATTATGATGCTGATAAATATGATGAAGGAAGAAGTGTAATTTTAGATAGTATTGAAAGTACAGTAAGTTTAGGTGATAAAATAATTTGTCTAAATTTACTTCAAACCTTAAATGGTGTAAAAGAAATGTATAGAATAAGTAATATCAGTAAAATGTTAGTGCAAGAAGTTGCATAGTTTTCTAATCTAATTAAATTATATAAAAAGTCATAGCTTTAAAATAAAGTATATGACTTTTTCTTTTATACAATGTTAACAGAAAATAGTATATTAAAAACAAAAACCATATATTTATGAATTTTGTGTGAAAAAGGTTAAAATATTGATTTTTTTCATTGGTTGAAAAAACAATTTACTTAGGATAAACTATAATAGTATTCAAATATTATGGGGGTTAGATTTATGAGTAAAGATGTAAAGGTAAAGCGCAATAAGAAATATGATACATTTAGTATAACTATGGAACTTGAAAGACCTTTACTTTATGATGAGGTTGAAAACGAAGATGATAAAAATGATAATAGAAAATTTAATATAAAAAAGAAAATATTCATGGGAATAGGTATACTGTTTGTATTGATTCTGCTTAGTTTTTTCATATGGATAAACAAAACATATGAACCTCAAAAACTAGCAAAAGAAGCATTAGTTAGCAATAGTAAAGTTGAGGTAACCATAAATGAAAATATTTCATTTACACCGAAGGGTAGAAAAGTTTCTAAAGGTCTAATTTTTTATCCAGGAGCTAAAGTAGAAATTGAATCATATGCACCACTTGCAAGAAAAATAGCAGAAAGTGGATATGAAGTGGTAATTGCAAAAATGCCACTTAATCTAGCTATACTTGGAACTAATAAAGCACAGAAAATTATGGATTCTTACAATAATATAGAACATTGGGTAATAGGAGGTCACTCATTGGGTGGAGTTGTTGCATCTAATTTTGCACGTGACAATAAATTAATTGATGGAGTTGTGTTTTTATCTTCCTATCCAATGGGCAATGAACTAAAACAGCTAGGTAAAAAGGTTATATCTATATGGGGAAGTAAAGATGGAGTAGTTAATTTTAAAAATCTTATAGAAGCAAAAGAAAAACTTCCTGATGATACAACTTATGTTGAAATTGAAGGGGGAAATCATGCACAATTTGGAGATTATGGAAAACAAAAGGGAGACAATGATGCTATTATAAGTCAAGAAAAACAGCTTAAGATTACTGCAAATAGTATTATTAAATTTTTAAATAATATATCTTAAACAAAAGCTTGAAGTTTATAATATATATAAAGTATTATTTTAAGTAAATATTATTAATATAATAAAATTAAGAGTTGATTAAAAGGGGGATTTTAATATGGAATATGATATGCCACTTTATAGACCGCCAAGTGAGGCTTATAGTCTTATAATACAAGTTACACTAGGATGTTCTCATAATAAATGTACATTTTGTAGTATGTACAAATCAAAGAAATTTAAAATAAAACCATTAGAAGTAATAAAAAATGAAATTGATATATTTAGAAGACATTATAAAAATGTAGACAGAATATTTTTAGCAGATGGAGACGCATTGATAATACCAATGGAAAAACTAAGAGATATAATATTGTATATAAAAGAAGTTTTTCCAGAGTGTGAAAGAATTACTCTATATGGCTCTCCTAAGTCTATAGAGAAAAAAACTGATGATGAACTTAAAGAGTTAAAAAAACTTGGTGTTAAGATGATTTATCTAGGGCTTGAGAGTGGAAATGATGAGGTATTAGAAGATATTAAAAAGGGATTTAATAGTGAACAACTTATAAAAGTTGGTAGAAAAGTTAAGCAAAATGGTATTAAATTATCAGCTACTGTAATAGCAGGTCTTGGAGGAACTAAAAAAACGAATCAACATGGAGTTGATACAGGAAAAATGCTAGGAGCAATTTCACCAGATTATGTAGGTGTATTGAGTTTAATGGTAGAACCTAATACTGAACTTTACGATTTACTTCAATCAGGTGAATTTACAGTATTGGAAGATAAAGCTGTGCTACAAGAAATTAAAGAAATGATAAAAAATATAGATACCAATGAAAAAGTCGTATTTAGAAGTAATCATGCCTCAAATTATGTTAACTTAAAAGGAATATTACCTGAGGATAAACAACGTCTAATTGATGAGATAGATTATTATCTAAGTAACTTAAAATTAAAAAGAGAAGAGTATAGAAGACTGTAAAATTTAGCTATTCTTAATATATATGTGTAGATGTAAAATATTAAAATTATCTAGAGTTTAAGTAATCATGCTACATTAATAGTGTATCACTATTAATGTAGCATGATTTTTTTGTTAAGAAACATAATCATAAAATTATAGAAAAAATCTATCAATAATGATGAAAATATGCACTGGTTTAATAGATTTCTACGCATTATAATAGAGACATAAATTTAAAACACAAAAACTATAAACATAAAAACGTGTGGAGGAATAGAAATGAAAATATATCAAAATATCTTTGAACCATTAACTATAAAAAGGATGAATGTAAAAAATAGAATAGTTATGCCACCAATGGGAACAAACTTTGGTGGAGAAAGTGGAGAATTTAAAGATGAACACATTAAATATTATGAACAAAGAGCTAAAGGTGGAACTGGACTTATAATTGTAGAAAATGCTTGTGTAGATTTTCCTTTAGGTTCTAATGGAACTACACAAATAAGAATAGACCATGACAGATACATACCTGCTTTATATAAGTTAACTGAGAGTCTACATAAACATGGTGCATGTGTAGCTATACAAATTAATCATTCAGGTGCTTCAGCTATGCCAGATAGAATAAATGGATTAACTCCAGTATCTTCTTCGAACATACCCTCAAAAAATGGAGGAACAATACCAAGAGAATTAAAGAAGGAAGAAATACTAGATATAGCTACAAAATATGGAAAGGCAGCAAAAAGAGCTCAAATAGCTGGTTTTGATGCTATAGAGATACACGCTGGACACTCATATCTAATAAGTCAATTTTTATCCCCAATTTACAATAAGCGTACAGATGAATTTGGTGGAAGTCTTGAAAATAGAGCGAGATTTGCAAAACTAGTAATTGATAAAGTTAGAGACGAAGTAGGAGCCTTATTTCCTATATCTTTAAGGATAAGTGCGGATGAATTTATAGAGGGAGGAAATACTTTAGATGATACTTTAAAGCTTCTTGAATATTTAAATGAAGAAGTAGATATATATAATGTATCAGCAGCATTAAATGATTCTATACAATTTCAAATCGATACAATGACATTAGAAGATGGGTGGCGTTCATATATGTCTAAAGCAGTTAAAAAAAGATTTGGAAAAACAACAATAATAACTGGAAATATAAGGAATCCAGAGATAGCATCAAAAATACTTGAAAATAATGAAGCGGATTTTATAGGTATGGGAAGAGGCCTTATAGCTGACCCTAATTGGGCTGAAAAGGTAGAAAATGGAAAAGAAGATTCAATAAGAAAGTGTATTTCATGTAATATAGGATGTGCAGGTAATAGAATTGGAGCAAATAGACCTATAAGATGTACAGTAAATCCAGACTTAATAAATGGAGAAGAATATAAACAAAGAAAAGTAAATAAGACAACAAATGTGGTTGTTATAGGTGGAGGAACGGCGGGTCTCGAAGCCGCAGCCACAGCAGCAGAGGTGGGCTGTAATGTATTTTTATTAGAAGAAAAAGCAGATATAGGAGGGCTTGCTGAGACAATATCAACTTTTCCGGATAAAAGTAGAATAAATGATTTTCCAAAGTATTTAAAACAGAGAGTTAATAAATTAAAAAATTTAATTGTTTTTAAAAATACAAAGGCCGATATTAAATTTATAGAAAATTTAAAACCTGATATAATTATAAATGCTACAGGTTCAAAACCATTACTTCCACCAATAACTGGTTTGATGGATAGGATAGACCAAGAAAATGGAAAGGTGAGTTCAATATTTAAGCTATTTAATGATATAGAATATTTTAAAACAAAAGACTTAGAAAATAAGAAAGTAGTAGTTGTGGGTGGTGGAGCTGTTGGATTAGATGTTGTAGAATTTTTCTCAGAAAATAAGGCTAAAACTTCTATAGTTGAGATGTTACCAGTTGTGGGCAAAGATTTAGACCCTATAACAAAGGTGACAATGATGAAGATGTTAAAAGATTACAATGTTGATGTTTATACAAATACAGCATTATTGGAAGTTGAGGATGATAATTTTAAAGTTAAGAAGAATGAAGAAGAGTTCTTACTAAATTTTGATTATGGATTTATATGTTTAGGAATGAAATCTAATAATCCAATTTTGAATAATTTAAAGAAATATTTTGAAGCTAAAAATGTGGAAGTTCTAAATATAGGAGATAGTAAAATAGCTCGAAGAATAATCGATGGAGTTAGAGAAGGAAGAAATATAATAACAACTTTAGAAAAGTTAAATCTTTTATGATAATAAATAATAGAGATGATTTTAGAAAAGTCGAATCTCTTGTAGAGAATAAATAATAAAAGTAAAGTAATTTTAGAAAAGTTAATTTATCTTTGTTTTATAACCTTAGTACTATTTTTAATTTTAATTATATCAAGTAGGACTATTGGCAATATAGTAGATTTAAGGGGATTCCTAAAAAGATTTCCCCTAAATCTCGTTTTAAGATAAATTAGTCATAAAATATTAAACTAATCTATCAATAGCTCCTGATTGAATGTGTTGAATACTTGATTGGATTTTTTCATATGACCAATCCCACCACTTAATTTTTAATAATTTTGAAATTATATCATCATTAAATCTTTTCTTTATAATTTTTGCAGGTATTCCTCCAACAATAGAATATGGAGGGACATTATTAGTAACTACAGCTCTTGTTCCAATAATTGCTCCATCACCAATTTTTACACCTGGCATAATTACAGCATCATAGCCTATCCATACATCATTTCCAATTACAATATCACCCTTATTATCCCAAGCATCTGTTATATGATTTATGTCTAAATCCCATTCTTCATAAAAGATTGGAAATGTATAAGTAGAGAGTGATTTCATAGTGTGGTTTCCACTAGTCATTAAAAACTTTACATTACATGCAATTGAACAAAATTTTCCGATTATTAATTTATCATTGTTTATAGGATATTGATATAGTACATTATTTTTTTCAAAATCCCTTGGGTCATTATAAAAGTCGTTATATATTGTATAGTCTCCAACTTTTATATTGTCTCTTGTAATCACATTTTTAAGATATATAGTTTGATAATCATTACTTCTTGGATATATTTTATCTGAATTTGGAATAGTCATGTTTAAATCTCTCCTTTATATTATATTGTTTTCCTGACTATCCCATTATTACAATGCATCTCTTCACAGAATCACTCCTTATATATTACTTATTTATTTATAGTTTATTATTTTATTTTAAATAAAATATTTTTAACTAAATTGTATTTTATTACAATTGTCTATTTATTTGATTATATCAAAGTGATAAAAAATTACAAGTATTTAAGATATACTAAATATAAATCATTTTTTATTAAGTTAAATAATGCTATTATTGAATTAAACTTTAATTTTCAACAGTGATTTGACTAGAATATATTGGGTATGATAAAATTATGTTTATATAAATATTTATGTAGTATTTATGTAAATTTATTATCTATATTATATAAATAGATAGTATTTATATGTATTTATTTTTAGGAGGTTTTATTATGAGTCGACTAGAGAGACTCGAAATGAAGAAAGTAGAAACTAAGCATTTGCAACAATTCAATCAATTGTTACGTTATGTATTTCAAGTGACAAACCATGATTTACAACAAGTAGGTTGGGAGGAAAGAGAAATAACTCTTGCTAAACTACCTGTATTAAGACAAGCAGATGTATTTGGTTGGTTTGATGAGGATAAACTAGTATCTCAAATAGCTGTTTATCCATTTAAAATCAATATATTTGGTCAAGAATACGATATGGGTGGTCTTACTGGTGTTGGAACATATCCTGAATATTCTAATTTAGGTCTTATGGATAAATTGATGCGACAAGCATTAACAGATATGAGAAAAAGAAAACAATCTATATCTTATTTATTTCCATACTCAATTCCATATTATCGCCGTAAGGGATGGGAAATAATATCAGATAAGATATCTTTTGAAATTAAAGATACTCAGTTGCCAAAACCTAAAGCGGTATCAGGAGAAGTTGAGCGTGTAAGTATAGAACACGAAGATGTCAGAAATGTTTATGAACGATTTTCTAAAAAGAGCCATGCATCTATGATTAGAAGTGAGTTGGCATGGGAAGAATACTGGCGTTGGGATTTAGATGACTTAACATGTGCAATTTATTATGATAAAAACCATGAAGCACAAGGTTATGTGTTATATTGGATTTCTGATGAAATATTCTATATTAAAGAAATGGTATTTGTAGAAGAAGAGGCACGTACAGGATTATGGAATTTTATAAGTGCTCACTTTTCAATGATAAATAAAGTGGTTGGAAATACATATACAGATGAACCATTGGCATTTTTACTTGAAGATGGAGACATAGAAGAAAATATAAAACCATACTTTATGGGTAGAATTGTTGATATAGAACAATTTATAAATCAGTATCCATTTAAAGAACAAGAAAATGAAGTAAAGTTAGTATTTCAATTAAAAGACCCTTTATTAGATTGGAATACAGGAGTATTTACACTAAGTGTTTCTAAAGAAGGTAAAGGTATACTAACCTCTGGTGGTGATAAGTATGATTTGAAGCTTGATATACAAACACTTACAACTATGTTGCTTAGTTACAAAAGACCAACTTATCTTCATAGAATAAAAAGAATTACTTGTGATAAAGAAATAGTAGATTTATTAGAAAATCTTATTGAACGTGAAAATCCATATTTCTCAGATTATTTCTAATAAACTTTAATAAATTTTAAAATGTGTCTGGGATTGTACAGAGTATTTACTCTGAAACAATCCCTTTTTAACTTGTTCTTATTCCATTTTATCAATTAGATTATTGTTTTTACTGTAATTAATAACAAAGTTTCTAAAACTATTAACAGCAGGAGTTAAATATTTATTTTTCATTGTAGCTAAATATATGTACCTTTCATGTATAGGATTTGTTATTGATAAAACCTTTACATTAAAATATTTAAGAGCAAAAATATTTGGAACAACTGCTATACCATAGTTAATAGAAACTAAACCTGCGACAGCTGTATCTTCTTCTGTTTCACATACAATTTGTGGTTTTACATCAACTTTTTCAAAGAGCTTATCAATAATTGGTCTAACTCCACTATCTTCACTAAAGAATATAAAAGGATAATCCTTTGTATCCTTTAAGTCTACACTTTCATTTGAGGCTAAAGGATGGTTATATGGCACTATTACAACCAATTCTTCCTGAAGTATAGCTGTAAAATCTATGTTGGGTTCATTTGGAACAAAAGAGCAAAATGCTAAATCGAATTTTTCATCTTTTAAACTTTGGATAATCTTTTTAGTAGTACCTTGACCAAATGAAAATGAAATATTTTTATTTGACTCTTTTTCTAAAAACTTACCAAGTATATCTGGAATGAAGTAAGCTCCCAATGTATAAATAAATCCTAAGTCTATGACACCTTTTGATATACTTGTATATTCTCTAAGCTTTTTTTCTCCTCTTTCTAATTCACTCAATGCTTTATCAACATAAGTTAAAAAAAATTTACCATATTTAGTTAAGCGAACATTTCTACCTTGTTTTTCAAATAAAAAAGTTCCCAGTTCTTTTTCAAGAGCAGATATAGCATGACTTAAGCTTGGTTGAGTTATAGACAATTGTGTAGCTGCTTTTGTATAGTGCTCAACTTTGGCTAAAACTCTAAAGTAATGCAAATGATTTAGGTTCATTGATATTCAATCCCTTCATAAGAAATAAAATTCGGGTTATTTCTACAAAATTATACCATATTATACCATAATTCATAGATTAATTCTATCAATATTAAGAATAATATGTATTTTATTAATAATAATTAAGTAATATAATGAAATTACAAGAAAGAGTGTAAAAAAATTAAATGTAAGTATATAAAATGAAGTTGAAGTACTACTGTAGAATTAGTATTGTTATGACTTATAGTATTTTTACGATATAATAATATTGTGATGTAAAGAATATAAAATCTGATAAAACTTCTATATGTGTGGAGGAGAAATATGAATAATATAGTACAAGTAAAAAATATTAGAATAGGAGAAGGTATACCTAAAATCTGTGTACCAATAGTTGGAAAAACTAAAGAAGAAATTATTGAAGAAGTTAATGACTTAAAGGAAATTTGTTTGGATGTTGTAGAATGGCGTGTTGATTTCTTTGAGAATGTAGAAAATATTCAACAAGTTAAAGAAGTTATTAATGAATTAAGAAAATATATACCAGATACACCTCTATTATTTACATTTAGAAGTATAAAAGAAGGTGGACAAAAATTAATATCAAAAGATTATTATACTATTTTAAATAAGGAAATCTCTAATACAGGATTAATAGACTTAATAGATGTAGAGCTATTTATGGGAGATGAAATTGTAAATGAAATAGTCGAGTTTGCTCATGAAAAAGAAGTGAAAGTAGTCATGTCGAATCATGATTTTAATAAAACTCCCAAAAAAGAAGAGATTATATCTCGTTTATGCAAAATGCAAAAACTAGGAGCAGACTTACCTAAAATAGCTGTTATGCCAAAAAATGAAAGAGATGTTCTAGTGTTGCTTACAGCTACAAATGAAATGGTTCAAGTTTATGCAGATAGACCAATAATAACTATGTCTATGGCAGGAATGGGAGTTATAAGTCGTTTGTGTGGGGAAATATTTGGCTCAGCATTGACTTTTGGAGCAGTTAAAAAGGTTTCTGCACCAGGTCAAATGTCAGTTGAAGAACTAAATTCAATACTACGTATATTACATAAAAGTATTAATTAGTTTAAAAGACTTGAGTATATATGATAAAGGTTGATGTTGTTTCAGGTTTTTTAGGAGTAGGAAAAACTACACTCATTAAAAAAATATTAAAGGCATAAGGTTTTGTAAATTCATCTGATGTATATTTAGAATTTAGCTATTCTTCTGGCAAAACTAATGTTTTTAAATATAGCGGAGTTAAGGATGGAAAAGTAGCTATAATAGGATTAAATTTAGGTAATAAAGTTTTAAAAGAATTATTTAATTAAATAACAAAAATATATAATTCTAATTTTGATTATTAAAAGATTATTATAAGAGTCTTTACTAATATAACTAATATGTGAAATTATGGAAAAATAATAATTTTATAAAAATAGATGATAAATATAAATTAAATTATATATGTATATATTGTAGTCCAATAGTGATATAATAATATAAAAAATTTTTATAGAGAGTGAGATTACATATGCGAAGACTTGAAGAGATATTAGAGTACAATAAATCATTTGTAAAAAATAAAGAATATGAACAGTATGCAACCTCAAAACATCCAAATAAAAAAATAGTAGTCCTATCATGTATGGATACAAGATTAACTGAACTTTTACCTAAAGCCATGAATCTTAAAAATGGAGATGTTAAACTGATAAAAAATGCAGGTGCTACTATAATGCATCCATTTGGAAGTATTATGAGAAGTATTTTAGTTGCAATTTATGAATTTGATGTGGATGAAGTTATGGTTGTAGGACATCATGGATGTGGTATGTGCAATGTGGATACGGATAAATTACTAAATAAAATCTTAGATAGAGGAATATCAAATGATGTAATACTTACACTTCGTAGTGCAGGAATTGATACAAAACAATGGTTACATGGATTTGATTCAGCAGAGGATTCTGTAAAAGATAGTATTAATTTAATAAAAAATCATCCTTTAATTCCAGAGGGAATTGTTGTGCATGGGTTGATTATATCGCCGGAAACTGGAAAAATAGATGTTGTTGTAAATGGATATGAGGATAAATAATATATTGTTATAGTATATAAGTAATATATTATTAAATAAGAGGTTGTTTCAAAATTTATTTTGAGACAACCTTTTTTAATTGATAAATTTATGAAAAGGTTTATCTTAAGGTTTCAATGAAAAATATAAGTAGTTAGCTAATTAAAAAACTTATTATTAGCTATTAAAATCATAACTAATCAATAGAAAAATATTTAATAAATGAAATTTATATGAATTTTTTATAAATATATTGAAAAAAGATAGCTGTTATAGTAAAATAATCATTAGCCGACTAAGTAATATAAAAATAAGGAGGGTAAGTATGAATAGCAATTCTGAAGAAAAATTAAATGATGTTTTCTTGCAATTGATGCGAATATATTTTATAAGAACTCATTTTTATTTTGATAAATTAGGCTTGTACCAGGGTCAGCCACAAATACTTTTTTCTCTTAGGATGAAAAATGGTCAAAGTCAAAAAGAATTAGCAGATAAAAGAAAAGTAAAAGCATCTACAACGACAGTTATGATAAAAAGAATGGAAAAAACTGGGCTTGTAGAAAGAAAACAAGATGAAAAGGACCAAAGAATTTCTAGAATTTTTTTAACAGATAAAGGCCTAGAAGTATGTAAGAAAGTTGAGGAATTTAACAAAGAATTAGAAAGAGAAATCTTTTTAGGATTTAGTGAAGAAGAAAAAATAGTACTTAGAAGACTTCTAATGCAAGTTAGAGACAATTTAAAAGCAGGATGTCATAAACATGAGCATGAAAAATATTTCTAAAGTTTAAAACAATGTTTTTCAATTTAATGCTATCAGACTAATTAATATTACAGAAGGGAAGAAGTGTATGTTTAAATTAATTAAATATTTAAAGAAGTCAGCCTTATCAATAGTAATAATAGTATGCTTATTGGTAGTTCAAGCAGTATGTGACCTTTCTTTACCAAAATATACATCTAATATAGTAAATATAGGGATACAGCAAGGTGGAGTAGAAAACTCTGTTCCATCTATAATTAGAAAAAGTGAATTAGATAAGATTACTTTGTTTATGGATAAAGATAATAAGGATAAAATATTAGACAATTATACTTTATTGAATAAGGAAGATTACAGCAAGTATAAAGAGAAGTATCCAAATTTAAAAGACGAATCTCTTTATGAGTTAAATACTAAAAACAAGGATACTATAGATGAGTTAAATACTATTTTTGGTAAATCTATTTTAATTGTATCAGGGCTTGAGGGGGACAGTAAGGAAGTAAAAGCAATGAAATCTCAGATAATGAGTCAACTTCCTACACAAGGGACTCAAGGTGAAGAAGTTGATATATTTAAAGTGTTATCAATGATGCCAACAGAACAATTAGACAAATTAACTAAAGAGATGAGCAAAAGCTTTGAAAGTATGCCAGAAAGTATGATAACACAAAGTTCAGTATCATATGTAAAAGCAGAATATGAAAACATAGGTATTGATACAGAAAATATGCAAAATAATTATATATTACTTACTGGTGCAAAAATGCTTGGTATAGCTATGATTAGTATGATAGCTACAATTACAGTTGGATTTTTAGCAGCAAGAGTAGCAGCAAGCGTAGGAAGAAATTTAAGAAGTGGAGTTTTTAGAAAAGTTATGTCATTTTCAAATAGTGAAATGAATGAGTTTTCTACAGCATCATTAATCACTCGTAGTACAAATGATATTCAACAGATACAAATGTTGATGGTTATGCTACTTAGAATAGTTTTTTATGCTCCAATAATGGCTATAGGTGGAATAATAAAAGTTTTAAATACTAATACTTCAATGGCTTGGATTATAGCAGTTGCAGTAGTAGCCATTTTATCTTTAATAATTGTATTATTCTCAGTTGTTATGCCTAAGTTTAAATTGGTTCAAAAGCTTGTCGATAAGTTAAACTTAGTAAGCCGTGAGATAATTACAGGTATTCCAGTTATAAGAGCTTTTAGTACTGAAAAACATGAAGAAAAAAGATTCGATGAAGCAAATAAAAATTTAACTAAAACAAATCTTTTTGTAAATAGAGTTATGACATGTATGATGCCTGCTATGATGCTTATAATGAACCTTATTACAGTTCTTATAGTTTGGAGAGGTGCATATAGTGTTGATTCTGGAGCAATGCAAGTTGGAGATATGATGGCATTTATACAATATACAATGCAGATAATAATGTCATTCTTGATGATATCAATGATATCTATTATGCTTCCAAGAGCATCTGTTTCAGCTACACGTATAGATGAAGTGTTGGTATCAGATATAAGTATCAAAGACCCAGAAAAATCAAAAGTACAAGAATTTAAAGAAGATAAAAAAGGTCTTGTTGAATTTAAAAATGTTTCATTCATGTATCCAGATGCAGAAGAAGCTATATTGACAGATATATCCTTTACAGCAAAACCAGGAGAAACAACTGCATTTATAGGAAGTACTGGTAGTGGTAAGTCGACTCTTATAAATTTAATTCCTCGTTTCTTTGATGTTACTGAGGGAGAAATATTACTTGGTGGAGTTAATATAAAAGATGTTGTTCAACATGATTTAAGAGAAAAAATTGGATATGTACCTCAAAAAGGAATATTGTTCTCTGGTACCATAGAATCCAACTTGAAATATGGCAGAAAAGACGCAACAGATGAAGAAATGAGAGCTGCAGCTGAAATAGCTCAAGCTACAGAATTCATTGATTCTAAACCAGAAGCTTTTAAAACTGAAATTTCTCAAGGTGGAACAAATGTCTCTGGAGGTCAAAAACAAAGACTTTCTATTGCAAGAGCAATAGCAAAAAATCCAGAAGTTTATATATTTGATGATAGTTTTTCGGCTCTTGACTTAAAAACTGATGCAGCTCTTCGTAAAGCTTTAAAATCAAAAACTGCTGAAAGTACAGTATTAATAGTTGCACAAAGAATTAGTACCATCTTGCATGCAGAACAAATAGTTGTTTTAAATGAAGGAAAAATAGTTGGAATAGGAACACATAAAGAGCTTCTAAAAAATTGCGAAGTTTATGAGCAAATAGCTTTATCACAACTTTCAAAGGAGGAGCTAGCTAATGAGTAGAATGGGAAAAGGTCCTATGGGAAAATCTATAGGAGCAGGACAAAAAGCAAATGACTTTAAAGGAACCATGCGAAAACTAATTGCATACTTATCTAAATTTAAAATATCAATAATTTTGGTAATTGTATTTGCTATTGGTAGTGCATCGTTTTCTATAGTAGGTCCAAAAATTTTAGGTAAGGCGACTACAAAGATATTTGAAGGATTAGTGAGCAAAGTCTCTGGAGGTAATGTAGGTATAGATTTTGACGCAATTGGAAAAATTTTAGTATTATTACTTTGCCTTTACTTGGTAAGTGCACTATTCTCTTTTATACAAGGATTCATAATGAGTGGAATTTCTCAAAAAGTATCTTATAATTTAAGACAAGAGATTTCAGTAAAATTAGATAGATTGCCAATGAAGTATTTTGACACTAAAACACATGGTGAAATACTATCAAGAATTACAAATGATATAGATACTCTAAACCAAAGTTTAAATCAAAGTATGACACAACTTATAACATCAGTAACAACTATGATAGGTGTTTTGATAATGATGTTATCTATAAGTGGTATTATGACATTAGTGGCAATTTTAATATTACCAATATCAATGTTTGTAATTTCAAGAATAGTAAAGAAATCACAAAAATACTTTAGGTCTCAACAAGAATATTTAGGGAATGTAAATGGTCAAGTTGAGGAAACTTATAGTGGTCAAACAATAGTAAAAGCATTTAATCGTGAAGAAGAAGCAATTAATGAATTTGATAAATTAAATGATAGTTTGTATAATTCAGCGTGGAAATCTCAATTTTTGTCTGGGATAATGCAACCACTTATGATGTTTATTGGAAACTTAGGATATGTAATGGTATCAATCTTAGGAGGTTGGCTTGCAATTAAGAAAACAATTGAGGTTGGAGATATACAGTCATTTATACAATATGTAAGAAACTTTACACAACCAATGACTCAAATTGCACAGGTTGCTAACTTACTACAGTCAACAGCAGCAGCTTCTGAAAGAGTATTTGAGTTTTTAGAAGAGGAAGAAGAAGACCAAGTTGTTGAAAATGCAGTTTCAATAGATGGTTTAGAAGGTAAGATTGATTTTGAAAATGTTAATTTTGGATATAATTCAAATAAGACTATAATAAATGATTTCTCAGTAAATGTTAAACCTGGTCAAAAAGTTGCTATTGTTGGACCTACAGGAGCAGGTAAAACTACTATAGTTAAGCTTTTAATGAGATTTTATGATGTTAATAGTGGTTCAATACTAATTGATGGTCATAATATTAAAGATTTCAATCGTAGTGAGCTTAGAGAAATGTTTGGTATGGTTCTTCAAGATACATGGTTATTTAGTGGCTCAATTATGGAAAATATAAGATATGGTAAACTAAATGCTACAGATGAAGAAGTTATAGAAGCAGCTAAATCTGCACATGTTCATAGATTTATCAAAACATTGCCAGATGGATACAACATGAAATTAAATGAAGAAGCAAGCAATGTTTCTCAAGGTCAAAAACAATTATTGACTATAGCTCGTGCCATTTTAGCAGACCCTAAAATCTTAATATTGGATGAAGCTACAAGTTCTGTTGATACTAGAACAGAAGTATTAATTCAAAAAGCTATGGATAATCTTATGGAAGGTAGAACAAGCTTTGTTATAGCACATAGATTATCAACTATACGTGATGCTGACATGATTCTTGTTATGAATGAAGGAGATATAGTTGAACAAGGAAACCATGAGGAACTTCTAAAGAAAGGTGGATTCTATGCTAATCTTTACAATTCTCAATTTGAAGAAGATGAAGCAATGTAGTAAGAATTTACTTTAAAATATGAGTATCGTTGTAAGAGAAATATAGAATAAACTATGTAGATAAGATTATATTTTGTAAGATATAATCTTATCTATTTTTTTATGTATTTACAAAGTTATGTATTTTGTTATAATATATAATAAGGAAAATGTTGGAGGTGATTATCAAAATGTATATTTAATCGTATTCTTTAAATTTTATTAATAATAAAATTTAATTTTAATAGTTAACAATTATGTAAAGTTATCTACTTTAGTTACTTTTATTAGTTGTGTAAAAAACTACTTAAATTTAAGAATTGGGTTAAATATAATATAATAATTACATATGAGTCAATTAAATTGACATATTTTTAATATATATTTAGAATTTTAATCCTTCTTATAATGTAAGTAGATTGTTTTGTATTACTTAGATTTATAAGGAGTTTTTTTATTGAAAAAACTACATAATATAATTGAGGAGAGGTGTTTTAAAGTGATTTTTTATATAAGATTAAGAAAATAACGCACGATTATGGTTATTATAATATTAAATTAGAAGTATCATTTAAGGATAAAACTAAACAAGCAAATTCTTAATGAATTTAATTATAGAGCCATAATCTCGTGCTATATATTAAATAAAAAATAGTATATAAGGAGAATATGGATATGGCAAAAAAAGGAATAATAGTAGGACTAAACATAAATAGTAAATCTGAGGATTTCAACGAACTAATGATTGAGCTTGAAAACTTATGCTCTGCATGCAATATTGATGTTGTAGGAAGTATAACTCAAAATGCAAAGCAGGTTAATAGAGCATATTATATTGGTATAGGTAAAGTTGAAGAATTATTAAATATAATAAAACAAGAAAAAGCAGATATAGTTGTGTTTTATAATGAGCTTTCTACATCACAACTTAAAAACCTTGAAGAAAAATTAAACTGTGAAATTATAGATAGAACAGCATTGATACTTGATATATTTGCACAAAGGGCAAAAACTAGAGAAGCCAAGCTTCAAGTGGAAGTAGCAAGTTTAAGATATATGTTACCAAGACTTATAGGCTCAAATGAAAATTTAGGGCGTCAAAGTGGAGGAGTAGGTACTAAAAATAGAGGTTCTGGTGAAAAGAAATTAGAGCTCGACCGTAGAAGAATAGAAGAAAAGATAACTTCTCTAAATAGGGAATTAGATGATTTAAAATTCCAACGAGAAACTCAAAGAAATATGAGAAAAAAATCTAATCTTCCAAATGTAGCTTTAGTTGGATATACAAATGCCGGAAAATCTTCAATAATGAATGAATTAGTTGATATATTTAAAAACTCTGAAGAAAAGAAAGTATTTGAAAAAAACATGTTATTTGCGACATTAGAAACTTCTATTAGAAGCATAGTTCTTCAAGATAATAAAGAATTTTTATTGTCTGATACAGTTGGATTTGTAAGTAATCTACCACATGATTTAGTAAAAGCATTTAGGTCGACATTAGAAGAAGTGTGCGAAGCAGATGTGTTATTACATGTTATTGACGTTTCAAATCCAAGCTATAAAAATCATATTAAAGTAACAGTAGATACTTTAAATCAAATTGGCGCAAATGATATCCCTATAATAAATATTTACAATAAAATTGATTTAGTTGATGAAGAATTATTAAATGATATTGTAGATGATATAGGCAAGGAAGGTATATTTGTTTCAGCCAAAAAAAATATAAATATAGACAAAATGGTAAAATGCATTTGTGATAGCATATTTAAAGATTATATAAGATGTAAGCTTTTGATTCCATACAGTGAAGGAAATGTAGCTTCTTATTTTAATAATAATACAAGTGTCATAAATACAGAATATATGGAAGAGGGAACTCTTTTAGATGTAGAATGTAGTAATATAGAATATAACAAGTATAAAAAGTATGTTTTAGAATAAACTTTTTAAAAGGTATTGTAATCTAGAATTTATTTAAAGTAGTTAGTTTGGAGTTAAGTTGTAAAATTATTATAAATTATAATTTGTATAAAGCGGTATAGTTATCTAAGCTATACCGCTTCATTATATATGATAAAAAATAAGATTATTGACACAAAAGTAATTAATTACTATAATATAAAGTAACTAGTTACTAATTATAGTTATTATCAAGATTAAGGAGATAATTAACATGAAAAATATAGTGATAATTTATAAAAGTAAGTATGGTTCAACAAAAAAATATGCTAAATGGCTTTCAGAATCATTAGCTTGTGATATTTTTGAAATTAAGGATGTTAATCTAGAAAAGATTATAGATTACGATACAATTATTTTAGGTGGAGGTCTTTATGCTTGTAATATAGCAGGAATTTCTTTTTTTAAAAAGCACTATGAGAAATTAGCAGGTAAAAATCTAGTTGTTTTTGGTGTAGGAGCATCTCCATATGATGATTCAGTAATAAGAAAACTGAGAGAAGTTAATTTTAAGGATAAGTTGAATAATATTCCTTGTTTTTACTGCCGTGGCGAATGGAATGAAACAAAAATGTCATGGCTTGATACCACTCTTTGTAGTTTTCTTAAAAAGTCAATAGCTAAAAAACAACGTCAAGGTTTTAATCCAATAGAAGCTTCTTTATTATTAGGAGAAGATTTTGATTGGTGTGATAAAAAGTATCTAAATCCTATACTTGATTATGTGGATAAACTTCAAAATACAAGCTTATAACTATATTGTAATTTATAGAGTAATTAATTCTTAAAAATACAATTTTTTTATTAGTTCTCCTGTATCTAAAAGGGGGGCTTTTTTTATTTGTAAATTTATGTTATATTGATATGAATTTATTATTGTATAAAAATTATATTAATAGAAATTTAAACAATTTGTTTTAAAAATAGAGTAGTCTAATTCTTAAAGAGGGGGTTTTAAATAGTGGATATAAATAAGATAGTAATGATGCAAAGGGAATACTATAATACAGGTAAAACAAGAGATGTATCATTTCGTTTAGAGCAGTTAAAAAAGCTAAAGTCAGTTATATTAAAAAATGAAGATAAAATACTTTTGGCATTAAAACAGGATTTAAATAAATCAAATTTTGAAGGATTTATGACAGAAGTAGGTATTTTATATAGTGAGTTGAATTTTGCTATAAAAAATATAAAAAAATGGAGCAAAACAAAAAGAGTTCGTTCAAGTATGGTCAATTTTCCATCTATATCTAAGGTTGTTCCTCAACCTTATGGTGTTACACTTATAATGTCACCTTGGAATTATCCATTTCAACTAGCTCTTATACCATTGGTTTGGTCATTAGCAGCAGGCAATTGTGCAATAATAAAACTTTCTGAGTACTCTGTATCAACTTCACATATAATCAAAGACATACTTGAAAGTATATTTTCAAAAGAATATATTGCAGTAGTTCAAGGTGACCAAGAAGAAAGCGAAAAAGTACTTTTAGAAAAATTCGATTATATATTTTTTACAGGAAGCACTGCGGTAGGTAAAGTAATTATGAAAGCAGCATCAAAGTATTTAACTCCTATAACTTTGGAACTAGGAGGAAAAAGTCCTTGTATTATACTAGAAGATGCAGATATAAATCTTGCTGCAAAAAGATTGACATGGGGAAAACTAATAAATGCAGGACAAACTTGTGTAGCACCAGATTATATTTTAGTACATGAGAATAAAAAAGATGAGTTAATAGAGAAAATAAAATATTATATTGAACAGTATTTTGGAGAGAATCCATGTGATAATGAGCAATTTCCTAAAATTATAAATGAAAAGCATTTTAAGCGTATAATATCCCTTATTGATATGGAAAAGGTAGTATATGGTGGTAATTATAATAACCATACATTAAAAATAGAGCCAACTATAATAGATGATGCTAGTTGGGATGATGATATAATGAAGGAGGAAATATTTGGACCAGTATTTCCTGTTTTGACATATAAAAACTTAGACGAAATTTTGCAAGAAATTATACAAAGACCAAATCCACTAGCTCTTTATATATTTACAAAAGATAAGTATTTGGAAAATAAAGTTTTAGAAATGATTCCAGCAGGAGGGTGTTGTGTAAATGATACAATTATCCATATAGCTACCAACTACTTACCATTTGGAGGTATTGGTGAAAGTGGTATGGGTTCATATCATGGTAAAGCAGGATTTGATACATTTACGCATTACAAAAGTGTATTGAAAAAATTAAATTTAGATATTCCTATTAGATATGCACCATATAATGATAAATTAATTAAAATTCTTAAAAAAATGATGTAAACTATATTGTAGAAAAAATACAAATCAAATTAAAAATATATATTTTGATTATATTTTATCAAATTAAAAATTTTAATTTGGCATATTTGTTATAAAAGTAGTAATTTTGTGATAAAATTTAATTATATAGAAATAAGGAGGAAAAAATGAAAATTAATTGGAATACAAAGTACACGACAATAGCAATTTATACGTTTATAATATCTGCTTGTAGTATTATATTCTATCTTATATCATCACAAATTGATGTATTCTCTAACAATTTAGATATTATGTTTACAACATTACAGCCATTTATAATAGGGTTTGCTATTGCATATCTTCTGAATTTTATTTTGAAATTTTATGAAGAAAGACTTTTTATCAAAAGTGAAAAATTAAAAAACCTAAAACAAAAATCAAAAAGAGGATTGGGTCTTTTATTAACATATGCAACAGCTGCATTGATACTTTACTTATTTATGCAATTCGTATTACCTCAAGTAATTGAGAGTATTGTTGGATTAGCAAATGATATACCTATGTATGTAAACAACGCAACTAAGCTTCTTGATAAATTAATGACTGATTTAAATCTTGATGAACAATACTTTAATTTAGCAGTAGATAAATGGAATGAATTTGTCACATACATTATAAAATTTGTAACAGATTTAATACCAATATTAGGAAATATGTTGAAGGATATAGCTTCTAGTATATGGAATATTGTACTAGGATTGATTGTTTCAGTATATTTGCTAATTGATAAAGAAAAATTCTATGGATTAAGTAAAAAAATAACTTATGCACTTTTTACAGAAACACAAGCTGCTAAAATTCTAGAATTAACTCACAGAAGTAACTATACATTTGGTAGATTTTTAGGTGGTAAGATACTAGATTCATTTATTATAGGTATTTTAACATTTGTAATACTTACAGTGGTAAAAATGCCATATACATTATTAATATCAGTAATAATTGGTATTACAAATATTATTCCATTCTTTGGACCACTGTTTGGAGCAATACCATCTACAATAATAGTAATGTTTGTTTCTCCAATACAAGCACTATGGTTATTGTTAATTATATTAATAATACAACAAATAGATGGAAATATTATAGGACCTAAAATACTTGGAGACTCAATTGGGATATCTGCATTTTGGATTTTATTCTCATTGTTAGTTGCAGGTAAATTATTAGGCTTTGTTGGAATGGTAATAGGAGTTCCTCTATTTGCAGTAATTTATTCTATAATTAAAGATATTATTGAGGGTAAATTAGATAAAAAAGGATTACCAACAGATACTTCTGATTATATGTAGTTAAAAATATATAAATTAATAAAATATTTAAAGCACTGAGACAATTAAAATCTTGGTGTTTTTTAGATAATAAATTCATTATAAAAGAGGTGTTTTTTGTGGCATTTATAGAATGTAAATTTAAATCAAAATATACAGGAGGAGAGACTGATATAATCGTAGTTTTACCTATAGCAAATGGAAAAGAACTATTTACTGGCAAAGAGATATATGACTTTGAAGGTAAGTTTAAAACATTGTACTTATTTCATGGGCTAGAAGATGACCAAAGTTCATGGATTAGATACACTAATGTAGAACATTATGCCAAAAGCAAAAATATAGCTTTAGTAATACCAAGGGTAGAAACTAGTTTTTACACAGATATGTTATATGGACATAAATATTTCACCTTTGTAAGTGAAGAGTTACCTAGATTTGTTAGAGCTATATTTCCTTTATCAGATAAGAGAGAAGATAATTTTGTAGCTGGAATGTCTATGGGAGGGTATGGCGCTTTAAAATTAGCACTTTCAAAACCAAATGAATTTTCAGCAGTAGCAAGTTTTTCTGGTTCACCTGATATGATTCATGAGTTGGAAAATCAGCAAATAGAAACAAATGCTGATATTCTATTCCATGACTTTGGGAAACCAGAAGATGCTAGAAATAGTGAGAATGATTTACTTTACATACTTAAGAATCTTAAAGAGAGTAATAAAGATATTCCTAAAATTTATCAATTTTGTGGTGATAGGGATTTTTTATATAAGAATAATGAAACCTTTAAAAAATATGCAGAATCTTTAGATGTTGATATTGTATATGAAGAGTGTGTTGGTGGTCATGAATGGCGTCTATGGGATTTATGGATAAAGAAATTTATAGCTGCAATTGGATAAGCATTTTATTGTCATTAGAGCAAAATATTATAAAGTATTTTTAAACGTAATAAAGACTGAAATATTAAAATACAATTATGATTTCAAAATTTCAGTCTCTAAAAGTTCAATAAAATTTTATTAAGTTCTTATGCGAGTTATTATTGGCGTAAAATTATCAACTATATCTATATAGTATTTACTCAATTCTTCTAAAATATCTTCGCATAAATCAGTGCTGTGACCAAGGTTAATTAGAAACTGTTTTGTAAAATATTTTATTACAGATTGATAAGATATATCATATTTATGTGAAGTATAGACCCTAATTATCTCAGGTTTCATAGCGAGTATACCAATACAGGAAAGTATCAATTCGTCATGTTCTATAGATTCTTTTTCATTAACATATCTTTTCATGACCATTTCAGTTACACTTCGTTGATAGCTTAAAATAGCTTCCTCATAAGCTATATCCAAATAAAAGTTTCTATACGCTTCATTTTTTAAAAGAAAACAAAGGTCAGCATTCATAGCAAGAAAGAACATCATCATTGTACCTTCTTCATGATAATTATAGATTAAAGATTGCATTTCATCCCTTATATCTTCATATATTATAGCTCCTATTTCACTTTTACTTGAGAAATAATAACTTATTAAGCCTAAATTTATATTGGCTCTTTCTGCAATTTGCCTAGTGGTTGTCTTGTGATAACCTTGTTCAAAAAATAATTCTCTAGCAGCACTTATAATACTAGCTTTTGTTTCCTTACCTTTTTCTGATTTTGACATATTTACTGTGTATACCTTTCTTTTCAATCTTTTTTTGAAAATTTACTAACTATAAATATCGTAACCGAACCACCTATTATAGGTACTAAAATTCTGTCAAAGACAGTAAGGAGGCCAATCATATTTAAAAATGCTAATATTGCACTTACTATGACAGCACAGATAGCTCCTTTTTTTGTAGCACCTTTCCAGGAAAGACCAATGACAAATGGTGCAAATATCACACCTGTACATAATGGTGCTGGCCAAAATAATAGTTCTAATAAACTGTCAAACTTGAGTGCTATAATTGCTCCTATTATAGCTGTTAAAGCTGAGGCGATTTGAGAGTATTTAAGAGTATTTTTTAAATCATTAAACTCTATATTAGGATGTAATAATTTATTATAAACATCTCTCGATATTATGGCACTCATTGAGGTCATTAATGAGTCAGCAGTGGACATTATGGCAGCTAATATAGCAGCTAAGAATAATACAGAAACTAAAGGAGGTAGAGTTGTTGATATCATTTGAGGTAAAACCTGAACAGATGATATGTTTGGAAATAAACTACCACCAATAGCTCCAATTATGCCTATAGGGAAAGCAAGAAATAATAGTATAAATCCTGCAATAACACTGCTTTTAACTGCATTTTTAGCATTATCAGCACATTGGTATCTCAAAAAACTTTCATAAGAAAATATTGAGCCTAAAACCAATGGTAAAACTGTATACATAAAATCACTAAGCGACTTATTTCCTGGGAAGAATGGTTCTTTTACCATTGATTGTAACATAAGTAAAGGATTGTCGCCAACTAATTTTAAGCTTATATAAGCTACTATTGGCAAAAATACTACACAAATAGCAAGTTGAATAAATGCTGATACTGCAACTCCCCACATTCCTGATGCATAAGTATATATAATGATTACTATGACTCCTACAATTACAGCTATATCATAAGGGATACCAAATGCAGTAGATACAGAACCAAAAGATATTAGTTGACTGCCCATAATAGCTAATATTGATATTGGTGTTACAAGACATTGATAAGCTCTTAAGAATATACTATGACCATATCTAGTTTCAATATAGTCAGCAGGTGTTATATCACATGATAAGCTTCTTAATTTTCCTGCAAAAAACGCATTTACAAAACAAGCTAAAGCCGCACCTATAGTAGAGTACATACCAACCCATAGTCCTCTTTCAGCTCCCCATTGAACTCCACCAACCAAACATCCTCCTCCAAAAGACGTAGCAGCAATAGTTGCGGCAAGTATGGGTAAAGGAAGATTTCTACCAGCAATTAGGAAATCGGATGCTGTTTTAACTTTTTTAGAAAAATAAAAGCCAATCCATATGTACACTGCACATGTAGCAATTAAAAGTAACATAATTTTTTCTCCTTATATAATATTTTTTAAATAAAATTTATAAAATATATTTATAAAATATATTTTATATAAAAGTAAGACAATATTGACTTTAACTGGCTTTGGATTAGTGTAGCTACAATAATTTAACATATGATGTTATGTAAAAGTTAGATAAAATAAGAAAATTGAAAATTCTGAAATTAAAGATTATAATAAACGTTTACTTGATATATTCTTTTTTGTAATTGTAACATGCTTTTATTTTAAAATCAATAGTACATGTATAAAAATAAAAGGAATTTAAAGGGTGAAAAAATATTTTTAATATCTGATTGTAGTATATAAAAAGAAGATAAAAATTATTCTTGAATAAATTTATAATAATTTAAAATAAGTAAAATTTTGATAAAATAATTTGGAATGTATGCTTTGGGGACACTTTATATGGATATATTAATAAAAATAACGATTTAAATTAAGTATAAATGCCTTTTTAGTTCATTTGAGTAATGAAAAAATAAAACCAAAAAGTGTTTGACAATTTTGAATTTTAAGAATATAATTAAATTAAAATTATACACATATAAAAATTTGATTCGAATTATAAAAAGTGTAGAGTTGGATTTGAAATTCAAATTATTATACGTGAATAAAAATAAATAAAGAATAAATTATATTAAGGAGGGGTAGATGTGAGTAGTCAAGAAAGCAAACCAAAAGGAAACCTTATATCAAACTTTAGAGATGATATGAGAGACCCTAAAAAGAGAGCAGTATACACTTACTCAGGTTCTATAAATTTGGCATATAATTTTATAGGCTACTTTGTATCAACAGTAACAAACATATTTTTAACTGATGTAGCAAAGCTTGGGGTAATTATGGCAGGTGGTATGCAAATAATACAATCTTTCATAAAGATGGCTGTGGCTCCAATAACAGGGACTGTATTTGACAAACAACCATTTAAAAAAGGAAAATATTATCCTTGGCTTAGATATACACCAGCAGCATTAGCACTAACATATGGAGTATTTTTCATAGTTCCATTAATGAAAATAAGCCCAACATTACTTTTACCTTTAATGACAGCATTATTGTTAATAGCATCTTGTGCTCAGCAAGTAGTTTTCACTATAATCTATGCTATTTACCCTGTGGTTACTAAAACACCTAGAGACAGAGTTATAGGTTCGACTACTACAAATATATTCAAAGAAGTTGGAAAATTTTTAGTAGGTTTTTCATATCCGTTATTATTAGTTTTATTTGCAGATGTACTAGGTGGAGAAGGAATGGGTTATTTAGGTACTTATCTATTCTTTGCAGTAGGATGTCTTCTAGTATTTTGGTTTTCTTCAACAGAGATAATAAAGTCTGGAGCAGAAGCTGAAGTACTTCAAAAAGAAGAAAAACCAAAAATTAAAGCAAGTGAAATGCTAAAAGCTTTATTTACTAATGTACCACTTATGATGGCATTCTGTTTAGAGTTTCTTATATGCATAAGATCTATAGGGCTAGGACCTTTAGCTCCTTATTACTTTAAGTATGTAATAGAAGATGAACGTGGATTAGCAGTATTTTTAGCAATAATGCCTTTGGTAAGTGTAGGCTTTATGTTTTTCGCACCAGTATTTATAAGAATTTGTAAAGAACAAAAATTAGCTTCAATAATTTCTTTCTCTATATGTGCATTATGTCACTTGTTAGTTGCATGGACTCCTTGGGGGAGAACAACTTTAGGTGTAACTATGTTATTGGCAATTGGTGGAGGTTTCTCAAATGTAGTATCAATAATAAATCTTAACTTCTTTGCTGGTTCTTGTGATTATGGACATTGGAAATCAGGAAAAGATTTACCAGGTTTAAGTATGTCACTATATCCAGTTGCAATACAAGTAGGTGTATTACTTGCGACTACTATAAGAACAATTTTAATGAATTCAATGGGATATCAAGCTGATATGGTAGTTACAGCAGCAGTTAAAACAGGTTTTATAAATATGATTTCTTACTCTATGGCAATACCTTTAATAATAGCTGTTGTTATAGCAATCTTATATCCAGTAAGTGATAAAAAATTAAATCAAATAAGAGAAGAATTAAATCAAAGAAACGCTTAATAAAAAATTTGAGTAAATGACTTAGTTTAGTTGTGAGAGTAAGTAGACGCAATAGCGTTTATATAAATGAAAATACATATACAGAGGGGGCTTTTAAAAATGATAGAAAAATTATTGAGAAATACAGTAAAAGAATTACATCAATATGTTCCAGGTGAACCAATAGAAAAAGTAAAAGAAAAATATGGTGTAAAAGAAATAATAAAACTAGCTTCAAATGAAAATCCTCTAGGACCATCACCAAAAGCAATGGAAGCTATGATTGAAATGTTAAAACAAGGTCAACTTTATCCAGAGCCAGAAGCTAATGAACTTAGAAGAAAATTAGCTGAAAAATTGAATCTAAAAGCAGAAAATTTCATTGTTGCTAATGGAGCAGATAACGTTATCACGCTAATAGGTGAAGCTTTTATAAATAGAGGGGATGAAGTTATATACTGTGACCCAACATTCCCGTCTTATAGAACAGCAACTGTTAAAAATGAAGGAATACCAGTAGAGGTACCTTTAACAGAGGATTATAAGTATGATTTACAAGGTATATTAGATAAGATTACAGATAAAACAAAGTTAATATGTGTATGTAATCCTAATAATCCAACAGGAACAATTGTAGATGATAAAGAATTGGAAGAATTTTTAAAGAAAGTCCCTGAAAATATTATAACTATATTAGATGAAGCATATATAGAATTTTTAACAGTACCTAATTATGTGGATGGGCTTAAATATGTAAGAGAAAATTACAATGTTATAGTGACAAGAACTTTCTCTAAAATATATGGTCTTGCAGGACTTAGAGTAGGGTATGGTATTGCTAAAGATGAGATAATAAGAACTTTATTTACCGTAAAAGAACCTTTCTCTGCTAATCGTGTTGCGATAAGTGGAGCAACAGCAGCACTTGATGATGATGAATTTATAAAGGAGACATATGAGTTAAATAGAGTTGGAATGGATTATTTCAAAGACGAGTTCACAAAAATGGGATTTGATGTTGTAGATTCACAATCAAACTTCCTTTATGTAGATATGAAAACAGATATACCTAAGCTATTTGAAGACTTAAAACAAAAAGGTTTTGTAATAAGACCAAATGCTACACATGCACGTGTAAGTATTGGAACTATGGAAGAAAACAAGAAATTTGTAGCAGTTTTAAAAGAAATATTAAATCTTAAGGAAGAGCCAAGTATTGGCTAATAGATAGAAATATTACGAAATGGGGTGTAACTATGAGTTTAAAAATAAACGCAGAGAGATGTAAAAGCTGTGAATACTGCGTTATATCTTGTAAAAAAGGAGCATTAAAAATATCCGATAATATAAACACAGAAGGATATACTCATGTAGAAGTCGATGAAAGCAAATGCATACTTTGTGGAATCTGCTATCAAGTATGTCCAGACAATGTATTTGAAATAATTAAAGAAGAAGCATGTCAAGAGGCTTAAAAGGAGTTGGGAGAATATGAAAAAAATGTGGAAGGGGAATCACGCCATTGCAGAAGCAGCTCTAAGAGGTGGTTGTGAGTTTTATGCAGGATATCCAATCACACCACAAACAGAGGTAATGGAATTTTTATCACATAGAATGTCTGAACTTGGAAGAACTTTTATACAATCTGAAAATGAAATGGCTGCTATATATATGGTATATGGAGCATATGCAAGTGGAATGAGGTCTATGACAAGTTCTTCAGGACCAGGAATATCTTTAAAACAAGAAGGAATCTCATATTTATGTGCAAATCATTATCCTTGTGTAATTGTAAATGTGCAAAGATGGGGACCTGGTCTTGGTTCACTAGATTCAGCACAAACAGACTACCTAAGAGACACTAGAGGGGGAGGAAATGGAGATTATCATCTAATAGTTTATGCACCAAATAGTATTCAAGAAACTGTAGATTTAATGTATAACTCATTTGATGTAGCGGAGAAATATAGAGTGCCTGTTGAAATTTTGACAGAAGCAGCTTTAGGTCAAATGATGGAACCAGTAGAGTTTCCTGAATTTAAGAAAAGAGAAGAAGACTTAGGTTGGACTTATGATGGAAGCAATAGAGACCATGCAAAAGTTCCAGATAACCAAAAACCAGCTTTTTGTATGGAAAAGCGTATGAGAATAACTGAAAATGAACAACAATGGGAAGATTATCAAGTTGAAGATGCAGAATATGTGTTTGTAGCGTTCGGGATACCATCAAGAACAACTATGAATGCGGTTAGAAGACTTAGAGAACAAGGCGAAAAGGTTGGAATAATAAGACCAATAACAGTGTGGCCTTTCCCATATAAAGCATTTGAAAAGGTAAATAAAGATGTAAAAGGATTTATCTCAGTAGAGTCAACTGATACAGGGCAGTTAGTAGAGGATGTTGCATTAGCTTCAAAGAAAATATGCAAAGAAAATGTACCTGTTTATGGATTATTTAGTGGAAATCATATACCAAAAACATTACAAGTAATGGACACTTACAGCAAAATAAAATCTGGCGAAATTAAGGAGGTGTTCTAATATGGCTACAGATAGATTAACACCTAGCATTGTTTCAATACCAAATAAATTTTGCCCAGGTTGTGGTCATGGAATAGTAAACCGTATAATAGCAGAAGTGATAGAAGAAAATGGATATGAAAAAAATCATGTATTAACTTTAGGCGTTGGCTGTGTTTGTAATATGAATTTTAGCTGGAATGGAGATAAGATGCAAACCGCACATGGTAGAGCTTCATCTACAGCTATAGGAGTAAAAGTAGCACGACCAGATATGTTAGTTATGACTTATCAAGGTGATGGAGATGCATATGTTATAGGTCTTTCTGAAACATTAAATACTGCATATAGAAATCATAATATAACTGTGTTTGTAATAAATAACAATAACTTTGCAATGACTGGTGGTCAAATGTCATGGACTACTATGCCAGGTCAAGTTACAACAACAAGTGTAAATGGAAGAGATATAAAAACTACTGGTAGTCCATTAAAAGTTCCTGAAATGGTGGCAAATTACTTTGATGTAGCCTATGTAGCAAGAGGTTCAGTTCATAGTCCAAAAGAAATAATTAATCTAAAAAAATATATAAAAAATGCTATAGAAGCTCAATTGAATGGAGAGGGATATTCATTGGTTGAAATATTAGCACCTTGCCCAACTAACTGGGGTGTATCATTAGAAAAATCTATCCAGTGGATTGAAGAAGAAATAGTGCCATATTATACTCTTGGCGAATTTAAGCAAAGGGATGGTGAATAGTTATGGAAAAAGAGTTAGTATTTGCAGGATTTGGTGGTCAAGGAGTCTTAACTTTAGGTTTAATTGTGGCTGAATCAGCACTTGAATTAGGAAAACAAGTTACTTGGATGCCAGCATATGGTCCAACTATGAGAGGTGGAAAAGCATATAGTGTGGTTAAGTTTTCTGATGAGAGTATAGGTGGACCTGATATGGAAGAAATAGATGTTTTAGTAGCAATGAATAAGCCATCCTTAGATTATATAAATTTAGTAAAAGAAGGAGGAACAGTAGTTATTAATACGTCTGCTATAGATGAAAATATAGTATTAAGAGAAGATGTAAATGTAGTTAAAATAAATTGTCAGGAATTAGCTCAAAAGGCAAACAATCCAAAAGCCGCAAATGTAGTAGTTCTTGGAGCATTGGTTGCAAAAACAGGATTATTTGAGAAAGAATTAGCTATAAAAACTATGTGTGATTTCTTTGAGGAAAAAGGAAAAGGCAAATTTAATGTTCAAAATGAAGCAGCATTCATGGAAGGCTATAATAACGCCATTTAATAAATTACCCTTATCTTAAGTGATTCATCTCAAGATTTAGCAAATCTTAAGTGCCAAGAGAAGCTTTATCTTGAGATGGAATTTACTTAAAATCACAACTATAAACATATAGGAGAGTGAATTTATGAGTTTGGAAAAACTTATTAGACCAAAGAGTATTGCTATAGTAGGAGTTACTGATAAACTTGGTTTTGGTAGAAGTGCTGCACTTAGCATAGTAAAAAGTAAAGATACAGATAGAGTATATTATGTAAATCCAAAAAGAGAAGAGTTATTTGGCAGAAAATGTTATAAGACAATACAAGAAGTTCCAGAAGTTGTAGACTGTGTGGTAGTATGCACACCTAGAAATGTAGTTCCATCTGTATTAAAGGATTCTGGAGAATTAGGAACAAAGGCGGCAGTGGTATATGCTAGTGGATTTGCAGAAGAAGGAACAGAAGATGGAGTAGATTTAGAAAATCAACTTATAGAAATATCTAATACATATGATATGAAAATATTAGGTCCAAACTGTATGGGATTACTAAACTGTATAGATAAAGTTAATCTATGGGCTGGTGGTTCTAAGTGGGATTTGGATACTAAAAAACCAGGGATAGGAATTGTAGGGCAAAGTGGATTTATAACTGCAGAAATTGTTTCAAGTGATTATTTTAATATATCTTATGGTTTTTCAACAGGAAATGGAAATATAGTTACACTAGAAGATGCAGTAGATTTTCTTGTAGATGATAATTATGCATCAGTAATAGCTATTTATCTTGAGGGACTAAAAAATCCTCAAAAATTTATAAATGCACTAAAAAAAGCAGCTCAAAAAAGAAAACCAGTAATAATCTTGAAGTCAGGAAGGTCAGAAAAAGGAGCTATATCAGCTGCTTCCCATACAGGAAACTTAGCTGGTTCAAGTAAAGCTTTTGAAAGTATTTTTGAAAAGTATGGAGTAATTTCTGTAGAGAATTTAGAACAATTTATGAGTTTAGCTCAGGCTTTTAGTGTCTTAGAGGGTAATTTACCTAAAAATTCTAATTTTGCAGCAATAAACTTCTCAGGCGGAGAAAATACTATTTGTGCAGATTTAGCAGAAGAAAATTGCGTAGAACTTGCAGAAATATCTGCTGAAACTAAAGAAGAGATGAAAAAATATCTTCCAGGATTTGCAACACCTAAAAATCCATTGGATGCTACGACTGCACTATTCCATGAAAAAGATATGATAGTAGGATTATTACACACATTTGATAAAGATGATAGTGTTGGATTTACTATGATAGGTGCAAATATAAGAGATGAAGAAAATGAAATGCATGAGACTCTTTGTCAAGCTGTAAGCGAAGCTAGAGAGCAGGGATTAAAGAAACCTGTATTTGCAGTTCCTACACTTGAAGGAAATAGATATCTGAATTATAGGGCTAGGTTAGAAAACAGCCAAGTACCTATAATGTCATCAGTTGGGACTACATTTACTTGTTTCAATAAAATGGCTAAATTTGTAGATTATGATTATTCAAAGAGAACTTTAGAATTTGAAGCTGTTAAGAAAAGAAACTCAAATAATGTAGTAGCTTTATCGGAATTAGACAGTAAAATTGAAATGAAGAAATATGGAGTACCAGTGCCAGGTCAAGGTATTGCAAAAAGTATTGATGAATTGGATGAAATTTTAAATTATATAAACTATCCTGTTGTCCTAAAAATAAACTCTTCAGAGATATTACACAAGTCTGATGTTGGAGGAGTCAAAGTAGGAATTAATAATAGAGAAGAGGCAGTAAACGCATATAATGAGATTTTAACTAACGTAAAAGAAGCAAAGCCAAATGCCAAGATTGATGGTATATTGGTTCAAGAAATGGTTGAAAGTGGAATAGAAATAATTATTGGTATAACTAATGATGACCAGTTTGGACCAATGTTATTGGTTGGTTTAGGTGGAGTATTTGTAGAAGTATTTAAAGATACTACTTTATATCCTTTGCCTATAAATCATGATGAAGCTATAATGATGCTTAAGAAGTTGAAATCATTTAAGCTTTTAAATGGATACAGAGGTAGTGAACCTTGTGATGTTGATGCTCTTGCAGATATGATGGTTAAATTAGGTAAATATGCTTATGAAAACAAGGATGAGGTTAAGGAAATAGATTTAAATCCTGTGTTCGTATATCCTAAAGGAAAAGGTGTATGTGTAGTAGACGCCTTAATAGTTAAATATAAATAGTTAACAAGTTTTGGTATTCAACCATAATTAAAGTACTGACTGAAAATCACACTAATTTATAGATTGTGATTTTCAGTCACCCCACATTTAATACACCTTATCTATTATACTAAAAATTTTAATGGTAATATTTTTATATTGTTACAGGTGGATTTGTTGGTGCTGAATATGTACGAGTAGCCAATTCTTGGTCCACAAAGAATAACCCACCTTCTCCAGCAAGTTTAACACGTTTTATATTGTCTTCGCAAGTTGTCTCTTCTTCTGCTTGTTCAGATATAAACCAAAGTAAGAATTGAGAAGTTCTAAAGTCTGCTTCAGAGTTTGCTACAGCAGCTAGATTGTTTATTAAAGCAGTAACTTTTTGTTCATGAGCTAATGTACGTTCAAGAACATCCATTGCAGAAGTGAAGTCTGCATCTGGCATTGGTATAGCATCAAGCTGAACATTTCCTCCTACATTATGTAAGTATTTGTAGAAATACATAGCATGGTCTGTTTCTTCTTTATATTGAACATAAAACCAATTAGAAAATCCTTTAAGTCCTTCTGCTTCAAGGTAAGAAGACATAGAAAGGTAAAGATATGCAGAATATAATTCATGGTTAATCTGTTCATTAAGTAATTTTTCCATTTTAGCTGAAATCATTTTTATACCTCCAAATTTTAAACGCTCTTATAAGATATAATAATATTAAATGGAAAAATATTCAACAAAAGTGATTAAATATTTTAATATTTTACATATTTAATCAAAACTTATACTACCATTAAAAAAATTATAGCTTACTATGGCTACAGAACCAATTAGTGGTGCATTTGCTCCAAAATTTGAATGCCTTATATTTATTTTTTTATATTTAGAAAAACTTGCTGAAGCAGTCAATTTCTTTAATAATGTATTTTCTATAAATGTACCAGGAATATTAAAGTCATAACCTATTATTATAGAACTACAATCAATTAAGGTAAGTGTATTTACTAATGCATATGATATATATGTACAAAATTCATCAAGTAAAAACATACCTAGATTATCCTTGTTATTGGCTTCATCTATTAACTTGACTAGAGAAAAATCTTTACAATTAATTAGTGGAGAATCTGGATAAATATGACTTAACGATTCAATTCTTTTAATTAACTTACTCACACTTGTATAATAGTCTAGACATCCATTATTGCCACAACTGCATACTGGACCACTAAAATTAATAGATGTATGCCCTATTTCACCACTTTGCCCTAAATTACCAGTGTGAAGTTTATTTTCTAATACTAAACCAGCTCCGATTCCATTCATTATATGTAGATATATATAATTTGGAATATCTTTACCTAGACCATACATTTTTTCAGCCAAAGCACCTGCATTAGCATCATTTATCAAAAATATAGGTAAATCAGATATTTCTCCTATAAAATTTACTATGTTTAGGTTTGATACGTTTCCAAAGTCTGGAGGATTTAATATTATACCATTTATATTATCTACAGGACCTATTGAAGAAATCCCAATTCCAATTATATCTCTTTTGTTATTTTTCATTATTTTAGAAAACATTCGTTTTATTATATCTTTTAAAACGTCATTTGACAGATATTTAGGGTAAGTCTCAAAAAGTTGTTTGACAATATTACCTTTTAAATCTGCAATGATTACCTTACAAATATTTCTTCTTATCAAAATGCCACAAACACAAGGAGAGATATTAGAAATATCTAATAAAATAGGTTTACGACCTGATGAATGTGCATTTAAAGTTGATGATTCTATCTCTCTAATCATATTTTCATTAATAAGTTCAGTGACTAGGTTTGATAAAGTCATTTTAGTAAGACCTGTAGATTTAGCTAAATCAACTCTAGACATAGGAGTATTTGTAGAAAGTAGTTTCAGTATTATTAACTTATTTTTAATTTTTACATCTTTTATGTTAGAACCTTGTTTGTTGCTCATCGTAGATCTCCTTAAAAAAGTTAAGTATTTTTATGTATTTTCATATATATACTATGACCTTATAATAGAATAACATTTGATTAAGTTCGAAAATACCATTAATTAGAATATATCACATTATATATTAGAATAGCACTAAAAATATGTTATAATAGTATGAAAAAATATTAGAGTAAGTTAAGGTATACAATAATAAATTAGGATTTGAGGTGAAATACTTATAGATAAATATACAAAAGAAGAATTGATACAAACACTAAGAGTTGTATCTTCAGTTATCGTAAGATGTGAAAAAGCACAACTAAAGTTTATGGAAGGGACTTCTCAACACTCACTCCTTAAGAATAGGATAAAAGCAATGTATATTTCAAAATCATTAATAACAGATGAAAATATAATTGATAAATATACAAAAGAAGAATTAATAGAAGCACTACGACCTGTATCTTCAAGTATAGGCAAATGTGAAAAAGCACAGTCAAAATTTGCAGAGGGTACTACTAATTACAAACGATTTAGAAATATAATAAAAGCAATGTATATTTCTAAATCATTAATAACAGACGAGATTAATAGAAGAAGTTAGATTCCAGATTTTTAAGTTATTAGAAGCTTATTTTTTAGGTTATTTTGAAAAAATAATTATTCCTATTTCTAAAATGGGAAAGTCATTTTATATAATCAATTAGAATAATAGTCATCCACTTAAATGCTATATTTTTGTGCCCTTTCTTAACTTTTTCATATCTAAAATTTTCTATTTTAATATCATGATGAAGGATTAGTCATACCTACTACACTTGTTACTATAATATTTCTGCTTAAATTTATTACAATTGTTCCTGCACATGTAGTTACAAATACAACAATAAGGGTTTCAAGAGCAAAACCGAACATTAAAGAAAGAAGCAGTGAAATATTGATTGTTATTTTTCTCATTAACTGTAAAATAACAATTAGTACAATAAATAGAAAGAACAGTGTAATAGCAAATAACATGCAAATGATAAATGATAATATGATTTTTGAAAAAAACAAATCCTAAATTGTCTTTGTGCTGTTATTGAAAAGAGCTACAGTACCACCAGTCAGTACAGGTATTAAAGATAGGAGCAGAAGAGAAATCATTTTTTTGACTCCTTGGTTCTTATCTCCTACGCAATACATTATATTTCGTTTATTCAAATAAAGCAATAAAAGATATCTTTTATTGCTTTTTATAATATGTTTATTCAATAGTGAAAGTCTTATATAATTTTTATTAAGTTTTTATATGCAATAAATTTCATTATTGTATAATATTAAAATGAATACAAAGTGTATTTACTATCTTTTATTACAAATTGTTACCAAATATGTATACATTAGAATTAAAAAATGGAAAATTGTAACTAAAATGTAAATTTTTTCTCTAATCTATCTAATATTATGGAAACTTTTTGTAATTTATGATATAATAAGAAACATATAATTATTAAATTATAATAAATGACTATAGCGTAGATGTATTACTATGTTATAGTCATTTTTGGATTAAACTTGATATATCAAGGGGGAAGAATATGAGAACAATTAAAAGAGTTTTAGCATTAGGTTTAACATTAGCTATATTTCTAATGAACGCACCTAATGTAAGTGCATTAACATCAGATACCATTAAAGGTAAGAACATATACGAGACGGCTGGATTAATAGCAGATAAAACGAGTTATGATACAGCAATTGTGGTAAATATGGATAGTTCTATAGCAGATGGTCTTTCAGCAAGTGGTCTTGCTGGTGCTGTAGATGCTCCGATTTTACTTGCTCAAAAAAGTAACATACCAAATGAGACAAAACAAAGATTAAAAAATGTAAAAAAGATATACATAATAGGTAAAGAGTTATCAATAAGTAAGTCAGTAGAAACTGAACTGAAAAATACAGGAGCACAAGTAACTAGATTAGGTGGAGATGATAGAATAAAGACTAGTTATAGTGTTGCCAAAGAAGTAAGTAGCATTAAAAAAGTTGATGAAGTTATATTAACTAATGCATATAAAGGAGAGGCTGATACTATAAGTGCTGCACCTGTCTCAGTAAGAGATGTAGCTCCTATAGTACTTACAGATGGAAAAAGTGTTCCTTTTTCAACAAGTAATGTAAAATCATATGCTGTAGGTGGAAGTATTTCTATGAGTACGAGTTTAGTTAACAAGACTAACTCTAAGAGACTTGGTGGTTCAGATAGATATGATACAAATAAAAAAGTTATAAAAGAATTTTATCCAGATTCATCAGAATTTTATTTAAGTGATGGATATGATTTAGTAAATGCTCTTACAGGTTCTACAATTGCTAAAGATAATCCAATTGTATTAGTATCAGAAGATAGTGATAAATCCATACTAGCAGGAGCAGATAAGATTACTAGATTAGGCTCAATAAGCGATAGTGTATATAATAAGTGTGTTTCTGCTGCACAGAATAATGGTGATTCGTCTACAAAAGGGGATTCACCTATGAAAGATGAGACAAGTATATTAGGTGAACCAACAGCTAGCTTAGAAGCTTGTTTAAAATGGGCAAAATCTAAAAAAGCCAATGATTTATTTATAGAATTAATACCAATACTGTATGATACAGCTGTTCAAGAAGGTGTAAATCCTGTTTTAGCTGTAGCTCAATCAGCAAAAGAAACTGGTTTCTGTAATTTTGGTGGAGTATTAGATGCATCTTTTAAAAATCCTTGTGGACTTAAGACTTCTGTTGGTGGTTCTGATACTGACAAAAATGCACACTCAAAATTTGATACTTGGGAAGAGGGAATACTAGCTCAAATTCAACATTTATGTCTATATGCAGGACAACAGGGTTATCCACTTTCAAATCCAGTAGACCCTAGACATGAAAAATCTTTGTTTGGGAAAGCTAAAACAGTTGAAAGTCTTTCTAATAATTGGGCTGGTGGTCAATATGGACAAGACTTAGTTAGAATGATGGGAGAAATTGAGGCGATAAAGTAATTAAATTATTAATTTAATGGTTATATTTAATGAGTTTCATTAAATAACCAATTCAAAATTACAAATAAGGAAAATTTATTATGAAAAAGAGTAATGTTTTTAGTATTATATTTCCTACAATCATAATGTTATTGGTGTTTTTGACTTTTGCTACAGATATATTCAATATACCAGATATTCATTCTAAAGGGATTTTTGTAATAGGGATGATTTTAATTTTTCCAATTGCCTTTTTAATTCAAGGGATAGTTTGTGTATTGAGTAAAACCAACTGGATTTTATCACTTGTAGTATCTTTAATAACTTATATAATATTAATGTATATGTTTTTAAATGATTCAGCATATATCTATATTTTACTTTATGCCGCTTTTTATATGATTGGATATATAACCACTAAAATTTGTCAAAAAATGCAAATTTTTAAAAGATAAATTAACCAAAATATATTACTAAGGAAGTGTCTGCATTGATTTTTTTAAATCAAAAGATAGACACTTCTTTTATTGTAAAAATAAAATATTTATTTAAGAGGAAGTATTGTAAATAAAATTTAACTATTATCATTTTCTTTTAACAATTGTATACAATAAACCTGTAGTATAATTAAGATAGATAAAATAAAGGGAGGGATAATATGAATTTAATTGATAATCATATTCATACTAATTTTTCAAGTGATGGAAAGGATTCAATGGAAGATACAATAAAAAAAGCTATAAGTATAGGTGTTAGATATTTAACTTTTACAGACCATTTAGAACATGATGAAGGGAAGGGATTTTGTATAGATTATAACAACTATGTCCCAGTGTTTAATACACTAAAAGAAAAGTATAAAAAGGATATAGAATTATTGTTAGGTGTTGAAGTAGGATATAGAAAACATTTAAAAAATGAAATAAAAGATGTAATAAGTTCACATCCTTTTGATTTTATATTGTGTTCAACTCATACAATTGATAACGTACCTGTTCCATCAAAAAAATACTTTGAAGGACTTAGCAAAGAAGATGCGTACTATAAATATTTTAATAGCATACTTGAAACTAATCATGAGTTTAAAGATTATAATATATATGGACATTTAGATTATATATCTAGATATGGGATATATTCAGATAACAGAGTAATATATAATGATTTTAAAGATATTATTGATGAAGTTTTAAAGTCAATAATTAATAATGGAAGTGGAATAGAGTTAAATACATCTGGTTATAGATATGGATTAAATGCCATACATCCAAATGAAGATATCTTAAAAAGATATAGAGAACTTGGTGGTTTTATAGTTACTGTAGGTTCTGACTCTCATAGAGTAGAAGATATCTGCAAAGATTTTGATGTGGCTTACGATATGCTTAAATATCTTGATTTTAAATATGTATCATTATTTAAAGAAAGAGAAACTTATTTTTTAAACATAGAAAAAGTTAAATCTAATAATATAGCATAAAGAACTAATATGGCATATAGAGTCTTTTTAAATAATTTGAAAGTTAGTATAAAAATTAATAGCAGAATATTGTATCCTCTAGGAAAATACTAGAGGTTTTTATTTTGTAAAAAATGATAATAGAGAAGAGTTTAAGTTTAAGAAAAATGATTGTCTCAAATTAGAAAACTATTACTATTATATTTAACTATTATATCTTTTTATTATGATATAATAGTTAAATACATTAACCTATCTTTAAACCATGCAAATTATTAGAAAGAAGGGATAAAGTTGTCTAATAAAAATAAAGAAAATATAACCTTAAGCAATCAAATCACAGAATCAACTCAACAAACTTTAACAAAAGAGGCTATACTACATATACCAATGAGCAACTATGCTTATGGCTATGATAGAGAAACATTACATATAAGAATTAGAACCAAAAAAAATGAGGCAAAAAAAGTGACCTTAAGGATAGGAGACCAATATGTATGGGACAAAGGAGGTGCAGGAGGAGGGAATCTAAATGCATCTGGACTTGGTTGGTCTGGTGGAACAAATATAACAATGAACAAAGAAGTAGAAACAGAATTATTTGATTATTGGATAGCTGAGTGTAAGCCTTTAAATAAACGTTCGAGATATGGATTTATAATAGAAGGTCAAGAAGAAAAAATTTTATTTACAGAGAAAAAGATAATAAAATTAGGAAACGAAAATGATGAAAAAGAGTTATGCGAAATAAGTAATTTTTTTGGATATCCATATTTGAATTATATAGATATACCTAAAGTTCCAGATTGGGTAAAGGAAACTATTTGGTATCAGATATTTCCTGATAGATTTGCAAATGGAAATCCATCTATAAATCCAGAAGGAGTAGATATATGGGGCGCTATTCCAACAAGAGATAATTTTACAGGTGGAGATTTACAAGGTGTAATAGACCACCTAGATTATTTGAGCGATTTAGGGATAAATGGAATTTATTTTTGTCCTATTACAGTTGGAAAAACTAATCATAGATATGATACGATGGACTACATGGAAATAGACCCTACCTTAGGTGATAAATCTACTTTGAAAAAACTAATAGAAGAAGCCCATAAAAGAAATATAAAAATAATGTTGGATGCTGTATTTAATCATATAGGATATTATTCTAAGCAGTGGCAAGATGTAGTTAAAAATAAGAATAATTCGAGATATAAAGATTGGTTTTATATAAAAGATATAAGTAAAGTTGATACTCCAATAGAAGAAATAGATGAAAAAAACATACCTTATGAAACTTTTGGGTGTGAAAAATACATGCCAAAACTTAACACAGAAAATTCAGAAGTAATAGAATATTTATTGCGTGTAGGGAGGTATTGGATACAAGAATTTGATATAGATGCATGGAGATTGGATGTATCAAATGAAGTAGATCATGTTTTCTGGCGAAAATTCAGACAAGAGATTAAAAGAATAAAACCTGATATATATATATTAGGAGAAATTTGGCATGGAAGTTTACCATGGTTGATGGGAGACCAATTTGACTCAGTTATGAATTATTTAATGTCAGAAGCTATGAAACAATTTTTTTGTACAAATGAGATAAATGCTGAAGAATTTAAATACATGATAAATGATGTAATAGTAAGCTATCCAATGCAAGTTAATGAAGTTATTTTTAATTTACTTGGAAGTCATGATACTACTAGAATATTGAGCTATGCTGATGGAAATGTGGATAAATTTAAACTTGCATATTTGTTTATGTTTATACAATCAGGAGGTCCGTGTATATACTATGGTGATGAAATAGGAATGCAAGGAGAACTAAGTCCAGTATCTGAAGGACAAAGAAAATGTATGGAATGGAATGAAGGAAAGTGGAATAAAGATATACTTGATTTTATGAAGAAGATTATTAGACTTCGTAAATCAAATAGAGAACTTAGAACTGTATCAAATGAATGGATACTAGCAGATAAAGAAAATGGAACAATTATATTAAGGAAAGAATCTATTACAATAATAATAAATAATTCATCCAAAGATTTAACCTTAAGATTACCAGATTATTTGGTAAATAGAAAAGTAAAAGATTTATATGAAGAAAAAATAGTTGATTTAAAGAAAGAAATAACATTAAAAAAATACAAGTTTATTATTTTAAAATAATATAACCATGTGTTTGTTAGATTATACTATAACTTTTTATATTATTTAAACAAAGTATCATTAATTATAATAAGTGAGTTCAGTATAATTTTATATACAAATTATTTGCAGTAAAACTTGTTAAGTAAAGTTTTTATTTGAATAAAAATTAATATTGAAATTTTTAATTATTTTGTAGTTAAGTAAAGATGTATAATTACTGAATAAGTAGAGGGAAGGGAAAACATGAATGACTATGAAGAATATATAGTTACAGTAAAATCTAGTATCGTGAATCTAATTTTAGGTTTAATATTTTTATCAATTGGGATTGTATTAATTGTATTTTGTGTATATATTAAACAGTACTATATATTATTAATTACTCTTGTACTTACAATATATGGATTAATTTCAATTCTCAAATATACAAGAAAGTATATTATTTTTGATTTATATAATATTAAAGTTCGTAAATGTATAGGGAGTGAAAAAGAGTATTCATATAATGATATTACTAGAATTTCAATAAATAATAAGAAACAGGAATGTCCAGTTAATATATATGTGGATAATAATAAAATTGCAACTTTTTTTGTATCGGATAAAAGTTATATGTCTGCTATAGCGGAAATGAAGCGAAGAGAGTTACCATTTGATGATAAAAGTATAGACTATATATCAGATATGCCACTTTGGATTCCAATTCCATCTAGTGAGATTAAAAAATTTTGCAATGAAGCTTCAAGAAAACTTGAAAAACAGGTTAAAGAGGATTTGTGTAAAATAGAAAAGGAGTTTGGAAAAGATATATCCTTTTCTTTTGGTATAGATGTTGAAGAAAAAACATTTGTATGTGTATTTTTAGTATGTATTATGAAAAATGGCAACTATACAAAAGTTATAAAAAAATACAGAGGAAAAAAAGCATGGGCTATGTTTCCTGTATATATAGTGGGTCCACAACTATATAAGAAAGAGATTGAAGATGGCAAATTTATTTGTAATATAAATTATTTAAATGCTTTTTCTGGAAAGATGTGGTCAAATTTTTCTAAAATGATAAAAAAATATGGTGTGCAAGAGAGTGAAATAGAAGTTGATTTTGAATTAAAGAGTGAATTGGATTAAATAGTTCTATAGAGAATATCTTAAATATAAGGTATAGACACAAAATAAATTAATTATTAGTCTAAAAAATCCTTATAGAGAAAGGGGTACAAGAATGCTAGAAGCATTTATATTTGATTTAGATGGAGTGATTACAGACACAGCATATTATCATTATTTAGCTTGGAAAAAACTAGCTGATGACATTGGCATAGATATAGATATAGAATTTAATGAGTCTTTAAAGGGTATAAGTAGAATGGAGTCATTAAATAAAATATTAGAATATGGATATAAAAAAGATTTATTTTCAGAAGAAGAAAAAATGAAAATGGCAGAAGACAAAAATAACTATTATGTATCTTTAATAAACAAAATAACTTCAAATGATATTTTGCCAGGTATAAAAAATTTACTTGATGATATAAAATCTAATGATGTAAAGATAGGGTTGTCTTCTGCAAGCAAGAATGCTACAAATGTATTAAAACATCTAGGCATAAGTGATAAGTTTGATTTTATAGCAGATGCGTCAAAATGTAGGAACACCAAACCATATCCAGATATATTTCTTATGTCAGCAAAGGGACTTGGTGTAAATCCTAAAAATTGTATAGGAATAGAAGATGCAAGTGCAGGTATTGATGCTATAAACTCAGCCAATATGTTTTCTGTTGGAGTTGGAGATTATAAAAATCTAAAAAAAGCAAATTTACTTGTAAATTCAACAAGTCAGTTAAATTTTAAGTATATATTAAGTGAGTATAATAAGTATATAGTTAGGAGCATTATATGAAATGTTTGTTTGATAATATAAATGAGTGGAAAGTTATACAAGACAAGATTGAAATTAAAGAAAATAGATTAGCAGAGTCTATAATGAGTATAGGCAATGGTTATATGGGTATGAGAGGAAACTATGAGGAAAGATATAGTGGAGATAGCCATAGAGGTTCTTATATAGCTGGAGTATGGTTTCCTGATAAAACTCGTGTTGGATGGTGGAAAAATGGATACCCAGAATACTTTGGTAAAATTCCTAACTCAGTTAACTATATAGGGATAAGAATTTTCATAGATGGGGTAGAGTTAGACCTTGAAAAATGTAATGTTGAAAATTTTTATAGAGAATTAGATATGAAAAATGGTATTTTAAAGCGTAAATTTACTGTGAATATTAATGGTAAAAAATTTGAAGCTAATATAACAAGATTTTTAAGCGTATCAGTTAAGGAATTAGCTGTAATAAAGTATGATATAAAAGCTTTGAATTCTAGTGCTAAAATAAAATTTATTCCATACTTAGATTCAAATATAAAAAACGAAGATTCAAATTACGAAGAAGAATTTTGGAATGCAGTTTCTTCAAGTTCCTCAGAATATAGAGGAAATATACTTTCACGTACAAAAGAAAATACATTTAAGACACCCATATTTACAGTAGGTGCAACGATGCATATTAAAACAAGAGGTAAAGTAGATGATATATCTTATTTAAGTACTGATAATTACTGTGAAAATTCAATAACAATGGATGTTTTAGAAAACGAAACTATTGGAATAGAAAAATATGTAACAATAACTTCCACTAGAGATTATAGTGAAAATGAGTTATTAAAGAAATGTGATGATATCTTAAATATAGAAATATCTAAAGAGTATGAAGAAATTTTAAATGAACATACAAAATTGTGGAATAAAAGATGGGAAAGTGCAGATATAAAGATAGAAGGAGATAAGAGTAGTCAACAAGGTATAAGATATAATCTATTTCAATTATTCTCGACTTATTATGGAGAAGATTCAAGATTAAATATAGGGCCAAAAGGTTTTACTGGTGAAAAATATGGAGGTGCTACTTATTGGGATACAGAAGCATATTGTCTTCCAGTCTATTTAGGTGTAGCAGATAAGAGTGTAGCAAGAAATCTTTTAGTATATAGATACAATCAGCTAAAGCAAGCAAAAGATAATGCCAAAAAACTTGGACTTAAGGGAGCACTATATCCAATGGTTACTTTCGATGGAGTGGAATGTCATAATGAATGGGAGATAACATTTGAAGAGATTCATCGCAATGGAAGTATAGTATATGCAATATATAATTATACAAATTATACAGGTGATTTTGGATATATAAAAGAAAAGGGCATAGATGTAATAGTAGAAGTAGCTAGATTTTGGGCTAGTAGAGTACATTTATCTACAAGAAAAGATTTATATATGATACATGGAGTTACAGGTCCAAATGAATATGAGAACAATATCAATAATAATTGGTATACTAATTATATAGCTAAGTGGTGCTTAGAATATGCTGTAGAAAATGTCTTAAAGTTAAAAAAAGAGTACAGCGAATGTGTTGAAAGAAATAATGTAAGTTTAGAGGAAATTGAAATTTGGAGAATAATATCAAATAAAATGTATTTGCCATATGATGAAGACTTACAAATAATAGTTCAAAATGATAATTTTTTAGATAAGGAATTTATAGAGGTAAAGGATTTGCCAAAAGAGAATCTTCCTCTTAATCAAAAATGGTCTTGGGATAAGATTCTTAGGTCATGTTTTATAAAACAAGCAGATGTGTTGCAAGGAATTTATTATTTTGGAAACAGGTTTACTAAAGAAGAGAAAAAGAGAAACTTTGATTTTTATGAAAAATATACTGTACATGAGTCTTCTTTATCTTCTAGTGTTTATTCTATTATTGCTTCTGAAGTAGATGACTTAAAAAAAGCTTATGAATTATACTCAAGAACAGCTAGGCTTGATTTAGATAATTATAATAATGATACTAATGATGGTCTTCATATAACTTCAATGTCTGGCTCATGGCTTTCTATTATACATGGATTTGCAGGGATGAGAACATGGAATGAAACACTATCTTTTGAGCCTAAGTTACCTCAAGAATGGAATAATTATTCTTTCAATATAAATTATAGAGATAATAATATCCATGTTGATGTATATAGTAATTTAATTAAGATAGAAAATTTAAAGGGAAAACCAATAAAAATTATTGTATATGGAGAAGAGTATGTATTAGAAAAATCTATAGAAATTAATAGAAGTAAATTGAAATAATGTCTTAGTGTGTAAATAGTTAAAATAAATTTATCTAATTTTAAATTTATTTTAACTATTTTTTATTTAATGCAAACCTATATATTATAACAATAATCGTGCTTTAAATTAAATATATTACATAAATCTTCATAAAATCTTCATAATTTCGTAAAGAATATGTAACAAAAGTAGGGTATATTGTATTCTGTAGAGAATATAAGGGAGGAAATAATTTATGAAGAATAAGAAGTTCATTATAGCAATACTGATAATAATAGTTGGAATAGGTGTGTTAGTAAAAGAATATTCAATTAAAGAGATAAATAAGGCTGATATAGATGTTAGTAAGTATATAGAATATGCTGATTTAGCAAGTGAAAATAATGCACAAGTTAATTGGAAGTATGTGGCTTCTATCATTGCTGTATTAAATAAAAATAAGTTAGAAAAAGTTAATGATTCACAAATAAAAGAAGTATCAGATTTATTTGTTAAAGATTTTTCTAAAAATAATAAAGTAGAAAATTTAAGTAATGTTTTAGATGAGTTGAAATTTAATAATAAACAAAAAAGATTGGTTAATGATTATATAGAGGACCTTAAAGATTATGGAATAAAGCCAGAAAGATTAAAATCTGATACACAATATATGAAATTTATTAATGAGATTGAAACATCTGCTATACAAAACTATAAAAATTATAAAATATTGCCATCTATAACCATTGCACAAGCAATAATTGAGTCTAGTTGGGGTAAATCAAGTTTAGCAAAAGAGTATAATAACTTATTTGGTATAAAGGCTGATGCCTATTGGAAAGGAAAATCAGTTACTTTAGAAACAAAAGAACATTTAGATACAATTATAGATGATAAATTTAGAATATATGATGATAAAAGTGAATCTATAAAAGACCATGCAGAATTTTTAGCTACAAATAAAAGATATAAAGCCAATGGTGTATTTGATGCAAAAACATATATCTATCAAGCTAAAGCATTAGAAAAAGCAGGTTATAGCACTGCAAAAGATGAAAGTGGAAGTAACATATATGCAGAACGTCTAATAGAATTAATTCAACAATATAATCTTCAATTAATAGATAGTGAAATTCAAAGTAAATTGTAACTTTGGTGTAACATAAGGGTGATATATTTATCGAGGAGGTGGATTTTATGAAAAAAATATTCTCGGTATTTACAAGTTGTATGATTATTGCAACTACTATCACTGGATGTAGTAGTAGTGAGGTTATTAATGACACATCATCTATGTATAATGTCAAAAATCTGGACTTTAATTTTGAAGTAAAACCAGAAACTTTTGAGGTATCAGTAGAATCTAATGGTTTAAAGGAAAAGATATCTGAACCATTAAAAGAAAGGAAAGTATCAAATTTTAAAAAGACGAAGACAGAGACATCATGGACATATCCTGATGAAGATATAGACATAAATATAAAAAAAGAGGAAAGCTATTTAGATGTAGATATTAAATCTAATTCAGAAAAAGAAGCTAGTTTTAATTGGCCAAGAATTGAAGGCGAAAGTTATGTGTTACCACTTTATGAAGGTAAATTTATACCAAGTGATGATAAATACTGGAAAGAGCATTTAAATGAATCAGCTTACAATGTCATAGAATCCTTTTCGATGCAGTTTTTTGCAGTAAATAAGACAAAGTATTCTGTGCTTTATATTATTGAAAATGAATTTAATAATGAGATTAAATTTAATTCTAAAGATAAAATTAATTTTACATTTACACATGAATATCCAAGTATAAATAAAAATAAAGAGTATGGATTTAAAATATATTTGACTGATAAAAATATTACAGATGTGGCAAAAACCTATAAAAATTATATAGTTGATAAAGGTGAGTTTAAAACATTAGAAGAAAAATCTAAGGATAATAAAAACATTGAAAAGCTTTATGGAGCTCCTCAGATTTATTTTGCAGACAAATCTATAATAACAGTAGGTGATATTAAATGGGACAAATTAAAGGAAAATTTATCAGATGATTTAATTAATTGGATGAAAGAACTCCTAAGTAAAAAACCTGATAATAGTGAATTTATAACTGTACTTAATCAAATAAAAACCCAAGATTATATAGATAAATATCAAAAAAATCAAATAGTTCAAGCCTTTAATCAAGTTATGCAACTAAATACTTTTTATAATAGTAAGGTTTTTGATAGTAATGATAAAGAAATAAAAAAAGTACTAGATAAAGGAATATCTAAATTAAATAGAGTAGAACTTATAGAGTTTAACAAAAAGTTATTAAAGTCAAAATTGGGGAATAGTGTGAATAAAATTGATACATGGGCAAGATATAATACAATTGATGTAATTAATGATATGAATAAATCTGGTATTGATAATGCTTGGATAGGGTTTGATGATATGGAAGAAGGTTATGTATCACCAGAAATAGTCAAAAGAGCTAATGATTTAGGTTATCTTGTAGGACCATATGATTCATATCATTCTATACACAAGCCAGGGGAAGAAAAATGGAGTACAGCATCATTTAAAGATAAGTCACTATATGAAAATGCTACTATAGAAAATAAAAAAGGTGAAAAAGAATCTGGATTTCAAGGAGAAGGAAGACAACTAAATCCTACATTATCTTTACCAAGTGTAAAAGAGAGAGTAAAAAGTATATTGAATGAGGGGTATGAATTTAATTCTTGGTTTATAGACTGTGATGCTACAGGAGAAATTTTTGATGATTATTCTCCAAATCATATAACAACACAGTCACAAGATTTAAAAGCTAGACTTGAAAGAATGTCATATATAAGAGATAATGCAAATATGGTTATAGGTTCAGAAGGAGGAAATGACTTTGCAAGTAGCACTATAGCATTTGCACATGGGCTTGAAACACCAGCGTTTGCTTGGGTAGATAAAGATATGAGTAAGAACAAAGAAAGTGAATATTATGTTGGTAGATACTATTCTCCAACAGGAGGAGTGCCAGAAGTCTTTTCAAAGCAGATACCTGTAAAAGAAAAATATAAAAAAATATTTATAGACCCAACTTATTCTTTACCTTTATTTAGATTAGTTTATAATGATTCTGTTGTATCTTCTCATCAATGGCTATGGGGAACTTTCAAAATTAAGGATGAAGTTGGAAGTAGAATGATGAAAGAAGTATTATATAATACACCACCTATGTATTATATAGATAGAACTGAATGGGAAAAACATAAAGGTGAAATAATTTCTCATGATAAAGTATGGTCAGAGTTCAATAAAAAGGCTATTAAAAGAGAAATGACAGACTTTAAGTTTATTTCTGATGATAGATTAGTTCAAATGACTAAATATGGAGATGATTTAAAAGTAGTAGCTAATTTCTCTGAAAAAGATGTTAAATATGAAAATGAAATTGTAAAATCAAATTCTTTGGTAATATATGATAATAATAAGAAAATTATGTATAAACCAGAATAATAGATTTAATGAAAATAAATTCTATCAAACTCACATATAAAATAATATTTAATTAAACTATACAAAATGGTGACTATAATTAATTTTAATAATTAAGATAGTCACTATTTTTATATCATTTTTAATATTGAAAGCTTTACTTCAGTAATATTAAATATCCTAATTATTCTAATATATGTCATACTCATTGTGCCTCTTAATAAATATAAGTTTTATTTTTATTTTAGACAATATATTGACTTTTTGTATTTGAAATAGTATTCTTAGATAAGACACTATATTGTCTAATTGAAGTAATATTATTTTATGAATTATGAATGAATCAAATTTGAAAGATTTAATAAACACTAAAAATAAATACTGGTTCATAGAGAAAGGAAAATATTAAAGAAAATGAATACAATCATTAAAGTTCAAGATTTGGTAAAAGTATTTGATAATCAAGAGGTCATAAAACATTGCAATATAAATGTAGAGAAAGGAAGTATTTATGGATTTTTAGGTGCAAATGGAGCTGGAAAAACTACAGTACTAAAATTGATAGCAGGTTTATTAAAACCAACCACTGGGAATATAATGATTTCTGATATGAATATATCAGAAAATCGTAATAATATTTTAAGAAAAATTGGATGTATTATAGAAACACCAATTTTTTATGAACATTTATCAGCTGAGGAAAATTTAAAGATACATAATGCTTACATGAATTTTTGTGATGCAGATATAAATGCTGTTTTGCAAAAAGTAGGACTCGAAAATACTGGAAAGATACAGGTATGTAAGTTTTCTTTGGGTATGAAGCAAAGGTTGGGGATTGCTCGTGCAATGATACATAATCCAGATATTCTTTTACTTGATGAACCTATCAATGGTCTTGACCCTATGGGAATAAAACAAATGCGTGATTTATTCAGAACACTTGCAAAAGAATATGATATGACACTTATTATTTCAAGTCATATATTAAGTGAAATAGAGTATATAGCTGATACAATAGGCATTATTTCGAATGGAAGTATTTTAAAAGAAATTCCTATGTCTGCAGTAAAACAAGAATTTCCTAATGGCTTGGAAGAGTATTTTTTTGAAATAATGAATGGAGGAAACAACTGTGTATAAACTTATAAAATTAGAACTAAAAAAAAATAATATTCGCCCTTATCTTCATGCCATGGGTATCATTACCTTATGTGTATTAGGATTTTTGTATACATTTGCTATGATTGCTTATACAGGGGGGGATACAGATTCTGCTGAGTTTTCTAATTACCATAATATTTGGGTAATCACTAACGTTCTACAAATGTCAGCTTATGCCATTTTATCAGCTGTATTGTTTTCCACATTTGTTATAAAAGAATATTCTGGAAAAAATGCAATTTTGATTTTTACTTATCCAATAAATAGAAAGACTTTATTGAACTCAAAGATTGTATTGATAGCTACATTATGTTTGAGTTTTATGTTGCTTGGGACGATTATTTCCCTCCTTATATTTATGGTTACAGAAGCTTTTTTTCCTATGATTTCTGATAATTTTACTCTTGGATTGTTTTTTAAGATTATTATTGAAACAATTTTGTGTGCTGTATTCTCTTTATTTATAGGTGTAATTTCTGTTAGCATTGGATTTCGAAAATATTCCATTCAAACAACGATTATAGTCTCTGTTATTCTTGCCTCCTGCACTGCTAACATTATAACAACTATGCTTCACACATATATTCCTTTTATTATTGTCTGGATAGTAGCAGCAGTATTAGCTGGACTTTCATATTTATGGCTTATCTCAAAAGTTGAAGACATAGAAGTATAATTGTATACTTAATAAAGGTAGTTCTAATGAATAAAGCAACAGATAATAATGCGTCATACTTTATTTATCTGTTGCTTTTTAACATTTTGTGGATGATTAAAGTCTGTTTTCCAATCGGTTTGTACATTTAAAAATAATTTTTAATTATTTTATACTTTATGCTTTTGATTCATTCTTATATAGATACTTAGCAAGAATTGAAATTAATAGCATAATTATGAACATACATACTATAGGTATATAGACTGTGGAACTGAAAATTTCAAATAATTTTCCATGCATAATTTGACCAACTGGAGCAACACACTGTGATACAGCGGTAATAGTAGCCATTACTTTACCCAATAATTCATTAGGAGTTTGTTTTTGAACAATAGTTAAAACGAATATAGTAATAATTGTCATAGACATGGCTATAGGTATAACACAAATAAATAACAATATAAAAGATGGATAATATCCTAGTCTAAGCATTAAAGGTGAAATAGAAATAGCCATTGGTATCATCAGAATACTAATTAACATTAACCAGCGATACAGTGTATTCATTTTCATTTTTTTAGCAAACAGACCTATTGAAAGTGCACCTAAAACACTACTAAATTCAATAATTCCTATCCCTATGCCATACATATTATTACTACTATGCATTGTTATACGTAAAATATATTGTATTCCTACAAGTAAGAATGGAGTCAAAAATAAATTTAAAGAAGCAGCTAGAATCATGGCTTTACTAATATAAGATTGTTTTATAACATAAGAAAATCCTTCTTTCATATCACTGACTATTGTTGATACTATGCTTTCATTAACTTTTCTTTTATTAAAAGGTATATGAATAAACATTTCCATTACTGCGGATAGAAAAAATGCAATACAACTTACAATAAGAAGCATCTTAATTCCAATAAGGCCATATAACAAACCCCCAAGTACAGGAGCAAACATACTTGAAAGAGAGCTTATTCCGTTTACAATTCCATTTGCTTGTTCTAAATCTTTTTCATTTGCTATTAAAGGTATGCTTGCTTGCACAGTAGGTTGATACATAGAACTAATAATTGATAATAGTACCATAATAACCCCAATTAATACAATAGAATTATTTAAAGTAGAAAGAAGACAAATAAAAGTAAAAATAATAACTGAACTAATAAAATCAAATATAACCATTAAATTTTTACGATTAAATCTATCAGCTATTGCACCACCAATTGGAGAAAGTAAAAGAGGTATGCTTGATATTGCGTATAAAGTTGCAAATATGTCTGCACGTCCTGTCATATCTAAAATATAAGTGGAAAGTCCAAATCTTAACAACGATGAACCAAGTATAGAGACAATTTGACCAAGTACTATTAAATTAAAATTCTTATTAAAACAACTATTCATTTTATTTAAATCTTGCATTTCTAGAACACCTCACTTTTTAAGACTGACCGTCGGTCTATAAAAATTATAATCAATCACAAATAAAAAGTCAATAGAAATATTTAATTTATAATTTTAAAATTATATTTTTATTTTAAATAAAAGGTATGATATCTATCAAAAATATATCATATCTTATAAATAGCGATATTTCTTTCATACAAAATTAAAAATGGTAATTTGGAATAGTTATAATGAATAGTATTAATATATAGATATAGGGAGATTGATGAAATCATGCATGAAAAAGATAAGGTTATATATAATCTGGAAGAATGTGAGAGTCTAGAAAATACACTTTACTTCTCTCAATTTAATACATATAAAAATTTTAAGCTAGTTTCTAAAAAATCTGGAGTAAATTTATTAGATACATCTATTTGTGGCATGAATATCCACGATATAAAATTGATTGATACAATAGAATGTATGTCGTTAGAGGATGAGCAGATGACTGGTAAAAAGTTAATTTTAGTTGGCGATATAAATACTAACATAAGGTTAGAAAATATAAATAATGCTAAAAGAAATAGGAATTTTACAAAGAAAAATATACTTGAATTAAAAATACCTTTTAGTACATTTATACAAATGCCTAGAGGAATAAAAAATAACGATAAAATTAATTTAAAGTATATTATACAAGATATAACATCATCCATTTTAGATGACAATAATTTATTTATAAGTGTAACTACAATTATAAGTTATGACAATAATTTTAAAATAAGATAATATTTAAATTATAGAAAGGTGGGTGCAATGAGAGGTATCAATGAATATGGGGGAGATTTTAGTTATAAGTTATTATCTAGAAGCCCTATAATAACAAAAACTACTTTTAGTAATATTGTTTCAAATGATATGAGTGGAAATATTTTAGAGGTAGAAAAATATGTTGATAAAGAATGTGCATCTGTATTTGATATTTTAACATATACTATTGTTGTTACAAATATGAGTAATCGCAAAACTGGGAATATATTTTTTAAAGATTATATTTCTAAGTACATAAAATTTATAAATAATACTGTAGAAGTTAATGGTATCAGAAAGGGTGGATTAAATCCACAACAAGGTTTTTACATAGGTAAAATAAATACAAATTGTAAAAAAATAATATCTTTTAAAAGTATAGTATTAGCAAATTCAGCATGTAGGGTTATAGAAAACCACGCTAATATATATTATTATTATAAGTATGATATGGAAAAATTTCCAATGAAAATATCAATAGAAAGTAATCGTGTTTATACAAGTATTAAAAAAGCTGTATTTAAACAATTAAATATAAGCAATACTTTAAAAGCACCTAAAAATCTAAAAGATATATTAAAAGTGAATACAAATAGCAAAATACTTAGTATAAAACTTATAAAAAATCCTATAAATAAAGACAAAAATCTAAAACTATGCAATTTAATAATTGTTGGAAGTATAGAGTTTGAAATTAACTATAGTTGTAGAAATTATAGTAGATTTAAATCAGTAAATAAATTAGATAATAGTTATAACATTCAAGAAGATAAGGACTATAGAAGTAATATAAAAATGGCTAATGAAAATATAGAAAATTACAAAAATCAAATTAATATTACTCCTAGCAAAGTTAAAAAAGTTACTAAAACCTTTGGTTTCTCTTGCTTTATTTGTTCACCTGTTGGAATAGTTTATGAAGATGTAAAAAGTATAAATATAAAAACTGAACATATATCAATAAATGAACTGAATAATGGTGAATTATTCATAAATACATCGCTTTTATTATACTATTAATTGGTTGTACATAAAATTTAAAATTACTAAAACAATTATATGGTTTAATGTATACAAATATTATTATAGATTAGATATAAGGTGATAATTATTGTTAAAATAGCATCAATTATAAAAAATCAGTTAATCAAGTATTTATGACTTATAAATTGATTATAAAGCCTTAACAATAAGCTATTATCAAATAATTTATTATAATATTATAATGACAAGTATATAGTTTAAGAATAAAAGTGTTAGAAAAGTTAGAGATAAGAAATTTGTGATTCTTGAGGAAATTTTAGCTTGCAATATATCTGTAATAAATATAGAAATATAAATTTAATAACCACAGTATTCTTAGGAATACACCAAATAATTCAATGTTTGTAACATATACTGTTAGATAATGTGTTGAACTATAATACTTATACTGGATTTACAGTAGTTATTATGAAATAGAGTTAAATAATAATTGTAATAAATAAAATTAAGCATCTAGATTTATGCTAAAATAAGACAAATATGTTAAAAAAATGATAAGTTATGAGAACTTTTGCCATCTTCAATTAATATATTATTACTAGTAATAGCTTTAAAATCATATTACTATTATACAAATTTTAGCTTTAAAAGAAGGTGACAAAAAGTAAATGAAAATATGCATAACAGTAGGTCATAGTATACTAAAAGGTGGAAAAAGTACAGGTGTAAATGCAATAGTTGATGAGTATAGTTATAATAAAAAATTAGCTCCTATGTTAGCAGAGATGCTCATAAGTCAAGGTAATACAGTAGATGTAATAATTTGTCCAGAAAGACATTTTGTAGCAGAAAAAGAAGAGTTTTTTTATAGAGTTCCAAAAGTAAATAGTGGCAAATATGATTTACTAGTAGAGCTACATTTAAATAAAAGTGATGGAAAAAGCTTTGGTGCAGAAGTACTTTATTATGGTAATGAAGGATTAGAATATGCTAAAAGAGTATCTAATAAACTTGGAGAATTATTTGAAAATAGAGGAGCTAAAAAAAGAGAAAATTTATATATCTTGAGAAACACGAATCCAGTTGCAATACAAATTGAAAGTTTTTTCTGTGATAATGTGGATGATTGCAATAAAGCCAATGAAGCAGGTTATGACTATATAGCACGATTAATTACAGAAGGTATTTTGAATAAAGATATAGGTATGTGAGATTATGGTAATTTAGGTATTGATTAATACCTTTTAATCTTAGATATAAATTGAAAAATTGTCTAGGAATATAAATTAAACCTAAGAAGTATACTAATTCAGTTTATTTAAATCAATTTAATTATCTAAAAAAAATACCCCTTGAAAATATTGACTTATCAATGTTAATAAGGGGTATTTTTTTAGATTTTATTTTGATTTAAGGACTAGTTCATAATTTTTTCTGCTAAAATCTATATATAATGATAAAAAGTATAAAAATATCGGTGTCTTACATTATAATAATATAATGGAGAAAAATATAATTGATAAGATAAAAATAAACATAATAAGGTGGTAATATATGAAATATACATTCGAAAGTTTTAAATTGGATAAAAAGATACTTAAGTCATTAAAAAATTTAGAATATAATGTACCTTCTAAGGTACAAATAGAAGTTATTCCAGAATTGTTAAATAGTAAAAATATAGCAGTAAAATCAAAAACAGGAAGTGGGAAAACAGCAAGTTTTGCAATACCTATATGTGAAAATATTGATATAGAATACAATAATATTCAAGCACTTATAGTAGTACCAACGAGAGAATTAGCGCTACAGGTAAAAGATGAGATATCAAGTATAGGAAGGTTAAAGAAGGTAAGATGTAGTGCTATATTTGGTAGACAATCTATAAAAGAACAAGTAGCTGAGTTAAAGCAAAGGGTTCATGTCGTTGTAGCTACTCCGGGTAGAATAATTGACCATATAAATAGAGGCACTATTAATTTAGAAAAAATAAAGTATTTAATAATAGATGAAGCTGATAAAATGTTTAATAAAGGTTTTCTTGAACAAATGGAAACAATATTAACAAATATACCTAAAGAGAGAACATTAGGTCTTTTTTCAGCTACAATAGGTGAAGAGATAAAATATATATGTGAAAAATATATGCCAGATTACAGCATTATAAATGTAGAAGGAAATGAAAGTAACACTAATGAAGGATTAAGACAAATAGATGATAAAATAATCAAGTCAAAGGAAAGAAATAAGTATGTAGTTTTAAAAGAATTAATATACAGCGAAAATCCAAGGAGTGTAATAATATTTTGTAATACTAAAGAAAAAGTATCTAAACTATATAATAAAATGAGTAAGGAAGGTTTTTTGGTAAGAGAGTTACATGCAGATTTATCACAAGAAAAAAGAATATTTGTGATTAAGGATTTTAAAAATATAAAGTTTAATGTATTAGTTAGTAGTGATGTAGCATCTAGAGGAATACATATTGATGATATTTCTTTAGTCATAAACTATGATGTGCCACAAGATAAGGAAAACTATATACATAGGATAGGTAGGACTGGTAGAAAAGGAAATAGTGGAAAAGCTATCACTATAGTAGATGAAAAAGATGAGAAATATATAGATAATATAGAAACATATGTAGGATATAAAATAAATGAGTTAACTAATATAGAACAAAGTAGTATTATTAAGGGTAAAGTTTTGTTTGAAGAATATTCAAAAGAAATTTTGAAAGAAGTATCGAAAAGAAAAAAAATTGCTAAAAATTCAAACAAAAGTAGAGATATAAAATCAAATCTAGAAAATGAAGTAGTTAAATTATATTTAAATGCTGGCAAAAAGAAGAAGATAAGGGTCTTAGATATAGTTGGAGCATTTAGTAATATAAAAGGTATTACTAATGATGATATAGGTGTAATCGAAGTTCAAGATTTATGTTCATATATAGATATATTAAATTACAAGGGAGACTTGATATTGAAAAGATATAAAGAGATTCCTATAAAGAAAAAAATGGTTAAGGTAAAAAGAGATATACAATAATTCAATTATCATTATTAGTTAATTATTATAATAAATTGCATTGGTTTTGTATTTTCTAAGTATAATGAGATTATAAAGGCTAGATAAAATAAAATTAGAAGAAAAAAGAATTTGATTAAGAGGTACTATATGAAATATTTTGGAAATGGGTTAAGTGAAGTACACAAAGAATTAAATAAAATCATACGTAAAGAAGAAAAAATAGAACAGGTAAAAACACTATTTTTAGAAATTCATTCAAAATTACATCTCTCAGAAATATCAAATACAGAAAAAAATGAAGTGGACAAACTTATTAATGACTTAAACAGAAATGAATATGCTATTGTGCCAACAAGTAAAGATGAAACTATTGCATGGGTTTTGTGACATATCTCAAGGATTTAAGATTTAACAGTAAATGTACTAGTTGCCCAAAAAGAACAAATTTTTAATGAACAATGGAAAGAGAGATTGAATATTTTTATTACAGATACAGGAAATGCTCTCTCTGATGATGAAATTATGAATTTAAGTAAAAGTATCAATACTAATGAATTGCTTTGCTATCGAAATGAAGTTGCAAATGGAAAGAACATTTTCGTACAAAAAAGAAACTTTACAGAAGTTAGATTATAATAACTTAAGTAAACAACAAATCAACTAAGGTATTATTGATTTTGGTTATACTCTAAGTTATACTATTTTTAAGTGTCTATGACAATAGTCATTTTAAATGTAAATCATAAACATATATTTATAGAAATATTAAAGGGGGAAACATATGGCATACTTTAAATATAATAACAAACAGTGTTACTATAATGAAATTGGAGATGGTACACCATTACTTTTTTTACATGGAAATACAGCCTCATCTAAGATGTTTGATGATATAATCGATTTTTATAAAGATGAATATAAAATAATATTAATTGATTTTGTTGGTCATGGCAAATCTCAAATGGTTGATAAGTTTTCTGTCGATTTATGGTTTGATGAGGCTATGCAAGTTATATGTTTTTTAGAAAAGATGAACTATAAAAAAGTAAATATAATTGGCAGTAGTGGAGGAGCTCTTGTTGCATTAAATGTTGCACTTGAAAGACCCGATTTAGTGAATAAGGTAATTGCAGATAGTTTTGAAGGAGAAGCTCCTCTAGAGTCCTTTGTGCAAAATGTGAAATTAGAGCGTGAAGCATCAAAGCAAGATGATGATGCAAAAGCTTTTTATATTTACAATCAAGGCGAAAATTGGGAGCAAGTAGTAGATAATGATACAGAAGCTATTTTTGAACATTATAAAACTATAGGTAAATTTTTTCATAAGCCTCTAGAAACTATGCAACCAGATGTACTTTTAACAGGAAGTAAAGAAGATGAATTTGTATCTTTAGTAGCTCATGATTTCTTTGAAAATACTTTTTCATCACTTCTTGAAAAAATTAAAAATGGAAAAATGCATCTGTTTAATAAAGGTGGACATCCAGCTATTTTATCAAATGGATTAATTTTTTCAAATGTAGCAAAGAAATTTTTAAAAGAATAATTTAATGATATAATTTGAGCATGGAATAGAGTGTGTTATGGAAATAAAGAATACTTTATATTTTATAAAGGCGTTGGAATATATGAGATACGTACATACAAATATAATAGCAAGAGACTGGGAAAAGCTGTCTGAATTTTATAAAGATGTATTTGAATGCAGAAAAGTACCACCACAAAGAAACCTAAAAGGTGAATGGTTGGATAGATTGACAGGGATAAAAGATGCTCATATTGAAGGTGTGCACTTAGCTTTACCTGGATATGATGATTGTTTACCAACATTAGAAATATTTTCATATAATTTATATGGTGAAGTGCTTCAAAAAAATATAAATAATTATGGTTTTTCACACATCGCATTTGAAATTGAAAATGTTGAAGAAACCCTAAATAAAATAAAAAGTGCAGGTGGAGGTCAAGTTGGAGAAATTGTTAAAACAAAATATCCTAATGGACAAGTTGCTACATTTGTATATGCAACAGATATAGAGGGAAATATTATTGAATTACAGAGCTGGGATTAAATAATAACACAAACAAATTTTTATTTATATTACAAAAAATTTAAAAAGGGTGTTATTAAAATATGTAATTAGACATATCTATTATGTATTGATAATACTTTTTTAATAAATTGGTCATCCTGCAATTTTATCAAATGGTCTTGCTTTCTTAAAAATAGCTAAAGGTTTTCTTAAGAAGTAATTTAAAAAGTTTTTGTATATAATAATGAATAACAAACAATGGAAGAGAGACTTATAAAAAATAACAAACATTGTTTAAAAAGGATACTTGAGTATCTCATAGAATTTATCAAGTATCCTTTTAAATGCTAAATTAATTTACATAGTTTTTCTAATGAGGCAGATTTATACTTATTTTTATTTATTACTACAGTAATATCATTAAAAAGTTTAAAATCAGGAATAAATATCTGTATAAGGTTTCCTTTTTCTATTTCTTGCTCAACTAGAATTTTAGGAAGAATTGAAACACCTAAACTATTTTTAGTAGCTTCTATTAGGGATTGTGAATCTACACTTTCCCAGCTTGCATGTACTTTGTAACCTTGCAAGGTTACAGCTGATTCAAAAGTTTCACGTACAGCACTTCCTCTTTCTCGTAATAGTAAATCCATACCCAATAGTTGAGATAAACTTAACTCGGCAGTATTGCAATAGCTTGGTGAAGATACAATGCATAATTCATAAGAAGAAAATTTTCTGATTTCTAATGCGCCTTGTATGATTTTCCCTTCAATAAAAGCTATATCAACCTTTCCTTGTTTCAATAATTTTAATGCTTTTAATGCACTATGAACTTCAACATTAATCTTAGTATTTGGAGATATTTCTTGAAATCTCCTTATTAATTGAGGCAGCCATATTTGAGCAAACGTAATACAAGACGCAATATGTATGGGCGTTTCACACTCTAAGTTTTTAATCCTTGATTCAACATTTTCTAAATTTTCAAGTATTGGCAAAATTTCTTGTAAAAGAAGTTCTCCTGTTTTTGTTAATTTAACACTTTTATGTAATCGCTCAAATAATTTGGTTTCAGCCTCATTCTCAAGCTCTCTTATTGCATGGGAAACTGCTGATTGTGTAATAAATAGATTATTTGCAGCTTTAGTGAAATTTTCTACTCTTGCAACTTCTCTAAAAATAATGCAATGTTTAAAATTCATAATTAGACTCCTTTACTCATGAATTAAATTCATGTCTGCAACAATATTTTATCATTTTACAAATAGCATTACAACATTTATAATATGTCCATGTGCACATAGAAAGGAATATTATGAGAAAAAATATTAAATTGTATTTATGGCTTTGCTATATAAATTTATTTATAAGTGCCTTTACTTTTGGTGGTGGATACGTTGTTGTTCCTATGATAAAAAAGTACTATGTTATGGATAAAAAAATATTTAGTGAATCAGAGCTTATGGAAATGGCTACAATTGCTCAATCTTCACCTGGAGCAATTGCAATCAACTTAAGCATTTTAGCAGGTAAAAGAACAGCTGGATTTATAGGAGTAATTATCAGTTGTATTTGTTCAATTATACCTCCTATAGTAATTTTAGGACTTGTTTCAAGGTGGTATGTTGCGTTTTCTTCAAATATTTATATAATTGCAATCTTAAAAGGTATGCAGGCATGCGTTGCTGCATTGATTGTAGATTTGACTATAGATATGTATAAAATGATTCTTAATGAAAAATCAATGTTATTAAATCTATTAGTACCATTTTCATTTATTGCTTGTACTTTCCTTAAAATTAATGTAATACTCGTATTACTTTTAAGTTGTTTGATTTGTTTATTTGCTATATATATTCAACTTCGAAAAAAGGGGGAGAGTATATGATTATAAATTTATTCTTTACGTTTTTGAAAATAGGAATGTTTAGTATAGGTGGTGGTTATGCTATTATTCCAATTATACAGGAACAGGTAGTTTTTAAGCAAGGATGGATAACACAAAAGGTTTTTACTGATATTATTACAATTTCTCAAATGACTCCAGGTCCATTAGCTGTTAATACTTCTACTTTTGTTGGTATGCAAGTGGCAGGAATTGAGGGTGCTATATCAGCAACAGTTGGTTGTATAATATCAGGAATAATTATTTCTATGTTTTTATATGGATTTTTTAAAAAATATAAGAATTCGAAATTTGTTTTTGAAATTTTAAATGGACTGAAAGCATCCTCTTTAGGATTAATCATCTCAGCAGGATTTACAATTATATTGTTGACATTTTTTGGTTCTTCAAATTATTATACTACCAATATTTTCAAAAATATAGATATTATAGCTGTTATTTTATTTTGTTGTTCATTGTACTGTTTACGAAAATATAAGATTGGACCTATACTTATGATGGTGTTATCTGGATTGTTTGGATTAATTGTATATTTATAAAGAAGGTTAATATATAAGCAAAGAAAGATTTATATATAACTTGCAAAGCTTAAGATATTATGGAGTTTCCTATATTTTAGGAAACTCCTGTTTATCAATTACAAATAACATAGTAGTATTTTATTTTTACTTACTATATATCTTACCTTCAATTAAACAAGTCCATTATCTCACTATCAGATAAACTTCTTAATACACCTTCGTTAGAAAGCTCTCCATTTATAAATTGATTTATAAGCTCTTTTTTATTTTCTTGTAATTTTATTATCTTTTCTTCTATAGTGCCTTTAGCAATTAACTTTATAACTTGTACTACATTTTTTTGACCGAATCTATGAGCTCTGTCACTAGCTTGATTTTCTACTGATGGATTCCACCATGGGTCAAAGTGAATTACAATATCAGCAGTTGTAAGATTTAATCCTGTACCACCTGCCTTTAAAGATATTAAAAAAACTTTTTTGTCAGTACTATTATTAAATTTATCTACAAGTTCAAGCCTTTCTTTAGCATTAGTTTTACCATCTATATAGTGATATGCAATTTTACACTTATCAAGTTCCTTGCCTATATTTTTAAGGACAGATGTAAATTGTGAAAATAATAATATCTTGTGATTTTCATTTATACTATCTCTAAGTATTTCTAGACATGTTTCTATTTTTGAACTTTTTTTATTATAATCTTTTACCACTATACTTGGGTCTAAACAAAGCTGTCTTAGTTTAGTTAAATAAGAGAAAATAACTATTTTATCTTTCTTAAGATTTTTATCTTTCATTTTATCTTGTATATCTTTTGCATACACACTATATATTTTTTTCTGTTCCTTATTTAATTCAACAAAAAAGTTTTTCTCAATCTTGTCTGGGAGTTCTTTCATTACTTCTTTTTTACTTCTTCTAAGAATAAAAGGCTTTATAAGTCTTTTTAAATTTTCAACATTATCTTCTTTATTTATAAATAACTCTTGAAATTTTCCTCTACTATATAAATATCCAGGCATTATAAAATCAAATATAGACCATAACTCTACTAAATTGTTTTCCATAGGTGTACCAGTAAGTGCAAATTTATTTTTGGCATTTATATTTTTTACAGCTTCTGTTACTAAAGCCACTGGATTTTTAATGTTTTGAGCCTCATCTATTACACAATAATCAAAAATTATTTCATTATATTTTTCTAAGTCATTTCTAAGAGTACCATATGTTGTAAGGACTACATTAAAATCGTTTATTTCTCTAAAGCACTTTTCTCTATCTTTTTTATTTCCATGTATCAATAGAACTTTTATATCTGGAGCAAATTTTTCAAATTCATTTTTCCAATTATAAATAAGTGATGTTGGCGTAACAATAATACTTTTTTTATTGAATACAGATAGTAAAAATGTAATAGTTTGTATTGTTTTTCCAAGACCCATTTCATCAGCTAATATACCACCAAATTTATAAAAATCTAAAACTTTAAACCAATTAAAACCATTTATTTGGTAGTCACGTAGATTTGCTTTTAAATTACTTGGAATTTCTGAATTTATAACATTAAAATTTCTAAATTTAGCACATGTATTTTCTAATTCATTTTTACCAGTTATAAATTTTAAATCTTTACCTTTTATCATTTCATTTATATATAGAGCTTTATTATTATGAATTTTATTATCTTTTGATTTATCAATTACATCCAAATTTTCAACCAGTTCAAAAAAATCTTTAGTTTCTTTTTCTGATAAGTCTATAAAACTTCCATCTTTTAGCTTATAAAAAGTACGTTTTTCTTGGAGAGCTTTTAGAATATCTTTGTACTCTTTTGGATTTATATCAGATATATTAAAATTAAATTCTAGATAATTTTGATTAGTTTGATTAATTGAAGCTTGAATTGATGAAGAATTATATATTTTCTTCAATTTAAACTTTTCAGAATAATAGATATCTCCAAATTCCTTTAAAGATTCTAACTGTAAATCTAAAAATGTAAATAGGTCATAGTCAGTTCCTTTAAATGTATATCTGTTATTTTCTTTTACAAATTGTGAAGAAAGCATTTTATTTTCAATTTTAGCCTCCTTTTGTATATTGGGAAGTATAAATTTTTTACCACCTTCATCATCATAGATATACTTTATGTCGCAACATACATTGCCATCAATTATATCAAAGTAAAACTCTGTTTCAAAATTATTTGCTATATTATTTTTTATGTTTTCATCCAAATAAACTTCTTTGGATATTGACTTTAATTTAGGCACTAATAGCCCTAAAACATCTTTAGAGTCTTCTTTATCAAATTTTAATTCCTTAGATTTTGATAATACTTGATAGATTTTTGAATAATCTCGAGCCTTTTTATGAGACAATAAGTAGATATTATTCTCATATAAAAGTACATCACCTTTTCTACTAAGTGGAACAGGTAGTAAGTCTTTGGAGGATAAGACAATTTTATCTTCTATATTTTTAAAATTAAATTTTATTGGTAAAATATCACTTGATACTTTTGGATGATATTCTTCCTTAGAAAAAATTAGAGTAAAATCCTTGTCCTTAAGAGCATTCAAAAATTGTTTCAGAGAACTCATATTTATTTCCATGAACTTTTTTGAGTATGACGAAGAAAAATTATATGAAAGATTTGTTCCATATTCTTCTATCATATCTATTAACTTCTCATCTTCATCAGCAAAATAATGGATGTTAGGATTATAAATAAATTTTTTTCCAAACTCCAATTCATATCCATTAAGTTTTGAATATGCAAATTCAGTGATATTTTTTAAAACATACATTTTATCGATTCCAATTTTAAACTCAGCAATTGCTTTGTTTGAATCAATGTTTAATAATACATCTAAATTGACTCTTTCTTTTTTAGTATCATTTAAAAAAGAAAGTAGTTGTTTACTTAAGTCCAAGCCGACTTTAGAATCAGTCTTAGAAAGTTTATCTTTATCATCATCTAATATATCTATTAGAACAGGAGGAATGTCATTTTTACTTTTTATTTGCTTTAGGCTTTTTATCACAATAGCAACTAGATGTTTACATATAAAGATGCCTCGATTTGTAATATTTGATTGACAATCAACACAACTACAGTCACTTTCAATTATTTTAAAGTGTTTTATATCTATTGTTATTGAATTAAAATAAAAGCTATAATTATCCTCAGAATTGACTCCACCACGAAATGTTAGCAAGTTATTTTGTAAGTCATCAATATCAATGTCTATATAATCAACTAATTGATTACTATAGTATTTTATACCTCTTGACCATCTTGATGGTTCTGTATTTCTTTTGATTAATTTATATATCATATCTATTTTCATTTTATTCACCTTACCTCACTGTATATATTATAATCTAAATCTATTCAATTTACACTCTAAATACAGTGTTTAAATTAAAGCATATATAAATAGCTTTTATCTATTGCAAAATATATATAAATAACAATTTGCTATTAGATTTTTATTGTAATCTCCTGTAAACTAGGAGTGAAAAATAATGATTTAAGTAGTTTATAAATGTATATAAAATTTAATTATTAAAAACATATTTTAAGTTTATGATATTTAAATTAAAAGAATGTATAATAATTATAGTGTTTTATATTTATCATTGGGAAAGGAAGATATTGATATGGATAGTTATAAATTGATTAAGGCTAAGATACCATGTAAGGAAACAGGAATAGAAATAAAGAAGACTTTATGTGATATTTGTTCTCCAGGAATTCATTGTGGAATTGATGCATATGTCAAAGATGGCAAAGTAATAAAAATAGAAGGAACAAAAGAGCATCCAATGAACAGAGGGTTGTTGTGTACAAAGGGGCTTTGTAATAGAGAATATATGTATCGAGAAGATAGAATAAAAACACCACTGAAGAGGATTGGAAAAAGAGGTGAAGGAAAGTTTAAGCCAATATCATGGGAAGAAGCTTATAGTGAAATAGGGGGAAAATTAAATAAAATAAAAGACGAATATGGAGCAAAACATGTAGCATTTTTTACAGGGTATGGAAAGTGGTATAGACCGTTTTTACAAAGGTTTGCATCTTCATTTGGTTCTCCTAATTATGGTACAGAATCAAGCTCCTGTTCAACATCAGCACAGATGGCTGGAAATGTTGCAACTGGGAGAAATTTTACAATGCAGGATATGGAAAATGCAAATACTTATTTAGGTTGGGGGTTTAATCCATACTACTCTAAATTTTTAAATAGTGTAAATTTAAGTAAACTAAAGGAAAAAGGTTTAAAATTTATAATTGTAGACCCTAGGATAACACCAACAACTCAAAAAATAGCAGATTTGCACTTGAGAGTTAAGCCTGGTACTGATGGAGCTTTAGCTCTAGGAATGGCTAATTTATTTATAGAAAAAGATTTGATAGATAAAGAATACATAGAAAAACATGTACATGGGTTTGATGAATACAAGAAATATGTAAAATTATTTGATTTAGATACTGTCAACAAAATTACAGGGGTTTCTAAAGATGATATAGTAAAAGCTGTAGAGATGTTATCGAAAGGTCCATTTTGTATAAATGAAAGTGCTGCTCCAGTAGTTCATCACCAAAATGGATTTCAAAATTATAGGGCAATGATGTCTCTATCTGCTATAACAGGTAATTATGATAAAATTGGAGGTAACATACCAAAACAAGATTATTTTGCTGGTAAGGTAGGAGGATTTCAAACATTAGAAAAAGAGTTTGTAAAAGAAGTGCTACCTAAAAATATAAATGAAAGAATTGGTGGGGAAAGATTTCCTCTTTGGAATGAAATGGTAAATCAATTTCAAGCTATGGATTTAACTCGACAAATAGAAGAAAAGACACCTTATGAAATAAAAGCATTGTTTTGTCATGGTATAAATGCTAGAATGTTTCCTAATTCAGGTAGGCTTTTTAACGCTCTAAACACTGTAGATTTCTTTGTCAATATAGATTTATTTATGACAGATGCATCAAAATATGCAGATATACTTTTACCTGCATGCACATCTTTTGAAAGAGAAGAATGTAAGAGTTATCAAGGTGGATATATTACATATACGAAAAAAGTAATTGATACATTATATGATTCAAAATCAGATGTAGAAATACTTTCTGACTTAGCAAATGTTATGGACATAGATGATGATTTCTTAAAAGCAGGTTATGAAGCAAGTATAAGACATATGTTTAAAGGAACTTGTGTAGATGTAGATGAACTTAAAGAAAGTGATTTACCATTGAAATGTAAAGATTTTAAATCATATGAGGTAGGTTCGTATACAATGGAAGGTTATGATACTAGTACATCTAAGTTTGAATTAAAATCTACAATTATTGAAAAATATAAAGATTTTGGATTAGATACATTACCAACATACAAAGAATTTAATGATGATATAGATGAGTATAATTACCTATTAACATCAGGTGCAAGAATTCCAAATGCATTACACTCAAGACTTCATGATGTTAAGCTTTCGAGAATATTAAAAAATGAGGCTAGTTGTGATATTTCTAGTTTAGATGCAAAAGACTTAGGTATTAATAATGGAGATTATATAAAAATAACTACTAAAATAGGAAGTTTGAATGTTAAGGTCAATGTTACTGATAGAGTTTTATATAAAAACATACATATGTATCATGGATATAGAGAAGCTGATGTAAATAGTATCATCTGTGATAATTTTGACCCTTATAGTGGATTCCCTGCATATAGAAGTTGTAAGTGTAAGATTGAAAAAGTGAATAAATAATTGGGGGGATATAATGAAAAGTTTATTTGAATTCAATAAAGAGTTATGTACAGCATGTGGGGCTTGTTTGCTTGCTTGTATAGACCAAAATGATAATGACATAGATAAGGGTGAATTTTTTAGACATGTATTTACAGTGGAAGAAAAAGAAAAGGTAGAGTATTTTTCATTATCATGTGTTCATTGTGATGAAGCAAAATGTGTAGATGTATGTTCTAAAGATTGTTTTAAAAAAGAAAATAAATTTGTCATATTAGATAATCAAGATTGTATAGGATGTAAACTTTGTGAAAAAGCTTGTGAATATGGAGCTTTGATTTATGGAAATGATGGTAAAGCAAACAAGTGTAATGGTTGTGTTGAACGAAATGAGTGGGGTATGGATGCACCTTGTGTAATGGTATGTCCTACAGGAGCATTAAAGTTTAATATGGAAGTAGATTAATTATAAATTATAATTTATACTAAGATGTAAAATGAACTTTGTAAAAGACTACATTAAATTTGTATTATAACTAATTTAATGTAGTCTTTTTATGTATATACTTATAAAATAAAAAATTGAGATAGTTAGAAGTTTAAATTTTTATTTTAAAAAGTTTGTCTTATGGATTACTAATCAATTAACATGTTTAAGAATTTTTCTTTATGATTTAAAAAATCTTGAGTAAGTTGATAATTTTCACTATCTTCGCATTTAACTTTATTAATGCCATTCTCATTTATTTCATAGATGATTGAATTAGGATAACAAATTAATATGGGTGAGTGTGTTGCTATGATGAATTGGCAATTTTGGGTTACTAATTCGTGTAATCTTGTTATAAAAGCCATCTGTCTAGCAGGTGAAAGTGCTGCCTCTGGTTCATCTAATATATATATTCCTTCTTTAGAAAATTTATGAATAAATAATGAGAAGAAGGATTCACCATGAGATTGTTCATGCAATGATACTCCTCCATAATAGTTTATAGTTTTTATTCCTGACGAAAACCTAGAAGCTTTATCTATTGCAGTAGCTACATTATAAAAAGATTCAGCTCTCAAAAAAAAATTTTGCTTAGGTTTTTTAGGTCCTTTTGTGATTGTTATATATTTATGAAGTTCAGAGTGGCTATTATAAGTACTAAAGCCAAAGTTTTTTGTCCCACCTTCAGGGTTGAATCCATATTCAATAGCTATTGCTTCTAATAATGTTGATTTTCCACTTCCATTTTCACCAATTATAAAAGTTACGTTTTTATGAAACTCAAGTTGATATAAGTTTTTTACTATTGGTAGATTAAATGGATATTCATTTATACTATGTATACCTTTTCTGTTTAGTTTAACTGACCTAATATATTGATTTATTTTTTCAGCATTCAAATTTAAAACTCCCTTTTATTGATTTTAATATACTTATTATAACTTAAAATTAGTGACTATATTTAGGTTTTTATCTAATAAATTTTAATATAGATATTAATAATTTTTAAATTGAAATCTAGATATTAATAATTTTTAAATTGGAATCTAGATATAGATATTCATAGTGTTAATTATCAGAAACCTTACACTAACAACAGATAATTTTAATTACTCTTAAAATATTTACTTAGGAAATTAAAATATTTTATATTTTTAACAATAAAAATATATCTTTTATTATAAAAAAATTATTGAAAAACGATATTGTATGATGTAGTATATAATATATAAAATATTTTAAAGGAGTTGATATAGTGTCTGATAAATTTATAAAAAATCTATTAAATGGTATATTACAAATTTTATTTTTTCTTTTAGCATTAGTACTTTCTGTAGGAGGAATTAAAGGCTTTAGTTATATTTGTTTTAGTGGTGAAGCAACTATACAAAGTTTTATATCTGGTATGTTAAGGTTTTCTTTGGTTGTATCATATTTTATTATAGTAAAGTCATTGTTAGAAATATTAAATAGTTCTGAATATAGCTTATTCATAAATGAAAATGCAAAAAGATTTAGACTTATTGGCTATCTTTTACTTTTAAATTCTGTTATAGAATTTAGTTCAACTTTCGGTACTACTGGAACAGGAATGAGGTTCCTAGATTTAGGATTCGGATTTTACTTTACAGTCCCAACTCTTGTATATTTTGTGGTTGCTCTTATGAGTTTTGTGATTTCAGACGGATTTAAGAAGGCAATAAAGATAAAAGAAGATAATGATTTAATTATTTAGGAGGCACACTATGTCAATTATAGTAAATTTAGACATGATGTTTCGATAACTCTATATTTATGTTTAGTATATGGTAATAAAATATTTAATATATACTCAGTCTTTATTTTAATATATCCAGTATTCGTTCCATCACTACATCCATAATAATTCTTCTGAAGTAAATGATACACGAGATATATTTAATTCTTTACTAAATTTTTTCGTATCTAATTTTTTATTGATTAATATACAGTCTTCCACGGAGGTTGATTTGCAATAGCAGTAATGATATGTAAATATCTATATTACAACTTTTTCATATGTTTTAATTTTATAAAAACGAGTTAGACAGCCCAATCATATTAAATAAATTTGATATTAAAAAGGGCTATATAAGTGGGTAAGGAAATAGTTTTTTTCTATTGGAAAAATAAATAAAATTCTATTATAATTTAATATGTGACAAAAGTTTGCAAAAAACAACATTAAGTGAGGGGGACTTATTTTATGATTTTTAACATGAAATATTTTTTGGAATTATTTCCAATAATAATGAAATCATTCAATGTAACTGTGATTTTAGCAATAAGCTCACTGATATTTTCATTAATTATAGGAACGATAGTAGCGTTATTATCTTAGAAGAAAAAGTGCTTTAAAAATACTTGGAGATGAAAATATTGAAATGATTGATTTTTCAGCAATGACAGGTGAAGATTTTGCTATTTATATGAAGGAAAGACCTGGTTTATTTATGTATATAGGGGTAGGAAATAAAGAAAAAAATATAAATTACAGACTTCATAATAACAAGTTTAATATAGATGAAAAATGTTTAAGCACAGCATCTTCATTATTTGCACAACTTGCAGTAGGTTATCTTTGTCAATGTTAGATTATAATTATAAGAATATATTCTATTTAAAAATAAAATGACTAAGTTATTTTTAGATTTCAAATTAACATATTAATTTTTAGTATCAAATATGTGATTAGTCTATTATATTTATTAAAAAAGGTGGATACTAATGATAAAAGTAGAGAATTTACATAAAAGTTTTAAAGGTACAGAAGTTCTTAAAGGTATAAATTTAGAAATAAATCAAAGTGAAGTAGTAGCTATACTTGGTCCATCTGGAACAGGTAAATCTACGTTACTTAGATGTTTAAATTATTTAGTTGAGCCTACAAAAGGAAAAATAATGATTGGAGATGTAAAAGTAGATGTAGAAAAAGCAACAAAAAAGGATATAGCAAATTTAAGAAAACATACATCTATGGTATTCCAAAATTATAACCTATTTAAAAATAAAACAGCATTAGAAAATGTAATGGAAGCATTGATAGTAGTACATAAAAAGAGTAAACAAGAAGCTAGAGAAATTTCGATAAAATTAATAGAAAAAGTTGGGATGTTAGATAGAAAAGATTTTTATCCATCAAAGTTATCTGGAGGTCAGCAACAAAGAATAGGTATAGCTAGAGCGATGGCAGTAAATCCAAATGTAATATTATTTGATGAACCAACATCTGCACTTGACCCAGAACTTGTTGGAGAAGTTTTAAGTGTTATAAAATCGCTTGCAAAAGATGGAATAACAATGCTTATTGTGACTCATGAAATAAATTTCGCAAAAGAAGTTGCTGATAAAATTATATTTATGGATAATGGTGTGATAGCTGAAGAAGGAACTCCTGATGAAATATTTAATAATCCAAAAAATGAAAGAACGGCAAAATTTTTAAATATTATTAGGAAAGAAGAAGTATTTAATTAAAAACATATAATTGAAGTATGTCTTAAGACATATGAGATACTTTCATAAAAGTAAGCTAATTAACATACAAAATTAATAGATATCTTAATTTATATAATTAAGATATCTATTAACTTTTTGAGTAAAAATATAAATTCTAGATTTAGACGTAATGCCTATAATTTGAATTAATTAAAATTATGTGTATTGAATCATATAAGTTTAAATATCAAACTTATTTTGGAAACAAAAGATTTCAAACTTATTTTTGTTAAAAGATAATAGACCTTCATCTCTCATTTTTCCAAGTTCTCTTGACATAGAACTTCTATCAACACATAAAAAGTCAGCCATTTCATTTCTTGAAAAAGGGATTGTAAACTTATAGTTACCCGTTCTCTCTATTTGATTTGAAAAGTACATGAGCAATTTTTCACGAGTTGTTTTACAAGAAAGCAACTCTATTTTGTTATGAAGTAAAATATTTTTTTCAGCTATTAATTGTAACATATTTTCAACAAGTCTATTGTGAAATTCACATGTAGACGAGCAAATACCAGTCACACTTTTAAACTTTATAAATAGAACTTCACATGAAGATGTTGTCACTACTGTTACAGTACTTTTATGTAGTCTAGTGCAAGCAAACACCTCTCCAAATAAATCACCAGGTAAAAGTTCAGCCACAATATTTCTATTACCTTCAATATCTTCTTTTATTATGTGTGCACTTCCCTTAAGCATAATTCCAATAGAAGTCACTTCATTTCCTACAGAAAATATTATGTCATCTTTTGGATAAGTCTTATCAGTAACACCCAAACATTCTAACATTGCTTCAAGTTCATCATCTTTAATCCCTTCAAACAGAGAAATCCTTCTTAATAGATTTATATGTTTTTCTAAAAATTTTTTCAAATAATCACTTCCTTGTTGCATATGCAACCGATAATTTCTTTTCATTGTACTATACTAAATTTATAAAAGCAAGGAGATATAAAAATCCTGATACAAAAATCTAAAATAAAAAAGACCTATGTCTTAAAAATAAATATCTAGTAAAGTAGTATTTTAAACAAAAAAATTTTATGAGGTGATATAAATGATTAGAAAAATAATTAAAATTAATGAAGAAAAATGTAATGGTTGTGGATTATGTGTTGAAGCTTGCCATGAAGAAGCTATAGGTATGGTAAATGGAAAAGCAAAACTTTTAAGAGACGATTATTGCGATGGTTTAGGAGATTGTTTACCAACTTGTCCAACGAATGCAATTTCATTTGAAAATAGAGAGGCTGCAGAATATGATGAAGAAGCAGTAAAAGCAAATATGGAAGCAAAGAGAGCACAAAAAGAAAATTTAGCATGTGGATGTCCAGGTTCTCAGTCTAAGTCTATAAAAAGACAAGATTTAGATACTATATCTACAAATAACAATATAGTAATGGAGGCACAAGAGTCTCAGCTTAATCAGTGGCCAGTGCAAATAAAACTAGTACCTGCTAATGCATCATATTTAAAGAATGCAAGTCTTTTAATAGCAGCAGACTGTACAGCATATGCATATGGAAATTTCCATAATAAATTTATGAAAAATAAGGTTACATTAATTGGTTGCCCTAAACTTGATGAAGTTGATTATGCTGAAAAACTTACAGAAATTTTAAGATTAAATGATATTAAAAATATAGTGGTAACACGTATGGAGGTACCTTGTTGTGGTGGTATCGTAAATGCAGTTAAAACAGCCCTACAAAATAGTGGAAAGATGATACCATGGCAAGTAATTACTATATCTGTAGATGGGAAAATAGTAGATGGAGAAATCTAATTAAGTAAATCGTAAACAATTTAATAAATTTTAATAAATAAAATTAAATGGGAGGAATAAAAGATGGAGAATATGTTTTGTTTTCAATGTGAACAGACAGTTGGTGGTAAAGGATGTACTATAAATGGAGCTTGTGGTAAAAAAGGGGGAACAGCTAATTTACAAGATGAACTTACAGGAGTATTAATTGGACTTTCAAGAGCAACTGTTGGAAATAAAAATAGACCAACAAGAGAAACAGATAAAGTTATGATAGAAGGATTGTTTACTACTGTAACAAATGTAAGTTTTGATGATGAAGCTATAAAAAGACAAATTGAAAAAATTGAACTAGCAAAAAGTGAACTTGTACCTAGATGTTCAGATTGCTCAACAACTTGTAGTAGAAATGATAACTATGATATGAAGAATTTATGGAATGATAATGAAGATATACGTTCATTAAAATCATTAATTTTATTTGGATTAAGAGGGATGGCTGCTTATGCTTATCATGCAATGGTACTTGGATATACAGATAAAGAAGTGAATGACTTTTTCTACGAAGGGTTAATAGCAGTTGGAGAAGACTTATCTAGTGATGAACTTTTAGGATTTGTAATGAAAACTGGGGAAATAAACTTAAAATGTATGGAATTACTTGATAGAGCAAATACCGAAACTTATGGAACACCAGAGCCAACTCAAGTACCTATGAAAATTGAAAAAGGTCCATTTATTGTAGTTACAGGGCATGACCTTTATGATTTACACAAATTGCTAGAGCAAACAAAAGATAAGGGAATAAACATATACACTCATGGAGAATTATTACCAGCACATGCATATCCAAAATTAAAAGAATATAAGCACTTAAAAGGAAATTTTGGTACAGCATGGCAAAATCAACAAAAAGAATTTGACAATATACCTGCTCCAATACTATTTACGACAAACTGTTTAATGCCTGTTAAGGATAGTTATAGAGATAGAGTATTTACTACAGAAGTGGTTGCTTATCCTGGTATGGTTCATATTGGAGAAGATAAAGATTTTTCTAGTGTAATAGAAAAAGCACTTGAACTTGGAGGATATAAAGAAGATATGCATATGACTGGAATAAATGGAGGTGATATGCTAACTACTGGTTTTGCAAGAGGAACAGTTTCATCTGTACAAGATACAGTAGTAGAAGCTGTAAAAAATGGTGACATAAGACACTTTTTATTAGTTGGTGGTTGTGATGGTGCAAAACCTGGAAGAAATTATTATACTGAATTTGTAAAACAAGCTCCTGAAGACACTGTTATATTGACTCTTGCATGTGGAAAATATAGATTTAATGATTTAAATCTTGGAGAAATAGGTGGTTTACCACGTTTAATGGATATGGGACAATGTAATGATACTTACAGTGCAATTCAAGTGGCTATTTCATTGGCAAATGCTTTTGAATGTGATGTAAATGAATTACCTCTTAGCATAGTTCTATCATGGTATGAACAAAAAGCTGTTTGTGTACTTCTTACATTGCTTTACTTAGGTATAAAAAACATCTATATAGGACCTTCTTTACCAGCGTTCTTGTCTGAAAATGTATTGAATATATTGGTTGAGAAATTTGCTTTAACTCCTATATCTACTCCAGAAGAAGATATGAAAAAAATATTAGGATAAAGAAAATACGCTTAGCTGATAAGGTATAAATTTTATAATCAAAGTATTATTAAGATTAATTATAATTAACATAAATAAGGGGTGGCTTTGTATAAGGTCAACCCTTATTTATATTTTTATGGTCTATTACTAAAGTATATATTATTTTAATCAATTATTTATAATAAATCATACTTTTAAATATTTATAATAAATCATACTTTTAAACTTATAATACTTAAAATATGTGTATAGTACAAACAAATAAAAAGTATAGTTTTAATAGTGCAGGATACTGAATTTAATTATAGAAAGAGGAACTTTGTAATATAGAATTTGCATAATATATATATATTATAGTGTAATTATTTTAACTAAAATTTAAAATATATAAGGCATTTTATATGGGGGTATGTATATATGAAAAATTCGAATTTTAATATATTAACATTCGATGGTGGTGGATTAAAGGGAGCATTAAGTATATCCATACTTGAGAGAATAGTAGAGGAGTATCCAAGTTTGTTAAATAACATAAATATGTTTGGAGGAACATCTACAGGCAGTTTGATTGCATTAGGGCTTGCATATGGTGTAAGCCCAAAAGAGATAAAGACTCTCTATTCAATTGAAAATTCAAAGTATATTTTCAACAAAAGTTATGCAGAAATGCTCAGACCAAAGTATGAAAATAAAAATTTAAAGGAAATTTTACTAAGTATATTTCCAGAAGACTTAGAATTGAAAGATTTAAGTAAATTAGTCATGGTACCAAGCTTTTATATAGGTAATGAAGAACATTCATGGAAGCCTGTATTTTATAATAATATGCCAAATTCTCTTAATAAAACTAGTAAAGTTGTGGATGTAGCAATGGCAAGTAGTGCTGCACCAGTATTCTTTCCAACCTATAATTGTCATGTTGATGGTGGTATAATAGCAACTGACCCAAGTTTAGCATGTATAGTTTATTCAATTGACAGTGGACTTAAGCTAAATTATAAAAATACAAGACTTTTTTCTATAGGGACTGGATATGTATATAATAGTATAAAGACAGATACAACTGAATGGGGAGCTATTGACTGGATAATCAATAAGGAGCCAGACTTACCAATTATATCTGTTACACTAGAAGGGAACTCTCAAATGAGTCAACTATTTTCTCAAAAACTTCTTGGAGATAATTACTATAGGTTAAATCCTAAAATGGAGAGAGATGTAGCTATGGATGATTGTGATTCACTAGAATATTTAATATCTCTAGGTGAAAACTGTGATATAAAAGATGCATTTGAATGGATAAATAAAAAAGGTTTTTATAAAAATTAGGTATAGTTTTTCATTATATTTATAAGTAGAAAATTTTTATAGTTTATAATTTTGATAAAAGATTTTGTAATTTTAAATACTTTAATATCATATAGTATTTTCTAAATAAAGTAAAAAATAATAAAATACAAGATTATTAAGTTACTTCTTAGGGAATAAATAAAATATAATTTTTTTAAGGAGTGATGAAAATGATAAAACTTGCTACTTTTGCAGGTGGGTGTTTTTGGTGTATGGTAAAACCTTTTGATAAATATGATGGGGTTATAAAAGTAGTTTCTGGATATACATCTGGTCATGTTGAAAATCCTACATATCAAGAAGTATGTTCAGGAACAACTGGCCATGTTGAAGCTATTCAAATAACTTATGATGATAATATAATAAGTTATGATGAACTTTTAAATATATTTTGGAAACAAATTAATCCTACGGATGATGGTGGACAATTTGGTGATAGAGGAACTCAATATAAAACTGCTATATTTTATCATGATGAAGAGCAAAAAAATACAGCTTTGAAGTCAAAAGAAAGCTTAGAAAATAGTAAAATATTTGATAGTAAAATAGTTACTGAAATAATTCCAGCAACTAAATTTTACGAAGCAGAAGAAAATCATCAAGATTATTATAAAAAAAGACCATTAAATTATAATATGTATTATAAAGGTTCAGGAAGATATAATTTTGTAAAAAGTTATTGGGATGGAAATAATGTAGATAGGGAAGCGTTAAAAAAGACTTTAACTCCTATTCAATTTGAAGTTACTCAAAATGACATGACAGAAGTACCTTTTGAAAATGAATATTATGATAATAATGAAGAAGGTATCTATGTGGATATAGTAAGTGGAGAGGTTTTATTTTCTTCAAAGGATAAATTTGATGCAGGATGTGGATGGCCTAGCTTTGCAAAGCCAGTTATAGATAAGTCTATAATTGAAAGAAGTGATTTTTCACAAGGCATGTATAGGGTTGAAGTAAGAAGTGCTAAAGGAAATTCTCATCTAGGTCATGTTTTTGATGATGGGCCAAAGGAACTTGGAGGTTTAAGGTATTGTATAAATTCTGCTTCTCTTAAGTTTATACCTAAAAAAGACATGGAAGAATTAGGATATGGAGAATATTTAGAGCTTTTTAAATAATTAAAACTAGTTATATCATATATTCAGATTAGAGATGGAAATATAAATTTATGTTTTCATCTTTTGTTTTTTTGCCAATAATATGATAAATTATTAATTGTAATGTTATAATTTATATTTGTATGACTAAAGAATTTAATTTTTGAAAGAGAGAAAACAAATGAATTTAAAAGACTTTAATGGAAAAAGATTAAAATCAGCTAGAGTTTTTAGAGCTAAAACTCTAGAGCAGTTATCTAAAGAAACTAAAATAAATAAAAAAGATTTACAAGCTTTTGAAGAAAATAAGTATGTTCCAAATATTGAAAATGCATTAAAATTATCAAATATATTAAACTTCCCAAAAGAGTATTTTTATAAAAACGAAAGTATAAATGTTATTGTGGAAGATAGTCATTTTAATCCTCAATCTAAACTTCCTAGAGTGGAGGAAATTTCTTATAGAGAAAAAATAATAATCATTCATAAAATATACTCGTTTATGGAAAGTTATATAAAATTTCCAAAAGAAAACTTACCAAATAGAAAACTAATTAAGGATGTTAATATAAATGATATAGAAAGTCTTGCTAATAAGACTAGAGAACTTTGGAATTTAAACAACAATCCAATAGTAAATATGGTAAGTTTATTAGAGGCTAATGGGATTATAATATCAGGAATGAATGTAGATAGAAAAGGAGCAACCGTATTTACTCAAAAACAGAGAATAGGTAAAGAAACTAAATATCTAATATCTCTTGGGAATGATAAAAAATCAGCATCAATTAGAAACTATGATTTAGCCTATGAGCTTGGATATATAATATCAAGTCAATTGGGAATACCAAATAAGCAATTCTTAGCAGATGAATATGCCTGTGCATTTTTGCTTCCAAGAGAGACTTTTTTAGAAGACTTGGTTTATCCAGAAGACCTAGATTATTATGTAGAACTAAAGCAAAAATGGATTGTACCTATATCTGTTATGATTTTTAGAGCATACAATTTAGGTGAGATAAGCTATAAAAAGTATAATTATCTTATGAGCGAAATGGATAAACGAGGATGGTTAATAGAAGAACCATTAGATAAAATGAAGGGTGTAAGTCCAGTATATTTAAAAAAAGCAGTCGAATTACTGATAGAAAACAAAATAATGAACACAGACAATATAGTATCAAATTTAGGAGATATAGGAATAAGTCTTTATCCAGAAGACCTAGAATTATTGATGGGATTGAAAAATGGACTCCTATCTCAAAATACAAAGAAAAAAAGTAAAGTTATAAAATTTGATGGGAAAAGATAAATTAATATTTTAATATTGAAAGATAAAAGCAGGTATTTATGATTTAAATTTAAGGTTTATTAAGATAATTTTTTATCATAAGAAATTTACCTGCTTTCAATATTAAATTTGAGATACACTTAAAATATGCTATTAACTTAAATATGTATTCTAATATGGTATTAATCTAAATATCCTTAGCAATTTTAATGTATTCTTTTAAAATAGTACATGATTTATTGAATTTTTTTTGTTCATCATCAGTTAAATTAATTTCTACTATAGACTCAACTCCATTTATGCCAATTATGGCAGGAACACCAGCAAACACATCTTTTTGCCCATACTGACCATCTAATAAAGTAGAAACAGGAAGGATTTTTCTTTCATTATGAAAAATTGTCTTTACTATTTCTGTTAAAGCAGTACCAATACCAAATTCAGTAGAACCTTTGCCATAAAGTACATCCCAACCAGCTCTAGCTGTTTTTTCAGTTAATTCATCTAAGTTTAATTTTCCATAAGTGTTAGGATTTTCTTTCATAATATCAAATAATGGTTTACCACCAATTGAAACATGAGACCAAGGAACCATCTGAGAATCTCCATGTTCACCCATAGAATAAGCTTGTATTGATTGTTGAGGAAGATTTGTTTCCTCAGATAAAAGCCTTCTAAGTCTCGAAGAATCGAGTGCAGTGCCTGTACCCAAAACTTTATTTTTAGAAAATCCAGAAACTTTCCAAATATAATCAGAAATTATATCAACTGGATTTGAAATTACAATAAATATACCATCAAATCCAGAATCAACAATAGGTTTTACAATTGTTTTTACAATGTTGACTGTAGACTCAAGAGTATCCAATCTAGTCTGATTTTTTTCAGGTAATGGACCTGCACTTATTACTACAATATCAGAATCTTTACAATCATCAAGTGTTCCACTTTTTATTTTTGTAGCATGTTTAAGATAAGAAACTGCATCTGATAAATCTAAAGCTTGAGCCTTTGCTTTATTTTCATCTATATCAATCATCAGTAGTTCATCACAAACACCTTGAGTTATTAAACTAAATCCACAATGTGAACCGACATGACCAGTTCCTATTATTGATACTTTTCTTGGTTTTATTGACAAATTTAACATCTCCTTACAATTTGTTTTATGTATACATATGAGAATACTCTATAATAATTATAGAGTATCTAAATAAGTTAATTAAAGAATAAATCGTATAGATTTAAAACTAAATAGTCTTTGAAAGTGCAATATGGTCTCTTAAAACAGAACAAGATTTACTAAATCCTTCTTGCTCATCATTAGTTAAATTGATTTCAACAATTCCCTCAATCCCACTTTTTCCTATAATACAAGGAACACCTGCAAATACATTTTCTTCATTGTATTGACCTTCTAATAATGTAGAGACTGGTAAAATCTTTTTCTCATTATGTAGTATAGCCTTTACAATTTCTACTAAAGCAGTTCCTATTCCAAACTCTGTGCAATCTTTGCCATTTATTATGCCTATACCTGTTTTCTTGTTTTTTTCAACTATTGATGGTAAGTCTAATTTGCCATAAGTATCTGGATTATCCTTCATCATATCTAAAATTGGTTTGCCACCAATTGAAACATGAGACCAAGGAACTATTTGAGAATCTCCATGTTCACCCATTGAGTAAGCCTGTATTGATTGTTGAGCGATTCCAGTTTCTTCAGATAAGAGTCTTCTAAGTCTTGTTGAGTCTAAAGCTGTTCCAGTTCCAATAACTCTGTTTTTAGGGAAACCAGACTTTTCCCAGATATAATTTGTAACTACATCAACTGGATTAGAAATAACGATAAATATACCATCAAATCCAGAATCAATTATAGGTTTTACTATAGATTTTATCATCCCAATAGTTGGTTTTAGTAAGTCTAACCTAGTTGTGTTTTGTCTGCGTAAAGGACCTTCTGAAGAATCTGCAACACTTATCACTACGATATCAGAATCCTTACAATCATTAAAAGTTCCTTTTTCTATATGTACTTTATGTGGAAGATAGGAAACCGCATCAGCTAAATCTAAAGCTTGAGCCTTTGCTTTAGCTTCATCAATATCAATCATAAAGAGTTCATCACAAACTCCTTGAGTTATCAAACTAAATCCACAGTGTGAACCAACATGACCTGAACCTACAATAGATATTTTTCTTGGTTTTATTGGCATTTTAAATCACTCCCCCTACAAAATAAAACGATATATTTATAATACAATGCTATATGTTATTAAGTATGTTTTTTATAGATTGCAATATTCTATCATTTCAGAAAATTTATTTAATATGATTTTATACTAAAGTTTTTAAAAAAGCAATGTTAATATACTTTATATTATTGAATATTTAAAATAATATATAATTATAAATTTGTTAACATTAATATCTATATGTTAAAATATAGTAGAAGATTACTATTAAAAAATAGGTTAAGCTTTATATGGTGTAATTACTTTAAACTTAACCTAAGATATGTGTATATTTAAACAATAAGGCAGTTTACAATAAAGGAAATGGAGATAAAATCATAATGGAAAAGTTATACTATACAAATCAGTATGTAAGAGATTTTACGGCAGAAATAATTGAGATAAGAGAAATAGAAAATAAGTTTCATGTTTTGTTGGATAAAACAGCGTTTTTCCCTGGTGGAGGAGGACAATTTGGAGATTTAGGAAAAATAGATAATTATGAAGTAATAAGTGTATATGAAGAAGATAAAAAAGTATATCATATATTAGATAAAAAGCCAATAAAGATACATAAGGTAAAGTGTAGTATTGATTGGGATAGAAGAGAAGATGGTATGCATCAACATTTTGGACAACATGTACTCTCAGGGTGTTTTTTTAAGACTTTTAATGCAAATACAACGGGTTTTCATTTAGGTAATGAGTACAGCACAGTGGATATAGAGGGTAATTTAGATGAAGAAAAAATTAGAGAGATAGAGTTGCTTGCCAATGAAATTATTCATCAGAATATACAAGTAGAAACATTACTTCCAACTAAAAGAGAATTAAAAAAAATTTGGTTAAGACGTGCTTTACCAAACACAAATGAAGAAATAAGGGTAGTAAAAATAGGTGACTTAGATACAAATGCGTGTTGTGGAGTACATCCAACATCAACACGTGAGCTTAGAATGATAAAAATAAAGAAATGGGAGAAGCATAAGTCTAGTACAAGAATAGAGTTTTTGGCTGGTAAAAGAGCTGTAGATGAAGTATTAAAAAGGGATATATATTTAACCAAAATCTGTAGATATTTAAGCTGTAGTGAAGAAGATGCTATAAATGGAATTGTAAATTTAAATGAGAAAGTGGAAGATTCTCTAAGTAAAAAGAGAAAACTTGAAGAAATAGTAGCTAAGTATCAAGTTAAAGAAATGGTTGAAAATGCAAATAAGATTGGAAATATTTCAGTTGTTAAAAAAATTTATGATGAAGAAGATTTAAAATATGTAAATAAAATTGCAAATAAAATTACAGAAGATGAAAATAAGATTGCATTATTAGCTGTTAGATTTGAAGAAAAAATAAACTTGATTTTTGCATGTTCTGAAAATTTGAAGGCTGTTAATATGGGAAGTTTATTGAAGGATGCAATAAGTCTTATAGATGGTAAAGGTGGAGGAAGTCAGGTTTTAGCTCAAGGTGGGGGAAAAAATAATGGTAACTTAGAATCTACCTTCGATTATGCATTTATGAAACTAGAAAAATTTTTATAATGTATTATTACAAAGAGATTAATGTAATACGTAAAATAGATATGGGGGAATAAGTATGGAACAAAAGGACTATATAGAATTATATGAAAATGAAGAACTGATAGAGATAAGAGAAGCCCGTTTAGATGATTTGGATATAATAGCGAGATTTAATTATAATTTAGCTAAAGAAACAGAAGGAAAAGAACTTGACATGGATGTTTTAACTAAAGGTGTAAGGGCGCTATTATTAGATGAAAGAAAAGGAAAATACTATGTATATACAGTATTTGATAAGGTTGTTGCACAGATTATGTATACATATGAGTGGAGTGATTGGAGAAATGGAAACTTTCTTTGGATTCAGAGTGTATATGTAGAGAAAGAGTATAGAAGAAAGAACATCTTTAATTATTTATTTAATCATATAAAAAATATGTGTGATAGAGATGAAAATATTGTTGGCATGAGATTATATGTAGAAAAAGAAAACATAAATGCAAAAGCAACATATGAGTCTTTAAATATGTATGAATGTGATTATAATATGTATGAATATGAAGTAATAAACTAGTAATGTAAATATAAGAAGTAATAAACCAATAAGATAAACTTATACTATTATTATATTAAGATTATACGTTTATCTTGGGTATATTGAGAATTGTATGAAATAAAGCAGATATTATAATTAAATTTTTTAGGGGGTATAAGTATGGGCGTTTTAAAAGTCATGTTTTATGTATTTTTGTTTTTAGATTTAGTATCAATATTCTGTTTCTTTTTTAATAAAGGCAAGATAGCATCTAATACAATTGTATTTAATGCAATAGGTGTATATACATTTGTACTTTGTTTCATGCATTTTAGTTCTTATCCAAGTAATAATATTCTTGGTAAATTTATTGCATCTCTCTTTTTTATACTTGGAGTTGCAGGAGTCATGCTTAAAGAAAAAAATTTTTTATATGCTAGATTACTTTTAACTTTGGTTATTGTTTGTTCTACACTTAAATTGTTTGTTATTTAATAAAATGTATCTATAATGAAATTTATGAAGGTCTATATTTTAAAGTATAGATCTTTTTTAATATGTTTTAATTTAACACTTAAGGAAAATTTAAGAAAATTTTAAAGGCATCTTAAATACTTGTTGGTATTATTAAAATATTAAAAGAGAGAAGGTGTTATTATTGAAAAAAGACATGTGTAGAACTTCAGAAAAATTATTATTATCAATTATATACATAATATTTTTTGTATATGTTCTAATAACTATAAGGATAATTTTATTTAAAGATATACCAATTTATGCCATTTTCAAGGGTGGATTTAGGTCTGTCAACTTAATTCCATTCTATACAGTATGGGAATTTATGACAGATAGTAACATTAGTCTTATAAGAGCTATTGCAAATATCATAGGTAATATTGGTATATTTATTCCAATGGGAATTTTTCTTCCTGTAGTATTAAAAAAATTAGATAAAAAAACTATAATTATAATAATTTCTCTTATTAGTTTAGGATTTGAATTAATACAATACATTTTGGCTATTGGAAGCAGTGACATAGATGATGTGATTCTAAATTCATTAGGTGGGATACTTGGTATTATTATTTATACAAAGGTGACCAAATTATTTCCTAATAACATTAAAAAATTCCAAGCCATAATAAGTACAAGCATAGTTTTGGGAGTAATAGGATTAGGTGTCATTGTTACAAATTACCAAAGCTTGTTAACTTTTAAACTCAAGCCAGATAAACAAGTTTCAAGAATATTAGTTGAAGAAAATAAGGAAATAATTAAAGATATAGATAAAAATGAGGGAGATATAATTGGCTCATTTGAAAGCTTTAAAAATGGTGTATTAACTATTAAGGCAGCTTGTAATAATAATATAAAGAGTCCAGATAATTTAATGGATAAGAATGGTAATATAAAAGTTTATCTAAGTAAAAATACAAAACTAATATCCTTTGTAATCACTGAAGGAGAGAATAAAGATATAATTAGATATGAAGAATTTGATGCTAAAAATTTGCCTCTGTTAAAGAAATCTGATACATTTGAGATTTGGATTGATAAGTATAATCGACCAAAAGATGAACATGGAATTACAGCTGCTAGATTATTAATCGGATTAGATGAATAGAATATCCAACAAAAAAGAATAACAAAAGTAAAAAACGAAAAAACTATTTCTACAATTATTTTTACATTATGCACAAAAATATATCAACTATTGAAGGAGTAGAGATAAATTATGGAGATAATAAAATATATTTTGTATTTTTTTATATATTCATTTCTAGGATGGGTAGTAGAAAGTGCAGGATGTTCTATAGCAAGCAAAAGGATAATCAATAGAGGTTTTTTAAATGGCCCAATATGTCCTGTTTATGGTTTTGGAGCAGTACTTGTGATATCAGTATTAGGCAGGTTTGACAATATAATTATTTTATTTTTGATAGGAATGATTTTGACTACAATACTAGAATATTTTACAGGATTTATTTTAGAAACATTATTCCATGCCAAATGGTGGGATTATTCTGACCAAAAATTTAATGTAAAGGGAAGAGTCTGTTTAAAAAATGCAATATATTTTGGAATAATGTCTGTTGTAATAATAAAATTTATACATCCCTATATAGAATACATTGTGAGTACTATTCCGTATAATATATTAATTTCAATAGTGGTAATTACGACTTTATGGACAATTGTGGATTTAATTGTTACTATCATATCACTTAAAAAATTAGACATGAAGCTCAATTTATTAGATGAAATAATTACAGACCTAAATGGTATAAACATGAAATTGGATAAGTTTGATAGAAGAGAGATACAAGCTTTATTTAAAACAATAAATAGTGAAGAGTTAGAAGCCAGAGAAAAATTAAACAAAATAAACAGTAAATTAGACCGTATAGAATCTAATATTATCTTACAAAAAAGAATTATCAAGGCTTTCCCAGATATAAAACATAAAAAACAACAAGAACAATTACAATATTTTAAAGAAATCATTAATGATAATAAAAGATGATAAGATGATTTAATTAGAAATAAATGGAAAAATAGTATTTATAAGATAATTTGCAAAGAACTCTATTATAATAGAATAGAGTTCTTTATTTTTTGGAGAAATAGAGTTGATTTGCTGAAAATAAAATATATTATCTCTGAATAACAAATATTTTGAAAATTATAAAAACATATATTGACAATTTGTGTCAAAAATACTAACATTAGTATATAAAGAATTTTATATAAAAATATCTTTATAAATTGCAATAATTCTAAAAATATAAATTTACTTAAAGAGGGGAATGATTTGCCAATGAGCGAGATAACTAGTCAAATGATAAGTACAGAAGAAAAAAAATATGTTGCTAAGACTCAAAAAATACCTTATTATCCAGTAGCATTTAAATCAGGTGAAGGTGCGATGTTATATGATTATGAAGGTAATGAGTATGTAGACTTTTTAGCAAGTGCAGGCTCTGCAAATGTAGGTCATGGAAATAAGGAAATCTCACAAGCAGTTAAAGAACAAATGGATGATATCACACAATATACACTTGCATATTTTCATAGTGATCCTCCTGTAAAGTTAGCTGAAAAGCTTGTGGAAATAGCCCCTGGAGATAATGATAAGAAAGTATTATACAGCGCAACAGGCTCTGCTTGTATAGATGCTGCTATAAAATTAGCAAGAGGATATACTGGAAGAACAAAAATAATATCTATGTGTGAATCATATCATGGAAGTACTTATGGAGCTATATCTATATCTGCATTAAGTACAAATATGAGAAGAAAAATGGGTCCATTATTACCAGAAGTTTATCACTTCCATTATCCAGATAAAAATAGAACTGCCAAAGAATGTTTAGATGAAATGGAATATGCTTTTGCACACTACTTACCAGTAGAAGAAGTAGCTGCAATATTTATAGAACCAATTGCAGGAGATGCAGGAATAATAGTGCCTCCAGTAGAATGGATTAAAGGATTAAGTAAAATATGTAAAGAAAATGGAATACTACTTATAAGTGATGAAATACAGCAAGGTATGGGAAGAACAGGTAAATGGTTTGGTATAGAAAATTTTGGTGTTGAAGCAGACCTTATAGTTCTTGGAAAATCTGTTGGTGGAGGATTACCTTTAGGAGCAGTTGTTGGAAGAACAGAAATAATGCAAAGTCTTGATGCACCAGCACATCTATTTACTTTAGCTGGAAATACAACAGTATGTGTAGCTGCTTTAAAATCTATAGAAATAATTGAAAGAGAAAATTTACTTCAAAAGAGTATAGAAATGGGAGATTATATTAAAGCAGGATTTGAAAAACTAAAAGAAAAATACGATATAATTGGAGAAATAAGAGGCTTAGGTTTATCTATAGGAGTTGATATAGTTAAAGGAAAAGGTTCTACTGAAAAACATCCAGATGCTACAGCTAAGATATGCTACAGATGTATACAAACTGGTTTGATAATGATATTCTTAGGACAATCCACTTTAAGAGTACAACCACCTTTAGTAATAACTAAGGAACAAGTAGATAAAGCAATGAGTATTATAGATTCTGCAATAGATGATTATTTAAATGGTAGAATTGGTGACGAAGTTTATGAAGTAACTCAAGGTTGGTAAAATAGATATTAAATAAAAAAGAGTTATCTCAATTTTAGAAAATAATTTCTGAAATGAGATAACTCTTTTAAGTTACCCACAAGTAAGAAGATTAGTCGATTCATTAAAGGTTATGTTTTGGGTATTACTTTTGTGAGTATTAGAAACAGTATTGCGAGAGTAGTTACTCTTACTCGAACTATCTGTCAGTTTTGTTATAATCAAAATTGCTAAAAGAATAAAAATTACTGTGTATAAAGCAATAACATATGGTTTTCTTTTATATTTGTATTTGTTATTAAAAAAAGAATGTCCATAATTATCTTTATTGACCTTATGTTTATTTATATTTGTATTCTTTTTTTTGTTATTCTTCTTTTTATCATCCTTTTTTCTATTTTTAGGGTAAGGAATGACTTTGTGTGTATCATCAAGTTTGACATTTTTATTTTTTTGAATATTGTTTTCTAGGCTAGCTTTTTTTTCTCCAAATTGAATAGTTTTATTGGTATTGTTGTTATCTTTCAATGTTAATCTCCCTCCCTTAAACTTTCCCTTTAGATAATATTACTACTAACCTATAGAATATACAATAATAATATACAACGAATAAAATTTTATAAGTATAAATCTCTTTCCCCACGTTCTAAGGCAGTCATATTGTTAGATACGATGTTTCTTATGTCTTCTCTTTCTATCTTAGATATTTCTTCAGTAATAAGTTTTTTACCCATAGCTTTAAGTTCTTCGTCACCATAATCAATTAAAAATTCATTCAATGTAGTAAGTGCATTTGGTGTGCAGACATTGTGAATTTGACGACTCTTAGCCAAACTCATAAATCTATCTCCAGTTCTACCTTTTCGATAACAGGCTGTACAGTAACTAGGGATATATCCATCAGTGATTAATTCCTTAAGGACTTCTACAGGGCTTCTGTGGTCTCCAACCTCAAATTGTTCTGTATTGTCACCATCTTCATATGCTTTATATCCACCAACACCTGTTAGAGAACCTGCACTAACTTGTGATACACCATATTTTAGTAATTCGTTTCTCATTTCAGCAGTTTCCCTAGTAGACATTATAATTCCAGTAAAAGGAACTGCCAATCTAGTTATAGCTACAATTTTTTTGAACATATCATCAGAAACTAAATGAGGGAAATTTTCTAAACTCATACCCTCAGCTTTTTTTAATCTAGGGAAAGATATAGTATGGAATCCTACACCAAATTTTTCTTCTAGGTGTTCATTATGCATCATAAGTCCTAAAACTTCAAATTTAGGGTCAGCTAGACCAAATAAAACTCCTGCACCAACATCATCAACTCCAGCTTCCATGGCTCTATCAAAAGCTGTTAAATGGTAGTAGTAATCATTTTTTATAGACTGACCATGCATCTTTATAAATGTTGGTTTATGGTAAGTTTCTTGGAATAGTATATAAGTTCCTATTCCTTTTTCTTTTAGTAGTTTATATTCTTCTACACTAGTAGCTGCTATGTTAACGTTTACCCTTCTTATGTTTCCATTTTCATTATATGTTGAATAAATTGCATCTAAGCAGTCTAATATATAATTTATATCACAATTTTTAGGGTCTTCACCAGCTTCTAAAGCAAGTCTTTTATGACCCATTTTTTCAAGTATTTTAACTTCTTCTCTTATTTCGTCCATAGTAAGTTTTTTTCTTTTAAATTTATTACATGTATTGAAACCACAGTAAACACATTCATTTACACAGTAGTTTGATACATAAAGAGGGGCAAATAAAACCACTCTATTACCATATATTTCATTTTTTATTTGCCCAGCTATACTAAATAATCTATCAAGTTGTTTTTTATCTTCTACTTCAAGAAGTGTAGCTATATCTTTATAACTAAGTTTTTCTCTTCTATCAGCCTTATCAAGTACTTTCTCAATATCATCCGAAGTTGAATTTTTTGCATCCTCTAACAAAGAATTAATAAGTTCATGTTTTATGAACATTTACAAACGCCTCCATTCAATATTATCACCACGAGAGTAGTCAACTTTAAGTCCTAGTGACTTGATATTTTCCTCTAAACTCTGGTGATATTCACAAGCTTCTTGACCAGTAAAGGCTTTGTTATCATAAAGAGAATATTGTTTTCTAAATTCTTGAGGAGAAAGGTTTGGCATAATTACATTACAACCAGCTAAAAGACCTGCATTTCTACCACTAGGGTTTATAGATGCAAGAGCTGTTGTAGCAGGTAATAAGACTTTTGGAAGTAGAAGTCTTGTAATTGAAAGCATAAGTAGTGTTTTTTCTAAATCACCATGTTTATAATCTTTAAAGATTGTATCATGATGTGGGATAAAAGGTCCTATACCAACCATATGAGGATTTAACTCTTTTAGGTATAATAAGTCACGAACAAGGTCCTCATTGCTTTGGAATGGTGACTCAACCATAAATCCAGCACCTACTTGATAACCAATTTCCTTGAGGTTTTTAAGGCATTCTTTTCTAGTTCTAAGTTCAATGTTTGGCGGATGTAATTTTTTGTAATGGCTGTCTGTAGCAGTTTCATGTCTTAAAAGATATCTATCTGCACCACTTAAAAAGTATTTTTTATAGGAGTCATAGCTTTTTTCTCCTAATGATAATGTTATAGCACAATCCTCATATTTATTTTTGATACTTGAAACAATCTCACATATCTTATCATCAGTAAAATATGTGTCTTCACCACCTTGTAAAACAAAAGTTCTGTATCCTATCTTATAACCTATATCACAACATTCAAGTATTTCATCCGTTGAAAGTCGATATCTTGTAATATTTTTGTTAGAAGATTGTATACCACAGTAGTAACAATTGTTTTTGCAGTAGTTTGTAAGTTCTATAAGCCCTCTTAAGTAGACTCTATTTCCATAGTGTTTATTTCTCATATCGCTAGCTTGCTTGTAAAGATAGTTTCTCAAATTTTGTTCAAAGTTATATTCTTCATTGTCGATATTCTCTATTAAGTATAGTAGTTCATCAAAGCTTAGTGAATTAATGCTGTAAAGTTTATCTATAAAGTATTTAATCTTATTTTTAGTCATATCTTAGTATGTATTTATTAAATATATTTAAATTTTTAGTAATTGAAAAGTTCAAGGGATCTTTCCAAAATACCTTTTGTATATGCTATTAAAATACCATAGTTTACGATAGGTACATTGAAAGATTTTGCCTTTTCTATTCTAGATAACATTCCAGCTCTATTCATCATACAAGCTCCACAGTGAACTACAAGTGCATATTTAGTTATATCTTCAGTGAAAGATACTCCAGAACTAAATTCAAAAGTAATATTTTTACCAGTTTTCTTTCTAATCATATTAGGGATTTTAACTGTTCCAATATCATCAGTTTGTCTGTGATGAGTGCAACCTTCAGCCATCAAGACCTTGTCACCATCTTTTAAATTTTCTAAAGCATAGGCACCATCAATTAATTCTTTAAGGTCTCCTTTTTGTCTAGCGAACAATATAGAAAAAGATGTAAGAGGAATATCTTTTGGAGTATCTTTATCCACTTGTGGAAATACTTGAGAGTCAGTAATAACAAGCTTAGGTTTTTTACCTAAATTAGATAGAGTTTCTTTTAAGCTATCTTCTTTTGTAACTATAGAAATTGCTCCAATATCCAAAATATCTCTTATAACTTGCTGTTGAGGAAGTATAAGCCTACCTTTTGGAGCTGCCTTATCTATTGGAACAACTAAGACAACTAAATCATTTGGCTCGATTAAATCTGATACCAATTTAAACTCATTACTGTCTTTAGGCAAAACCTTTATTATTTCATTTTTTAAATCTTCAATTCCAATTTTATCTGTTGATGAGACAGAAACAACTGGACATTTAACTTTATTTTTAGTTAAGTTTAAAATTTCAGATTGATTTTTAATTGTATCAATCTTGTTAAGTACTAAAATATGAGGTATATTTTTATCATTAAACTTTTCAATTAGTGATAAATCTTCTTTTGACACACCAATTTGGCAATCCACTACTAGTAAAGCTATGTCTGTCTTTTCTAAAATATCTAATGATTTGCTTATTCTAAGCTCACCAAGTTCACCAACATCGTCAAGACCAGCAGTATCTATAAGAACACAAGGTCCTATAGGAAGGATTTCCATTGGTCTAAATACTGGGTCTGTAGTAGTTCCAGCAATATCTGATACTATTGCAGCACTTTGATTTGTTATAGCGTTTATTACGCTAGATTTACCTGCATTTCTTTTACCAAAGAGACCTATATGTACTCTTATTGATTGTGGAGTAGAATTTAGACTCATTTGTACTCACCACCTTAAATTTCTTTTTTTGATATACTAGTTTTTACAGATACATGAGGTATATTTCCCAATTTACCAGTCAAACTATTGATAATATCCATTTCGCCAACAACTGCTATACATACAATTGAGACACCTTCTTCTTCACAAGGAATTCCCATTCTACCTTTAATAATACCTTTAAAAGTTGATACAACTTCATTAAATTTAAGCTGACATTCTTTTGGTTCTTCCAAAATAGCACTTATAACCGCAACCTTTTTCATAAATATCCTCCTAACTCAGAAAATATGTTCTTAAACAAATCCAAAATCAAAAAACTTTTCTTTTTAAAGAAAAGTTTCTACAAAAGAAAAGTTATTAATTACACAATTATAATGTGCTATATTAAACTATTTCCTTACAGATTAGATAACTCTTTTCTGGTAGGGTTAGCTTGTAAAATTTATTTTAACAACAATTAGCTAAAGAAAATTTTTATACAATTTGTGTGAATCATATAAAAATTAACTAAAGAAAATTGAAGTTACTTATATAATAGTAGTAAATCGAGATTAAGTCTATAGAAAAACCAATTTTTGTATAAAAATAAAAATAAAAATTGGTTATTTACAAAGAAATGACTTTAATAAAATATATAGTTAATTATTTTTTTAGCATGTAGTTTATAAGAAGTTTTAGAGTATTTTCAATTGCTTCTATATGAGTTCTTTCGTAGTGGTGGCTATTATTTGTTCCAGGGCCAACACAAGCTATTTGAACATCTTCTCCCCAACGAATAGCCTCTGAAGCATCTGAACCATAAAAAGTAAATACATCGACAGCATAATCTAAATTATTATCTTCTGCAACATCTACAAGTTTATTTCTTAAACTAAAATCATATAGAGATAAGTTATCTTTTGCAACTATAGTTACACCATGTTCACTAGATGTTTGACTTGGTCCAGTAGGTGCTATATCTATTGCTACAAATTCTCTAGTTTTTTCAGGTAAAGCTTTAGAGACACCATGTCCAATTTCCTCATAATTACTTATATAAAAGTTAGTAGTATGCTTAGGTATTAAGTTGTTTTCCTTAAAGTATCTAGCTATTTCAAGAACCATTGCTACAGCTGCTTTGTTATCTATATATCTAGATTTTATAAAACCAGATTCTGTAGCTTCAAAACGATGGTCTAGACATACAAAATCTCCAACATTTATTCCCAAATCCAAAATATCCTGTTTATTAAATACTTTTTCATCAAGTCTAATAATCATTGTTTCTTCATTTCTTTCAGATGCAGCTTTTGTCTGTCCATATATATGAGTAGAAGCGTATTTAAACACAACACTTCCTCTAACTTTTTTACCTTTTCTAGTTATAACAGTGCAATTTTCACCTTCTATAGCGGCCCAACAACCACCACCGACTTTATGGTATTTAAGAGTACCATCTGGTGATATTTCTTTTACCATAGCACCAAGTGTATCCATGTGTGCAGATATTGTTATTTGATTTGAATCATCTTCACCAGGAAGAGTAGCTATAAGAGCACCTTTTTTTGTAAGAGTAGTATTAAGACCCAAAGTTTCAAAATCCTTTTTGCTTTCTAAAACTGCATTTTCAGTATATCCAGCTGGACTTGGTATATCAAGATACTTCTTCATCAAATTTATAGTATTAGTTAAATTTAAATTCATATTATTTCCTCCTAAAAAATGTATATTCATACAAATTATAACATAAATACGAATGTTCTGAAAACTGTATTTGAAAGAAAAATTTCTAAATCTATTAAAAAAAATAATATATAAGGTAAAATTAATTTATATTATATGGGTTTAAGTTGAAAATAGTTTTATTGTATAAATAATAAAAATAAATAAAAAACAAATAAACAAATAAAAACAAATAAATAAAATATTTAGTTTAATTCTCTTTACAAATAAAGATTTTAGTAATAAAATAATTTTTGAAAAAGATTTTAAATTCAGACTATTCGTTTTTAAAGTAATTAATCTGTAAACCTTTATTAATATGTGTAAATAGTTGGTTATATATGTATTTAATTAGCTAAATATAAATAAAAAAGTTTATTTTAATTATTTTCATTATTGGGAAAAAATTTATTAGGAATTATAAAAAATCTGGATTACTTAGAAAAAGAGAGGGTGTGTATAATGTGATTGAAAACGGATTCGTATTTTGTAGTTTTTTAGTTGTATTTGTAGGTGGCATTTTTTACATGGTTGATAAATTAAAATGGAAGATATTCGATGTTATTAATCCAATGCTTTTAATTTATTTAGGGGCTGCTATACTTGCATCATTTGGTTTATTTGCACAAAATGAAGAAGTTGGTATCTATCAGAATATAATAACCGTAAATTTTCTACCATTAATGTTAGTATTCTTATTAATTCAATGTGATTTAAGAAAAATATTAAAAATGGGCCCTAAAATGTTATTATCATTTTTCTGTGCTACATTGACATTTATGCTTGGGTTTGTTATAGCCTTTATAATTTTTAAAGGTTCAATGGGTGCAGATTCATGGAAAGTTCTTGGTGCAGCATCTGGGTCATGGATAGGTGGTTCATCAAATATGATTGCAGCAGCTAATGCTTTAGGTGTTGCAGAAGAAGGGCTTAGTTATGCAATACTTATGGGTTCTATAGGATATACAGTATGGATGTCTGTTTGTCTAATGTCTGTAAAATTTGGACCTAAATTTAACAAATGGACAAAATGTGATACAAGTTTTATAGATGAGGTTACAGCAAAGCTTGAGAAAGAAAATAAAGATAATACAGCACCTACGTTTGTGGAACTTATGACTTTATTATCTGTTGGATTTGGAGTTGCAGCATTTGCACAGATTGTATCTAAGATACTTCCAACTTCAGGCATACTTAATGAGACTATGTGGGTAGTGCTTGTTGCCTCTACAGTATCAATACTGTTAGGTATGACTAAGATATCAAAACTTAAAGGAAGTACATTAGTAGGAAATGTGTTTATGTACTTGCTTCTTGCAGCAACAGGAAGTAAAGCAAATTTCTTTGGACTATCAGAGGCTCCTGTTTACATAATGTTTGGATTAGTAGTAGTTCTTGTACATGCCATTTCATTTATAGGACTTGCAAAACTATTTAAATTAGACTTATTTACTTGTGAGGTAGGAAGTATAGCTAATATAGGTGGTGTAACTACAGCACCAATGATTGCTGGGGTTCATAATCCAGTATTAATTCCAGTAGGTGTACTTATGGGGCTTTTAGGAAATGTTATAGGAACTTATTGTGCTCTTATAGTTACTCAAATATTACATATGTTAGCTTAATGAAACTATAGTATAAAGCTAAATAATTCATATCAAAAAAGTTATTTCAATTTAAGCATAAGCTTTTATCGAAATAACTTTTTTTATTTGGCAAAATAAGTCGTTTTAAAAAGTTGTTTTGACATATTTAGTGAATAATATTGTAAAAATTACCAATAACGATATATATTTAATTTTTATATTGAATCGAACGTTTGTATGATGTATAATAAATATATAGAACGAATGTTTGCAGAACGAATGTTTTTTGAAATTATTTTAATAATTTATGAATATATATCACAATGCATAAATATATTTAAATATAAAGATAAAAAGAATTTAAAGGAGTGTTGATAACTTATGATAATTCCATCAAGAAAAATACAGGATATAACATTAACAAATTTAAAAAATGGTGAAGTGACTTTAATTGAATTAGATGAAATATATAAAAAGATGGGATTTTTATTTGTTGTAAGTGAAGGCAAATTGAAAAAAATAAAAAAGGAGAATCATCATTAAAAATGCATAAAATAAATACTATAAAATTTTGTAAAACCTAACTTATGTAGAATATAAATACTTAAGTTAGGTTTTTTTGTGATAAAATCTGTGATTACTTGAGTTTTAGAAAGCAGTACAGTGTTTTATAAACTAAAAAATAAATGAGTTTAAATCTCAAGGGCATAATACTGCATAAGAGGTGATATTAATGAAAATAGTAACCTACAATATTCATAAAGGTATGGATTCAAATAATAAATTGACATTATCTAAAATGGGAATATATTTAAAGAGCTTAAATTGTGATGTAGTTTGTTTGCAGGAAGTACTATACCCTCAATTTTTAGCTTTAAAGGCTGTTTTAAATATGGATGGTGTATTTGCTACAAATGTAAAAAAGGTAAATATGCTATATGGAATTTGTACATTTACAAAATTAAAAATATTAAACAATAATCATTTTTTTTTAACTAGTAAAAAAGAACAGCGAGGAGCACTTTGTATAACTGTAGATGATTATGGAAGAATTATAAATATTATAAATGTTCACTTAGGTTTAGATAGAGAAGAGAGAGCAAAGCAACTGGATGAAATAATAGACTATAGAAATAGATTAGTAGGAGCTGTTGTTTTATGTGGTGATTTCAATGAAAAAAATATCTCTTTAAATATGTTTAGTGATATGGCTGTTTGTCTAAATAAATCTCAGTTTGCAACCTTTGAAAAGTCAAATTCTAGGATAGATTATATTTTTGTTGATAGAAAAACTGAACTAAAAGGATATATAGTAGAGAAGATTTATTTATCAGACCATTATCCAGTAATAGGATATATTTGATTTTTAATGTAACTTAATCAATATTCGTAAATAAAGAGTAAATTTTTTATTAAGGTATAATTAAAAAAATATAATTAAAAAGTGTCAAAAAGAAATCTAATTATAAGACATAAATTTACAATAAAGTTACATTTGCTTAAATGCCTTGTTTAAAAAAAGCTATTCAAATATAATCTAAAGTAGTTTTGAAAGGGAAACTTTAATAAGCAAAATTAAGATAAATTAAGTTAGTGTTAAAATGAGGTGAATTTATGAGCAGAAGTACAACAAGGGTTTCAAAATTAGGAAAAGAAAAAAAACGAAATTTTATAATAGTGTTAGCAGTTTTAGCTGTAGCGATTGGTGTGTCTACTTATTTTTTTAACAACAAATTTCTATATAATGGGAAAATAGCTAAAAATGTATATATAGAAGATATAAATGTATCCGATATGAGCAAAGAAGAAGCATTAAAAGCTGTAACAGATAAGTATACTCCAGAAGACCTGAATCTTACTTATGATGGAAAAGATTATAAAATATCTCCAAATGATATTGATTTAAAATATAACACAGAAGAAGTTGTAAAAAATGCTTATGAGAGTACAAAAAAAGGTTCTTACTTTCAAAACTTAAAGAAGTATATTGATATAAGAATAAATAAGCTATCCCTGAAAATAGAATCTGGATATGATGAGGCAAAACTTAGTGCTCAAGTATCTTCAGTAGCAGATAGCATCAACGTTAAAATGAAAAATGCTTCAGTTAGTGTTGGAAGTGGTGGATTAAATTACACAGAGTCTGTTATAGGTAGAGAATTTGACTTGGCATCAAATAAAGAATCTATATACAACATGATAAAAAATAAAGAGCATAAGCCTTTAGAACTAAAAGTAAACCTTCAAAAACCAGATATAACGACAGAACAAGTAAAATCTGTGAATTCTGTTATAGGTCAATATTCAACAACATATTCTCAATCTGTATCAGGTAGAGCATATAATGTGGCATTGTCAGCAAGAAAAACTAGTGATGTTTTACTAATGCCAGGTGAAGAATTTTCATATAATAAGCTTACAGGGCCTAGCAATAAAGCTAATGGTTACAAAGATGCACCAGTTATAGTTTATGGAAAATTAGAGCAATCAGCAGGTGGAGGTGTTTGTCAAACATCTTCAACAGTTTATAATGCAGCTCTTCTTTCAGGTATGGAAATAACACAAGTTACAAACCACTCATCTGCATCTACTTATGTACCAAGAGGTAGAGATGCTACGGTAAGTGATGGAGGATTAAATTTAAAATTTAAAAATCCATATAACCATCCTGTATATATTAAAAATTATGCAGGTGGAGGAAGTGTATCATCTATAGTATATGGCAATTCTGGTGATAAACCAAATATATCTATAGAAGTAAAAAACACTGGAAAAGATAAATATTCTACATATAGGGTGTATAAAGACTCAAATGGAAAAGTCATAAAAAGAGAACATATATCAAATAGTTCTTATAAAGAATTGAAAAAATAGATTATTTTTTAGCTTAATATTGAATTGATACAAAAAACAAGAGAGTTGATAACTCTCTTGTTTTTTGTATAAGAGTAGACTTACTAATTGTCGTTTTGATATTAGAATCATTAATATATAGAAAATATTCCTATATATTGGTATAATTATAAATAGATTTAGTTATATAAAATGTATGAGGAGGTGACAGGGTTGAATTTTATAGGCAATAGGTATGAGGTAGTAAATTCTGATGACGTTTTAGAAATTAACAAAATCTATAAAGCTAGGGATGTTTTTTACAGAAAAAATGTGTTAATAAAAGTTATAAAACACAATAACTATATTTGTGAAGATTTTGTATCAAATTTAATTGATGAAAGTACTGCTTTAGATGAAATAAACTCTCCTTATATACTAAAAATAATTGATGTTGGGATTCATTGCACAGAAGAAACAACATTATATTATATTGTAAGTGAAGACTTTGATGGTATTGGCCTAGATGAATTAATTCTAGGTAATTATCTTCATCTAGAAGCAATTATAAATATAATGATACAAGTTTTAAAAGCTTTAGAAATGATACATAGAAATTATTCATATCATGGCAGTTTAAAGTCAAGTAGTATAATGGTGAATACAGAATATAATATTAAAATTTGTGATTTTGGAATTACAAAAGCAAATAATGGGGTTAATACAAGAAGCTATGGAAATAGAAGATATTTATGTCCACATCAACTATGTATAAACTATACTGATAGAGAGAGTGATTTTTTCGCAACAGGTCTTATTTTATTTGAGTCTATATTTAAGAAATTACCTTTTGGAGAAGCAAATTCAGAAGAAAAAATGTTACAATTGATTGATAAAGGGCTAGATTGGAATAGTATAAGAGCAATTAATGGCAACATAGAACTTATAAATGTTATAAAAAGACTGCTTGGTAGAAATAATAAATATACTAGAGCTAATGATATTATTGTTGACCTTAGTAAGGTAATGTATGAAAAAGCATATATAGAGGTTGAAGATAAATTAGAAGAAGAACCAAAAAAAATTGTTCAGGTTAGAAAAGAAGATAAAAGTAAAGTGAGAAGAAAATTACATAAAAAAATTGTTGTTGCTGGCTTAGCTATAGTTATGATTTCAATGATTATTATAGGTTCTATAATATAAAAATTATATATTGTACATTTTAAAATAAATGTCTATAAATAATATACATATAGATTAAAATTTTAGTATTGTTTTAATTATGAGAGGAAGTGGTTATTATGTTAGCAAAAAATAATGAGGTGTTAAACGTTTAAGAGTATTTTAACAAATAGCCACCTGCTTTTGTAGTTTAAAATAAAAAGCTGTGGCTAAAAGTCACAGCTTTTTGCTACTTTTTAAAGGCAGGAGTATATTAAAAAGGAGCAAAGTATGAGTGAAATAAAAATAATAGCAAGTAACAAGTGTTGGATTGAAGATATAGCAAAGAAACAACTTGAAGATATTTTAAAATTGAATGGAGTTTTAAGAATAGTAGGATTGCCTGATTTACATGCAGGTAAAATACCTGTGGGCCTAGCAGTTGAAACCAAAGATATTATCTATCCACATATAATTGGAAATGATATAGGTTGTGGCATGACTTTATTTAAAACTGGAATTTCCAAAAAGAAATTTAAAAAAGATAGATGGATTAAACGTCTTTATGAAATTAAAGATTTATCTGATATAAAAATAATAAATCCATATGAAGAGGAATGCCCAATATCAAATTTGGGGACTATTGGAAGTGGAAATCATTTTATAGAATTTCAATGTGTAAATAAAATTCACAATAAAGAAAAATTTGAACTATTAAGATTTTCATCTGATGACATAATGATGTTAGTTCATTGTGGGTCAAGAAATTACGGAGAAACCATACTTAAAAAATTTTATAATAAAAATGGTATTGAAGTTGGAAGTGAAAAAGAAAGAGATTATATGATAAATCATGATAAAGCTTTAATCTGGTCAGAGCGTAATCGTGAAATTGTTAGTAAAAAAATCATGCAATCAATAGGTATATCTAGAGATATTGAAAAAATATTGTCTATAAATCATAATTTTATAGAAAAAAGGGAAGATAAATTCATACATAGAAAAGGTGCTGTTTCAAGTGAAAGAGGAGCTGTAATTATACCTGGTTCAAGAGGAAGTCTATCATATATAGTTATGCCTACTGAAAATACAGAACTGTCTTTATATTCTCTATCACATGGAGCTGGTAGAAAATGGTCTCGTTCAATTTGTAAATCTCGTCTTAAAAACAAGTATAATAAAGATACTATAAAACAAACAAAATTTAAAAGTCATATTCTATGTAATGATATAAACTTGTTATTTCAAGAGGCTCCAGAAGCATATAAAAATATAGAACAAATTATTGAAAGTTTGATAGAATATAAGCTTATTCAAGTAGTGGCAACTATGAAACCACTAATTACTTATAAAGGGTAATTTTAAAAATTATATTAAATTATAAATAACTGATTTTATTAAAGCATATTAAGAATGCTTTGATACTATCAGTTATTCTTTTGTTTTTTGTTAGGGTTAATAATTTAAAGAGCTTAACTTCATAATATGTAATTTTTATAAAATTACATTCTGTAAGAAATGTTGGGTATAAATGAAAGAATAAACATTATTTTTATTTTAATAGTGAGTATTATAGGTGTTTTATTATGTTAAAAGATAAATAAATTTATTTATATTGACACTAGGATATAATTTATGAAATAATGTTAAAGTGACTAAAATAGTTAAGTAAAAATAGAAAAGGAGCAGTGTTTTATGAAAAAGAATACTAACATTAGTGAGTCCGGGGTTAGACTTCTTAATAAATAAGGAGTTTAATGAACAATAATTCCTTATTTATTAAGTCGATTACAAATAATTATTATAAAAATAAGTGAAATAGTTATTTAAAATTCATGACTTATAAATAAAGGAGAAAGTAAAATAATGAATAGTAATACAATTGAAAGACTACAACTAAATGAGGTTAAAGAATTAATAAAAATACATTGTGTAAGTTCACTTGGAAGAAATTTAATAGACAAATTAACTCCTAGTGGTAATATTGAAGTAGTAAGAAGGAAATTAAAAGAAAATAAAGAAGCTAGAAAAATAATTGAAAATAGTAATCATATACCACTTGAAGGGTTGTTTAATGCAGGTTCTACAATAGATAAAATTGAAAAAGGAATGATAATAGAACCTATTGAACTTGTAAATATAGAGGATTTTTTAAGAGGTTGTAGGAAGATGAAAGCTTTTATGTTAGACAAAGAATTTTATTCGCCTACATTAAGTTCTTATGCTTTAAATATAACAGAATGCAAAAACATAGAGGAAGAGATAAACTACTGCATAAAATCAAATAAAGTTGATTCTAATGCCAGTAAAGAATTAAAAAAGGTAAGAAGAAATATAGAAGTTACAGAAGGAAAAATAAAAGATAGATTAAATAAGTTTATAACATCAAGTATAAACAAAAAGTATATACAAGAGTTTATAATAAGTAAAAGAAATGATAGATATGTAATACCAATTAAATCTTCTTATAAAAATGAAGTTGATGGTACTATATTAGATACTTCATCAAAAGGAAATACTGTATTCGTTGAACCAATAAGTGTGTCAAATTTAAGTACAGAATTGACTATGTTAAAAGCTGACGAGACTATTGAAGAATATAAGATATTATCTTATTTAACAGAGCTTATATTTGATAAAATAACTCAGATAAAGTTAAATATAGAAATACTTTCTGAATATGATATGGTATTTGCAAAAGCTAAATATAGTCAAAAAATAAATGGTATTACTCCAAGAATAAACAACAATGGATATATAAAAATAATCAAAGGTAAGCACCCACTTTTAACAGGAGATGTGGTACCTTTAGATTTTGAAATAGGTAAAAGTTATAGAAGTCTTGTAATAACAGGACCTAATGCAGGTGGAAAAACTGTAACTCTTAAGACTGTTGGTCTATTAACTTTGATGGTTCAATGTGGTTTTGATATTTCTGCTAAAGAAGACAGCGAACTAAGTGTATTTGAAAAAGTGTTTGTAGATATAGGAGATAATCAAAGTATTGAAAATGCTCTAAGTACTTTTTCATCACACATAAAAAATATTGCAGAAATTATGGACTCATCAAATAATTCTACACTTGTTCTATTTGATGAGATAGGTAGTGGAACTGAACCCAATGAAGGAGCAGGACTAGCAATATCATTGCTAGAAGAGTTTTATAGTATGGGATGTATAACAATAGCATCAACTCATTATGGCGAAATAAAAAAGTTTGCTAATTTGCATCCAGAATTTGAAAATGCAGGTATGATGTTTGATAAAGAAACTTTAGAACCATTATATAAATTAACAATAGGAAAATCTGAAGATAGTAATGCTCTTTTTATTTCTAAAAAGATGGGAATAAAAAATAAGGTATTAAGTAGAGCTAAAGAATATATAACTGATAGAAACTACAATTTAGATTTAGTTAAGAGAAGTAAATTAAAATCCCATACTGAAAATAAAGATAATGTTGAATTTATTTCCAATTATACAGAGTATAATACAGGTGATAAAGTAAAATTATTGGATGAAAATGACTTTGGAGTTGTGTATAAACCTAGAGACAAATTTAATAATGTAGAAATATTATTTAAAGACAATTTTGTTTTAGTAAATATAAAAAGATTAGAACTTAGTATAAAAGCAGAAGAGTTATATCCAGAAGGATATGATTTAAATTCATTGTTTACTAGTTTTAAAGATAGAAAATTAGAAAAAGACATTCAGAGAGGTTCAAAAAAAGCTCTTAAACAGATTCAAAGAGAAATTAGAGAAAATAGAAAACAAATGTAAAAAACATAAATGACTATTTAAAATGTAAATAATTATTTTACAAAACATGAGTAATAAATGCGATTATTTTTGCGTATTTTACTCATGTTTTTTTGTGTGTAAAAATTTATACTTTAAACATAGATGAAATAATATTAAAGGAGGTATAAATATGGATGTTCTATTATCTGTAAAAGATGTAACAAAGACTTACAGTAAAAATAAAAAACCAAGTTTGAATCATGTTTCATTCGAGGTAAATTCTGGTGAATTTGTTGGAATTATGGGAGCATCAGGTTCTGGAAAAACAACTTTACTAAATGTATTATCTACAATAGATAGTGTAAATAGTGGTGAGATAGTAATTAATGGTGTAAATTTAAAAGAATTAAATAATAACTCTACTGCGGATTTTATAAAGGATAATATTGGATTTATATTTCAAGAATACTTTTTGATTGATAGTTTGAATGTTTTTGAAAATATAGCTGTACCACTTACTTTAAAACATATGCAAGCAAGTGAAATCGAAGATTCTATCAAGTTATTGACAAAACGTTTTGGAATAGATTCAACTTTGTATAAGTATCCAAATGAGTTATCTGGTGGTCAATGTCAAAGGGTTGCTGCAGCAAGAGCTATTATAAAAAAACCATCTATAATACTTGCAGATGAGCCAACTGGAGCACTTGACTCAGTATCAGCAAATGAGTTACTAAAAACACTAAGTGATGTAAATCGAGAATTAAAAACTACTATATTGATGGTAACACATGATGCTTATGTAGCTAGTTTTTGTAGTAGAATTTTGATTTTTAGGGATGGTCAAATTATAGATGAACTTCAAAAAAATGAAAAAAATCATAAAGATTTCTTTGAAGCTATAGTTAGCAAGACCAGTAAACTAGAAGAAATATATTAGTATACATTAAAAGGAGATAGTAAAAATGAATATATATAACATTGCTAAAAAGAATCTCAAGAAAAACTTTTCGTTTTATTCATTATATTTGTTTTCTGTAGCTTTTATACTCATGATATTTTTTAGTTTTGTATCTTTTTCTGTGAATGATATTATAATGAATAAAATTTCATCAGATGGAAGAGTAGAAACTATGACAAAAACTATTTCAATTTTTATAATTTCATTTGTATTATTCTATATGCTTTACTCAAATAGATTTTTTATAAGACGTAGAATGAGAGAGCTTGGCATATACACCTTGATGGGATATAGAAAATCAAGTATATTAAAATTAGTTATGATTGAAAATATATTTATTTGCATGATTGCTTTTATTATAGGTGTTTTAGCTGGTTCATTATTACATAAGTTTATTATACATGTAATTGTGCATTCATTAAATTTAAATGTAGATAGTTCAAAGATACCTTTTTTCAATGTAAATGCTGTTATTTCTAGTATATTATTTTTAATTGTTATATTACTTGTACTATATTTTTCAAATTGGAAATTGATTCGAAGAAATTCTCTTCTTAATTTAGTCAAAATAGAACGAAACGAAGAAAAACAGATTATAATAAGACCTTTGATAGCTTTTATAGGTATTTTTATGCTTGTATTAGGATATGTACTAGCTTTTGATATGACTAGAGGAAAGGATTCTGTTTGGTATAGTATTGGTTTTTCTCCAATTGCTATATTGACCTTACTTTGCGTAGTTGTTGGAACTGTTTTTTTTATAAATTCATTTTTACCTTATATTATTAGAATATTAAAAACTAAAAAAAATCATTTTTATAGAGAAATACAGATTATTACAATTCCTAAGTTTATTTACTCCATACGTTCTAATGCAAAAACATTAATTTTATTAACTTTGTTGTCAGCAGGAACATTATGTATATTTGCGTCAACTGTTTTATCAATTTATTATCCTGTAGTAGCAGTTTCTCGTATAGTACCTTCTGCTATTGAGTTTAAGTTAGAAGAAAAAAGTAATGTTGATAAAATTATTAATGCTGTAAGAGATTATGAATTAATAGAAAACCTTAAATACAGAGAAACAAATATTATAAAAGTAAATTCTTCATCAAAAAATTTACCAATTGAGTATTCTATTGGCAAAGACAAAGGAAGAATCTCTGGATTTGACTGTATATCAGAGTCTGATTATATAGAATTAATTAAACAACAAGGGAAAAAATTTGATTTAAAACCTCTGAATTATAATGAAAGTGTATTAGTAAAATATAGACCAAGTGAAGAAAATGTGGATAAGGGGAAAATCCTTAACTTAGATTTATATTCAGATAAAAAGGTAGATGTGGTTATAAAGGATACTACATTAGATAATCCAATTAGTTTTTCAAATAGTATTGGAACATTAATAGTGTCGGATAAATTATATAATGAAATATCTAGATACAATAATCTATCAAGAAATTCTATTATAAGTATTGATGGAAAAGATATGAGAGATAATAAAGAAATTTATGAAAAACTTAAAAATTTATTAAAGAATAATCCATATTTTATAAGTGCTTATCAAAGAAAATTTGAAATTGTGCATGAGAGTAGTTCAACTTTTTTATTGATTAGCTTTCTTTCTGTTATATTTTTTATTGCTACAGGAAGTATGCTGTATTTTCACAGTATTTCTAATGCCATTTATGATAGAAATAGTTTTAATATATTGAGTAAAATAGGATATAGTCAAAAAAATATAAAGAAAATAATTAAGAATCAGATTTTAGTGTTTTTTTCGATACCATATGTATTAGGAATGGCACATAGTATATTTGGATTAATTGCTTACAAATCTGCTTTAATAGATAACATATTAGGAAATAATACACCTATAATAATTCCAATAGTATTTGCAAGTGTCATATTTACACTAGTATATATAGGATATTACATTTTAACAAAGTATTCATGTTATAAAATAGTGCTTAAAAAATAGCATTAAAAATTTTATAAAATATTTGGAAAATAGAAGATAAGCATCTTGTATATAAATTAATTTACAAGTTATGTAATGTTATCATATAATTAATTATCAGAAAGGAGTTAATATGTTCAAAGTCAGTTATAATAAAAGAAAGATTTTCATATTAATAAATCAATTATTGATAATATTATTTCTAATTTATGAATTTTTTAATAATAAAAATATTAAAAGTATTTCCATTTTCAATCTCTTACTTGTATCTATTATAGTTGTTGATATAATGTACATTGAATTAATTAACTTGAAACAAAATAGAGTGCTCGTACAATTTACAAACTTGCTTGTTTTGCTTTCTTGGTATTTTTTATTTTTATTTGATAATAGTAAAACATCTTCTGAATTAATTTTTTTCCTAAGTCCAATTATTGTTTTTGAAAGTGTAAGATTTTTATTTGTATTTTTCTTTCAAGATTACAAATACAAATACCAGAAAGGCTTAGAATTTATATTGAAACTTATGTGTGCTTTGACAGTCGTTTCAAAATTTATTGATAATCATCTGTTTGCACTACTTTATTTATTACAAATAATTATAAGTTTGATAAGCTTTATATTCTTAATAGTCTTATATAAAAAAACTGTGATACTTGTTTTAAAGTGTGAGAAAAGAAATTTTATATATTCAGCTATTTTATTGTTTATATTCCTTGTATATGCTATAGTTTTTTCTAAAAAACAGGAATATGTTGAGAATCTAGGAATGTATTTAATTATATCATTAGCCATATTTAGTATCCATAATATTGCTATAAAAGATAAAGGTTATATAAAACAAAATACTATGCTAAATGGTAAGAAAAGATTGATTTTTATTTCTTTAATAAGTGTATTTTTCGTTGGAATTGGAAAACTATTAGACCTTAATATAATTACGTATTTTATAATAATACATTGTATATTTTGGTTTACTCTACTTTACTTTATTTTAATTTACACAAACATTGATGATATCATATATAATAAAAATTCAGTAAAAAAATTTAGTGTGCAAGAAAGTAACTTAATAAATAATCTAATGCAGATATATAAAGAGGAAGAGCTTAAAAAGGATTTTTCTAATTATCTACATGATGAAGTATTACAAGATTTACTGTCAATTAAAAATATGATGAAAAAATCTGAAAATCCAGATGTAAAATATATAATCGTAAGTACATTAGAAAAATTAAATCTATCTATTCGCAATCAAATGCAGGATTATCATCCAATATTGTTAAAAACACTTACATTAAAAGAAAATATAGAAAATATGTTTGTTATGGTTAGAGGTAATTATTTATCTAAAAATATAGAAATTTGTTTTACATGTGAAGATAATATATTTTTGGCTGAACCATATAATTTTATTATATACCGTATATTAAAAGAGCTAGTAACAAATGCTTTTAAACATTCAAATTGCTCTAAAATCGAAATTTCACTAATTCAAAAAAATAAAGATATAATTCTTTCAGTATTAGATAACGGAGTGGGAGTGGAAAGTGAATATGATTTAATAAGATATCAAAATAATGGGCTATCTTCTATTCAAGAACAATTACACAGATTAAATGGTGTTTTTAATATTGATAAGACAGCTTCTGGGTTTAGTATTGTTGTAAAAATTCCTATGGAAGGAGAGAATTATTATAAATATTTTATTAATAGATGACCATGTGTTATTTGCAAAAAGCTTAGAAATTGCATTAGAAGATTATACTGAAATAGAAAAATTTATTTATATTAAAGATATTTCCCAGGTAATTTCAATAATTAAAAATGAAAAACCAGATATAATTCTTATTGATATTAATTTAGGAAAAATTGACAATGATGGGTTGTCTCTAGCAAAAGACATTATACGAATAATACCTAAAGTAAAAATAGTCATGTTAACGGGTTATGATTTGCCTGTATATAAGTATGAAGCTCAAAAAATGGGTGCAAAAGGCTTTATAAATAAAAATATTGAGCCAGATAAATTTATTGAAATATTAAATCAGATTCAAAATGGATATAATTATTTTCCCAATGAAATAAAATATATTGAAGAGCTAACACATAGAGAAAAATTAATATTGCAATTTCTATATAATGGAGTTAAGAGAAAAGATATAGCAACTCAATTATACTTAAGTGAGCGAACAGTATCTAATCATATCCAAAACATTTTTGATAAACTAAATGTATCTTCTTCATTAGAAGCTGTCACAAAGGGAGCTCAGCTTGGATATATTAAACTCAATATGCAATAAGAGAAGTTTGTAGTTCAGTAAATGTATTTGATTGTAAATTTTCATCTAATATAATAATTAAATTTAAGTAGAAATTTTTATCATTTAAAATATATATAAAAAGGCTATCTAAAATAAAATTTTAAGATAGCCTTTTTGTTAACATATTTTCATAAATCCAATAATTAGTAAAATCAAACCGCTTAACCAAGATAAATTTAGATTTATATTTTTAACAAATACATTTCCTAGTAAACAACCAAATGATACTGCTAATATATTTGAAATTAGAGAAAATAAGATAACTTGTATATAATTTACACCTACAAGACCACTTCCAAATCCAATAGCTAATCCATCTAAGCTTAAAGCAAGTGCAAGTGTAAATGCTTCAGCAGATTTAAGAATTTTAGATTTATTTGTATCTAAAGTGTCAGGTTCAACACTAACATTAAAATTTAACTTAAGGTCTAGCATATTAAAATTATAATCTTTTGAATGTATGGATTTTTTTTTGAAATAAGATTTAAAGAAACTCTCAACTAATCGAGAACTTCCTAATAAAAATAAAATTAAAAAGCATATCAACATTGTTATATTTTGAGGTAAGAAGTCTCTAGCTATTGTACCTGCAAAAAGTGATATTGCCAAAATTGCTGAAGAAACCACACTAATAATCATATTTGAATATAAAGGAACTTTAACTTTATTTACGCCATATCCAAAACTTGTTACAAAGGCATCTATACAAAGAGAAGTTACTAATAAAATTGATTCAATCACAGTAGATTAACATCCTTTCTCTTAAATTTTATACTTATATAGTTATAGTATTGTAAAAAGAGATAAATTGTTACAGATAAACCAATAGAGTGTTGATAGAATTTCAACATTTTGTAACACCTAAAAAACAAAAAATTCATATTATATAATATAAAATCAAACCTAATAAAGCAGGTGAAAATAATGGAGCAACATATTGAGGTTGAGAGTTTTGGTAATCTATTGAAGGCATTATTAAAAGAAAAATCAATATCAATGGGAGCGTTGAGTAAAAAAAGCGGAATTGATAAATCTACTATATCTCGCATAGCAAATAATAAACAAAAACCGAATATAAATCACCTAGAAAAGATTGCAATACACTTAAATGTAAATTTAGAAGAGTTATTAAAAGCATCAGGATATGAGTTTAAAAACAGTAATAATAAACAAATTTTTAATATAGATAGCGATTTTAGTAACTTTGATGATGTACTTGGATTTGCAAATTTAATTAATGATAAAAATTTCAACGGAAATATTGAGAAAGAGTTAAGTAAATGTGAATTATATGTTCAAACAGATGAAGGGAAAAAATTACTTTTTGATAGTTTTAGTAAAAAAATAGATTCTATAGAAAAACAAGGACAATTTACAGATAGACTGAGGGACATGTATGCTGAATTTTGTACAGGAAAATTAGGAATAAAAAAATATTTATTGACTGGAAGTATGCTGCTTTACTTTGTTATATCAACGGATGTTATTCCAGACTTTGTATTTCCAATAGGATTTATGGATGACTTAGTAGCATTAAATATGATTACAAAACTACTTAGAAAAGATAAGTAGTTTTGTAATTGTACTACTCTATGGAGATGACAAGCAAAGATACTGAGTATAGATAAATTTTAATGTTTATCTAAGGAGAAATAACTTGAAAATTTTAAAATAAACAATTTAATATATATTTTGTATGTATTTAAGTATATAAAATAAAATAATATCCAAACTAATACAAAATAGTGATAATTTTTTTGTACTGGAGGATATTTATGAATTGCAAATGGATATCTAAAATAGATGAAAGAAAAAAATGTCATAGAGAAGCAGATTCTTCTGGATATTGTATTTTTCACAAAGAGAATAAGTCTAGTGAAGATATAAAACTGATGATGGATAATATATATAAGGAAGAAATAAATGAATTTAATGGATTTATATTTGAAAATGAATTTAATGCAGAAGAAATATTAACTTATGACTATAAATTATTAAATTTTTCTGAAACGATATTTAAAAAAGAAGCAAATTTTAGAAAATATCTTTTTAAAAAAAATGTTATTTTTAACTATACAGATTTCAGGGGTCAAGTATCTTTTAATGCTTGTGTATTTTTAGAAAATTGTGATTTTAATAAAACAAAGTTCAATAAGGTATATATAAATGATAAGATATTTGAAAAAGTAAAATTTAAAGGGCCTGATTTAGTAGTTAATAAAGTAGAAAATTTTCCAAGAATGGATGGAATAATTTTTAGTATGTGTACAAAATTTATACTTAAAAATGTGGAGTATGGAAAAAGTGAATGCAAGCATGGAAAAATAAATTATAGAATAGCTAGAAATCAAGCTACAAAAATTGGAGATTATGAGATGATAGGTCCTTACTATTATAAGGAAAGAATTTATAGTAGCAAAATGATAAAACGTTCTGACTATCCAACTCTCAGCAGTTATTTAGTTGAAAAGTTTTTTGACCAAATAGCGCACTATACTACAGGTTATGGAGAAAAACCATGGAATATATTATTTGTGATTATAGCTATAATAAGTAGTTTTGCCTTATTATATCTATTCGTAGGTATAGAAAGTTCAAACAGTACACTTATAACTTTAAATATAAATAACTTAGATAATTATTCAGCAAGTGAGGTTTTTAAAACATATATAGATTTATGGTATTTTAGTATGGCTACATTTAGTACAGTAGGATACGGAGATATGGTTGCTACAAGTTTGATTGGTAAAGCTTTAGCAGGTATAGAAGTATTTTTAGGAGTTACAATAGGAGCAATTTGGGCATCTGTGATTATTAAGAGAATGATAAGATAATATCTGTGTAAATATGGATAGGTATTAATTACTAGATATAAATTGGACTAAAGAGGGAAAATTTAAATATAAATATACTTAATAATCCAAGAAGGTGAAAAAATTGAAAAACGGAATAAAAAAAATTTTAACATTAACTCTAATTCTAGCATTTATAATACCAAATTATTCATATGCTGATGAAAAATCCGTAGACAAATACTCAAAAACATCTATACTTATAGACCAAGAAACAGGTAGAGTCTTGTATGGTAAAGAGCCTGATATGAAGGTACCTTTAGCAAGTTTAAGTAAGATGATGACTTTTTTACTTGCAATAGAGGCTATTGAAAATAAAGAAGTAAAAGAAACTGACACAATAAAGATAGACAAGTCTATTGCTTCAGTGAAAGGTTCAAGCTATAAACTAAAAGTTGGTGAAGAAGTACCACTTATAGAACTTATGAGAGGTCTTATGATTGTATCAGGAAATGATGCAGCAATTGCTATAGCAAAACATATTTGCAAATCTAAAGAGGCATTTGTAGATAGGATGAACAAAAAAGCAAAAGAAATAGGAATGACTAATACTCATTTTTTAAATCCAAATGGTCTTCCAATATATGATTTAAGTAATCCAAAAAAACCAGCAAAAGAAAATATATCTACTGCAAGAGATATATCTATTCTTGGAAAATACATGTTTGACCATTATGAAAAGCAAGTAATAGCTATAACTGATATGGAAACCTATACGAACTCAGATAGAAGCTTTGAAAAAAGCAATACAAATGCATTATTGAGAATTATACCTGAAGTTGATGGTATAAAAACAGGGTACACTGGGAATGCTGGCTATTGTTTATCATTTTCTATGATTGTTAATAAGAATGATAAAAATGAGAAAAAACGTAGAGTAATAGGCGTTGTATTAGGTGCTAATCATAAAGATAAAAGAATATCCTCTTCTTTGGCTATGTTAAAATATGGAAAAGAGAATTTTAATATGAAAAAAGTAATTGATAAAGATAGCTTTATTGGTAAGAAATATATAAAAGGAATGAAAGAACTAGAGGTTACTTTAAAAGCCAAAAATGAACTTTATACAATATTAAAAAATGATGAAAATATAAAATCTGAAGTAAAAATTAAAAATATGGAGTATCCTGTTAAAAAAGGTGATACTATGGGTACTATAAAATATTACACTAGTTCAGGTGATTTACTTGGAAGTGTAGATATAGTCAGTGATAATAGTGTTGATAATGTACCACTAAAAACAAAATTAAAAATGAAATTTGCAAATTAAATTCAAAAAAATGGTATAAAATATACAAAAAAATATAAAAATAGAAAATATGGAAAAAATATTGTTATTTTTTCACCTCTATGATATACTACTAGAGGTGAAAAAATAAAATAAATCACACACAGCATTGGGATCCTTAAAAGGTGCCTATTACATGGTTTTTTAGGGAGAAGATCAAGCTGGAGGTATAAAACCAGGAGGTAAATATGTCAGTAATATCAATGAAACAATTATTAGAAGCAGGTGTTCACTTCGGTCACCAAACAAGAAGATGGAACCCTAAAATGGCTAAGTATATATTCACAGAAAGAAATGGAATATATATAATCGACTTACAAAAAACAGTTAAAAAAGTTGAAGAAGCTTACAAGTTCACTAAAGAAGTAGCTGAAACAGGAAAGCCAATTTTATTCGTAGGAACTAAGAAACAAGCTCAAGATGCGATAAAAGATGAAGCTGAAAGATGTGGAATGTACTTTGTTAATGAAAGATGGTTAGGTGGAATGTTAACAAACCACAAAACTATAAAAACTAGAATAAATAAATTAAGAGAATTAGAAAAAATGGAAGAAGAAGGCGTATTTAACGTTCTTCCTAAAAAAGAAGTTATAAAATTAAGAGCTGAAAAAGAAAAACTAGAAAAGTACTTAGGTGGAATAAAAGACATGCCTGAATTACCAGGTGCAATGTTCGTAGTTGACCCAAGAAAAGAAAACATAGCTATTCAAGAAGCTCACAGATTAGGTATACCAGTAGTTGGTATAGTTGATACAAACTGTGACCCAGAACAATTAGACTTTGCTATACCAGGAAATGATGATGCAATAAGAGCCGTAAAATTAATAACTGGTGCTATGGCAACAGCTGTAATTGAAGGTAGACAAGGTGCTGAAGAAGAAGTAGCTGAAGACCAAGAATAATAATTTGACAATTAAATGGTAAGGGTCGCCCTTACCATTTATAATATGGAATAGAATAAGTAGGAGGAAACTTAAAAAATGGCTAATATAACTGCTCAAATGGTAAAAGAGTTAAGAGAAAGTACAGGCGCAGGAATGATGGACTGTAAGAAAGCTTTACAAGAAGCTGAAGGAAATATGGAAAAAGCAGTAGATTTATTAAGAGAAAAAGGATTATCAAAAGCTGCTAAAAAAGCTGGTAGAGTTGCTGCTGAAGGTCTAGTTGCAATAGAAATGAACGATGATAATACAGTTGCTTCTATGGTAGAAGTTAACTCAGAAACAGATTTCGTTGCTAAAAATGAAGACTTCAAAGTGTTCGTTAAAGATGCTGCTTGTATGGCATTAGCTACTGATAAAGAAGATATCGCTTCTTTATTAGGTGAAACTCATAGAGAAGGAATAACTTTACAAGAAGTTTTAAATAATAGAGTTGCAAAAATAGGTGAAAAATTAGACTTTAGAAGATTTGCTAAAGTTGTAACTAATGGACAAGTTGCTGGATATATCCACGGTGGTGGAAAAATAGGTGTTCTTGTTGAAATGGAAACAGAAGCTAGAGATGCCAAAGTTTTAGAATTAGGTAAAGATGTAGCTATGCAAGTTGCTGCTATGAATCCTAAATACGTTTCAAGAGATGAAGTAGATGCTGAATACATAGCACATGAAACAGAAGTATTAACTCAACAAGCATTAAATGAAGGAAAGCCAGCTAATATAGTTGAAAAAATGGTTAAAGGAAGATTAGAAAAAGAATTAAAAGAGGTTTGTTTATTAGAGCAAACTTTCGTTAAAAATCCAGATATAACTGTTAAACAATTAGTTGCTGATGTTGCTAAAGCAGTAGGTTCTGATATAAAAGTTGTTAAAGTTGTGAGATTCGAAGTTGGTGAAGGTATACAAAAGAGAGAAGAAAACTTTGCAGAAGAAGTTGCTAAGCAACTTAAGTAATAACCAAAGAGAGAACACGCAGGTGTTCTCTTTTTTAAAAAATAGAAAAAATGGATATGAAGGATTGAAATAGGAGGTTTCTGATGGATAAACCAATGTACAAAAGGGTATTGTTAAAATTAAGTGGAGAAGCATTAGCGGGAGAAAGAGGTTTTGGTATAAATAATGATGTAGTTAATGATATTGCTATTGCTATTAAAAAAATACAAGAAATAGGTGTTGAGGTGGCTGTAGTTGTAGGTGGCGGAAACTTCTGGAGAGGTAGAACTAGCGAAGGAATGGATAGAACTACTGCTGACTATATAGGTATGTTAGCTACAGTTATGAATGCAATGGCATTACAAGATGCACTAGAAAATATAGACGTTGCTACAAGAGTTCAAACTGCTATAGATATGAGACAAATTGCAGAACCATATATAAGAAGAAGAGCAGTTAGACATTTAGAAAAGGAAAGAGTTGTTATATTTGGTGCAGGAACTGGAAACCCTTACTTTACAACAGATACAACTGCTGCTTTACGTGCTGCTGAAATGGAAGCAGAAGTTATTTTGTTAGCTAAAAATGTTGATGCAGTATATGACAAGGATCCAAAAGTACATGCAGATGCTAAGAAATTTACAGAATTAAGCTATATGGAAGTTATACAAAAAGAATTAAAAGTTATGGATTCTACAGCTACATCTTTATGTATGGATAATAAGATTCCAATAAAGGTATTTGAGCTTACAACGGAGAATATAATAAGAGCAGTAAAAGGTGAAAATATAGGAACTACTGTAAAATAATGAAGAATGAAGGAGGAGTAAAATTATGAAACTAGAAATACATAAGCAGTTAGAAGAGAAAATGAATGGGACAATTGATGCTTTAAAGTTCGAATTTGGAACTATAAGAGCAGGAAGAGCCAATGCACAAATGTTAGACAAAATAAGAGTTGATTATTATGGAACTCCAACTCCAATAAATCAAATTGGTGCTATATCTGTACCAGAGCCAAGAATACTAATGATATCTCCTTGGGATAAATCTGCTATGCATGAAATAGAAAAAGCTATAGCTAACTCAGATTTAGGATTGAATCCATCTAATGATGGTGAAGTTATAAGACTTTCTGTACCAGCTTTAACAGAGGAAAGAAGAAAAGAATTAGCTAAAAAGGCCAGTAAAGCTTCAGAAGAATTTAAAGTTAGAATAAGAAATGAAAGAAGAGACGCCAATGAAAAAATTAAGAAAATGGAAAAAGGCGGAGAAATAACAGAAGATGAATTAAAGAAAGCACAAGATGAAGTTCAAAAAATGACTGATAAATTTATAAAAGAAATAGATACATTATTGGCTAAAAAAGAAAAGGATATAATGGAGGTATAATATTGAAAAAATATTATAACCTTTTAGGTCTTCATATAGATGAGGTAAAACAGTATTTTGATGAACAAAATGTAGCTTATACCATAAAATCTATTGAAGGTAAAAAGGATAAAGATAAACTTGTAGTTCCTAGAGTTATAAAAATATCTGAGATAGGTGATAGTGTAGAACTAATAATCACATACTTTTCTGACTCCTTAATTTAAGGAGTCAGAACAATATTGGAGGCAAAATATGAATAACAACATCATGTATGACATAGACTTAAATAACATACCTACTCATATTGCTATTATAATGGATGGGAATGGAAGATGGGCAAAATCCAGATTTCTTCCAAGAACTGCAGGACATAAGGCTGGAGTAGAAACTATAAGAGATATAGTTAAAGAATGTTCAAATTTAGGTGTTAAGCACTTGACACTATATGCATTTTCAACAGAAAATTGGAAAAGACCAAAACTTGAAGTTGATACACTTATGAACTTATTATCTACATACTTAAGAAATGAAATAGCTGAACTGCATCAAAATAATGTAAAAGTAACAGCTATAGGAGAGATAAGTGCTTTACCAAAAACTTGTATAAGAGAATTAAATTCAGCTAAGGAAATGACAAAAGACAATACAGGAGTTAACTTAAATTTAGCATTGAACTATGGAAGTAGGGCAGATATAAAAAATGCTCTTATAGATATAGTAAAAAATTGTGAAAGTGGTAAAATAGATATAAACAATATTGATGAAGATATTATAAAAAACTATTTAAGCACAAAGTCTATACCAGATCCAGACTTGGTCATAAGAACAAGTGGGGAACAAAGATTGAGTAACTTTTTACTTTGGGAAGTTGCTTATTCTGAGTTTTACTTTACTGATATACATTGGCCTGATTTCAACAAAGAAGAATTACAAAAGGCTATATATTTATATCAAAAAAGAGATAGAAGATTTGGAGGACTTAAGTAAGGAGATTATTTTATGCTTACAAGAATTATTGCTTCACTAGCTCTGGTTCCATTATTTCTATTTGTTGTATATGGAGGGATTCCTCTTTATATAGCTGAGATGGCAATAGTTTATATTGCATTACATGAATTTTATAAAGCATTTAAAATAAAAGATATACATCCAATATTTATTATAGGGTATATATTTTCTATTTATTTAGCTGTAAAAAATATTTTTAACTTACCATTGGAATATACTTATGCAGTGCTTTTCATTTTATTTTTAGCAAGTATAATTTATATGTTGATGGGCAAAAGCAATGTTATAGATGTTTCGATTACATTTTTAGGAGTTTTTTATATAGGAGTATTTTTAGATTTTATAGTTATAACTATAAATAGCTTTGAAAGAGGGAATATCTATGTATGGCTTATATTTGTAATATCTTTTATGACAGATATATTTGCATATTTTAGTGGCTATTTACTTGGCAAACATAAGTTAATCCCTAAAGTGAGTCCTAAAAAGACTGTAGAAGGAGCTATTGGAGGAATAATAGGAAGTACACTTTGTTGTATTTTATTTGGGTATTTATTTGGTATTGATTTGCTTCAATTGGCTATAATAGGGAGCATAGGAAGTATAATAGCTCAATTAGGAGATTTATTTGCATCCTCAATAAAGAGATATGTAGGGATAAAGGATTATGGAAAGATAATACCTGGTCATGGGGGTATATTAGATAGATTCGATAGTGTTATATTAGTAGCGCCTTTTGTATATAATACTATTAAATTTTTTATTAGATAAAGATTGGTTGGTTTTAAAAAGGCAGTCTATAATTGCTAGTAATGAAAATAGCTATGTAACTTTTAAAAAGCAGAAGAATTCTGTGAGTATTTAGTTACATGGCTATTTTCATTTTTTTATTTAATAATTTCGACATTTTTAAATATAGTATCTTTTTATAAGCTATATATCTGAATATAACTAATTTATTCTCAATTATAAATTTTATTTTTATGTATAATTAATAAGTCATAAGTATATTATTGATTTTATTTGATAAGTATGGGTATAATTTAAGTAATATATCAAAAAAAAGGAAAATATTTCCAAAATATGATAAAATAAATTCAAATAGTTAAATTCTCAATAAATAATATATTTTAATTGTTTATTGAAATATATTAGGTACTCCATCTTCAACATCATCAAGTTGATGATGTAAATTTAAAGTATACCAGTATAAAAATAGCTTTTGAATTAGGTAAGAATTTATTATATATATATAAATTTTCATAACTAGAAAATATGATTGGAATTAAAAAAATAATAGAAAAAAGTTTATTTCAAGAAGTTAAAGCAATTTAGGGGGGATGGATTAATAGGCATGTTAACTAATAATATTATAGACAAATTAACGAATTTAAATGGAAATTACAATTTGAGAATGATGCTTTCAAGTCTAGAAACACAGAAAAAGCCATATGGTATTATGTTTATTGGAATTGATGATTTCGAACAAATTAATAACTTATATTCTTATTCATTTGGAGATAGGGTTTTAAAAAAGTTTTCTAAATCTATTTTACCTTTTTTACCTGAAGATATAAGTTTATATAGATTAGATGGAAATGGTTTTGGAATTTTGTATCCAAATGGAGATGGTTATGAATTAACAAAACTCTTTAATAGGTTTCAAGATATCGCACAATGTATAAAACAGATTAATGGACATGCTATTTCATTTACTATATCAGGAAGTATTTGCTTTTATCCAAAAGATGGTATAGATTGTGATACACTATACCAAAATGCACGTGTTACATTTGAAAAAGCAAAAAAGCAAGGGAAAAAAACACTAATTGTCTATTCAAAAGATGAGTTGACTTTTTCGCAGTATTCTATACAGTTGATAGAGTATCTAAGAGAAAGTGTATTAAATAATTTTAAAGGATTTTATTTAAATTATCAACCACTTATTTTTAACAATAGTAAGAAACTATATGGATGCGAAGTATTGCTTCGTTGGAGAAATCCTAATTTTGAAATGAAACTTGGTCCAACTGAATTTATACCTTTTTTAGAATCTTCTGGGCTTATGGATACAGTTAGTCAATGGGTAATTAAAACAGCTTTAAAGCAATTAAAAGTATGGACAAAATATATGCCAAATTTCAATATGAATATAAATGTGTCATATCAGCAGCTTGAAGACCCTAGCTTCAAGTTTTTTATTTTAGACACTATAAAGCAAGAGGGTATATCTCCATATCTGATTACATTGGAATTAACAGAAAATAATAACATAAAACAAATAGAAGAAATAAGGAGTTCTTTTGATTTTCTTCGAAGTCAAGGTATTAAGATTACATTCGACAGCTTTGGAGCAAAACATTCATCTTTAGAAATTTTTCGTGAACTAAGTGCTGATTCTTTAAAAATTAATCATACTCTTTTAAACCGTATTACATATGATGTAATAGACCAAAAAATCGTCTCTCAAATTATTAATCTATGTCATAGTATGAATATGTCCGTTTATGTGGAAGGAATTGAAAATAAAGAAACTTTAAAAATAATTGAACAGATGAGACCAGAAATATTGCAAGGATTTTATTATAATGAGCCTATAAACGCAGAGAAGTTTTATGAGCATTACTTTGAAAAGAATATTGAGAGCATTAATTATCAGGAAGATGTTATATCAAAAGAACTTTCTATAGAAAAAGAAAAAAGTATGGTATATTCTGCATTTACTCCAACACATTCAATGAATATAAAAGAATTGGTTGATAATGCTTATGCAGGCATATTTCAAGTAGGAATGAACCCTGAATTTACTTTTCTTACATGTAATGAAGGCTATAGAAGGATGTTAGGTTATAACATTAAAGAGATGGAAGAAAAATTTAAAAATCAAGCATTAGGATTTGTGCATCCAGATGATATGGAATATGTGAATTATGAAATTAGAAGGCAACTTGGAATTAGCGATATAGTTACAATTGAATTTAGGGTAGTAAAATCTGATGGAACTCCTATATGGATACTTGGAACAGGCAATGTAGTAAAAGGTAAGCAGGGTTCTAAAAGTTTAATTGTAGTCATAATAGAAAATGATAGGCTTAAGAAAAGGTCTTTAGAGATGGAAGAATCCTATTGGAAATACAGAAGAGTTTTAGATAATATTCCTGCTTGTGTAAAATGTATCCATTTTGATGAAAATTTTACTTTAGATTATATTTCTCCTAGCTTTATATCATTGATAGGTTATACAGAAAAAGAAATTAAAAGTAAGTTTGATGGAAAGTATATCAATTTAATTATAGAAGAAGATAGAAGAGTTGTACTTGGAGATATGATAAGCCAAGTTAATTCTGGAGATATAGTTACACTTCATTATCATGTTAGATGTAAAGATAATCGTTTGATTTCTTTAGAAACGATTTCTAGATTATGTGAAAATGATAAAGATGGCAAGAAGTACTTTTATTCAAGTATTGTGGATGTAACAGAGGCAACAGATGTAACTTCTGAAAAAAGTGATAAAAAATCTAATAGACTTGTTAATCGCTATCAAACAGCCTTAAAACAATGGGGAGATATATTATTTGAATATAGTTTTAAGGATGGTACAATAACATTTTCTGATAACTATTATAGTATATTTGAGATAGAACCAAGAGGAACAATTTCTGAACAATTATCAAATATTTATGAAGAAGACCATCAGATTTTACTTGACGCTTTAGAAAATGCACGTATTGGTAATAAGCCAGAAGCAATAGAGATACGTATACGTTCTAAAGATAACGTACATTTATGGTGTTCTATAGTATTTAATGAACCTGATAAGATTGGAGATGCTACTATATCGATACTAGGTAAAATAAGAAATATTGATGAAGAAAAGAGAGAGTATAATAAGTTAATTGAGCAATCTCAAAATGATTTAATGACAGGATTACTAAATAAAAGTACTACTGAGGAAAAGATAAGACACATGTTGCTATCAGTTGATGAAAATAAGAAATATGCATTATTTATGATTGATGTAGATAATTTTAAGGATGTTAATGATACTATGGGGCATGTATTTGGAGATAAAATCTTAATTGAGTTAGCGGAATGTCTAAAAAGTAATTTTAGGAAAACAGATATTGTTGGCCGTGTTGGAGGTGATGAATTTATAGCATTTATGGAGTATAATGGAGATAAAGAAAGCCTGCAAAAAAAAGGTCATGATATATTAAAAAGATTAGATACCACGTTTACATATGATAAATTATGTTTTGAAGTAAGTGTAAGTATAGGTATTTCTAGATACCCAGAAGATGGGAAACAGTTTTATGAGTTGTATCATCGTGCAGATAGTGCATTGTATAGAGCAAAAGAAGAAGGTAAAAATACATATTGTATGTTTTCCATCTAAAAATAAAATCAATCAAACACATGTTACTACAAAGCTTTTGTAATCACCTTTACTAAGTGATTAGTTATTTGTAAGTTATATAGATACATTATAATAGAGGTAACTGAAAGTGCTTTTAATGAAATATCAGAGCCAGTTAATTCAATTTTAGAAAAGCTTACTTAAAGAAACCTTTAATTGAGAAAAAGTCTACAAGTATCATTTAGTACATTATTAAAATGTCACATCGTATAGATATGTATGTTGTATGTTAAGGAATTGAAACTAAGAAAGACTTAGATTTTTTAAAGACTATTAAATGTGATGTGGGACAAGAATTTTATTTTTCTAGACCAATAGAAGAAAAAGAATTTTTTAATAAATATGTGACTGAAAAATAATATAAATATTGTAAAAGTGTAATAAGAACATAACATGCTAGAAGAATTAAAAATTTGTAATTAAAATTAGCAATAGATAAAAAGTATTAGTAATGTAACTAATGCTTTTTCTTATTGGCTTTATTTAGATTAATAATCATAAGAATAAAATGTTCATATAATAATTGAGTTGATTTCAATTTGATTTTATTAATAATGTAATTATGTTATTTGTGGAATGTCCAGTATTCATAACCAAAGATACTCTTTCTTTTACAAAGTTGAACTGAGTTATTTTTATTTGTCGAATCATACATGTTATTAGTAACTTTCATTTTTTTATTTTATTATTTACATTTATTTTAAGATAGTAATCGTTTCCAGAGCGAGAAGGATTTATTTCTTTATCAACAACTGTTACAAATTCAAACTCAGGTTTATCTAATGTTGCTATATAATTTAATGCTGGTGTTGTAGAAAAACTAAGAATAAATGTAGATAAGGTAACCAGTAATACTTTAAGTTTTGTTTCATATCTTTTTTTGATAATTAATACTAAGGCATAAAAAATTAACAACACTATCATGTAAATAGCAGAAAAACTAAATCTTTCGTTATTTGGTGTATTTATGGTGTTTGTTGATAAAAGTAGAGTTAACATAGATAATGAACATGCTGTTAAAGGAAATGGTATATAATACTTTCTTGATTCTTTTGCTTTAGGTATTTCTAGTAGCATTTTAGGATATAGCCATAAATACATCATCCAACTGAATAGTAATATAAATATATAGATGGGAAATTAAATTTTCATAGGAGTAAGGAGAGCAATGATAGCAAGTATTGTTAGTAAATAACGAATAATACAAGTAACCTTTTTTTCTTTTTCTATGACAGCTAAAGTCCATCTATTTTTTATAAATTCATTTTCTCTTTTTTCACTCTGTTTCATTTAATAACCCTCTATTAATAGTATAGTTTTTTAATCCATTACTTTGTTTTATTTTAACATATTTATATAAAAAAGTAACATTGAAGTTTTTTATTTTTTGGAATGTTATGTTAACTTGGGATAATGATTATACAAATTTATAATCAGAAGAAATTACTTCTATCATTACTTAAAGTTAATAAATATAATTTTCTGTAAAGCTTTTTAATTAGATACAGATTATTTTAAGACATGTTTTTGATAGTTGCTATTTATTGTTATATTAAAATGAATTTATTTATCAATATTGAAAGAACATGTTTTTAGCTGATTTTGAATAAGTGATTATTTATCGAAAAAGATGAAAATTTTTCAAAATAGATAAAATATGATAAAATAGATTTTAGAAGAGGTGATAAAATGATTTCATACACTCCATTGTGGAAATTGCTAATTGATAGAAAAATAAGAAAGATGGAATTTGTAAATATATCAGGTATAAGTATTTCTGTTTTAGGTAGATTAGGAAATGATAAGTCTGTTTCTATGGATACAATGGAAAAGATATGTTTAACACTAGACTGTAAAATAGAAGATGTTGTAGAAATAAAAAAGGATGTTTAATGATGCTAAAATATTTTAATAATATTGTAAAAAACATATAAAGAATAGGTAAGGTTTAATTTAATAGATAGAGTTTTATTGGATTAAAAATAAAAGTAACTATATGTGAATAAATTAAAATTAAAGAGTAATGCTATAATGTAAACTAAATATATTTTTCCAGTAATTATATGAAGTTTTTGTGAATAGTAAAAATAATTGTTTTAGTAGTGTTATAATGTCTTGGTAGGGTATATTTATTATTAGAAAGGATTATTATATGAAAAAAATATCAATTTTAGGTTCTACAGGCTCTATAGGTAAGCAAACCTTAGATGTAGTTAGAGAAAATAGAGACAAGTTTGAGGTAGTTGCAATATCAGCTAATAGCAGTATTGAATTACTACTTGAACAAATTGTAGAATTTAGACCTAAATATGTAACCGTTTTTGAGGAAAGCAAAGCATTAAAATTAAAAGAAATATTGCCACAAAATATAGAGATAGAAGTTTTAACAGGAATGGAAGGTTTAAAAATAATTTCATCACTAGATGAAATTGATGTACTTTTAACTGCTGTTGTGGGAATGATAGGATTGGTCCCAACACTTTGTGCTATAAAGAAGGGAATAGATATAGCATTAGCGAATAAAGAGACATTAGTAACTGCTGGAGAGCTTGTAATGGCAGAGGCAAAAAAATATAATGTAAATATTCTTCCCGTTGATAGTGAACATAGTGCTATATTTCAGTGTTTAAATGGAGAGAATAATAAAAATATAGAAAAAATAATACTTACAGCTTCTGGTGGTCCATTTAGAGGAAAGAAAAAAGAAGAACTTTTAAATATAACTAAAAATGAAGCTTTAAAGCATCCAAACTGGAGTATGGGAAGAAAAATAAGTATTGACTCTTCAACTCTTATGAATAAAGGACTAGAAGTAATAGAAGCTAGATGGCTATTTGGAGTAAAACAAGAAAATATAGATGTAGTAGTTCATCCACAAAGCATAATTCACTCAATGGTACAGTATACAGATAGTTCTATAATTGCACAATTAGGATGTCCAGATATGAGGTTGCCTATACAATATGCTCTTACATATCCAGATAGAATGGAAAGTAATTTTGAAAGAATGAATTTTTCAAAATTTAGTACTTTAACCTTTGAAGAACCAGACTTAGAGACTTTTCCATGTTTAAAATTAGCTTATGAATGTCTAAAGATGGGTGGAACTTATTCTTCTGTTTTAAATTCTGCAAATGAAGTTTTGGTAAGTGAATTTTTAGAGGATAAAATTGGTTTCTATGACATACCATATTACATAGAGAAAACTTTAGAGGTTCATAAAAGCATAAGCAAACCAACGTTAGAACAAATTTTAGAAACAGATAGATGGAGTAGAGCTTATGTTGAAAATCTGATAAAAAAATAGGAAGGTGAATTTATGACTATAATAGCTGCATTAATACTATTTAGTATAATTGTATTAATACATGAATTAGGACATTTTATATTTGCAAAAAGAAGTGGGATTAAGGTAAATGAGTTTTCTATAGGTATGGGACCTAAGATATATAGTGTAAAAAAAGATACAGAGTATTCCATAAGAGCTCTTCCAATTGGTGGATATGTAAGTATGGAGGGTGAAGACGAAGAACAAATAAGTCCAAATTCTTTTGGAAATAAATCTATACTACAAAGATTTAGTACTATTGTAGCAGGACCAATATTTAATATAATACTGGCAGCAATACTTTTAGTACCAGTGTTTTTGTATATAGGTTCTCCAACTACTACACTTGGAAAAATAATGCAAGATACTCCTGCACAAGCAGTAGGACTTCAAGTAGGAGATAAGATAAATAAAATAAATGGTAATTCTGTTAAGACTTGGGATGAAGTTGCAAATATTATAAATACTTCTTCTGGTGGAGAATTGAAGCTTAGTATAACTAGGGATGGAAATGATAAAGTTGTAAATGTAATTCCTAAAGATAACAATGGAAAGTATGAAATAGGAATTCAGCCACAAAGAGAAAAAGATTTCTTTGGTTCAATAGTAAATGCATGTAAAACTACTGTGGATATGACAAAACAGATGTTAACATTTTTAGGTCAAATGGTTACAGGACGTGTACCAGGAGGAATTGGTAATGCTGTTGCAGGACCAGTAGGTGTTATTGGTATGGTATCAGATGCAGCCCAAACAGGTCTTATAAATGTAGTCTATTTGGCAGCTGTCATAAGTTTAAATCTAGGTATAGTAAACTTATTACCAATACCAGCCCTTGATGGTTGGAGAATACTTATGTTATTATTAGAAGCTGTTAGAGGTGGTAAAAAACTTGACCCAAATAAAGAAGGTATGATAAATGTAGTTGGATTTGGAGCCTTAATGTTATTTATGCTTTTTATAACATATAAAGATATATTAAGGTTATTTCAATAATTTAACTTTATATAAAGTTTAAAAAAGCTATGTAGTTTTAAGTGAGAATAAATTAATTTTAAAAGGTTAAATTTATTCTTAGTTGTTTAACTATATAGCTTTTTAATTTATAATATATATGTAGTTTGTAGTATTTTTTAAGATATTGAATAATTTTAATATAAAATAATATATAGAGGTGAAATATGAGTTACAAGAGAAGACAGACAAGAGAAGTTAGCGTTGGGAGTGTAAAAATAGGAGGAGAAAATCCTATAAGCATACAATCTATGACAAATACTGATACAAGAGATGCAGAGGCTACAATATCTCAAATAAAAAGATTAGAAGAAGCTGGTTGTGATATAGTTAGAGTTGCTGTTCCTGATATGGAAGCAGCTAAAAATATAGGAAAGATAAAGTCTAATGTAAATATACCTGTTATTGCTGATATACATTTTGATTATAAGTTAGCACTTGAAGCTATAGAACAGGGTGTAGATGGTGTTAGAATAAATCCTGGTAATATTGGAAACATAGAAAGAGTTAGAATGGTTGTTGAGAAATGCAAGGAAAAAAATCTAAAAATTAGAATTGGTGTTAATGGAGGTTCTTTAGAAAAAGAACTTTTAAATAAATATGGTTCTGCAACTGCTGAAGCATTAGTTGAAAGTGCTATGGGACATATTAAGATTCTTGAAGATTTAGGTTTTTATAATATAGTTATTTCTCTAAAATCATCTGATATTTATAAAACTGTTGATGCATATGAATTAATATCAAAGAAAGTTGATTATCCTCTTCATATTGGAATTACTGAATCTGGAAGTGTTCATAAAGGAACAATAAAGTCTTCTATAGGTGTGGGAGCACTTCTTCTTAAAGGGATTGGAGATACTGTCAGAATATCTTTGACAGGTGACCCTGTTGAAGAGGTTGTTGTTGGTAAACAGATTTTAAGAAGTTTGGGTCTTTTAAATGACAAGATTAAAGTTATATCATGTCCTACATGTGGAAGATGTAATATAGATTTAATTAGTGTTGTAAATGAAGTTGAGGATAAAATTGGTAGTATGGAAAAAGATATTACTGTTGCAATTATGGGGTGTGCTGTAAACGGACCTGGAGAAGCTAGAGAAGCCGATATAGGCATTGCTGGTGGTAAGGGTGAAGGTCTTTTATTTAAAAAGGGCGAAATTGTAAGAATGATTAATGGTGATAAATTGGTTGACGAGTTACTGGAAGAAATTGATAAGTTATAGTATACAATCAATAAATATAAAATAGCTAGATATTCAGTACCTTTGGAATAAATTTTATTCATGGTATTTAATTATCTAGCTATTTTTAATTAAGTAAATTTGAAAAGATATAAGAAATCTATATTCTAATTCAATCATATAAGTGAGTACCAAAATTTATTCTGTATTTATTATAATAAAATTATATTTGCTAAAATGAAAATTACAATAGTAGTACTGCAATATAATTACTATTATTGTAGTATTTAGTTACTAAAACTATTGATGTATTATGTTAATATAAATAGTAATGCATTTTAGAACCTATTTAAGAATATATACTATAATTCTTCCTTGTATCATAAGTATACATGTAGTAAATACTTAGAAATAGTTTGTTTTTTAATAATGAACTTATAAAAAATAAACTATTAAATAATAGAAAAGTAGATAAAAATAACAATTTTTTATTTTTTATCTATTTTCCCATTCTCTATAAATACTTTTAATTATATGGATATAATTCATAATAAGTTAGCAATAAATCAACCATTTTACCATAACTTTGGGTTCCTTCAGCAATTCCATTAGCTTTTAAATAAGAATTATTAAACTCATTGGAGATTTTATCGATTTTACCTTCATATCTTTGCCAAAATTCACTCTCATTTTTTAAATCCCTACGAACAGACTCTGAAATACCAGCAGAAATATCAGCATATGCCTTATAGTCAACTTTGCTTAAAGCAGAAGCAGTATAATTTAAGGCCAAAATATAGCCAGAATAATTAAAATCAATATCAGGATGTTTTATTGAAGTGAGATAACCTATAAAGTTAGCTTCATCTTCACTAGCAAATCCTCTCTGATGTGCCATTTCATGACCAACTGTACAAGGAATATATAAGTCAGGGATTGCAATATTAATATTTGCCTCACCTGTAAAGGGAAAGTATATACCAGTTATTACTGTATAACACATAAGATGTGATGAAATAACATACTTTGGCTTAGAGTAACTACCACTAACACTAGGTAAAATATATGAAATTTTATCATATCCTAATTGAGCTCTATTTATGACACCTTTATAATCTGTATTAGATTTTACGACACCATTTTTATCTTGTAGTGTAAGTTTTCTAGTTTCATTTGCTTTAGCTACCAAAAATTTATATAACTCAGAAAGTTCTTTAGTACTATGTTGCTTTGATTGGACAGAACTGTTGTTTTTTAAATTGTATTGGTTGATAAGGGTATTCTCGAGTGGAACTCTATTGTAGTTTATACCCCAAAGTACTACAAAAAGAAAATAAACTATTGATAAAATGGATAATATATTTAAAATAGAATTCTTTAAAAATGTCTTTAAATTTCTATTCTTTTTGAAAATTGTAAATACAATAGAACATAAAAATAAAAAAATAGATATAACTATTATGTACATTGTAATTTCGTAGATAGAAAATGGAAATATTCCTGAAACTTTACTTAATAGCTGTATAACTTTTTTATCTATGGCTTGAGAATAATATTTTTCAACAATATGTGGAATTTTACTTGCTATGAAATTTAAAAACAAAGCAATAGGAAAAAGGATTAAAGAAAAATATTTTATTTTTTTACTCATATTTCACCTCGCAGACTTTAATTTATATAAATATATTATATATCAATTAAAGTTATATTGTAAAATAGGTATAGTTATTTATATTTATGACTTTATACTAAATAAATGATAAGTTATAATATTCATATGAATAAACAATTTATGTATAACTAATAATAATTAAAAATAACAATTGTATAAGGAGTAAAAAATATTATGATAATAAGGCTTACTAAAGATAATTTTAATTTTAGATTTAAACAATATGAAGGGATGTTTTTTCATGCTGAAGTAAACGAAGGAGAAGAATCAATTAAATACAAAATAACTAAAGATAAAGATGGCACTGAACTAAAAGAGTTTGGAAATACACATATAAAGGATAATATGATATATATACCTCAAATAGAAGCATACATAGATTTAAATAGTATAAAATAAAGATTGTAGGTATTAATTTAAAAAGAGGGTTATGTTTAAGGGGGAATACAGTATGAGTAAAGCATTAGACATAGTAATAAGACCAGTAAGAAGGGAAGACGCGCAATCGATTAATGAAATGAGAAGAGCATATAATGTTATGAGAAATACACTAGCATTAATGAGTGATAGGCTGGATAGAACTATAGCTATGCTAGATTCTCTAGGTGAAAATGATTATATGTTTGTGGCTGAAATTGATAATGATGGAGAAAAAAATGTAATAGGTTTTGCTGGTTTACATGTGAATCCATCTCCAAGATTAAGACATAGTGCAGAACTAGGAATAACCGTTGATGAAAAGTATCATGGTATAGGAGTAGGTCAAAAGCTTATGGAACAACTTTTAGACATAGCAGACAATTGGATTAAGTTGATGAGAGTAGGGTTAGAAGTAATTGTAGACAATGAAAAGGGATTAAACTTATACAAAAAACTGGGATTTGAAATAGAAGGAACTAAAAAATATGCTGTAATTGGAGATGGAAAATTTGAAGATGTTTATATCATGGGAAGATATAATAAAGATTTAATTTAACTCATTCCAATAAAAATAGAGAAGTAGAATAGATTATCTATTAATAAAGAATTTTCATTAAAGATAATTTAATATTACTTCTCTATTATATTTTAAAAACTTTATTATCGAAAATTTATAAAAACATTCTATATACAAATAGAATTATTAGCAATATCAAAGCTACCTTAAAAGCTAGACTAGCAACAGTTTTTATAATTTTTACAGAAACGCCTATAGCGACTATAGCAAATACTATTTTAAAGAGTAAATCTATATCCATATTTAAGCCTCCTATTCTATCATACATATAGATATTATTGACAAATATCTAGGAAAAAATTCCATCAATACACTATAATAAATTGTTTATATTTGTAATTTATTGAGTCTATTATTATATAATACATAAAAGAATAAATCAAGATAGTAAAAAAATACTTATAAAAGGTATTGATATAACTGAAAATAATGTCGTAAAAAATACACATTGTGAGGCTAGTGTTACATTAGAATCATATTGATTAGCAAATATAGCAGTATTTGCAGCAGCAGGCATAGAAGAAATTACTACTGGTATAGCTAAAATCATTTTATCATTAACCCACCCTTTTAGAATAAAGTATATAATCACAGGAAGTACTAATAATCTTACAATAGTAACTAGATATAATCTTTTATTTACAAAACAATCTATTGCTGAAGAATTAGCAAGCAAACTACCAATAATAATCATAGATATTGGTGTAGTCATATCTCCTAACATCTTAAGTGGATCATTTATAAACTGAGGTAATCTAAGACCTGTTATAAATAAAAATAAACCAATAACTACTGCTATTGTAGCAGGGCTTATAAGTGATTTCATTGAAAATCCTTTAGTGCTACTACCTTTAGATAACAAGTAAATTCCCAAAGTAAAAGAAAACAAGTTAAATGGTAGATTAAAAATAGCGGTGTAGAATATAGCTTCATGGCCTAGAACTGCTTCAATTACAGGATAACCCATGAAAGCTACATTTGAAAAAACAACTATATACTGATATATCCCCAGGTCTTTTGTATCTTCACATTTTAAAATGTATTTTAACAAAAAAGCAATTATAATAGAAACTATATACATAACTAAGGATATAAATAATAATAGTAGTATTTTTTGTATCATTTTATTATCAAAGTTAATCTGCATAGAACTAATTATCATAGATGGTAAAAAAATAGTCATTGTCAAATTTGAAAGTTTAGATGTACAGTGTTCATCTAATAAGTTGAATTTTCTGACAAAGTATCCTACTAAAATAATTATAAATAAAACTGCAACTTGAATAAAAATATTGCTGAAATTCATAAAATGTCCCCCCTATATATACATTATATACCAACTCAATAATAAAATCTAATGATTATAAAATTTAAAATTCAATATTACAATATAGTGACAAAAGGTAAAAATTCAATATTATAGCATTAATTATGGTTTATAATGTATAATAATGTTTGAGAGAATATATTTTATAAAATGGGTAGGTAGCGAATAATGAAAAACACAAAATTTTCTATAAGAAAAATAAAAAATATATCTAGTGACCCCAAAGTTATACATACTAAGGGAGCTCTTTTTGAAAAAATGGGAAAGACAGAAAGTGCAATAGAATTATATAAAAGTGCAGCATTAGATAATTATGTAAAATCTCAATATACTTTGGGAAATATATATGAAAATAAAAAGCAATTTAAAGAAGCAGAAAAATGGTATTCAATGGCATATAAGAATGGAAGTGAAGATGCTGCATTTGACTTAGGTAATATGTATTATAGATTAGATGGATATGAGTATGCTATATACTGGTATGAGAAAATAGCTACTATAGGATATTTACAAGCACAAAATAATTTAGGTGTATGCCATTTTAAAATGAAAGATTTTATAAGATGCGAAAAGTGGTTAAAAGAAGCAGCAGATAATAATCTCGGTAAGGCTTGTTTTAATCTAGGAGTATTGTATACATTTTTAGAAAAAGAAGATGAGGCATATGAATATTATAAAAAAGGTTCTGTACTTTTAGATGATGATGCGAAGTATAATCTAGCAATACTAAATGGAAAGAAGAAGGACAATAAATCTACAGTAAGTCTATATAAGCAATTGTATAAGTCTGGTCATATGAAAGGTTGTTTTAACTTGGGTATGATTATGGAAATCAATGATAATTTGGAAGAAGCAGAGAGATATTATAAAAAGAGTGCAGATAGAGAAGATGTAAAATCTGAGTATAGACTTGCATATGTATATGATAGAAAAGAAGAATTAGGAGACGCAATTTATTATTATGAAAAAGCAATAGAAAAAAATCACACACTTTCTAAATATAGACTTGCAAATTTATATAATAGAGAGAATGAGATAGAAAAAGCAAAGACTTATTATAAAATGGCAGCAGAAGATGATATAACAGAAGCTAAAAACAATCTAGCAGGTATATATTTTGAAGAAAAAGATTATGAAAATGCTATAAAGTACTATGAAGATGCTATAGCTGTTGGATGTAAAAGTTCTCTTGAGAATCTTGGAGACTTATATTATCAAAATCAAGATATAGAAAAAGCAGTTTCATATTATTCTAGAATTCCAAATAATGTATCTTGTCAAATAAAATTAGGGAATATATATGAAGATTTAAATAACATAGAAGAAGCTATAAGTTGGTATAAAAAAGCATCTGAAAATGGAGATACCAAATCTAGCTATAGATTGGGATGTATATATGAGAATTTAGGAAATACAAAAAATGCTAGAAAGTATTTTGAGATGGCAAGTAGTAAAAATCATATGAATGCGCGTATACATTTAGGTAGAATTTATTTTAGAGAAGGAAAACTAGAAGAATCTAAAATGATGCTTGACACACCTGCTAATGAAAATAATATATATGCTCAACACATGGTAGGACTTATTTATGATATGTTTTACAAAGATTACGTTAATTCCAAATACTGGTATGAGAAGGCTAGAGCACAAGGCTGTGTTGAATCAATATATAATTTAGGGCAAATTTATTTAAAATTAAATGATGATGCAGAAGCTGAAAAATATTATAAAGAAGGTATTAAATTTGGGAGTAAGAAGTGTGAATATATGCTTGCAGGACTTTACTACAAAAAAAGTTTAGATATGTATATTTCTCTAGCAGATGAAGAATATGATAACTGTGGAGAAATAGTAGAAGATTTCCCTAAACTAAATATAAACTTTGATGAAATATTAATTCCACCATTTAAATTACAGGAAGAAATACTTGATGAAGAAGAGTATGTTCCAATTTATATATTGAACATAAAAGAAAGTTTAGACTCAATGTTGGAGGGTCTTGAAACTGAAATGAGTATAGATGAAGAATATGATAATTAAAAAACCTGATAAAAAGAGTATTTTTAAAATAAATAAAAGCCATTGGAGTAAATGTAAATTAATTAACTCTAATGGCTTTTTCTTATTAATATTTTATAATAGCTTGTTTCTTGACATAAAAAATGTAATTATTATGCATATTATAGAAGTAATGAGCATAATTATCCAAAATCCATTTGGGTTATCAGAAAATGGCATATTGATAACATTCATACCAAAGAATCCTGATATTATTGTAGGTATTGAGAAAATTAGTGTAACTACTGTTAAAAATTGCATAACATTATTTTGATTATTACTTATAATTGCACTGAAAGCATCCATAATTCTACTCAATATATCTCCATAGATTTTAGCCATATCAAGAGCCTGTCTATTTTCGACTATAACATCTTCTAAGAGGTCTTCATCATCTGGATATTTCTTTATACCAGCAGTTCTAACCATCTTGTTTAAGACCAATTCATTGGATTTTAAAGAGGTAGAGAAGTATACCAAAGACTTCTCTAATTCCAATAGTTGTACTAGTTCTTTGTTTTTCATAGATTTGTAAATTTCTCGCTCTATTATGATTGTCATTTTATTTATTTTTCTTAAGTAATGCAAGTAATAAGCTGCATTTTTATGAAGAATTTGAAGCAAGAAGCGAGTTTTTTTAAATGTAAAAAAATCTTTAATATGACCAACTATAAAGTCATTTAAAATCTTAGTTTGTGCATTACAAACTGTTATAATAGCTTCTTGAGTTATTATAATACCTAAGGGTATTGTAGTATAATGAGAAGAATTAGAGTCACTTTCGTCTACTGGTATATCTATAAGTATAAGAGTATGATTGTCTTCAACATCTATTCTTGAGCGCTCTTCTTCATCTAGTGCAGATTCTATACTTTCTACATCTATATTTAATAAATTAGAAATTTCGTTGATTTCACTATGATTAGGTTCAACAAGATTTATCCAACAGCCATCTTCAAAAAAACTAAGTTTCTCTAATTTTGAATCTATAGTTTTGTAATATCTTATCATGGCAACACATCCTTTATTCAGTTTTATATAAATCTCATCATTTAATAGTATCTATTAATTAACTAATTTATATAACTGAATATCTGTATTAGTTTTAAATTTAGATATTATTAAGTGATGAAATTGTAAAAAATTCTCTCCGCAACGGACTAGTATCCATTGCTCATCACTCTCCTTATTTATTATTTTATACATGCTTATATACAAAAGAAGTATTTTAAGCACTCTTTAATATAATACCTTTTCCAGGTATATAAATCAAGTTTTGATTTAGTCAAATGATATTTTTGTCATAATTTACATATAAAACATAACAGTCATATTTAACTTAGATAAAGTATATATATATTCTGAGTGAAAATATTAAATATATTAGAAAATGAATAGGTATCTATATCCTTACTCCTTTATAATATGTTTAATAAAAAATACTTTATTTTTCATCATAAATTCTAGTAATAATTTATGATGAAAATAAAAGTATTATCAATATAATAGAATGAGAGGTTATTAGAGGTATGAGTGAATTTAAAGAGATTATGTCAGAAGAAATTAAAAGTAATCCATTTAAGTTGATAGGTAAAGACTGGACATTGATAACAGCTGAAAAAGAAGGTAAAGTAAATACAATGACTGCTAGTTGGGGTGGACTTGGAGTTATGTGGGGAAAAAATGTTGCTTTTGTAGTAATAAGACCACAACGTTATACTAAAGAATTTATAGATAATACAGATACATTTTCTCTTACTTTTTTTGATGAAGATTTTCGTGAAGAACTTTCTTATTGTGGTAAAGTATCTGGTAGGGGAGAGGATAAAATATCTAAAATAGGATTTAATATAGAATATTTGAATGATACACCTTATTTTAAAGAGGCAAAGTTGGCTATTATATGTAAAAAAATGCACTGCCAAAAAATTGACCCACAATGTTTTATTGATGAAGAGATAGATGGAAGATGGTATCCACAAAAAGATTATCACACTCTATATGTAGCTGAGATAACAAATGTACTTGTAAAAGAAGATTAAATAATATGCAATGATAGGGTTATATCAGTAAGCAGTATTATAGAAAGCAAAGAAAATTTAATTATGATATATAAGTGATTGAGTTTTTATACATGAAATTTTCTACAATTGATTGGAAAATAAATTAAGTAAGAGCAAGGGAAATTTTGAAATATACTATTAATAATGGTGTAAATTATATTTATATAGTATCTTAATAAAAATAAAGATGAGAATATAAATAAGCTAAGGATATAAATATGTTAATATAGATTGATTAGTAACATATTTAAAAATCCTTAGCTTAATAAAAATTTAATTTGTAAATTTTCAAATTATAATTCAGAAATTAATTCATTGATAACATCTTCAACAGAACTTAACTTATCAATTTTATACGCATTATTGCCACAGAATAAAAGTGAATTTTCCACATCTCCTTTAACAGCATTAATTAATGCTTGAGAAATACAGTATGGTGTTTCTTTTGGATTGCAAGGAATCAAACAGTTGTAACATTTTTTTATCTCTGGACGATTAGTTTTAACATCTTCTATAAATTTATTTCTTATAGCACGTCCAGGAAGACCTACAGGGCTTTTAACTATGTGTACATCTTCTTCTGTAGCATTTATATACGCCATTTTAAAGTTTTCATGTGCATCACACTCATAAGTAGCAACAAATCTCGTACCAACTTGTACACCACTTGCTCCCATATCAATATATTTTTTTACATCACTACTAGAAGTTATGCCACCAGCAGCAACAACTGGAATGTTCTTGCCAAATTTTTCTCCATAATTATTTGCAACTTTTAATATCTCAACAAATTCTTTATCATAGTCTATAGAATCTATGTTATCAAGCTCCTCATTAGAGTATCCAAGATGACCACCAGCTTTTGGACCTTCAACAACTATTAAGTCAGCAGTAGTTTTCTCTTTTCTATCCCACATTTTTAAGATTACACTAGCAGCTTTTGCAGTAGAAACTATAGGTGCTATTTTTACATTACTTCCTTTTACTAAAGATGGTAGTTTATTAGGAAGTCCAGCCCCTGATATTATAAGGTCTACACCAGCTTTAACAGCTTCTTTTACATATGTTTCATATTCTTTCATAGCGACCATGAAATTAATGCCAATAATGCCACCATTTGAAATTTCTTTTGCTCTGGAAATATGTTTTTTTATAGCTCTTAAATTTGCATTTATAGTGTTAGTCTCAAAATCTTCCTCATCATAACCAATTTGAACTCCAGAAACTACACCAACACCACCAAGCTTAGCAACAGCACCAGCAAGTGATGATCTAGATATACCAACGCCCATTCCACCTTGAATTATAGGAACTTTTGCAACTAAATCTCCAATTATTAACTCTTTTATGATAATCCCTCCTCAATGTAAACATGTTTAAAGAACTAGATTATAATACTTAATATTATTACCTAGTCCTAATTATTATACTACAAATTATAATAAAAGAGTAGTTATATTTTATATGTGAGACAATAATTATAGAATATTTAAAACTGCTCCTTTAGAATCACAACACAACTCTTTTATTTCCCAATTAGATTTTAAGTTTGATAGATGATCTCTCATATTATACACGAAATTATCATCATTTTCTTTTATTAAAGCCATTATAGTAGGCCCAGCTCCACTTAAGAATACGCCAATACTATTTAATTGTTCAGATTTTTTAACAATATCACTGTAGTTTTCAATTAAAGTACCCCTATAATCTTGATGCAATTTATCTTGACAAGCTACTTTAAGAAGCTCAAAGTTTTTGTTTAACAGTGCAGACACAAGTAAAGCGACTCTACTAACATTAAACACTCCATCAGAATATGGTATTTCTTTTGGTAAAACACCTCTAGCTTTTTCAGTTGACAGTTTGAAATTAGGTATCATTGCACAAAATTTGAGTTCATTAGGGATTTCTATAATATCGTAGTGTATATTGTCATTATCAGTAACAGAAACAACCATATTACCTAAAATAGCAGGAGCAACATTATCTGGATGTCCCTCTATTTCTGAAGCTATATTTAACAACTGGCATTTATCTAAATTAGCATTTGATAGAGCATTTGCAGCTATAACGCCAGCAACTATACAAGAGGCACTACTACCAAGACCTCTACATATAGGGACATCACTTTGGATTTTTATTTTGATACCAGTAGGTATTTTAGCTGGCTTAACTCTATCAAAGAAGTATTTCATAGATGTATAAACTAAATTATTTTCATTTTTGTAGGCATCTTCGCAACCTTCTATTTCAAGACCACTTTCAATTTCTTCAACATAAAATTTATTATATATATTTAAAGCAATTCCAAGACAATCAAATCCTGGACCTATATTTGCACTTGTTGCAGGAACTATAATTTCTAACATAATAATCACCTATACCTTTAAGAATTTTTCTATAGCTATTTTTAATTCATCCTTTTCATAAATATCTTTATGTAGTATTTCTGCATTTTGAAGATTTCTAATAGGTTTTGGTATATCTACCTTAGCAATATTTGATAATCTATCTATTATGGCAAAATCATCAAGATTTCCAAAATTGGAGTCTATAGATTTTAAAACATCTTCAGAAAACTTAAATGGGCTTGCAGTACTTACAACAACAGTTTTTGTATCATCAGAAGTTTCTTTTTTGTATTTTTCATAACAATTATATGCAACAGCAGTATGAGTATCGATTAAATAATTGTAATTTTTAAAAATATTATTTATCGTGTTTTTAACTTCTTCCTCATTAGAATATTCACCATAGAATGAAGCCAGATTCTTTTTCATATCTTCATTTATTTTATAAACTCCATCTTCACTAAGATTAGATAGAAGTCTGCTTACAGTTTCAGTATTTCTATTTGATATTTCAAATAATAATCTTTCTAAATTACTTGAAATTAATATATCCATAGAAGGTGAAGAAGTCAATTTCAATGCTCTATTTTTATCATATATACCAGTTTTAAAGAAGTCATAAAGTACATTGTTGTCATTTGATGCACATATCAATTTATTTATTGGAAGTCCCATTTGTTTAGCATAATATCCAGCTAAAATATTACCAAAGTTACCAGTTGGGACTACAAAATTTATTTTGTCATTTAACTTTATTTCATCACTATCTACCAATTTCATATATGAATAAAAATAGTATGCAACTTGAGGAAGAAGTCTTCCTATGTTAATTGAATTAGCAGAAGATAAGATATAATTACTATCTAATAGTTTTTCATTAAATTCCTTATTAGAGAAAATTTTCTTTACACCAGATTGTGCATCGTCAAAATTTCCTTTTATACCAACTACATATGTATTTTTTCCAGTTTGAGTCTTCATCTGAAGTTTTTGCACTGCACTTACACCATCTTCTGGAAAGAATACAATTATTTTTATCTTGTCTATATCTTTAAAACCTTCAAGTGCTGCTTTTCCTGTATCTCCAGATGTAGCAGTAAGAATTACAACATCTTTTTCTAAATTATCTTTTTTAATAGATGTTTTAAGAAGGTGAGGCATTATAGTAAGTGCCATATCCTTAAATGCTAAAGTTGGACCATGATATAATTCTAAGAAATAAGCATCATTTACTTTATTTAATGGAGCTATACTAGTGCAATCAAATTTTTCGTCATATGCATTTGTTATACAATCTTTAATCTCAGATTCAGTAAAATCGCATAAAAATTTACTAAGTACAAAAAATGCTATTTGGGAATACGTTAAATTTACTAAATCTATAAGTTCATTTTTTACATTTGGAAATTCACTTGGAACATAAAGACCACCATCGTTTGAAATTCCTTTTATTATTGCTTGTGATGCAGTTACTTTTTCTTTGGTGCCTCTTGTACTTGAATAATACATTTCTATAATCCTCCATATATTTTAAATTTTTAATTAGCTAATTAAACTAGATACAGAATATTTTAAAAACTGAATTTAGGTAATAAAAAAAGACCCTCATCCCTAAAAAAGGGACGAGAATCTGTTTCCCGCGGTTCCACCCAAATTGATTTTAAAAAATCCACTTGATACTTTAACGTAAGTAGTAAAACGTCTATTCTTACTAAAATCATAAGATAACTTCAGATAGAAGCTCATAGGTAGTTTTCAATCTTTCTAGTTAAAGAAACTTTTCAGCTAATAGTTTCCTTCTCTGGTAACCGATTCAGATTTACTCTTCCTAATCAAAGCCTTTCAATATTCTTAATATTATTAATTATTCTAGAATATAAAACAGACAAAGTCAAGTATTAATATAAAAATTTGGAAAAAATATTTTTTGAAATGTAAAAAAACTGTAATCAAATTGACTTATATACAGAATATTTTTTTAACCTTTTTAAATCTATAAAAACTTGAATTTTCATAGAAATGAAGTGGATTTTAATAAAAATTAATTAGAAGATAAGAGTTACATATCTGTAATATTAAAATTTTATGCTACACCATATTACAAAAAAAGTTTACAAAACTTTAATTTGAAAAATGTAATTATATGGTATATCATATAAATATAGATAAATAGCGTTAATATTTAAACGATTAATTGTACTTGAATTAATAAAAGTATATAATTCTTAATTTGAAAAAAATACTATTGTAAAATTACAAATATGTTCAAATTAAATTCACAAGTATTTCACATAATAAGAGTATACTGTAAACAAAAGGAGGTATTAAATATGGGAATAGTACTTATAACAGCAGCATTAGTTTTGGTTATGTATGGACTTTCAATTCTATCATATATATCAGAAAGCAATATATTAGAAGACACTGTAAATGATAACCAATAAGGTTTTAAATTATATAAATAAGTAGAACTGTAAGTAAAAATTACTTTTTATTTACAGTTTTTTTATATATTTATTAAATAAAGTTAACATATAAATAAATAAAGTTAAAATGTAAAAAATAATACTTTATTTATAGCTATCAGTTTTTAAATTAATCCTTTCTATAAACTAACAAAAATAATGTTTTGTTTATAGTATATATGGATAATAATAGTAAAGTATAAGAATAATGAGAATAATATATAAGAAATAATAATATAAAGAGAGGTAAATTGTCATGGTAGATATTATTGTAATTGGTGCTGGACCAGCAGGTTTAACTTCAGCAATTTATGCTATGAGAGCTGGTTTAAGTGTAACAGTCTTTGAAAAAAGTATTTATGGAGGTCAAGTTGCAAGTACATCTGAGGTAGAAAATTATCCAGCAGTTCAAAAAATTTCTGGTATAGAGTTTTCTACTAACATATATAATCAAGCAGTCGATCAGGGTGTTGATATTCAGTTTGATGAAGTAGAAAGGATAAGTTTAGAAGGTAAAGTAAAAATTGTTAAAACAGCATCAGGAGAACATAAAGCAAAGGCTGTTATCCTCGCAAATGGAGTCGAAAGACGTAAATTAGGATGTGTTGGAGAAAAAGAGTTTACAGGTAGAGGAGTATCTTATTGTGCAACATGTGATGGAGCCTTTTTTAAGAATAAAGAAGTTGCAATAGTTGGTGGAGGAAATACTGCATTAGAAGATGCTTTATTTTTAGCTAATAATTGTACAAAAGTGTACTTAATTCACAGAAGAGATGATTTTAGAGGTGAAGAAGTATTAGAAAAGTCAGTAAAGGCAAGAAAAAATATTGAGATACTTTATAGTCATGGTGTAGAAAAAATAGAAGGTGAAAAGACAGTATCAAGAATAGAAGTAAAAGACTTAAAAACTGAGGAGAAAAGAACTATAGATGTAAGCGGTATTTTCATTGCTATAGGACTTAAACCTAACAATAAAATGTTTGAAAATGTACTTGAGTTAGATGAAGGTGGGTATATAGTTTCAGATGAGTCTTGCACAACATCAGTTGAAGGTGTATATGTAGCAGGAGATAATAGAACGAAGTTTTTACGTCAAATAATAACAGCAGCTTCAGATGGTGCTATCGCAGCTGTTCAAGCAGCTAATTATATAAATGTTGAATAAATATAACTCTTAAATAAAAATAGCCATATAACACTATAAAGAAAATATATCTTTAAGTATTATATGGCTATTTAGTAAACAGATATTAGAATTTATTTACCTTGTCTAGACTTATTATATCTTAATCTATCATGTTCATTTAATAATCTTTTTCTAAGTCTTATAGAATCTGGTGTGATTTCAACTAATTCATCATCTTCTATAAATTCTAATGCTTCCTCAAGAGTGAATATTCTAGGAGGTGATAATTTTATAGCATCATCTGAACCAGAAGCACGTACGTTACTCATTTTCTTGTTTTTACAAGGATTAACTACCATGTCGTCTTTTCTAGAATTCATACCAATTATCATACCTTCATAAACTTCTACACCAGGGTCTACAAACATCGTAGCTCTATCACTTAAAGCATTAAGAGAATATCCCATAGTAACACCAGGTCCTTGTGCTATTAAGACACCATTTCCTCTTGAAGGTATTTCACCCTTAAATTCTTCAAATTTTTCAAATGAACGAACTAGAGTACCTTCTCCACGAGTAGCATTTATAAACTCACTTCTATATCCTAAAAGACCACGAGTAGGAGCTAAGAATTCTATTTTTACATAGTCTCCTTCTATTGACATAGACTCCATCATACCTTTTCTCATGTTCAATTCATTTATAATAGTACCTGAATAAACTTCTGGACAGTTTACAATAACTCTTTCTACTGGTTCCATCAATTTTCCATCTTCTTTATGCATTAAAACTTCAGGCTTAGAAACACCAACTTCATAACCTTCACGTCTCATATTTTCAAGAAGTATAGATAAATGAAGTTCTCCACGTCCAGAAACTTTATATCCATCAGTAGTATCAAGAGGTTCAACTTTAAGTCCTACATTTACTTCAAGTTCTTTTTCAAGTCTGTCTTTTAAATGTCTAGTTGTAACGAATTTACCACTTTTTCCAACAAATGGGGAATCATTTACTAAGAAGTTCATAGAAAGAGTAGGCTCTTCTATTTTTATCATTTCCATAGGAAGTGGATTATCTAAATCACATAGAGTTTCTCCTATAGATATATCAGGAATACCAGATATAACAACTATTTCTCCACTAGTAGCTTCATTCACTTCAACTTGTTTTAAACCTTCATATACAGAAAGTCTTGATACTTTTCCTCTAGATACAACAGAACCTTCTCTACAAATAGCAACTTGTTCATTGCTTTTAAGTGTTCCTTTATAGATTCTACCTATACCAAGTCTACCTACATAATCATCATATGCAAGAGCTGATATTTGGAATTGTAGAGATTCATTGTCGTAATCAGGATAAGCTTCAACATGATTTACAATAGTTTTAAATAGTGGAGATAGGTCTTCACTGTCATCATCCATTTCAAGTTTAGCTATACCTTGTTTAGCTATTCCATATATTATAGGGAACTCACATTGTTCGTCTGTTGCATTTAAGTCTACAAATAAATCGAAAACTTCATTAACTACTTCTTCCGCTCTTTGGTCTTTTTTATCAATTTTATTGATAAATAGTATTGGTTTTAAACCGAACTCTAAAGATTTTTGTAAAACAAATCTAGTTTGAGGCATTGGGCCTTCGCTTGCATCAACTAGTAAAATAACTGTGTCAACAGTTTTCATAACACGTTCAACTTCAGAAGAAAAGTCGCTATGTCCTGGTGTATCAACTATATTTATTTTATAGTCTTGATAGTTTATTGCACAGTTTTTTGAATATATAGTTATGCCTCTTTCTTTCTCAAGGTCGTTACTGTCCATAACGCAGTCTTTAACTACTTCATTTTCTCTAAAAACACCACTTTGAGAAAGGAAAGCATCAACTAGTGTTGATTTTCCTGCATCAACGTGGGCAATAACTGCGATATTTATAATTTTATGTTTTTGTGACATTTTTGTTGCTCCCTTCGATTAAAATAACTTATTAATTATATCACAATATATTATTAGGTACAAGGAAAAATAGATTAAAATGCATTAATATAATTTAAATTAGGTAAAAATGTTGATTTCAAATATATAAATTTATTTTGTTTAAAAAAAATTTTTAGACAAATAATAAATTTATAAATGAACATACTAATTTAAAAGTAGAGGATGATATATATTGGAAGTAACTAAAATAATCATTAAATATTTTACAAGTGAAAGTGATATTTTCATAAAAGAGGAAGTAGATAATTTTGAAGAACTTTTAAGATGTTCTAAAAAGTTTATTGAGGGTAAAAAAATAGAAGAAGATGTTTTATATATAAAATCTAAAGAAAACTACAAAGTAAATGTAGTTAAGTTTATAGAAGTTAAAGAATTGGAGATAGTAAGAAAACAGCAAATACCCCCATACATGTAATAATAGAATTACTATAAAATGGAATGCATGGAAATAATTTATTGTAAAAAAAAAATTACAAAGCTTATATTTGGGTATAACTGTATTAATTAGACATTAATTAGGAGGAACTTAAATATGATAAGAGTATGCCCAAACTGTTCAAATGTGGATGTAAATAAGCTAAAAACTTTAGTTGGAGAAGAAAATGTGAAGACTGGTTGTATAGGTCAATGTAGAGCATTTAAAAAAGAAGCTGTAGGAATAATAGATAATGAGCTTGAAATAAGAGAAACAGAGGAAGAATTTTTTGAAGCATGTAAGAAATAAACTATACATGTAAGAAAAAACTACAGTAGAAAATAAATTATATAAAAGAGAGCATATAAATTGAGTAAGTATTTAGCAATTTATTTGCTCTCTTTTTATGTACATATTTAATTATGAGTATACTTTTTTATTAAATACAAATAAATATAACTAAATTAAATTTATTTATTAAAAAAATATTGATTAAATATACCTATAGGGGGTATAATAAATACTATAGATTTCCAAATAAAGAATTTATCAATATTACATATCAAAATAAAATATACAAATTAATTGAAAATATATTGAAAGAGAGGAAGAGTTTATTATGAGTTCAAATAAAATAGTAGAAAATTATAAAATAACAGGTATGACATGTGCAGCTTGTTCAAAGGCAGTAGAAAGAGTAACTAAGAAATTAGATGGAGTATATGACCAAAGCGTAAACATAGCTACTGAAAAACTTAAGATAGAATATGACAATTCTAAAGTTAGCTTTGATGACATAAAGCAGGTTGTAGAAAAAGCTGGATATGGAATTATAAAGGAAGAAAGTAATAAAAAAATTGATATGAAAATTGATGGAATGACATGTGCAGCCTGTGCAAAAGCTGTAGAGAGAGTAGTAAAAAAATTGGATGGAGTAGAAAGTATTAGTGTAAATATTGCAACTGATAAAGCTAATATAGACTATAATCCATCAAAAGTAAAATTATCTCAGATAAAAGCAGCTATAGAAAAAGCTGGTTATAAACCAATAGAAGAAGTAAAAAATAAAGTTGATGTAGATGAAGATAAATTAAGAAAAGAAAAAGAAATGAATACTTTATTTATTAAATTCATAGTTGCAATAGTATTTGCAGTACCTTTGTTTTATATAGCAATGGGTCCTATGATAATAAAACCTATAGGACCATGGCCTTTACCAGAAATTCTAAATCCTATGACAAATACTTTAAATTATGCATTAGTTCAATTGATTTTAGTAATTCCAGTTATGATAGCTGGATATAAATTTTATATAAATGGGTTTAAAGCACTTTTTTCTTTAAGTCCTAATATGGATTCTTTGGTTGCAATTGGTACATTGGCAGCATTTTTATATAGTCTATATACAACAGTACAAATAGCAAATGGACAAATTCAGGGTATGCACCATCATCAGTTGTATTATGAAAGTGCAGGAATAATAATAGCACTTATATTACTTGGTAAATATTTAGAATCAAAATCAAAAGGAAAAACATCAGAAGCAATTAAAAAACTTATGGGGCTACAACCTAAAACTGCAATAGTAATAGTTGATGGTAAAGAAATAGAGACTCCTATAGAAGAAGTTGGAATAGGAGATATAATACTAGTAAAACCAGGGACTAAAATACCAGTAGATGGAGTTGTAATAGAGGGATATACATCAGTTGATGAATCTATGCTTACAGGTGAAAGTATACCAGTAGAAAAAAATATTGGAAGTAAAGTTACAGGAGCTAGTATAAATAAAAATGGTGTTATTAAATTTAAAGCTGAAAAAATTGGTGGAGATACAGCTCTTGCTCAAATAATAAAATTAGTTGAAGATGCACAGGGTACAAAAGCACCCATTGCTAAACTTGCTGATACTGTTTCTGGATATTTTGTACCAATAGTAATTGCAATAGCTATAGTATCATCATTATTGTGGTTTTTAGTGGGTGGAAAAGATATAGTATTTGTACTTACTATATTCATATCAATACTTGTAATTGCTTGCCCTTGTGCATTAGGATTGGCTACACCAACTGCTATAATGGTTGGAACTGGAAAAGGTGCAGAAAATGGAATACTGATAAAAGGTGGGGAAGCACTAGAATCTGCTCACAAAGTAAATACAGTAATATTTGATAAAACAGGTACAATAACAGAAGGAAAACCAAAAGTAACAGATATTGTATTAAATAATGTGAAAGAAGAATACCTAATTAAGATTGCTTCAAGTGCAGAGAAAGGTTCAGAACATCCTCTAGGAGAAGCAATAGTTAGATATGGAGAAGAGAAAAATATACAGATTGAAAAAGTTGATAACTTTAAAGCTATACCAGGTGCTGGTATACAAGTTACTATAAATAATGAAAATATATTACTTGGAAATAGAAAGCTTATGAACGACAATAATATTAACCTTAAAGATTTAGAGGAAAAATCTAATATACTAGCAAGTCAAGGTAAGACACCTATGTATATTGCTGTAGATGGAAATTTATCAGGAATAATTGCAGTTGCAGATGTGGTTAAAGAAAGTAGTAAAAAAGCAATAGATATTCTTCATGATATGGGAATAAAAGTTGCAATGGTAACTGGAGATAATGTTAAGACTGCAAATGCTATAGCAAGTCAAGTAGGTATAGATATGGTATTAGCAGAGGTTTTACCAGAAGATAAATCAAAAGAAGTTGAAAAATTACAAAATCAAGGTAAGTTTGTTGCAATGGTAGGAGATGGAATAAATGATGCACCAGCTCTTGCAAAAGCTGATATAGGAATAGCAATAGGAAGTGGAACAGATGTAGCAATTGAGTCTGCAGATATAGTGCTTATGAAGAGTGATTTAATGGATGTTCCAACTGCGATTAAACTTAGTAATGAAACTATAAAAAACATAAAGCAAAACTTATTTTGGGCATTTGGATATAATACAATTGGTATACCTGTAGCAGCAGGATTATTGTATATATTTGGAGGACCTCTTTTAAATCCAATGATTGCAGCAGCAGCCATGAGTTTAAGTTCAGTTTCGGTAGTTTCAAATGCGCTTAGACTTAAAAATTTCAAAGCATATAAAAAAAATTAGAATAATAAATTAAGTAAAAATGTATTTAAAAGAGCTATCTTTAATTAAAAGGATTAATTTACAAATTAAGATAGTTCTTTTTTCATGTAAAATTCACAACAATGAGATAAAATATAAGTAATATAAGAAATTTTAAAATAGAAAGGATTGATAGGATGAACTCGTCAATACTTGTAATCGAAGACGATTCAAACATACAAGAATTAATATCAGAGTTTTTAAGTGCAGAAGGCTATCAGGTTGAGTCAGCAAATGATGGATTAGAAGGTATACAAAAATTTAAGCAAGGAAGTTATGACTTGGTAATATTGGATATAATGATGCCAAACTTAGATGGTTATGGAGTTTGTAAAATGATAAGAAAATCATCAAGTGTTCCAATTATATTTTTGACTGCTTTAAACGATGAAGGAGATCAACTTAAGGGATTTGACTTAGAATGCGATGATTATATAACAAAACCATTTTCATTTAATCTTCTCATTAAAAGAGTAGAAGCTATCTTGAGAAGAAGCAATAAAACGATAAATGATAAGTTTATAGTTTTTGAAAAATTAAAGTTAGATTTAAACACATATATTGCTGAAATAGATGGAGAGCCTATAGAACTTACATTAAAAGAATTTAATATATTGAAAGCTTTGATAGAAAAATATCCACAGGTTATAACTAGGGAAGGTCTTTTAGATAGTATATGGGGTTATGATTATTATGGAGATACTAGAATTGTTGATGCACATATAAAAAATATAAGAAAAAAAATATCATTACCATATATTAAAACTGTAAAAGGAATAGGATATACACTTGAGAAGGATATTTGATAAGTGGGAAAAATTAAGTATAAAGTATAAATTATTTTCCATAACAACATCATTATTAATAGCATTAGCTTTAATAATATACCTAATTTTATATTTTTTATTGCCATCATATTATCATGAGTATAAAATTGAGTCTCTTCAAGAAAGCTTAAAATCTCTAGTAGATAGTTCAATTCACTTTGATACATATACTTTAGAAGAAAGACTCTATTATATGGCTAAAGACCAAAACCTTGCTATTTTACTAAAAGACAACCAAGGAAAAATTGTATATGGTAAAAATGAAGTAGTTATTTTAAGATATAGTAAGTATATGATTAATAGTATTGAAGATGAGTATAGAACATCTATACCTATATATACAAAAGACTCAAAAGACGGGCCATATAGTTTAGAACTTGTTATGCCATTACAGCCAATTGACGAAGCAAATGAAGTCATAAGAAAGTTAATGCCATACATTATATCAATAGCGATATTAATAGCAATTATTGGAGCATATATATATTCAATCGTAATAACAAAGCCTCTTATAAATATAATAGAGAGTGAAAGAGAACAGGAATATAGAAGAAAGGATTTTGTTGCAACGATATCACATGAATTAAAAACTCCAATAACCATAATAAGTGGTCAAATTGAAGGAATGATTTATAGTGTAGGTAAGTATAAAGATAGGGATACTTACTTGAAAAAATCATATGAATGTACACAAGAGCTAAAAGATTTAGTAAATGAGATGATAGAGGTTTCAAAATCAGAAATACTAGAAAAAGATTTAAAATTAGTATCAATAAATATAAGTGAACTTTTAAATAGACTGGTAAAAAGACAAGTATTTTTAATAGAAGAAAAACATATGAAAACTATTCTAAAAATAGAAGAAAACCTAGAAATTAAGGCAGACCAAGAGAGAATAACTAAAGCAATTAATAATATAATAAATAATGCTATAAAATATTCTCCTGAAGGCTCAGACCTTATAATTAGACTTTATGATAAAAACAATCGAATAAACAAAAAAACTTCTAATCAAAGAGTTATTTTAGAAATTGAAAATACTGGTGTAACTATAGAGAAACGTTACTTAGAAGAGATATTTAATCCATTTTATAGAATAGAAAAATCTCGTTCAAGAAAAACTGGAGGAAGTGGTCTTGGTCTTTATATAGTCAGTCAAATTTTTAAAACTCATGGGTTTGAATACAGTATAAAAAATAAGGAAAACTCTGTAGTATTTACGGTTGAATTTAAAAATTAGCTTTAAAACATATATAGAGTATCTTTTCATAAGTTAGAAAATGTCAGCATAGCCTGTATTTACGAGTTTTGATAAGGATGGTAGTAGAAAATTAGCAAAATCAAGGCTTTGCAGACAGCAGGCAGACAGTGTGATTATATAAAACTGAATATTATGATAGAAAAAGGACGCATTTTTTGAAATCTGCGTCCTTTTTCTATTGGATTTTGCTTATCCTTGAAAAGTCAGCAGGCAGTAAAGAACGTCATTGAATGGGCCTTCATTAATGGCGTTTGACTGAATGGGTTTTAGAGCCGTGTTACAGTCATTTTTAGATACCGAAGATACAAGGCATTTTACTTAGAGGATGGGCAAAATCTAGCGCTGGATAAGGTAGATTTTGGTTATCTCATTGAGCATTTATACAGGCAGACTGGAACTGAATATGAGTCATTCCCTGCTGAAGAAGAAATTTGAGAGGGATTTTTTGGATAAATTGCAAGGTTAATGCAAGGTTCTAGCAAGATTAATGTAAGATTAGAGTGTTATAATGGGAATCAGAATAGGGGGAATGTATATGAACAAATACATAATTGAAACGAAAAATCTTACAAAACAGTATGGTTCGCAAAAAAGTGTTGCTGACCTGAACATCCATGTACAGAAAGGGAGAATTTACGGTCTGCTTGGTAGAAACGGAGCAGGAAAAACTACCACAATGAAAATGTTGCTTGGATTAACACAGCCTACTTCTGGTGAAGTGAAGATTTTTGGAAAATGCTTAAAAGACAATGAAAAAAATTGCTGCCACACATAGGAAGTCTGATTGAATCGCCTGGTTTTTATCCGAACCTGACTGCTACGGAAAATCTGTGTATTTTTGCTACTTTACGTGGAATTCAAAACCGGAACGCTATCAAAAATGCTTTGGATTTAGTAGGTCTTCCATATAAAGACAAAAAGCTGTTTTCTCAATATTCTCTGGGAATGAAACAAAGACTAGCGATTGCTCTTGCTATTATGCACGAGCCAGAATTATTGATTTTGGATGAACCAATTAACGGTCTTGACCCTATTGGAATTGCAGAAATACGCTCATTTATCCATGACCTATGTAAAAAAAGAGGAAAGACCATTTTAATCTCCAGTCATATTTTATCAGAAATAGCTCTGCTGGCTGATGATATAGGAATTATCGACCATGGAGTATTATTGGAAGAAGAAAGTCTATCTGAACTGGAACAGAAAAGCAACAAATATATTCATTTTACGATTTCTGATACAGCACAGGCAGGAAGAGTTTTGGAACACATATTCCATGAGCAGCACTTTACAATTCAAGATGACCACAATTTAAGACTGCATAATCTTGATTTATCTGTTGGAAAAATTGTAACTTCGTTTGTAGAGAATGGATTAGAGGTTTTTGAAGCACATACTTGCGAAGAGACCCTTGAAGACTACTTCAAACGAGTAACCAGAGGTGAGGGAATTGCTTAAACTCATAAAATGTGAATTTTGGAAGTTAAAACGCAAAAAGTTATTATACGCACTTTTGTCATTATCATTATTCTTTCCCTTAATTTTAACATATATGGCAAAATCCAGAACAAACACAGATATGACAGAACATTATCTTCAAACAAGATTTGATTATGTCTATACAATGATGTTAGGTTATGGATTGGTTTTTTTACTGCCTTGTTTAATTGGTATTATTGCAGCTATTCTTTTCTTTATAGAAAGAGACTGTAATACTTCAAAAAATATCAGGACAATACCTATTGCAAATACGCAACTTATCAGGGCAAAAATCTATATGTTATTTATTTTTGGAATTGCTTTTTGCCTAATAAATACCTTATCAGTTGCATTGTTTTCCAGTTTGTTTCATGCAGGAATGGTTTATGGTATGTCCTATAAGTTAATGATGAGTTTAGTTTTTGCTGTGCTTATTGTAGCGGCTTCTTTACCGATTGTTTTTCTGATTATTTATTTTAACAAAACATTTTTATTGTCCATCTTGCTTGCATTTTTCTATTCTATTTTCAACTGGGGAATATTGGGGACTGTGGGAACCTCCATAAGTGCTTCTAAAATCACTTTTTTAAATTTCTTTCCAGTTATATGTGTTATGAACTGGGCGAGCGGTTCCATGATGAATAATCTGCAAAAAGATAATCTTTTACCAGAAGCATACGATATTGTACCAACCACCAGCCATACAGTTTTACTCATGGTGATTACTGTTACTATCTTCTTATGGCTGATAGTTCGATTCTACAAAAAATGGACGAGGTAATATATATGGAAAATATAGTAAAAGTTGAATTTTTGAAATTAAAACGATATTCTGTAATAAAGGCTGGAATTATTATGACAACACTTTCTCCACTACTGTCATTATTTTATTCAACAGCTAGTGGTGGACAATCATGGACATTTGAATATTTCATGCAACAGGTTATGACTAGTAATTGTACCCTTTTCTTCCCGATTATTATTACATTGATTGCTGGATATATCATAACACGGGAATATACAGACGATACCATAAAAAGCCTATTAACAATTCCTATTCCTTACAAACAACTACTTTCCAGCAAATTACTTGTGCTACTACTCTTAACAATTTATTTCAGTTTTATAGGATGTGTTATAGCGTTAGTAATCAATATAATTGCTGGATTTCCAGGAGTAGGTTTTGGCAATATCATTAATATGTTTATTCATATTATCGGAGCAAACATTTTTGTATACATTGCTGTTTTACCCATTATCTTACTTTTCTGTTGTTCAGTAAATAACTTTTTGGGTGGTGTTGCACTTGCTTTTGTGTATGGATATTTTGGAACTTTTGAAGGAACATTATTAAATTATTATCCAATTAAAGCAAGTATGATTTTAATGGATTCTAATTGTAGTGCGGAGTATGGATATACTTATCGTATTTTTCCTGCTTTAATTGTACTGCTGTTCATTTTATTGATTTCTGGAATTATCCTTGCTGGCAAAAAGAAAGAAACTAGTGTATTAACGATTACTAAAAAGAAAAAAACAGCAAGAAAAAAGGGATGGTAATAATTTAAAAATAAGCCAACAGAAGATTATTCTTCTATCAGTTTATATTGGATAATTTTGTAAATTAAATATTGATGTGCAATACAATATCTTTACATATATAGTATTTTCTACATTAAAAAGTAGAAGTTTCAATAATAGTTCATTGTAAAATCATAAAAAATTCATACTAAAAATGTATTATGTAAATAGAAATAAAAAATTTTAAACCATAAAATAACACCAAGCTATAATGATGATATAACCTAATATCCTCCAATTAAATCATCATTATAGTAATTCCCAACAATTAAATGCAATGAATTTAAGAAATAACATCGAGCATAGAGTATATATGCTTGATGTTATTTTTATTTTAAAACGAAAAATAGGTAATCTTTATTAAAAGTTATATATTCAGATAGTCTTAAATTACATTTAATAACTTAAAAATTATACTTGATAGAGCAAATAAATATATACATTTTGGGAAAAATAACTGTAGGAAGTATTATATTTACAGAGGAGGTAGTTTTGATGGATAGACTTAAAAGAGATATGAAAAACATGAAAGAAGATTTAAAAGAAGGTGCTAAAAAGACAGCTTATGTAATGAAAAATACTGCTGAAGACTTAAAAGATGACGCTCAAGGTGCTATGGTAAATCTAGAAATGAAGAAAGATGAAATGATGGAAAGATATGAGCAAAAGAAATTTGCAAAAGATTTAGAAAAGCAAATGAAAGATGAAATGAAATAAAGTTTTGTCTATAGATTTAGGTACTATTATCAATAATAGTTCTTAGATAAGAAATACTATAAAAGGTTTTACAGAAGAAATAGACTTTCTAAAAATAACTGTATTATATTTAGAAAGTCTATTTCAAGTATGTTATATTTAAATCATATCAATTTTAAAATTTTAAATATTAAATTTGATTATTGCTGTAATCATATAGAATTAAGGTTTTTAAGGATATTTACAAAATAATGGTTTATCTCTTTAATCTATTTGAAAAATATATCATTAAGTTTATAAAACATTCACATTAAATTCTGATAAAGTATTTACTATGTCAGGAGTAGGTGATTTTTCTGTAATTATAGAACTAATGTCTTCTAAATGAGCAAATTTAAAGTTTCCATCAAATTTAAATTTTTTATCTTCCATAACTATAAATACTTTTTTACTTGAATTTATTATAGCTTTTTTTGTAAGTCCATCTTCAATTTCAAATGTTGTAAGAGAAGAATTAAATACATCTATACCACAACTGCCCATAAAAGTTTTATCAAATTTATATCTTGATATAAAGTCTATTGTCGGAGTACCAACAAATCCATCTAAGCTAAGATTTAATAAACCACCAGTAGAAATTACATTTAAATTATTGGGCTTTGAAGTAACTACATTTAGTATATCTAGCATATTTGTGACCAATGTTACTTTCTTATTGCTTTCAGCTAACAGTTTAGCCAACAATATATTGATTGTAGATATATCTAAAAATATAGTTTCTCTATCTGAAATTAGATTAAATGCTTTTTCTGCTATTATTTTTTTTGTTGGTATATTAATTTCTTTTCTATCTTTTGTATCTTGGTTTTCAAGGGTTTCTCTGACTAGTACAGCTCCACCATAAATTCTTCGTATTGAAGAAATTTTTTCTATATTTTTTAAATCTTTTCTTATACAATCTTCAGTAACATTAAATTTTGAACTGAGTTCTTTTACAGTAACTCTTCCTTCTTTTTTTAGGATATTTAATATAGCTTGAATCCTTTCTTCCGCAAACATCTTTTACCTCTTTTCCTGAATATAGTATTATAGTAAATATTATAAGATAAAAGATAAAATATCAACTATTTTAATATGGAATACAACATTAATTTAATATAAAAAGTATATTATTCTTAATAGTTTATTTAAAACTTAATAAATAAAGAAATTATAAAAATATACAACAAAATCAAACAATAAAAAAACATAAAAAACAATAATAAAAAAGTTGAAAATAATACCAAACCAATATATAATAAGAATAAATAAAATAAAAAAATAAAGTTTAAAGGGGGATATTTTAATGCAACTAATCTTAGATACAGGTAACATAGAGGAAATTAAAGAGCTAAGTACTTATTTACCAGTTGATGGTGTAACAACAAATCCAAGTATTATTTCAAAGGAAAAAAAGAATTTTAAGCAACTTATAAGTGAGATTGGTGAAATTATAGGTGAAGATATGCCTATACATGCTCAAGTATTAAGTACAAAGTATGAAGATATATTAGATGAAGCATTATATATAAGTAGTTTGAGAGAAAACATATATGTGAAAATACCTGTAACACAAGATGGTTTAAGAGCTATAAAAGACCTTCATAAAAAAGGAATAAAAATAACTGCCACTGCAATATTTACTGCTCATCAGGGATTTTTAGCTGCAAAAGCTGGAGCAAATTATGTTGCACCTTATGTAAACAGACTTGATAATATATCTGGGGATGGTGTATCTGTGGTTTCAGAGCTTATAAAAATAATAGATACTTATAATATGGATACAAAGGTACTTGCTGCTAGTTTTAAAAATGCACAACAGGTTATAGAATTAATGAAGTGTGGAGTACACAGTGTTACAGTGCCATATGATATTTGTAAATCCATGATGAATCATCCATTGACAGATTGGAGTGTTGATAAGTTTATAGAAGATTGGGAAAATACTTTTGGAAAAGGTAGCAAAACAAATAACATTTAATTTTAGAATAAAAAATTAGTTTTTATGCAATTTTATAAATAGATTTTTATAAAAAAGATGAAAATATGAATTAACTTAAGATAATAATGTTCTAAATTATTAAAAAGAAAATTCATATTTTCATCTTTGTTAAACTTCTAGACCTATAAATCTCCACCAAGGGAAGGTTATACAGATTATTATAAAATAGGTTAAAGGAATTAAAGTCAAACCATACTTAAAAATAACCTTACTATTATATAGATTCTCACCATGTCCAACCATTATTGTTGCATGATGAAAAGGCAATATGTATTGTATACTTACTACAATATAAACAAATAGGCAAAGAACAATACTATTTTCTTTCAATATATGTAAACTTCCAAGTAATGGTATCACCACGGAGGATGTAGTGACAGCACTTCCAAGGCATATATTCAGTATTATTGTCAGGGTTATTAAAAATAATATTGAAATAGTTTTTGAAGAGTTTGGAATTAATTTTATTAAATAGTTTCCCATTATATCAACAACTCCAGAATACTTTAGTACTCCTCCAATTGAAAACGCTGCTACAAAAAAAATGAGAACTTTCCAATTTATTTCTTTTAAAGTATTGAAACCAATTATTCCTTTTAACAACAAAAGAAGTACACAAATAGACATTATAATTAGTGTATTTAAATTATGAATAAATTGAGTTAAGAACATAAAAAACATTATTCCTAAACATAAAAATACATGTTTTTGTTCATCACTTAATAAACAAAATTCTTTTTTTAGATTAGAATATGAAAATTGAAATTTATTAGAATTAAGATTATCATAAGAAGTAAATTTTATTAAAGATAATTCTTTTTTAAAAACAATTATAAATAAAAAATAAGTTATAAAACAAGTAATTATAGTTGGAACAGACATATAAAAAGCCCACTGCCCCCAGTTTATATTACAATTTCCAAGTTCTAGGACTACATAGTTTAAAAGAGTATCTCCATTTACAAAAAACATTGATGTAAATGTAGATGCTGTAAATATACTAAAGAGAAGTATAGATTTTGAATCATCAGCTAAGTGTTGTTCTTTAAAAAATTCTTTATAAAAAGCTGACACAAGAATGACTCTTGGAAATGGCTGTGGTATGAAAAATATTAATAATACACCTAAAATATATGATAAAAAAATCATTTTTTTAGGGGTATCTACAGTATTTAAAATTAATTTTTCAGAAATAATTTTTGCAACACCTGTCTTTGCAACTGCATTAGTAATTATGTAAGCAAGGATTATTATATAAAAATTTTCTGTAAATAAAAATTGTAAAATGACTTTCAAAGGTGCAATATTAAAAATAAAAGCTAATATTACAAAGACTAGTGCAACTACAGTTTTTTCAACAGAGTCTACAGCCCATATTAAGATAGTTAAAAACGATAAGCATATAGAAAATTTTATATTGAAACTATAATTTAGAAAGAAGTAAAGAATTATAGTAACCATAATAGTCATGCAAAATTGTTTTGGTTTAAGAATAATATCCATTTTTTGTATCCACCTCCATAATTTATTATATCATAATGAAGGTGAATACATTTTATTAAAAGATTATTCATTAATTCTATGATTTACAATAGCTTTAGTTTTCCAATAACCTTTTTTATAATAGATGACTGTAACAATAAGACCTAAAGTCCAACCAAAAGGTATACCCATCCAAATTCCATCTGTTCCAAATAATCTAGAAAATAAATAAGAAGCAGGAATTCTTCCAAGCCATAAAGATACGACTGAACTCATCAAAGCAAACATAGAATCACCAGCACCTTTCATTGCACTTGAAAGTACAAAGGAAGTACCAATAAATAAGAAAAAAGGTCCTATTATAAATAAGTAAGAAGAACCAATTTTAATGACATCTTTGTCTGTATTAAATAGAGAAATTAAGTTTTCTCTAAATAATAAGATTAAGGCAACGACAACAATTGCTAGAATTAAAGCCATTTTTATAGATTCACGAATTCCTTTTCTAACCCTTTCATTTTCTCCAGCACCTATATTTTGAGCAACAAAAGTGGAAACAGCAGAACCAAGGTTCATGATAGGTAAGCTTATAAAGTTTTCTATTCTAAGACCAGCTCCAAAAGCTGCCATGGCAGATGTACCATAACCATTAACTAAAAATTGAAGAGCCATGTTGCCAATTGAAAATAACATCTGTTGAACTCCACTTGGAAGTCCTAATCTAAGACCATCTTTAAATATTTTATTGTCATATACAATTCCTTTAATCTTAAATTTAAGTACTTCATGTTTTTTATTTAAATATATTATGCTAATTATAAATGATACTGCTTGAGCCATTATAGTGGCAAGTGCAACACCTTCAACTCCCATTTTCAAGACAACAATAAAAGTTAAATCTAAAACTATATTTAAAATTGTGGCTATTATTAAAAAATAAAGTGGAGTTACTGAATCTCCAAGTCCTCTAAGTATTGCACTTACTGAATTATATCCAGCAGAAAATAAGATTCCACCAAATATTATAGTAAGATACAGTTTTGATTGATTAAAAACTGATTCTGGAGTATTCATAAGCTTAAGCATAGGACCTCCAAATACTATTCCAATAACACTTATCAATATAGAGCCAATAAATAAAAGTATATATGTAGTATCAATAGTAGCTTTTACTTTTTTTAAATCTCCTGAACCATAAAACTGTGAAATTAAAATAGAAAAACCAAGACTGACACCCATAAGCATTGCTACAAGCAAAAACATTATAGGGTTAGCACCTGAGACTGCTGCCATAGCTTCTTTACCAATAAATCTACCAACTATAATACTATCAGCAGTATTGTATAGTTGTTGAAATAAACTACCAATAAGCATAGGCATAGCAAAAAAGAATATAGATTTTCCCTCATGACCTGTAGTTAAATCTTTCACCCTTATTCCTCCAAATTTAAAAATTATTAATTATCAATTTGCTATAATAAATATAATATAATCTTAACATAAACTTTATATCTGTACTATAAATAAATTGTATTAAATAATCATATATTTTATAAAAATGTAAAGAATATAAGTATGACGTAGATATAGAAAATTAACATTTAATATAATCGAATATTAATACAAATTTATTCTAATATATACGCATATATTGACAAAATTAACTATATAAATTAAAATAATATTCGTAAAGAAAAATTCATGTTTTATATTGTATAACATATAATTTTGACAATACGGGTCATAAGTTTCTACCGGAATACCGTAAATATTCTGACTATGTATACTATTATTTAGTTAAATAAATATTTATTTAACTAAATTATGAAGGATACGACTCAGCTTATTAGTTACTGCGTCGTTTTTTTGTAAAATTTAATAGGAGGTGTTGTTATGCAAACAACAAACAGTAGTACCATGCAGAAACTTTTTCCAATTTTGACTAATAAAAATGTCGACATGAAGAAAGAAGTAATTGCTGGTGTAACTACTTTTTTAACTATGGCTTATATAATAGCTGTAAATCCAAACATTTTATCAGCAACAGGGATGCCAGCAGGTGCTCTTGTTACAGGGACATGTCTAGCAGCAGCATTTGGATGTATTTTAATGGGAATGGTTGCAAATCTTCCTTTTGCTTTAGCATCAGGTATGGGTCTTAATGCATTTTTTGCATACACAGTAGTCTTACAAATGGGGGTTCCTTGGGAAGTAGCTCTTACAGCGGTATTTGTAGAAGGTATCATTTTTATAATATTATCAGTAAGTGGAGTTCGTGAAGCTGTTGTAAATGCAATACCAAAGAATATGAAGCTTGCTGTTACAGGTGGTATAGGTATATTTATTGCACTTATAGGTTTAGTTAATTGTGGAATCGTAATTGGAGATCAAGCTACTCTTATAAAGATGGGGAAATTTACTCCAGCAGTAATAATAGCTTGCATAGGATTAATAATTGTAGCAGTATTAGATAAAAAAAGAGTTAAAGGTTCTATCCTTTTTGGAATAGTAGTAAGTTCATTACTTGCTTGGGGATTTGCATTTATGAATCCAGAATATGCACAAAAATTAGGTATATACTTACCTAGTGGAATATTCAAGTTTGAAAGTTTAGCACCGATAGCAGGTAAAATAGATTTAGGATATGTATTACATCCAACAAATATAGGTGGTTTCTTTGTAATAGTTTGTACATTCTTATTTGTTGATTTCTTTGATACAGTAGGTACATTAGTAGGGGTTTGCTCTAAAGCAAATATGCTAGATGAAAAAGGAAATGTTCCTAATGTAGGTAGAGCTTTGCTTACAGATGCAGTTGCAACTACAGTAGGTGCAGGGCTTGGAGTATCTACAGTTACAACTTATGTTGAGAGTTCAACAGGAGTTATTGCAGGTGGTAGAACTGGATGGACAGCAGTAACAGTTGGTGTTTTATTCTTAGTTGCAATGTTTTTCTCTCCTGTATTTATAGCAATTCCATCATGTGCTACAGCACCAGCTTTAATTTATGTTGGGTACTTGATGCTTGGTACAGTTAAAGATATTGAGTTTGACAATATAACTGAAGGTGTTCCAGCTTTCGTTACTATTGCTTGTATGGCATTAACTTATAGTATAGGTGATGGTTTAACTCTAGGTATATTAACTTATGTTTTTGTAAATGTATTTTACAACATATTTGGAGCTAAAAAGGCTGAAGATAAGAAACATGTTTCAGTAGTAATGATTGTTCTTGCTATATTATTTATAATAAAACTTTGGCTATTATAATAGATATTGTTTAAAAATTTAATTCAATAAAATAAAGAACTGTAATTTCTAATCTATTTTGAGAAGAAGTTACAGTTCTTATTTTTTTGTATTACTTAGATATATCTACTAATTTTCCCTTTTCTAAGGTTTTAGGCACAATTGTTATATTAAATTCTTTTTGCAATTCTTTTATAATATCTAATTCTTTTTTTGTTATTATTGAAATAGTATCTCCACTTCGGTTTCCTCTAGCAGTTCTACCACATCTATGCAGATATTCATTTTTACTATTTGGAAAATCTAAATTAAAAACATGGCTTATATCTACTATATCAAGTCCACGAGCAGATAAATCTGTTGTAACTAAAATTTTTGCTTTTCCAAGTTTAAATTTATTTATTGCATTTTTTCTATCCTCTTTTGGCATATTTCCAAATATTCCAATTGCTTTATAATTATGATAGTTTAATTTTGATACTATAACATCTATGTTTTTTTCATTGTTTACAAATACAATAGCTCTTTTTGGGTTTGTAGCAGCTAATGTTTTTCTAAGAAAATTAAATTTATCTCTTATTTCCCCTAACATATATGTATGATTTATATTAGGATTTATCTGTGACTTTTCTTTTGTTTTTATTAATTCAAATTCTTTCATAAATTTATCACAAATTTTTATAGTACTATCTGTAAGACTTGCAGAACAACCTATGATTTGTCTATCTCTTAATGTAGTTTTTATTATGTCTTCTACACAAGTTATGTTTTTACCATTCAACAAATTGTCCACTTCATCTAAAACGATAGTTTTTATGTTGTGTGATTTTAACTTCTTCTGCTTTATTAAGTCTAAAACTCTTCCACAAGTTCCTATTACTATATGTGGTTTTATAGCCTTTATATTTTTTATTTGTTTTTGTATATTAACTTCTCCAATTAAGGATAGTGAAGTCAAAGGAGTTTCTGAGTTTTTTGCTAATAATTCAATTTGATTTGTAATTTGCATTACTAATTCATGTGTTGGTGCAAGTATAAGAGCCTGAGTTTCTCTTTTTGATGTATCAATTCTTTCAAATATAGGTAAAACATATGCAAGTGTTTTTCCTGTTCCAGTTTGTGAGTTGATTAATAAATCTTTATTTTGCATTATATTTTCTATAACAAGTGACTGAACTTCTGTTGGAGAAGTTATGTCTTGTTTTTTAAGTCCATTTATTAGAGTAGAACTTATCTTTAATTGTTCAAATGTGTTCATCTTTTGCTCCTTCTATTAAAAACTTATATTATTGTAGTTAACTATTTCTTATTATACATTGTTTAGTCAAATCGAACTATACATTATTTTATAATTATGTGCAATTTAGAAGTAAATATAGATGTTTTTTGTATATTTATATTGAGTTCAGTATTTTTACAATTGTCTAATACTTAAATTTAAAAATTTAGCAAATTGTAGTTGCAATTGTTTAATACTTGTTATATATTATATATAACAAGTATTAAAACTATAATATATAACATGGAGGGAAATTATGTTAAAGATAAGTAATGTATCTAAATCATATAAAAATAAAAAGGTAGTAAATAATATTTCATTTGAGGTAAATGATGGAGAGATTTTTGGCTTTATAGGTCATAATGGTGCAGGAAAAACTACTACTATTAAAGCAATTGTTGGGATACATGATTTTGAGGGAGGAGAAATACTTATAAACTCTAAATCTATAAAAAAACAATCTGTTGAGTGCAAAAAGGAAATGGCGTATATTCCTGATAATCCAGATTTATATGAAGATCTAACTGGAATACAATACCTTAATTTTATAGCAGATATATTTGAGGTAGATAAAAATGAAAGAGAGGAATTAATAAAATACTATTCAAATAAATTTGAAATTAATAGGGCATTAGGAGATTTAATATCTTCGTATTCACATGGAATGAAACAAAAACTAGCTATAATTTCAGCTTTAATCCATAATCCTAAAATTCTAATTCTTGATGAACCTTTTGTAGGTCTTGACCCAAAAGCTTCCTTTATATTAAAGGAAATCATGAAGGAGTTTTGTAAAAAAGATGGTTGTATATTTTTCTCAACGCATGTATTAGAAGTTGCTGAAAAAATCTGTGATAAGATTGCCATAATAAAAGATGGAAATATAATTGCTTATGGAACTACTGAAGAAGTGAAAGGAAACAATTCTCTTGAAAATATTTTTATGGAATTAATAGAAAAATAAAATGCTATTTTTACAGAATATAATGTCTAAAGTGAGGTATGATAAATTATGAGTAATCTAAGTATATTAATAAAAACTAATATAATAAATGAGTTTAAATTGAATGCTTTAAAAAATATAGACAGCAAAGAAAAACAAAAAATAATAGGAATGATGTTTTCAATAGTTGTTGTAGTAGGGCTATTAATATTTTATGTAACAAGTTTAAGCCTTTCTCTAGTTGATATTTTAAAACAAATAAATCAAATGGAAATGTTGCTTGTGTTTGGCTTTGGATTATCAACAGTAATGGCAATTGTTACATCATTATATAAAACTTCATCATATCTATTTCAAGCGAAGGATTTAGAGTTATTAACTAGTTTGCCAATAAAAGAATCTACTATATTGGCTAGTAAAATATTAATGTTAGTTGGAACTAATTATTTGTTTTCTTCAGTGTGTATGATTATACCAGCAGTAGTTTATTTTTTTAATGCCAATGTAAGTATAACCTATTTTCCTTACTTAATATTATTATTTTTGGCTCTGCCATTACTACCAATAGTTGTTTCATCAATAATTTTCTTATTTATAGGACAGTTATCATCAAAGCTAAAATATAAAAATTTAGTGTTAATCATAGGTAATGTAATATTAATTTTGGCTTATATTGTACTTATGTCAAAACTAAACTCTATATCAGTTGAGTTATTAAAAAATAGTGCATCTATTTCAGAAACAATTAATAAAATATATCCACCTATATACTATTTTGTTGATGCTCTTAAAACTGGAAGTATAGTTTCATTTTTAATGTTTATGGCAACATCATTAATACCATTCTTTATCTTTGTGACTCTGTTTGCAAAAGGATTTACAAAGATAAATGCTAGAATGGGTGAAAGTTATAAGACTAAAAACTATAAATTTAAAAGTCAAAAAATTTCAACACCCTCAAAGGCTCTATTGAAAAAAGAATTTAGAAGATATACTTCTTCATTTATTTACTTTTTGAATTCATCTATTGGTCTGTTATTTTTAATAGTGGCTACAATCGGTGTGTTGGCATTTGGAGCTGATAAAATAGGTGAGTTACTAAAAATGAATATAGATTTTAGTATTATAAAAATACAGTTATTAGGTGCGTTTCTATTTATAATAGTAATGAACTGCACAACATATTGTTCAATTTCTTTTGAAGGAAAGAATCTATGGATACTAAAGTCTTCTCCAATAGATGAAAGGGAGATATTTTGGTCAAAAATATTGATGAATTTTTTATTAAATGCACCATTATCTGTTTTATGTCTAATATTAGTGTCTATAAAACTAAACTTTGAAATTCAGTTCGTGATGGTAGCAAGTTGCTTGATTGTAACTATGTCAATGTTTGTAGCTTTAATGGGATTGTTATCAAATTTACTTTATCCAAACCTTGATTGGAAAAATGAAGTGGCGGTAGTAAAAAGAAGTGCAAGTATGATAGTTACAATATTAGTATCATTAATTTATATAGTTATACTTGGAGGCACATATATGTTATTGAAAGTTTCATTTCTAAATATATATTTGATTTTAGCAAGTGTGCTTACACTTATATTAGACTTTATGCTATGGAGAATTATTTCCACTAAAGGAGTAAAAATATTTAAAAATTTATAGATATATTTGTGTTAAAAATAGACTTATTTTTTAAAGTATTGCAAAGAATATGCTAAGTAGTATACTATTGTATAGTGATATGAAAAAATTTAGGAGAAAATAAATGAGAAAATTATCCAAAAAAGAGAAAGATTTTATTCAATATGGATTTCTGATATTTTTGATATGTATTACTACTTATTTAGTATCAACCACTTTAGATGTAAAACTAATACCTAAAATTATAAGTCTAGTAAATAAAACCTATATATTTCTTGGCATACTAATAATGTTAATATATATGATAATTGAATCTATTGTGACACATTTGATAATAAATGCAGTTCAAAAAACAAAAGTAAAATTTATAGGTATCAAAATGGCTACAATGGGATTTTATTATAATTTAGTTACTCCCTTTGCATCTGGGAGTCAGCCAATGCAAATATATGCACTTACAAAGTATGATGTTAGTCTCAGTAAATCTGTAGCCATAGTTACTAATAAGACAGTTGTATTTCAAAGTACAGTTACTATATTTTGTGGAATTTTAATTTTATTGAATAAGTCATTATTAATGGAACAAGTGCATTCAGTTAGAGTTTTAATCGCCGCTGGGATGACCATGAATGTAAGCATGCTATTAGGAGGACTCTTAATAGTATTTAGTCCTAAGCAAGTAAAAATGATAGCAGAGGTTTTGATTAATTTTTTATCTAAATTTAAAGCATTTAAGTTTTTAGATTTAAAAAGAGATAGAATAAATCATTATATTGATGACTACAATTATTCTATAAAAATATTTATCAAAAATGTAAGGATTTTATTTTTAAGCATATTGCTTACTGCACTACAACTTATAGCATACTTTAGTATAGTTTATTGTGTATATAAAGCTTCAAATTTAAAAGGAGTATCATATATACATATAATGACATTGCAAGTATTTTTATACATGGCAATATCACCAGTTCCAACACCAGGAAATGTTGGAGCAAATGAAGTTACATTTTTTACCATGTTCTCAAACATAATTCCAAAAGAATTATTGGGATATTCAGTGCTTTTGTATAGTGGATTTGTATATTATATGTTATTAATAATTTCAGGATTGTTTACATTCAGAACACATTATACATTGAATAACTGGAAACATGATAACAAAAGTAATTCTAGTTTAGGAGAAGTTATTGAAAAAGTTTAATTATTAGAAAATAAAAAGAAATATAAATTACTTAGTTTGTAAAATTTAATCGATAAAATTATTATTAGGGAAATTCTAAATATAAATATACTGCTAAAATAAGCTGTATTGTATTGAGATATTTCCCTTTTTTGATTAAAATTATAGAAATTTGAAATAATAAGTAATAAATACAAACTCTATATTATTTAGAAAAGGAGAAAATATGAAACAAAATAAAGAAAATGAAAAACAAATGAGTAATTCTAATATTAAAAAAAATAGTGATAATAAAATCGAAATTGCTGAAGAACTATATCCAAATAAAAATATAGGTAGTATGCTTGGAGATAGAATAGATAAGAAAAAAATCAATCGTCCAAGTTAATGAAGTAGTTGAAAATGGTGTGTTTTAAAAAAATAATATAATGAGATGTTTTATTGTTAAATTTAAACTTATTTTAATGATAAAAAAAGTCGAAAATCGTCTAAAATGCACCTGTATGGGGGACAACGTTATTTTATAGATGCATAAAACTTGACAAAATCAACCTTTTCTTGGCAAGAAAAAAAAGATAAAATTATATGAGCGTTATTTAATTGTCAAAAATGAAGGTAAAGTTGCAAGTGATAAAAAATATGATTGATAACATTTATTTCTGTGCTATAATTGTATAGTAAAATGAATAAATGAATATGTTGTATACATGCATATTAGGAGGAGAGACTGACATGGAATCATCTATACATACAATTGCCAGCAATAATTTATTGATAATTTTTGCTATTGTGAGTATAACTGGAATAATTTGCAGCAAACTTAGCGAAATCGTAAAAGTTCCAGATGTTGTATTATTTTTACTTGTAGGTATTTTAATAGGACCATCATTTTTGAAATTTATAGATATTCGTGGATTCCAAATAGAGAATCAGCTGATACTTACATTTGGTTCTGCATTTATATTATATTTAGGTGGAAAAGAAATAAGTTTAAAGGTTTTGAGAAATGTAAAGATATCTGTATTTTTACTAGCTACTGTAGGAGTAGTGATATCTGCTTTTATAATGCAACAAGTAATAGGATTTACTTTTGGAGTAAGTGCAATGACTGCTTTATTAGCAGGAACTATAATAGCATCAACAGACCCTGCTACTCTTGTACCTATATTTAATCAAGTAAAGATAAAGGATAGAGTAAAACAAACTGTAATAAGTGAATCAGCTTTTAATGATGCAACAGGAGCTATATTAACATCAGCAGTGTTAGCTGTAATTTTATCAAATAAGTTTTCCTTAAGTGCCAATATTTATGAATTAGGTACAATGGTTGTTGTAGGAATTGTAGTTGGTCTAATTACAGGAATACTGCTTTTGAAATTGGTTAATGATAAGCCATATGGTATATTTAAAGATTTTGCACCAATAATATCTGTTATTTCAGTTGTGGTTGCATATGAATTATCTACAAAATTAGGCGGAAGTGGATATATGTCTTGCTTTATTGTAGGTATAATAACTGGTAACAAGAAAAACTTTAAAATATGGTTAAGCCAAAAATCTTATGATGCAGATTTTTATGTTGCTGAGACTTTAGGAACTATTTGTCGTATGGCGATATTCATAATATTAGGTAGTCAAGTTAATTTGGCTCAGTTAGGTAAATATTTTGTACCATCTGTAATTGCAGTGCTAGTATTAATGTTTATAGCAAGACCAATTTGTGTCTTAGTATGTGCACTTGCAGACAGAGAAGCAAAATGGAGTAAAAATGAAATATTGTTCATGATGTGGGTAAGAGAAACTGGTGTAATCCCAGCTGCACTTTGTGGTATTATTTCAGCAATGAAAGTTCCTGGATATGAAGTAATTTCATCAGTAGTATTTATGTCTATATTAATTACATTAGTAATACAAGGAAGCACTACAAAATTGGTAGCTAAAAAACTTGGATTATTAGAAGAAGAAGTGATAAATATAAGCGAAAAGGTATCAACTTTTTAGTTTTTCACTTTAAAGGATACATAATAATGGCTATTTTAAGGTTATCTAGTGATAATTATTGAAGTAGCTATTTTTTATGTAAAAATGAATTTACATAATTTACATATTGCATATATTTATTATCAAAATTTGTTGAAGCTGTGATATAATTAGTTGTATTTAAAATAAGAATAGCGAATAAGGGAGGAAATTTATGTTTACGGTTATAGATATTGTACAACCAGATACAGTGGAAGAGGCGTACTCAATTTTAAATAAAAGAAAAACTAATCAAGTAATTGGTGGAAGTGCTTTTTTAAGAATGGGGAAAAAAAGAATAGGAACAGGAATAGAGTTATCTAACCTAAACCTAGATTATATAAAAGAAGATAAAGAGTATGTTGAAATTGGTTCTATGACTACTTTTAGAACATTGGAAACAAGTTCAATAATAAAAGATAATTTTGGCAAAATAATAGAAGATTCAGTTAAAGATATAATAGGAATTCAGTTTAGAAATGTAGTAACAGTTGGTGCAACAGTATTTTCTAAATATGGGTTTTCTGATTTGATAGTGGCATTGCTTTCATTAGATACAGAAGTAGAGTTATATAAGGGTGGGAGAATTAGCCTTGAAGAGTTTTTAGATAGAGATTATGGGAAGGACTTATTGACTAAGGTGTATATAAAGAAGGAAAATAAAAAAGCCTCTTATAAGTCATTGAGAAATGCAAAAAGTGATTACCCTATTTTGAATGTGTCTGTTTCAAAAGATGGTAAGAAGTTTAAGTTGTGTGTAGGAGCAAGACCTCAAAAAGCTATGATTGCAAAAAAAGCTAGTGAATTTTTATCTAATAATGAAATTAATGAAGCTAATATAGATAGGGCAATAGAAATAGCTTCAGAGGAATTAACATTTGGTTCTAATATGAGAGCATCTAAAGACTATAGAAAAGCTATGAGTAAAGTACTTTTAAAAAGAGCTATAATGGAGGTTATTTAATGTTAGTAAAGCTTAATATAAATGGAAAAATGAAAAATATTGATATAGAGCCAGAAGAATATTTGGTTGATACCTTAAGAAAAGTTGGCAATTTAAGTGTAAAAAGGGGTTGTGATACAGGTTGTTGTGGTCTCTGTACAGTTTTAATAGATAAGAAACCTACATTATCTTGTGCGACATTAACCTTGAGAGTTTTAAATAAAGAGATAACTACAATTGAAGGTTTAGAAAATGAAGTTAAAGAATTTAGTGAAGTTTTGGTAAAAGAAGGAGCTGAACAATGTGGTTTCTGCTCTCCTGGTTTTATACTTACTGTACTTGCAATGAAAGATGAGCTTAAGAACCCTACAGACGAAGAAATAAAACATTATTTAACAGGAAATTTATGTAGATGTACAGGATATATGGGACAGTTAAGAGCTATCAAAACTTATCTGGAGGTAAAGTAGAATATGAATATAGTTGGAAAAGGAATTGAAAAAATAGATGGAATGAGTATAACAACAGGAAAACCTGTATATACTGATGATTTAGCAGCAAAAGATGCTTTAATAGTAAAGATACTTAGAAGCCCTTATGCTTATGCAAAGATAAAAGATATAGATACATCAAAGGCAGAAATGGTTGATGGTGTTGAATGTATTTTAACATATAAAGATGTACCAAAATCTAGATTTACACTTGCTGGTCAAACCTATCCAGAGCCATCACCTTATGATAGGCTAATTCTTGAAGATGTTGTGAGATATGTTGGTGATGAGGTAGCTATAGTTGCAGCTATAGATGAAAAAAGTGCAGTTAAAGCAATGAATCTTATAAAGGTAAATTATGAAGTACTAACACCTGTTTTGAATTTTGAAGAGGCAATCGGAAATAAAACTATAGTACATGATGAAGATAGACATTGTAATTTTGAAATAGGTATGCAGAGAGAAAAGAATATAGTGTCACATCATGACTATACAAAAGGTGATATAGAAGAAGTATTAAGTAATTGTGACATAGTGATTGAAGAAACATATTATACTCAAGCTCAAGCCCATGCAATGATGGAGACGTATAGATCATATAACTATTTAGATCATGCTGGAAGACTAGTTGTAGTAAGTTCAACTCAAATACCATTTCATGTTAAAAGACATCTATCCCGTGCATTAGAACTACCAGCTAGTAAAATTAGAGTTATAAAACCTAGAATTGGTGGTGGCTTTGGTGGTAAACAAACTGCTTGTGTTGAGATTTTTTCAGCTATTGTAACTTTAAAAACAGGTAAGCCAGCTAAAATAATATATGATAGAAAAGAAACTTTTAATTGTTCGACTAGTAGACATGCAATGAAACTAAAAGTTCGACTAGGTGCTACTAATGATGGAATAATAAAGGCTATCGATATAAATGCACTTTCAGATACAGGAGCATATGGAGAACATGCTTCTACAACTATTGGCTTAGTTGGGGAAAAGACTTTACCAATGTATAATAAGGTTGAGGCAACAAGATTTATCGCAGATGTAGTTTATACTAATAAAATGCCAGCAGGTGCACTTAGAGGGTATGGAGCTTCTCAAGGCTGTTTCGCTGTTGAATCAACTATAAACATGTTAGCTGACAAATTAAAAATGGACCCAACGGACTTGAGATTAAAAAATGTAGTAACACAAGGTGAAACTACCTTTGCATATGGAAAAACTTTAAATAGTGTAGACTTAGTAAAATGTATAAATAAAGGGAAAGAACTTATCGGATGGGATGAAAAATATCCTTGTAAGCATCTTGAAAATGGAAAAGTTAGAAGTGTGGGTATGGCAATTACTATGCAGGGTTCTGGTATACAAGGGCTTGATAAATCTTCAGCTGAAATAAAACTAAATGACTGTGGAGACTATACACTTATGATAGGTTCTACTGATATGGGTACAGGAAGTGACACAATTCTAGCTCAAATGGCTGCTGAAATTCTTGAGGCAAGTATTGAAAATATAACAGTTATATCAGCAGATACAGATTTGGTCCCATATGACCCAGGTTCATATGCTTCAAGTACCACTTATGTAACTGGGATGGCAGTAGTTAAGGCAGCTCAGGATTTAAGGGATAAAATAATATCTGCTGGAGCAACTAAACTAGGTGTAGATAAAGACGAATTAGAATTTGATGGTATAAAATTAACTAGTAAAGAATGCAGTACTTCGTTATTTGACATAGCAGTTGACTCTACAATTGGACCAAATACTAATCAATTAATAGGTCTCGCATCTCATGGTAGTCCAGTATCACCACCACCTTTTATAGCTGGTTTTGCAGAAACTGAAATTGATAAAGAAACTGGAAAAGTTGACTTATTAAATTATGTAGCCATAGTGGACTGTGGAACAGTTATAAATAAAAACTTAGCAAAGATACAGGTTGAAGGTGGAATTGTTCAAGGTATTGGAATGGCAATGTTTGAAGAAGTTAGATATACAGAAAAAGGTAACATGGATACAAACACATTTATGCAATATAAGATTCCAGCTAGATGTGATATTGGAAATGTGGAAGTTGATTTTGTTGAAAACTATGAGCCAACAGGACCTTTTGGAGCTAAATCTGTTGGAGAGGTTGTTATAAATACACCTTTACCAGCAATACAAGAAGCTGTTTTTAATGGTGTTGGGGTTAGAGTAAATACACTTCCTATTACACCTGAAAAAGTTTTTATGGAAATGAATAAGTAAGTATTTTATACAGATTTTAGACTAGTTTTACATGTTAAACAACCAGTTATGTCATACCTGTTGAAAGATATTTAATAAGTAGTTATTATAATATTATGAAACTTTACTTGTAAAATATAAAATTAACTAAGGGGATGATGTTTTGGCTGGAAATCTAAATAATATGAGAGCAGTAAATAATTTTAGAGGAGATAATAACATTTTAGAATGTTTAGTCAGCTTTGAGGGTCGTTCAATAAGTCAGAGAAAAGCAAGGGTATTTTTTAAGGAAATGAAGAATCAAATAGAAATCGACTTCGTAGAAGAAGAAATTTCTAAACTTGTTGAAAATGTTGTTTTAAATACATCATATCAAGAAATGTTATATGATGAAATAGAGAAACAGCTGGAAATTGATTGTGTAGGAACTTGGATGATATTATCTAAATTAAAAGATGCTAGAGTTCATTGATTTTAAAATAAATTATTAGAGCCTAATTTTAAGGCTCTTTTTTAATGTTTTTAATTAAGATATAAACTTATTTTAATTTATATATATGATAATTATAACATATATTTAAAATCTAACTATTTAATTTTATATGTATTCTATTGTATAATATAAATTAGATTAATAAAATAGTTCGTTAAAATAATTTATTTATTTTAAATTATTGTTTAAGTTTATAAATTTTGTATAAAATAAAATTATATTATTAATTTTTAGCAATAAAATTTTCACTAGGAGAGATATATGAGAAGAAATAGTACCAATATAGCAGTAACAGCAGTTGTTACATCAATTTATGCAGTTTTAACTTTATCATTAGGATTTATAAGTTATGGACCAATACAATTTAGGATAGCCGAGATTATGATGCTTCTAGCATTTTTAGATAAGGGATATATAGTAGGTCTTACATTAGGTTGTTTTTTAGCCAATGTAATAGGTCCATATGGTGTACCTGATATAATTTTTGGAACATTTGCCACATTTGTAAGTGCAAGTTTAGTGTATATTACTAGAAAGTTAGGCGGTCAAAATAAAAGCACATTAATTATAGCTTCTATATGGCCTACTATCATAAATGCAATTGTAGTTGGATTAATGTTAAATATATTTTTTGGACTTCCTCTAATATTATCGATGATACAAGTAGGTTTTGGAGAATTTGTAGTAGTAACCTTGGTAGGAGTACCATTCTTTTGTTTTTTAATGAAAAAATATAGAAATATCATTGATATTAAGTTTTAGAGTGCAGAAAGTTATTTTGTAGATTAAAAAATTAGTGTGAATTAAGAATAGTATTATTATAAGGGGGATTTTATTTGTCAAAGATAAAGAGATTAACTGATGTTTGGACATATATTAATGATAGACAAAAGTTTACAATCAAAGAGTTGTCAGAGAAGTTTAATCTTTCAACTAAAACTATTCAACGATATTTAATAGAATTAAATGAAATGGGGCTTCCAATTAAAGCAGAAAAAGGTAGAAATGGAGGTTATAGGGTATTAAATAATAGCTATATACCTCCTGTTATATTTACAGAAAAAGAAGTTATGTCTATAGTTTTTGCATTTAAGTCACTACAAGTTTACAATTTTTCACACATAAAAAAAGAAATTGATTCTATAATTAAAAAAATAAATTATAATCGTGAAAGTAGTGCAAAAATAAGTATAAACAACATTGAAAAATATATTGAGTTTATAGCTAATTATAAAAATATTGATGCCAATATTGTGACTGAATTTTTCAGGTCTTCATCAAACTCTTGTGTTTTAAATATCAAATATAAATCTGGAAATCAGTTGCTGGAGAAAAAAATATGCCCAATAGGTATATATTTAAATGAAGGATTTTGGTTTTCACCAGTGTATGACTATGAAAGTGATAATATTATACTAATACGTATAGACAAAGTACTGGAAATTGAAAAAGTAGGAGAGTCTAAAAAAGCATGTATAAGTTTGAAAAGTTGGCTAGATTCAGTATATAGCAAGTTAAATGAAGAGATGGCAATTACTAAGAAAACTAGTGAAATTGTTCATTTGCATGTATTACTCACAAAAGAAGGTATTTCTAAAATAACTAGAAGTTTTTTAGATTTGGATATAGAATTAAATGAAAATGGAAGTGGAACAATTAGTAAATTTATAAAATATGAAGAAATAGATTGGTGGATATCTACATTATTTTCAATAGGAAAAGATGCTAAAGTTATAGAACCAAAATTTATGAATAAATTACTTTATGATAGGGCTAAAGAGTTAAAATATTTTTATGAAGAAAATATGATATAATATTTAAAAATGTTAAAATTAAATAATTATTAAGGAGATATATATTATAATGGAAAGTTTTAATAAGAATGCTAAGATAATTGGTATTGGAGCTAAAGGTATTAATATAATAAATGAAATAGAAGAAAAAGTAAAAATAAATATGGATATAGAAAAAATTACTATGAATCAAGAGGTTGAAAAAGAATATGTTAGAAGTCTTTTAGATGGAGTTGACATATTGTTTTTAGCATATTCAACTGAAGATAAACAAAGTCGAGAAGTTATAAAAGCTATTTCATACATGTCTAATGAAAGACGAATTTTATCTATAGGTATAAATTCTTCAGAAGAAGAAAATAAAGATGACTTAGGAATTAATAGAGAATTTAAAGTCAATGAAAATAGTATTTTAAAATTTGTTGATTTGATGAATGTTATGATAGAATCTATTTCAGACTCTTGTATGATAAATATAGATATAACTGATTTAAAAGAAGCTATTATAAGTGATAAAGGGATTAAGTATTCTTTTGAAGAATTTGAAGATTCAAAACAGCACAGTGAAATAGTAGATATTTTATTTGAAAATATGGAACATTTTGGTGAAGAATTTATTGGGAAAAAAGGTATAGTTTTTGTTGAAGGAAATGATAAATTTTCACTAGTTGAATTAAATGATTTGATGAATAATATCCAAAGTAAGGTAGAAGAAGGCTATGAAATAATATTTTCTTTATACTTAAAAGAAAATTTAGATGGAAAGATTAAAGTGGGAATGTTATATAATTAATGTATTTTAGATATTAAGGAGAAGTATATGTCTGAAAATATAAATGTTACAGAGTATTGGCTAATGGAAGAATTTTTTTATCAAGAGACAGATACACCACAAATTTTTAAAGAAGAAAGCATAATTGCATTGGGATTTGATATAAAAATAAATTTAAAAAAAGTGCTTAATATGGGAAAAAAATCTGAAAAATACATTAATGAGAACTGTAATGACAAAGATTTTATAAAAAAATTTATTTCAGTTAAAAAAGGAGATTATTTTCTATATAAGGCATATCAAAATGTAGAAGAAAAAATTAAGTATAGTGTTCTTATTGGTATTGTTGAAGAAAGTTTTGAAAATGGTTATGAATTAAGTCATATCTTGGGTCATACATTACCTATAAAATGGATGTACACATTTGATACAGTTTTAAATTGTAAAATATATACGAGTGAGTTTTATAAATTAAATAATGAAGATATAAATACATATTTAGACATTATTAAATTGCAACATAATAAATCATTAAAAAAAAGAATAGAAGAAAATGACAATAATAAATGGTACCTAAAAAACTATTATTATATAGATGTAGATAAGTGTGTAGAGAATGAAGAACTGTTTATTCAACCCACTAATTTAGAACAATTAGAAAACTTGAAAAATATAAATACAGATGATTATATTCTAGTATATAATAGCGAAAAAGTAAGTTACGAAAATGACCATACAATGAAAAGCTTATTTGGTGTTTGTCAAGTTAAAGAGGGTTTTGATAAAGACAAAATAACTACTTCAGAAGGTGGATGTTTTTTACCTGTAGAATGGATAGAAAATGAAAAAGAGAATATTGATGGAAATGCATGGGTTATCTTTGAAAATAATAATTTAGTTGAAAAATATATAAAAAGATGTATTAATAAAATTCCATTAAATACCATACTTTATGGTCCACCAGGGACGGGTAAAACATATAATGCAAAACAAATAGTTTATAATTTAATAAATGAAACTAGTTTAAAAAATAATGATTGTACAAGTTATGTAGATTATAAAAATAATGTAGAATTTTGTACTTTTCATCAATCATATGGATATGAAGAGTTTATAGAAGGTCTCAAATCCGATGGTGAAGGTAATTTTAAGCCAGAAGATGGTATATTGAAGGAAATATCTATAGAAGCATGTTACGATGGGTTGAAACTTGAAAAGAAGCTAAATCTTGAGTTAGAAAAAGATACTTTAACTATAGAAGATGTAAAGGCAAGAAAAAAGATGTTGGTGCTTGATAATATAGAAGATGTCGAGAACTTTAATTTTGAAGAATCAGAAAACTATGTTTTAATAATAGATGAAATCAATAGAGGAAATATATCTAAAATATTTGGGGAATTAATAACATTATTAGAAGATGATAAAAGACTTACTAAATCAAATCAAACTATCGTAAAACTACCATATTCAAAAGAAAGATTTTCTCTACCTCCAAATTTATATATAATTGGTACTATGAATACATCAGATAAATCCATAGCTCTTTTAGATATAGCTTTGAGAAGAAGATTTGCTTTTGAAGAAATTATGCCAGACTATGATTTATTGTCCGTTGTAGATGGAATAGATGTTAAAAATATGCTATATACAATTAATAAGAGAATAGAGTTTTTATATGATAGAGACCATGTTATTGGACAGGCCTACTTACTAAATGTAGAAAATATTGATGATATAGTGGCCGTATTTAGAAAAAAAATAATACCACTTCTTCAAGAATATTTCTATTATGACTCAGAAAAAGTAGGACTTATTTTAGGTGGTATAGGTAAAAATGAAAAGGACAAATATATTGTTTATAAGGAAGAAATCACAGCATCTAAATTATTTAAAAATAATAATTCATCAATAATGGAAAGTAAAGTTAATTATTGTATAAAACGAAATATATCTATTGAGGAGTTAAAAAATATATATGAGTAAAAATATATATGTAAAGGAAACTTATGAATGGATAAAAGTAGGTAATGGTGAAAATGAACTTACAGAAACTGAATATGAAAAATTACTTAAATATCTGGATAATAATAATGATGTGTTAAAGAGTAATATAATAGATATCAGATATAAAAAACTGAGATTCATAAATTATGTAGGTGTTATATATTTTGAAAATGTAATATTGGAGATACTTCCAAAGCTGTCATTAAGTAATGATATTGTAAAAGATAGAGAAATGCTATTACAAATGCTTTCTACATGTAATAAGATTCCAATTATAATAAACGAAAATATAAAATCAAGTTTAAAAAATTATAATCTCATGAATTTTTTTGTTATGTATTTTATTGAAAGTATGCAAATGCAAATTAAGAGAGGGATTTATTTTGAATATATAAATAAGATAGATAATTCGAATGTTGTAAAAGGCAAGATATTAATAAGTAAATATGCAAGAGAAAAAAATATATCTCCAATGAAAATAAAATGTGAATATGATGAGTATAGCGAAAATAATTTTTTGAATCAAGTTTTAAAAAAGGCATGTATATCTATATTATGTAGAGTAAATGACAATTTAATTCAAAATAAGATAAAAAAAATTTTGAGTTATTTTTATAATGTGGACTTAGTTTATATAAATAGAGAAGAACTATTGGATTACAAATTTTATAAAAATAATGATAGATTTAAAGATTGTTACTCATTGGCGAAACTTATACTTTTAAATTTATCGATGGATAACAGCGAAAATAATCAAGATGCATTTTCTATATTATTTGAAATAAACATTTTATATGAAGAATATATCGGAAACTTAATAAAAAATATATGGAATAATGAATTTAGAGAAACGTATATACAAGATAAAAGTAAATTTCTTTTAAAAAATGAGCAAACAGGAAAGAAAACTTTTAATTTAAGACCAGATATAGTTTTATATGATTCAAAATATGAATCTGAAATCATAATTGATACAAAATGGAAAGCTATTGAAGTGGATTCAAATATCTTCTATAGATCAAGTGATATATATCAGATGTATGCATATATAACATCTTATGAAAATGCAAAAAGATGTATATTATTATATCCTTGTATTAAAAAAGACAAAAATTACAGTTCATGGAGGTTATTGGAGTCGTTTAAAGGTAAATTTATAGAAGCAAAAACTGTAAGATTGGATAATATAAAAAACACCATATCTGATTTGAAAAAAATAATTTTTAATTATAAATTTTAAAAATAAGAATTATAAAAATAATAAAAATACATTGTATAAAGCAATAAACAATTTTATAGCATATAAGAACTATAAAAAAATAATAAATGAAAATTTTTGTAAACTATTTTAGATGTTAAACATGGCACTATAATTGCTTATTTAGCATAGAATGCTTGCAAAATAAAGAAAGTATACCTGCTAAATTGAAATTTAAGTAGGTATATTTTTTCTTAAGCTTCATTTGAAAATTAAAATATTATTGTAAAATTATAACTAAGCTTTTCTGTTATGATATAATTAAATAGATAATTTAAATGATGATTATATATAATACTTATTTGGAGTTGATATTTTATGGATAAACACAGTGATTCAGTAATGTATGGTGGAATGGAAGTATACAATATTTGGGGAACAACAACAGTAGACTCTATAATTGGGGAGTCTGATGTAATGCTTGCTCTTAAAAATAGAATTTGTAAAATTGGAAATAGTGATTCTACTGTAGCGATAACTGGAGAAAGTGGCACTGGAAAAGAGTTAATAGCAAGAGCCATTCATCTCGCAGGAAACAGAGGGAATAAAACATTCGTTGCTATAAACTGTGCTGCTATACCAGAGCCCTTGCTAGAAAGTGAACTTTTTGGGTATACAAAAGGAGCTTTTAGTGGGGCAGATTCAAAAGGCAAAATTGGTAAATTTGAATTAGCTAATGGAGGAGTTGTATTTCTAGATGAGATAGGGGATATGCCAATTCAATTACAATCAAAGCTTTTGAGAGTGTTACAGGAAAAGAAGTTTACAAGAATAGGTTCAAATGAACTAATTGATATAGATGTTAGAATTATATCAGCTACTAATAGAGATTTATTTGAGTTGGTTAAAGAAAATAAATTTAGAGAAGACTTATATTATAGATTAAATGTAATACCTCTAGAAGTACCTCCTCTTAGAGATAGAGGAGATGATATACAAATATTAATAAATAATTTTATAGATAAATATTCAAGGAAGATGAAGAAAAATGTATACCATATAGAGCCAGATGTAGAACATATGCTGCTTAAATATCCGTGGCCAGGAAATATAAGAGAATTAGAAAACACTATAGAATTGGCTTTAAATCTTCTTGAAGAAGATGGGATAATACATAAAGGTATAATAAATAGAAAGATAATTGAATATTTTAAGTTAAACAAAATAAATATAAAATTACTTGAGGAAAGTGACTATGAAATAAATATGGAACAAGATATACTTACCCTTGAAGAATTTGAGAGAGCATATATAAAAAAGGTATTAAAGTTTTATGGAAATGATACTAAATCTAAAAAGTTAGCTGCTAAAAAGCTTGGAATATCGCTAGCAACATTGTATAGAAAGATAGATGTATAGTAATTATTCTTTTAATTCTCAATTCTAAAATTTGAAATTATAAAATTGATAAAAATCACTTGAAAAACTATTTTCTAAGTGATTTTTTTTGTAATAAGATTTTATTATCCAAAAATAAAAAAAATTTGAAAGAATTTAAAAAAAGAAATGCTTTATCAAATTATTAAATACTAACAAATATAATAAAAATTATATATGTAAAACAATTTTGTTAAAATATTGGCATTATAATTGCTTCATATTAAATCAAGATGACAAAATAAAAAAGAAAGGATGTTGAATAATAACTGTCATTAAAAAATAGTTGGGAGTGATAACCTTGAGTAAATATCAAAAAAGTGTATCTATGTTTGATATTGATGGAAGGCCACCAATTTTAAAGTGTTTACCACTATCAATGCAGCATATACTAGCAATGATAGTTGGAACTGTCACAGTACCTATAGTTGTGGGAGGAGCTGTTGGTGCTAGTGCCACACAAATAACACTTTTAGTGCAATATGCATTAATAATAGCTGGAATATCGACACTTATACAACTATATCCAATAGTAAATATTGGTTCAAGATTGCCTATAATTTTTGGAGTCGGTTTTACTTATGTGCCAACACTCGTAGCAGTTGGAGGAAGTTATGGACTAGCGAGCATATTGGGAGCACAATTAATAGGGGGAGTGGCTACAGTATTAATAGGAATATTTATAAAAAAGATAAGAAAATTTTTCCCTAATATAGTTGCAGGAACAGTAGTTTTTACAATTGGATTATCTTTATATCCTATAGCAATAAATTATATGGCAGGTGGTGTAAATAGCCCTACTTATGGCTCTATACAAAATTGGGCAGTAGCAGCTATAACACTAGTGGTAGTTATAGGTCTTAGTCAATTTGCAAAAGGTTATGCAAAATTGGCAGCAATATTTTTGGGAATTATAGTTGGATATTGTGTATCTTTAGTTTTGGGCATAATAAATTTTGACCCTATTAGAGAGGCAGCTTGGTTTGCTATACCTAAGCCACTTGAATTTGGACTTAAATTTGATATACCAGTAGTAATCTCTGTAGTAATTGTAAGTATAATCAATGCTGTTCAAGCAATTGGAGATTTGTCAGCTACTACAATGGGAGGTATGGATAGAAATATAACAGATAAAGAACTGTCAAGTGGAGTAATAGGAAGTGGAATTTGTACTATGATAGGTGCTTTGTTTGGAGGTTTACCACCATCATCATATAGTCAAAATGTAGGTATGGTAGCTATGAACAAAGTAATAAGCAGATTTGTACTTGGAATAGCTGGTATATTTATGTTATTATCGGGGTTTGTACCTAAGTTTGGTGCATTGATGACAACTATACCATATTCTGTTTTAGGAGGGGCTACAATATCTATATTCAGTATGATAACAATGACAGGTATAAAGTTAATTATTACAGAAGAATTGTCATCAAGGAATATTACTATTGTAGGTTTGGCAATAGCTTTAGGTATGGGAATAACATCAGTTCCGGCAGCACAGGAAGCATTTCCTCCATTTGTAAAGTTAGTATTTGGAGAATCTCCAATAGTAATTGCGACATTGGTTGCATTTGTTTTAAATCTAATAATACCAAATAAAAGTCTAGAAGATGAAGCTAAAGAAAGAGCTGTTATGGAAAAGGCTAATTAAAAAATGATAATTTAAAAGGGTTGTTTAAATTATTTTATTATGAGATTGTTAGATTACTTCAGATAGCTATTCATTTTAATAAGAAATTTAATAAAGAGTATACATCAGACATTTAATGTTTAGTCAAAAAGAAAATCGGGGAGGGTATATTTGCACGTTTGTTAAATTTTTATAAAAATAGCTCAGTTTAGCTGTGGTTATCGGTTGAGCAATAAATTCATGGTCATAAAAATATTTATAGAAAATAATTATAAAATATTTAGTCAAGATATTTATGTATGGGAGGATTTATTTTATGAAAACACGTAATACTTCAAAATATGATGTGGATGGGATACCACCACTAAAGGAATCGGTACCTTTAGCTTTACAACATTTGTTAGCAATGATAGTAGGAAATATGGTGCCTGCAATATTAATAGCAAACGTGGTAGGACTTAACCAGGGGCAAGCGACGATGTTGATTCAAGGCTCTATGTTAGCAGCAGGTTTGGCAACGTTTTTACAATTATATCCAATACCTTTATTTAAAGGATTTAAATTAGGTTCAAGATTACCTGTAATGATGGGAATGAGTTATGTATTTTTAGGGGCCTGTCTTTCTGTAGCAGCTAAAGACGGTTTAGCAGCTCTATTTGGAGCACAAATTGCTGCTGGGGTAATCGTATTCTTTGTAGGATTTGCAGTTAAGAAAATTAGACATATATTCACTTCTATAGTTTCTGGAACTATAATAGCATGTATGGGACTTGGATTATTTGCAACAGCTATAAAGAATTTAGCAGGAGGAGAAGGTGCACAAACATTTGGAAGTCCAATAAATTTTATAGTAGGAGTTATAGTTGCTTTTGTAATAATAATGATAAATAAGTATGGTAAAGGCTTAGTTAAAAACTCTTCAATATTAATTGGAATATTAGTAGGATATGCTATATCTTTAGTTTTAGGATTAGTTGATTTTTCTGCAGTTAAAGGTGCAGCTATAGTATCTTTGCCAACACCAGCAGCTTTTGGATTGGAATTTAGACCAGAGTTAATAGTAATGTTTACTATTATTTACATAATAGGTATAGCTGATATGATGGGTGCGTGTACAATAGCAACAATAGGTGCAATGGACAGAGAGGTAACTGATGAAGAGTTATCATCAGTTGTTTTAGGAAACTCTGTAACTTCTATAATTTCATCACTATTTGCAGCTCTTCCAACTGGAGTATTCAGCCAAAACACAGTAATTGTATCTATGAATAAAGTTACAAGTAGATTTGTAATAGCATTAGGAGCACTTGTATTATTGCTAGCAGGAATATCTCCAGCATTAGGAGCAATAATGACAACTATACCATCTTGTGTTGTTGGTGGAGCAACTTTAGTAGTATTTTCATCAATAGCAATGTCTGGTTTTTCTATTATGAGTATGGATGGTTTTACTGAAGAAAATAATCTTATAGCAGGAGTATCTATAGCAACAAGCATGGGTCTTACAACTGCTCCACAAGTTTTAGACCAATTTCCAGCAACAATTGGAACTGTCCTAGGAGGCTCAAGTATAGTTTCTGGAGCAATAATAGCTATATTACTTCAAACACTATTTAAACTAAAAGGAAGTAAGAAAGCTGAAAACGTTACTTCAAATCTTGAGGAAAATATTGGATAAATGTATTAGATATGATATGAGAAAGCTATGTGATAAAATGTTGTAATGAAAGTATTAAAAGGGGGATTTAAGATGATTGATATACTAATAAAAAATGCAATAGTTGTTACAGTTAATAAAAATAGAGAAGTTATATTTGATGGAGCAATAGCTATTCAAGGTGACAGAATCTTAGATATAGGAAATACAGATGATGTTGAGGTGAAGTATACTGATGTTAAAAAGGTTATAGATGCTAAAGGAAAAGTGATATTCCCTGGATTTATAAACACTCATAATCATCTATTCCAAGTATTATTAAAAGGTCTAGGAGACGACATGGCACTTCATGAATGGTTAAACACAATGATGTTTCCATCAGCAAAGTTCTTGACAGAACAAGATACCTATGATGCTGCAATGCTTGGATGTATGGAAGGTTTAAAAAGTGGTATAACTACAATGGTTGATTATATGCATACACATAATAGACCAGGACTTACAGATGGAATAGTAAAAGCATATAAAGATTTAGGTATAAGAGGAGTAGTTGGTAGGGGCTGTATAGATTTAGGTATTCATAAAGAGCTTATAGAAGACGTGGAAACGGTTGAAAAGGATTTGAGAAGAGTATTTGAAAAATATCATAATTCAGAAAATGGAAGAATAAAAATTTGTGTAGCACCTTCTTCAATGTGGGCTATATCTGAAGAAATGGGTAAAATGCTTTGGAATATAGTCAAAGAGTATGATTCATACTTCACAGTTCATATTTCTGAAACTGAATTTGCAAGAACAGCAACAAAAGATATACATGGGGAAATAGATATAAAATTACTTGAAAAATGGGGAATAGTAGGTCCAGAGGTTGTAGCAGTGCATTGTGTATGTATAACTGATGAGGACATGGAAATGCTTAAAAAGTATGATATAAAAGTTTCTCATAATGTTGCAAGTAATATGTATCTTGCTTCTGGTGTTGCACCTGTTCCAGAAATGTTAAAGAAGGGTATAAATGTAAGCTTAGGTCTTGATGGTGCAGCAAGTAACAATGCACAAGATATGGTAGAACTTATGAAATTAACAGCTTTACAACATAAGGTAAACAATTGTGACCCTCTTGCAATTTCTGCAGAAAAAGTCCTTGAAATGGCTACAATTGAGGGAGCAAGAACTCTTAGAATGGAAGATGAAATAGGTTCTTTAGAGGTTGGAAAAAAAGCTGATTTAGTAATATTTAACTCAATGCTTTCTCCAAAATCAATACCTCTTCACAATCCTGTATCAACTTTGGTATACTCAGCTAGTATGCACAATGTAGAAAGTGTCTTAGTTGATGGAAATATAATACTTGAAAATGGTAGAGTTACTACAATTGAAAGTGAAGAACAAGTCTTATTGAATGCTCAACATGCAGCAGAAGAATTATGTAAGAGAGCTAATGTAACTAATAGAATGGAAGGGCATAAGTGGAATAGCTTATACTAGTATAAAAACAAACTTGTAATAATATTCTATTACAACATTAGTTTATCTGTAGGAGGAGAAAATGGAAAAAATAAAATTAAATATTAATGATTACATGTATGAAGTAGAAGTTGAAAAGAATGAAACTCTTTTGCATGTACTTCGTGAAAAATTAAATCTAACTGGAGCGAAACAAGGTTGTAATAGTGGCAGTTGTGGAGCATGTAAAGTTTTGATAGATGGAGTAGATATAAAATCTTGTAAACTTCTTGCAAGGAACTGTGAAGATAAAGTTATATACACTATAGAAAGTTTTGCTAATGGAGAAAATCTTCATCCAATACAAGAAGCTTTTATAGAAGTTGGAGCTGTACAATGTGGATATTGCACTCCTGGCATGATTATAACTACACAAGCTCTTTTAAATAGAAATTCATCTCCTAGTGAAGATGAGATTAGAGAGGCTTTTAAAGAAAATCTCTGCAGATGCACAGGATATATAAAAATTATAGAAGCTGTAAAATTATCTGCAGCTAGATTAGGAGGTAGATAGTTATGGAAAAAGTCATAGGAAAATCATACCCTCTAAAAGATGCAGCTTTAAAAGTTACTGGTCAAATGAAGTATGTAGCAGACATGAAACCGCAAAATGCACTTCATGCTAAAATGCTTTTAAGCCCAGTAGCACATGCAAAAATAAAAAGTATAGATACAAGTGAAGCCGAGAAAATCGTTGGAGTTAGAGCCATAGCTACACATCTCAATACATCACAGAGAAAATATAATGGTTCTTTACGATTTTATGAACATAATATACCTGAAAATGAAGTTATTTTTTCAGATACAGTTAGATTTGTAGGTGACCGTGTAGCAGCAGTTGCAGCAGAAACACCAGAAATAGCAGAAAAAGCTGTAAAACTTATAAAAGTAGAATATGAAGAATTACCAGCTATATTTACTATACAAGATGCAATAAAAGAAGATGCTATATGTATACACGGAGATTCAAACATGGTTTCTCAAAATAATATAAATGGTGGAGATGTAGAAAAAGGTTTTAAAGAATGTGACTACATCTTTGAAGACGAATACTCTACTCCTGCTATACATCATAGTGCAATAGAAACTCACAGCGTAATTGCACATTATGATTATAATGATAAATTGATTGTACATACACCTTGCCAAAATACATTTGGTTTTAGAATAATATTATCTCAAATTTTTGGGATGTCATTAAATAAGATAAGAGTTATAAGACCTGCTATTGGAGGTTCATTTGGTGGGAAATTAGAAATGACAATTGAGCCAGTAGCAGCAGCATTGTCAAAAATGACGAGAAGACCAGTCAAAATGGTTCTTACAAGAAAAGAGTCTATGATATCAACAAGAACTCGTCATGGGTCTTTTGTAAAACTAAAAACTGGTGTAAATAAAGATGGAGAAGTAATAGCACAGGAGATAAAAATATACACAAATACAGGTGCATATGCATCAAGTGCATTAAATGTTATAGGAGCACTTAGCCATAAAGTGTTTAAAGTCTATAAAATACCAAATATAAAATTTACTGGAATACCAGTATATACAAATACACCAATAGCAGGTGCCATGAGAGGTTATGGTTCACCTCAAATATTTATGGCTCAACAAGCTCAATTTGCAAAAATAGCTAAGAAAATAGGTATGGATTTAGTAGATTTTCAAAATAAGAATGCTGTAGAGCCAGATGATGTTGATATAATCTTCCACGGTTCTCTTGGCAATCCTAGAGTTCTTGATTGTATTGAACAAGGTAAAAAAATGTTTAAATGGGATGAGAAGAAAGCTCTTCCAAAAGAAGAAGGAAATTATTTAAGAGGTATAGGTATGGCAATAGGTGCACATGGTAATGGAGTTTTTGGTGCACATAGAGATGTTGTCACATTGACTCTTAAATTAAACGAAGATGGTACACTAACACTACTTACGGGAGCACATGATATGGGTAATGGTGTTGTAACTATGCAAACAATGATGGTAGCTGAAGTTTTGGGAATAACTCCTGATAAAGTTGATACTTTTGAAACTGATACTGATGCATGTACATTTAATCTTGGAGATTATGCAAGTAGAGGTGTATTTGTAGAAGGTGGAGGAGCTAAAAAGACAGCAGAAAAATTAAAGACTTTAATACTGGAAGAAGCAGAAAAATTACTCGAAATTTCAAAAGAAGAGCTATATCTAGATAATGGATATGTAATCAGTAAACTTGATGAAAATATTAAAGCATCATTATCTGATGTTGCAGTATATAGTCAAAGTAAGTCTTTGAGAGAATTGACAGTTGTTGAAGATTACTCTTCTCCAGCAGGTATTACTTCTTATGGTGTACATTTTGCTGAAGTTTTAGTAGATAAAGAAACTAAAGATGTAAAAGTAGTTGATTTTGTAGCTGTACATGATGTTGGTAGAGTTATAAATCCTCTAAATTTAGAAGGTCAATTAGAAGGCGGAATTCATATGGGGTTAGGTTATGCGTTAAGTGAAGAGCTAGCCTTTGATGAGCAAGGAAGACCTAAAGCTACTGATTTTAAAAATTATAAATTATTTAGAACTGTCGATATGCCAAAGTGTCAAGTTGCATTTGTAAATAGTTATGAAAAAGCTGGACCTTTTGGTGGCAAGAGTATTGGTGAATGTGCAGTTGTACCAGTTGCACCTGCTGTAGCAAATGCAGTATATGATGCAACTAATGTAGAGATACATTCATTGCCAATAAAATTAAAATAATAATACTTAAACTTAAAATGAAACTTTATTAAAGTTATAGAAAGTAATAAAAATAGATTTATTTGATGAGGAGATATTGTTATGGCAAAGATATTAGGTATTTGTGGAAGTCCACGTAAAGGAGCAACAGAATATGCAGTATTAGAAGCTTTGAAAGAAGCTGAAACTATACCTGGTATAGAAACTGAGTATTGGTCAGTTAGAGGGAAAAAAATAAGTCCTTGTGTGCATTGTGATGCATGTATAAGAAAAGAGACTATGTGTATCATAAAAGATGACATACAAGAATTAGAGCAAAAAATATTAGAAGCAGATGGAATTATAGTGGGTTCTCCAGTGTATGATATGAATATAACTGCTCAACTTACAGCAGTATTTAATAGACTTCGTCCTATGTATTTAGTTCATCCAGGAAAACTTCAAAATAAAGTTGGAGCAGCTATAACTACTGGTGGAACTAGATATGGTGGTCAAGAATTAACAAAACTTCCTATAATAAATTTCTTCTTAATGCATGAAATGTTAGTATCTGGAGGATTAGGAGGATGCTATATAGGCGGTACAATATGGAGTAAAGATGGAAAAGCAAAAGGGGCTCAAGAAGACGAAACAGGTATGGACACAGTAAAAAGACTTGGAAAAGGTGCTGCAGAAGCAGTTATGGTTTCTAAGTTTGGTCTTGAAAAATGGAATCTTGTAAAAGAAGAATTAGATGTTAAAAAAGATGAAAAATCACCTCTTAGAGACCATTAAAAAGCAATTACTTCTTCAAAAAAAATAAAGACATATGGATATGTGAGATATAAAGTTGACACTCTAAGGGAAAAGGAAATATAGCATTTTACTTTAATCTGACAGATGATAATTACAAATCTGCAATTATTTATGTGAATGCCAAAAGTAGTGTTGTTTGTTTCACTTTATCACAAAATTCCATAACTGAAAACTAAGTTGATACAGTTACAAACTTATATACATACGAGTTGAATTTTTACTATTCGCTCAATAAAAAATAGTGATGTAATAAAATATTACATCACTATTTTATGTCTTTTATTAAATATTTTATAGATTTATATGTCAAAAAATACATAAGGAATACGTTTTAAGTATTAATTTTTAAATTTTAAAAATGAGAATTAAAAAGTGAGAAGATGAAAAAGGTTTTTTTATTATCAAATTCTATATACATTAGATAACCTAATAGATAAAAGTAAAAAAAGTTGAAAGTATTGCAAATTCTATGCTAAATAGACACAGAAAAATATTTGATATATATTAAGTGTTGGCATGTTAATTGCTAATATATAGAGTATAAAAATTTAACAATAATTTGGAGGTATTTTAGATGCTAAAAGAAATTAAATGGAAAGTAAACAATCTGCCAAAGGGCGATAAAGAAAATTGTATCAAATTTTTAAATGAACAAGAAATAACTAAGGTTAGAAACTTCCATAAAAGCTTTCCTCAATATAAAGAAACTCCATTAGCAAACCTAGAAGGTTTAGCAAAAAAATTAGGTGTTGCAGGAGTATATGTTAAGGATGAATCTTATAGATTTGGATTAAATGCATTTAAAGTTTTGGGTGGTTCTTACTCTATGGGTAAATACTTAGCTCAAAGATTAGATACAGATATATCAGAGTTAGGATATGAAAAATTAACTTCAGATGAAATAAAAGAAAAATTAGGAGAAATAACTTTCTTTACAGCTACAGATGGAAATCATGGTAGAGGAGTTGCTTGGACAGCTAATAAATTAGGTCAAAAATCTGTTGTATTAATGCCAAAAGGTTCTTCTGAATTTAGATTAAATAAAATCAAGGGAGAAGGTGCAGATGCTAGTATAACAGACTTAAATTATGATGACGCAGTAAGATTAGCTAATGATTATGCAGAAGCTGATGACCATGGAGTAATGGTTCAAGATACAGCATGGGATGGATATGAAGAAATACCAGCATGGATAATGCAAGGATATGGAACTATGGCTCAAGAAGCTATAGAACAATTAAAAGAATATGGAGTAGATAGACCAACACATGTATTTGTGCAAGCAGGAGTTGGTTCGCTTGCTGGTGCAGTTCAAGGATATGTTGCTTCAATATATGATGAATGCCCAATAACAGTAGTAGTAGAAGCTGATGAGGCAGATTGTTACTATAAATCAGCAGAAGCAGGAGATGGAAAACCAAGATTTGTAGGTGGAGATATGCCAACTATAATGGCAGGTCTTGCTTGTGGAGAACCAAATACTATAGGATTTGAAGTATTAAAAAATCATGCAGCAGCATTCGTTTCAGCACCAGACTGGGTTTCTGCTAAAGGTATGAGAACATTGGGGAATCCTTTAAATGGTGATGAAAAAGTAATCTCTGGAGAGTCTGGAGCGGTTACAACTGGTCTTTTAATAGCAGCTATGGAAAGAGAAGATTTAGCTGACTTAAGAAGAGATTTAAAGTTAGATGAAAATTCAAGAGTACTTTTAATAAGTACAGAAGGAGATACTGACCCTGATAAATACAGAAGTATAGTTTGGGATGGAGAGTATCCAAGCATATAGATAATTATTAAAATATTATCTTTATCAAATAATCATTTACATATTAAAAAGATTATAAGTTCTAAAATTTAGAAATTATATAAATTATAAAGGCTTAAATTAAAATATACATTTATAAAATCTAGGGGGATAACGAAATGCTAAACGAACAAAGAAAACAAGAAGTAACTGAGATATGTCAAAAACTAATCCAAAATCCTAGTTCTTCTGGAAATGAAGAAGGGGTTGTAAAAGCAATAGAAGAATCTTTTGAAAAATTAGGCTTTGATAGCTGGTCAAGAGATAGATATGGAAATATAGTAGGATGCATAAAGGGAAATAGACCAGGTAAAAAAATATTATTTGATGGTCATATAGATACAGTTCCAGTTCCAGATGCAAGTAAATGGAGTGTTCCTCCTTTTGAAGGAAAAATAGTAGATGGAAAGATATATGGTAGAGGAACTTCTGATATGAAAGGTCAGTATACTGCAATGATGTCTGCTGTAGCGTATTTTGCTAAAGATACTAATAAAGACTTTGCTGGTGAATTATATGTAGCAGGAGTTGTTCATGAAGAAATATTTGAAGGAGTTTCAGCTAGAGAAATAAGTAAAGCTGTTAAACCTGATTATGTTGTAATCGGAGAATCTTCAGAACTAAACTTAAAGATTGGTCAAAGAGGTAGAGGAGAAATAGTTGTAGAAACTTTTGGTAAACCAGCTCACTCTGCTAACCCAGAAAAAGGTGTAAATGCAGTTTATAAAATGGCTAATGTAATTCAAAGAATACAACAATTAGTACCTCCAACTCATCCAGTTTTAGGTGATGGAATATTAGTTTTAACAGATATAAAATCTTCTCCATATCCAGGTGCATCAGTGGTGCCAGATTATTGTAAAGCTACTTTTGATAGAAGATTATTAGTTGGAGAAACAAGAGAAGGGGTACTAGCTCCAATACAAGCCTTATTAGATGAAATGATGAAAGAAGACTCAGAATTAAATGCAAAAGTTTCTTATGCATCTGAAAAAGCTGACTGTTATACAGGAAATACTATAGAAAGTGAAAGATTCTTCCCAGGTTGGTTATATGATGAAGATGATGAATTTGTTCAAGCAGCATACAAAGGATTAAAAGAAGCTGGAATAGATTCAGAAATAACTCAATATTCATTCTGTACAAATGGAAGTCACTATGCAGGTGAAGCTGGAATAAAAACAATAGGATTTGGTCCTTCTAAAGAAAATCTTGCTCATACAATAGATGAGTACATAGAACAAGAACAATTATTTATAGGAACAGAAGGTTACTATGGAATATTAAAATCTGTATATGGAAAATAATATTTAGTTCACAATAAATTATTTAAATATAGTCTAGAGGTGCTAAATTTAGCACCTTTGGCAAACATAAATTTATGTAAACAATATAAAATTAAAATTCTAAAAGAATCTACTAGAGCTTAAAAGTTAGGAGGTATATATGGGAACAATACTAAGAGGTGGAACTATAATTACCTCTGATAAAACTTATATAAGTGATTTAAGAATAGAAGATGAAAAGATAACTGAAATAGGAAATGATTTAGAAATAAATAATGACAAAGTAATTGATGCTACAGGGAGACTTATAATTCCTGGAGGTATAGATACACATACTCACTTTGATATGAATTCAGGCTCTATAAATACTGCTGATAATTTTAAAACAGGAACAAGAGCGGCTATAGCTGGAGGAACTACCACTATACTAGACTTTGCAGAATCAAGTGAAGGAGAAAATCTAATACAAGGTGTAGAAACATATCATAAAAAAGCAAATGGAAATTGTTATTGTGATTATGGATTTCACATGACAATCACATGCTTAGATAAAGATACATTTACGCACATGGAAAAGCTTATTTCAGATGGAATAGTATCCTTTAAAATGTATATGGCATATGAAGGTATGAAAGTAGATGATGGAACAATATACAAAGTACTAAAGGAAGCTAAAAGCCTAGGTTGTATAGTTGAATTTCATTGTGAGAATGGAGATTTATTGGATGCATTAATAGAAGAACGTTTACAAAATGGAGATTTAGAACCTAAATATCATCCACTTACAAGACCAAACATAGTTGAGAAAGAGGCTGTTTCAAGACTTGCTGATATAACTGAATTGTCAAACTCAAAATCATATGTAGTTCACCTAAGTTGTAAAGAGTCACTAGAAAGTATAAAGATAGCTAGACAAAAAAATGTAGATATGATAGTAGAAACATGTCCGCAATATCTATTATTAGAAGATAGTTTATATAATAAGGATGAATTTGAGGCAGCTAAATATGTAATGTCTCCTCCACTTAGAAAAAAAGAAGATATAGATTTTCTTTGGAAAGGTTTGTCTGAGGGTGATATTCAGACCGTGGGTACAGACCATTGTTCATTTAATTTTAAAGGTCAAAAAGATTTGGGAATTGATAATTTTAGTAAAATACCAAATGGAGCACCAGGTGTTGAACATAGATTATCTCTTTTATATACATATGGGGTTTTGGAAAATAGAATAAGTGTAAATAAATTTGTAGAAGTTACTTCCACAAATGCTGCTAAAATATTTGGGATGTATCCTAAAAAAGGTGAAATAGCTGTAGGAAGTGATGCAGATATAGTGATTTTAAATACAGATAAAGAAGAAATAATCAGTTATAAGAATCAAAAACAAAATGTAGATTATACTCCATATGAAGGAGTTAAAGTCAGATGTAAAGTTGAAGATGTTTTTTTAAGAGGAAAGCATGTAGTACAAAGTTGTAATATCATGGAGCAACCAGCAGGTCAATATATTAAAAGAAAAATTACTAAATAATGCAGGGGGAAATAAGAATGATGGATATACTTATTAAGAATGCGATAATAGTAACTGTAAACAAAGAGAGAGAAGTTATTTTTGATGGGGCATTAGTAGTAAAAGATAACAAGATTGCAGATATTGGGAATTCTAAAGAAATAGAAAGTAAGTACACTGATGTTAAAAAGGTAATAAATGCTAAGGGCAAAGTCCTATTCCCAGGTTTTATAAATACACATAATCATTTATTCCAAACTTTATTAAAAGGATTAGGAGATGATATGGTACTTAAAGATTGGCTAGAAACTATGACATTTCCAGCAGCCAATTATTTAGAGCCAAAGGACACTTATGATGCTGCAATGCTTGGCTGTGTGGAAGGTCTTAGAAGTGGTATAACAACAATGGTTGACTATATGTACCCTCACAGTAAACAAGGTCTTTGTGATGGAATAATAGATGCTTATAAAGAATTAGGAATAAGAGGAATACTTGGAAGAGGATGTATGAACACAGGTGCTCAATTTGGAGTTCATCCTGGAATAATGCAAGATGTAGAAACGGTTGAAAAAGATGTAAGAAGATTGTTTGAAAAACACCACAATACAGAGAATGGAAGAATCAAAATAGGAGTAGCTCCAGCAGCAATATGGTCAAATTCTCAAGAAATGCTTGAGATGCTTTGGAGAGTAGTAAAAGAATATGATGATGCTTTATTTACAGTACATATATCAGAAACTCCTTTTGATAGAGAAGCAGCAAAAGAATTGCATGGGCAATATGACATAGATGTTTTAAAGAAATTGGGAATACTTGGACCAAATGTACTTATGGTACATTGTGTATATTTAACTGAAGAGGATATGGAACTTACTAAAAAATATGACATGAAGGTGTCTCATAACACAGCAAGTAATATGTATTTATCTTCAGGAGTTGCACCAGTACCAGAAATGCTTAAAAAAGGAATAACAGTTAGTTTAGGCGTAGATGGAGCTGCTAGCAATAACTCTCAAGATATGCTTGAACTTATGAAATTAACAGCACTTCAACATAAAGTTAATAAATGTGACCCATTAGCAATGTCAGCAGAAAAAGTTCTTGAACTAGCGACTATAGATGGAGCAAGAGCTATTGGAATGGAAGATGAGATAGGTTCACTAGAAATTGGTAAAAAAGCAGATTTACTAATATTTAATCCAATGCTTTCACCAAAAGCAATACCTATGCATAATCCAGTGTCTACATTAGTATATTCTTCTAGCATGAAAAATATAGAGAGTGTTATAGTGGATGGAAATATAATAATGGAAGATTCAAAAATATTAACAACTGATGAAGAAAAAGTATTAAAAGATGCTCAAGATACAGCTGAGAGACTTTGTGTAAGAGGGACTATAAAGAATAGAATGGAAGGCCATAAGTGGAATAGTCTTTATTAATAAATACAATATTATTCTTAAATAAATTAAATATAGTATAGACTTTGGCTTAAAAATATGAGTTTTGAGGTGATTTATTTGATTATCAAATGTACCATAAATAATAAAGAAAAAGAATTGAATGTAAGACCAGATGATTTTTTAGCAGATACATTAAGGGAAAATGGATATGTAAGTGTTAAAAAAGGATGTGATACTGGCTCATGTGGTCTATGTACAGTAATGGTAAATAACAAAGCTGTGCTGTCTTGTAATTATCTTACTGCTAGAGTAGAGGGACAACACATTACAACACTTGAAGGCGTAGTAGATGAAGCTAAGAAATTTGGGGATTTTCTTGCGGATGAAGGCGCTGACCAATGTGGATTTTGTGCTCCTGGATTTATAATGATGGTTTTAGCAATGAAAAGAGAACTTCAAAATCCAACAGAAGAAGAAGTTATAGATTATGTAAATGGAAATCTTTGTAGATGTACAGGATATAAAGGTCAACTAAGAGCAATACATAAATATTTGAACACTTAAATTTTTTAAGTGAAAATTAAATTGATATGGGGAGAGAATATGATAACTATAAAGGAATATGTAGTTCCAAAAAGTTTAGATGAAGCTTATGAACTGCTAATATCAAGAAAAAACAACATAATACTTGGAGGCTGCGGATTTTTAAAACTAGGTAGCAAAAATATTGGTTCAGCAATAGATTTAAAAGACCTAGGTTTAGATTATATAAATGAAACTGAGAATAGTATATTAATTGGAGCAGATACAAGTTTAAGAACTTTAGAATTAAATAAGGTTATTAAAAATTACTGTAGTGGAGTAATTTCAAACGCTGTTTCTAATATAGTAGGAGTTCAATTTAGAAGTGGAGCTAGAGTGGGAGCTAGCGTATTTGCTAAGTATGGATTTTCAGATTTAATACCTTCATTACTAGTAGTAGATGCAAAGGTTAAGTTATATAAAAAAGGGGTTATGAATTTAGCTGATTTTTTAGAAAGTGAGCTTGAAAAAGATATATTAATGGAAATTATATTACCTAAAAAAGATGCTATAGGTGTATTTGATTCAATAAGAAAATGTACAGGTGATTTTGCGGTATTAAATGGGGCAATGTTAAAAGAAGGAAATTCTTATAAAATTGCAATAGGAGCTAGACCAAGAAGAGCAAAGATTGCATACAAAGCAAGTGAAGTGCTAAGCTTAGAAAATGATGCAAACAAAGCTGGAGAGGTATCAAGTGAAGAACTTTCATTTGGAAGTAACATAAGAGGAAGTAAAGAGTATAGAAAAGATATGGCAAAAGCATTAGTTGTTAGAATGTATAATAGTATTGGGGGTGAGTTTAATGGTAAATAAAGAAGTAAGAAAAATAGATAGTGAAGCCATTGTTACTGGTAAACCAATATATACTGAAGATTTAATTTTTCATAGGGATGTTTTGACTGTTAAACTTCTTAGAAGCCCACATGCTTTTGCAAAAATAAAAAATATTGATATAAAAAATGCATTAAAAGTAAAAGGTGTAGTAGATATATTTACTTACAAGGATGTACCAAATTATAGATATTCAATGGTTGGAGAATCATATCCAGAAGCATCACCTCATGACCAATTAATACTTGAAGATATAGTGAGATATGTAGGAGATGAAGTTGCTATAATAGCGGCTGAAGATGAAAGAGCAGCTATTAAAGCAATGAAACTTATAAAAGTTGAATATGAAGTAATGACACCAATATTAGATGCAAGAGAATCAGAAGGTAATAAAATTTTAATACATGAAGAAGATGATTTGTTTTGTCCGTTTGATTTTGGATTAGATGCTACAAAAAATATAGTATCAAGAGAAAAAATGGGTAAAGGTGATGTAGAAAAAGAGTTTAAAGAGTGTGATGTGATAGTAGAAGAATCTTATATGACTCAATCACAAGCACATTGTATGATGGAAACTCATAGAGCTTACACATATATAGATACTAATGGTAGACTAGTAGTAACTTCTGCAAATCAATCAGCTTATCATATGAGAAGACAGGTTTCAAGAGCATTGGGAATACCTCTTTCAAAGGTGAGAGTAATAAAGCCAAGGATAGGTGGAGGTTTTGGTGGAAAAAATATAGCTGTAACAGAGATATATGCGTCATTTGTAACTTGGATGACGAAAAGACCAGCAAAACTTATATATACTAGAGAAGAAACTTTTGCAATGACTAATACTAGACATCAGATGTTTTTTGACATAAAAGTTGGAGCAGATAAAGAAGGAAATATAAAAGCTATAGATATGAAAGCATTAAACAATACAGGTGCTTATGGTGACAATGGACCTTCAGTTTGTTCCGAGTCAGGGCATAATGTGCTTCCAACCTATAATAATGTACCTGCAATAAAGTTTGATGGAAGGACTGTATATACTAACTTAGTTCCAGGGGGAGCATTGAGAGGGTACGGAGCAACTCAAGGTACATTTGCACTTGATTGTGCAATAGACGAATTAGCACATAAACTTAATATGGACCCAACAGAAATAAAATTAAAAAACATTATAAAAAAGCAAACTGAAGGCGGAATAATGAATTTTCCAATAAGAAGTTGTGCACTTGATGAATGTATAATTAGAGGCAAAAAGCTAATTGGATGGGATGAAAAATATCCTGTTATAGATATTGGGAATAATAAAGTAAGAGCTGTTGGAATGTCAGTTGGAACTCATGGTTCTGGTATAGCTAACATAGATATGGCAATAGTAAATATGAGAATGGATGAGGATGGAACTTATAAGTTATTTTCTGGGTCTTCAGATTTAGGAACTGGTTCTGATACAATACTTGCACAAATTGCTGCCAAGACACTAAATACATCTATTGATAGAATTTCTGTTTATACAGGAGATACAGATATGTGTCCATATGATACTGGAGCATATGCATCTTGTACTACTTATGTAACTGGAAATGCTACAATAAAGTCAGCTGAAAGTTTAAAACAAAAGATACTAAAAGTAGCACAGAAGAAATTAGACCTACCAATCGATGATTTAATGCTATATGAAGACAGAGTTTGTTATAGTGAGGATGTAGAAAAGTTTGTTTTATTAAGTGAATTAGGAAGAGAATCTGTTGGTGGTGGAAATCAAGATGTTTTATACTCATCTGAATCTTATGGGATAAAAGAGAGTGCAAAACCATTTTTAGCAGGTTTTGCAGAGATTGAACTAGATAAAACAACAGGTGAATTTAAGGTGATAAACTATGCTTGTTCAACTGATTGTGGTACAGTTATGAATCCTGCACTTGCAAGAATACAAGTTGAAGGAGGAGTAACTCAAGGTATAGGGCTTGCAATGTATGAAGATCCTAGACATGGTTCTGATGGTAAACTTCAGACTTCTAATTTGTTACAGTATAAAGTTCCAACAAAAAAGGATATAGGAAATATATTAGTAGATTTTGTAGATAATTATGACCCAACAGGACCATATGGAGCAAAATCTTTAGGAGAGATAGTTATTCATACGCCAGCTCCAGCAATAGCAAATGCAATTTTTAATGCAGTAGGTGTGAATATAAGAGAACTTCCTATAACTTCTGAAAAGGTTTATATGGCTATGAAAAAACTAAATCAGGGAGGTAAATAAATGGTTGCTATAAAAAGTAAATACTTAATATCTTCTGCTGATGAAATATATACAAATTATGCTGTTGTAATAGAAAATGACATTATAAAAGATATATTGCCAAATGAAGAAGTTGAATTAAAATATAAAGATATTTCAGAGATAATAAATAAATCAGATGCCATAGTAATGCCAGGCTTTATCAATGGGCATATGCATCAATATGGAGTGCTTTCTAGAGGAATACCAGCAAATGTACATTTTACTGATTTCGAAGGATTTTTAAATGACTATTGGTGGCCGTTTATAGAAAATAGAATAGGACTAAAGGAAGTAAAAGCCACAACTAAAGCATCTGCAATAGAACTTATAGAATCTGGTGTAGTAGCATTTTGTGACACATTAGAAGCTCCAAATACAGAAAAAGGAACTTTAATTGAGCAAGGGAAGATACTAGAAGAAATAGGAATGAAAGCAGTTTTATCTCTAGAAAGTTGTGAAAGAATAAGTTATGAAAATGGGTTAAGATGTTTAGATGAAAATTCTAATTTAATAAAATGGAGTAGAGAAAACAGTAAATTAATAAATGGAATAATGTGTACACATACTAGTTTCACATGTTCAGATAAATTTATCAAAAAAGCTAAAGAAGATGCAAGAAAATTAGAGGCACCAATGCAATTTCATTTATGTGAGAGTATATATGAACCAAACTACTCTAAAAAACACTTTAATAAAAAAGCAGTTGATTACTACAATGATTTAGATATATTAGATGAGACTGTATTAGCGTCTCAATGTGTAAAAGTAGATGATGAAGAGATAGACATATTAAAGGAGAAAGGTGTAAAGGTAGTTCACATGCCTCTTAGTAATTGTGAAGTAGGTGGCGGTTTTTCTCCAGTTCCACGAATGATTAAAAAAGGCATAAAAGTAGCATTAGGCACAGATGGATATATAAATGATTTTTTTGAAGTTATGAGAGGTGCATTTTTAATGCATAAATCAGTTGAAGAAGATGCATCTGTAATGCCCGCAAGTTTAGTATTTAAGATGGCAACAGAACATGGTGCTTATGCATTGGGACTTCAAAAATCAGGAAAAATAACAGTTGGTAATAAAGCAGATATAATAGTTATGGAAGATGAATTTAAAACTCCTGTAACACTTGATAATATATTTGACCAGATAGTAGTGCAAGGTAAAAAAGAATTTATATCAAATGTATACATAGATGGTAAACATATTTTAAAAGAAAAACAATTGGTTAACTTAGATAAAAAAGCTATTGTTAAAGAAATGAAAGATGTTGCCTGTGAATTCTGGAAGTTTTAATAAATGTAAATAAATATGAAAAGGGGAAGTAAATAATGTATAATTTTTTAGGGAAAGAATTAAAATCACCTTTTATAATAGGTTCAGGTCCGTTGACATATAGTGCAGCTGGATGTAAGATACTAAGTGATGCAGGAGCAGGAGCAGTTGTTACTAAGACAATAAGAAAAGAAAGAGCTATAAATCCAGCACCTCATATGGTGAGAAATACAGCTAATGCTCTTTTAAATAATGAGAAATGGACAGATTTTGAACCAGAGCAATGGATAGATTTTGAAATACCACAAATGAAAAAAGATGGAACTGTATGTATAGCTTCAGTAGGTCATACAATAGAAGAGAGTAGTGAACTAGTAGAAAAGATTGCAAATGCAGGAGCTGATTTTATAGAGCTGGTATCTTATGACTATAGAGATTTAATACCAATGCTTAAGGATGCGAAAGAAAGAGTGAATATACCAGTAATAGTTAAACTTCCTCCTATGATAGATGAAATAGGGGCTTTTGCTAAAAAATTAGAAGAAGCAGGAGCAGATGCAATAACTGCTTGTGATTCTGTAGGACCAGCACTTAGAATAGATATAGAAACTGGCCAACCTTTATTAGGTGGAAATGGAATTGGATATTTAAGTGGAGAAACTATTAAACCAATAACTCTACAAAGAATATATGAAATAAAAAAAGAGGTAAATATACCTATAATTGGATTAGGTGGATGTGTAAGTGGAGATGATGCTTTAGAGATGATTATGGCAGGTGCTGACTTCGTTGGTATATGTTCAGTAGTAATATTAAAAGGAGCTCAAGTAATAGCTAAAATACACAATGACCTAAATTCTAATCTTGACAGACTAGGATATAAAACTATAGAAAATGCTTGTGGGGTAGTACATAAGCATATGGGAGAGGTAAATGAAAGACTTAGTTTTGAATTTACTTATGATGAAGAAAAGTGTACTAAATGTAAGATGTGCGAGAGAGTGTGTGCATATCAAGCTAGAAAATTAAATGACAAGATGGAATTAAATGAAGGTGAATGTAGATATTGTGGTCTTTGTATATCAGTATGTAAACCAAAGGCACTTGGAAGAAAGATTTCATGTCCAGAATTAAATGCATAAGATGTTTTATAAAAAATATAACTTCAAAAGATAAAAATTTATATACAGATAAAGGATACCATATTAAAATGGTATCCTTTTGTTTGTAATTATTATTTTTAGATTTATATCTATATTAATTATTTTTTGTAGTAATTATACATAATAATTTTAATAATTAAATTTATAACAACTATTTTAGAGATATATGTTAACATTGTATAGCATTTGTATAAGATGTTATAATAATTAATAGGGATGGTGATGTAAGTGGAAGATAAAATTTTAGAATTATTACATATTATAAATAAAGATGTGGTTAGCATGAAAAATGACATGTCAGAAGTAAAACAAGAAATAAGTGTAATGAAAGAAGAAATAAGCGAAGTGAAACAAGAAATATGCATAATAAAAAATGACATGTCAGAAGTAAGACAAGAAGTAAGTGTGATGAAAAAAGAAATGAATGAAGTAAAACAAGAAGTAAGTGTAATGAAGAAGGAAATGAGTGAAGTAAAGCAAGAAGTAAGTGTAATGAAAAAAGAAATGAATGAAGTAAAACAAGAAGTAAGTGTAATGAAAGAAGAAATGAATGAAGTAAAACAAGAAGTAAGTATAATGAAGAAAGAAATGAGCGAAGTAAAACAAAAAATAAGTGTAATGAAAGAAGAAATGAATGAAGTAAAACAAGAAGTAAGTATGATGAAGAAAGAAATAAATGTAGTGAAAGAGAATTTACATGAAGTTAAATTAGAAATGAACTCTATGCAAAATCAAATAAGTAGTGCAAGTAAAGATATAAGTGAAATTAAAGCAGAAAGTATTGTAGTTAATGAAAAACTATATGAAATAGATGTTAAAGTAGATGCCTTAGAATCTGAAGGAAAATCAATTAAAGAACAACAAATTGAACAAAATAGTATTTTAGGAAGTTTATTACATAACTCTGAAATAAATAAAGCTACTCATGATAATATGGAACATAGTATAGCACATATAAAAGGTGATACAAACTCCATAAAAGAAGATGTTTCAGAAATAAGAAGAGATTTAAATTTAGTAGAATTAGCTACAAGCAAAAATTGGAGCGATATTGTAAAATTAAAATCAGCTAGATAATCTTTTAATTACATTAACTTATCATCCATAAAAGTATAAACTTTCATATAAAAATAGATGCTTATAATAGTCTTACTATTTATTATAAATTTTAGAAATTAAAATAAAAATTTGAGAAAAGATCATTTGAAAAATACTTTTGGTCTTTTTTTTTATGTAATTATAAAAATATCATAAAAATAAAATTTAAAATTTGCTTAATAAAAAATTACAGAACAGTTGGAATAAGTAAATTTTTATCAAGGAAAGTATAAAAAAATTATTCTATGCAAATGTATGCAAATATTGGCATTAAAATTGCTGTATAGAAATAATAAATAGTAATGTACATAAAGATTGTATTATACAATAGTATTACTATTTTTAATTATAGATATTGGTTTATATCTATATGCTAGATAGAAACTTGTATGTTTTATGTTGCAGATACAAATATAGTAAAGGAGAGTACATGGGTACAACTGAGATACATAGCTTATTAAGTTTTTCTGTCTTATGATAATTATATTATAAAATATTCATAAATATTTTGATTTTCAATTTGAAAATTATTTTATGCTTAAATTAATTATTATGTAATTAATTTAATAACAAAAACAGTGAAAGAGTAAATAATATTATTTACAGGGGGTAATAAAAAAGTATATTAAATAAGTTGTACTTTTAGCCCCGTACATAAAGAAATTTATGTAGGACACAACTTTAAAACCAGTAAATCCTAAAGCCTTGCAACTACAATAAAAGATAGAAAGAAACTTTTATGAATGTGGTGAAAACCAGAAATAATAGCAAGGATGGTATATGGTGAGAGCCTAAGTACTTTACAATGGACATTTGGTCGCCAAGCCTAGAAATAGGAAGGTCAAACGACTATCTCGAAAGAGAGTACACTATAAGCTATTGATAGTGGAAACGGGTTGCTCTTAACAGGTAATGCTGAAGATGAAGAAATAGTCTACGCTCATATGAAAGTATGAGGTCACTTAAGATTAAAGTGGCATCTATAAAGTAGCGTTTATAGGTAAATGTTTAAAACTTACAAGATATAAATACTTATGAAAACTTATAACTTATAATGATTAAGATTGAAAGATTTAGATTGGATTAGAATTGTTGTAAAAAATTTTAAAGTCCATAGCTACAATACTCTTATATTTGTAAAGCACTATAGAACATATACAAAATAATAGAATAAATTTAATTGTTAATAATTAAATTTGTTGTACGTGATTTTTAAGTATAAAAACTTAAATGTATTACTGAGTATAGTAAGATTTATAAAAGTCATTTAATTTAATATATTAAATTTTTAAGTATTTATATAATTCAATAAGTTTTATGTAACGGGAGTTTTTATTATGAAAGCAAAAAGTACATCAAAATTTGAATTAGACGGAATACCACCACTAAAGGAAGCAATACCTTTGGGGTTACAACACTTAATGGCAATGGTAATAGGTAGCTGTTTACCAGCGATACTAGTTGCAAATGCGGCTGGACTTAATCATAAAATGTCTACACTATTAATTCAAGCTGCTTTAATTTTTGCAGGATTATCAACTTTGTTACAATTATATCCAATACCACTATTTAAAGGTTTTAAATTGGGAGGAGGAATACCAGTTATAATGGGAGCTACAGCAATGTTTATAGGAGCTGGAGTTTCTGTTGCAGGCAAGTATGGATTACCTGTCTTATTTGGCTCTCAAATAGTCGCTGGTATAGTGATAATCATAATTGGTTTTGGTCTTAAAAAAATAAGGTTTATATTTACCCCAGTCGTATCTGGTACTATAGTTGCATGTATGGGTCTTGGACTTTTTCCAATAGCTATAAAAAACTTAGCTGGAGGTATGGGTAATGAGACATTTGGACAACCAATTAATTTTATAGTTGGAATAGCTGTATCACTTATGATATTAGGATTAAATAAATATGGAAAAGGATTGTTTAAAGATGCATCAATATTAGTTAGCATAGTTTTTGGATATATTTTATCACTAATTTTGGGAATAGTAAATTTTTCTTCAATTCAAGAGTTTACTTTGGTTGCACTTCCAAAACCACTTGCTTTTGGATTGGATATAAAGCTTGAGGTTGTAGTAATGTTTTCAATAATATATTTGGTTGAAATAGCTGATATTATGGGAGCATGTACACTTTCTACAGTAGGAGGACTTAATAGACAAGTTACAGATGAAGAACTTTCTTCTGCTGTTTTAGGAAATGGAGTATTATCTACAATAGGAGCATTATTTTCTGCTACTCCAATGGGAATGTTTGGTCAGAATTCTGCAATCGTTTCTAATACAAAAATTATAAGTAAATTTGTATTAGCTATTGGAGGCATTGGATTATTTCTGGCGGGAGTATCACCTTTATTAGCTAATTTAATTAGAACAATACCTCCTTGTGTGGTTGGAGGAGCAACACTCGTAATATTTTCAACTCTTACAACATCTGGATTAAGACTTGTTAGTATGGATGGTTTTAATCAAGAAAATAGTATGATATTAGGTCTTTCTATGGCAACTGGGATAGGATTTATGGTAGTTCCTCAGGTTCTTGAAAAATCTCCAAAATTTATAGAAACACTACTTGCAGATTCAAGTGTAGTTTCAGGAGCTATGGTTGCTATAATAGTTCAAGGTTTATATATGATAAAATTTTCAAAAGGTAAGGACAATAAAAATAAAAAGGAAAATATATAGAGTAAAAAACTAATAGAATTAAATTAAGTTTACTATATATTTATAAAAATAAAGCAAAGTACTTAGTAGGTTTCAAGTTTTAATAAATATAATATAAGGGGGATAAGATGGTTACTATAAAAGAATATTCTGTTCCACAAAGCCTAGAAGAAGCATATAAAATTTTGATTTCTAAAAAAAATAATGTTATTTTAGGTGGTTGCGGATTTATAAAATTAAGCAATAAAAACATAGGAACAGCCATAGATTTAAAGGATATAAATCTAGACTATATAAAAGAGGATGAAAAAAATATACTAATAGGAGCAGATACATCTTTGAGAAGTTTAGAAATAAACAAAACTATTAAAAATTATTGTAGTGGAATAGTCTCAAGTGCTGTTTCTAATATAGTTGGTGTTCAATTTAGACAGGGTGCAAGAATTGGAGCTAGTGTATTTTCAAAGTATGGTTTTTCTGACTTGATTACAGCACTTTTAGTTGTTGGTGCGAAGGTAAGGTTATACAATAGTGGAATATTAGAGTTAAATGAGTTTTTGGATAGTGAATTAAATAAAGATATATTAATTGAGGTAATACTTCCTAAGAAAGATGCAGTAGCTGTATTTGATTCAATAAGAAAGTGTACAGGAGATTTTGCTATATTAAATTCAGCTATGTTAAAAGAAAATGATACTTATAAAATAGCAATTGGAGCAAGACCTCAAAGAGCTAAATTAGCACTTGAAGCAAGTCAAATATTGAGCAAAGAAAAGGATATAGATAAAGCATCTATTATTGTAGGTAAAGAATTAATTTATGGAAGTAATATGAGGGCAAGTAAAGAATATAGAATAGATATGGCAAGTGCACTGCTTAAGAGGATGTATAGTGCTATTGAGGGAGGTAATAAATAATGATTAATAAGGGGATAAGAAAGATAGATAGTACAGCAATTGTGACAGGAAAGCCACTATATACTGAAGACCTTATTATGCATAAAGATGTTTTGACTCTTAAACTTCTTAGAAGTCCACATGCACATGCCAAAATAAAGAATATAGACACGTCAAAAGCTGAAAAAATTCCAGGAGTTGTAGGAATTTATACCTATAAAGATGTACCACAAGTTAGATATTGTGTTCCAGGTCAAACAGAACCAGAAGCATCTCCTTATGATAGAGTTTTACTTGAGGATACAGTTAGATTTGTTGGAGATGAGGTAGCATTAGTAGCAGCAGAAGATGAAAAAACTGCACTTAAAGCTTTAAAAATGATAAAAGTAGAGTATGAGATTTTAAAGCCTGTATTTAATGCAAAAGAAGCAGAAGGAAATGAAGTTATTATACATCCAGAACAAGATATAGTAGAACCGTATCCTTTTGGATTAGATGCAAAAAATAATATAGTATCAAAAGAGTTTTTCGAGTTTGGTGATGTTGAGGCTAAGCTTAAAGAAAGTGAATTTGTGGTAGAAGCATCATATAAGACTCAAAGTCAATCACATTGTATGATGGAAACTCATAGGTCATATGCATATAAAGATATAAATGATAGGATTGTTGTTGTGTCATCATTACAATCACCACACAATGTAAAGAGAATACTTAGAAAAGTATTGGGGATTCCTTCTTCTAAAATAAGGGTGATAAAGCCTAGAATAGGTGGTGGATTTGGAGGAAAGAATATAGCAGCAACAGATATATTTACTGCATTTGTGACTATGAAAACTGGAAGACCAGCAAAATTTGTCTTTACAAGAAGTGAAACCTTTGTAGGTTCTAATAGTAGGCATGAAATGTTTTTTGATGTTAGAGTAGGTGCAGACAAAGAAGGAAATTTAAAGGCGATAGAATTAAAGTCACTAAATAATACAGGTGCCTATGGTGGTAATGGAGTTTCTGTTTCTTCAGAATCAGGTCATAATACATTACCAATATATAATGATATTGATGCTGTTAGATTTGATGCTAGAACAGTATATACTAATAGATTACCAGCAGGTGCACTTAGAGGTTATGGAGCTACACAAGGCATATTTGCAATAGATAGTGCTATTGATGAATTAGCCAATAAGATTGGTATAGATCCTCTTGAATTTAGAGTTAAAAACATAATAGATAGGTACACTAATGGAAAAGCAGCAGAAGAAGAAATTCTAAGCTGTGAATTAAAACAGTGTATAGAAAAAGGGAAAAAATTAATTAATTGGGATGATAAATACCCATGTAAAGATATAGGTAATAACAAGGTAAGAGCAGTAGGAATGGCAGTGGCAAATCATGGTTCTGGTATACCACGTGTAGATATGGCAACAGTGACTATACGAATGGACGAAGATGGGACATATAAGTTATTATCTGGTCTTGCTGATTTAGGTCAAGGTGCTGATACAATTCAAGCACAAATTGCTGCAGAGACTTTAAATACGACTGTAGATAGAATATCTGTTTATACAGGTGATTCAGACCTATGTCCATATGATACAGGTGCGTTTGCTTCTTGTACTACAACAGTTACAGGAAATGCAACAATAAAAACAGCAAATAAATTAAAAGAAATAATACTTTCAGTAGCAGAATCAAAACTAGAGTCTAAAAAAGAGGATTTAGAGTTAAGTAAAGATAGAGTTTTTGTTAAGAATGATGAGAGTAAATTTGTGTTATTAGAGGAATTAGGAAGAGAGTCAGTTGGAGGTATAGGGTTTTCAAGTGACGATGTACCAGTTGTTTTAGAAGCAACAGAATCATTTGGTATGTTAAAAAGAATAAAACCATTTATAGCAGGATTTGCTGAAATAGAACTAGATAAAAATACAGGAGAATATAAGGTAATAAATTTTGCATGTGTACCTGACTGTGGTACGGTTATAAATCCAACATTAGCGAGAATACAAGTAGAAGGTGGAGTAATGATGGGGATAGGGTTTGCAATGTATGAAGACCCTAAATTTGATAAAGATGGAAAGTTATTGACAGACAGTTTCTTGCAGTATAAGGTTCCTACAAAAAAAGAAGTAGGAAATATATTAGTAGATTTTGCTGATAATTTTGACCCAGGAGGGCCTTATGGAGCTAAATCTTTAGGAGAAATAGTTATACATACGCCAGCACCAGCAATTGCAAATGCAATTTTTAATGCTACTGGAGTTCGTATAAGAGAGCTTCCTATAACTTTTGAAAAAGTGTACATGGGGATGAAAAACAACAACAAATAAATTTAATAAATGATATACTATAAAAGTATAAATTTAAGTTATTTTGCAAAATAAAGTAATTTAATAGACATTATATATGGTGCTTTATAAAAATACCATATATAATGTCTAATAGAGTAGGAGTTAAAGGAGGTGAGTTTATGCCAAATAGAACAAAAAACATACATTATGGGACTCAGAGACAACAATTAAAAAATTTAACTAAGAAAGAATATCAGGCTTTGCGAGAGATGTGCTTTTTAGCAAAGAACTTGTATAATGTTGGTACATATAATGTCAGACAACACTACTTTAATCAAGGGGAGCATCTTAATTATGAAGCCAATTATCACGTATGTAAAGAAAATGAAAACTATAAACTACTCAATAGTAATGTAGCACAACAAATACTAAAAGAAGTTGATAGTTCATTTAGGTCATTTTTTGGTTTAATTAAATTAGCTAAAGAAGGCAAGTATGATTTTAGAGGAATAAAATCACCTAAGTATTTAGATAAAGAAGGATTTTTTAGTATAATAATAGGACAAATAAGAATTAAAGAGGATGGAATTTTAAATGTGCCTATGTCTCCCGTATTTAAAAAAATGTATGGAAAGGTGAGTATAAAAGTTCCAAATAATATATTAGACAAAAAAGTTAAGGAAATAAGAATAATACCTAAACATAAGGCTAGGTTCTTTGAAATTCAGTATTGTTATGAAATACCGAAATCAGAGGAAGTTTCAAATAAAAAAAATGCACTGGCAATAGATTTAGGTTTAGAAAACTTATGTACTTGTACTACCAACTTAGGTGATAGTTTTATTATAGATGGAAGAAGGCTTAAGTCTGTGAACCAATGGGCAAATAAGCAAAATGATAAAATAGAGGCTTTAAAATTAAAAAAGAATATAAGTTTAATTACAAGAAAACAATTTAAAGTATGGAATAAAAGAAATAATCAGGTTAAAGACTATGTAAATAAAACTTGCTTTTACATAATTGACTACTGTGTAAAAAATAATATTGGCAATTTGATTGTAGGATATAATGCTAAGTTAGAAAAAAGTGATAATATGGAAAAGAAAATATATAGAAATTTTATAAGAATTCCTTTTGGAGAGATAAAAGGAAAACTAGAGTATCTATGTAAAATAAAAAATATTAATTTCATTAGACAAGAAGAAAGTTATACTAGTAAATCAGATTTTTTTGCCAATGATTACCTTCCTGATATTAATTTGGATGATGTACAGAAACACAAATTTAAGGGAGAAAGAATAACACGTGGTCAATATAAATCTAGTGTGGGTATGATTATAAATGCGGATGTAAATGCAAGTCTTAATATATTAAAAAAATCACAAATAGTTGATTTATCTTACTTGCAGAATAATCCTCAGATGTTAAAGCAACCACAAAGAATAAGAATATCTTAATAATAATTAAAAGATAAACTGATAGCGTATAAGCTTACAGCTTAGCGGCGAATTGGATCCGCCTTGTTGTTTACAACAGAATCTATTTACTTTTTAGTTTATAGAATTTCAAAAATCACTTTTACTAAAACAGTTAAATTATAAATTTCAAATAAATCAAATTTAGGATATTTAAAAGAAATATTTATGAGAGGTGAAAGTGTGAAATTATCAGATATGATAGGAGAAAATGAAATAATAACTGTAGTTGGAGCAGGAGGAAAAACTTCATTTATAAAATACTTTGCGAATTTTTATAGAGATAAGCTAAAAGTTTTACTTACAACAACTACTAAAATATATTTACCTGATGAAAAAGACTATGACAATATATTTATGACAATAGATGGAACTTCTATTCCATCTATTTGTCATGGAGTAACAGTATGTGGAAGCTGTATAAATAATGAAAATAAAATAGTAGGAATCAAGTTATCTGATTTAGAAAAAATGATAGACAAATTTGATTTGGTATTGATAGAAGGTGATGGTTCAAAGAGAAAAAAACTTAAAGGTTGGAATGATGGAGAACCAGTAGTATATTGTAAAACTACAAAAACTATAGGTATATTAGATATAACTTCATTTGGAATGGATATTAATGAAGAAAATATACATAGGTTAGATGAATTTAAAAAAATAACTAATTTAAATATGCGTAATATAAATGATAATTCTACAGTAAATCTTGATAATTTAAAAAATGTAGTATTAAATCCAAAAGGATTGTTTAAAAATTATCATGGAAAAAAAATATTATTTATTAATAAAGTCGAAAATGAAATGTATGAAAGTTTAGCTATAAATTTAATTAAAATTATTAAAGAGCATGAAAGTGAAATAGACATATTTTATGGAAGTATAAAACAAAATTTTTGTATAAGATATTGAAGTATTAAAATAATTTATGTGATATTATATATATAGATAATATAAATAAAGATACTATAAAATCATAACAATATCAATACATTATAAATGTTAAGGAATGATATATATGATAAATGCAGTAATAATGGCGTCAGGATTTGCCAGAAGAATGGGAGAAAATAAACTTTTACTGGAATATGATGGATGTTCCATAATAGAACATGTACTTAAAGCAGTTAGTAAAATTAATTTTCATCAAGTTGTAGTTGTAAGTCAATATAAAGAAGTTTTAGCATTGTGCAATAAATATGGCTTTAAATATGTAGATAATAAAGATGCAAATATAGGTCAGAGTGAATCCATAAAATTGGGCATTTTAAATAGCTCAAAATGTGATGGATATATGTTTTTTGTGGGAGACCAACCATTTATTGATGATTTATATATAGATAAAATTATAAATACTTTTAAATTAGATAGAGATTTTATAGTAATTCCAAGATGCAAAGATGTATGTGGAAATCCAGTTATATTTCCATTTAGTAAAAAAGAGGAATTATTGGCACTTAAAGAAGATGAAAAAGGGAAAACTATTTTAAAAAATTCATCAAAAATAAAATATGTAGAAGTTCCCGAAAAAATGTTATTAGATATTGATACAAAAGTGGATTATGAAAGAATAGGGGGCAAATTATGAAATTAATAAAAACTATAGATGCTGTTGGACAAGTTTTATGTCATGACATTACTCAAATAATACCAGGAGAATTTAAAGGAAGAAAATTTAAAAAGGGACATGTAGTAAAAGAAGAAGACATTCCAGTTTTATTATCTCTTGGTAAAGACAACTTATATGTATGGGAAAAATCAGAGGGAATGATTCATGAAAATGAAGGAGCTTTATTTTTAAAAGAATTAACTGCTGGAGAAAATTTAGATTTCAGTGAAATAAAAGAAGGAAAGATAGATTTTATAGCAGCATGTGATGGGCTTTTAAAAATAGATGTCGATGCACTTTTTGATTTAAATTGTGTTGGCGAAATAATGATGGCAACTCTTCATAATAATTTTGTAGTAAATAAAGGGTTGAAAGTAGCTGGAACAAGAGTCATACCTTTAGTTATAGATGAGAAAAAACTAGAAGAGGCAAAAAAAGTAGTTGATAACAGAAAGATAGTCAATGTGATACCTTTTAAACCTAAAAAAGTAGGAATTGTTACCACTGGTAATGAAGTGTTTTACAGTAGAATTGTTGATAAATTTGGACCAGTAATAGAAGAAAAAGTAAAGGGGTTTGGATGTGAAGTTATAGGTCAAACTATATGTCCAGATGATAAGGATATCATAAAAAATGCAATAAAAGAATTTATAAGTCAAGGAGCAGAACTTATCTGTTGTACTGGTGGAATGAGTGTAGACCCAGATGATGTCACACCAACAGCTATAAAAGAGACTGGAGCTGATTTAGTTACATATGGGTCACCAATATTACCAGGAGCAATGTTTTTACTTGCTTACTATGGAGAAGTTCCAATTATGGGTATACCAGGGTGTGCAATGTATCATAAAACTACAGTGTTTGATATAGTTCTATCTAGGATTTTAATAGATGAAAAACTTGACAAATATGATATAGCTAAATATGGTCATGGTGGTCTTTGTATGAACTGTGATGTATGTACTTACCCTGCATGTAATTTTGCTAAAATATAAAACCATAAAAATAGAGTACTTACAAACTTAGGTACTCTTTTTAAGTATTAATTATACAGAAAATATATTTTTACTAATAGCTAAAACAGTTTAAAGATTCAAATAAAGTATTTAGAGTGTGTAAAAGAATTAATAAAGTTGCAATTTGATTTTTTTATAAGTATAATATAATAGATTGTTAATTTTTATGAAACTTACAATCTTTAATACAATTTTAATAAATATTTCACGAATTTGGTATAAAAAATATGCTGTTTACGTGAGAATAAAAATGTTATCAAAATTTTATGATAAAATAAATTATGAACAAAAAGAAAGGAAAATACATTAATGTTACAAGTTACAGGTGTTGGACTTAGATTTGGTGATAAGGAACTATTTAAAGATGTTAACTTAAAATTCACTAAAGGAAATTGCTATGGAATAATAGGAGCTAATGGTGCGGGAAAATCTACTTTTTTAAAAATATTATCAGGAGAAATAGAACCAAATACAGGGAATGTGTCTATAACTGATAAAGAAAGAATGTCAGTTTTAAAACAGGACCACTTCGAATATGAGGAAGAAACTGTTTTAAATGTTGTTATAAGAGGTCATGAAAGACTTTGGAGTATAATGCATGAAAAAGATGCTTTATATATGAAAGAAGATTTCAGCGAAGAAGATGGAATAAAAGCTGCTGAACTTGAAGGTGAGTTTGCAGAACTTGATGGATGGGATGCAGAAACTAACGCTGAAAAAATACTTATGGGTCTTGGTATAACTAAGGATATGCATTACAAACAAATGAAAGAATTAGTTGGTGGAGAGAAGGTTAAAGTGTTATTAGCACAATCACTTTTTGGAAAACCTGAAATACTATTAATGGATGAGCCTACAAACCACTTGGATTTTAAATCAATAAATTGGTTAAATAATTTTATAATGGATTTAGAAGAGTCTATAGTTATAATAGTATCACATGATAGACATTTCTTAAATCAAATATGTACTAATATAGTTGATGTTGACTTTGGTAAAATACAGATGTATGTTGGAAACTACGACTTCTGGTATGAATCAAGTCAATTAGCATTACAACTTGCTAAAGACCAAAACAAAAAGACTGAGGAAAAGATAGCTCAATTAAAGGAATTCATAGCTAGATTTAGTTCTAATGCTTCAAAAGCTAAACAAGCTACATCTAGAAAGAAACAATTAGACAAATTAGAAATTGAAGATATACAACCATCAAGAAGAAGATATCCATATGTAGGATTTACACCTGCTAGGGAAATTGGTAATGAAGTTTTAGAAGTACACAATTTAACTAAAACTATAGATGGAGTTAAAGTACTTGATAATGTTTCATTTAGATTGGATAGAGATGACAAAGTAGTATTTATGGGTGATGAAATAGCTACTACTGCACTTTTAAATATAGTTATGGGAGAACTTGAACCAGATAGTGGAGAATATAAATGGGGAGTAACTACTTCTCAAGATTATCTTCCAAAAAACCATAATAAGTTTTTTGATGGAGTAGAGTATTCTCTAGTTGACTGGCTTAGACAGTTTTCTGAAGAAAAAAGTGAGAGTTTTATAAGAGGATTTTTAGGTAGAATGTTATTCTCTGGAGAAGAAGCTTTAAAAGAAGCTCAAGTTATATCTGGAGGAGAAAAAGTTAGATGTATGCTTAGTAAGCTAATGCTTTCAAATGCAAATGTACTTGTGTTAGATGACCCTACTAACCACTTAGACTTAGAAAGTATAACTTCTGTTAACAAAGGACTTGAAAAATTCCCTGGGGTGCTTTTATTTACTTCTCATGACCATGAGTTTATATCTACTATAGCAAATAGAATTATAGAGATAACTCCAAATGGAATAATGGATAGAAAGATGGATTTTGATGAGTATTTAGAAAGTAAAGAGATACAAGACCAATTAGCTAAAATGTATGGGAAAGATAAATAATTGTTAGTTTAAATATTATTTTTACTAATTATAATTATTAGAATAAAAACCTTTTAATGTTTGAGAATACGCTATAGAAGTATCTAGGTATTTAATCAAATATTAGGAGGTTTTTTATTTAGTATATATATTGTAGTAAATAGGGTTGTAGAGATGACTCAAACAGAACTACGGATAGAAAGATGTATGGATTTTTATTATAAAAAGTACATGTCTCCAAATCAAAATTGATTGTTTACATTGTGTCAAATTACAATAATGTTTGGAGACATAATAAGAAGAAGTTATATAATATAATTTCATAAGTCTATAGACATTCTCTTTTATGATAATGTATTTTTTGTAAGGTTATAGGCGTTACTTTTTCATCATAAAAATCTTCTGCTTTACTAGTAACAATACCACCTAAGCTACAAATGATTTTAACTGTTGTGTTACGTGCTTCCATAAAAATTTCATCAACATCTTGAGAAAATAAATTAAGTTTATAACGCTAAAACTATTTTGTAATAAATATATTTTAACTCTTCTATTATAAAATTAAATTTGAATATTAATTTAACTTTAATTTTATTAGTAGTAAAAATTAATTTTATAGATGATAAAGGCTAGAGTAGTTATAATTAAAAAATGTAATATTAGTTGGCATTAAATAAGTTCTCAGAAATTTTGTCAGATGCTTCTTTATCCATTTCTTTTAGAACATGGGAATAAACATTTAAGGTTGTATTTATATTTGAATGACCAACTCTTTCTGAGATAACTTTTATAGGTACCTTAGAATTTATAAGTAAAGTAACATGTGAATGTCTTAAATCATGAAATCTAATGTGTGGCAAGTCATTCTTTTCTAAAAATCTTTTGAATTTTTTACTCATAACATCTTCAGCAATAGGTTCACATTTTTTATTGAAAAATAACAAGTCATGACTATTTCTAATAGAAGACTTTAATAAGTTTTTATTTTGTTTTATTTTATATTCCTTTAGTAAAAAGATTAATTCCTTTGGAGCAGATATTTTTCTAATAGAGCTTTCAGTCTTTGGTTCTTTAAGAATTACAGAGCCATTAATTCGAGCTGTTATCTTATTTACAGTTATTGTATTCTCTTCAAAATCAATATTATCCCAAGTCAAACCTAAAACTTCTGAAATTCTAAGACCTAAACCAACTGCTAAATTAATAGGTAATTCCATATATGTATTTTTTGACAATTTCAACAATTTTATCATTTGTTCTTTGTCATAAATTTCATTTTTAAATTTTTTATATCTTGGAGCTTCTATATTATCCATAATATTTTCTTTTACTAATTTGAGTCTATATGCTCTTTTTATTGCAAGTTTCAATATATTTATATGAATCTTAATTGATTGAGGATTCAATTTATGAGATAGTTTATCAATGTAGTTCTGTATATGAATTGGATGTAAATCCTGTATTTTATATTTACCAATAGAGGGATTAATATAATTCTTACAAATACTAACATAATTGTTGTATGTAGCTAATGATATATTTTCACTGTACTTTTTTAAAAAATCTAATAGAAATTCTGAGACAGTGATTTCGTTTGGAATTAAAAAGCCATCTTTATACAGACTTTCTTTTACTTCATTTAACCTTTTGCTCGCATCTCTTTTTTTATCAAAAATACCCATGTTCTTTTGTTTTCTTTTTCCAGTATCTTCATCTGTAAATTCAAGATAAACTACATAATTCTTGTTTCGTTTTCTAATAAATGCATTCATATATAACCCACCAATCAAAATTTTATACATTTATTATAACATATGGATAAACTCAAAAATAGTTTTTGAAATAAATTTATGGCTATTTCAAATATTGATATTTATTGATTATAAAATGAGTATATTATCTTAAATATTAGAATTTTAATTTGATAATCTGTTATACTTATATATATAAATAAAATTTATTATTTACTTTTGGGTTTTTTATGTTTGATTGGTACTGAAAATATAAGTTTTTTATATTAATAAATTTGAATTGTATATTTTGAATAAAACCTTTGACTGGGAAAGTTTATTAATATAGTATTTAATTATGTATAAGTTTGAGAGGAGTGTAAAATCATATGACTATTACTAAAATACCACCAGCGGAATTAAAGGTCATGAAATTTATTTGGGGATCAGATTTTACAGTAACATCAAAAGATGTCATTGAAGCTATGGAAAAACTATATGATTGGAAGCAAACTACAACACTAACACTTTTATCAAGATTAGTAAATAAGAAGTTCTTAGATGCTAAAAAGATAGATAGACATACACATTATACAGTTATTATTGGAGAAGCTGAATATTTACATTTTGAAACAAAAACTTTTCTAGATAATATGCATGGAAGTTCTATTGAAAGCTTTATGAAAGCATTGTTCAAAAAGGGGGTAAATGAGGAGGAATTAAATTCTGTTGAAAAATGGGTAAAAGACATTAAGAAAGATGAATAGTTTGTTTGAGATTAATAGCAAGAATAACTTTAAACATATATTTTTTGTAGTAATTGTATGTTTAAATGTATGAACATTTAAGCATTTAATAGTATATAAAAACTAAGGCTTATTAGTTATTTTTAAGATGAATTTAATTATCATAAAATAAATAGTTTTTACAATAATTAGTAAAATGAATTAAAAGTGAAGTAAACTGTAAAATACATAGATTTATTTATTAAGTATCCCTAGTTTTCTAATGCATTTTAATACTATAAGTCTAATATAAAATCAAATTTATTGATATTTAATTTTATATTAGACTTATAGTTAATCGGAGCTTAGCTAAATATCGATTATTAAAATAGAAAACTAAAATTTTTTTATTATTTATACAAATTGATTATTTTTTAGGTATATTAAAAGTTGTAATTTTATTTTTATATTGATTATTTATAGTATATTAAATGACAATGTATTAGATTGTCTTGTTGTTTAAATGAGTATTTATAAGTATAAAATAAATATTACTAAAATAGATATTAATAGCCATTAAAATAAAAAGAAAAGTTCCTAATTTTTAGGAACTTTTTATTTGTTTAGTATAATGTATGAGTTTTTGCTTCAGCAATAGCTCTTGCTGCACTTTTAGGATTTTCTATATTATCTTTTTTATAGAAATTAATTACTTCTTCTAAATCTTTATTTTCAATGTCATCTTTTCTATTTTCAAGAATATAATTTATGATTGATTCGTTTATAAAGTTTGATAAATCTGTATTTTCATTATTAGTCATTTTGTATACTTCTTGTAATAAAATTTCATTAACTTCAACTGTAATTTGTTTTGTATTTTTTATCATATTAATCACCTCTTAAAAAAATTATAGCATTTCAAAAAAATAAAATCAATATGTTTTAAAATTATAGAATTTTAATTCTTAAATTCTTAAAAATAGAAAAATTAAATAGAAGTGGTTTTGAGCTATTAAAAAGATTAATAAAAAAAATATTTAGTCATAAAAGCCTTATACTATATGATTCTAAGATGAAGGATTTATAAAGGTTTAGGGTGAATTAAGTATAAGACAACTTCTTAAAGCAAATGAGTATGGCATTTAAATCTAAATGTAGACATATAATATTAAATATGCTAATATATCAAAATAATAAGGGGGGAATTTATGAAGCTTAAAGAAGCATTGATTACATGTGTTGTATGTAGTGTATGTTTAACTCCATTATTGGTAAATGGAGAAACAAAAATAGATGCAGAGCATTGTAAAGAATCTATAGTAAATATAGATACTATAGTAACTTCAGGTAAAAACTTTAATTCTAAATATAATCAAGGTATGGAAGACTATAAAAGCAGTGATGAGTATAAATTGAAAGTGCAAAAAGAGAGACTAGAAAACCAGCTAGGAATCAAAATAAAGGATTTAATTCCTATAACATTTGAAGTGAGTTATTATACCAGCCTTAACCAAGAAAATGGATATGGAGCTATAACTGCTACAGGAGATGATTTAGAAGATGGTTTTGTGGCAAACAATCACTTAAGTTTTGGAACTAAGATTATTGTAGATGGTAAAGTAAAAACCGTTATGGATAGGGGGTCTAGTAAGTATTTTAGTAATTCTAATGCGATAGATGTATTTGTACCCAAATGGAGTAACGAAAGTGAATCAGAGTATTATGACAGGGTTAATAATATGGGAAGGCACTATAAAAAAGGATACATCATTATGGAATAATAGTTCTTCTTCAAGTAATATGTATTGATTGCAATATTTATTACATATATAATAGATATTAAGTTAATTAATACAACAATGTATATTACTGGGAGGGCAATATGGAACAAACTTTTATAAATGGGAAAATAAACTTATTAATGGAAAATTATAAAGCATTAAATGAAGTTAAAGGTTCTTGGCAAATGGGGTTAATTCAACATAGTTGTGCACTTGCATTTACGCTTAAGAACAAGAGGATAAGCCCTAGATTAGTAGAAGAGCGAATAGAGCTTATTAAAAAAAATACTGGATTATTCTCTAACTTTAGAGGATATAACATATTTTATATTGCAACACTACTTTCATTTGAATCAAATCCAGAAAGTAGTTTTAAGATGATTTTAGAGATATATAAAAATCTTAAAAATGAAAAGTTTTGGGGAGATACATATTTACCACTTACAGCATCAATAGTCTATGAAAATAGAGATAAAATGGATTATATTACATGTATATCAAAAATGAAAACAGTATACGAATATATGAGGAAAAAACATCCATTTTTAACATCTAGTGATGACTATTGTAATATAGCACTTATTGCAATTCATTCAAAAAATTTAGAAGAAGATTTAGAATACATAGAAAAATGCTATGAATTTCTAAATAAAAATGGTTTTTATAAAGGCAATGACTTACAAGCACTATCTCAAATTCTTTTATTTAGCGAAGATAGAACAATGGGTAAATGCAAAAAAACTATTGAACTTAAAAAAGCATTTAAAGAGAATGATTGTAAGTTAAATTATTATGGGTATCCAATAATAGGAGCAATTTCGTTATTAGATTATAAAGAAAATGAAATAATAGAAAATATAAAAAATGTTTCAAATAGACTTAAAGAAGAAAAAGGTTTTGGGAATTGGTCTTTAGGAAAAAGCAATAGAGTAATGATTAGTTCTGCTGTTGTGGCTTCTATTTATGCAGATTCAATACAAAAAGAAAATAATATAGATTCTATAGCTAATAATATATTTTTAAATATTATTATTGCTATTCAAGTTGCTTGTGTAATGGCAGCTACAAGTGCAGCTATAGCATCTTCTTCATCAAATTAGTGACATTATTTATTAAAATTGGATATAATAAACTTAATAATACAATTTATATGTTTAAAAAAGAATATGATATTACACTTAAATTAATTGTGATATTTAATAAAATAAAGCATATAATTAATATATAGATTTCAGAAAATATATAATACTACATACAATATAGGGAAAGTAGAAAAATACATCTACTTTCCTTTTTAATTATAAATTATGAGTTAGTCTTATAAAAAAATTTATGGAAAATTTATTTAAAGTTTTATATTGTATTTTTTCTTAGATGTACTAAAATAAAACTATAAAGAAAATAAAATTTATAACAAACTAATACATATTGAAAATAAGGGGGAAGTTGAGATGGATCAAAATCTAAATTGGCTTAAAGAAAAAAGAATAGAAAAAACAATAAAATCTCTAGAAAGTAATAACATGAAAGGGTATCTAGTAAATAATAAAGAAGAGCTTCTTAAAAAAATTGAAGAAATAGTAGAAGTAGGTTCTTTAGTAGGTTGTGGTGGCTCTATGACTTTATTTGAGACAGGAGTTATTGACTTTATAAGAGAAAAATATGATTTTCTTGATAGATATGCAAAAGATATTAAACCAGAAGAAATGAAAGAAATATACAGAAAATCATTTTGTGCAGATGCTTATTTTACAAGTACTAATGCAATAACAGAAAATGGAGAGCTCTATAATTTAGATGGAAATGGAAATAGAGTAGCTGCTATGATATATGGACCAGACAAAGTAATAGTTGTAGCAGGTGTAAATAAAATAGTTAAAGATGTAGATGAAGCTATAAAAAGAACTAAAACAATAGCCGCTCCAGCAAATTGCAAGAGACTGAATACAAATACTGGATGTAAGACTACTGGCATATGTATAGATTGTTCAAGTCCAGGAAGAATTTGCTGTAGCTATACACTTATAAAAAGACAATTAGCACCAGAAAGAATACATGTAATTTTCTTAAACGAGGACTTTGGATATTAAAAGAATAAAATAAGTAAGGAGAAATAATGAAAAAAGTAAAACTTATATACAATCCTAATTCAGGTGAAAAAAAAATATTATCAAATTTAGATACTATTATAGAATTATATCAAAAACAAAATTATTTATTGATACCCTATAGATTGAATATTAAAGAGCCTGTAAATAATGCATTTAAAGAAGTAGATAGTTCCTATGACCATATACTAATAGCAGGTGGCGATGGAACTATAGATTTAGTTGTAAATTCAATGAAAGAGTTAGATATAAAGATTCCAATCGGAATTTTACCTACAGGAACTGCAAATGATTTTTCAAATGCTCTTCAAATTCCATTTGATATAAAAGAAGCTATAAAGGAAATCATAAATTCAAAGCCAAAGAAAATAGACATAGGGAAGGTAAATAATAAATACTTTATAAATGTCGCAAGTGCAGGTATGTTTACTGATGTATCACAAAGAATAAGCACAGACTTAAAGAATTCGTTTGGAAGAATTTCTTATTATATAAAGGGAATAGAAGAAGCATTGTATATGAGGAAGTTTAAGATAAAAGTATATTCCAAAGAGATGAATTATGATGGAGATATGTATCTTATGCTGATTTTTAATGGAAAAACAGCAGGAAATATAAATTTAGCATATAAAGCTGAAATAGATGATGGATATTTAGATGTAATTATTTTTAAAGGAATGCCAATTCCAAAATCAATACCAGTTTTGATAAGTGTGCTTAGAGGTGATTACTTAGATCAATATAATGGAAATGAAATATTGTATTTTAAAACTAAAAAAGTAGATATAGAATGTAAAGATTCTCTTATAACAGACATTGATGGGGAAAAAGGTCCAGATTTTCCTCTCAATATAGAATGTATAAAAGATGGAATAGAGGTTATGGGAATCTGTAGTGGAAAAAGTTAATTATTTAAAATAAATGATGAAGACTAAAATAAAAAATTACTTCTAACTAAATTTATTTATAGTAGAAGTAATTTATATCTTAAGTCTTCATTTTTTAGTTATAACAATTATTTAGCAGGTTTAAAAGAGCTTTTTAAAGGAACTATTCTATTGAACACAAGTTTTTCCTTAGTTGTATATTTATTATCTATACTAAAGAACCCATTTCTAACAAATTGGAATTTATCAAAAGGTTTAGCATCTTTTACTTGTGTAGGCTCAACGAAACCTTGTAATATTTCTAATGAATTAGGATTTATCTGTTCTAAGAAATGCTTTCCTTCATTTTCAGGTAAATCATCAAGAATCAATGGCTCAAACAATCTAAATTCACATGGTATAGCTGATTTAGCATCAACCCAATGTATTGTAGATTTTACTTTACGACCTGTAAATCCAGAACCACTCTTAGTTTCAGGGTCATAAGTACCATGTATTTCAACTACATTTCCATTTTCATCCTTAATTACATCCGTACATTTTACGAAATAAGCTCCTTTTAAACGAACTTCATTTCCTGGGAAAAATCTGAAATATTTTTTAATAGGTTCTTCCATAAAATCATCTTGTTCTATATATAATTCTCTAGAAAAAGGAACTAATCTTTTACCTTGAGATTCATCTTTAGCATTGTTTTCTATTTCAAGCATTTCAACCTTATCTTCTGGGTAGTTGGTTATAACTAGCTTTAAAGGTCTTAAAACTCCCATAGCAAGTGGAGCCTTTGGCTGTAAGTTTTCTCTTAGGAAATAATCAAGCATTTGACTGTCTACTGTAGAGTTAACTTTCGATACTCCTATTTCACTACAAAAATTACGTAAAGCTTCAGCAGTATATCCCTTACGTCTAATTCCAGATATAGTAGGAACACGAGGGTCATCCCAACCATCAACAATTCCTTCGTCTACAAGTTGTTTTAATTTTCTTTTACTCATAACAGTATTGTTTATGTTAAGTCTAGCAAATTCTATTTGTCTAGGTACATTTTCCATTTCACATTCTCTGACAAACCAGTCATAAAGAGGTCTTTGGTCTTCAAACTCCAAAGTACATATAGAGTGAGTTATTCCTTCAATTGCATCTTCAATTGGATGGGCAAAAGCATACATAGGATATATACACCATTTATCTCCTGTATTATGATGTGTTGAATGAGCTATTCTGTATATAATTGGGTCTCTAAGGTTTATATTTGGAGAAGACATATCTATTTTAGCTCTTAATGTTTTTTCTCCATCTTTAAATTCACCATTTTTCATTCTTTCAAATAAATCTAGGTTTTCTTCAATAGTTCTATTTCTATAAGGGCTTTCTTTACCAGGTTCAGTAAGAGTGCCACGATACTCCCTCATTTCATCTTGTGTTAATTCACACACATAAGCTTTACCTTTTTTTATTAGGATTAAAGCTCTTTTGTACATTTCATCAAAGTAGTTAGATGCAAAATTTAATTCATTCCAATCAAATCCTAACCACTTAACATCTTCTTTTATGGATTCTACATATTCAACATCTTCTTTTAATGGATTTGTATCATCAAATCTTAAATTAGCCTTTCCATTAAATTCTTTAGCTAGTCCAAAGTTAAGACATATACTTTTTGCATGACCAATATGTAAATATCCGTTTGGTTCAGGTGGAAAACGAGTTATTATACTGTCATGTTTTCCTGTTTCTAGGTCATTTATAATAATATTTTTTATAAAGTTAGATGAGTTCGTTTCATTTGACATATTTTCATACCTCCTATTTAATTTGCTTATAATACAGAACACTACACTGTATTGCATAATATTAATTTTAATCCAAGATTAGAAAAAAATAAAGGTGTAATTAAGAGTATTATGCAAAATATTAACTTTTATACTAAAAACATGTTTTTTTACAGTTTATTTACAAAAAAGCAGATTAGTTGAATTAATCTTTAAAAGACTGTATTATAATATGTATATTGTTAAGAATATTATGTGAAGTTAGTTATCTAAATTTATTTTAAATCTGTTGACAGATTTGTAAAGGAGACGATTATGGGAAGGATTGCAAAGATTATATTAAGCTTAATTGTTATTATTTTAGTGTTAACAGGTATTGTTGTATACACATTAACACCAAAAGAGAGATATGATGTTAGTTCACAAAATAATAAAATCATAGACGAAGAGTATTTATCAAAAGGTTCATATATAAATTCTATGGAAATAGTAAAAAATCCACTTAGAATGGTTGGAAAAGTATCTGTTTCCGAAGAAGAGTTTAGAAATCTAATATATACATTAATGAATAAACATGGAATTAAAGAATTTGAAAATAATTTTGTTGAGATGAAGGATGGAAAAATAAAAGTGGCAGGTCCATATAAGGTCTTTGGTCTAATCAATAGCCAATATGAGCTTGAACTAAAACCCACTTTAAAAAATGAAGATTTGGTTGTAAGTCTTGAAAATGTAAAGATTGGAAAATTTAAAATAAGTGATAAAATGCTAGAAAAAATACTAAGTAATTACAATAAAAAGGTTCCATTTGAGGTTAATGGAAATAAAATTACTTTAGAAAAAAGTTATCTTTATCCAGTAACACTTAAAAATATATCTATAAAAAAAGGAAATGTTGATTTGGATATGGAAGTAGAAATAGATTTAAAATCACAAATAAATGGAGCATTAGGTTATCTAAAGGATTCTGGAAAAGCTCAGGATATACTAAATCATTTGATTAATTTAAAGAAAACATCTGTTGGTTAAAAATATAGAAAATTTATATTTATATTTTTATTATATTTTATATAATATTAAAGCACTTTAAAATCAAAATTTGTAAAATAGCCTTTATTATGTTAGAATATTTTATGACATTAAGTTGTAAGTGTATAATATTATTTAATTACTAGATTGGGGGGAAATGATGAATAAAATTTATATTGTAACAACATATACAGGAACTGTATTATCTTATTTAATAAGAAATATAAGTAAAAAACTGTATACACATGTGTCAATATCATTAAATGAAAATTTAAAGCCAATGTATTCTTTTGGGAGATTAAATCCAAGAAATCCATTTATTGGAGGCTTTGTTGAAGAAAATATAAATCAAGGCTTATATGCTATAAGAAAAAATACTGTATGTAGAGTATATTCATTAGAAGTATGTAATTCACAATATGAAAATCTATTTAAAAATATAAAATTAATTAGTGATTATAGAGAAGATTACTATTATGATATAATGGCATTGATATATTTGTCTATGAATATTCACAGAAAAGTTGAATATAAATACGTATGTTCAAACTTTGTTGCTGATATGTTAGAAAAAAGTGAAATAGATATTTTGAATAAAGAAGCATTTGAAGTAACACCAAATGATTTCTATAATTTAAATGGTTTAACTTTAGAGTATGAAGGTTTATTGTCAGAATATAATTCTAAACAGCATTCTTATGTATCCAAAATGGCAAACATATAAAAAATTTATTTTAAAATTTATCATATAAAAATATTGCTAAATAATTAGGCTGAAGATGGTAGTTTAACTTCGAGAGGATTAAGAATTCGTAAATCTTAGTTAGAACACTTTCTTCAGTTTTTGATTTTCTATAGTTATTTACATGATTATAATATTTTTTTGAGATATATATCAAATATAAATAAACAGTGGTACAAAAGTATAAAGATATCTTAATACATAATAAATATGATAAATATTTATTTTTTGTAAATATATGGATATAATAGTAATAATAATATTTTATAGAGAGGAGTATTAAATGAAACGATATCTTAAAACATATGGAGTTTCACTCATAATTGTAGCAATTTATGCATTTATTAAATTACCTGTACTTAGACTGGACTTCACATCTTTATTTTCAGTAGGAATAATATTTTTTGTTGTAGCAGGAATATTAGATATGATGCTAGATAGAAATGAAAGAACATCTAAACTTGCTAAATATAATTTTTCAATAGCAATAGCTTTACTTGTATATGTTGTAGTTGTACCCTTTATAGCCTCTACACCTGTACTTCATGCAAAAGCCTATAAAGACTTATTAGGAAAGGTGACTGAGAGTAAATTTACTGATGATATGAGTCCTGTCAGTGTAAATGACATTCGTCTTGTAGATGAAGACATGGCAATGAAATTAGGTGATAAAAAACTTGGAGAAGTTCCAGCTATAGGTAGTGTATCAAAATTAGGAAAGTTTCATATACAAAATGTAGATGGAGAGTTGTACTGGGTAGCACCTCTTGTGCATAGAGATATAATTAAATGGGTTACATCTTTAAGTGGTACAAGTGGATATGTAAAGGTATCAGCAAGTAATCCTCAAGATGTTCAACTAGTTCAAGAAATAGATGGAAAACCAATAAAGATAGTATATCAACCAGAAGCTTATTTACATCAAGATTTACAAAGACATTTATACATACATGGTATTGTAAATGTTGGTATGACAGATTTTACTCTTGAAATAAATGATGAAGGAAGACCTTATTGGGTTGTAAGTTTATATGAACATAAAATTGGTTACGGAGGAGCAAATGCTACAGGCATAGCTACCGTTGATGCAGAAACTGGAAAAATAAATGTCTATAATGTTAAAAATACACCTAAATGGGTAGATAGAATACAACCACAAAAATTTGTAACAGACCAAATTCAAGACTGGGGTGTTTATGTCAATGGATTTTTAAATTCTGTTATATCAGAAAAGGGAGTACTAGTGCCAACAGAAGGGACATCGCTAGTCTATGGAAATGACAATAGGTCATATTGGTATACAGGTATAACATCGTCTGGTGGAGATGAATCTACAATTGGATTTATGCTTGTTGACTCTAGAACTAAAGAAGCTAAACTGTATAAGCAGCCAGGAGCAACTGAGACAGCTGCGATGAAATCAGCTGAAGGTAATGTTCAAGAAAAGAATTATGAAGCTACATTCCCTGTTATGTACAATATATTAGGTCAGCCAACATATGTATCATCTTTAAAAGATAAAGCTGGTCTTGTAAAGAGAGTAGCCTTTGTATCTGTTGAAGATTATAATGTACTTGGTCTAGGGGAAGATAAAAATGAAGCTTTAAGAAATTATAAAGATTCATTAGAATCTAAAGGCAATGACTTAAAGCTTGATAATGATATGAAAGATGAAGTTATAGAAGGTGTAGTAACTAGAATAAGTCCTGATGTGCGAGGAGGAAATACTAATTACTATGTAACTTTAGATTCTAATAAAGAGATAATATTTAAAGCTACCTCAAAAGTATCTAGCGAATTACCATTGACTCAAGTTGGAGATAAAGTTAAAATATCATATTCAAAAGAAGAGTCTGGTGTAATTGAAATGTCAGAATTTGATAACTTAAATATTGCAAATTTTGATGATAAAAAAGCAAAACAAGAGACAGGAACTAATGAAGATACAAATTCACAAGATTCTGAAAGTCAAAGCAATGTGTAACTTAGTAAAAAAACTGTAGATAGTGTTTAGTGCATTAATAGCTAGTTTTTATAGAAATAAATTCTATAAAAACTAGCTATTTTATTTTAATTCTTTGTAAATTTAATGTCATAAATTTAATATAATATTAGTACAACTTTGCAAATAATACTTCAAGGAGAATGTACTATGACGAATATGGAAAAAGAGATATTGCTTTTAATTAGCAGGGTTAGATGTGTTACAGAAGCTCAATTTAGAAAGATTTATGGAGACCAAAAAAGATACAATAAAAAAAATTTCAAAAAAACATTGAGAAAAATGTGTAGTGAGTATACACTAAAAAAATATCCATGTGATGTGGATTATCGTAACTATAAGGACCTCTCATATGTTTACTATTTGAATGGTAGTAAGCTTTTTAAGGGAGATGATTTAATAAAGGCTCTAGTAGGGTCAGAACTAGTTGTTAGAATTAATACTGCAGGTTGTGATGTAAAAAGATTTTATCGAAATGTTAGTGTAGATGATGTTAAATATGATTTATTTATTGAATATACAGATCAATTTGGCAATATAAAGCAGGTTTTAGTAGATGTTGATTTAAATAATGAAATAGATGTTTCTAAATATGAGAATCTCTCTAGAAAAATAGATAAATCTACAATTCCATTTTTTAGAGTACCAAATATTTTGGTGGTTACACCAGATAATTTATCTGAATTAAATGACTTAGAGAAAGAAGATAATGAATATAGTATAAATTTTATAGATTTAGGATTAAATAAACTATTTAATTGTATATAAGATATTTTAGAAAATAAAGTTTTTGATTTGCCACATTTTGTAAAAAAATTGTTGCAATATTATATAGAATATGATAAAACTATATTAATAAATTAATTAATAATAATGAGCCTAGGGTAGAGGTAGCTATATTCAAGAGTAATCAATAGTAGCTGGTAAGTGTTGATGATTGATGAAAGGGTCTATAGCCGAAGAAAAGTTGTTGACAAACAGATTTTCTGGACTTATGCAGAATATGCATAAGGCTGTCACTTTTAAAGTGGTGAGCTACAAGGTTACTTGGTCTATGAAGTTCACACGTCCAAAGTATACCTTTGGGCGTTTTTATTTATCAAAATTTAGCTTGAGGGGGAAAAAGCATGAGTATAATTGTCCAAAAATATGGAGGAAGTTCAGTTGCAGATACTGACAAAATAAAGTCAATTGCAGAAAATATAATAGAAAGAAGAAAAGAAAATCCACAAATAGTAATAGTTGTATCTGCTATGGGAAAATCAACAGATGAATATATAAACTTGGCAAAAGAATTGAGTAATGAACCTAGTAAAAGAGAGCTAGATGCTTTAATGTCTACTGGAGAAATGATTTCGGCATCTTTATTATCAATAGCATTAAATGCACTTGGTTGTAAAGCCATAAGCTATAATGCTTATCAATTAAATATAAAAACAAGCGGACTTCATGGAAAATCTCAAATTGACGATATAAATGTAAATAGAATAAAGAATAGTTTAGATGAAGGGAATGTTGTAATAGTAACTGGATTTCAAGGAATCAATGAAGATGGTGATGTAACTACTCTTGGAAGAGGTGGTTCAGACACATCTGCTGTAGCTCTTGCAGTTAAATTAAATGGCAAATGTGAGATATATACAGATGTTGATGGAATTTATTTTACAGACCCAAGAAAATATGCAAAGGCAAGTAAACTTGATGAGATTGAATATGAAGAGATGCTTGAATTAGCAAGTTTAGGAGCACAAGTAATGCATTCAAGAAGTATAGAACTTGCACAAAAATATGGTGTTGAAATTTATGTTGGACGTACATGTGGTACAGTAAAAGGAACATATATAAGAGGGGGAAAAGACATGAAATTAGAGGATAAAGTAATAACAGGATTAGCTACTAGTGATGATGATAGTTCTATAACAATAAAAGATTTTAAAGTAGAAAATATATCTAGTTTATTTGAAGATATAGCAACTATGGGAATAAGTGTGGATATGATAAGTCAAACTGCACCTATTTTAGATAAAATAAGTGTGTCATTTACAGTTCCAAAAGAAGAATTAGGAGAGTGCAAAAAGATAGTGTCTAAATATACAAATGAAGAACATGTAGTAATTGATAATAACATCACTAAATTCTCTTTAGTAGGTCTTGGTATGAAAAATACTTCTGGAGTTGCTGCTAAAGTATTTAAGATATTTAATGAAAATGGTATAATGGTAAAACTTATAACTACATCAGAAATTCGTATAACTTGTGCCATAAATTCTGATGATAAACAAGTAGCTATTGAGAAAATAGCAGAAGTATTTAATATATAAAACTTAGGGAGGATATTATGAAACTTCATGGAACTATGACTGTAAAAGACAATGAATTATATATTGGAGGTGTAAGCTGTCTAGAGCTTAGTAAAAAATATCAAACTCCATTATATGTATTTGACGAAGACTTAGTAAGACAAAACTGTAGAGAATATATAAAATATTTTAAGGCTAAAGATGGAAAAAATAAAGTTGCTTATGCAGGTAAGGCATTTTTACCTCTTTATATGTGTAATCTTATAAATGAAGAAGAGATGTGTTTGGATGTAGTTTCAGGAGGGGAACTATATACAGCTTATAAATCAAATTTTCCTATGGAAAAAGTTTTCTTTCATGGAAACAATAAAACTGAAGAAGAAATAAATATGGGATTAGATTTGGGAGTAGGTAAGTTTGTAGTAGATAATTTCTATGAGTTAGATTTAATTGAAAAATTATGTGAAGAGAAGGAGAAAACTCAAGAAATATATTTTAGAATAACACCTGGTATAGAAGCTCACACACACGATTATATAAAAACAGGTCAAATAGATTCTAAATTTGGTTTTGCTTTAGTAAATGGAGATTTGTTTAGAGCAATAGAAAAATTGAATGATTATACAAATATTAAATTGGTAGGTCTTCATGCTCATATCGGTTCACAAATATTTGATGTAGAACCATACATAGATACAGTAGATATAATGATGAACTTAGTAAAAGAAATAAAAGAAAAATTTAATATACAGCTGACAGAAATTGACTTAGGCGGAGGTGTAGGTGTTTATTATAGTAAAGGTGATAAACCTAAAACTATAAGAGAATTCTGTGAAACTATAATCACTAAAGCAGAAAATTCTTGTAAAGAACTTGGAATAGAAGTACCTACATTGGTAATAGAACCAGGAAGATCAATAGTTGCAAATGCAGGAAGTACATTGTATACAGTAGGTTCAATAAAAGATATAAAAGATGTTAGAGTTTATGTAAGTGTAGATGGAGGTATGACAGACAATGTAAGACCTTCACTATATCAAGCTAATTATGAATGCAGTATTGTAAATAAGATTAACCATGAAACTATGAACCATGTAACAATAGCTGGTAAATGTTGTGAAAGTGGAGATATATTAATTGGAGATATAGATATAATGGATATAAAAAGTGGAGATGTACTTATAACAACATCAACAGGTGCATATGGATATTCAATGTCTTCAAATTATAATAAAATACCAAGAGCAGCAGTAGTGTCAGTATTTGATGGAGATGACAAGATAATTTGTAAAAGACAAAGTTATGAAGACTTATTATCTTTAGAAGTATAGAAGAAGAATTAAATATTAATTTTTAAAATAAGTAGATTAGACAATATATCTATAGATTTAAACTAATTTTTAGTTTGTTATAGTTATTCAAGTCATATCTACTTATTTTCTGTTTTATTAACAATTTTCCTGTAATAAATATAAAATATTTTAAAAACTTCCTGATTATGATAAAATTTAAAGTATATGACAAGGAGGGATTTAATGAGAGGAAGAGTAATTTTATTGATATCGATATTATCTATATTTCTTGTAGGATGTTCATTTAATAAAAAAGATGAAATAAGTTCAACTGAGCAAGGAAAAATATATTTAGAGAAACATGACTATAAAAAAGCTATGGAAGCATTATCCTCTGCATTAGAAGAAGATAGCGCTAATGAAAATGCAAGAGCTATGTATATGCAATCTATGAGAATGCTAAATGTGGATGAATTTGAAAAAGCTACAAATTATACGGATGCAATTAAAGAGCTTAAGCTTATAGAGAAAATTAAAAACGGCTCATCTGTTATTAAAAATGAAGCATCTAAAAAGAAAGAGGAATTGACTAAATTAGAAAAAGAACAGAATGAAGCAGAGGAAGAACGAAAGAAAAAGGCAAAAGACACAGCTGGAGAAGATAGGTATAGAGTGGAATCAGAAGCAAAGAAATCTTCCTATAGTGAAAAGAGTAAAAATAATAAATCTAATTCCAAAAACAAAAATACAACTTCAAACAATAACAAAGATGTAACTAACAATGATTCTTCTCAAAATCAAGAAAAACCAAATACGAGCAATCCAACACCGACACCAACTCCACCTTCATCAGAAAATAGTGGAGGGTCAGATAGTAGTGGAAATTCTCAGAACTCAAATAATCAGTAAATGTAAAGTATTACATATAAACAATTAAGACTTTGTATCAGAAAATGAAATTAACTTTTAGCATATATTCTTTGCCAAGAGTTAATTTCATTTTTTTATAGTAATGTAATAGATAATAATTAATTTTTAAAATTATAAAAGATAAAGCTTATTGCAATCTCTTGTCAATATATTTGTCAATAGAAGTTTTTACAACAGCAGCTACAGGTACTGAAAGAAAAACACCTATAAATCCAAAAAGAGACTGTCCTATTAAAATCGCAGAAATTATCCATATAGCTCCTATTCCAACTTGATTGCCCATAACCTTTGGCTCTATGAAATTTCCATCTAGTTGTTGTAATATAAATATAAATACGATAACCCATATGGTTTTTTGTGGGCTGTATAAAATTGTCATAGCTACTGGAGGTATAGCTCCAATAAATGGCCCTAGATAAGGTATTATATTTGCTAAAAATATTATTGAAGCTAAAAATAAAGCATTTTCTATTCGAATGATAAATTGAAATCCTATAAATGCAATTATACCAATAATGAGAGAGTCTAAAATTCTACCAATTAAATAATCATAAAAAATATCATGAGTAGTTCTAAAAAATTCTATAATGTCATCAGCTTTGTTTCTAGCAGTAGAAGAATATAGCAATCTTTTAAATCCTAATGCAATTTTTTCCTTATCATATATAATATATATAGATAATATAAAGCCCATTACCATACTAAATAGCATAGATGATATGCTAAGTGTATAGATTAAAAAGTTTTTAGGAATTCTACTAATAAAATTACTAGCTTCTTTTAATGCATTATCTAAGCTGTGTTGTATATGAGGAATTAGAGCTTTTAAAAAATCTATGTTTGACATATTTTTTTCTATAAAATTATCTATATAATCACTGTAGATAGGCATTTCATTTATTAATCTATTTAATGTATTGGCTATTGAAGGAATTAGTAATCTAATACCAAAAGCTAAAATAATACCTATCAATATATAAGATAAAAAAATGGATAAAAGCCTATGTGTTTTAAATTTTATTTCAAAAAGCATTACAAGAGGATTTAAAAGCAAAGCGAGTAAAATAGCTAGTAAAAATGGACTAAAAAAACTTAATAATCCTTCAATGCTAGATATAAAATCTGCTGGAGTATTAATAAACTTAAAAAATAAAATTCCAATAAACACGACCATTAAATAATATTTTACATTTTCTTTTGAAATAATAATCACTTCCTTAAAATAGTGTTTAATCAGCTATTACATATTAATAGTATGTGAAAAGAAATTACAATTATTTAGGAAAATTAAATAATTTTTTGGCTTGTTTTTAATTAAGGTCTAGTATAGTATAATAATGTAACAAAATTAATGTTGATAAAAATATTAAATAACATATAATTTAAGATAAGAAAGGATTATGTATGAGAATTAATAAATATATAGCTTCTTGTGGAATTGCATCTAGAAGAAAAGCAGAAGAAATCATTCTTGAAGGAAGAATAAAGGTAAATGGAAATATAGTAAAAGAGCTATCTTTTAATATTGATGAAGAAAAAGATATAGTAGAATTTGATAATAAAGCAGTAAAGCCAAGCGAAAATTATGTCTATATAGTATTGAATAAGCCAGAAGGTTATATAACTACTGTAAAAGATCAGTTTAATAGAGCAAGTGTAATAGATATATTAAAAGATGTAAAGGAAAGAGTATATCCAATAGGGAGGTTAGATTATGAAACAAGTGGGCTTTTGATACTTACTAATGATGGAGATTTAACATATAAACTTACTCATCCAAAACATGAAATTAATAAAACTTATGTGGCAAGTGTAAAAGGAATTATAAATAAGGATGAAATAAAAAATTTTGAAAAAGGACTAAAAATAGAAGATTATACAACAGCACCTGCTAAAATCAGAGTAACTAAGGAAAATAAAGAAAAGAATTATTCAGTATGCGAAATAACTATACATGAAGGAAGAAATAGACAAGTAAGAAAAATGTGTAAGGCTATAAATCATCCAGTTTTAAACTTAAGAAGAATTTCTGTAGGGAAAATAGTATTAAAAGATATAAAAGTTGGTGAATATAGATACTTAACAGAAGATGAAATAAAATATTTAAAATCAATAAAATAACATGAAAATGAAATGAAGTTAATAGTAGGGAGAAATAATATTATGGCATATGCAAAACATTTAACTAAAATTACAGATATAAATAAATTTTATTTAGAAAATATTATTAATAAAGGTGATGTAACAATAGATGCTACCATGGGAAATGGTTATGATACAAAGTATTTGGCTGAAAAGGTTGGAGAAAAAGGCTTTGTATATGCTTTTGATATACAAGAAGAAGCTCTAAAATCTACAAGAAAAAAATTAGAAAAAGAAGGATATATAGATAGAGTAAAATTAATACTTGATGGTCATGAAAATATCGATAAATATGTAAAAGAAGAAGTTTCATGTGTTTTATTTAATTTAGGATATCTTCCAAGAGCAAAACATCTAATTATAACTAAACCAGATACAACTTTAAAAGCTATAAAGTCTAGCTTAGAAATATTAAAAGAAAATGGAATAATAAGTATTGCTATATATACAGGACATGATGGAGGGCAAGAAGAAAAAGATAGTATATATAATTTTGTAAATAATTTAAATCAAGATGAATTTAATGTTTTAGAATCTAAATTTTTAAATCAAGTCAATAACCCACCACAATTGATTTTAATTGAAAAGAAAAAATCACAATAAACACTAAAAAAAACTTGACAAGATTCTATTAAGAGTTAATATATATATTGTAACCTTTTAAAAACACTTTAAATAATAAGTATATGATAATTTACTTTTGAAGTAAGTAATGTGCTTAAATATGCAAAATAAAATATTTAACTTTTAAATGAGTAAAAATTGAAAATTTTAAAAGAAATATTGAATAAATCTTAAAAAATGCAAGGAAAGATGGTATAATAAATTTAATCGAAAATACTATGTGAAGTATAAGGTACAGAAAAGTTAGAATTTTATGAGTTTAAGAAGCTGAGATAAAAACTAAAATAATAAAATTTTTAGAAAAAATATTAGTAGTGATAAAAAGAAAATAGTTTATATAACTAAAAGGAGAAAAAAATGGAAGAAACAAATGAAATGAAAGATAGTAAACATTTGATATCAAATATACAATCTCAATACACGAGGTTAAGTAAGGGGCAAAAACTTATAGCACAATATATTTTGAATAATTATGATAAAGTTGCATTCATGACTGCATGCAAGTTAGGTGAAACTGTAGGAGTGAGTGAATCTACTGTTGTAAGGTTTGCAAATGCTCTAGGCTATAGTGGGTATCCAAAATTACAAGCTGCACTTCAAGAACTCATAAAAAATAAATTAACTACAGTACAAAGAGTTGAAATGGCACATGATTATTCTGATGATTTTGCAATATTGAACAAAGTTTTAAAGAGTGATATAGATAATATAAGATCAACATTAGAAGAAATTGATGAAAAAGCATTTAAGGAAGCTTCTAATAAACTTTTAAAGGCAAGAAAAATATATATACTTGGTATGAGAAGTTCTTTTGTAGTAGCTCAATACCTAGGTTTTTACTTAGATATAATACTTGATAATGTCCATATAATTAGAATGGATATGGGAGATGCATTTGAACAGATTGTAAGAATAAACGAAGAAGATGTTATAGTTGCAATTAGTTTCCCACGTTATTCAAAAAAATCTTATCAAATTGTCAATTATGCTAAGGAAAAAGGAGCACATGTAATTTCATTAACAGATAGTTTATTTGCACCAGTAGCAGCACTTGCAGACAATACTCTTTTGGTTAAGAGTAATATGGCTTCATTTGTAGATTCACTAGTTCCAGCACTTAGTATTTCAAATGCTCTTGCAATCTCTGTTGGTATGAAAGAAAAAGAAGATATTAAACAGCACTTCGATGACTTAGAGCAAATCTGGAAGAGATATTCTGTATACGAGTAAAGTTTATATATTAATAAGTATGATTAATTATTAAAAATCTCAAATCCATCAGTTTTTGAGTAAAAATACTATAAAAAACTGACTGACATTTAACTGACAGTCAGTTTTTTTATTTAAATAAAATTTTGCTTAAATTATCAATAAAAAAAGACCCTCAAAAGAGTCTTTCCCGAAAAATCTATATATTATAATATAGTTATATTTTCTGCTTGAGGACCTCTAGCGCCTTTAACTATATCAAAGCTTACTTGTTGACCTTCTTCTAATGATTTAAATCCTGAAGTTTGTATAGCTGAGAAATGAGCAAATACATCATCTCCACCTTCTATTGATATAAACCCAAATCCTTTTTCATTATTAAACCATTTCACTATTCCATTATTCATTAAAAATACTCCTATTAACCTATATCAAGATATACTTGATTTAATTGTGTATTACCACAAATACTATTATATCATAGATTAATAGTAATGTCTATTTAATTATATTTTTTAGTTAACATCTTTGGTTATTATTAGTCTTAAAAATATATTTAAGAGTTTTATATTAAGATATCTTAATATAAAACTAGATAAAACTAAAAAGGGTTTTCTAGAAAATAAAGTCTATTTAATTTAATACCCATTAGTACACATGAAAAAGATTTGACAACATGTCTAAATTTTCAAGTAAAATAATAAAGGCTATAGGTGATAATCAAAAAGAGTGTTTTAGACACTCTTTTCTTAATCATCTTCTACATATTCAAGTATATCACCTGGTTGGCAGTCTAAAGCTTTACAAATTTCATTTAGAGTGGTGAATCTAATAGCTTTTGCTTTACCAGTCTTTAAAATTGATAAATTAGCATTTGTAATATCTATTTTTTCAGCCAAATCTTTAAGTGATATTTTTCTTTTTGCCATCATTACATCTAGATTAACTATAATTGCCATAATATCACCTCTATATCGTTAAATCGTTATCTTCTTTTATTTTTATAGCTTTATTAAATGTTTCAGCAATTACAAAACACATTAGTGAAAAGATAAAAGAGATGACCATAAGTGGTGAAATTCCTCCATTATCAGTTCCAAATATTTTTATAGGACCAGCATTTACACTATAACCATTGATACATTCAATTATAGTATTTATCAATAAGCAATATCCCATTATTTTAAATCTCTTAACATTTTCAAGTATAAAAGGTGAGTATTTAGTGCTATTAATTATAAAAGTTAGGAATAAAATAACTATATAATAGTCAGAAAAATAAACAATTCTAACAATTGTAATAATCAATTTTTCAAAGCTAAAATTATACAAAGATATGGGTATCATACATAAGAATATTATACCTGTTGCAGCCATACTTACTAACATAATGTACAAAAACACTGTTAGAATATTTCTAAAAAATTTTGTACTCATAAATACCATCTCCTTAATATAGGTTATATTATTGATTATAATATATAATTTATTGTTTTTCAATAAAAAAATATTGATTAAAATATAAAAATATTATTGTATATATAAATAAAAATATTAAGGTGGTAAGTTTATATGAAAAAGAATATAAGTTCTAAAATATTAAATAATATTATGCTAGTTGGAATAATTTTAGCTTTATTATCGCTTATTTTAATGATACTAAAATAAAGTGAATTGATAGAATAATTATTCTAATTTATAGATAAATAGTAATAATGAAATTATCTTCATTCAAATAAAGTATTTGTCCATTTATTTAATACTTTTAATTGCTCTTGTGTATTAAACCAATGCTCCCCGTTTTCTATAACTGTTAAATTACAATTAAAATGGCGTGTAAATTTCTCTACCACACTTAGTTCTGTAAGTTCGTCATGTTTACCATATAGTATTCTTGTTGTAGTGTTCCATTTAGTAATAGGATGTTTTTTGACATATTGCAGATATTCCCATGAAAGTGTATGACCAAATGAAGTTGGAATAATTAGTTCATGTTTAAGTTGTTCTTCTGATACATTTTCCCAAAGCATCATATTAGAAATAAGCTGTTGCATATCGAGAATTGGAGATACAAAAACACACTCTTCCAGATTCTCATTTTCAAAACTTAACATACTAAACCATGCACCAATACTATTTGCATATAATGCAATTTGATTCCAATTAGATTTTGCATATTTCATTATAGCTAATAACTCTGGAACAACATTCCATGGGTCAAACGAAATGTTTTCTTCTTTACGTTCTCCATGTTTAGGTAAATCAATGCTTAAAACCTGCCATCCATGATTAACAGCGATATTAGCAAAACTTTCGGCTTCTTCTTTATAACCGCATTGTCCGTGTATATAAATATACAATTTGTTTGAAGGATTTCCCCAAAGAATTGAAGGAATTCCATGAATTTGAAAATATTTCTTTTCCATAAAAATCTCCCTTCAGTTTAATATATAGTATCTATTGATATATCTATTAAACTATAAAATTATACTGTAATATACTAATTAAATTAGTTATAATACTAATATAGTTAGTATTATATTAAACTAAAATTAAATTGTCAACATTGCACTCAATATAAAGTGTTTTATAAGTATTAATTGTTGACGAAGCTAATTAGATTAGTTAAACTAATAAAGTAATTAATTTTAGTTGAGAGAGGTATAATCATGCGTGTTAGTAGAGATATAGTAATACAGGTAGCATCTGATATAGCTGATAAAGATGGGCTTAACAAGCTTTCTTTAAAAGTTGTTGCAGAAAAACTAAGTATACGTACGCCTTCTTTATATAATCATATAGAAAGCTTAGATGATTTGTTGAGAGAGGTTGCTCATAATGGTATGAGGAAAATGAATAAACAGATGGAGAAAGTTGCTATTGGTGATTCTGGAGATACAGCTATAAAGTCTGTAAGTATTGCATATTTTAATTTTATAATTGCTCATCCTGGGGTTTATGAAACAATTCAATGGGCTATTTGGCATGGGAACAAAGAAACATCAGAGATATTTGAAGAATATAAATCGCTATTAGAAAAACTTATTCTTTCTTGTAATTTAAGAACAAAGAATATAGATGAAGTATTAAATTTGTTGATGAGTGTGATTCATGGATATTCAACTTTGCAACTTGGAAAAGCTCTTTTAGATTCAGAAGAAGCCATAAAAAGTCTATCTGACACTGTTGATACTGTACTATTAGGTATTCATAAAAAGTATGACTAAATATATCGCTAAATATTAATGTAAATGATAGAATTAATAATCAACATTACATATATATCAATAAATTATAATATAGTTAATTTAATTAATAGATTGGATTAGAAAATAAGAAGTAAAAAAATAAATATTAATGTCTTTGCTAGAAGATTCTTTCAAAGTATATTACTTAAAACTTAAAGAAAAATAGTGTACTTTAAAAATTTAATCTAAAAGCAAATCAACTTTAAAAACTTTAAGTGGATTTGCTTTTGATATATTTCTTTGTTAAATTAATTTGATATTGATAGTTTCATTGGAGTAAAACGTATACCATTGACAATCTGTTCAGCATTAGTATTTTTAAATCCTAATTTATGGTAAACTTCAACAGCATAAGGGGATGAATTTACAGTTACTTCAGTTAAATCATCTATGTTTTCAGTACAATACTTTACACCTATATCCATTAATTTTTTTGCAACACCACATTTGTGATAATTTTTATCTACAAATAACATACATATATGATTTAGGTCTCTGATAGCTAAAACCCCAATTAACTTTTCACAATCAAAACAGCCCCAAAAGAAAATAGATTTTTCTTTGACTTTTTCAATAATAGAGTTATATTCTATAAATTCATGGAATGACTTAATTCCTTCAACACAATAATCTGGAGACTCAAATTCTTCAAATACATTCCAAATTAAATTTAATGCACTTCTAATATCAGGTTCTTTTAATTCTCTTATTAGGTACTTTTCACACATTATAAACAACACCTCTATTATTAAAAATTTTTCTTATAATTATATACCTTAAATATATTTATTTCAATATAAATTGTTTTATTAAATTTGAATTTAAAGGTGATTAATAAAACAATCCATATATAATATAGTTAGAACATAAAAATTTATTTAATTTTACATATAATTTAATAATAATGATAAATTTAAAATAATTTAATATAAAATGAAAATATATATGACATATAAGTGTCATATATATAATAGTACAATTAAAGATATAGTATATATATGAAAACTATTTTGTAAAGAGAGAAGGAGAGGTAATATGCAGATTATAGATATAAATTCAAACAATATTGATAATGAACATGTATGTTGTGCAATTACTGAAAAAAAGGGAGAAAACTGTGTTTCTTCTAAAAAATATTGGATGAAAAGTAATTTTGACAAAGGTCTTGTATTTAAAAGATTAGATGAAAGAGGTAAAGTTTTTATAGAATATATACCAGCAGAAAATGCATGGTGTCCTATTACTGCAGATAATTATATGTATATTAATTGTTTCTGGGTATCTGGAAAATTTAAAGGACAAGGATACTCTAATTTATTACTACAAAAATGCATTGATGATGCAAAGTCAAAAGGAAAATATGGGTTAGTTGTACTTTCATCTGAAAAAAAGCTACCATTTTTATCTGATTCTAAGTATTTAAAATATAAAGGATTTTATCTGGCAGATACATCAGAACCAAGTTATGAGTTATTGTATTTTCCATTTACTGATAATGCACCTATTCCATGCTTTAAAGATTGTGTAAAACAAAGTAAATCAAAGGAGAATGGGATAGTTTTATATTACAGTAATCAGTGTCCACATACTGCAAAATATGCTCCTATTTTAAAAAAAATTGCGAATGCTAGAGGTGTTGAAGCAAATCTTATAAAATTTGAAACAGCAAAAGAAGCACAAAATGCTCCTGCACCATTTACTACATATAGTCTTTTTTTCAATGGAGAATTTATAACTAATGAGATACTTTCTGAGAAAAAAATTGAAAAATTTTTAGATAGTAAAGGTTTTTAAAACTTAATTAAAATAAGATATAAATTTAAATCTTCTAGTTTTTGTGCAATTTTTAGGTGTTTGTTTGGACATAAATGAGAATATACATTCCATGTTGTTTCAATTTTTTCATGTCATAAATGTTCTGCTATTGTTAGTATATTTATTCACTAGTCAAATTATAATATTTTACAGAATAACTAAACATTGCAACAAGATGGTTGTGTATTGTTTTTAGATATGTTTGACTGTAATTAACTTTTAATAATTAGTTTTGTCACTTTCTTACATGGGAAGGAATAATTTCATTTATTTAAAAATTTCAAAAGAAAGGAAGTAATTTTAAATCTATTGTAAGCTTTTCATTAATAGTAGTATCCTTTGCTGTTGTTTGAGTTCTTCTATATTTATTCTCCATATACTTATATTAACATTATATGTGTATGTATCAATGTTTTTTATATACTATTTGTGCTATCCATTCAACCTAAATGAGTGTGATTTCCACTCTAAATTGTAAAAGCTTCATATAAATCCTATGATATATTTAAGATATTTTTATAATAATTATAAATTTATATTAATAAACAACTGTAAAGGTGAACTTGCTTATAGTATAATAAATTAATATATTATGCAAAGAGTTAAGGAGAGATACTTATGCAGACTTTAGATGTATACATGAAAAAATTATGTCCACAATATCTAATAAAACATAGTGAAATCGTTGATGAAGTAACTGTTGATGTACGTACATCGATAGAATATGGTAGTATAGCCAAATTAGAACATAATATCTCTGTTATTAATGAAAAAGAATATGACTTCCTGCACAGGAATAAACCCATCGCAGGAATTGTTGTCTTATATGGTTTAATAAAAAATCGTAAAAAAATAAAAGATAGGCTTCTATCTATTAGCGATAACAATAGTAAAAAGATAATAATTGTTTGCTCTAGAGGTAGGCTTCGTAGTCCAATTGTTTGGATGTATTCTAGATATTTAAAAATAGATTCTAAAGTATTAATAAATGGAATACACTCTCTAAAAAATAATTCTTAAACTTATAAAAATATAGATCATTCTCGATATTATGCAACTAATTATCACATATATAGTATCAAGCTAGAATGTATATATATTTACACAAATCTATATGTATTCTCACTTGTTGTTCAACTGTGTTGAATTAATAATGATACTTTTATCAGTTAATTTCCATCAATTTTATTTTCAATAATTACAATTGTAAAATTGAGGATGTTGTAGAAATAAAAAAAGATATTGAGTAGTAAAATTTATGATACTAATATACTTTATAGCCTGTTAGAAAATATAGAACTAATAGAACTAATAAATGAAATTTCATGTGATAGATGAGCTTTTATCAGATTAAAAAGAAAATCAGCAGAAAGACTATTGTTGTGTATGATTAAGAATTCTTTGATAACAATTTTAGTCTTTCTCTTAAAAGGAGAAAAAATGATATTAAAAACAGAAAGATTAACTCTAATTCCACTATCACTTCGTCAACTTGAACTTTGGACTTCCAATAATTCAGAATTAGAAAAGGAATTAGAATGCATTTATTGTGCAGAACCAATGACTGGTTTTTTTTATGATATTGTAAAAGGACAATTAAATATTGCTAAAAAAGATGAAAAAAATATATTGTTTTATACATTTTGGTTTATTATGTTAAATGAAAACCGTACAATTATAGGATTAGCCGATTTTAAAGATGTGCCAAATTCTTATGGTGAAATTGAGATTGGTTATGGATTAGGTGAGGATTATAAAAAACAAGGATATATGACAGAAGCTATTAAAAAGATATGTAGCTGGGGATTAAGTCAACCAAATGTTTCTTCTGTGATAGCTGAAACTGATGCTTACAATACAGATTCACAAAATGTTTTATTAAGATGTGGTTTTAAGTTATATCGTAACTCGGATACAAAATGGTGGAAATTAACAACCTAGAAAAAATTTCCAAAAATTTATAAATAATATTGACAAACTACTAAAAATAAATTATTATATAAAACAACAAGAAAAGAAATTGAAATCCTATGAAAAAGAAAGTAGCATAAAAGGATTTGATAGAGAGCTAGGGATGGTGGAAGCCTAGTAATGAATTTTATTGTGAATAGAGCTTTGGAGGAAGTTACCAGAATTAGTAGTATGGTAATTGGTGAGTCTCGCCTTAAGAGATTAGAGTGGGTAAGATTATCTTATCAATTAGAGTGGTAACGCGGGTGTATATTCGTCTCTTGGTCTTTGACCAAGAGGCTTTTTTAATTTTAAATATACATTTGCAAATACTTTTTAATTCATAAGAATTATTATAATTGTAATTTTACCAATAAGAGTGGTACCGCGGAAATTCGCCTCTTAGCATTATAATGCTAAGGGGCTTTTTATTGTTAGTTAGATAGTTTTAAACTTATATATTATCAAATGATTATTAAATAATAATATTAATTTAAAAAAATAATTCGAAATATTCTTAAAATAATTATAAAACGGAGGAAATAAAATGAGCAAAATAAAAGCTGGAATTATTGGAGCAACTGGATATGTTGGTGTAGAATTACTAAGATTACTAATAAATCATGAAGGAGTAGAAGTTACAGCTATAGGTTCAAATTCATACATTGGCAAAAACATAGTTGATATATACCCAAGTATAGGTTATGAAAACAGTATGACATGTATAGAAAACGAAAAAGTAATTGATATGTGTGATGTTGTATTTACTGCTCTTCCACATGGTGTAAGTGAAAAGTTTGCAATAAAAGCAATTGAATCTAAAAAGAAAGTCATAGATTTAGGTGCTGATTTCAGAATAAAAGATGAAAAAATATATAGTAAATGGTATGGAGTATCTTTTATAGATACAATTTTGCACAAAAAAGCTGTATATGGATTAAGTGAGATATATCAAGAAGATATAAAAAGTGCTGATATAGTTGCAAATCCAGGATGTTATCCTACTAGTATTTCTTTACCATTGATGCCATTATTAAGTTCTAAATTAATAAAAAATAATAATATAATAATTGATTCTAAATCAGGTCTTACAGGAGCTGGTAGAGAGTTATCAACAAGTAGTCATTTTACAGAAGTTAATGAGAATATAACTGCATATAAAATAGGAAAACATAGACATACTCCAGAAATAGAACAAAATCTAAGTGAAGCGTATAAAGAAGATGTAGATGTAGTTTTTACACCAAATCTAATTCCAGTAAATAGAGGGATACTATCAACTATATACTGCATAAAAGAAGATAATGTATCTATAGGTGATATACATAAAAAATTAACTGATTATTATGAATATAAAGAATTTGTAGAAATACTCCCATTAGATAAGATAACCTCTTTAAAAAATGTTGTATATTCAAATAAATGTGTAATATCAGTACATGAAAATAAAGATACATTAATAATCTGTTCAACTATAGACAACATGATTAAAGGGGCAGCAGGGCAAGCCGTACAAAATATGAATATAATGTTTGGAATTGAGGAGACTACAGGCTTAAAGCATATTGCACCAGCATTTTAGGAATAGAAAAATACTAAACTCATATAATTAGGAGGATAAAAATGGAGATTATAAAAGGTGGAGTTACAGTTCCAGAAGGGTTTGTTGCTTCAGGAATTCACTGTGGCTTAAGAAAAAATAAAGAAAAGAGGGACTTAGCTTTAGTTTATTCAGATATTTTATGTGATGCAGCAGCAGTAGTTACTCAAAATAAAGTTAAAGGAAATCCAGTTTATGTAACACAGGAGCATATTAAAAATGGAAAAGCACAAGCGATTATAGTCAATAGTGCTAATGCTAACACATTTAATGGAAAAGAAGGTCTTATAAACGCATATAAAATGGCTAAATTTACTAGTGAAAAATTAAATATTAAAGAAGATGATGTTTTGGTTGCATCTACTGGTGTTATAGGAAAACCACTAAATATAGATTTAATAGAAAAAAATATGGATGAGTTAGTAAGTAATCTCAGTAAACAAGGTCATATTGGAGCAAGAGAAGCGATTATGACAACTGACATTATAAAGAAAGAAATAGCAGTAGCAATAATGTATGGAGATAAAAAAATAACTATTGGAGGTATGGCAAAAGGTTCAGGAATGATACATCCTAATATGGCAACAACATTGGGATTTATAACGACAGATGCAAATATCGATAGCGTTCTCTTAAAAGAAGCTCTAAAAAGTGCAGTTGATAAAAGTTTTAATAGAGTTAGTGTAGATGGAGATACAAGTACTAATGATATGGTAATGATTTTGGCAAATGGAAAAGCGAAAAATGAGAGAATGGATGAAAAAGATGAACATTATCAAGTATTTTTAAGTGCGCTTACATATGTTTGTATAGAACTTGCTAAACTTGTTGCTAAAGATGGAGAAGGATGTACAAAATTAATTGAATGCTATATAAATGGAGCACTAAGTGAAGAACATGCAGTAAAGTTAGCAAAAACAGTTATATCTTCTTCCTTGGTAAAGACAGCTGTATTTGGAGCTGATGCAAATTGGGGAAGAATATTGTGTGCTTTAGGATATGCGGGTGAAGAAATAGATATGGAAAAAGTAGATATTATTTTTGAAAGCATGAAAGGATATATAGAAGTATGTAAACAGGGAAATGGGTTGGATTTTAATGAAGAAAAAGCGAAAAAAATTCTTGAAGATGATGAAATAAGTATATTAGTAGATTTGAACATGGGAAATGCTAGAGGAAATGCATGGGGATGTGATTTAAGTTATGATTATGTAAGAATAAATGGAAGTTATAGAAACTAGGAGGAAATGCTTAATGATTGATATAGAAAAAGCAAATACACTGATAGAAGCTTTACCATATATAGAAAAGCATCAAGGCAAAACTATTGTAGTTAAGTATGGTGGAAGTGCAATGAAAAAAGATGGTTTAAAAGAGTCTGTTATGGAAGACCTTGTACTTATGAGTTATGTTGGAATAAATATAGTTTTAGTACATGGTGGAGGAGCAGAAATCAATAAAATGCTTGCTAAAGTAGATATAGAAAGTAAATTTGTAAATGGGCTTAGATATACAGATGAAGAAACTATGGAAATTGTAAAAATGGTCTTAGCTGGAAAGGTAAATAAAGACTTAGTAAACAAGATACATACAAAAGGCGGAAGAGCAGTAGGGCTTTGTGGGATAGATAATAATATGATTTTATGTGACCCATATAAAAATTATGAACTAGGATTTGTTGGAGAAATAAAGAAAGTAAATGTTGAACTTATAGAATCTTGCTTGAAATCAGGCTATATTTCAGTAATTGCAACTATTGGAGTAGGAGAAGATGGTGAGACCTATAATATAAATGGAGATACAGCAGCATCAGCTATAGCTAAAGAATTAAATGCAGATAAGCTGATACTTCTTACTGATGTGCCAGGTCTTTTAAGAGATCCAGATGAAGAAAAGTCATTGATAACAGAAGTTATACTAGATGATGTTGATAAGCTATTTGATGAAGGTATAATTACTGGTGGCATGATACCTAAGATACATGGATGTGTAGACGCTTTGAATAATGGGGTAAATAGAGTTCATATTTTAGATGGAAGAGTTCCTCATTCTATAATAACAGAGTTATTTACTGATAGTGGAATAGGCACATTAATAAGAAAAGAAAATGAATAAGAAAATAAGTTAAATATAAAAAAGATTATAAACTTAAGTGAGGATGATAAAAATGAAGATAAATAACAATAATATAGTTTCAAAATGGGAGGAATATTTCATAAATACATATAGCCAACCTGATTTTATTATAGATTATGGCGAAGGTAGTTGCTTTTTTGATACTAAAGGCAATAAATATATAGATTTTACAAGCGGATACGGAGTGTCTTCTCTTGGATATAGTAATAATAATTTAAAAACTGCTTTAAAGGAGCAAGTGGACAAATTATTACATACATCAAACTTATATTTCAATGGTCCAGTATTGTCTGTAGGAGAAAAAATAATTAATATAAGTGGATTGGATAAAGTATATTTTTGTAACTCTGGAACAGAAGCAAATGAAACTGCTTTTAAAATAGCAAGAAAGTACAGTAGTGATAAATATGGTGAAGGAAGAGGGACAATCATAAGTTTAAAGGATTCTTTTCATGGTAGAACAATGATGTCTTTGATGGCAACTGGTATGGATAAGTACCATAAATATTTTTATCCACTTCCCGAAGGATTTAAATATGTAGAAAAAAACGATATTGAAGATTTTAAAAATAATATTGATTCAACTGTTTGTGCAGTAATTCTTGAAGCAGTTCAAGGTGAAGGTGGAGTTAATGTTCTTGAAAAAGATTATATTTTAGAACTTGTAAAAATATGTAAAGAAAAAGACATAGCAGTAATATTTGATGAAGTTCAATGTGGCATAGCAAGAACGGGGAAACTTTTTGGATATGAATATTTTGATGTAAAACCAGATATTGTTACAATTGCAAAAGGTTTAGGCGCAGGGATACCAATAGGAGGAGTATTAGTAAATGAAAAGTTTTCAAAAGTTTTAGGGAAAGGAGACCAAGGTACAACATTTGGAGGGAATTTATTAGCTATGGTGGCAGCTTCTGTTGTGTTAGATGAAATATCTAAAGAAGGATTTTATGAAGATGTGTTAGAAAAAGGAGATTATATAAGAAAATCTATTGAAAATTTTAATAGTACAATCGTAGTAAAGACAAAAGGTATGGGCTTGATGATAGGAATCGAAACTACTATTGAATCTAGCACTATAGAAGAAAAAGCTAGAAAAAAAGGATTACTTATTTTGACTGCTGGAAAGAATGTACTTAGATTTTTACCACCTTTAACTATTAGCTACAAGGAGATAAATGAAGCTCTTGAAATTTTAAAAGATATATTACTAGAAGATAATTAAGTTATTAAAAGATTCATTGTTAGGGTGAGAATTAGAGTAGATAAAAATATATGAAACTAAAAATTTTATAGCATTTAAATAAATTTACAAAAAGGGGAAAATCAATATGAATAATATAAGTTTAAAAGGAAAGAGTTTTTTAACATTAAAGGATTTTACAAAAGAGGAAATTAGATATTTATTAACTTTATCTAGTTATTTAAAAACTAAGAAGAAGGTTGGTATAAAAGGAGATTTATTGCAAGGTAAAAATATAGCATTATTGTTTGAGAAGACATCAACAAGAACTAGATGTTCGTTTGAGGTGGCTGCTCATGATGAAGGTGCTCATGTAACTTATCTAGGACCCAATGACTGCCATATGGGTAAAAAAGAATCTGTATCCGATACAGCAAAAGTTTTAGGAAGATTTTATGATGGTATAGAATTTAGAGGATTTAAACAGGAAACAGTTGAAAGTTTAGCAAAATACTCTGGAGTACCTGTTTGGAATGGCCTTACAGATGAATATCACCCAACTCAAATACTTGCAGATTTTCTAACAGTAATTGAAAATGTAGATAAAGATTTAAATAAAGTTAAATTTGTTTATGTTGGGGATGCTAGAAATAATATGGGTAACTCATTGATGATAGGATGTGCTAAAATGGGAATTCATTTTGTAGCGCTTGCTCCTAAAGAACTTTGGCCAAATGAAAAGTTAGTTGAAGATATGAAAGAAATAGCTAAAAAGTCTAAAGGAGATATATTGTTAACTGAAAATATTGATGATGTAAAGGGTGCTGATGTTATATATACAGATGTATGGGTTTCTATGGGAGAAGAAGAACAATATGAAGCGAGAATAAATCAACTTAAAGATTATCAAGTGAATATGGATATGATAAAGAAAACTGAAAATGAAAATGTTATATTTTTACATTGTCTTCCAGCTTTTCATGATTTAGAAACTAAAGTTGGTCAAGAAATTTATGAAAAGTTTGGATTATCAGAATTAGAGGTTACTGACGAGGTATTTAATTCCAAGTATTCAAAAGTATTTGAAGAGGCAGAAAATAGAATGCATACTATAAAGTCTGTTATGGTTTCTACTATGACTGATGTAAATATGAATAATAATTTAATATAAATATTTTTTAATCTAGATTTATGTTTTGATAAAAGTCATAAATATTCTAAATATATTATTAAAAATCCTCATTATATGTTAAAATAATTTATGTATCAACAAATTAAGAGGGAGGATTTGAGATATGAAAAAAATCATATTACTTTTAACAACTTTTTTATTAGCAATATCTTTGACAGCATGTTCAAGTGCAAAACCAGAAGATACAATCAATAGTTTTTTTAGTAGTGCAAAGAAATTTGACTTTGAAGGTATGAACAAAGTTATGGAAAATAATGATGAAAAATATAAGGATATACTAAAAGAATTAGAAACAGAAGACCCAAGTACACAGTATGTTTTAGATTATCTAAAACATAATGCATCTAAAATAACATACACAATAAAAGACAGTGAGATTAAAGATAATAATGCAAAAATTCAAGTAGAGTGTAAGTTTGTAGATTCAACACCATTACTTAAAGAAATAGTGGCTGAAGCATTTACAAAGATGCTTGGCATGAGTTTTTCAGGTCAAGATTTAACAGATGAGAAAACAACTGAAATGTTAGTGTCAATTATGAAAGAAAAGCAAAAAAGTGTTGAAGAAACTTTTGTAACAAAAACTGTAGAGTTTGAATGTACTAAGAAAGATAATAAATGGATAATAAGTTCAGCTAATGATGCACTGGCTGATGTATTATTATCTAATCTTGTTACAGCAGGAGAGGAATTTTCTAACTCTATGAGTTAAGTTGAATATTAAATTGGAACTATAATAAAAAATGAATATATAACATTTATAAGGGATATCAGCTTTGGTATCCTTTATATTTTTAAGGTAAATAGATAAAAATCAATGGAGATATTAAAAATAATTTGAATATTTATTGTCATTATTAGAAAAATATTCACTGTATAATATATATTATTTAAAATGAGATAATTACGAATAGAATGTATAATTATAAGTAAGACATATATCTAATGGAAATGATAGATGTGATATTATTGATGAGAAATCAACTTTTATATAAATAGAATTAGAAGGTAGCAATTAGAGTTAGTTGCTACCTTTTTCATGTTTATTTTCTTTTTTTATACATCAGAATGAAGAGTATTATCGTAAAATTATTTTAGATTAAGATTATCTAGTATTTTTAAAAATATTTTTACTGCAATATCTAAATCATTCACAGTAACATTTTCATTAGGATTATGACTTATGCCTTCAGTACATCTTATAAATACCATGCCTATATCAGTTATATTATCCATTTCTTGAGCATCATGACCAGCGCCACTATAAATATAAAATGGGTTGAGATTTAAATCCACAAAACTTTTTTCTATAACTTTTGTCATTTTATCAGAACATGGTACAGGAACATTTTCAAAAGAGAGTTCACTTGTATAATTAAGTTTTCTATTTTGACATATGCGAGTTATTTCATCAAATATTTTTATTACTGAAGTATCAAGAGTTTCTTGTGAACATGAGCGGACGTCAAGAGTAAAATCAACCCTTTCAGGAACTACATTTGATGATGATGGATAGAAATTCATCTTTCCAACTGTAGCAATTAAATCAGGCGTTATCTTAGCTATATTTTCAATTGATAATACACATTCACAAGCACAACATCCAGCATCAAATCGCATATCCATTGGGAGTGTTCCAGCATGGCCAGATTTGCCATTTACTGATATTTTAAAACTCTTAAATCCTGTAATACTTGAAACAATACCAGCAGGAAGAGCATTGTTTTCTAAGACAGGTCCCTGTTCGATATGGAATTCTAAATAAGCATCAATATCTTTTCTAGGGTGTAAATTTATTAAATTTTTAGTATCAAATCCAAATTTTGTCACAGCTTCTTCAAGCGTAATTCCATTTTCATCAACAGATTTGAGTAGTTCCTCTTTAAAAGTACCAGCAAAAACTTTACTTCCCATTAGAGATGTTTCAAATCTTGTTCCTTCTTCCTCAGCAAATGCAACTAATTTAATATTAAATGGATAAGACTTATTATTATTTATAGCTTCTTCAAGTCCAATTAGAGGAACAATTATTCCTAGCATTCCATCAAATATACCTCCACATTTTACACTATCTTGATGAGATGCAACTACTAATGTAGGTGCGTTTAAGAAATTAGATTTATATGTACCTATAATATTTCCAATATCGTCAATTTCAATATCAAGATTCAAATTTTTCATCCAAGAACTTATTAATTCAATCGATTTTTTATGCTCATCAGTTAATATAAGTCTTGTAAGACCTGTTGTTGAACTTATTTTTCCTAATGTTTGTAAATAATCCATACATCTTTGTCCTAACATGGGTACCCTCCTAAAAATATAATTGTCAACTAAATTTATCAGATAATTATATTATATCAGTATATTTAGAAAATAATAGGATGTTACTGAATAAATAAATAATAAAAAAATAAAAATCCGAGTAGAAATGAATTCATAAAAAACAAAAATACTATCAAATTTTACCCTGATAGTATTTTTATAAAATCTTTTATAAAATCACTTAAATATAAAACTAGTGTTAATATATTTTACACTTCTTTTTTACAATAAATTTTTGTAGAAATAAAATATGAAATTACAAATAATAAAATCGCAATAAATGGAAGAGAATAAACTAAAGTATTAAGTATAATTTCAATAGAAATACTTGAATTAAATCTTTCCAAAAGACTTTTAAATCCTAATATTGCAGCAGTAGGAAGTAAAAAGCATGCAATCATTAATAAACTAGCTTTTTCTGTACCAAATTTATAAATAAGTGGTAAAATAAGGCTAGCAAAACATACTGAAATTGATAAAATTAATCCTGTAATAACTAAAGTATCATCTAAAACAAGTGTATTTTTAAAATATCCATTAACAATGCGAATAATAAGTGAAAAAAATACACCTATAAAGCTAAATATTAACATAGTTAAATATTTACTTAATACAATAGTGTCACGTTTGATAGGCATTGTAAGTACATAGCTATCCCATTTATTTAAATCATCATATGAAAATGTTGAAACAATCATTGTTGTACATAAAACTATAATAACACCTATAAAACTACTGTTATTTCCATCTCCAACAGAAGAGATATATCCAAATACAATCATAAATAAAATTAGAAATTTTATATTGCTTTTTAAATTAAGTAAGTCCTTTAAAATTAGTCCCTTCATTATTTATCACCTCTCACATAAAATAACATAATTTCTTCAATTGATGTATTATCAACTATAAGGTTTGGATGTTTTGTAATAAATTTATACTTATCTTTAAGTAGTACTTCATATCCAAACTGGCTTTTACGATAATATGAATAATCTTCATTTGTAAGTTTAGCAAAATCATTAGAATTACATTTTAAGATACCCATAGTATCGATTAATTCATCTTTGCTTTCGCTAAATACAATTTTCCCCTTATGTATAAATGTAATATAATCTGCTATTTTGTCCAAATCACTTGTAATATGTGAAGATAAAATAATAGAATGTTCTTCATCTTGTATAAAATCTAAGAATATATCCAATATTTCTTCTCTTACAATAGGGTCAAGTGAACTAGTTGCTTCATCTAATATTAATAACTTTGGTTTATGAGATAAAGCTACAGCAATACTAAGTTTCATTTTATTACCTTTTGAAAATTCTTTAATTAGTTTATTATTTGGAACTCTTAGTTGTTTTAAATATTCTTTAAATAGTCTATCATCCCAGTTTTTATAGATATGGCTCATAATTTTTGAGATATTATTTGTATTTAAATTCTCATGAAAGTTGCTTCCTTCAAATACGACACCAATTTGTTCTTTGATTTCTTTTTCATTTTTTATGTTATCAAGGCCAAAGATTTCAATATTTCCACTATCATAAGATATTAAATTTAAAATTGATTTTAGTGTAGTAGTTTTTCCTGCACCATTTTCACCTACAAATCCCATTATAGAGCCTTTTGGTACTGAAAAAGATACATCTTGTAATGCAAAATTTTTGTAAACTTTGTTTAGGTTTTTTATAGTTATTGCGTCCATAATTATCATTCTCCCTTATATAATAAAAGTAAAATATCTTGTAACTCATTATATGTAATGCCACTACTTTGAGCTGTATCAACTGCTTTTTGTAGATATTCTTCGATTAAACGAAGTTGTTCTTCTTTAACAAAATCCATATTTTTGCCAGATACGAAACTACCTTTACCAGTAACTGTTTCAATAAATCCATCATGTTCTAAATCACTATATGCTCGTTTTGTAGTAATTACACTTATTCTAAGTTCTTTTGCTAATAATCTCATACTTGGAAGAGCAGTACCTTCTGGCAACTCTCCACTTATAATCATACTTTTAATTTGTGTAGTAATTTGTTCGTATATTGGCTTGCCACTTGAATTACTAATAACTATATTCAATTAAACACCTCCTTAAATTGTATATATAGTATATATACATTGTATAAATATATATATACTATGTCAAGTAAACTTACAAAAAAATAATTGGAAATATTATGTGTTTAGTGGTTTTACTCTGTAGAAAAGATTATTTTACTGAGCATATTAAAATTTTTAAAAAAAATTTACAAATATTATTCAAAAATCTTACCAATAAATTGAAAATACTGATTTTAAAAAACAATAAAGTTTAGCTTATAGATAAATAAAAGTTTAGATTATAGATAAACTTTTGCTATTTTTGTTTTTGACATACATATTTTTTTGTAATATATTTATATTATCAATTAGAGATAAGGAGAGTGAGAAGAGATATTTAATTTAGATAAGGCATTAAAAAAAGATTTAAATCAAGAATACACAGAAAGTAGAAATTTGGTTATGAACAAAAGTAAATATATGAATGTTTGCTTTAAAAATTATATCAAAGTGGCAGAAGGAATGTATACTAAAAGAGATTTAATTCCAATAAAATTGATAAATTCTATGGATAAAAATAATAAGATTAGGAAAACACTACATGAATTATCTTGCGAATTTGAATATCCAAAGACTTCCTTGTCTTCATTGTTTACAGAACTAAAAAAATTAGATTTTTTACAGAAAGTAAAAAATGGTGAGTATATGATAAATCCACATATAGCATATAAAGGAAATAAAGCTGATAAAGAAAGTTTACTAGAAGAATATAATCAGATAAAAAGACCTAATAAGGTTAGTAAATAAGGAAGAAGGTTTTTATATGAGTTTAAAACTTGATAGAAATGTTCTACAGTGGTTTGATTATGTATTTGAAAATGAAGAAACTAGTTTGAGATATTATAATTTTGAATGTACATTAAAAGAGATTAGCCCCACTAGTTTAAACAGAGTAGCATTTATATTAGAAAAAAATAATTCTGAATACTGGAAGTTGTATTTTGAAATACCAGCTGAAGTTACTTTGAAACTTAAACAAAACATTCATCCTTTATTTAGAGAGTATATATATGAACAAATATCACTGTATAACGATAATCAAATTTACAATTTTGTAAATTCAAATTTATTAAAAGTGTTTAATAATATTGCAATTTACCAATATAATCTTTTAGAAAATCTATATACTATTGATTTTAGAAAGAGTTTTATAGATAAGTGCCAATATTTGTTAATAGGTGAAAAAAGACTTATAGATGAAGATTTATATCTAAGAGCAAAATCAAAAGAAGTGTTTGATTTTTTTAATTCAGATGGAACCTTTAATCTGACATTAAGTTTTGACATACAAAAAAATGAAAGTTTGCTTGATAGTCTTTTAGAGCTTAGAAAATCAATAATCATAAATGAGAGAATTTAATTTATTTGGATATAATATTAAAATGGAGGGATTTATATGGACGTAGAAAAAATGACTTTAAGAGTTCAAAAAAGTTTAAATGAGGCTTATAATGAAGCAGTAAAAAATCATAACCAACAAGTAGATGTAATTCATCTTTTTTCAGCACTTATTAATCAAGAAGATGGATTAATACCAAATATAGTAGAAAAGATGAATATATCAATAGATTCTTTAAGAAATACTGTAAACTTTGAAATGGATAAACTTCCAAAAGTATATGGAGAAGGAGCAGATTCACAAGGAGTGTCAGCTACTAGAAAAATAAATGAAGTACTTATAAAAGCAGAAAGTATTTCTAAAGAATTTAAAGATTCATATATAAGTGTTGAACATGTTATGCTTGCAATGATGGAAACAGAATCAAAATCAGTTGTTGGTAAAATATTGAAACAATATAATATAAATAAAAATGATTTTTTAAATGTTTTATCACAAGTTAGAGGTAGTCAAAGGGTAGAAACGCAAGACCCAGAAGGAACATATGATGCACTTGCTAGATATGGAACAAATTTAGTAGATTTAGCTAAAAAAAATAAATTAGACCCTGTAATTGGAAGAGATGAAGAAATAAGAAGAATTATAAGAATTTTATCAAGAAGAACAAAAAATAACCCTGTATTAATTGGTGAACCAGGTGTAGGTAAAACTGCGATAGTTGAAGGCTTAGCAGAAAGAATAGTAAGAGGAGATGTACCAGAAGGATTAAAAGATAAAATAGTATTTTCTCTTGATATGGGTGCATTGATTGCTGGTGCAAAATATAGAGGAGAATTTGAAGAAAGATTAAAGGCTGTCTTAAAAGAAGTTCAAAGTTCTGATGGAAAAATCATTCTATTTATAGATGAGATTCATACTATAGTTGGTGCTGGTAAAACAGAAGGCTCAATGGATGCAGGTAACCTGATTAAGCCTATGCTTGCAAGAGGAGAGTTAAATTGTATTGGTGCAACTACTTTTGATGAGTACAGAAAATATATAGAAAAAGATAAAGCACTTGAAAGACGTTTCCAACCTGTAATTGCAGAAGAACCTACTGTTGAAGATACAATATCTATACTTAGAGGACTTAAAGAAAGATTTGAGATACATCATGGAGTAAGAATTCATGATAATGCTATTGTAGCAGCAGCAAAACTTTCTCATAGATATATACAAGATAGATTTTTACCAGATAAAGCAATAGATTTAATAGATGAAGCTGGAGCTATGATTCGTAGTGAAATAGATTCATTGCCAACAGAATTAGATGTGGTTAGAAGAAAATTATTTACACTAGAAACTGAGAGAGAAGCTTTGCTTAAAGAAAATGATGATAAGAGTAAGACAAGATTAGAAGATATTCAAAAGGAAATAGCAGAGTTAAAATCTAAAAATGATGAAATGACTGCTAAATATGAAAAAGAGAAGAGTCAAATACTAGATATCAAAAATTTAAAATCTCAATTAGATGAAGCTAAAGGAAAAGCTGAAAAGTACGAAAGAGAATATGATTTTAACAAAGCAGCAGAGGTTAAATATGGTGAAATACCTAAATTAGAAGAGCAAATAAAGAAATATGAAGAAAGTATGAATGATGGTTCTGAAAACTCACTTTTAAAAGAAGAAGTTACAGAAGAAGAAATATCTAATATTGTATCAAAGTGGACAGGTATACCAGTAACTAAATTAGTCGAAGGTGAAAGAGAAAAGCTACTTAAGCTAGAAGATGAACTTCATGAGAGAGTTATTGGACAGAATGAAGCTGTTACAGCAGTTTCAAATGCAGTAATACGTGCAAGAGCTGGCCTAAAAGATGAAAGAAAACCAATTGGTTCATTTATATTCTTAGGGCCTACAGGAGTTGGAAAAACTGAACTTGCAAAAACTCTTGCTAGAAATTTATTTGATAGTGAAGACAATATAATTAGAATTGACATGTCTGAATATATGGAAAAACATGCTGTATCAAGATTAGTAGGACCTCCTCCAGGATATGTAGGATATGAAGAGGGCGGACAACTTACAGAAGCAGTTAGACGTGCACCTTATTCTGTAATATTATTTGATGAGATAGAAAAAGCACATGAAGATGTATTTAATATGTTTTTACAAATATTAGATGATGGTAGACTTACTGATAATAAAGGTAAGACTGTAGACTTCAAAAATACTCTTATAATAATGACCTCTAATATAGGAAGTAATTATTTATTAGAAGCAGGTGGAAATATAACAGATACTACTAACAGTCTTGTAATGAATGAGATGAAGCATAGATTTAAACCTGAATTTTTAAATAGAGTAGATGATATTATAATGTTTAAACCTTTAGACCAAGATAATATCAAGAAAATTATAGACATATTTATGGAAGATTTAAAAAATAGATTAAAAGAAAAAGATATCTCTATTGAGGTTACAGATTCAGCTAAAGATGTAATGGTGAGAGAAGGTTATGACCCTGTGTATGGTGCGAGACCTCTTAAGAGATATATAGGAAATACATTAGAAACTATAATTGCAAGAAAACTTATTGCTGGAGAGATATATAATGGATGTACTATAGTTATAGATGGTCAAGATGAAAATATTGAAGTTTTAGTTAAGTAATAAAAGTCAGTAGAGCAAAATGTGTGGTTTGATACATCATGCTCTACTGACTTTCTTGTTCATTAATGTTAATTAATTTATATATTTATGGTTTTAATAAGGAAGATATAATTAGTTTTATTATTTATATAATATAGGGTTATTAATTGATTTTATATAAAACAAATATTTTTAAACAGAGTAAGGTTTTTTTATTAAAAGTTGATAAAATATATGATATAAATAAGTAAAACTATTAATCATAACTGAAGATAAAAATAAATATGGAAGGATATAGTGCTCAATGAAAAATATATTTTACTATGAAACTAAAATTGGGAAAATAGGAATATCAGAAGAAAATAATTACATTACAGATTTATTCTTTGGGATACAAGAATTATCTTGTGAAAAATATACAGTTAAAGAGACTAAAATTATAAAAGATGCAAATAAACAACTAAGTGAATATCTAAATGGTGATAGAAAAAAATTTGATTTACCATTACATCCATCAGGAAGTGAGTTTAGTAAACAAGTGTGGAGGGAACTTTGTAAAATTCCATATGGAGAAACAAGAACTTATCTAGAATTAGCGAATACAATCAATAGACCTAAATCATATAGAGCAGTGGGGTTAGCCAATAGTAAAAATCCTATTTCTATTTTTATACCTTGCCATAGGCTTATTGGTTCTAATGGAAGTTTAAGAGGTTATTTGGGCGGAATAAAAACAAAGGATTATTTATTAAAACTGGAAAGTGAAAATAAATAATAGAATTATATAGTAAGTACATATTGAAAAGATAATACTTATAATGAAAATTAACTTTATTTTCATTAATAATTAGGTTCCAATAATTAAGTCATGAAAACTTAAACTCTCAATAATAAAAATAGTTTCAAGCTAAATAAATTTTACTACACAAATATAAAGTGAATAACATAAATAAAAGATAAATAGTATTTTGTGAGAAAAATTTTAAGTGTAGTCAGGTAAATCTAGCCCCTTTAGAAAGTGGATTTTAATTATGTTTATAAATGGTAAAAAAATACTGATAATGATAGTTAGCAAACTATAATTATCAGTATTTTTTATACTTTATCAAGTACTAAAAAGTAGATTAAATAAACATAAAAATTTATATATTTATACAAAGTTTTATAATAAGAATTATCTTGAAAAATATATAAAAACATAAAAAATATACAAAATTCTACAATAATAGATTTTTTTGTTATAATTACGAGTTTTTTATTGCATCTGTAGAATAAAAGTATTATTATATAGTTAAGATAATTATCCAAGAAAATTTTGGATAAGAGAAAAATATTTTATGAAATGAAAAAATCATAATTACATAATTTTTATTAAAAATTTGTTGGGAATCTTTGAATAAAATTAAGAACATAGGTTCACTGGGGGATGGTGTATGTGGAAAAATCAAATACTACTATTATAAGAAAGGAAAAAATTAAAGACACAGGAATTAAATTAGATTTTTTATTGAGTGTAGATATTGATTTTTATGAACTGTTATTAGAAATATTGGAAAAAGTAAAAGAAGAGAACTAATTCTCTTCTTTTAAAAATCTCTTTATATAAGCATTATCAATCATTTTTTCTATAGCCTCTCTATCTTCTTCTTCAAGTGAATATATCTTTTCTAAAAGCTGCTTTGTTTTTTCACTAACTGATAAACTTTCTATTATTAATTTGTCTTCTCTATTTATTTTTGTATTTTCATTTATACCTAATAAATAATCTGTAGATGTCTTCAGTGATTTTGCTAATCTTACTATTATTTCACTTTTAGGTTCTCGCAGATTATTTTCATAACGTGATAAACTAGCTTCAGTTATACCAACTTTAGTAGCAAGTTCCTTTTGATTTATATTCAACTCTTTTCTTAGCTTTGCTATTCTATCTCCTAAACTTTCCATATGTACATCACTCCTTACCGAAATTATAAGTTATTTTGCTGAAAAGTAAAATAAAATTACCAAAAATATATAAAAAAAGAAAAAAGATAAGAAAAAAGATTGATAATTACCGTTTGTATATATATAATATAAATTATACAAATGGTAATTTATGGAGAGGTGATATGTTGAATGGAAACAAATCAAAATTAAAAATGATGCTATAAAAAAATAATGAAATTATTAAAAACAAATCCTATAATACATTTATTTGAAGAAAATATAAAAATAAGTTTATAGAAAAGAGATATATATGTTGTAAAATATTGAGTTTTGATATAAATGATTTAATATACAAATGATTTGAATAAAAATTTTTATTAATACAATTACCAAATGTATAAATCGACATAGAAAGGGTGGTAAGGATAAGTTTTACTAAGTGAAATAGATTGTATAATGATGTTGGAATAATCAACAAATGATTTATTATGGAAATAAAAAAGAGAACTAATTAGCAAGGCTTTTAGGATTAAAGAAACTCTCAAAAGAGAAAGATGGTATATAAATATGTAATGGTAAAAGTTTTAATTATGTCAAAATAGTATATAACAAGGAAATGACTTAAAAATAAATTAAATATATTGGAGAATTTGAAATGATAATAATTAGAAGCCAGGATAAAACTAATTTAATGAAAGTTAGTAAAATTGAAATAAATGATAATCAAATATATGTAACATTTGAAGATATGTATAATACTAGGAAGATAGGATGTTATGAAAGTAAAGAGAGAGCAATACAAGTATTAGATAAGATACAAAATTTTATTGAGAATGGCACTGAATATGATTATATAACTGCTAATAAAGTTAGATGTAATGTAAATCGAATATTTCAAATGCCAATTAAGTAAGGTTATTATATTAGGCTATTCAGATTTGAAAATTATTCTAATAATTTTGTTGAAAGTGATTATAATTAAAATTTATTTTAAATATTGTTTTTGCTATAATCAAGCAGAAAAGTGAAAATAGGTATTATCAATAAGATAAAAAGTTATTGTTAAATATATTAAAGAATAAAATACCCTGTTCTTAAGGTAGTAAGAATGGGTATTTTATTTGTACATAAATATTAAGATAAAATGTAAAGCTAATAGATACATTAAATTATCTAATAAGTAATATAAAAATTATACAATAGAAATTCTCCTAAAACAGCTAATATTAAGTACATAATAGCTTCATTTTTAGGGAGGTTAATAGTTTTTCTATTTGTATCATCATCAGCTTCAACAGCAATTTCATCTTGAAGAATCTGTTCATATCGATGTGCAAAGATAGTTTTTTTACTTATATAATTAAATAAATTATCTATACATATCCATATGAAGTATCCCAAAATAGCACCTAGAGTATTCATCATCAAATCATCAATATCTGTAGTTCTATGATTAAATAATTGACAAATCTCAATTGCCAATGAAAAGCTTAGTCCAGTACATAATATGCTAATAAAATTTCTAAATCTTTTCCAAATCAAAGGAAGTAAAAATCCTAAAGGCATAAACATGATGATATTTAGAATGTAGGTTAAAGCACCACTTGAACTAAATGGAATTAAATTTATTTCATCTAGTCTAATAATTTCACCATATCTACCTATATCCCATATACTTCCAATACCTGCTTTGCTAAGTGCTAAGTAAATATAAAACAAAAAAACATAGACCCATATTAGATGTGTTACTAAATTCCTTTTTTCTTTTAAATTTACTCTTCTTATAACAATTATTTGGTATATTAAACAAGGTAATATTGCACAAAATAACGGATAAAGTGTACACATAATTTTAATTTATCTCCCTCCAAAATTTATATTTTTGACCTTATAAATACTATCTTTATTGTAATCTTTAAAAATAAACTTTTCTTTAATAAAACCTTAAAAATTTATTAACTTATAAAAATAAACTATGTATCCTTATAAGACTTAGAAAATTGAATCTTCTACACTTAATATGTAAGTATTTAAAAATTTTATCATATGTATAAATATTATAAATATATGGAAATAATAATAGTATATATTGGTAAAATAGGAGGAATTGTATGAAATGGATTAAATGGTATAGTATTACATGTATATGTATTTTTGCTCTTATAACTTTTTTTATGTTGATGTTTCCTAATAAAGTAAAAATACTTGATGCTTCATCTGCATATAGTTTTATTGAAAAAAAAGTGCCAAATAATGCTACCTATCAAGGATACAAGAGGAATCAAATTGATGGTACTACTACAATTTATTATAATTATAATAATTCAACTCATGTAGTAAAATTATCACACCCTGAATATAATTCGAGAGCGATTAACTGGGATAAAGTTTCAAATATTATATTTGATTAACTTAAAATTAGTACTTATATACAAGTATATTAAGTTATAATTTGTTTTATATTTGTAAATGTAGATATTAGTATCTAAATATAAACGATTTTTGTCTATCTTGAAGATAAGACAACTATTGTGTGTTAGACTGGAGAAATAGATTATGAAAAATGTCGAAGAACTACTTCCAAAAGATAAGTTTGATAACTGTAATATTGAAAAATTAAAGTTATTATCTGATGAAGAGATAAAACCTATTTGCCTTAGGCTTTTAGAATGGATACAAGATTACAATTGGCCTGTTGCAAAAGATATATTACCTGTATTGGCATTACATCAAGAAATTATTACTCCACTGATAATAGATATTCTTATCCCAGAGGAAAAAGATGATGATTGGAAATATTGGATAATCGTATGTCTATTACCAATGTTCACAGATAAAAAACTTGAACCAATTATACCTTTTATAAAGAGAATTGCAGAAAAGCCAACAAAATGGGAAAATACTTCAGAAGTAGATGAGGTTGCGAGAAAATTGTTACAATTAAGGTTATGAGTATTTTTGGAGTGTGCTTTATTAGATAAGATATGTATAATAGTTCAACTTTACAAAACTATGCTATTATGTGATATGCAGTTAAAAATATGGGATTTTAGAAAATAATTATTTTATGAAGGTTTATGGATTTATATATGAATATATGAAGATATTTTAGACTTATATTCTCCAAAAAATATTGTTGATAGAATGCAAATAGCAGTGTATTTCTAATATACTTATGTACCTAAAAACATTCTCTTTATGGGAATGTTTTTTATTTATTAAAAAATCAATATTTATTAATGCATGAAATAATAAAGCTCATATTTTCTATAAATAATACTATCTTCCATCTTATTAAAAAAATTTTCTAAAGAATACAATAAAAAATAATTATTTAGTTTAATTGTGTAATTTATTGATATCTTTTAGATTTTTTGTAATTAGTTAATATAAAAATGTATTATAATGATATTATTGAAACTTGAAAATCTGATAAAGAGATAATATCATAAGAAGTGATTACTATTAACTTTCATCTAATAAGTCTAAATCATATAGAATCTGAATTAACTAATATTAAAAATCTTATTTTAATTTTTGATGTAGGATTATTAACTTTGATGAAATTTTAAAAAGTCATGAAGAAGTTATTTAGATGGAATATAAATAAAGGGTTATTTATTGAAACTTAAAAAAGAAGATAAATAATAGAGATATACAATAAATACACATAGAAAGGATGATATTTATTATAAAAAGGAATTTGAAAGGAATTGTTACAGCACTTATCATTGTTATTTTTATACTCATTTATTATGCATTTTTTAGGGGTATTACAGCAGAGCAAATACGTCAATATGTGCAATCATATGGAAACTATGCACCCTTTGTATATATATTGATTTTCTCAATTTTGCCAATTACTTTTTTCCCAGTTCCAGTATTAGCATTGGCTGGAGGATTAGCATTTGGATTGTGGAAAGGGACACTTTATACGATAATAGGTGCAGGTGTTAATAGTGCAATTATGTTTATGATGGCAAAGGTATTAGCTAAGGATGCCATAACTAAGTTTTTAAAAAATAAATTATCACCATCTTTATGGAAACTTTTTATGGAGGCAGATGAGAAGAGAGGATTTTTTATTATATTTGTATTAAGATTGATACCAATTACTCCATATAATCTGATAAACTATGGAGCAGGGCTTACTAATATAAGATTTAGTAGCTATATGTTTGCAACACTTATTGGTATTTTACCAGGAACATTAGTGTTCTTAAATATAGGAGATAAAGCTATTGATATCACTAATCCTTCTTTTATAATTTCTATAGTGTTGTTGTTTTTATTAATAATAACATCTTTAATACTGGCAAAAAAGATTTCTCCAACTAGTATATCTAAGAGAGAATAACTATTTAATTTATTTGTGTAAGATATTAATATAAAATAGTAATAATTTTATATTAATATCTTTTAATATTTTTTGGGTTTTTTGTAATTAATTGATATAAAAATATATTATAATAATATTATGAAAATTTTTAAAATATAAGAAAGAGGTAATACCATGAGAAGCGATATAAAAAAAGGAATAGAGGGAGCTCCAAAGAGAGCATTAATGTATGGAATGGGTCTTACTAGAGAAGAAATTGAAAGACCATTAATAGGTATAGTAAATGCACAAAATGAAGTGATTCCTGGTCATCTTCATCTTGATGAAATAGCAGAAGCAGCAAAAAATGGAGTGAGAATGAGTGGTGGATTACCATTAGAATTTCCGGCTATAGGAGTTTGTGATGGTATAGCTATGGGGCATGTTGGAATGAATTATTCACTTGCTTCAAGAGAATTAATAGCCGATTCTATAGAGGCAATGGCAATGGCACATGGTTTTGATGCTTTAGTACTTATACCTAATTGTGATAAAATAGTCCCAGGAATGTTAATGGCGGCTGCAAGACTTAATATACCAAGTGTTGTTGTAAGTGGAGGTCCTATGCTTCCAGGAAAAGCAAATGGAAAAGTATATGACTTTAACTCTGCAATGGAAGGTGTTGGCGCTTGTAAGGATGGGACAATGAGTGAAGAAGAGCTAGAAGTGTTGGCAATGAATTCTTGTCCTGGATGTGGTTCATGCTCTGGGCTTTTTACAGCTAATAGTATGAATTGTTTAACAGAGGCACTAGGTATGGGTATTCCATATAATGGTACTGCTGCTTCACATTCAGGAGAAAGAAAAAGAATAGCAAAATATGCAGGTATGTATGTTATGGAACTTCTTAAGAATAATATAAAGCCTAGAGATATTTTGACAATAGACGCTTTTAAAAATGCAATAACTGTAGATATGGCAATGGCTGGTTCTACAAATACAGTGCTTCATTTACCTGCAATAGCCTATGAAGCAGGAATAGAACTTAATTTAGATTTATTTGATGAAATAAGTGAAAAAACTCCTTGTTTAACAAAATTAAGTCCAAGTGGTAAGCATCATATCGAAGATTTACATATGGCAGGAGGAATACCAGCTATAATGAATGAACTTTCAAAGATAAAAGGAATAAATTTAGATTGTAAAACAGTAACAGGCGAGTCTATAGGAGAAAACATAAAAAATTGTGAGATAAAGAATGAAGAAGTAATACATACATTAGAAAATACATATAGCAGTCAAGGTGGCCTAGCAATTTTAAGAGGTAATCTTGCTGTAAATGGAGCAGTTGTAAAAAAATCAGCAGTAGCAGAGGAAATGTTGATTCATGAAGGTCCAGCAAGAGTTTTTAATTCAGAAGAAGAAGCTGTTAGTGCTATATTTGACAAAAAAATAAACAAAGGTGATGTTATAGTTATAAGATATGAAGGTCCAAAAGGAGGGCCAGGAATGAAAGAAATGTTATCTCCCACATCAGCAGTTGCGGGAATGGGGCTTGATAAGCATGTAGCACTTCTTACTGATGGGCGTTTTTCAGGAGCTACCAGAGGGGCATCTATAGGACATATTTCTCCAGAAGCTATGGAAGGTGGTTTAATAGGAATAGTTGAAGAAGGAGATATAATTTCTATAAATATACCAGATAAAAAATTAGAACTAAAAGTAAGTGAAGTAGAAATAGAAAATAGAAAATCAAAATTTAAGCCTTTAGAACCAAAAATAAAGCATGGATATTTAAGTAGATATGCTAAGCTGGTTACATCAGCAAATACAGGGGCAGTTTTGAAATAGTAAATATATTAAAAAAGTAGAGAATATTAAATACTAACAGGATATCTTAAAAAGTTTTTACTATAAATAAGATATCCTATTTTATTGTTTTAAATGTATAAAATATTTTATGTTCTACAAAAAGGTAAAGTATCTATAAAAGTAAATCTGTATATGTAAGCAAATCTTTATTTTGATATAACATATAAATTTTATTTTGTAGACAATAAAATATGACTCCTAAAAATAAAAAACATATCATAAATATAAATAGATGAGTATAAGCATGTAACTATAAATTAATAATTTAATTTATAGTTTATCACTTTAACTTGTTTATAATTTTTTATATGCAATAAAATTTTTAGGGGGATACATTATGAATAAAAAAATGAAGTTAATTCCATATGAGATAAATGAAAATTTAAGAGGAACAAAGAATAAATTTCCATATGGTATAAAACAAATGAATGCTAAAGGAATGTGGGAAGAGGGTTACACTGGTAAAAATGTTGTAGTTGGTATAATAGATACAGGTTGCGATACATCTCACCCTCTATTAAAAGGAAAAATCATTGGAGGTGCAAATTTCAGTGATGATAGTAATGGAAATAAAAATATATATGAGGATTTTAATGGACATGGAACACATGTAGCAGGCATTATAGCAGCATCTAATTATAATAATGAAGTTATGGGAGTAGCACCAGATTGTAAATTATTAATAGCAAAAGCATTAAATAAAGATGGTATTGGGACATATCAGAGTATAATTAATGCTATCAACTTTGCTGTAAGTAGCAAGGTAGATATTATATCTATGTCTCTAGGAGGGAATAAAGATGATAAAAATCTAAAAAATGCTGTTTTACAAGCAGTAAAAAATAATATTCCTGTAGTGTGTGCAGCTGGTAATAATGGAGATGGGGATTCTAGTACAAGTGAATATAGTTATCCAGCAAGTTATCCTGAAGTAATAGAAGTAGGTGCAATAAATGAAAATTATTTAGTTGAGAAATTTAGCAATTCAAATAGTACAATAGATTTAGTTGCACCAGGAAGAAATATTTTATCCACTTATATGGATAATAAACTTGCTATTATGAGTGGTACTAGTATGAGTGCACCCTATGTAACAGGTTCAATGGCATTGATTAAAGAGTGGGCAAGAGAAGAGTTTGAACGAAATTTTGATGAAGCTGAGTTGTATGCACAGTTGATAAAGTGTACAAGAGCACTTGGTTTGCCTAGAACAGAACAAGGAAATGGTTACTTATATTTAAACCTTTATAAATACAAGGGAAATACTAAAAGATAATCTTTGTTTGCTAATGAAAGATAATGACTATATATTTACGAAATAAATGATAAAAATTATTTAATGAGAAATATTATCAATAAGTATTGATTTTTAAAACTGTGCATGATATTATATATTTAGAAAAAATAAAGAGATTTCAAATAAAGAAATCTTTTATTTTTTAAATTCTAGTTAGCTATAGCTAACTAGAAGAATGATTAAAAATATCGTAGGAGGTAAAAATGAATAAAATATATATTGTTTATTGGAGTGGAACAGGAAATACTGAAAAAATGGCAAATTTTGTAGCTGAAGGTGTAAAGTCAAAAGGTAAAATAGCAGAGGTTTTAGATGTAAGTTTATTGAAACCAAGCGATTTAAAAGGAGAAAATAAATTTGCACTAGGTTGCCCATCTATGGGAGCAGAACAATTGGAAGAAGGTTATATGGAACCATTTGTATCAGAATTAGAAGCAATGGTATCAGGTAAACAGATTGGATTATTTGGTTCATATGGTTGGGGAAATTGTGAATGGATGAGAGATTGGGAAGAACGTATGCAAAATGCTGGTGCTACAATTATAGGTGGTGAAGGAATCACAGCAATGGAAGATCCAGATGGAGAGGCAGAGGCTAATTGTATTGAATTAGGTAAAATGTTGGCTGAATAAATTTGTATGCTATAAAAATCTAATTTTTAAAAACTAATGATAATATTAGTATACATAACACTAAAAAATATTAATAGCATGATATATGTAATGAATATTTTATAAAAGATAAAATATTTAATATTTTGACTTCAATATACATTCAGTACTGCCAGATAACGATTTTTTATTTGTTATCTGGCAGTATGTTTATTAAGTATAAACTGAATAATCTGAGCTATTTAATCTTATGAAAGTTTTAATAAGTGTTGTAGAAAAATGTAAGGAAAAGGAGTAATAATGTGCTCCATTTATTGTAAAAGAAATATAACCATCAACCTGTACTATCTCTTCAAGATTGTCATAGCCTGATTTTTGTTCAATTAACATCATTTTCAATGTTTCTTTATCTGCATTTTTAATATAGTTTAAATAATTCATACGTCCATAATACGAAGCACGTTGAGGGTTGCATCCTCTTATGCCTTTTGGTAGATAGGTACAAACTGATACTGCTTTTTGTGCGTCTTGTACTGTATTAATAAATGGAAAGCCTATAATATCTGTTCCCATATCCATTATAGCTCTAACAAGAGTAGGGTCACTATTTCCCAATCTAACCAAAGAAGCAGCACCACCAGCATGTGCTGCTATCATATGTTGCTGAATGTCTTTACGGTCTAAAGCTCCATGTTCTCCCTCAATCCATACAAAATCATATCCAGATAATCCTACTAATTCACTTACAGCTGAATCAGACAGTGAAACTGCAATCCCACAAAGTACTTTTCCTGCATTTAAATTTTCTTTAATCATAGTTGCATATTTTACCATTTATATCATCCTTTCTTTTACAAATTGATTTTTACACTTCAAACTATACAACTTCAACCTAACTTGAAGTCAATATTTTTTATTGAATACTGATTGACTATTATGAAAGGAATTTTTATAATGTTATTATTCATTTAAAAGTTTAGGGAGGTAAAGAACATGCAATATTCCATGATTGAGGTATCAAAAATAACTGAAATTTCTCAATCAGCAATCCGTTTTTATGAAGAAAAAGGTTTACTACTTCCTATCAATAGAAAACCAAGCGGTGTTCGTTACTTTTCAGAAAAGGATGTAGAACGCTTGATATTTATTACAGAACTTAAAAAGTCAGGTTTATCTATAAAGAATATATATGAATGTTTTCATTTCTGTGATATGGGAGATGACACAATAGATAAAAGAATTTGCCTATTTGAGCAATATAAACAGAATATTCAAAATAAAATACATGTGTTGGAACATTGTATGGAGCAAATAGATGAAAAAGTAGCTTATCTAAATGAAAAAAAGGCAGTTAAGAAATAATTTCTTGTGCTCTTTTTATAACTATTTCTATTGAGGATAAGTAAATATAGAAAAAGGATACTAGTTTTTGATATTAACTTCTTAGAATTAATGGGTTGATAATAATTAAAATAGTGTGTAGAAAATGAATTAGTATTCCTGTCATTTATACCTGATTTTATGAAGGTTTTTCAACTATGTTGTCTATTTATTTATGTAAAGTCTCGTTTTTAATGATTTTTACATTATATATCAAAATCTAAAATGGGTTTTATTTTATATGATATTTCTCTATGTAATAAAAAAGAAAATTATGATAAGATATATTAATGTAAGTGATAAAAATACTTATAAGTGTAAAAGTGAGTATTTTTTTATTATATATGAACAATCTAGATTATGATGTTAAAACATACAGTTATACTTTTTTAATTAGTATGATAAAAATATTAGAATTGAATTGTTATTGCTTGGGGGAAGTAGAAATGTATGAATCAAGAGAAAATTATTTAGAGACAATATTGATTTTGGAGAAGAAAAATGGAGTTGTAAAGTCTATTGATATAGCAAAAGAATTAAATTATAGTAAAGCAAGTGTAAGTAGAGCTGTAGGGATTTTAAAAGAAAGTGGTCTTATTATAATGATGCTTGATGGTGAAATTATTTTAACTGAGAATGGTAGAAAAAAAGCAGAAGAAATTTATGAAAAACATATTTTAATTACTAGATTTCTAATAAATACATTGGGAGTTTCATTCAATATAGCTGAAAAAGATGCATGTAGAATAGAGCATGTGATAAGTAATGAGACATTTGAAAGAATAAAAAAATATTTAGACAAAAACTAAGAGGTGAGCTTATGGAGTATTTTAGTGAGTCGAGTAAATATGAAGTGCAAAAATTTAATTGGGGAGAAGTTACATGGATACATGAGCCATCAAAAACACAATCTAATAGACTTAGTGCTGGAGTTGTAAAATTTTTTCCAGGAAATTGTCAAGAAAAACATTTTCATTTAAGTGAAGAACAACTTTTATACGTGATTCAAGGAGAAGGAATACAAATAATTGATGGTAGAAAGATTAATATAAAGAAATCATCAATAATCTATTGCCCACCATATTCAGAACATGAAATTATAAATACTGGTAAAAATGATTTGATAATATTAATCGCTTATGTTCCCTATAAATTTTCGAGCTTAAAACAATTACCAATCATGTTTTCTGAGAATAATATACAAGAATTAGTTAATATAAATATACTTGAAAATATTGCAAATCAAATATCTAATATATTGAAGCTTAAAATATCTATTTATGATTCAAAACACGAAAAAATATTTGAAACTAATGGAGAAGTTAAATTTTGCGTTACTTGCAAAAATATAAGAACCTGTAATAGAAAACTTAATAAAAATATAAATAACGACAATTTTACTAAAATATATAATTGTGATTATGATGTTTCTAGTCTAGAGATACCTATAGTATTAGAAGAAAATATAATTGGATATATAGAATGTGGAAATTTTATAATATATAAATCTATTGATATAGATAAAAAGTTGTCTATATTATCAAATAACTCAAATATAGATACAAAATATATAAATAAAATTTACAGTGAAATTCCATTAAATCCTAAAAGTAGATTATATGTATTAAAAGAAAATTTACTAATGGTAACTGATTTTATTCAGGAAATAGCGAAAAGAAAATTCTTTGAAAACCAACTTAGCATAAAGGATGAGGAAATATTAAAAAATAGAAAAGACAATATAAGGCTTGAAGATGCACTTAAAAAGGCTAATACTAGGCTGTTAGAAGAAAAATGTATTATAAGCCCTATAGAAATTAGTATACTTAATACTGCTGGTGGAGAGTATCCTTATGAATTAGAATTTTCTCTTGAGAAAGAAATTAAAAATATGAATTTAGAAGGTATTTGTAAATTAATAGAGGTAAATAAGAAAATACATAATAATATTAAGAGTATTGTTCAAGAGATGACGCTCATATTATCTAGAACAGTACTTAGAGATTTAGAAGATTTAAATCTTATTTATTATGTAAAAAATAAATATACTAAAAAAATATCACTTGTAAGTAGTGATGAAGACTTATGGAATATATTACTTGAATTTTCTAAAGAATGTATTGATATTAATAGAGACTTTTGGAGAAAAGATAAAGTAAATTTAATTGAAAAGATAAACGAATATATACAAAAACATTATAAAGAAAATATAAATTTAAATAGCATATCTGATGTATTTTTTATAAGTCCAAATTATTTAAGTTCTATTTTTAATGAAAAGAATAAAATTTCAATAACTGAGTATATAAATATTCTTAGAATAGAAGAATCTAAAAAATATTTAAAAAATGGAAATATGAGTATAGCAGATATTTGTAAGAAAGTAGGATTTAATAATAGCAGTTATTTTTCACAAATATTTAAAAAATTTAATAATAGTACTCCAAATGAATATAGAAAAAATATATTGGACAATAAAAATTAAAAAGAAATTGTATAGAGTATATATTATAAAGGAGATTGAAATAGAATGTATGGAGGAATTTTATGTTTGTAATTACTTTTTTATGTATAGGGGGTTTTATAGCTGCTTTTGTAGATTCTATAGCAGGTGGAGGTGGGCTTATCAGTATGCCTGTTCTTATGGCTATTGGAGTACCAATACATCTTGCTATTGGTACAAATAAATTTGCAGCATCAGCAGGTTGTATAAGTAGTGCTTATAGATATGCAAAATCTGGCAAAACTAATAATGAACTTTTAAAAAAGTTAGTTCCTTTTACTATTATAGGTAGTATTTTAGGAGTAAAATGTGTATTATCAATAAATGAAAATATACTAAATGTTTTAGTTGTATTAATGATTTTAATAGTGGCAATTTATACTTTTGTTTCTAAAAATTTAGGTCAAGAAGATAGATTTGAAGGTATTAATAAGAAAAATTTGAGATTAGGAATGCTTATGGCATTTATAATGGGATTTTATGATGGTTTTTTTGGACCTGGAACAGGAACATTTCTAACTTTCGGATTTATAAAAATATATGGATATGATTTCTTGCATGCTTCAGCAAATACAAAAATATTAAACTTGACAAGCAATGTAACTTCGTTATTATTATTTATGATAAATGGTCAAGTATATTATAAAATTGCTGTATTGTTTGCATTAGTGATGATAATAGGGGCCTATGTGGGTGCTAAAGTTGCAATAAAAAATGGTTCAAAAATGATAAAACCAATATTTTTAGTAATGGCATTGTTTATGGTCACAAAGCTAATGTACCAGACATTGTTTTAATTAGATAGTTTTAATTCCTATAATTATTTATATATTATATAAAAATCTACAACCATTGTAGTTATATTAGTTATGGCTTTTTTATAGGATACTGATAATTAAAAACTTCAAGTGTTTTGTAGTTTCTAAATGCTCATTATAGTATATATGAGAACATATATTTCATGTTATTTTAAGATTTTCATGAGGTTAATGTTGTATAAATATGAATATATACAAATTTTACAAAAATTCTAATTATCTTCTAATACAGTTCATATATAATACATATGGAAATTGTAATATTATAATAGAAAAGTTATATAGTATAAAAATATAACTTTAATCTATGTATATGAAATATATAATAATTTGTAGGAGGAATATATATGAACATATCAAGAAGAGCTATGAAAATAATTGAACTGGCACAGAGAATTGCTAATAAAAGAGGTGTAACAGTACAAGAAGCTTGGAATGATGCCATAAGAGAATACAGAGAAAAGTATGAATATGTTGCATAAATAGTGCGCATTGTATTTTAAATATAAGAAAGTTTATAAAATAAAAGGACTTAGAGTTTTGTTTCTAAGTCCTTTATTTTTTTGAAAGTAAAGTATTTAAATAAAACAATCTATGATTGAGATTGTTTTATTTAAAGCTAGTTTTAGAAATTTATATAATAATTTTCAATAACTATTTAGAAAAAAATCTAAATAGTTATTGAAATGAATAATTAATTATGCTATATTGTATTTAGATGAAATTCTAAATAGAGAGGTGATATTGTTGGGTTTTCCAGAAACGTTTAAAGCTCTTTCTGACCCTGTAAGAAGAGAAATCTTACTTATGCTAAAGAATAACAAGATGTCAGCAGGAGAAATTAGTGAAAAATTTAATATGACAAATGCCACAATCTCTTATCATCTATCTCAATTAAAAAAGGCAGGGCTCATATTTGAAACCAAGTATAAAAACTTCATTTTCTATGAAATAAATACTTCAGTTTTTGAGGAAGTTATGCTTTGGTTTTCACAATTTATGGAGAAGGGAGAAAAAGATAATGAAAAAAATGATAAATAAACAATTTGTTTTATCAACTTTAGTATGTTTTATACCATTTATTGTATCAGTTTATTTTTATAATAGATTGCCAGATCAGGTTGCAATTCATTTTGACAATTATGGAAATCCAGATAATTATGCTCCAAAAGTTATAGCGGCTTTTGGTGTACCATTATTAATGCTATGTATTCATTTATATACATGGTTTAGAATTGAAAATGAACCAAAGAAAATAGGATTTTCAAAAATACTTCAAGGTTTTTCAAAATGGGGAGTTGCTATACTTTCAGTTATTTTGCAAGTAATGATGACTGTGTATTCAATAGGAATTACTTTAGAGACAAATTTTTATATAGGATTATTTTCAGGAATATTGATTTTCTTTATTGGAAACTATATTCCTAAATGTAAACAAAACTATACATTAGGAATAAAATTACCATGGACTCTTAATGATGAAGAAAATTGGAATAAAACACATCATTTAGCTGGATGGATTTGGATTATTGGTGGAATATTGTTAATTATTAATGTATTTATTAATATTCCTTTTTATAATACTTTTGTAATAATTATGATTGTAGTGATACCATTTATTTATTCTTATTTTATATATAAAAGTTCAGCTAAAAATAACTAGGATAGTTATATATTTTTATAAAACTTAGCTAAATCTTATATATTTCAGAGCTAAAACAGACAATTAAAAACTTATTAAGATATTTATCTTAGCTCTGAAATTAATTAACATTAAAAGTAAGAAGTCATCAGTAACTATATATTCTAAGGTTATTTACCAATCAGGATATGCATTATAAATTGAAAATTCATATTTAATATTGAAAATATAAGTATGATGTTATATCATACTCTATAAAAATTATTTATGAACACAGGAGGTAGACATGAATCTTGAAGAAATGAAAGAATATAGAAAATTATATAATAATAAACTAAGTGAAACAGATGAATTTTTTAGAGCCTTTGGAAGTCTTGATGATAAGACTTATTCTGAGGGAGCTATAAGTAAAAAAAATAAAGAGTTGATGGGATTAGCAATTTCTATTTTAAGTCGTTGTGATGAATGCATTTGCTATCATATAGAGGGGTGTGTAAACTCTGAAGCAAGTAAGGCTGAAATTATAGAAGCAATAAAAATAGGTGTAATTGGTGGTGGCTCTATTACATATCCAAATGCAAGATTTGCAATAAAAATCTTAGAAGAACTTAATATATAATTATAGATTTGTTTTTGTAATTAATATTTAATATCTAAGATATATTCTAAGACAGTTTTTTTAATACTGATATAATAAAACCTCTTAGAAAATCAAGTATATCAGAGGATGTATGAGATAAGATTGACGATTAAAAAAAGGAAGTGGTTCTTGGTACTTCATTTATCTTTTTCAACTTTAAGACTTTAGATAAATTTTATTAGATTTAAATATATTGATTGCTTAAAGTTATAATAAAAAATAGATAAACTATATAGTTTATCTATTTTTTATTATAATCTTGTTTAATTGTCAATAGTTAGAATGTTAAATAGAAAGATATATTTCTTCTTTTCAAAAATAATCTTCCTCTATCATAATTGCTATCTCACAGTCATATAATCTTTTTGACAAACTAGTATTATTATGCTGATATTTTTTCTTATTTTTCCTTAATAGGTATTAGTAAATCAAGTTGTATATCTTTTACCTCAAGGTCTGTCTTTTCTATATGGCTAAAATAGTTTAAATGTTCTTCTAAAAGACCACACATATGTTCTTGGTCTTGTAAATCACCTGCAAATTCATATTTCTCACTGTTATTCACCCATTCAAGAAGTGCATCCCATTCAGCAAAATTGCCAAAAGCAATCATATGTGCACCATATAACCCTCCTGCAAATTGCTTTCTTTTAAGTGGTGCCGAAATATCCATATTATCTGGAATTGTCACCCATGCCTCATAACCATGATAGCCTGTTTCATCTATTGGATTAGGATGATTGAAACCATAACGTCTTAAATCTGGTTTAATTTTATTCAAATTGTTTTTACGCACGAATTCATCAAGCATTGTATTTGCATGAAGTTCTGGGTCATCACCAATATAATGAGCGGAAGCAATAGTAGTTGGTGGTAGGTATACTATACGTATATCATTGATTTTTGATAGTCTTTCATCTGCTTTATTTAACTTATTCATACCTTGCTCCTCCTTAAAATTAATACTAACAATATTGAGTGATTCAATAGCTGATAACAATGTGTCATTTTCAGAAATAATATTTTTGAATGGTAGTTCTGTAACTTTAATTAATTCTTTGATAAAACAAAAGAGAATATCCTTGATTGTTGAAAGAGCAGTAATTTCCTCGTCTAATTCATTTATATTTTGACGAAAGATGTTAATAGCAGTAACTGCATTTTTATTTTCTAGAATTGTTTGAATTTGACGTAAAGGAATTCGCAATTTACGCAAAAGCATAATCTGCTCAATTCTAGAAATTGCTTCATCATCATAAACTCTGTAAGCATAACCTTCACGACGAAAACTTTTAATTAATCCAATTTGTTCATAATAGCGTAGCATTCTAGTGGATATCCCCATATTTTTAGATACTTGGCTTATAGTGATTGTCTTCATTATACTTCCTCCTTACAGTTTCAGTATAAACTACGACACGGTGTCAAAGTCAATAATTAGACATTATAATTATTTATAACCTTAATTTAATCAGTTTAAATATCTCCTATTACACTTAGCTCTTTGTGAAATTAAATAAGTCTATATAATAACATAAAAGTTTTTGAAATATTATATATCAAAGGCATACAGGCTATTTATTTCAAGCTGTATAATCATCTGTCATTATACTAGATACTGTATTTTACAGGAAAATCAAATATTTGATATGTTTTTTTAGAAAAATTCTACTAATAACATATAAGTTTGAAACTTTTCTGTTATTAAATATTTTACCTTTTATTTACTTTTAGAAATAAAATAGTTAAGGAATCTTACTTATATATTAAATCTGCTACACAATAAATAATTTTTGTTATTTTTACTGTAAAACTTTTGGAAAGAGAAGTACTGATTTTATTACAGAGTTTTTTACAAATTAAATTGCATATTTTTATTTATAGGGTAGAATAAACTAGTTTTGTTAAGTATTTTGAAGGTAAAATAAAGTCAAAAAAATAAAGGAACTAATTTGTCTAACGTTTATTGGTGAAAAATAAACATATAGAAGTTATAATAAATATATAAAAATGTATGAGAGGTGTTGTATGTTTGGCAAACAAAAGGAAAGTGTTAGATTTCTAGAGTTTAATGATGTAGCAGAGAAGTTTGGAGAGAAAAAAGCTGTTGCAATTTTTGATGCAATAGCTGGAAAAAAATCTAAAGAACATATTATCAAAGACATAGAGAAATTAGTCAAAAACGAAGTGTAGATATTTATAAGGTATATTGAGCTTGAGGGTAGCTCTTTATACCTTCTTTTTTATTGTATAAAAATAATTAAATATTCTAGTATTCATTTAATTATGATTGCATTACTTTTATGTTGACAAGAAAGCGCTTTAAATATATGGTGTATATATTAAAATAAATTTAAATGTAATTATGAAATACAGCTATTGATTCATTTGTTTAGGTTAGGGATTTGTATAATCACTTTCCTAATGAATTTATTGTTCTAAATAAACAAAATAGTCAAATTAGTAATGTGAGGTGAAACTTTATGCCAATTAATTCTTTTGAAAATTATCCTATGAATTGGAAACCAAAACGGCCATTAAGAGGACAAATATTATATAAAGCTATTGCAGAACAATTAGAACAAGATATTGATAATGGAACTTTGTTGCCTGGTACCAAATTGCCACCACAACGTGAATTGGCAGACTTCCTAGATGTAAATGTAAGTACTATTTCTAGAGCCTTTAAAATTTGTGAAAAGAAAGGATTAATAAGTGGGGTGACAGGAAGTGGAACTTTTGTAGCTTATGATATACGGTCAAATTTATTTTTGATGTCAAGTAATAAAATTACATTCATTGAAATGGGTACAATGAATCCTGATTTTGCATTAGAAGAAATGAGTACTTTATTTAAACAAATAACTAAAGAATTGGATTTTAAAACTATATTTCAATATGGACAGAGAGATGGCGCTGATTGGCAAAAAGAAGCTATAGCTAAATTGATTTCCCAAACTGGATTTAAAACCTCAGCTGATAGCTTACTTCCTGCAAGTGGAGGACAAAATGCAATTGTAGCCATTTTGGCAGGGCTATTTCAACATGGAGATAGAATAGGTGTAGACCCATTAACTTACCCTGGAATAAAGACAGCAGCCAAAATGCTTGGAATACAATTAATTCCAATTAAACAAGAAAATGGGGAGATTAGTGAAGAAGGTTTATTATATGTATGCAAGAATGAAAATATCAAGGGAATATATATAATACCAGATTATCAAAATCCGACTACACATATAATGTCAGAGGATGGACGAAAAATGATTGCACATATTGCATCCAAATATAACCTAATTGTTATTGAGGATGCTATTCATGGTTTACTTAATGAAATACATTTGAATCCAGTTGCTAATTATATACCTAATCAGACAATTTATATTACAAGTTTATCAAAAATTCTTGCACCTAGCTTGCGTCTTGCATACATTGCTACACCTAAAAAGTATAGAGAAGCCTTATCAAGTGCTTTGTATAATATTAATCTCTCTCAATCATATTTTTTAACAGAAATAGCTTATCGTATGATTGCATCAGGAGAAGCAGATAAATTAATTGAGGCACGCCGTAAGTCTGCTAGAAAGAGAAATGAGATTGTCAATCAATATTTATCTGAGTATAATATTTTAGGAAATAATGAATGTATATTTAGATGGTTAATACTACCTGATGATATAATGGCTGAAAAACTTGAGTTACAAGCACTCAAAGAAGGTGTACAGGTTTATGCATCTGAGCGCTTTGCAGTTGGAAAAGAAAAACCTATTTCTGCAATAAGAATAGCTGTATGTGCTACAGAAAATATAGAAGAACTTAAATCTGGTTTAAGTGTATTAAAACGATTACTAAAAGAAAAAAGATAATTGTATTGCACACAATATTTTAATTGTGTGTAATTTTTTTTGCTGTTACAATGAAAATATGATAGATAATGGATTTATAAGAATTGACATATATTATTGCCTCACAACAAAAAGTAATTATAAATTAATAGTATTTCAAAATTAATTTATTTTTATTTATATAGTAAAGCTTATATAGTTAATTCAAATCTATTTTTAAGTATAATTGCAATTATATGATTAATCTATTTTATATTTTAATAATACTCAGTGTATTAAAGGTTAAAAGGAGTGATTTATCATGGAAAGAACTCAGCAACTAAGAGAAAGTTTTATTGCTTCTATACCCATATTTTTGGGCTATATACCAATAGGAATAGTAGGAGGAATACTATTGCAGAAATCTGGTCTTTCACCTTTCCAAATAGCATTAATGGTAACTTTGGTATTTGGAGGAAGTTCTCAATTTATTGCAGCTTCAATGATTTCAGCTGGTGCAAGTGTAACATCTATTGTATTAACCACATTTATTGTTAATTTGAGACATTTTTTAATGAGTTCCAATTTAAATATGTATATAAAAAATAAAAGTCCAAAGTTTATATTGCCATTTTGCCATACCATAACTGATGAAACTTTTGCAGTTAATTATGAAAAATTTACTACTGGAAATTGGACTGATAAAAATGCAATCTATCTCAATTTTTTTTGCCTAGTTTCATCAGTCTTAGCTAACTTTATTGGGGCATTTTTAGGAGAAACAATATCTATAGATAGTTCTATTTCTGGATTTATACTGACCTCTATGTTTATAGCATTAATAGTTTCTCAAATAAAAAACAAGATTTATGTTTTAGTATTTATATCGTCAATTATTATTTCAATTATTTTATATGTATTGTTTAAGAGTAATTTAGTAATTATAGTTGCATCAATTTTAGCCTCTTTAATTGGGTTCTTTGCAGAAGAGGTACATTCTAAAAAGGAGGAATCTTATGAATAATAGTAATTATATATTTTTTATTATAATAGGAATGTACATTGTTACATACCTTCCAAGAGTTCTTCCAATGTTAATTTTTTCGAAAAAGGATATGCCTGAGTCTTTGAAAAAAATAATGAAATTTATACCTGTAGCAATCCTTACTTCTTTAACAGCGAAAGATGTATTTTTTAATGGAGATAATTTATATTTGTCTGTAGTAAATCCTAAAATTATATCTTTTCTAATTGTGCTTCTTGTTGCATATAAATTTAAATCTATTGGAATTTCTATTGTTACAGGTGTGATATCTATATATTTATTTGGATTTATTATGTAATATTTAACTACTGTCATATACAAATTTAAAAATTATAAATATTTATAAATACCTATTGCTTTAGATTTTATTATCTAACATAATTATATATTTTTAGTATTATCTTGTTATGTATTTTAAATTTAATTGATTAATGTTTTACGTACAAATATAAAGAACTTATTGCTCATATATTAACTTTCATATAGTAATAAGTTCTTTTTTATAATTTAAGTTTGTAATTAATTTATAGGTATTTTAATTTAATAGAGAATATTGTATAAATACATAATAAATATAAATGAATTTATTTTATATTTATATAAAGTCATATAGATTCAGTTACTAAGTAAACTTTAGAATAAGGTAATAATAAATTTAACTGGATTATAAATAAAAGTCTAAAACATGTTAATTTTAATCTATAAAAAATTAAATTATTATATAATAATTTTACATAAGTACTGTGATTTATATATGGAAGTAAAAAAATATTACTTGCACCAATTTATATGTATTTGTTGAATATAATAAATTAGGCATTTACTCTAATTGATTTTTTATTACTTTTAAGTTAAACTTTGCATCATTGTTATCCTTATTAGCATACAATGATTTATTTAAAAATTTTTTTGCTTCATCATATTTTTTATTACCCATACACATAACGGCCTTTAAATTATATGCATCACTTAAATCTTTTTTATAATTAGAATTTTTTTTATCTAAATATTTTAAGCAGTTATTAATTGAAATCAGACCATTATCATATTCGTCTAAATTCATATAGTGACATGTTTGTGCATAATAAGCATCTGAATTAGTAGGATCAATGTCAACTGCTTTTTTCAGTAGTAGAGTAGTATCTTTAAGTGCTTTTTTAAGTGTTTTATCTGAAACTATCTCATGTTTTCTAAATTTTAGATATACAACATCAAGGTATCTAGAACTAAGATTTCGTTTGAAATTTTCATGCCATAATAACTTATATTGATTATTTTCAACTATAAGGTACCTATTAATTTTTAAAGACTCACATTTTTTTAAGTAAATATTTTTTATATCATAAGTTTCTTCTAGTTTAACAAGATTTTTATATTCTTTTTTATCATATTTATATTTTTCTATATTTTCTTCTTTTATTAATTTATAACCAATTACTTTTTTTGTCTCAAGTAATACACTTTGATACTCTTTAAACCTTTCAAGGCTAACTTTTTTCTTGGTGTCTTTGCTTAGTAAATCATATGCTGTTTCATAATCTCCAGAATTTACTCTATCACTGTACTTTTTTGCTACTTCACTAGCACTTTCTCTTGGAGAACATCCTGTTAGTAATATTGCAATTAATACTATTAATATTAAGGGTACTCTTTTAATAATGTTCATAATATAATCCTCTATAATTAAATATTTATTAATTTTATTTTATCATCAAACATTAGATAAGTCATCAGCTTTAATATATATGTGAAGTAGATAGTTTAATAAAATGTTGTATATCTTAATTTAGATATATGAAAAATTTCTTATAAACAATTATTGCTTTAAGAAGTTGTACTTATATTACTTTATAGATTTCCTAATAATAGATTTACTTATTTCTTTACTTATAACTATTTTGATTTTATAATATTAGTAATATCTGTTTTATTTATACTAATATTTCTAAAAACCTAATTCTAATAACCAGTTTGTAAGTTTATTTTCTCTTTCCTTTAAATTGTTATTATATTCATTAAACTTTCCTAATATAATTTCTCCAATGATTACACCATCAGACATAAATACTACTCGTTCTGTTTTTGCTGCAACTTTGGCATCATGAGTTACAAGCATAATGGTTGTACCAGAGTTGTTGATATCTAAAAGAATGTCCATCACTTCATTTGTTACTTTAGAATTAAGTGCACCTGTTGGTTCATCTCCAAATAAGATTTCTGGAGTATTAATTAATGCACGACATATAGCTGCTCTTTGAAGTTGACCACCAGAAACCTGAGTAATATCTTTATCTTTGATTTCTGAAATATTTGTTTTCTCCATAAGTGTTTTTGCTCGTTCATTAATTATTTGGCGGCTTTCTTCCTTTCTCAAATAGGCGGAAAGGACTATATTATCAAAAATATTTAAATTTTTTAGTAAATTGCTTTGTTGAAAGATAAATCCCATTTTTTCTAATCGTATCTTCGATAATTCTTCCTCAGACATACTAGAAATCATTTCTCCGCAGAATGTAATATTTCCAGATGTGAGTTTATCCATACCACTTAAGTTATAAAGTAGAGTTGTTTTTCCTGAGCCAGAAGCTCCCATAACAGATACAAACTCTCCATGTTGAATGGTTAAATCAATTCCTTTTAAAACTTGATGTATATCCTCTTTGCTGATGACATATTCTTTACTAATTTTTCTAGCTTCTATAATATTATTCATAATATACCTCTTATTCTATGATAGACATAATTTTTATTTTTTTGATTGTCATACTAATTGCTGTAATAGTAACAGATACAGTTATAATTAAAGTTATTGGACAAACTATATATACAATTAGTGGATTTGTTATAAATTGTAAATTGGATATACCAGAAAGAAGTAGCCCTGCTATTTTCTGACCAATTGTATTTGATGCAATAATTCCTAAAATAATTCCAATTGTAAGCACTAATAATGCTCTTGCAGTATATTGAGTTCGTATATTTTTAGTAGAAAATCCTAAACTAAGCATAATTGCAATTTGTGATGTATCTTTAGCAATCAGCATTTTGAAAAACATTGCTGTAATAAATCCAGAAATCGAAACAGATAGAATAATAGCTAACTTTATAACAAGTCTTAATTGGCTAATAACAGAGCCTAATGTCTGACTTACATAATCATCCATATTTGTAACTTTTGCAGGATAACAATCCATTCTATACTGATCTAATTTATCTGTTAAATTAACTCCAGGTTTCATATTTAAATTTATGATATACCATAAAATTGTATCTTTTTTGTAAGGTAGCATCGCTTTTGCAGTCTTACCACCATATGTAACATCTTGATAAATGCCACTAACAGTGAGAATTAGTTCATTATCTTCTTCTGAAAAAATGGATAAATTATCTCCAACACTTTTCCCTAGTTCATCAGCATTTATAACAGATAGAGCAATCTCATTTTCATTTGTTGGTGCAGAACCATTTACATATTCAAGTGGAAAAGTTGAAAAATCTCCATTTTCTATTTTCATGTTTTCTATCGCCCCATCCTGATTCACTACCTTATAAGAACTCGTTATAAAGGAATCATATTTTTCAACATCATCATCACTTTCAATCACATTCAATATAGAATTAAGATGGTTTTGAGTTTCATTTGTCTGTTGCAAATCAATGCGAATATCGCTTTGACCAGCTCCCATATAAGTAATAAATTCTGGAGACTGAATAGTATTTAGAAAATTAAGTGGTACAATCATGAGGAAGGTGCAGACAGCATAAACAAAGCAGAGTAAGCTATAAATGGTAAATCTTCCAGTTACTTCATTTAATCCTAAAAAGAGATTAACATTTGTTATTTTGCTTTTGTACAGTTTTATATTATATCTGTTTTGTTTAGTGGTCATTGAAGTACCTGTTTTTAATGCTTCTACTGCTGATATTTTATTAAATCTTTTGAGTATTAGATTACAAAAGAATATAACTGCTATAAATACAATAACTGCACCAATTAATGGGATAAAGACACTAAAAGTATTTTTTTCTACTGTACCCATATAAAGATTGATATTCTCTGTAAAAAAAGTTCCAATAAATAATGAGGTTATATAACCAAAAAAACTTGCTAAAGATGCAATCAATAGATATTTTGCAAGATACAACTTTCGGATATTAACACTTTGGATACCAATTGCTTTCATAACACCAATTTCACGATAATCTTCTTCAATAGTTGTAATTAGTGTAAATCGTAAGCATAAAGTAGAAATTATAATAAGTAGAATACTAATTAATATAATAATTGCAACTAAAATTCCATCAGATAATGCATTTAGTACTTGATAAAGAGAATAAGTTATTGATGTTCCTGTTTGTGGAAGATTAGTTGATTGATATAACGTTTCAAATTCACTAATTTTATTTATATCATTTAATAGAAATTCAATAAGGTACTCACTTTCACCTAAGTTAGCATGTAAAGTATTCCAATCATCATTACTGATTAAGAAACGCTTTGAAGTAACAAGGGAAGGGTTCATTTGTACATCACGCACAAAGTCTTTTATTGTAAATTCCATGAAGAAATCACCATTGGCTATTTGTATCTTATCTCCAATATTTAAATTATTTTGTTTCATGTAATAGACAGGAACCCCTATTTCTCCATTTTCTACTTTTAATATAGCATTATTCATGTCTAACAAAAAATCGAACTTACTATTTTGCCTCACAAAACTATTTTCTAAAACACTGTCAGATTGGCTTTTTTTCTCATTTCCTAGAAAAATATTTCTTCCATTGATATTTAGAAGTTCAACCGTTTGTTGTTCTTTTACAGACGGAGTTGAAGATGTAAATTCATTGATTAATTTTTGGTTTAATTCTCCAGAATACATTTGAACATAGTGAGGTGCATGAGATTGTCTAAACAAGGAAGACATAGAACTAGTAAGTTCTATAATGATATTTGTAGCACTAGATACCAACATAGCTGCCAGGAAAATAAATATGAATAATGTGGCTGTTACTACTTTATTTCTTGATAAATCTTTTTGTAATATTCTTTTTAACATATTTCATCCTCGTTTCTTAAAAATTTTAAAAAATTAAAAATAGCATAAGTATAGCAATGTAAATAACTAAAGTAAGTGAACTGAGTTGAATATAAAAAAACTCAAGAAAGGGTATCATAAGTGATTTTTTTATTAATGTTATATTTTGATAAGAGATAACAATAGTTACCACTATTTTCATTAAAATTTTTATTAGTTAGTCTTTATGTACTTTCATAATCATACAAATATATGTAGATGTTATACTTATATTTACTTTATAGACTGACCGTCGGTTTATATTAATAATACAGTGATATACCTTTTTTGTCAAGTAAGCATTTAAAAATTATGATACCTAAATAGTATTCAATAATCAGAAAAGAGATATAAGATATGAGAACCTGTATGAATACACACAAACTTTTTTGTTTATATATATTTATAAAAGTTCCTGTATTAAAGATATAAGAAATTATGAATTTGTCTTTATATCTTCATATTCTTAATATAGAAAAAAGTTTGTTATAAAAAATTATATGTTAGGTAAATTACTATTTTATAGATGATTCATAGAGAATAATAATTTATTTAGTAATATAAAGATATTTTTTATTTATTATTAATTAAAAATTGAATTTATATTTAATTAATATAAAATTTGAGGGAATATTATTTTGTAAATATTTAATTTGTGTTATTATTCAGATATAGGCAATATTAGATAAATCTAATGACGCAAAGCTATAGGGACTAAAATCTTTATATAATAAAGGTCATGTCAGCCAGTTGCCAAAAAGATAATAATTCTTTTTGTTAAATTTAATTTTTAAGAGTTAGGTATTTTTAATAACTTAAAATTTGGCAAGAGGAGGATTTTAAATGATATCTGAATTAATGTTAAAAAACTTTGATGAATCTAACATCAATTTTAAGACTAAGATTAAATTGAATTTAAGAGAGAAACCAGATATAAACAGTATGAAATTAAAAAGCATACCAGAAGGAAAAATGGTTAAGTTAAATTGTGTAGATGGAAAATGGGCAGAAGTTGAAAGTAATTATGACAAAGGTTGGTTACTATATAAATATTTAGAGAAATTGAGCAATGCTAAAAGTAATAATATTCTAGAAAACAGAAAAAGAAATTACATAGGAAATATAAAAACTAATGGTTTAAATCTAGAATTAAGAAATGACAGAACAACAGATTCAAAAATAATAACTACAATTCCTGATGGTTTTAAAGTTGAAGTCTGTTATAGTGTTGGAAAATGGACAAGAATCAATATTCACAAAAATGGGAAAAGATATTCTGGATATGTATATAGTCAGTATGTAGAAGAATATTCGACTTTGACATAATCATATATAATAAACTTTATAAAAAAGAATCCTAATAAATGCAAGATGTCATTCATAAGGGTATATGAAAATATATTGAGAAAAAAGTTTTATACAATAGTTAAAGGTAATAACTAAAAATGAATATAATATAGATAGGCACTTCATATGAGGTGCCCTTTCTATATCTATGAAAGAAGAGTAAATAAAATAAATACAAAACAGTAAACTATGAATTATATGTGGAAAGCCATTATCTACAGTTTTTGCTTAACCCTTACAAACAGTTAATAATTTTTTTGTTCCAGAAATTTCTGCTAATACTATATCTATCATACGTTTTACATTAGCAACATGAAATTCACTAACTTCTTTTTCCCAATCATCATCTTTTTGCTTAATCCCTGTTAGATATTGATTTAAAACTTCTAATCGTTTTTCTAAAAGCTTCTTTCTTTCTTCTTTTCCTAGGCATTCAATAAAGAATGCTGTAATAGAAAAAATATTAGTGTCATAATCGAATTTTAAAATAGAACTTCTCAAAGTATCGTGAAATTCTATACTTCCTTTTTCTGTGATTGTGTAAACCGTTTTGTCTGGCATATTACCATCCTTTTTAACAGTACCTAAAATCAATCCTCTTTTTTCTAAAGTCTTAATTGTAGTATATACGGTTGAGTCTGCGATATTAAACCAGTACTTTACATTCATGTATTCTAGCACTTTTATAATTTCATAGGCATTAAGAGGCTTTTCATTTATTAGACCTAAAAGCATTGTTGCTGGTTTTGATAACATTATAATTCACTCTCCTTTGTAATATTTATTATTACATAATTATATATATATTAGTTTTATATTAAACTACTACTATTATCTAGCAGTATTATTGTATCATGGAATTTTAATGAAAGAAAGTATGAATATAGATTATGTTACAAATTAATAAATGTATAAAGTTTAAATTAATTATTTCAAAAATTTAAGTAATAAAAACTGATTTATAAGTTTAATTTTCTACTTAATCCATTTAGGAAGGAATATAAGAGACCTAAAGATAACAAAGCAATTGTATATGGTATGAATAATATGATAGATGTTAAAGTATGATTTTTATATGTTGATGTGATAAAATATGACTAACAAATAAATTGAACTTTGAAAGGAAAAATGAATGAAAAATATTTATATTATTGGTGGGACAATGGGAGTAGGCAAAACAACAGTATGCCAATCTCTAAAATTAATCTTGAAAAATAGTGTTTTTCTTGATGGTGATTGGTGTTGGGATATGCATCCATTTCAAATTACTGTTGAAACGAAAAAAATGGTTCTTTCAAATATTTGTTCATTGTTGAATAACTTTATAAAGTGTAGTACTTTTGAAAATATTATTTTTTGTTGGGTAATGCATGAACAAAGTATTATTGATACTATTATATCTTGCCTAGATATATCTGATTGTAGAGTAATAAATATTTCCTTAATTTGTGATGAAACTGTATTGAGAAAAAGGTTGAAGACCGATGGAGAGGAAGGTTTGCGTTTTACTGATGTAATAGAAAGAAGTGTTAACTATTTACCCATGTATGAAATATTAGCAACAACGAAAATTAATGTTTCTAATAAATCTGTCAAAGAGATTGTTGAAGAGATATCTAAATTGTAAAATTTTAGTTTTTAATTTAAAGTTAATGACATTATAGTATTGTTGAACATTCCACTGTTGATTGATAAATATAAAAAAGGAATGCATTGCTTAATTCTATTTGTGTAATTCCTATTGTTCCAGTTAGATTAAGAATAAGGACGAAAAAATATAGTCAAATTTTAATATTCTTCTGATATTATAAAAAATATCTAATATAAAAAAATTAGAAATTTGAAAAAATTTGTAGTTTTTGAGTGAGTATATATTATAATAAAATAGATATAAATTTTTTATGAGGGGAAAGTAAATGAAAAAAAAGAAAAAATTGATTAGGATAATTATATGTTTTTTGCTAGTAATCAGTATTGTAAATCCGCTACAAGTAGAAGCTGAAATTATTAACGATTTTAGTACATCTGTTTACTCAACACAAACGAACTATACATCTACTAATGCTAAGTTTAAGACTATTAAATCTAGAAAAAGACATAGAGGTAGTAGGTCAAATAAAAGTAAAATAAAACTAAAAAAACGAAGTACAAGTAATAAAAGGTATAGAAATGGAATTATAAATAGACATAGTAACAGAAGTATAAAAAAACACAATATAATATCAAAGTTGATATTGTTAGTAATAGTGATATTTATCATTATAGCTATAGTAATAGTAATATTAATTAAAAGAAATAAGAAAAGATTTTATTAGAATATAAAAATAGAATTATTAAAGCCTTATTAAGACTAATTCAAAAATTACATAAAATAGATAGATAAATAATAAGAAAATAAATTAAATTATTGAAAATAAAATTTAAAAAGTTTGAATTAGGTATAAAATTTTAAGAAAGAAATTAGTATTGATTTTTATTAGTATTATTTTAAAAAAATAGTTTTAAAAGAAGTATATTTAAAAAGCTATAAAAATATATTGACATTTTTTAGAAAAAGTAATATGATTATTTCAATGGCAAAACAATATATAATAAATTAAATCCTATGACAAGGAAGAGTAGTTAAATTTAGGTTCAATATAGAGAGCCAAGGATGGTGGAATCTTGGTAAGAAAAAATTTGATGAATGGGCCTTAGAGGAGTAAATCGAAATCATATTTTTGAGAGTAGACTTTATCGTTAGTCGTACGTTATAGCGAATAGGGTATGTAAGTACCTGATAATGAGATATATAAAAATTGAGTTTTATATTAAGTTTTTATATAATTTAGGTGGCAACGCGGATAATCTCCGTCCTATTAATTTAGGACGGAGTTTTTTATTTTACGAAAAATTCGATATGTAGAAGGTGGTGAAATAGATGTTATGAATTTCTAAAGCTAAAGATGATGATTTAGAAAACTGGCAAAAAAATAAATTGAAAATTAAAAAAATTAGGAGGAAATACAAAAATGAAAACAAATACAAAAAAACTAACTTTAAATGCAATACTTTTAGCAATGGGATTATTAATACATCAAATTACACCTGCTATAGGATTACCAATGAAACCAGATGTACCACTAGCAATGCTGTTTGTGATATTAGTTTTAAATAGAGATGACTATAAAACTTGCTTAATAGCAGGAATAGTGACAGGTATATTTACAGCACTTACATCAAGCTTCCCAGGAGGTCAAGTTCCTAATATAATAGATAAAACTCTTACAGCCAATATAGTATTTTTATTAATATATGTTAGCTATAAAATGCCTTTTATAAAAAACTTATCTAAAAAAACACAGGATACTATAGTAGTTGCAATTATAATGCCAATAGGAACACTTGTAAGTGGAACAATATTTTTGTTAGCTGCTCAAGCTATAGTTGGTCTTCCAGGAGCTTCTTTTACAGCATTATTCTTAACAGTAGTATTACCAGCTGTTTTAATAAATTTAGTTGCAGGAATATTTTTATTCAAAATTGTTAATTTATCAATAAGAAGGGTTAGTTACCAAAGTTAAAATTTGATTAGATATATGGCTTATAATATTTAATTTGAGATATACTTGATATAATAAAAAGTTTATTTTATAAAGATATTATGATTATTTTATTTTCTTAAATAAGATTAATTTAATGTACTTGTATAGTATAAACTTAGTAAATTATTAGATATCAATAGAAATATATTTTGTAGAATTGTAAATGGATTGATTTAAAATCTATTTTTATATAAAAGTATAATATAATAAAGGACAGCGATTTGGCTGTCTTTTATTATAGTTAAAACTTTAATAATACCTTTAAAAGATTTTTCTTATTTGATATAATTAAGGTTATGTGTAATAAAAGAAATTAACTAGGAGGAATAGAAGTGAGCAAAAGAAAACAAGTAACAATACCAATAGAGAAAATACAAGAACAAGATAAATATATAGAACAAATACACAGACAAAATGAAGAGTACTTCAACAGAACTGGAAAGAGAAAACTCGTGTTTACTCAAACCTTTGGATGCCAAATGAATGAACATGATTCAGAAAAACTTTGTTCAATGTTAGAAGAAATGGGATACCAAATGTCAATGATAGTTGAAGAAAGTGACCTAATAATATATAATACATGTGCAGTAAGAGAAAATGCAGAACTAAAGGTGTATGGAAATTTAGGTCAGTTAAAGCATCTAAAAGGAAAAAATCCAAACATGAAAATAGCTGTGTGTGGATGTATGATGCAACAACCACATGTTGTAGAGGAACTAAGAAAAAAATACAAACATGTAGACCTTGTATTTGGAACACATAATCTATATAAATTTCCACAATTACTTACAGAATCAATAAATTCTGACAAAATGTTAGTAGATGTATGGGATGTAGATGGAGAAGTAATAGAAGGCCTTAGAAGTAATAGAAAATTTGAATTAAAAGCATTTGTAAATATAATGTATGGATGCAATAATTTCTGTACCTATTGTATAGTTCCATATACAAGAGGAAGAGAAAGAAGCAGAACACCTGAAGATATAATTAATGAGATAAAAGAGCTTGTTTCAAATGGAACAAAAGAAATAACTTTGCTTGGACAAAATGTAGATTCGTATGGCAAAACACTTGAAAATCCAGTTGCATTCTCAGAACTTTTAAGAAAAGTTAATGATATAGAAGGAATTGAAAGAGTTAGATTTATGACATCTCATCCTAAAGACATATCTGATGAGGTGATATATGCAATTAGAGATTGTGATAAGGTGTGTGAATTTTTACATTTACCAATACAATGTGGAAGTAGTAGTCTTCTGAAAAAAATGAATAGACATTATACAAAGGAATATTATCTAGACATAATAGAGAAAGCTAAAAAAGAAGTGCCAGATATTGCTTTTTCAACGGACTTAATGATAGGTTTTCCAGGAGAAACAGAAGAAGATTTAGAAGATACTCTAGATGTGGTTGAAAAAGTTAGATATGATTCAGCATTTACATTTATTTATTCTAAAAGACAGGGAACTCCTGCTGCTAAAATGGAAAATCAAATACCAGAAGAAATAAAACATGAAAGATTTAATAGAGTATTAGAAGCAGTAAATAGAATCTCAGCAGAGATAAATAATGAATATAAAAATAGAGTAGTTGAAGTTTTGGTCGAAGGAAGAAGCAAAAATAATGAAAATAAATTTGCTGGTAGAACTAGACAAAATAAACTTGTAAATTTTGAAGGTGGAAGTGATGATTTAATTGGAAAATTAGTTATGGTTAAAATCACTGAACCTAGAACATTTTCATTGAATGGTGTACTAGTAAATGATTAGAACTGTATAAAATAATAAAATTATGTAAACTGATTGGAATAGATGTACTATAAAACAAAATATATTAAATTTTTAAATTTTAAGAACATATCATATATATTATGATAATTTCAGTTTCTATTGTAAATAAAAATAAATTTGATATAGGATGTAAATTAATTGTACATCTATTTTTTATTCTATTTTATCAAAGCTTACTTAACTATATTTAGTATTTATTATATATTAAAATATCTAATAGACATAAAAAAGCAGTCAATCTTTCATAATTAACTGCTTAACTTACTAATTTTTATTTTTTACATTTCTTGTTAGAGTAATAGATATTGAAAAACACGCTAGCAAGTATAACTATTATAAATATTACAGCAAACGGAAGCATTTTTTTTTCATCCATTTGTCCACTCTCTATTCTATATCCCAAAAATGACATGATAAATAACATTATAGATACAATAAAAGTAACAATGCTAGAACTTCTACATAGTTTTTTTACATCATATCGAGCTTTTTCTTTATCACTCATAGTATTATAACCTGCTAATAGCATACTTGCTTTTCCATTAAATAACAATATACTTAAAATGAAAGAGGCAATTGCAATTATAACTGTGAATCCTACTGCAAACATTATAAGCACCTCCAGATACTCTGATTTATCAGTTTACTTAATTATTAATATTTTACCATAAACATACATTAAAATCATTTATTTCATAGATTAATCTTATTAGATATATTATCATATTATAATTTATTTATAATGTGGTGTTAATACATAGTGCTTAGCTTGAAATTGTATTAAAAATTGTGTAACAATAATTGAACAATAATCAAGCATAAAAAATATTATAAAACATAATTTACTATCTTTTTTAGAATTATAACATTTTAAAGTTAGAAAATTTTAAAAACTTCTTATATAAAAATTTGAATATTTGATTACAAGTATTATTCTGATAAGAAGTTTAAAAAATTTTCTAATATTTTTGCTGTTATTCCCCAAATTACATAATCTTTATATTTATAAAATAGAACAGGGTAACTTCCACTTTCAAATTTATAATCTTTTTGATTTGGAATTGAACCATATGGAAGATTTTCATCAGGAAAAACTTTGACTGTATTATTATAGGTATTTGGAGGATTTTCTAAAAGATATTTTATAGGTACCAAAAAAGTATGGTCAACTTCATCTTTATTTATATTTAAATTATTGATGTTTTTTATATATCCTAAGTAGGGATGTATTATAAATTTTACAGGAGTTATAAGTAAGTCAAGACTTGCTATAACTTCTATATTGTCATTAAAAGTTCCAAGTTCCTCACATGTTTCTCTAATAACGGCTTCATAAGGAGTTTCGTTAGACTCTATTTTTCCACCTGGAAAAGAAATTTCATTGGGTTGATGCTTTAAATTTTTTGAGCGAACTTCAAATAATATATGATGTATGTTATTTATTTCTACTATTGGAATTAATACAGATGCTCTTTTCATATTTTCATAACCGTTTATATATGGTTTGTAATCTTTAAATTTATTTTTAATATTGTTTATCATTTTTTCCTCCTAAAATAATATTATTAAAAAAATGTAGAATTAAATTTTGACAATAACAATATATACGTAATTATATTTATCTAATTCAAGATATAGTAATATCTATATTATTATATAATAAATCAATAAATATATATTAACAAGTATTAACAAATACTAAAGTATTTAAGTTTAGTAATATTTAAACTAAAGTATTATAAAATAATTTTGTGACCTTTAATTGAAAAATATATTTCTATTTTAACTGACATTCATTTTTTTATTTTTACAATCTCATTAAGGTGAATTTTATTTTAGAATCATCATCAAAAATAAAAAAGTGAGTATTTATAAAAAAGTAAAGTGGTAAGATAATCTTACTGCTTTACTTTTTTATGAATAATTTATCTAAAATATTTATAAATTAAAAATAGAGTAAATTCTATTTTTCTAACTCTAAATATTTCTTAATAACTGACTCTGCTAAACATTTTGACGAATCAATAATGTTAATTGATGGTTGTATCTTTTCCAAGACAACATTTAAATCAGTGCAAGCAATCACTATATTTTCAATAGATTCAAATTTTATACTTTCTAGAAGTTCATTCCAAATATTGATATTTTGTGGATTATTCTTATCTGTTTTTATGTTTTGTATAAGAGCATTTATCTTTTTTTGCCATTCTTCTTTAAATATAAATTCATGACCAGCTTTTGTTATACCTTTTTGATAAATTGTAGATTCAAATGTTGAACTTGTTGAAAGTAGAGTTACTTTTTGTGGCGTAGCAGGTAAATATTTAATAGTTTCTTCTACAATATTTAATAATGGAATACCTATTGATTCTTTCAATTCTTCAAAATATATATGAGCTGAATTGCACGGCATCGCAATAAAGTTTGTTCCAATTGATTCAAGTTTTTTTAGACCCTTAATGATAGTTTTTTTCATAAGTTCATGATTTATTGCGCGGTCAATATAAAATGGAGTAGGTAAGGAATATATCATAATTTCAGGAAACTCTTCATCGTATCTCGCTCCATACTGAGACTGACATTCATCAATAATTAAATCAACAAATGGCGCTGTTGACCTTGGGCCCATCCCAGCCAAAATTCCAATTAATTTTTTATTCATTTAAATAATCTCCTTAGATTCTGTATAGTTTATTTTGTATAGGCTTTATCCGCCAAAAATGAAGAAATCATATGTTTCTTTAATTCTAATATTTGGGTGTCTTTCTGTCAAATGTAGAATAAATCTTTGTAACAATCCTTATAGTCTTTTATTACTATTTTTGTATCATTTAACAATTGTAGCATAATTATGAAAAATATTTGAGTATTCTTTATTTATATAATAGCTCTTGTGGTATTATGTCATGCTCTATGTTACAATCAAAATTATACAAAAGAAGTATTTAAATTTTTATAAAAAAAGATTCGGATGGAATAAAATTAAAACCAACTATGCTTATTGATAATAGAAGATGACTCGATTATGTCTTAAAAGAGATAAAAGAAAAGCTATACCTAAAAGTCATTATCCTATTTAATTAAATTTAAGTATGTCAACTGTCAAAAGATATTGGAATTTTTAACTGGTGTCATGAAGGAATTCTTTGTATTAAGAAAGACATAGTCCTGTTGCTATTTTTATATTGGTGCTTGTTTTTTAAATATTCCACAATTCACTCTAGAATAAGGGGGTGAAAATTTATGATTTCAATTTTAAACGATTTTTTTAGAACCGTTTTAGTAAGTAGTTTATTTATAGTTCTCTTATTAGTTTTTAGAATGACTATTTTTAAAACTTTCAGTAGAAAATTTAAATATTATATATGGTTTATTGTTATTATAAAACTATTATTACCATTTACATATTATACTTTTGCATTTAATGAATTGAAATATCAACACAATATTAATAAGGCAAATTTAGAAGGTTTTAACAATATTTCTACTTTGTGTACTATTATTTTAGTGTCTATTTGGATTACTGTTACGATATTTTATTTGATTTCTACTTTATGGAAATATATTAAGCTTAAAAATCTGATAGAGGATTTGTCCTATGATGTTGATGATGAAGACATAAACAATCTTTATGATAGTTTATTAAAAGAACTTAATATAAATAAAAATGTAAAGATTAAATATTCTCATGAAGTTGAAACTCCGTCATTTTTTAATTCCTGTGTTCTTTTACCACCATATGATTATAAATTAAAAGAACTTGAATGGATATTTAGACATGAACTTATGCATTTTAAGAGTAAAGACATTTATATTAAATATTTAGTATTATTCTTAAAAATAGTATATTGGTTTAATCCTTTTATGTACATTATGGATAAAGTTATAGATTTAGATTGTGAACTTTATTGTGATGAAAGAGTTTTAAAAAATCGTAGTATAGAAGATAAAAAAGAGTATGCTTTGACTATTATAGGTGCAATGAAAAAAGATTTAAATTCTTCAAATAAATTTGTAGCTGGACTGCATAAGAAATCAGATATAAAAAAAAGAGTATCTAATATGTTTAATGAAAAAAATAGAACAGGAAATTTAATGGCATTAATTTTATGTTTATTATCATTGATTACATATTTTAAAATAGATATAATTGATTCTAAATCATTAATTTATTCATTACCAAAACAATTAACTATTGTAAATAAGAATTCTAATTTTAAATACTTAGGACAGGTTAATACAGATGAGTAATGTAAATTTTAAATAATACATTTAGAGATTTATTGAGAATAAATTAGCTTATTAATTACGCTAATATATATTTTGGTGTAAATTAGTTTGTTAGTTCAACGTTATACTTTATGTATATTAAGTTTTATAGGGGGATAAAATGAATTTTAAAAGTAAAGCCAAAGTATTAAGTTTATGTTTAATATCAATTCCAATGATATTGACAGGTTGCACTAATTCTAAAAATGATAAAATCACTGAAATCAATATATTAGCAACTACAGACTTACATGGAGAAGTTACCTATAATGTAGCTGAAAAAATAAACGAAGAAAGAAAAAAAGACTCTAATATAACATTAGTAGATGCAGGAGATTTTTATGATTCGGATGGTTTAGGAGCAATGGAGCAATATCTTAGTGAGGCTCGAGATGCTTACGAAAAAGATGAAGTAATTAAAAAAGAAGTACCTATAGTTAGACAAATGAGTGAAGTTAAATATGATGCAGTAGTGCTTGGTAATCATGAGTTTGTTTCTAGCTCTAAAAAAAATTTAGATAAAATGATAAATGAATTTAATAGTGAAAATATAGAAGTTTTATCTGCGAATACATATAATAGTAACAGTTCAAGTTATGTTAAACCTTACACAATAAATACAATTGAAACAAAATATGGTGAAGTTAAGCTTGGTATACTTGGTCTTACAATCAAAGAAGTCGGAGAAGGATGGGATTTTGATGAAAACGAAAATAAAATTAAGGCTAAGTCCAGAGATTTAAAAGATATGGCTACATACCAGGATTTATATATGAATGATATGATAGATGATGCTAAAAAATGGGTGAAGGAAATAAAAGAAAAAGAAAATCCAGATATACTATTAGCCGTAGTACATAGTGGAGAAAAACCTAAAAAGCCTAAAAATCCAGGTAATAGAATACAAGAACTAGCTAAAGAAGTTGATGGAATTGATGCGATAGTAGCAGGGCATACTCATAAGGAAATTGAGCAACATGATTATACAAATGATATCTTTTTTTTATCAATTTTATATCAATAATACATTTAAAATGTAGATAAAACTAAAAAGGGTTTTCTAGAAAATAAAATCCATTTAATTATACTTACTTACCAATACCATCACTTGATGTAAACAAGATTCCACAACATTTTCACCATACTCTAGTATAAAATCGTTTAACTGCGTATCTATAAAATTACAGTAGTCATATGAACTACATATATAGGCAGTTAGTATATGTGTACATCTATCTATTTTATTCATAAACATATATTATTTATCCCCCTAAAAAACTTTCATAAAAAACAAAAAGAAAATATCTTTTTGGCAACTGGCTGACATAACTTATTTTATAAGTGTTAGTCCCTATAGCTTTGCGTCACTAAATTTCTCTAGTTTTGCCTAGTTAGTTTTATTCTACGATTATAATATTACAGGAAAACGTTTTGTTTTTCAATATATAAATTAAAAAAATTAAATATAAAAGTTATTTTGTCCTTTAAAAATAAAACATACAAGTAAATTATGTAATAAAGCTTGTTGTGTAAAAGGAACTGTAAAGTTATATTATTAATTTATTTGAATTATATTGATGAAGTAGCACAAAATTAATCAACAGGAAGTGTTCAATATATTAAAAAGAGTATAGATAATAAATATATGTGTATAAAAATCTATTATATCAAAAATAATAGCATTAACAGAATAAAGCTATAGTAAATAAAAGATGGTTATTGAAATTTTAAAAAATTAGTGGGAATAAAGACAATAAATCATAAACTACTATAATAGTTTTGTAAATTTTAATACAAATAAAATATATGATATAAATAAAAAATTTGTTAAAATATGATAAGTGTAGTATAATCAAGTAGAAAAGATATAATATATTTCGGGGAGCTAATATGCTGAGAGGAGATTTTATCTCGACCCTTTGAACCTGTTTGGATAATGCCAGTGTAGGGAGACCAGTAAAGATAAAAATAAGTCTTATCCTATTTTGGATAAGACTTTTATTTTATTTAAATATACTATGTTTTTATCTATAAAATATTTTAATAAAAAACAAAATATACCTAGTAGGTATTAATTATTTTAAAAGGAGTGATTTAAATGGTAATTGCAGACATAGCAGTAATGCCACTAAGACCTTACAAAGGTGAAGAAGAAATGTATAAAGTAGTAGATGCTTGTATAGCAGAAATTGAAAACAGTGGTCTTAAATGTGAAATAGGAGCAATGAGTACTACTGTTGAAGGTGATTTTGATGAAGTTTTTGAACTACTAAAAAAAGTACATAAAATCCCTTTTAATCTTGGATGTGAAAGAGTTATAACAGTAGCTAGAGTAGATGAAAAAGCTGGGGGTTTAACTATAGATGATAAACTTAGAAATCATAGATAAAGTCAAAAATAGTATGTATCCAATAGCAACATTTTTGTTTATACTTATTTTTTGGCAATCTGTGGTAGAAGTTTTGAGAGTTCCTCAATATATACTGCCTACACCAATAGATATAATTAACGTATTTTTTAAAGATTATCAAAATTTATCCATGCATGCCATGGTTACTATAGGGGAAGCAATATTTGGCTTTATAGTTGCGATAATAATATCTTTAATAATTGGAATATTAATGGATTTTGTATTGATAATAAAAAAATGTCTTTATCCTATTATGTTAGTGACTCAAATGATACCTACAATAATAATAGCTCCACTTTTTATGATTTGGTTTGGCTTTGGAACAATGCCAAAAATATTGATGGTAACACTTACGTGTTTTTTCCCTATATTAATAAGTTTTGTAGATGGTATTGAGAATATTGATAAAGATTATTTAAATTTGTTTAAGACTATGAATTCAAATAAGATTAATACTTTTATTCATCTCAAATTTCCTATGTCAATGGATAAATTTTTTTCTGGACTTAAAATATCTTCTACTTATGCTGTAATGGCAGCAACTGTTGCAGAGTGGTTAGGTGGAACTAAAGGTCTTGGTGTTTATATGCTAAGGTCAAAAAGTGCATATGCACTTGATAAAGTATTTGCATCTACTATATTAGTAGTTATATTTAGCTTAATATTTGTAGGAATTGTACAAGCTATAAAAAAAGTTGTTATAAAACATAGATTAGAAGATTAAATGTACTTGAGGGAGGATATTATGAATTTCAAAAAATTAGGAATATTAGGTTTAGTAAGTGCTCTTACATTAGCAACAATAACTGGATGTTCTTCTGGAAATAATAGTGATAAAGACAAAAAAAATAGTAAAGATACTTCTTCTAAAAAAGTGACTGTTGTACTTGATTGGACACCAAATACTAATCATACTGGATTATTTGTGGCGCTTGATAAAGGTTATTATAAAGAAGAAGGCTTGGATGTTGAAATAGTACAACCACCTGAAAGTGGAGCTGAGACTTTAGTAGCAACAGGAAAGGCTGACTTTGGTATAAGTTATCAAGAGCAAGTTACTTACGCAAAAACTAGTGAAGACCCACTTCCAATAAAAGCTGTAGCTACTGTTATACAACACAATACTTCTGGATTTGCATCTCCAAAAGAAAAAAACATAACTACAGCAAAAGATTTTGAAGGAAAAACTTATGGAGGTTGGGGTTCTCCATCAGAAGAAGCTGTTTTTAAAGCAGTTATGAATAAAAATGGAGCTGACTTTAATAAATTAAAGATAGTTAATACTGGTCAAGATGATTTCTTTGCAGCTATGAAAACTGTAGATTTTGCATGGATATTTGAAGGTTGGGATGTAGTTAAAGCTAATTTAATTGATTATGATTTAAACTTTATACCAGTAAAAGACCTAGATGAAAGATTAGATTATTATACACCACTTATAATTTCTAATGAGACTGTACTTAAAGACAACCCAGAACTTGCTAAGAAATTCTTAAAAGCTACAACAAAAGGTTATGAGTATGCAATAAAAAATCCTGAAGATGCTGCAAAAACTTTAGTAAAGCATGCTCCTGAGGTAGATGAAAAACTAGCAATAAAGAGTCAAGAATATTTAGCAAGTAAATATAAAGATGATGCACCAAGATGGGGAGAAATGAAAGATAGTGTATGGAATAACTATACATCATTCTTAAAAGAATATAAATTAATAGATAAGGATATGAAGGCAAGTGATGCTTACACAAATGAATTCTTACCACAATAAAAAGGCAAAAATATCTATAGAAAATGTATCAAAGACATATAAAGATGTAGATGTTTTAAAAGATATAAGTATTGATGTTTATGAAGGCGAATTTGTTTCTATATTGGGACCAAGCGGATGTGGAAAAAGTACTATCTTTAATATTATAACTCAATTGACAGACTATAATAGTGGTATGGTAAACATAAACGGTAATTATAGCTACATGTATCAAAAAGATTTACTTTTACCATATAAAACTATAATAGATAATGTGTCTCTTCCATTGGTACTAAAAAAAGAAAAAAAGAGCAAAGCTAGGTCTATGGTAAAACACTACTTTGAGGTTTTTGGTTTGGAAGGGTATGAGTATAAATATCCATCAGAGCTTTCTGGAGGTATGAGACAAAGAGCTAATTTTTTGAGAACTTTTATAAATTCTAATGACATAATGCTTTTAGATGAACCTTTTGGTGCACTCGATTCATTAACTAAAACATCTATGCAAAAATGGCTTTTAGAAGTTAAGAAAAAAGTAAATTCAACGATACTTCTTATAACTCATGATATTGATGAAGCTATAATGCTATCAAATAGAATTTATGTTATTTCAAAAAAACCATCAATAGTAAAAAAAGAATTTATCATAGATAATAGAAATATAAATGAAGATAATCTTGAGAATGTTATTAAACTGAAAAAAGAGATAATATCTTTATTATAAAATTCTATACGTTTTTACCTAGTGATTATTAAACTTAACAATCCAAAGTGCAATCAGCATTTTGGATTGTTTTTTAGTTATACGTCAAAATTTTATATATTATGTTAATAATAATCAAGTACTATGATATAATATTTAATTAGAAAAGAAGGAGGTTTAATAATGCAAATAGATATGAATAAATTAACTCCTATGATGAAACAGTATCTTGAAGTAAAAAATAGATATAAAGATTGTATACTGTTTTTTAGATTGGGAGATTTTTATGAAATGTTTTTTGAAGATGCATTAGTAGCTTCAAAAGCTCTTGAAATAGCATTAACAGGGAAAGCCTGTGGTTTAGAAGAACGTGCTCCTATGTGTGGAGTACCATTTCACTCAGCCAATTCATATATATCAAAGTTAGTAGAAAATGGATATAAAGTAGCAATAGGTGAGCAAATGGAAGACCCATCTACTGCAAAAGGAATTGTTAGGAGAGAGGTAATAAGAGTTATTACTCCTGGAACAGTTCTAGATGGAAATTTACTTGAAAATAAAAAAAATAATTATTTATTATCTTTATATAAGGATGACACCAATATAGGTTTAACTTATGTAGATATAAGTACAGGAGAAGCTAATGCAACTTGTCTGAATGAAGATAAAGTAATAGAAGAAATTGCAAAAATTCATCCTACAGAAATAATTATAAATGATTTGAATTTTATAGAAAAACTTAGAGATATAGCTACTGTAAGCAACATATACATAAATGAAAGTTTTAGCGACAACTATTTAGATATAAATATATTAAAAGAGTATTTTCCAGAGGTTTATCTACAAAAATTAAAGTTTGATGATAAGGGTCTTATAAAATCGAGTTTATCAATTCTTCTAAACTATATATATAACACTCAAAAGCAGATAACATCCAATATTAATAATATAAATATATACAATTCATCAGAGTATATGGTCTTAGATATGTTTACTAGAACTAATTTAGAACTTACTCAGACTATAAGAGGAAATAAAAAGAAAGGTTCACTATTACATGTTTTAGACAAAACATCTACTGCGATGGGAGGAAGACTTCTAAGAAAATATGTAGAAGAGCCTCTGATAAATAAACCTAAAATTGAAAATAGATTAAATGTAATAGAAGAAATAAAAGATGATTTTATACTAAGAGAAGATTTAAATGATATACTTAAAAATATATATGATATAGAAAGAATATGTGGGAAAATAGCATTTGAAAGAGTAACACCAAAAGAATTAGTTCACTTAAAAAATTCAGTAGAAAAATTACCAAATCTAAAAGACACAATAGACTTATCAAATGCAAATAGATTAAAAGAGTATGTATCAGAAATGGACAAGTTGGATGATATATACAGTTTAATAGATGAAGCCATTTTGGAAGAACCTACAATAACTATAAAAGATGGGAATATAATTAAGTCTGATTTTAGTGATGAACTTAAAGAATTGAGGGATATTTCTAAAAATGGTGCTTTTCTTATAAAAGAAATAGAAAATAGAGAAAGAGAAAAGACGGGAGTTAAATCATTAAAAATAGGATTTAATAAAGTATTTGGATATTATATAGAAATAACAAAGGCTAACTTTAAACAAGCAAAACTAGATGAGACATATATAAGAAAGCAGACACTTAGTAATGCAGAAAGATATATAACTCCAGAGTTAAAAGAAATAGAAGAAAAGATACTACATGCTGAAGAGAAAATTAAATCTCTAGAATATGAGATATTTGTAAGTATAAGAGATACTATATATAAAAATATAGACAGAATACAAAAAGTAGCTAAGATTATAGCTAATATAGACGTTTTTGTATCTTTGGCAACAGTTGCTCACATAAACAACTATATAAAACCACAGATAAACGAAAATAATAAACTCGATATAAGAAATGGTAGACATCCAGTTGTTGAAAATATAGTAGGTGAAGAAAATTTTGTTCCAAATGATACATATTTAAATCGTGGAGAAAACATCATTAACATAATAACTGGACCTAATATGTCTGGTAAGTCAACATATATGAGACAAACTGCTATAATAGCACTTATGGCACATATAGGTTCTTTTGTTCCAGCAGAATATGCTAATGTACCGATATTAGATAGAATATTTACAAGAGTAGGGGCTAGTGATGATTTATCTCAAGGACAATCTACTTTTATGGTAGAGATGAATGAGGTATCTCTTATATTAAAAAATGCTACTGAAAGAAGCTTAGTTATTTTAGATGAAATAGGACGTGGAACTAGTACTTATGATGGTATAAGTTTAGCATGGTCAATAGTAGAATATATTCAAAAGAATATTAGATGTAAGACACTATTTGCAACACATTATCATGAACTTACTGATTTAGAAGAAGAATTTAAAGAGGTTAAAAATTATTCAATAGCAGTTAAAGAAGATGGAGAGGGAATAATATTTTTAAGAAAAATAATTCCTCAAGGTGCAGATAAGAGTTATGGAATCTATGTTGCTAAATTAGCTAAATTGCCAGATGAAGTCATAGATAGAGCAAAATATATACTTAAGGATTTAGAAAAAAATCATGTTTATAACAGTGTAGCAATAAATGGAGATAAAGAAAAAACTATTGTGATTAATAATGATTTAGATGAAGAACTACTTAAGGTAAATCAGAGCAATTTTAAAAATAAATACGAATCTCTAAAAATAGAGCATGAGCTTATAGTAAAAGATTATAAACACATGAAAAAGGATTATGATAAACTAAATTCTAAGTTTAAAACGTTAAACGATGAAGTTATTTCAATGAAGAAAAAGGATAGTAAAGAAGAAATTGATAAAGAAGATTCTGTAAAGGAATTAGCACTAACTCAAATATCTTTTGATAGTGTAAAGAGAGATATATTGTCACAAGAAATTTTAAACTTAGATATTTTAAATATGACTCCATTAGATGCTATAAATTCTCTTTACAGTCTTCAAAAAAAAGCAAAAGAAATAAAATCTTAGAGGTGTAAAAATGAAAAATATAATTAACATCCTAGATGATTTGACTATAAATAAAATAGCAGCAGGAGAAGTAGTAGAAAGACCGTCTTCTGCATTAAAAGAATTAATTGAGAATTCTATTGATGCAGGTGCAAATAAGATTTCTATAGATATCATTGATGGAGGAAAAACCTTAATTAAAATCACAGATAATGGAATAGGAATACCTTCAAGCGAAGTCGAGAAATCATTTTTAAGACATGCTACTAGTAAAATTAAAAAAATTGATGATTTATATGATTTGTACTCTCTTGGATTTAGAGGAGAAGCATTAGCATCTATTTCAGCTATATCAAAATTAGAAATGATTACTAAAACCAAAGATGAAATGGTTGGAACTAAAATATTTGTAGAAGGTGGAAAAATAGTTTCAAAGGAGCCAATTGGTTCCACTAATGGTACAACAATCATTATAAAAGAGATTTTCTTTAATACACCAGCAAGACAGAAATTTTTGAAATCTACCCATGCTGAAACCATAAACATAAGTGATTTGATAAATAAGCTTGCAATAGGCAATCCTAATATCCAATTTAAATATACAAATAATAATAAACAAATGTTAAATACACCAGGTGATGGAAAGCTCATAAATACTATTAGGAGTATATATGGAAAAGAAATAACGGAAAACCTAATAAATATAGAATTTAAATGCAATCACTTTAAAATTGATGGATATATAGGAAATAATAACATCTATCGTTCCAATAAAAACTTGCAACATATCTATATAAATAAAAGATTTGTAAAAAGTAAAATAATTATAGATGCAATAACTGAAAGTTATAAGTCTATAATTCCAATAGGTAAGCATGCTGTTTGTTTTTTAAATATAGAAGTAGACCCAGCAGGTATTGATGTAAATATACATCCTAATAAGCTTGAAGTTAAATTTGAAAAAGAACAAGAAGTGTATATAGAGCTAAGAGATTTTTTAAAAGTTAAATTAATACATTCTAACCTTATTGGAAAGTATGCTACATATAATGATAAAAAAACGCAGCCTCGAATTGCTATCAATAGTAGAGAAAAAAGTACAGATTATGAATTTAAAAATAAGAACTTCATTGAAGCTAATTCAAAAAATAATAATACAACTAAAGATAAAGATGAATTCATTGAAGTTGTAAGTTTATCAAGTGAAAAACCAATAGACGAATTTCCTTCTGTAAGTGAAGTTTTAAATGCAAATATAGAAAAGGAATTAAAAAATACGGGCTCTTTAGAAGAAGAGGTTGTAAATGACAATATACAAGAAGAATTTCAAGTTGATAGGCCTAAACAAATTGATAGTTCTAAAAATGAAGATAGTAATTATTTAGAAAGAAGTATTAAAGACAGCCAAGAGGAATATTTAACTAATTCAAAACAAAGATTTTCTTTATATGGATATTCTGTAATTGGAGTCGTATTTAATACTTATATAATTCTAAGTAAAGATGATTCTATGTATTTGTTAGACCAACATGCTGCACATGAAAGAGTTTTGTATGAGAGATATATGGATAAGTTCTATAGACAAGATATCAATATGCAAATACTTTTAGACCCAGTAATTCTTGAAGTATCAAATGTAGATATGCTTCAAATTGAAAATAATTTAGAGTTATTTATGAAATTTGGTTTCGAATTAGAAGTTTTTGGCAACAATCATGTAATGATAAGATGTGTTCCAACTATATTTGGAATTCCAGAAACTGAAAAGTTTATACTTCAAATAATTGATAATATAGATGAGATTACAAGTAATTATGATTTAAAAGGTGAGAGATTTGCATCTATGGCATGTAGGTCTGCTATAAAAGCAAATGATAAAATATATGATATTGAGATAAAAAGCTTATTGGAACAATTAGAAAATTGTGAGAATCCATTTACGTGTCCTCATGGCAGACCTATAATGGTTGAAATTTCTAAGACCGAAATAGAAAAAATGTTTAAAAGAATTATGTAAAATATTTTGGATATTTAAAATATATGGAAAGGAATGTTATGAAAAAAATACCACTTATAATACTTACAGGTCCAACTGCTGTTGGAAAGACTGATTTGTCAATAAAGTTAGCAAAAGATATGGATGCAGAGATAATTTCAGCAGATTCTATGCAAATATATAAATATATGGATATTGGAAGTGCAAAAGTTACATCTGATGAAATGCAAGGAGTAAAGCATTATCTTATAGATGAGGTTAAACCTGACTATCCATTTTCAGTTTCAGAATTTCAACAAAGGGCAAAAAAATATATATCTGAAATAAATCAAAAGGGAAAGTGTGTTTTAGTGACTGGAGGAACAGGTCTTTATCTCAATTCTTTAATATACAATATGGATTTTGCAAAATCTGATGCTAATAATGAATTAAGAAAAGAACTTCAAAAACAACTTCTTGAGAATGGAATAGATTACATGCATGATAGATTAAAATCACTTGATGAAGAAGCTGCTGATAGAATTCATAAAAACAATACAAAGAGAGTTATAAGAGCACTTGAAGTTTGTTTAAGTGGTAATAAAATGAATGATTTTTCAAGTGACTTAAAATTTAATGACGATTATCAACCTATAATAATAGTTTTGAATAGAGATAGAGAGCATTTGTATGAAAGAATAAATATGAGAGTCGATATCATGATAGAGAGTGGTTTGGTTGAAGAAGTTAAAAAACTCCTAAATATGGGATTTAAAAAAGATATGATATCAATGCAAGGTATAGGATACAAAGAGATATTGAAGTATCTAGATGGAGAATATACATATGAAGAGGCCATTGAAATAATAAAAAGGGATTCTAGAAGGTATGCAAAACGTCAGATAACTTGGTTTAAAAGATATGAAACAGCAAAATGGTTTGATTTGGATAAATATGAAGATATAGATTTATTAAAAAATGAAATAATTATATATATTAAAAATTCTATAAAATAATATATATAAATTTTTAAGTATACAACTTCATATTGAAAATTTATCATAACTTATATAGAATATAAGATAGGAATATTTTAGATGTTCAATTTAATCTTGGGAGGGTACAAATCTAATGAAAAATACAGTTTTAAATTTACAAGATTTGTTTTTAAATAATGCTAGGAAAGAAAGGATACCTGTTACTATATATTTAGTCAATGGAGTTCAAGTCAAAGGGCTTGTAAAAGGATTTGACAGTTATATAATATTGATAGAAGGGGACAATAGACAACAAAACATGATTTATAAACATGCTGTTTCGACTATACAACCTGGTAAATATATTAATTTAACTAATCAAAATCAAAATAATAACAACAATAACAATAGATAACTAATTTAATTTAAGATAATTAAAAGGAGACTTATGCTAACTTATAAACTACAATTTATTTGTTTTAGTAAAATAGTCTCCTTTGATATGTTTAAATAAAATAACAAAGAGACAGGTGATAAAATGCTTAATGAGACAAAAGAATTATTGAAAGGTTACTATGGGATAGATGATGATACTTTTAAATTATCACAAGAAATAATGGAAGATATAAAATATAAGTTTGAGGAAATAAAAGAAATAAGAGAATACAATCAATATAAAGTTTTAAAAGCTATGCAAGAATCTAAATTAAGTGACATGCATTTTAATTGGACTACAGGATATGGATATAATGATATTGGACGTGAAAAAATAGAGGAAATTTATTCAAAAGTTTTTAATACAGAAGATGCTCTTGTAAGACCAATAATTGTAAATGGAACACACGCACTCACTTTATGTATACAAGGAATAGTCAGACCAGGAGATGAAATTCTATCTGTTACTGGAAGGCCATACGATACTTTAGAGGGTGTTATAGGTATAAGAGAAGAAAAAGGCTCTTTAAAAGAATATGGTGTTACATATGATGATGTAGATTTTTTAGAAGATGGAAATTTAGATTTAGAAGGAATTAAAAGAAAAATAAATGATAAAACTAAACTTGTTATGATACAAAGGTCAAAAGGGTATTCTTGGAGAAAATCACTTTCAATTAGTGATATAAAAGAAGCCATTGATGTAATAAAATCTGTTAAACCAGAAGTTATAGTAATGGTTGATAACTGTTATGGTGAGTTTCTAGATACTAAAGAGCCAACTGATGTTGGAGCAGATGTTATGGCTGGTTCTCTAATAAAAAATCCTGGAGGTGGACTTGCATTAACAGGTGGGTATATAGCTGGTAGAAAAGATTTAATTGAGCTTATATCATATAGAATGACTTCTCCTGGAATAGGTAAAGAATGTGGTCTTACTTTTGGAACTACTAGAAATGTTCTTCAAGGATTTTTCCTAGCACCCTATGTAGTATCTCAAGCTGTGATGGGAGCTATATTTTGTTCAAGAGCTTTTGAAAAATTAGGATATGATGTATTGCCAAAACATGATGATTTAAGAAGTGATATTATTCAGTGTATTAGACTTAATAATGCTGATGAAGTCATAAGTTTTTGCCAAGGAATACAAGAAGCTGCTCCAGTTGATTCTTATGTTAAACCTGTACCTTGGGATATGCCTGGATATGAAAGTGAAGTTATAATGGCAGCAGGAGCATTTATACAAGGTTCTTCTATAGAACTAAGTGCAGATGCTCCAATAAGACCTCCTTATAATGTTTACTTCCAAGGAGGGCTTACATTTGACCACTCTAAAATGGGTACTTTAAAAGCAATTGAATTTATAAAAAAACTAAAAAAGTAAGCATATTTTTCTTTTAAAAGGTCAAAATATTTACTAGTATATTATGATGAGAATTGAAGGGTGATAATTATGAAAGAACAAATTAAAGAAAAAGTAAGTTCTCTACAAGATGAAATGATTTCTTCAATACAAGAAAGTGTAAAAATACCTAGTGTTATATCTGAGCCAACTAAAAATTTCCCATTTGGAGAAAATATAGATAAGGCTTTAAGAGGTATTTTAGACTTATGTAAATCTTTAGGGTTTAAAACAGTATATAAAGATGGATATTATGGCTATGCAGAAATAGGACAAGGTGAAAAAATGATAGGTATACTTGGTCATGTTGATGTAGTTCCAGAAGGTGACTTAGAAAGCTGGAATTATCCACCATTTGGAGGTGTTTTAGAAGATGGTAAGTTATATGGAAGAGGAACACAAGATGATAAAGGACCTACAATATCAGCAATTTATGCAGTAAAAGCTCTTATGGATTTAAATATAGATTTAAATAAGAGAATAAGATTCATTTTTGGAGCTGATGAAGAAAATCTTTGGAGATGTATAAATAAATACAAAGAAAATAATGAAGAAGTACCAGACTATGGATTTACTCCTGATTCTAGATTTCCAATAACAAATGCAGAAAAAGGTCTTTTACAAGTTCATTTAACATGTGAGAGTAAAAGTGATATAGAATTATCAGTTGGGAAGGCTTTAAATGCAGTTCCAGGAAAAGCAGTTTATATTGGAAAATATTCTGATAAGTTAAAAAAAGAATTAGATAAATTAGGTTTTGAATACACTGTTGAAGGCAATAAAATATGTATAATAGGAAAAAGTGTTCATTCAGCAGCTAGTGATACTGGTATAAATGCAGTAGCTAGACTTTGTATAGCTCTTAATAATATAGGAATAGATTCTAATATAATTAAGTTTTTAGCAGAAGTTATTGGTGAAGATGCTAATGGAAACAATATAGTTCCTAATTGCAAGGATGATGTATCAGGAAAATTAACAGTAAATATAGGTAAAGTAACTATTGATAGTAAAAAAGAATTTGCTGGAATTGATGTAAGAATTCCTGTAACATATAAAAAAGATGATTTTGTAAAAGAACTAAAGAAAATAACAGATAAATATAATTTAGATTATAAAGAATATGATTTCTTAGATTCAATTTATGTTCCAGAAGATACACTTCTTGTTAAAACATTGAGAAAAGTATATGAAGAGGAAACTGGTCTTGATGGAACACCTCTTTCATCTGGAGGAGCAACTTATGCAAGAGCTTTAGACAATTGTGTTGCCTTTGGAGCTATTTTCCCAGGGAAACCAGAAACTGAGCATCAAGCTAATGAACATTTGATAGTAGAGGATATTGTAAAAGCTGCTCAAATATATGCTCTTTCTATTTATGAATTATTAAAGATTTAAATATAAATATAAAGCTGTCTTGTAATAGGATTTTTTCTAGTAAAAGACAGCTTTATTGTTGTATTATTAAATAAGTTAATAAGATAAATATTTAATAGATATAAAAAATAATAGTAATGTTTATATAGGAGGAATTATATGAAAATAGCTATATTTTTGGGAGCAGGAGCTTCAGCTGCAGAAAATTTACCCATTCAAAATGAATTATTTAGTGAATACTTTAAGAAATTAAAACCTAAAAATTATGATACTGATATGAATAGAGAATTGTATGCCTTTTTTAAACAAATGTTTAATATTGACATAAGAAAAGATAATCTAGATAATGCAAATTTTCCAACATTTGAAGAAGTTTTAGGGCTTTTAGATTTAGCAGAACAAAGAAGAGAAGCCTTTAGAAATTTTGGACTTGAAAATTTAAATAATAGAAGTGATAGTATACGTTTTTTAAGACAGTATTTAATACTATTGATGGCTGAAGCAATTCATAATACACCTAGAACAGATAATAAATATCACAAACTTTTAGTTGAAAATCTTTTACAAAATGATTTACTCCTTGATACAACTTTTATTAGTGCAAATTATGATATACATATAGACAATACAGTTACTGGCTTAAGAGATAAAAATGATTTGCCTATTATGCTTGATTATGGTGTAGAATTTACTAATTTTAAGGAAGAATTAAACTGGAGAAAACCAAAAGAACCATTAATTAAACTCTATAAGATACATGGTTCATTGAACTGGCTTTACTGTCCTATTTGCAACAGTTTAACTCTTACACCACATGAAGGTGGTGTTATGAAACTAATTGAAAATAGTTCAGAAACAAAATGTTTGGAGTGTGGAGAACTGACAGAACCAATCATAGTTCCACCAACATATTTTAAGAATATGTCAAATATATTTTTAAGTAATGTTTGGAATGAGACAGAAAAAACTTTGAGAGAGGCTGACCTTCTGGTATTTTGTGGGTATTCATTTCCAGAGGCTGATATGCATATAAAATATATGTTAAAAAGAGTACAAACAAATGGTGGAAAAACACCTCTTAAAATAATGGTGTTTAATAATCATTCACAAAAACAAAGGATTACTTTAAAAAAAGAAGAAAGAAGATATAAGCGTTTTTTAGGAGAAGATGTTATATTTACTGATAATTCTTTTCAAGATTTTTCTATGAACCCATTAAATTTTATAAAAAGTATATACTAATTTGGCAATAATAGGATAAAATCCAATAGAAATAAAGTGAATTTAGGTATATAATAGAAAATAAAACATAGGGGGTATAAAAAATGAAGGTTTTTGATTTAACTCATGTGACACATAATGATATGCCTGTATATGCAGAGACTAATAGACCTGATATAAAAAAAGTAGCTATTATTGAAGAAAATGGATATCAAGAAACATTAATCAGTGTATTTTCTCACAATGGAACTCATATGGATTCACCAAAACATATGTATACTAAAGGTGAATCCTTAGATACATTGGATATAGAAAATTTTGTCGGTAAGGCTTATGTATTAGAACTTGAGCAAGGAAGCAAAAACATAGAATTAGAATATCTAAAAAAATATGAAGATGAAATAAAAAGTAGTGAGTTTATAATATTTAAATCAGGTTGGTCAAAGTTTTGGGATAAAAAGCAATATTATGTAGGTTATCCTACATTAACAGAAGAGGCTGCAAACTATATAGCTGATAGTAATCTAAAGGGAATAGGAATTGATATGTTATCTGTAGATAGATACGACACATCAGCTTTTAAGGTACATCACATTTTATTTGAAAAAGGTAAAATAATAATAGAGAATCTTACAAATTTAGAAGCTGTGCCAGAAAGATTTCTATTTATAGCAGCTCCATTTAAGTATAATGACGCTGATGGTGCTCCAGTAAGAGCAATAGCCATAGTAGAATAATATTTACTATAAAACAGGAGAAGTGTAATATACAAAGTATTAAAGGAGAATATAGCATGATGAGTGATGTAAAAGATAAAATAACAGAATTATCAGATGCAACTGAAGTAAATTTAAATGAAACTAAAATATACAATATTTTAGATAAGTTAAATATTAAATATGAGGTAGTAGAACATGAAGCTGTATATACAGCAGAGCAGTTAGTAATTTTAAATGATATAACAAAAGGATGTCAGTGTAAAAATTTATTTTTAAGAAATGCTAAAGGAAACAAATACTATCTAATTGTAGTTAGAGGGGATAAACATGTTGATTTAAATTCAGTTAAAGAAAAAATAGGAAGTTCTAGGTTATCATTTGCTTCGCCTGAAAGATTATACAATGTACTTAAACTTCTTCCTGGAAGTGTAAATCCTTTTTCATTAGTAAATGATACAGAAAGAAAAGTAGAGCTTTACATAGATGAGGATGTAATTAAAGAAGAGTATTTAAATTTTCATCCAAATATAAATACTAAAACTGTAAATATATCAAAAAAAGGATTTGAAAAATTTTTGGAATATTTGGAATATCCACTACAAATCATTGACATTTAAGTTTTTAATGAACTTAAGCAAAATTTAATTAACTAATCGAGGGGAGAAAAAATGTTTGGAGTAATAGCAAATAGTCTAGCAATCGCAGGTGGGTGTATAGTAGGTCTTATAATCAAAGGTGGTTTACCTCAAAGAGTAAGTGATACTATAATGAATGGAATTGCCCTATGTGTATTATATATAGGGATATCAGGAGCACTAGAGGGAAAGAATACACTAGTGACAATAATATCTATAGCTTTAGGAGCTTTAATAGGAGAGTTAATAGATATTGATAAATGGGTAAATAAATTAGGGGCATTTTTGCAGAGTAGGTTTTCTAAAGGCAATAAAAAGGATTCTATTGCTGAAGGTTTTATATCATCTAGTTTGTTATTTTGTATAGGGGCTATGGCAGTAGTTGGTTCGTTAGAAAGTGGACTTACAGGAAGCCATGATACTTTATTTGTAAAATCAGTAATAGATGGGATAGCTTCTGTTATATTTACAGCTTCTTTAGGTATAGGTGTAATGTTTTCTGCTGTATCTGTATTTTTATATGAAGGTATTATATGTTTAGGGGCATCATTTTTAAATGGATTTTTAAGTGACCCTGTAGTTACAGAAATGACAGCTGCAGGAAGTTTATTAATTATAGGACTTGGTTTAAATGTACTTAAGCTAACAAATATAAAAGTAGCAAATCTATTACCAGCCATATTTATACCAATATTATTTGGTGTATTTGGAGTAATTTAGAGATTAAAAACTTAAAGTTTGTCTAATTTTTTTAAAAACTTTAGACAAATTTTTTATTTAGAAGGAAAATGGCTTTCATCATCAAATTAATAATTATAGTAGAAATAAGTTTAATATTATGATTATAAAGTTTATATTAAATTTATTTTATTGATGAAACTAATGGGGGAGGTTAAAACTCAATGATTACATTTGATGTAAATGGAGCTATTATCAGGTTTGATGATACAAAAAATAATTATAATAAGATAAGAAAAATTTTTAAATTGTATGCTTTAGAAATTTCTAAAAACTTTGAGAGAGATTGTTTAAATAATTTTCAAAATCTAAAACAAATATCAGATAGAGGTCTAAATCTAGGAGAAAAATATATAGAGGAATCTTTTAAGAAAGGAATCGAGACTATAGTGAGTTTTGGAATTATAACTATAGATATTGATACCTTTAAAAGTGTTTATTGTGAAAAATATTTAGATTTTAAAAGGCTTTTTAATAACTTAAATAAAACTTTTATCATACCAAATAAGAATAAAAAAAATAATCATGCAAATTTTTTAGAAATAGAATCTACAGTAAAAAAAATGAGCAATTATTTGTATAATGATTGTTTCAAAATTCATTATGCTGTAATAGATGCGCTTATAGAAAATAGAGTCAGTGAAGTCCATTCTTATATTGATGAAGAATCTATAAAAAAATCTAATGCCTTGTTTAATAATTACAAAGATGGTTTTATTGGAAAAGCAGATGAGTGTAAGGTTGTAAAACAAATAATAACATTAAATCCATATAGAGAAGATGTATACGAGTTTTTGGTAAAGGAAGATGGAGATTTTAGTAAGGAGATTGAAAGATTAACTGAATTTTTAGGATATAATATAAAAGAATATAAGGCTTCTTTAATGGACCTTTATATAAATGAACTAGTAGAGAGCGATGAAAGTGATGCTGAAAATGCAAGAGAGAAGATTGAAAAGTATGCTAAATATATTGGTTGTAGTGATGAAAATCTATATATAGCAAGGGTTAATGCCATATACACTTTTGCCAATGCATAAATTTTGTAAAATTTATAAATAAAGAAATACATGTTTGTACTAAAATTTTAAATAAAAAATACTTATTAAGCTTACTAAAAAATAATTTATATTTTCTAGATAAAACCATTTCTTTAAAGGAGTGGTTTTATTTTTTCTATCACTCAATATAAGCAAAATTTTAAATTACGAATAGCTCATATTATTAAAATAATTTTAAGTAAATAGAAAAGACAATATATTGACTAAATTGATTCGAGTTGATATAATGAAATAGTCAACATGATGTCTTATATTTGGATTATTCATAGCTTGCTGAAGAAAGCTATTTCAAATATATAAATCATGAGCAATAATTATTACATGGAGGAATCAATTATGAAAGTAAATATATACAATGCAGAATCACTTGTAGATGATAAAATTAAAGTTATAGTTTCAGGCTTAATTCCAAATAGTAAATTAAGAGTATCTATGAAAATGGAATTTCCATGGTGTAAAGGAGAGGAATTCTCATCTTATGGGGTATTTTATTCAAATGAAAAAGGAGAAGTGGATTTAGATTCAATTGAACCTGTAGAAGGGACTTATAAAACTACTGACTGCATGGGGTTAATTTATTCTCTGAAAAAGTCAAAAACTGAAGGTGAAAATTTTGCAGAAAATATATCTATTGATAAACCAATAATCATGAATATGATATTTGAATCTGATATTGAAAGAAAAGAAGTTAAGTTGAAGAGATTGTTCAAAACAGAAGATATTATCACAAAAGATATATCTGATGAATTTATAGGAAAATTATTTTATAAACAAAACTCTAGTAATAAAACAATTTTAGTTTTAGGGGGTTCTGATGGAAATTTAGATGCTTTAGAACTCCTGGCAGCTCCACTTGCATCTAGAGGGTTCAATGTACTAGCAGTTGCTTATTTTGCTCTAGAAGGATTGCCAAGTAAGTTAGAAGAAGTACCATTAGAATACTTTGAAAAAATATTTAAATGGATTAGTGAAGATGAAATCACTAATACTAAAGAAATATTTGTACATGGGACATCAAAAGGTGGTGAGTTAGCACTTTTACTTGCTTCAAGATATAAACAAATTAAAAAAGTAGTAGTATCACAGCCTCATGCGTATTGTTTTCAAGCACTTGATGGACAAATGAATGGAAAAGATACTTCATCATGGTCATATAAAGGTAAGCCACTTCCATATATCAAGGTAGACAATAATATATTCTTTGAAGACCAGAAAAAAGATATAGAAAAAGGAATTCCATTTGGATTTGCCAGTACTTATAAGAAAAGTATTGAAAGGGCAGACAATAAAGAAGAGGCTAGGATAAAAGTAGAAAATTCTGAAGCTGACATTCTTATGATTTCTGGAAAAGAAGATAATATTTGGAATAGTTATGATAGTTGTGTAGAAATCATAGAAAAACTTAAAAGAAATAATTACCAATATAATGTGGAACTATTAACATATGATAAGATGGGACATCCTTTACCAATTCCATATATTGTACCTCTAAGTGAAACTTTATCTATGAATATGGCTGGAGGAATATTTTCTTCAGGAGGAACTGTAAAAGGTAATGCAAAAGGACAGTTTGAATCATGGAAAAGAACTATTGAATTTTATAAAGAACCTTTATCAATCGATATAAAAAAATAAAAATGGATATATCTTTCTATATATGCACAAAATCTATCAATTTTACAATTTTAATTTATTGTTTATGTAATTTATATGTTATATACTAGTTTTAACAAGATTGATAATTTATAAACAATTAATAAGAGTTATTGAAAGGTGGAGTGAAATTATGGAAAGACTCACTAGAAGTGAACAGCCTCACATAAAATTTGGAATGTTTAAGATACGAATTCCATTTATACATTACAGATTTGAGAAACCGGAAGCTATTCAAGGCATAATATCAAGTATGACAAGCTTAGGAACTATTGGACTTAGCACGCAAATATTAGGATTACCCTATGAAGTAGCATGGAGTATGGCTATCATTAACTCAATATTGTATTGCCTGCATGTTTTTATGGGAGACCCAGTAGTTCCTGGCTGGATTACAGCTTCTATAACTCTTACAACTGCATATTTGTTAAAGTTCAATATTGGTATTGAAAGAATACAAGCATTAACAGCTTTACAAATAGATTTAGGAATTATATTTATTTTAATGGGTATAACAGGTATAGCTGGAAAACTAGTAAATAGAATCCCAAATTCCATCAAAGGTGGAATACTTATGGGAGTTGGTATATCAACTGTAATAGCAGAATTTAGCCCTAAAGGCAGATTTGAATCTTATCCAATATCTATAACAGTTGGGATTTTAGTTGCTTGCTTTGTAATGTTTTCTGAAAAATTCGATGCTCTAAAAGTAAAGAATAAGTTTTTATTTAGATTAGGTCAATATGGAGTGGTTCCAGCTATTTTAGTGAGTTTAATTATAGGAATATTTAGTAAAGAAATAGGAATTCCTAGCTTTAATTTTGAAAATATTATTTATATAATGGATTTTCAAAAATTAATAGATACAGTATCTCCTTTTGGAATAGGTTTTCCAAGTCTAATATTATTTATACAAGGATTGCCAATGGCTTTCATGATATACATAATTGCATTTGGTGATTTTATAACAGGTGAAAATTTAGTTCTTTCTGAAAGTAAAAACAGAACAGATGAGTATATTGATTTTAATTCTAATAGGTCTAATATTATAAGTGGGATAAGAAATATTGTTATGGCAGTTATTTCTCCATATATAGCTATGTGTGGTCCATTAGCTGCAACTCTTACTGGAAGTGTTGCTCAAAGATATAAGGTTGGAAAGGAAGCAATGCAGTCTATTTTTAGTGGTATGGGTACGTTAGTATGGGTTTCAGCTATTTTTATCTGCTTTTATCCAATTGCCCAAATAGCTACGCCTCTTATACCATTAGCATTATCAGTGACACTTTTAGTTCAAGGTTACTTATGTACTAAACTATCAATGGAACTATGTGATACTGGCGTAGAGAGAGGATTAATTGGGCTGATGGGTGGTGTGATTGCTGCTAAAGGTGGAACCTGGGGACTTGTTGTAGGTTTTATACTATATTTTGTCTTAATTGATTCTAAAAAAAGAAAAGAAAGTAATATTAATTCAAAAGAAAGTGATATTAATTCATCAGAAGATTATGTATATGAAATATCATGTAAAAAGAAAAGTATTTAAAGTAAAATATGAGTTGCAATCGTCTATTAATAGATTAATTGCAACTCATATTTTATTTGTCAGCTTCAGGAATGATAAAAAATGCAAAACTATTTCTTGACATAATTTTTTTAATGTGCAACAATTGTTATATAACGTATGTATTTTATAAAAATTTAATGGAGAAGTGAATTTATATGCCACCTAAAGCAAAAATAACGAAAGAAATGATTTTGAATATTGTCTTGGATATTACAAGAGAAACAGGATTTGAAACTGTAAATGCAAGGAGTATCGCAAGTAAATTACAATGTTCCACTCGACCAATTTTTACTTGCTATGAAAATATGGATGAATTAAAAGGTGAATTTCTTGCTTTTGCATATGAATACTATAATCAGTATGTTATTAATTATCATAATTCTGAAAATGTCAGTCAATATTTATTACTTCCACTTTCATACATTGAATTTGCTCAAGAAGAAACACATTTATTTAAGTTGTTGTTTATAAACGATTTAGATTTGATGATGGAAGAGCCAAATGATTTCTACAAAGAAATTGATAATGAAAAAAAGGCAAGGCTTTTTTCTGAAAGTATTGGAATAGAGTTAGAATGTGCAAAAGTCATATTTTTAGATTTATTTCTTTATACTCATGGCATAGCTGTCTTAACAGCAACGAAAAAATTGACATTAGATAGAAATAGTGCCGAAAAAATGTTGAAAAATATATTATCAGCTTTTATAAGACAAGAAAAAAAGGATTGGAATTTATCTATTTGATGTTTACTAACTAATACAGAAGGGGGTGCAATATGAAAACAAACCAATACTTAATTGATTTTTACAATAATTACGACGAAGATAGTCGGTTGGCATTAAAGCATGGAACAGTTGAATTCCTAACCACTATGCATTACATTGAAAAGTACATAAAACCTAGCGACCGTGTGATTGAAATTGGTGCTGCAACTGGTCGATATTCTCACACGCTGGCACGTCAGGGATATGACGTTGATGCAGTCGAATTGGTCGAACATAACATAGAAATTTTCCGTAAAAATATTCAATCAAATGAAAATATAACTATTACTCAAGGTAATGCTATGGATTTGTCTGCTTTCTCAGACAATGAATATGACATTACATTGTTGTTAGGTCCGTTGTATCATCTTTATAGCAAAGAGGATAAACAACAAGTTCTACATGAGGCTATCCGTGTAACAAAACATGGTGGTGTGATTTTTGCTGCATATGTTATATCTGATGGCTGCCTTATTGATGAAGGGTTCAACCGAGGAAATATCAATGTAGCTGAATATATTGAAAAGGGCTTGATTGACCCACAGACATTTGCTACCAAGTCAGGTCCTAAGGATTTGTTTGAACTTGTCCGTAAAGAAAACATTGACGATTTGATGTCTGTTTTTCCTGTAACAAGACTGCATTACGTCGCATCGGATGGTTTAGCCCTATGTATGCGTGAAGCAGTCGATGCTATGGATGATGAAGAATTTGAGTTATATTTGAAATATCACTTTGCTACTTGTGAACGCGAAGATTTAATAGGCGTTACGAGTCATGCGATTGATATATTCAGAAAATAAATAATAGAAGTTAAAAAACAAACAGAGGGTCGTAAAATCAAAGTTTTCAGACCCTCTAAATCTTGAAAATCTATGTTGAGTGTAGTATAAAAGTAGCTATTTTTATATATATTTTTATTGAGAGCGTAAACGTTTTGTAATTGATTGTTTTTCTAGATTTCTTATAAGGAATTCAATTATTAATATTTGCATGCCTATTAATATAAATGAAAAAATTAAAATAGAAAGTATAGAGAAATTGAAACTAATGAAGTCTAATCTAACAACATCTTTTATAAAAAAGCAGAGTAATTTTGAACCACAATAACCCAATGTAATTGATACAAATACAGCTTTAATACTCAAATTTAAACCTTCTCGATAGAGCATTTTGCGCAACTGTTTTTTTGTCATTCCAACCGCCTGAAGTAAGGCAAACTCTTTTTTTCTAGTTAATACACTATTTACAAGGATATTTGTCATATTAAGGATACCAAAACAGGAAATTAAACCAACAAATACATATGCAGCTATAATCATATACTTAAAAGCTCTAGTTAGCATTTTATAATCGCTATCATATGAATAAAGGATTAAATTTGAATTATTTTGAATAATATTTAATAGTTTTTCTTCAACTTCTTTTGAATACTTTTTATCGGATAAAATTGAAAAATGTAAATTTGTATTATATGGTGTTATTTTATCTAAAGCCTTGTCTGAAGTAAAGAACATGCATCCTGTATTTGAATTATCAATTATTCCAACTATTTTCATTTGTTTTTTGATGATGTCATTTCCACTAAATATATTAAATGTAATTGTATTTCCAATTTTCAAATCAACTCCATAAGATTTTGTCCTATATTTATTTACAATCAAGCTGTTTGAATCCAATTGCTTATAATCAACTTTACCATTTACAATATACTTTTGGAATGATTTTGCAAGCTCTGGTGTGACACTTTCAATCAAAGTTGTAACATTACTTCCATCTTTATCCTTAATAGAAGGGTATATAACTTCACATTTTATTCCTTTAGATTCAATTACTTTTTGTACTCCATAAATTGATTTGATTTCATTTCTAAGAGTGTTTGTAAATGGATTATTTTGCTGAATTTGTGTAATTCGTTCATACAAATTGTCAATTTTATTTCCAATAATATAATTTTCATTATAAACGAATGTCTGAGACATCTGTTTATTAAAATCTATAGAATTAGACAGACTAGCAATTGAAATAAATAATATTCCACTAATACTCAATGAAATCAATGCTATTAAATTTTTCTTTCTATTTACCTCAATATTTTTTAGTGCTAAATTTTTAATATTTATATAATTAAGTGTTTTAATTTTATTTCTAGATTTAATTTCTGTGTATTGCATAGCTTCAATAGCGGAAGTTTTTGAAATAATTCTAGCTGGCTTATTTAAAGAAATTCTTACAGTCAAAAATATTACTATTGATAATACTAGAATAATAAATAAGTCAGTAGTCATTTGCCATGCTAAAGGCTGAATTATATATGTAATTATGCAGGAAGATATAATGCCTATTGGAATAAAAATAATAGATAAAATATTTCCTTGTAGGTAAATAATCTTTTTCAACTGAAAAGAAGTCATACCAAGTGCTTTCAACTTTGCATACATTTGAACTGAATTAACAACTGAAATATAAAAAATACTATAAATAACAAACAAACTAGAAAAAAGAATAATTACTCCTACTATTAAAACTGTAATAACTTGTTCACCATCAATTAAATTTGATTCAATATAATTATCATTTAAATATATATTATGTTTTTTAATATTTAAAGAGGAACCAATTTCACTTAATTGAGTCTTAATTAAAGTAGGGGATTTTTCTGTATTTTCTTTTGATAATCTAACTAATACATCTACAGTGTTTGGAGTTGCTTCATTAAAATTATTACTTTTGATTTGTAAAGGTGTAGAAGCCATATGCTTGAGATAATCATTGGAAACAACTGTATAGTATTGCTTAGCATTATCTTGATAGTAATTTTCTACAAATCCAACAATAATAAAATCGTTTTGTATTTCTTTGTTAGTAATATTGTCGCGATATTTTAATGTAATGCTATCTCCAAGGTCTTTATTCAAGCCAAGTTCAGATAGATATTTTTCTGAAATAGCAATTTCATATTTATTTGTTGGCATACCGCCCTTTAATAGTTGAAAATTCAGAAGCTCAATTGCAGTGTTATCTACATATATCATTGACATTCTATAATCTGATTTTATCTCACTACCAAGTGACTTATAAACTCCTACACTACTAAAGTTTTTATTTTGCTGTAATAATGTTTTTGATTTTTCATTTACAGATTGATATCTTGCATGATAGGGAGATGAATTAACCAAATCCATAGAGCCATTATATGAAACTAAAGTAGTTGTTAATAATAAACATGTGGAAATCATTATAATAATACCTGAAAGAAAAAATTTAAGTTTATTAATTTTTAAATCATTCAATGCTATTTTTCTAATGAAAGCACCATTATTATTTTTAAACATATATTTCACCTCCTAGTTATAAATTTTTCCATCTTCAATACGAACGATTCTATCTGCTAATTGTGCAATTTCATTATTATGGGTAATCATTACAATTGTTTGGTTAAATTTCTCACTTGTCATCTTAAGTAAGCCTAATACATCTGCACTAGTTTTACTGTCAAGATTACCTGTTGGTTCATCAGCAAGTACAATAGCAGGCTTCGTCACAAGTGCTCTTGCAATAGCAACACGTTGCTGTTGTCCTCCAGAAAGATTACCTGGTACATCATATAATTTTTCATCTAGTGCAAGTAAACTTATAATTTCATTTATAAAGTCTTTATCTAGTGTTTCACCATCCAATCCAATTGGTAAAATGATATTTTCATATACATTAAGTAAAGGAACAAGATTATAATTTTGAAATATAAAACCTATATTTCTACGTCGAAAAATTGTAAGTTGTTCATCATTCATAGTTGATAAATCCTTTCCTCTTATAATGACATTTCCAGATGTAGGATTATCTAAACCTCCCATAATATTTAATAATGTAGATTTACCACTACCAGATGTACCTACAATAGAAATAAATTCACCTTTTTCAACAGATATGCTCACACCATCAAGAGCTTTTGTAATGTTTGAATTTCTCCCATAATATTTTTTTAAGTCTGTTACTTGTAAAATACTCACTATAAAGACCTCCTTTATATATTGTAAATACAGTATATAATCAAAATGTTGCAGAATTATCACAAATAAAATATTTAAAAATTTATTTATTAGGTAAAAATATAGAAAAAGTAGAGCCTTCTTCAATTTTTGATGTAACTTTGATATATCCACCTTGAAGAGATACAATTTTTCTTGAAAGATATAGACCAATTCCAATACCATCTATATCATGTACATCTTCCTCACGATAGAATCTCTTAAAAATTTCTGCTTGGTGACTTTCTGATATGCCTTTTCCAGTATCAGTAATATCTATTTTAGCATACATAACCCAGCATTCTGTAGATATATGTATCTTACCTTTAGGACTTGTGTACTTCACTGCATTGTCTAATATATTGAAAATAGCTTCAGAAGTCCATTTTTTGTCATGACATATATATAAGTTTGAATCACAATCAACTGTAACTTCAATGTCCTTTTTTTCAGCATCAAATAAAATTCCACTAAGTGAAGTCGCAATTGTTTCATAAAGCGAATTCTTTTTTTTAGATAATGAAATTATACCTGTCTCTAGTCTTGAAGTTTTTATCATAGACTGCATTAAAAATTCTAATTTATCTAATTGACCTTGCATATCCATCAAAAACTCATTTTGAATTTCAGTTTTAAGATTCTGATTCAGTAGAGTATTATTAATTATCTTTAAATTTGCAATAGGAGTTTTGATTTGATGAGAGATATCAGAAACTAATTCTTGTAAATCAGCTTTTTCCATAGCAATATTGTGGCGATTTTCTTGAATGACTTCATACATTCTAATCAGTCTATGATTAATACGTGACAAAAGTGTTTCTTCCTCCAAAGTAATTTCCAGATTATCTTTACTATTCATCATCTTATCTAAGGTTAAACATATCTCAGAGCAAAATAGAGTTATTTTTTTATGAAGTAAGAGCATGATTAATAATATAAAACCAGAGAATATTATTGTGTATATCAATAATAGAACAACTATTTTAAAATCATTAGTTATTATATAAATTGCTATATTGAATAGAATAGCTGTAAGAGCCATACTAACAGCAATTATTAAATAAAGAGTATTAAAAGAAAAATTTTTAAAATTCATTTTTTTCACCTATCCACATGTATCCCATACCATATACTGTTTTAATGTATTGAGAGCCATCTTTTTCAATTTTACTTCTAATTCTACTTATAACAGATGTCAAAGTATGTTCATCTACAAAATTAGCATCTATATCCCAAAGTTTTTCTAAAAGTATTTTTCTTGTTAGAATGGTTTTGGGATTCTCAATAAATAGTTTTAAAGTACGATATTCTAATGGTGTAAATACAATTTGATTGTCATTTATATATGCACAGAACTCAGAAAAGTTAATCTTGAGATATCCATCATCATAACAATCTTGTTTTGTTTTTGTTGTAATATGATTTAAAAGTGCTCTTACTTTTTGTTTAAACACATTGATATTAAATGGTTTTGTTATATAATCCAAAGCTCCAAGTTCATAACCTTTAATCATATCATATTCCATATCATTGGCAGTTAAAAAAATTATAGGGATATCATAATTTTCTTTAATTTTCTTGCACAAATCAAATCCACTTCTATCTGGTAGATTAACATCTAAAATAATTAAATCAAATTTGTGTTTAACAATAGATTCTAAAGAAGATATAGCTGTAAATTTTGAAATAACCATATATCCCTCTTCATTTAAGTTGTACGATAGTGTTTTATTTAATATAGTATCATCTTCCACTACTAATATTTTTTTCATATATTCACTCCTTTTATGTTTAATATTCTATATAAAGTTAATTATATAATCAAAATGTTGCTAAATTATCATATTATATTCATATAAATAAAATACTTAATAAATAATCTGTCCTAGAATTTATCATGGGACAGACTATTTATTAAATATATAAAATTATTTTAACCAAGATGGATTTCCAGGTACAAATATTCTTTTACCAAATTTTGAAGTATATTCATCCAAAGCTTTCTCAATAAGCTCATTATTGCCTTTAAAAGAAGTAGTGTTTTTTATAGTTTCAAGGTTTTGGCTAAATGGGCAAGCAGATATACACATACCACAGTCTGTGCCTAAATATCTCCATTTAATGTAACATGTTTCATGTTCAATCACCCAATTATATTTTCCATCATCACCAATTTTAATATCATTAGAAAGTGAGTGAGAAGGGCAATTAAAAGAACATTTTTTACATACTTTGCAAAAATCTTCAAGTCCAAAATCAACATATTCATCTTCTATAAGTGGAATATCTGTAGTAACAACCCCTAGTCTAAGTCTAGAACCATAATCTTTATTTGTAAGTATTGCGTTTCTTCCTATATCACCCAATCCAGCATCACGAGCTATAAAAACAGGCATTACTAGATAATTAGCATCCATATGATTTCTAGCATCATATCCTAGGTTTCTTATGTAATAACTTAAAATCATACCAACAATAGATGCATCTACATAACATTTTGAAGTTTCTATAACTTCACATATCATCGGGGCTCTGTTTATCATTTCTTTATCCATTTCACATCCAAATACAATTGCATATTTGTGAGATAGATTAACTTCCTCACCATAGTTTTCTTCATGTCTACCTCTATTTGTATAAATATGATAATCTTTTAATCTAGTTATACCAACCACAGAAGCTCCATATTGCTTTGCAAACCCTTTTATCTTTTTAGTCATAGATTTTGCATCTACATCCACTTTATTGTCACAAACTTTTCCTTCACATAGTGATTTTATATCAGATAAAAAGTCAAATGCACTACTTGCCATTGGAGAATTTATCTCATTATAAGTCATAGTTCCTTCACTACATAAATTTGGTCTACTTCTTATACTATCATCAACTTCTTTTTTTTCAGGATTTTTCTCATAATAGTCATTATAAGCAAAACCATTTTTTTTATAATTTGCTCTTGCAAACATAGTATTTCTTTCATCAACCCTTTTCAATTCTATTCCCCCTAGTAAAAGTATAATTAAATCATATAACCTTATCCTTACATAATTTAATTATATAAGAATAAGGTTATATTTTCAATTTAAGCGTCATTAAATTAAATAATATGTATTTATATATGTTTTATAATATTTTTACATATAAATTATATTAATGATAAATAATAAGAAATTTAAGAATAAATACGATTTGTTGTCTTTAAATGGTGTGTATTGACATACTGTAAAAAATCTTATTATAATAAATGTATGGACAATTAATATAAATTGATAAAGAAAGAAGTGAATTTATATGTCAAGAAATAAACATTCTGACAAGATGAGAAGTCAGATATTAGACGTTGCGTGGAAAATATTCGAAGAAAATGACTATGATGATGTAACTATGCAACAAATTGTGGATACTCTTGATATATCTAAAGAATCTGTATACTACCATTTTAAAGATAAAGAACTCCTGTTCGAAGAGATTATATCAAGTAATTTAAAAGTAGAGATGGAAAATTTAAAGTTAATATTAAATAATCCTAACTTTACGATTAGAGAAAAAGTGTCTGAATTTATCTTACACATATCTAGTTCAGAAATAAGGAAAAAATTGATTGATTATATGTGCCTCCAAAAAAAACCTATCTTATTTATAAAGAGTATAAGAGCATCTACGCTTGAAATGACCCCTTTACTATCTTGCTTAATAAAACAAGGTGTTGAAGAAGGCATTTTTAAAACTGATTATCCAAACGAAATGTCTGAAGTATTTATAATATTAATAAATATTTGGTTAGACCCAGTATTGTTTAATGAGAGTACAGAAAAACATTTCAAACGTATTGAGTGTCTTGCTAATTTATTAAGTGCAAGTGGTGTACATATTATAACTGATAATGATTTAAAATCAATTAAAGCCTTTTATAGAGAATGTTCTAAAGGTGAATAGTCTATAAATAAAAAACTGTAACTAGATTTGAGAAAAAACAAATTTAATTACAGTTTTTTTAGTAAAATAGGTGTATCAATATATTTTTAACAAAAGATAAGAAGAAATACTATTTTAAAAGTTTAAAAATAAAAGGAGTAGAAAATTGAATTTATTAATTATTGAAGATGATACAAACTTAAATGAAGGTCTTTTTTATGCTTTTGAAAGTGAAGGATTTAATGTTTTAAAAGCTTATACAAAACAAGAGGGCTTACATATATTTAATAATAAAAATATAGATTTTATAATTTTAGATTGTAACCTTCCAGACGGAAATGGATTTGATATATGTAAGCAAATACGAGAAATGTCAGATATTCCAATTATAATGCTTACTGCAAGAGATTCAGAGATTGATGAGGTAACAGGATTAGAAATAGGTTTAGATGATTATATCACAAAGCCGTTTTCTTTGTCTGTATTAAAAGCGAGGGTTAAAGTAGCAATAAGAAAAAAATCAAATAATAAAGTGCTGTATTCTAATGGTATAAGATTAGACCAAAAGTTATTAAAGGTGTATAAAAATGAAGTAGATTTGGAACTTAGTGCTGTAGAATATAAGCTTATTAATTATTTAATTGAGAATAAAGGACAAATATTATTGAAGGAACAAATTTTACATCATATATGGGATAGTGAAGAAAATTATGTTGATGAGAATATTATATCTGTAAATATAAGAAGACTTAGAATGAAGGTAGAGGATAATCCATCTAATCCAAAGTATATAAAAACAGCTTATGGAATGGGCTATCTATGGAATGAGGTGGAATAAATATGTTACTATTATTTGTTGCAATATGTATGATAATTATAGCTATAATAACTATTAAAAAAAGTCAAAATACATGTGACGAATTAAGTCTAATGCTAAATCAATTATTGGAAGGTAAAGAAATTTCTTATCCAGATACAAAAGATACAAGAATATCAAAAATTTCTTACCAAGTAAAAAAAGTTAAAGATATGATAGAGATAGAAGTAGAGCAGTCAAAATCAGAAAAGGAAGCAATTAAAAGTTTAATTTCAAATATGTCACATCAATTAAAAACACCACTTTCAAATATTACCATTTACTGTGAACTTTTAGAAAATAGTAATCTTCCTACATCAAAAAAAGTAGAATTTTTACAAAAAATGAAAAATCAAACTTTTAAAATTGACTGGTTATTAGAGTCTCTATTTAAGATGACTAAATTAGAAGATGGGGTTATCAAATTTGAAGCAGAAGAACTACTAATTAAAGACACTATTGTTCAAAGTATTAGTACTGTTTTTAATAAAGCAGAATCTAAAAACATAAAAATAAATTTAGAAATATTTTCAGATATAAAGTTATTTCATAATAAAAAATGGACTATAGAGGCAATTGTAAATGTCTTAGAAAATGCAATAAAATATTCACCATCAAATAGTATGATTACTATTTCTGTAGAAAAAATGGAACTATATACTAAAATTATAATCAAAGATGAAGGAATAGGCATTGATGGTAAAGAATTGAACAATATTTTTAAACGATTTTATAGAGGTAAAAATGTTGAAAATCAAAATGGTACAGGAATTGGTCTTTATCTTACAAGATTAATTTTAGAAAAAGAAAAAGGGAATATTATAGTAGAATCCAAATTAGGAAGTGGAAGTTGTTTTAGTATCTTCTTACAAAATTGTAAGAGTTTAAATTAACTTTGTAGGATGGGTGTAATTATCGTCACTTACAATATCTTATAAGAACTTATATTTTAAGTTATGTTGAAAGGAGAAATAAAATGAGTATATTAGTGACGAATCATTTAGTAAAACATTATGGAGAATATGAAAACAAGGTCAATGCACTAAATGGGGTAAGCATAGAAATTGAAAAAGCTACATTTACTGCTATAGTTGGAACTTCTGGGTCTGGTAAAAGTACATTATTAAACATTATAGGTGGGTTGGATAGCCCATCATCAGGAGATGTAATAATTAAGGGTAAAAACATATCTAAATTAAGAAAAAAGGATTTGACTGTATTTAGAAGAAGGAATATAGGTTTTATATTTCAAAATTACAGTTTAATACCAGTATTAAATGTCTATGATAATATTGCTCTTCCTGTTACATTGGATAAAGGAAATTATGTAGATCATAGCTATATTGAAATGTTAATGAATACATTAGGTATTTGGGACAAACGTCTAAAATTTCCAAGTGAACTTTCTGGTGGACAACAACAGAGAGTAGCAATTGCTAGAGCCTTAGCAAATAAACCTGCACTTATACTAGCTGATGAACCAACAGGAAATCTCGATAGTAAGACTACAATGGAAGTAGTATGTTTACTAAAAGAAAGTAGTGCAAAATTTCACCAAACAATACTTATGGTAACACATAATGAAAATATAGCACAAATATGCGATTCTATCATACATATTGAAGATGGAATTGTAGTAAATAATGGTGGTGAAATACTATGATATCTTTAATGAAGTTTGCAATTCAATATATTAAACATTATAAAAAACAATCTATATCTATAATCTTAAGCATCGTACTATCGGTAGCCTTATTGACAGGAATTGGTTCTTTAGTAAATAGTGCAAATAAAAGTAAAATTGAGAAAATAAGAGCGGATAATGGAGATTATCATTTTTATTTTAAGGTAGATAATAAACAACTACAAAAAATTAAGAAAAACAAAAAATCAAATGAATACACTGTAAATAGACTTGGTATCACAAATACTAAAGGTTCTATAGATGAACCTTTCATTATGAATTTTTTAAATGTGGATTCATCTTATTTAGATATGACAGGTAGAAAATTATTGAAAGGAAAGCTTCCTAGCAAAGAAGGAGAAATAGCACTTGATACCTATTCATTAAATAATTTAAATATAAAAGAAAAAATTGGAACAGAGATAAAATTAGACGGAAAAACTTATAAGTTATGTGGGATTTTATCTGATATTTTAAATCCAGAAACTGCTTTAGAGGGTTTTGTAGATAGTTCTACATTTTCTGAAGAAAATGGTAATTATATGGTTTATGTAAAATTTGATGAAAATAAAAATATAAAAAAACAAAGTGCTAGATTTATGAGAGAATTTAGTATATCGAAAAAAAGTTCCTATGTAAACTGGAATTTATCAAGTGAATTTGGTGTAAAACCTCCAATAACTTTTGAAAGATATAGTGTATTTCAATTTTTAAATTCTTTAAAATTAAATACAAATGCAATTGTTTTGATTATTGGAATATTTAGTGCAGCAGCAATATATAGTATTTTCCATGTTTCGATACTTCAAAGAATATCACAATATGGCGCTTTAGAAGTGTTAGGTGCTAATAATAAGCAACTTTTACTACTCTTGTTTTTAGAATTATTTTTACTTTTCATCATAGGTTTTCCTATAGGATGTATTTTAGGCATAGGAGTAGCTTCAACAATACATCAACAATTTCCTCATATATTCTTAGGTAGTGATATTATTCCAGGGTCATTTTTTATAAGTGAAAAATCTATTTACTTAGGATTTTTGTTTTTAGCATTATTGTTAATTTTAATCACTGTACGAGTTGTATATAAGCTAAGCAAATATTCTAGTATTGAGTCAATGAAAAATTTTGAAGTTATTAGTAAACAGAATAGAGAGATAAAAAGTATAAAGTTTTCTAACATGACAGCAGTATTATCTCATAAATATATGACTCAAAAAAAAGGAATGTTTATAGGGATTTTGTGTTCATTAGCACTTGGGGGAATTATTTTTCTATGTTCTAGCTATTCTATACAACTTACTAGAAATAATAACGAGCTTACAATGAAGGCTGATGATGGTTTAAATTCTGATTATCAAATAGCTATGCAAACAACTGATTTTGATATAGGAATACCAAAAGATAAAATTTCAAGACTAAACGAAGTAGAAGGTGTATCAAGTATTCACCCAGTAAGGTATTTTTTTGGCGGTATACACATTAGAGATGAACAATTACTTTGGAAAAATTTCTTTAAACCTCTTGAAAAAGATTACAGAATAAAGAATTTTTTCAATGGAATTTGCACTAAACAAAGTGATGGGGGATACCTTTTAAAGACAAATATCTATGGATATAATGCTAACATGTTAAAAGGATTAAATCCTTATATTATTGATGGAAAAATTGATAATTCTGACATGGTTAAAAATAATAAAGTGATTGTTAGACTTCCTATGGATGGTACTGGTATATATGGTGCAGTTGACATAAAGCCAGGAGATACTATCAAAGTTAAAGTGCCAAAAACAATGAAACCTACTGATGAGACTATTAAGTTTAAAGAAGAAGATAAAAATGATTATACAGTAAAAGAATTTGTAGTTGCTGCTACTGTAAAACGTGTAATGGCAAATAATATATACTTTATTGGCGATTATGGCATGGATATAGTTATGACAAATGAACAAATGGAAAGTAATTTTAATATCATAAATTACAATATGGCCAGTATAAAAAAGACGAAAGAAAGCAATAGCATGGAAGTAGCTAAAGAAATAAAAAATGTTATACATAATATAAAACGATGTATTGTGACAGATTATACTATTGCTATTGAAAAAAATAATATTTATTTAAACCAGAAATTATTGTTTATATATGGTATCGTATTTGTACTTCTAAGCATAAGTTTGTTTCATATTATCAATACAGTGAGTTATTTAGTTTTTTCACGAAGACATGAATTTGGAATTTTAAGAGCTATGGGAATCACAGATAATAAGTTTTTGATTATGATGATGAGGGAAGGTTTTTTATATGGACTATATGCAAGTATTATAATGGTAATTGGAAGTATTATTGGGCAATCTATGATTTATTTTATAGTAAAACGCGTATATTTATATATAAATCCAGTTTTCAATATAAATATGTCTCTATATGTGGGTATGATTATTTTAAATATTACTATTAGTATTGTTGCAGTTATCATTCCAGTAAAACAAATATTAAAGAGTGATATTATTTCAGAAATAAATAGAGATTAAAATTCTTAATAAAGATTAATAAATTAAACTATGTAAATATTAAATAACCTCTTAATTGATATACAGTAAAGTTATGTCAATTAAGAGGTCTATATTAGTTTTTAATCTAAATAAATTACATAAAATGCTTTAAAATATATTATTTTGTATAGTTATCAAAATAACCTTGTATGTAAATAATAGGAGTACCTTTATCTCCACTTCCAGAAGTTAAATCTGCTAAAGAACCTATAAGGTCTGTAAGTCTTCTTGGAGTAGTACCTTGAGAAACCATATTTCCTGTTAAATCATCAGATTTATTATCTTTTTCAACTATGTATTTTGAAATTGCTTCTTTTAACTCATCTCCAGATAAGTCAGCAAAATCATTATCAGCTAAATATTTTAATTTCACCTCATTTGGAGTACCTTCTAAGCCTTTTGTATAAGCAGGAGAAACTACTGGGTCAGCTAGCTCCCATATTTTCCCTACAGGGTCTTTGAACGCTCCATCTCCATAAACCATTACCTCTACATTTTTACCTGTAATTTCTTTTATATTGCTTTGAATTTTATTTACAACTTCATCACAATTTATAGGGAATAATTTTACAGTTTCTTCTGTAGCTTTGTTTGAACCTAAAAGTCCATATTGGTCATTATACCCACTACCATCTACACTTGATGTCATTATATCATCAAGAGAATATACCTTTTTAGCACCATTTTGATTTAAAATTCTCTTTGTTCTTTGTCTTGTATGTATATCACAAGTTAAAACACTTGTTGTGTAATTAAGTATAGTTTTTGGGTTGTTAGCAAAAACTATTTCTACTTCTGCACCACACTCTTTAATTAAATTTTTATAATAATCAACATAATCAACACCAGTAAATGTATGTTTATTATATCCAAATAGTTCTCTATATTTTTCTTCTGTTAACACATCTGACCAAGGGTTTATTCCTTTGTCATCAAGTTCATCAATACTTATCAAGTGATTTCCAACCTCATCAGAAGGGTAGCTTAACATTAATACAACTTTTCTACATCCTTTTGCAATACCCTTTAGACATATTGCAAAACGATTTCTACTTAAAATTGGAAATATAACACCAACAGTATCATCTCCAAATTTATCTTTTACATCTTTCGCTATATTGTCAACATGAGCATAGTTTCCTTGTGCTCTAGCAACAACAGCTTCTGTAACAGCAATTACATCTTTGTCTCTAACTTCAAAGTTTTCACTCTTTGATGCATTTAAGACAGAATCAACAACTATTTTAACTAAGTCATCTCCTTGTCTTATAATAGGTGCTCTAACACCTCTTGAAACAGTTCCAACTAATCTATCCATTATTTAAAATCCTCCTAAAGAATTAATATTGTCATATTAGTACCATGTATATTATAATTCAAATATAATCATAAGTAAAATAAATAATACTAATATTTGATATAAGGAGTAGTTATGTATGAACGTAAAACTTGAATTATATAAAGTTTTCAATGCAGTTGTAAGTCATAAGAGCTTTTCTGTTGCTGCCAAAGAATTATTTATGTCACAGCCAGCTGTAAGCCAATCAATTAAACAATTAGAAGAACAATTAGATACTATATTATTTTATAGAAATAATAAAGGTGTAAAGTTAACTCCAGAAGGGAAAATTTTAAGTGAACATGTTGCTACTGCATTAAACTTAATCGCATCAGGTGAAGATAGAATAAATAAATTTAAAAAATTGGAATATGGTTCATTAAAAATTGGAGTAGGAGATACAGCAGCACGTTTTTTTCTATTAAAGTATTTGGAAATTTTTCATAAGAAATACCCACATATACATGTATCTACAATAAATAGAACTAGTAGAGAACTTATATCCTTACTTAAAGATGGTAATATTGATATAGCAATCATAAATATGCCAATAGAAGATGAAACATTAAATATCGTTGAATGTATTGAGATACATGACATATTTGTATGTGCAAATGATTACATAGAATACAAAGGAAAGCAAATATCTTTAGAAGAATTAAATTTGTTACCTTTGATAATGTTAGAAAATAAAGCAAATTCAAGGCTTTATGTAAATGAATATTTTTTATCAAAAGGTATAAAACTAAACCCAGATATAGAATTAGGCTCTCATGAATTACTTTTAGAATTTGCATATATAAATCTTGGAGTATCTTGTGTTATAGAAGAATTTAGCATAGATTACTTAAATAGTGGAAAATTATTCAAATTAGACATAAAAGAGCCAATACCTAAGAGAAGTATAGGTTATTGCCATTTGAAAAATATCTCTTTATCACTAGCAACAAAAGAGTTTTTAAGTATGATATCTAATAATATGTAAGTTTATATTTGGCATTTCTAAAATAAGTTTAATAAAAATAAATTAAAAAGTACCTACATATACATGTATCTTACAATAAATAGAACTAGTAGAGAACTTCTATTATTACTAATAATGTTGTAGATTTGAGAGATTTATAATAAGCTAATTTTTATTAAATTAGAAATAAGGTTAATTTGAGCACATTTATATAATTAATATCGTATTTTAAATATGAACAGTATATTAGATTAATGTATAAAGGGGGATTAGAAATGTCTGATTCTGAATATCCTCAAATGAAAACCTTAGAAACTAGAAACTGCATACTAAGACCTGCATCATTAAATGATACTGAGGATTTTTTTGATTGTTATAAAAATAAAGTAGTAGTAAAACATTTACCATTTAATGAGCATAAGTCTTTAGAAGACACAAGAAAATTTATAAAATCATTTTTTTTAAATCCATATAAAAAAGGAAAAATAGGTCACTTTGCAATAGTGTACAAAAGAGATAATAAAGTTATTGGGAATATGGGGTTTAATAATATAAATCCAAAGGCATTGGAAGCTGAAATTGGGGTATGTATTAATCCCAATTACTGGGGTCATGACTTTGCTACTGAGATAACTAAAAGAGTAATACAATATGGATTTAGAGAACTAAATCTAAATAAAATCATTGCGATAACCTATGAGGAAAATGCGAATTCTACAAAATCATTAGATTTATTGGGTTTTAAATGTGTAGGAAAATATATCAAAAAAATTCATACTGGAAGCACAATAAAAAATGTCCCATGTTATCAGTATGAATTGAAAAAATAATGAGTATTTAGTGTTCTAATAAATGTTAGATAAAAACAATGCCAAAATCATATTATATCTACTAAAAAGGTTTAGTATATTAATTAATATACTCACACTTTAATATGATATGATTTTGGCATCTATAAGTTATTAAAAACTATATAAACAAAGTTATAAAACAACTTATTAATTTTCTAAGTTTTTAAATCCTTCTCCAAGAACCTCATGTACATCTGTAACAATAACAAATGCAGTAGGGTCAGTCTTTTTAACTAATCTCTTAAGATAAAGTTCTTGCTTTTTAGAAACTACAACAAGTAGTACTTCCTTGTTTTCTCTAGTGTAACCACCTTTACCATCAAGAATAGTAAGACCTCTATCAAGTTCTTTTGTTATGGCTTGTCTTAAACTTTCAGGTTCTTCAGAAATAATAAAAAATGCTTTTGAATGATCAAATCCTTCCATTATCATATCTGCTATTTTTATTAAGACACAAAGTGCTATCCCAGAGTAAAGGCCTGTTTCTATACTACGATTTACTATACCAGAAGATATAACGACCATTCCATCTAAACAAGACATAAATTTTGTAGCTTTTATCCCTGGAAACTTTTTACTAAGTATAAGTGCAATTAAATCTGTTCCTCCAGTAGAAGCATCTGATTTAAACATTATTCCTAAACCTATCCCAACTAAAATTCCTCCTGCAATAGCTGATAGTAGTAAGTCATCAGTTAATCTCAATTTTGATAGTGGGTCTGTCAATTGGACTATAGCAGAGAATACTATTGTCCCAAATAACGTTTTTAATGAATTTTTTGTACCCATAATTCTGAAAGCAAGTATTACTAATGGAACACCTATGATTAACATGATAGCTGATACTGGAAGCCCTGTAACTTTATTTAACACTAAAGATAGACCACTAAGCCCTCCAGGAGCAATTGTATGTGGTTTTAAAAACATATTTATACCAATACTCATTGATATACAACCAAAAAATAACCCAAGCATTTCAAGTAAAATTGGCGACTTTTGTTTTTTCATATAAACACCTCCATGAACTTGTCACAATTTAATATTATAACATATTTGACCAGTTTATATTATATAAAATTTCTTGACATAAGCAATTTCAAGTGTTTTATTATTCTTAATATTTGTGAAATATTTCCAAAATACATGATTTTCTGTCATTCTTCTAACACGATTATTTTTTAGTGGAAATTTTTTATATGTTATAATTTTTAATTCTTTTATTAAAGTATCCCCTATAAAAGTGGTTCTATGATATGCTTTTCTATTTTCATTAATATACACATATTATTTTGTATCCAGATTTAGATAGTTTAATATTTAATAAGTAATTTTAAACTGTTTTATATATCATCACTGTTTTGTATATTGTTACAGTGCTTTATTAAATAACAGATAACTTGATAATATAAAACTATACACATATAATTTAAGATAGTATCATATTTAATAAGATTTACCTTAAAAATAGTTAAAAAACACAAATATATAAGTTTTGGAAAAGAGTTGATTAAATGCGTAAGTCTGGATACAGGACAATACTTTACTCGTACATTATTTTTTTCTTAGTGCTTTTCTGCCTGGCTTTAACTGCAATAGGAATTTTCTTATCACTTATTAATGTTCAGCATCCAAATGGAAAAAGCATACGTAGTGACTGGCCTCAAAATTTTATGGAAAGTTTTACTGAGCAAATTATATTTATAGATAATAAACCACAAATAAAACAATCTGGTTTGGAAAAACTTCGGGAAAATCAATTATGGATACAAATCTTAGATAGTTATGGAAATAGAGTTTATGGATTTTCAGAACCAAAAAATCATAAAAATCATTATTCTAATTCTGAGTTATTGGAATTAGCCAAGAAAGATACTTCAAATGCTGATACTGTATACTTGAGTACTATTAAAAATAATGAGGATGAATTTATTTATATTATACACTTTCCACTTAATATTTCTAAAGTAACAATGTTTTTTGATGGGACTAAATTTATAGGTGGAAAACCTATTGTGCTTTCAATAATAGGTATTATATTTTTAATAGTTTTAATTTCTGGAATTGCCTATGGATATTGGGTAACAAAATTTATTTCACGAATCACGTCTTCTGTTAGTGATATTGCAAAGAGAACATATCTTCCAACCAAAGCGAAAGGAGCTTTTGCTGATGTCTATGATAGTTTGAATACTCTTAATGAAGAAATTCATATCAGTGATGAAATGAAAAAGAAAACAGATATTATACGAGAAGAATGGATTTCAAATATAACTCACGATTTAAAAACTCCCCTTTCGCCAATAAAAGGATATGCAGAGATACTTGTAGACACTGATAATATTCTTTCATATGAACAAGTACAGAAATACGCTTCTATCATGCTTAAGAATATAGAATATACAAATACACTTATTAGCGATTTAAAGTTAACATATCAATTAGAAAATGGTATCATTCCGTTGAATAAGCAAAATAGCAACTTGATAAGGTTTTTGAAAGAGTTAGCTATTGATATTTTGAACTATCCAGAATATGGAACTAATACAATTGAATTTGACAGTAACATTGACAATATTAAATTTACTTTTGATTCTACACTTCTAAAGCGTGCATTTAGTAATCTGATTATTAATGCTTTTATGCATGGAAGCCAAGATACCAAAGTTTCTTTGAATGTAATGATATATGATAAAATTAATATAACTGTTTTAGATAATGGGAAAGGAATGACAGAGGAGGAAGTATCAAATTTATTTAATCGTTATTATCGTGGCACTAATACAGAACAAAAAACAGAAGGAACTGGTTTGGGATTGGCAATAACAAAGCAAATTATTGAGCTTCATAGAGGAACTATCTCGGTTGAGAGTATTTTATCTTTAGGAACTACATTTCATATTTCCTTTCCTATCAATTAAGGTTAAATAAGGTTAAATAAAAGATATATTAAGGTTGATAAATTATCATATTTATATGGTAGTTATCAACCTTTTATTATTTAGGAGGAGACTTAATTTTAGGAGGAAATTTAATGAAAATAAAAAATTCTATGATTATCATTACATAAGTAAAAGCTTTTTTATCTGACTCTATTTACGGAGTATTAATTAGCATTAAGAAACTTTAGAGTTACATTAAATCAAGAAAGTAGGTGTAAATTTGAAAATTATATTAAAATATATCCTAACAAATATTAAAGAACGAAAAATAAGAACAGCAGTTATGTTGCTATCCGTAATTTTATCAACAGTTTTACTTTTCGTTTCCTTTTCAATTGGATTGTCTTATGAAAGTGCACAGAGAAAAATGGCAAGAGGTATGGCTGGGACTGCAACAATAGCTGTTCAAGGTACAGGTTCAAATAAATTAATTAGTTTAGAAGATATACCAGATTTACATTCCATAAAATCAAAAGTCGGAATATTAGAAAGCTCTGCTGTTTATCATGAAGATGGATATTATGAATCATTCGATATTATAGCAGCAGATTTACCACAACTAAACAAAATTAATAAACCACGATTGGTAAATGGAAATAATATCACTGATTTTTCTGGTGATAAAATTATTCTTCCAGACCGTTTCACATCAAAATATAAAATTAAAAAAGGTGATTTAATCACTTTACAAATTTATAGTAAGCCTTACACTTTTGAAGTGGCTAATATTGCTGCATATGACACAGTCTTTTTGAGACATACAAGAGGGGTAAATGCATTAATACCTAAAGACACACTATCCAAAATTTTAAATAAAGAAAGTGGATATACAAAAATTTTGATAGAGCCGAAAAACGACATAACAACAGAAAATTTGATAAATGAATTATCAGAAAAAATTTCAACTAAAGAATATAAAGTATCAAATACTGTAAATGAAACTCAGATAATTGCAGATGCTAGACAGAAAACAATGCCATTTTTCCTAATAAGTTTTTTTGCATTAACTATGAGTATTTTTATTATATATAGTAGTTACAAGGTAATTACATTAGAGCGTCTTCCAATCATTGGAACATTTCGAAGTATTGGTGCTAATAAAAAAACAGTAACTAATATTTTACTATTTGAAAGTATATTATATGGAAGTATTGGAGGGTTACTTGGAATTCCGATTGGTATAGTTGTTTTAAATTTTATGCTTCATGGTCTTGGTAATTCTCTTGAACAAGGTATATCAATTCCAACAGTAATATCTCCAATAGTAATTATTTCTTCTTTTGTAGTAGCGATAATTGTTTCTTTACTTAGTTCATATATACCTATAAAAAAGACTAGTAAGTTATCAATAAAAGATGTTGTTTTGGGAACGGCGGAAGAAAAGAATATTTCAAATCGTACTATATTTTGTATAGGTTTTATAGTACTTTTTTTATCTATTCTACTTCCAAGGATAACAACTGAAAATACTTTGTATTTAACTGGAGGATTTTCGTTATTAGGACTAATTGTATCTACCATTATTCTAATTCCTATTTTTACTGATACTATGTCTACAGTATTTGAATTTATTTATGAAAAGATTTTAGGAAATGAAGGTAAATTAGCTGCCAGAAATATGAAGAATAATAAAAATATCACACAAAACATTACATTACTATTTATAAGTATTTCTGCTGTAATTGCAATAAGTGTTGTAGGAAGTTTTGTCAAGACATATATAGGCGATGTATTTCGTGATGCCAAGTTACAGGGATTCGCAGATGGAAATATGAATCAAGAATTTATTGAAAATGTTAAACACATGGATGGAATTAAAAAAGTTTTACCTATCTATGTTATGAACAATGAAATATCTTGTGACAGTATAAAATTTTCAAGAGTAGAAGCAACTGATAATATAAAATCATATAGTTCTATGTTTGCAATAAATTATACTAATTCTCATATGAAGGAAGTAGCAATTAAATCTTTTGAAAAAGAACGCTCTATTATTTTAAATGAAGATACACTTAAAAAAACAAGTTTCTCTGTAGGGGATAAAATAATTGTATCTGATGGTGATAAAAAGGTTTTTTACACAATAGTTGGAAGTTTTAAATCTCGCGCAAATGATGTAGAAGCTGTTATACCATCTCGTTATGCAGTTAGTGATTTCGATAAAACTACATATGGATTTTTAGCTTACACAGCAGTCAATCCAGATGTGATTATGATTCAGATAAGAGATTTATTTGGAGATACATCTAATTGGAGTCGTACTGTTGAGGAATTCAACAATGACTCTTTAAATACTATAAATAGCTTTTTATCTCCTATGAATAATATGACCTATTTTATTTTACTGCTTGCTACAGTAGGTATAATTAATAATCTATTGATAAACTATATTCAAAAGCGACGTTCTATAGCTATGTATAAATCTGTAGGACAAAGTGATAAACAGAATATTAAAATGACTTTAATTGAAGGATTTACATCAGGTTTATTTGGTGCTTTTATTGGAGTATTAATATCTATATTAGAAATTCAGACGATTTTCATAGTTGCAGGACCAAAGATTTCAATGACACCAGATTTAGATTTTAAAACATTCATTTTTGTTGGAATGTTAGGTATTACGGTAACATTAATCGGTTCAGTAGTACCAATTATAAAAGGAAAGAAAATGAAATTAGTAGAAGAAATTAAATTTGAATAAAAATGGAGGATAACACATGAAAGCAAGCTATAAAAGTATAGCAATAGAAGCAAAAAATATTATTAAAGAATTTAAAGTTGATAATACAACTACTAAAGTTTTAAAAGATATATCTTTACAGGTGATGAAAGGTGAGTTCGTTTCTATTATGGGACAATCTGGTTCTGGCAAGAGTACTCTTTTATATATTTTAGGTGGGCTAGATACTCCAACAAGTGGAAAAGTATATATGAATGGAACAGATATATCACATTTCAATGACGATAAGATGAGTATAATACGTCGTAGAAATATAGGGTTTGTATTCCAATTTTATAATTTAATACCTAATTTAAATGTTGAAGAAAATATTATGCTACCTCTATTACTAGATGGGAAAAAAATGAATGATTACAAAAATCAATTAAACGATATTTTGGAAATTGTTGGATTATCAGATAAACGTAAACATATTCCACGTAAGTTGTCAGGTGGTCAACAACAACGTGTTGCAATAGCACGTGCATTAATAGGAAAACCAGAGATTTTATTTGCTGATGAACCTACTGGAAACTTAGACAGTAAGACAGGAGCAGAAATAATGCAATTACTCCGTAAAATAAATCAAGAAGGTGGTCAAACAATAATTATGGTGACTCATTCACCTGAAGCTGCTGGAAGTAGTAATCGTATTATTACAGTTCTAGATGGTGTAATAGCAGAATAATTAATAGATATATTTTGGTAATTTTTACATAATAATTTTAAATATTCTTAAAGATTTCAAGTCTTTTTAGATTGTATAATTTTTATATATATGAATTAGAATATGTTAAATGTGTTATAATATTAAGACAATGAATAAAAAATTATACTCTATGTAAATTATTTTATTTATTGTTTATTAAACATATTATTAGGGTATTTATTTAAGACAATAAAATATTTAAAAGTCTAAGTAATAATTGGTAGAAGTTTTGGCAAAATATACAAAAACTAATTGATTATATACGTTATATGGGTATATAATAGATATTGTTTTAATAAAATACTTGAAAGGGAATGATTTGATGAAAATTACTTTACCAGAAACAGCTATTGATACTTTAAAAAGTATCTTAAAAGACAATCAAGATAAACCTAACAATGTAAGAGTATACTTTGCAGGTGTTGGTTGTGGAGGTCCTTCTTTTGGATTAGCTTTAGATGAGAAAAAAGAAGATGACTTAACTTATGAAGTCGGAGAATTACAATTTGTGATGAGCTCTGATGAATATAGTCAATATGGAGATATAATTATAGAAGATACAGGATTTGGATTTAGAGTAATTCCAGAAAATATGAAAGATCAAGGTGGAGGAGGATGCTCTGGTTGTTCAGGGTGCCACTAGAATTGATTTTTTAGTATATTGAGAACTCTCTTTGATAGAAATAATTTTCTATTCTAAGAGAGTTCTTTTTATTTTTAAGTAAGATAATGTATAATAAAAAATGTATTTTACTAATTTTTATATGTAAGGAGAATTTATTGTGAGAAGAAGACGAAAAAAAGGTGCAGATGAAAAACTTTTAAGTTATACAGAATATGTCTTAAGAGAAGATATAGACAAGTTAAAGGGCAAATGGAGTATAAAATTTGGAAATGATAATCCAATACATGTTGAATTTGGAACTGGAAAAGGTCAATTTATTACAACCTTGGCCAAGCAAAATCCTGATATAAACTATATTGCTATGGAATTAAAGGAAGAAGTACTTTTAAAGGCTGTTGAAAAAGCTGATGTTTCTAATTTAAATAATATATTATTTTTATGGGCTGATGTAAGTGATATTCTAAATTATTTTGAATCTAAAGAATTATCTAGGATTTATATAAATTTTTGTGACCCATGGCCAAAAAATAGATGGAGTAAAAGAAGACTTACTCATTCTGGATTTTTAGAGATGTATAATAATATTTTAGAAGATAATGGAGAAATTCATTTCAAAACAGATAATGAAAAATTATTCGAGTTTAGTTTAAATGAAATTGCTGCAAATAATTGGCTCTTAAAGAACATTTCTCTTGATTTAAGCAGTAGTGAGTATAAAAATAATGTTACAACAGAGTATGAGGATAAATTTATGTCACAAGGAATGCGAATATTTAGATGTGAAGCTAAAAAACGTAACTAGTAATATGTTTATAAGTTTAATAGTAGAAATTTATTCTAATTTATATTAATAAAGTGTACGAAAGTAGGCATATATAACAAGGAAACAGAGCCCTCTCATAGAAATTAATTTACTATGTAAAAAATTTTGTTTTATGTGGGAGGGTGCTATGAATTTAGCTAATTTAATACCATTTCTTATTTCTGCGACGGCTTTAAATCCAATAAATTCAAACGATAAGATTTTAAGTGAAAACCAACTTAAAGATATTTTTCCTGATGCTAACCTGAGAGCAGTTGTAAAGCGATATGTAAATCCAGATGAAATGACTATAAGTAATATAAAGGCTTTGGATGGTGAATTTTATGCAACTGGAGAAAATATTTCAAATTTAAAAGGTATATCATATCTTGAAAACATAGACAATTTTATTTTTTGGAACAATAACATAAAGGAACTTCCTAGAGAAATACTAGGTCTAAAAGATATGGACTCAATTAATCTTGCAAATAATTATTTAATTAATGATAATACAGTTAATTCTCTTTCAAATAATGGTGTAGATGTAAATTGTGATTTGAATTTTATTGATACAAAAGATAATCAATATAAATTAGATTCTAAATACCATAATATTGACATATCAAAAGGCGAGAGTATTGATTTGAGAAAAATAGTTACAAAGAAAATTGATAGTTATTACAAATACTGGGAAGTAACTAATAGCCTTCCGAAAGATTTAAACTTTGTGGTATCTGTAAGTGATAAGAGTATACTTTCATGTAAAGATATGATTGTTAAGGGTAATAATAAAGGGCAAGCAGTAGTGAAAGTTATACTAAATGACAAAGATGATTTAAATACATCTCAAGAAGTTTTAATCACTGTAAATGTAAAATAACATAAAATAAAGTGTATATTTATACAACTTATTTAATTATTATATTTTTAATTTTAATATTAAATCAAAACAAAGGTTGCTAGTAACAAGGCACTAATATTAATGTTTTGTTACTAGCAACCTTTAGATATCTATAAATAGATTATCTAAAAAATCCCATTTCTTTTGTTAGTAGACCATATTCCTATTAAAATTATCAATGAATATACTATATACAAAACTATTCTTATATACTGAACATCTAGTCCAAAAAACTCAATATTACTTTGTGAGGTATGCAACATCACAAGTACTGCAGATATACCAATAAGCAAAGGATTAATTACTATTTGCTTATCAGTTCTTAAAATCATTATTTTTCCCATCCAAATTATCGATAATATAAAAAATAAAACTTTAAGACCAAACTCTAATGTATCTACCAAAGCGAAAACATCCCTTCATTTATAATAAATTTTTCAGCTTAATCAAATATAAAACCCTAATATAACCTTTTAAACTTGTACTAAATCCATATGAGATAATTTAATTAAGTTCTATAAAACTTTATCTACATTAATATATACTACACTATACTTTGCATTTCTTAAATATAAATTATTAAAATTAATAAAATTTTGTTCATGAGTGTATAAAGATATATTTCATTATTTAAATGCATATCATTATATATACAGTTTTAGGAGGCGAGGTATATGGAATCTAAATTTTTTAATTGGTACACTCAATCCTTAGGAGGAACTTTTGGTATTATATCATGTATATGTGCTTATTTAAATGGATATATGTTTGTTTATACAAATAGTGCTAGCAGTTACTTTGAAAGTATAGGATTTTTAGGAATAATTTCAAGCTATGTATTACTTCCACTTTGTATGCTAACGTTGGTTTTTGGAATTATACGTTCTTATACTCCAGATACATCTGATAAAAGTATTTTTGATATACCATTTTTTACTTTAAATAAACGATTGATACTTGTTACAGTAGTTTTTGGATTTATTGGTGCTAGATTTTATTTTATAATTCCTGCAATTTTAATGACTTTTAACTTATATAGTAGTATTTTAATCACTAAATTAAAAGATATACTATATAAAAACAAAGAAAATGATACTAATATGAAAGAAAGCGAAGTCTAAATTGCATAATTTTGGTATTTGTCTTAAAAATTCCCGAGGTATTAATTTGTATTTTATTGTATTTTGCAAAATATATTGAATTTTATTCATTTTATACTTATAATTTATATTAATAATGGAAAATTAAAACAAAAGAATTTACTGGTTGTTAATTTAAAATTAAAATATATCTGAATGTGTTGATTCTATAGTCAGCACTTTTTCTTTTATAAATTTGCTTTTTGTGATATAATATTAGCACCAGGTAATAATACAAGGGGGTAACAACATGAACATCAATGAAATTAAGGAATTATTAAAGGTCATAGACTCAACTAACTTAGAATATGTAAAGCTTGAAAGTAGTGATTTTAAATTAGAAGCATCTAAAAAAACTGAAGTTACAAGCTCACCTGTTTTAAGTGTACAACAAGAATCGGTAGTAGATCTTTCTTTAGAAAAGCCATTTGTAAACGAGGAACCTGTAGTATCTAATGAGAATTTATCAATAGTAGTAGCTCCTTTGATGGGGACATTCTATGATTCTCCAAGTCCAGATGCAGAAGGTTTTGTCAAGGTTGGCGATGTAGTTGAAGAAGGTGACACTTTATGTATATTAGAAGCAATGAAGCTAATGAATGAAATAACAAGTGAAATTAAAGGTGAAATAATTGAAGTATTAGTTGATAATGAAGAACTAGTAGAATATAATCAACCTTTATTTAAGATAAAACCATTGTAGTAGGAGGTATTTAAGTTGATAAAAAAAATACTAGTTGCAAATAGAGGTGATATAGCAGTTAGAATCATCAGAACGTGTAAAGAACTAGGCATAAAAACTGTCGCTATCTATTCTGAAATAGATAAAGATTGTTTTCATAGATATATAGCTGATGAATCTATTTGCATAGGGCCAAACAATATAAGCAAGAGTTATAATAACATAGAAAATATTATATACCTTGCTCTTAAATTAAAATGTGATGCTATTCATCCAGGTTTTGGCTTTTTATCAGAAAACCCTGAATTTGCAAAACAATGTGAAGAGAATAATATTATTTTTATAGGTCCAACAAGAGAACAAATGATTTTGATGGGAGATAAATCTAGAGCGAGAGAAACTATGATGGAATTAAATATCCCTGTTGTTCCTGGTTCAGAGTCTGTTTTAAAAACTAAGGAAGAAGCTTTAGAAGTTGCAAGAGAAATTGGCTATCCTGTTATGATAAAAGCCTCAAGTGGAGGCGGTGGAAAAGGTATGAGAATCGTTAGAAAGGAAGAAGAGCTTTTTTCAAATTTTGATATGGCAAGTTCAGAAGCTTTAGCAGCATTTTCTAATAGCGATTTATATATGGAAAAATTCATAGAAAATCCTAGACATATAGAAGTACAAGTATTTGGTGATAAACATTCAAATGCAATACATTTAGGTGATAGAGATTGTTCTATGCAAAGAAGAAATCAAAAAGTAATAGAAGAGTCTTTAAGTCCATACCTTTCAGATGAAGAAAGAATAAATCTTCATAAAATTGCAGTGGATATAGTAAAAGGTGTAGGTTATATTGGTGCTGGTACTATTGAATTTATAGTTGATAAAGATAAAAACTTTTATTTTATAGAGATGAATACAAGAATACAAGTTGAACATCCAGTCACAGAGATGGTAACAAATCTTGACCTTATAAAACTTCAAATATCTATAGCTAATGGAGAAGAAATACCTTTTAAACAAGAAGATGTTGTTTTTAGAGGTCATGCTATTGAGTGTAGAATAAATGCTGAAGATTCATCAAATAATTTTGCTCCATCACCAGGTAAAATAGAGTCATTAAATTTACCTGGAGGTTTTGGCGTTAGATTTGATACTTTTGTATATACAGGATATACTATACCACCTTTATATGATTCTATGATAGGTAAATTAATATGTTGGGCTGAGACTAGAGAAGAATGTATAAATAGAATTTATAGAGCTCTAGATGAAATTATTGTAGAAGGTATTAATACAAATGTAGAATTCCAAAAGGCACTTGTAACAAGTGAAGAGTTTAGAAAAGATACTCATCATACCAAATTTATAGAAGATGTCTTTATGAAGAAAGAATTTGCTACATTATAAGGAGTAAATAGATTATGATAAAAAAATTTTTATCATCAAAAGAATCTAAGTATGTTACGATTTCTTTAGATGACAACTTTAAAAAGAATAGTGTAGATGATAAATTTTGGACTTATTGCAAAGGATGTAATAGTCATGTATTTAGAAAAGACATAGAAGAAAATTCATTTGTATGTCCAAAATGCTCAAGACATTATGGTTTAAGAGTTCGAAATAGAATAAATTTATTGATTGATAAAGGGACTTTTATGGAATTTAATTCTGATATAGAATTTCAAAATCCATTAAACTTTCCTAAATATAAAGAAAAAGTAGACTCTTATAAGGAAAAAACGAATGAGTCAGAAGCTGTTGTCACAGGTTATGGAAGATTAAATGGAATTAAAACAGTTATTTGTGTAATGAATCCTGATTTTATGATGGGAAGCATGGGTTCTATTGTTGGAGAAAAAATAACTTACTCAATAGAATATGCTGCCAAAAACAATTTACCTATAATTATTTGTTCTGCTTCAGGAGGAGCTAGAATGCAAGAAGGTATGGTATCTCTTATGCAAATGGCAAAGACTTCTCAGGCACTTGCTAAGCTTGAAGAAAAGTCATTACCATATATATCAGTTTTAACTGACCCTACTACTGGAGGCGTAACTGCTAGTTTTGCTATGCTTGGAGATATTATAATTTCTGAACCAAATACATTAATCGGTTTTGCAGGACCAAGAGTAATAGAACAAACAATAAATCAAAAACTTCCTGAAGGATTTCAAACTTCTGAGTTTTTACTTGAAAAAGGTTTTATTGACATGATAGTAGATAGAAGAAAAATGAAGGAAGTATTGTATCAAATTCTTGCTATGCACAAGAAATAGGGCATAAAGGAGGAACTGTTTTGATTGAAAATAATAATGATAAAATAAAAGTCTTGGAAAATGATATCAAACAATTAATAGCTATTTCTGAGGCAAATAACATAGATTTAAGTGATAAAATAAATTCCCTTAATGAAAAATTAGCAAAGCTTAGAGAAGATGCCTTTTCACATCTATCACCATATGAAAAGGTAGTGTTAAGTAGAGATATAAAAAGACCTACAACTTTGGAATACATAGAACATATTTGTTCTAATTTTTTAGAGCTTCATGGAGATAGGCTTTATAAAGATGACCCTTCTATAGTTGGAGGAATAGGGCAAATAGGAAAATTCAATGTTACTATAGTTGGTCACCAAAAGGGAAGAGATACTAAAGAAAATATAAAAAGAAACTTTGGTATGCCTCATCCAGAAGGATATAGAAAAGCGTTAAGACTTATGAAGCAAGCTGAAAAATTTGACAGACCGATAGTGACATTTATTGATACATCAGGAGCATTTTGTGGCCTAGAGGCAGAAGAAAGAGGACAAGGAGAAGCTATTGCAAGAAACTTACTTGAAATGAGTAAACTTTCTGTTCCAGTAATTACCTTTGTAATTGGTGAAGGTGGTAGTGGAGGAGCTTTAGGAATTGGAGTAGGCAATGATGTGTGTATGTTAGAACACTCGGTTTATTCTGTAATTTCACCTGAAGGTCTTTCGAGTATCTTATTTAAAGATTCATCTAAAGCAAAGGAAGCTTGTGATGTTATGAAACTTACAAGTAATGATTTATATGATTTAAAAATAATAGATAAGATTATAAAAGAACCTCTTGGTGGTGCACAAAAAGATGTAGAAGCTGTTTCAAAGGAAATGAAGTCTTATATTTTAGAAAGATTAAATCATTATAAAGATATGCCTAAAGAAGAAATAATGTCTCAAAGGTATAATAAATTTAGAAATATTGGAAAATGCTTATAGAATATAAAGAAATTTGTAGATTTTTCATTATAAAATGGTTTTAAAAAATAAAGGTTTTCTTAAATCTATTATAGAAGTATATTTTTATAAAAGTATACTTTAAATGATGATTGTAATTAGTAAATGGCAATTGTGATTTAGTACTTTAGGTAATGGATACTTTAACAAATTAACAAGGAGATGTTGAAATGGAAGTACTAAAAGTTTCATCAAAATCTAATCCTAATTCTGTAGCTGGAGCTTTGGCTGGAGTACTGAGAGAGCGAGGTATTGCAGAAATACAAGCTATAGGAGCTGGAGCTCTAAATCAAGCAATAAAATCAATTGCAATAGCAAGAGGATTTGTTGCACCTAGTGGAATGGACTTAGTGTGTATTCCCGCATTTACTGATATAGAAATCGAAGGTGATAAGAAAACTGCCATCAAACTTATAATTGAACCTAGATAATATATCTTTTTGTTAGAATTTAATCAAGTTTTAAAGGTTGACTATGGAAATGATGTCCTGTAGTGAACCTTTTTTACTTCGATATATTTTATTTTATATAAATTTTAATGTATAATCTTAATTAAACAAATAAGTTTGAAGGAGATGTATATTATGAAATTAAAACTATTTTTAGAAGAGTATGCAGTATGTAGATTAAATAATAACAGTAAAATACCAACATGGATAGATACAGAAAAATTTTACTCTATAACTAAAACTGATGATGAATTGAGCATTGTATGTTCAAATAACAATATTCCTTCTGATATTAAGTCAGAAAAAGAATGGAGAATACTTAAAATCTTAGGCCCTTTAGATTTTTCACTTATAGGAATTTTATCTAAGATAAGTGGGTTATTAGCTGATAATAAAATAAGTATATTTGCAATTTCTACATATGATACAGATTATATTTTAATCAAAGAAAAAGATATAAAAAATGCTTGTAAAATTTTAAACTGTAATGGATATGAGATAGAGTAGTTGAATACTTAAATGCGAGGTCATAGTTTATGATTCATATAGTTGAGATTTTTAAAATAAGTATAATAAATATCTTTTGTTTTATAGGAATATTTATTGTATTTGGATTGATTTTTAGTATTATAGAAAATTTAAATAATAAATATATCTTTTTATCTTTTGGAAAAACTGGTGTCATTGTAACTGGAGCTATAGGAACTTTTGTACATGAATTGAGTCATTTAATAATGTGTTTGATTTTTATGCATAAAATAAATTCAGTAAAATTCTTTAGACCAATTGAAAGTAAAAATGATGGAGTATTAGGATATGTAAATCATAGCTATAAAAAAGATAATATTTATCAGAGTATAGGAAATTTCTTTATAGGAATCGCTCCAATTATAGGTGGAACAATGATAATTATTTTACTTTTTAGAATACTATTACCAGATAGCTATATTAAAATAATACAAAGCATAGATTTAAGGTTATATGTAAGTATGATTAATAACTTTAATATAGCAGGTTTTACACAGATTATTTTAGATGATATTTTTAATTTTGTAAAAATAATATTGTTAACGCCTGATATATATTCATTAAGATATTTTATATTTATGTTTTTAATGTATTCAATTTCCACTCATATGTCACTTAGTAGTGCCGATTTAAAAAGCAGTTTAAAGGGTTTGAGTTTTATAGTTATAATTATATTTGCAATTAGTTTAATTATATACTTATTTGGGCTTAATAGCTTAAATATTTCTAATTTAATAGTGAAGTACAATATATTTATAAGTTTTTTTATGACAATAGGTGTTATTTTTTCAATAGTAACTCTCATAATATCTTATATTTTTAGTTTGGTAAGTCCATTTAAAAATTTTAATTAAGATATTAAATCTTATACTATTTTACTTTCATTGAAAAGATAGTAAAATTCAAAATTGAAAGAGAGTTTAATAAAACATAAAATTTCTCAATATATTTTAGTAAATACTTATTAAGTATATATTGAGAAATTTAAAAAGAGCATTTGAATTCAACTAGTCTTTAAATGTGGATTTAGGGAATAGTTAGTGCAAAAACCAATTAGAGCACTACTAATCTCTTAAAAAATACATTAATTGATTAAATTAAATATTTATGCTAACATAGCTACATTGTTATTAATAAAAATAACTTACAAATATTCATATTTTAATTTTAGGAGGTTTAAATTTGAATAATGATAAGAAAATTATAAAAGTACATAATAAATCTGATAAACCTGATAATATTGTCATCAAAGAAAACGAACTTATAGAAAAATGTCTACTTTTGGAAAATAAACTTCCTGCATTTATGAAAGATTATTTTATATATCTAAAAGGTTCTGTTGCTGTCTCTACACGACTTGCTTATTTAGAAGATATAAAGTTTTTCTGTTTATACATGATTGAGACAAAGGAATTAACAAGTGCAGATTGTATAAAGGACATTACAGAAAGTGATTTTAACATGATAAAATCAAGAGATATAAACTTATTTTTAGGTGATTATTGCAGTAGATATTATAAAAATACAGAGAAAAATACATTGATTTTTGAAAATAACAATAGAGCTCTGGCAAGAAAAAAATCATCCATCTCTACTCTATTTAAATTTTTATATAGAAATTCTCAAATAGATAGTAACATAACTGATGGATTTAATCCAATAAAGCTACCTAAACCACAACCAGATGCTATCAAGCGTCTTGAAATAGATGAAGTTGCAAAAATGTTAGAGTCAGTAGAAACAGGTGAAGGTCTTACTGAAAAAGAAAAAGTTTATTGGAAAAAAACTAGATTACGTGATAAGGCTATATTAGCTCTATTTGTTACATATGGGCTTAGATTAAATGAACTCAGAGAACTTAATATCTCCTCTTTTAATTTTTCAAGAGGTGAATTTAAAATATATAGAAAACGTGGAAAAGAAGTCTTAATGCCTATAAATCATACTTGTGAACATGTAATAAAAGATTATTTACAAAATGAGAGAACAAGAGATGACTTACTAGATGATGAAGTTAAAGATGCATTGTTCTTATCTCTTCAAAATAAGAGGATTACAGCAAAAGCTATAAGAACACTTGTAAAAAAATATACCTCTATTCCATTAGATACAACTAGAGATAATGGATATAGCCCTCATAAATTAAGAGCAACTGCTGCAACTTCTCTGATTCAAACAGGATTTTCTATATATGATGTTCAAAATTTACTCGACCATGATAATGTCACGACTACTCAACTTTATGCCGCACATAAAAAAAATGTAAAACGTGATATAGTTAAGAATTTTGAATGGATTGAAGATGATTAAAAATCAGGAACAAATGTTTGCAGATATAAATGGATTATGTTATAATTAAAAATATAAATGTATGGAAATAAAAACAAAATATGTTTGGAAATGAGTGATGTTATGTATTTAGATCTAACTGAAAAGCAAGTTTTAATACTGGAATTTATAAAATCTCAAATCATATTAAAAGGCTATCCACCTGCTGTAAGAGAAATATGTACTGCTGTAGGGTTACGATCTACTTCAACTGTGCACTCTCATCTAAATAAACTTGAAAAACTGGGATACATAAGAAAAGACCCTACTAAACCAAGAGCTATTGAAGTTTTAGAGCGTAGTAAAGTCAATGATGTTTCTGGAGCTAACCAGGAAATAATAGAACTTCCTTTAGTAGGTCAAATAACAGCTGGAGAACCCATTTTAGCTCAACAAAACATAGAGGAATATATTCCATTCCCTGCCAGTTTAGTAAAGGGCAGTAATAATTTTGTATTAAAAGTAAAAGGCGAAAGTATGATTAATGCAGGAATTTTAGATGAAGATTACGTTGTAGTAGACAAAAAAAATACAGCCTTAAATTCTCAGATAGTGGTTGCACTTATAAATGGTGAATCTGCGACGGTCAAGAGATTCTTTAAAGAAGGAAACTCTATAAGACTTCAACCAGAAAATGATTTTATGGAACCAATTATGCTTAAAGACTCAGAAGTTGAAATTGTAGGTATTGTAACTGGTGTATTTAGAGTTATAAAATAACTATTAAAGAATATCAAAAAAATAAGCTATTTAATAGATAAAATATATCTTAATTTCTTTATTTTATCTGTTTGGAATAGCTTATTTTTATATGCATTTACTTTTTTATAATATTTAATGCTTTTTATTTATTATTTCTCATACTTTAGCTATTGATATTTTAACTATTGCTTTCCATAACATATATCACATGGGTCATTTTTCTTACTTTCTGCAATTGTACCTGATAATATTTTTTTACTTCTTGAAAGCCCACTACAATTTTTAGTTGAGTGATAACTCTTCCCTTTTGGAGTAAAATACACTGTTTTTGACGAATTTGATACATTTTGTTCCTTATTTAAGGATTCATTTTTGTCTGTATTGTTATTTAAATTTTCGTAGTTTCCATCTTCTCTAACACCCTTTTTGTAACTTCCATCTTTACAGCTTGTAAAAACTCCATCACCTGTAGATTCAAATACTATATCTGAACATTCGTCACTTCTATGTACTTTTACACCCATCTTTTTTAATTTGTTCATTGTTTCCTCATGTGGATGACCATATGAATTACCTTTCCCAACTAAAATTACTGCATATTCAGGGTTTACTTTATTTAAAAAAGCCTGAGATGAACTACTACGAGAACCATGATGAGCTACTTTTAAAAGGTCTACTTCTCCAAGTTTTGATAGTATTTCTTTTTCTGTACCTTCCTCAGCATCACCTGTAAATAAGGCTTTATCGTTACCATTAGTATATGCAAGTACTAGTGATTGTTCATTAGTAGTATCTCCTCCATTTGTATTTAGAACTTCAAAATAGGAGTCTTCAAGATAAAACTTTTTATTTTCAAGAGGTACACTTGGAGATAAATCCTTATTTGCTAAAGCATTTATAAAATCTCTGTAACTCTTTGTTTCTGCTGAACCATTTGATACAAAAACATTTTCTATATTGAAATTTTTTACAACAGAATCAAGTCCCCCTAGATGGTCTGCATGAGAATGAGTAGCTATAAGATACTTAATATCTTTTACCCCTTGATTATTTAGGTAGTCTACCATTAAATTCTCATCATCGTTATCTCCCCCATCTATCAACGTAAAAGTTTTGCCCTCTTGAATTAATATTGCATCACTATTTCCAGTATTAATAAAATGAATTTTTATATTTTTATCATTTGATATACTACTAGATAAAGTTTCTTGGTTATTTGATTGATTATTTTCACTGTCTGTTGCACTACTACATCCAGTTAAATAAATAGATATAGAAATTATCAATAAAAATACCAAAGCTTTAATTTTACAATTTCTTTTGTTTTTTATATTACCTTCTATCATAACTTACTCCTCCATTTTCACAATACTTTATGTCATCTACCGACTTATTCTATCATAATTAGCCATTTGATATCAATATTTATCCTATACAGTTAATTTATCTTGTATTAATAATAAAACAATAATATCTCAACTTTTTTTATTTTAATAATATAATTTATTAACTTTTTATATATTTTTAAGTAATAATATTTAATATAATAGTAATGATGATAAATTACAAAATAAAGGATTTTTAAGCTTTAATCCATTGGAAAAATATACTATAATATATGTATTAACCAAGAGAAAATAGCTAAATAAGCTATTCTTAGTAATATAAAAATATATTTCTAGATTTTGATAACTGTCAGTTTAACTATCATAACCTATATTTGAGGAAAGAAATTCCCATTTCAAACCTAGCTAAAGGATGAGTTATTGACAGAATTTTTACTCAGGAGGTAAAAATGAAAGATAATTCACATTATACACTCATTCTAGCATTAGCTGATATAATTATTGGAAAACAAATAGATACAAAAAAAGTCACTAAATCGCTTGAACTTATATGTAATAGTTTTTCGTTTGAATGTGCTCTAGTATATGAAGTAGACCAATATAATCATTTTAATTTAATTGAGAATTACAGTTTGAGTGACATAAAATTATGTAATAGTTTCAATGCATATGAAATTGAATCGGATTTTCAAAAGCAATTAGCTCATCAGAAAATAATTTATTTAAATAAAAATAAAAATTATAAACCATGTGAGATTGATTTTATGAATATTTTTCATGCAGAATCTTTGATTGGAATATCTGTGATAGATGAGAATTTTAATAATTATGGCTTTATTTTATTTTTAAATACTACATCTAGGAAAATAGATTTTTCTGATTCTGAACTTAATACACTATGTATTGTCCTTTCACTACTTGAAAAGTATTTAAGTGTAAGAATACATAGAAATAAAGTTTTCTTCACACAGACTGCACTTGAAAGCATAATAAATAATACAGGCATAGATATTTATGTCATTGATTTTTATACATATGATATTATATATGTAAACAAGTCAATGGCTGAACCTTATGGTGGGATATCTCAATTTTTGGGTCAGAAATGCTGGCAGGTTCTTTTCCCTGGGCAGACATCTCATTGTGAGTTTTGCCCACAAGAAAATCTTATTGATGAAAACGGCAACATTACAGGAGTACATACCTGGAATTATCAAAGACCTTTTGATGGAGCATGGTTTAGAGTATTTAGTACAGCTTTCAGATGGATTGATGGTCGTCTTGCTCATCTTGTTAGTAGTGCAGATATAACTGATAATAAAAAGAATGAAGAATTAATTGAATATATGGCAAATTATGATGTATTAACAGGTCTTCCAAACCGAAGAATGCTTATTGAAGAATGTAAAAATAGAATTGACAATGCTAAAGAAGATGAGCAAGGGTATGTAATCTTTTTCGATATTGATGGTTTTAAAGTAATTAATGATAATTATGGGCATGATGCTGGTGACGAGTTTCTTATAAAATTGGGGGAATTCTTCTCATCAATTCCACTTCTTAAAAATTCAGTTTATAGAAATGGTGGAGATGAATTTGTTGCTGTAATTGGTGGTGACATTACAAAAAATAACATACGTAATTTAGTAAGTTTTATACATGAAAGGTTTAAAAACCCATGGAATTTAAAAAATGGTTCTATATATTGTAATACTAGTGTTGGTATAGCTTGCTATCCAGAAGATGGAAATAATGCTGAAGAATTAATTAATAAAGCAGATCAGGCAATGTATCAAATTAAAAAAGCTGGCGGTTCAGGAATATGTTTTGGCTACCAGTTAATAAAAAATGATTAAATCTAAATTTTTTAATCAGCAGTAAAAGGGTAATAACTAATTCTAGTTATTACCCTTTTACTAATTAATTGTAACATGATATGAGTTTTTACGATGTTTTTTTACATAATATTTAAATAATAATTTATAAAGCAATAACATAGAAAATTGATACCTTATAAGTTTTATATTATATAAAATGAATTATTTTACATCAGTAGTACCCAGTTATGCATTTTAAACGCCCATTTATGTTTAAAATATTGCAAAATTCTTCCAAAAACTATAATATATTAAATATCAACAAAAATAAATAAACTTTTTCCTTAAAGAAGGCTTAAAGCTCACACCAACTGCCTTCTTTTTTTTTATAATTTTTTAACTATTTATTTTGATTAATATTTATTTCATATTTTAGCTCTACTCTTCTAGATGCATCTCTATTTACACTATTATCTCCGTTTTTTAAGAGTTCAGCTTTTGACCTACCTATTGCAATAATATGTTTAGTTACCTTATCTTTATATTTATAATTACCTATTTCATCTCCTACTATAAATTTAGCAACGCTATATGCCCTTCTTTGTGATAAATCTAAGTTATAGATATAGCTTCCTACATCGTCTGTATGGCCTTCTATAACTATTTTAGATATATAGTCGCCATAATCTTTATAAATAGTTTCTATGTACTTTGGAACAAACATTTTTAACATCTCTTTAGCCTCTGGTTTCAAGACATCACTATCTACATCAAACATTGTCCTTTCACCAAAAGTTACTTGACCATTAGCCTTATCCACTTTCACAGGTATACCACTTTTTTTAAAGGTATCTTCAACAGAAGCATTCACATTTTTAGCTAAATCCTGTTCAACTGAACCTGAGATACTTTCTGAACTAAATAATATAAGAATTACAACCATCAACACAGTGGATAATAAATCTGTAAATGTTGGCCAGAAACTACTCTTTTCAAATTCTCTGTTAACAGTTCTTCTATATTTATTATTCATTTAACTCATCCTCACCTATGACCTTTATTTCTTTCTTTTCTATCTCATAAATTTCTTCACTTAAAGGATTAAATATACTATCAATATTACTTTCAAATAAGTCTTCACTATCAAGAGGAACTTCGTCTTGCATGAAGGAGTTATTAAACATAACATCTAGCTTATCTTGAATGTCTAAAGAGTTCTCAAACATTATATCTAGTTTGGCTTGTAAGTCATTAGAAAAGTTCTCAATAATACTTGAAAGATTCTTAATTGAATCGTCTAGAGTATATTTTTCGTCTAAAAGAATTTTTTGATTTTGAGATATTTTGTTTTCATGAGTCATTAATTTAGTTAACAAATCTTGAGCACTTCTTTCATATAAAGCAAATCCTGCATTTATATTTCTTATATAATCTTTAATTTTATGTTGGCTTTCAGTGGAATTATATATATTTTTTGAGGATTCTTTTATATCAAATAAAATTTCCTTATTTATATTATCTTGATTATCATACTTATCAAACAGTTTTACAAATTTTACATTTAAAATATTAAACTGTTTATCTAATTTTCTTACACTTTGGTCAAATGTCTTAATAGAACTTTGAGAGCCTTCTAAAAGACTTTTTAAAGCTTCTATTCCACTAATAAATTCGTCATTAAAATCATTTAAGTCTTTAGATATTTTATCAAATTTTTCAATAGCTTCTATAGACTTGCTTATTTGTTTTATTGTATTTTTTACCTCCTCTACTTTTAAATCCATTCTTTCTGATTTAATATGAGTTACCTCAGAAGTCAGTAGATTCTCAGCTTTTAACATTATTTGTATCAAAACATGTTCACAGTCTTTTATCTTTGTAAAATAGCCTATAATTAGAGAAAACACCACTCCAAATATACTAGTTGTAAATGCAGTTTGCATGCTACTAATAGTCGAAGGAAGTGAATTTATAATATCTTTAGTATCAACACATAAAAGCATTGTAGAAAGCCCAACAAATGTACCTAAAACTCCAAGTAATATACTTATTGAAGATGAATTTTTTATGCTCCTAATTTTTTCTAATATCGGTAAGTTATTATATTTTAAATCTGATACAACTTCTTCTACAAACGAAGTTATATTTACATCAGCATAAGGATTTTCTTTACTATATGTATAGTAATCATTCCTTATTTTGCTATAAAATACACTCGTTTTATAGTCTTGGTTGATTTCTTCTAGTTTTGAACTTACAAACAAATACAACTTGTTGTTTTCCATAATTTTAAAAATAGAATACACAGTTATTGCAAGTAAAAATAATATAGTTATTGGATTAGTAAATATTGACTCTATCAAATTAGTTATTATGTTACTCAATTTTATCCCCTACCTTATAATTTATTTATCTATAATTTATACGTACAAGTTACTAAGAAAATACGTAAATAAACAAAATATTTATATTATATTTATGAAAAATGGTACAAATAGGTTGTAATGTTAATAACATAATATATACGAGCTAAAAGTTATAGGGGGTGGCATAATGAATGACAACATAGTAGAAGTTAAAAATATCAATATGAACTTCTACACTAAGGAAGGCGAGCTTGAAGTATTAAAGGATGTCAATTTTAATTTAAAAGAAGGTGAAATACTAACATTACTCGGTCCTTCTGGAAGCGGAAAATCTACAATTTTAAATATTCTTACTAATCTTTTAAAACCAACTAGTGGTGATGTAAAGATTACTGGAAATATTGGATATATGTTTCAAAAAGACAATCTGCTTGAATGGAGAAATATAATGGATAATATAACTATTGGTTTGGAAATTCAAGGTAAAAAAGATAAAAAATCTTTAGATAGAGTTGAAGAGCTTTTAAAGACTTATGGACTATGGGATTTCAGAAGTATGTATCCTAAAGAATTATCTGGTGGTATGAGACAAAGAGTTGCTCTTATTAGAACACTTTCTGTAAATCCAGATGTTTTACTTTTAGATGAACCTTTTTCAGCTCTTGACTATCAAACTAGACTGTTGGTTTGTGATGATGTTTATAGTATTATTAAAAATGAAAATAAGTCTACTATTTTAGTTACACATGATATTGGTGATGCACTTTCTATAAAAGTGCAACTTTAGGAATTAATCTATTTTATTTAAATCCATCCATTTAGATTCTAACTCAGATATTTTTCATGATAATACTCATAAATATGAAGTTGTTATAGTCAATCTTAATATGTATGAAATGTAGAATAGTTGAGGGTGCTATTGCTTCTAACGAGCTAGGAATTATAAAAAAGTCCTTTTAATCTTAAAAAGGGGTTTGTGCTATACAGTAAGATAGTAAAGCTATTTTCATAAGGTTTTCATATTGACAGTTTTGCAATAAAGTTATAATATTAATAGGATTGTAGTTTTTTATAGCATATGGAAAATTATGTTCATTTTAAAACTATTAATAAATATAATTTTTTATATTTGGATAATCGTAAAATTAAAATAAAGGATGATAAAAAATGACAGAACAAAATTTAAGCTTGATTGATGAAGTTAAAAGAAGAAGAACCTTTGCAATCATTTCCCATCCCGATGCAGGAAAAACTACATTAACTGAAAAGTTTCTATTATATGGTGGTGCCATTCGTGAAGCAGGATCAGTTAAATCAAGAAGATCTCAAAAACATGCAGTATCTGACTGGATGGAAATTGAAAAACAAAGAGGTATATCTGTTGCATCAAGTGTTCTTCAATTTGAATATAACAACTTTTGTATAAATATTCTTGATACTCCAGGGCATCAAGATTTTAGTGAGGACACTTATAGGACTCTTATGGCAGCAGACTGTGCAGTAATGGTTATTGACTCTGCTAAAGGTGTCGAGGATCAGACAAAGAAATTATTCCAAGTTTGTAAAATGAGAGGAATACCAATTTTCACTTTTATAAATAAAATGGACCGTCAAGGAAAGGATCCCTTTGAACTACTTGAAGATATTGAAAATGTTCTAGGAATTCGCTCTTGTCCAGTAAACTGGCCAATTGGTTCTGGTAAAGAGTTCAAAGGTGTGTTTAACCGTCATAAAAATCAAGTTGAACTATTTGATGATGGTAACCATGGACAATCTATTGCTAAATCTACAACTGGAGATATATCTGATGAAAAATTTAATACTTTATTAGGTGATGCTCTTCATGAAAAACTACTAGAGGATATTGAACTTTTAGATATTGCTGGAGATAATTTTAATTTAGACGGAGTATTAAATGGTGAATTGACGCCTGTGTTCTTCGGAAGTGCCCTTACCAACTTTGGTGTAGAACCATTTTTAGAATCGTTCTTAGAAATAACACCTCCACCAAATCCTCGTAGCAGTAATTTAGGTGATATTGACCCTAATTCTAATAGCTTCTCAGGATTTATATTTAAAATTCAAGCTAATATGGATAAATCTCATAGAGATAGAATTGCATTTTTAAGAATTTGCTCTGGTAAATTTGAAAAAGGTATGACAGTAACTCATGTACAAAGAAATAAAAAGGTTAAACTTTCACAACCTCAACAGTTTGTAGCCCAAGACCGTGTTATAATAGATTCAGCTTATCCAGGGGACATTATAGGGATACATGATCCAGGAATATTTAATATTGGTGATACATTAAGTGAAAAAAAATCAAATTTACAATACACTGGTATACCACAATTTGCTCCTGAACATTTTGTAAGAGTATCTACAAAGAATGCTCTTAAAAGAAAACAGTTCTTAAAAGGTCTTACACAATTATCAGAAGAAGGTACTATACAGATATACAAACAACCTAATTTTGGTATGGAAGAACTTATTGTAGGAGTCGTTGGAGTTCTTCAATTTGAAGTTTTAGAATATCGTCTAAAACAAGAATATGGTGTTGATATGATAATGAATACACTACCTTATCGTCACATACGTTGGATTGAACCTGATACTTTCAAATCGGATAAGCTTTCAATACCAATGGATACAATACTAGTTGAAGATAAAAATAGCAATCCAGTATTGTTATTTCAAAATGAATGGTCTATTAGACATCTAATTGAAAGAAATGAAAATTTAGTTTTAAGAGAAACTTCTTTATAAAAAATAAATATTAATGCCCCCTACGTCTATTTTTAAACGTAGGGGGGAGATTTCCGATTTTCTTTTTTCTAACCACTCTTCTCTTTTAATGCCATTAGTCTCATAAAATATATGTGAATCCAAATATTTTCTCATTTGTTTTTCCTCTCTTATATCATATGTATACCTTATCAAAATTTTAAGCTTTAGCTTCACTTTTTTCTAAATCTTCTTCTAGTATCTTAAAGGCTTTATCTAAAACTTCCTCAGGATACTTTTTTCTTAATGCATTTACAAACCATATAGCTTTAGCTGATTCTATTTTTTTTAGTTCCAGTGGATTTGTAGGAAAAATCTCCACAACTTTTATATCCATATATAACCCCCCTATGCCTTAATTGAGTTATTATATTAATCTATGAGGTTATAGACTTGTCTTGACACAACTAATTAAGTCTCAAATTTTCTCTATGAAAACGAAATCAATATTTTTTCATATGATGCAATAAAAATGTATTATTAACATTTAATGTATTCTTTACATCATATATTTATATATAAGTAAATAATAAAACACTATTAATACCTATACGTATTGAAAATACTACTATAAGGGGTGAACTGATAAATACATCTACTCTTTTGTGATATGAAATTGAATACCAGAATATTACTTATTCAAGTCAATTTATACCAAAGTTTAAGGGGGTTAAACTTATGAAGGCTGCAATTTATTCAAGAAAATCAAAATTTACGGGCAAAGGTGAATCTATAGAAAATCAAATACAACTATGTATGGACTATGCTAAATCTGTTGGTATAAAAGATTTTTTAATATATGAAGATGAAGGCTTTAGTGGTGGTAATATAGATAGACCTCAGTTTAAAAAAATGATGCAAGATGCAAAAGCAAACAAATTTGATTATCTTGTGTGTTATAGATTGGATAGAATATCAAGAAATGTATCTGACTTCTCTACTCTAATAGAAAAATTAAATAAACTAGATATATCTTTTATATCTATCAAAGAGCAATTTGACACTTCTACTCCAATGGGAAGAGCTATGATGTTTATATCTAGTGTATTTGCACAGCTTGAAAGAGAAACAATAGCTGAACGTATAAAAGATAATATGTATGAACTTGCTCGTACTGGGAGATGGCTAGGTGGTAAAACACCTCATGGATTTAGCAGTAAAAAAATCAAATACTTAGATGAAAACCTAAAAGAAAGAAGTATGTATCAGTTAGAAGTTAGTGATGATGAGATGGAAGTTGTTAAAATAGTTTATGCTAAGTATCTAGAACTTAGATCTTTATCTCAATTATACAAATATGTTTATCACAATGGAATAAAAGGTCCTCGTGGTGGTAAATTTGACCCTAGTTCATTATCTGGTATACTTAGAAGTCCTGTTTATGTAAAAGCTAATGATGTTGTTGTAGAATATCTTAGAAATAATAATATGGAAGTTATCGGTACTCCTGATAATGAATGTGGAATACTTACTTATGCTAAAAATACATCTACACCTATCGCAGCTATTGCTAAACATAAAGGAATTATAGATTCTACTACTTGGCTTGAAGTTCAAGGTTTACTTGATGCTAATCGTGATAAGAGTCCAAGAATTGCTACTGGTAAAGTTGCTTTATTATCAGGAATTTTAAAATGTTCTAAGTGTGGTTCTAATATGAGAATTACTTATAAAGGCAAACGAACTGATAAAGAATTAAAGTATTATTATGTATGTGGTACTAAAAAGAATCTTGGTGTTGATGCTTGTAATTGTAAAAATCTTAAAGGACCTTTAGTTGAAGCTATTGTTATTGAAAGAATTAAAAATTGTAATGTAGAATCTATTATAGATGCTTTTCATGAAAATAAGATTAAAGTTGATAATGCATCAAATAGTATTAATAGTGAGATTAATTTATTTAGGAATTTTATTAAGGATAAAGAAAAAATCATCAGTAATTTAGTTATAGAACTTGCTAAAAATACTGGTAGTGTTGCTTCTAATTATATTATCTCTCAGATTGAAAGTTTAAATAGTGAAATTGAAGAATTAAAAGTTAAGGTTAGAAACTTAGAAGATAACAATGCTGATATTAAAAATGCCAGTGCTAATTTAGATATTGTTGTTAGTAATTTAGAAAAGTTTAACAATATGGTTGATGATGCTAATTTGGATAATAAGAAGTTATTGTTGTCTACTATTATTGATTCTATAGTTTGGGATAGTTCTAGCAACACTCTTAGCATTGTTTATATGGGTGTTGACATAGATGACTTAGTTTCGTTGTCTGATAGGTCGCACTTTTGTAGCGATGGCAGATGCACTTTCTATAAAAGTGCAACTTTAGGAATTAATCTATTTTATTTAAATCCATCCATTTAGATTCTAACTCAGATATTTTTCATGATAATACTCATAAATATGAAGTTGTTATAGTCAATCTTAATATGTATGAAATGTAGAATAGTTGAGGGTGCTATTGCTTCTAACGAGCTAGGAATTATAAAAAAGTCCTTTTAATCTTAAAAAGGGGTTTGTGCTATACAGTAAGATAGTAAAGCTATTTTCATAAGGTTTTCATATTGACAGTTTTGCAATAAAGTTATAATATTAATAGGATTGTAGTTTTTTATAGCATATGGAAAATTATGTTCATTTTAAAACTATTAATAAATATAATTTTTTATATTTGGATAATCGTAAAATTAAAATAAAGGATGATAAAAAATGACAGAACAAAATTTAAGCTTGATTGATGAAGTTAAAAGAAGAAGAACCTTTGCAATCATTTCCCATCCCGATGCAGGAAAAACTACATTAACTGAAAAGTTTCTATTATATGGTGGTGCCATTCGTGAAGCAGGATCAGTTAAATCAAGAAGATCTCAAAAACATGCAGTATCTGACTGGATGGAAATTGAAAAACAAAGAGGTATATCTGTTGCATCAAGTGTTCTTCAATTTGAATATAACAACTTTTGTATAAATATTCTTGATACTCCAGGGCATCAAGATTTTAGTGAGGACACTTATAGGACTCTTATGGCAGCAGACTGTGCAGTAATGGTTATTGACTCTGCTAAAGGTGTCGAGGATCAGACAAAGAAATTATTCCAAGTTTGTAAAATGAGAGGAATACCAATTTTCACTTTTATAAATAAAATGGACCGTCAAGGAAAGGATCCCTTTGAACTACTTGAAGATATTGAAAATGTTCTAGGAATTCGCTCTTGTCCAGTAAACTGGCCAATTGGTTCTGGTAAAGAGTTCAAAGGTGTGTTTAACCGTCATAAAAATCAAGTTGAACTATTTGATGATGGTAACCATGGACAATCTATTGCTAAATCTACAACTGGAGATATATCTGATGAAAAATTTAATACTTTATTAGGTGATGCTCTTCATGAAAAACTACTAGAGGATATTGAACTTTTAGATATTGCTGGAGATAATTTTAATTTAGACGGAGTATTAAATGGTGAATTGACGCCTGTGTTCTTCGGAAGTGCCCTTACCAACTTTGGTGTAGAACCATTTTTAGAATCGTTCTTAGAAATAACACCTCCACCAAATCCTCGTAGCAGTAATTTAGGTGATATTGACCCTAATTCTAATAGCTTCTCAGGATTTATATTTAAAATTCAAGCTAATATGGATAAATCTCATAGAGATAGAATTGCATTTTTAAGAATTTGCTCTGGTAAATTTGAAAAAGGTATGACAGTAACTCATGTACAAAGAAATAAAAAGGTTAAACTTTCACAACCTCAACAGTTTGTAGCCCAAGACCGTGTTATAATAGATTCAGCTTATCCAGGGGACATTATAGGGATACATGATCCAGGAATATTTAATATTGGTGATACATTAAGTGAAAAAAAATCAAATTTACAATACACTGGTATACCACAATTTGCTCCTGAACATTTTGTAAGAGTATCTACAAAGAATGCTCTTAAAAGAAAACAGTTCTTAAAAGGTCTTACACAATTATCAGAAGAAGGTACTATACAGATATACAAACAACCTAATTTTGGTATGGAAGAACTTATTGTAGGAGTCGTTGGAGTTCTTCAATTTGAAGTTTTAGAATATCGTCTAAAACAAGAATATGGTGTTGATATGATAATGAATACACTACCTTATCGTCACATACGTTGGATTGAACCTGATACTTTCAAATCGGATAAGCTTTCAATACCAATGGATACAATACTAGTTGAAGATAAAAATAGCAATCCAGTATTGTTATTTCAAAATGAATGGTCTATTAGACATCTAATTGAAAGAAATGAAAATTTAGTTTTAAGAGAAACTTCTTTATAAAAAATAAATATTAATGCCCCCTACGTCTATTTTTAAACGTAGGGGGGAGATTTCCGATTTTCTTTTTTCTAACCACTCTTCTCTTTTAATGCCATTAGTCTCATAAAATATATGTGAATCCAAATATTTTCTCATTTGTTTTTCCTCTCTTATATCATATGTATACCTTATCAAAATTTTAAGCTTTAGCTTCACTTTTTTCTAAATCTTCTTCTAGTATCTTAAAGGCTTTATCTAAAACTTCCTCAGGATACTTTTTTCTTAATGCATTTACAAACCATATAGCTTTAGCTGATTCTATTTTTTTTAGTTCCAGTGGATTTGTAGGAAAAATCTCCACAACTTTTATATCCATATATAACCCCCCTATGCCTTAATTGAGTTATTATATTAATCTATGAGGTTATAGACTTGTCTTGACACAACTAATTAAGTCTCAAATTTTCTCTATGAAAACGAAATCAATATTTTTTCATATGATGCAATAAAAATGTATTATTAACATTTAATGTATTCTTTACATCATATATTTATATATAAGTAAATAATAAAACACTATTAATACCTATACGTATTGAAAATACTACTATAAGGGGTGAACTGATAAATACATCTACTCTTTTGTGATATGAAATTGAATACCAGAATATTACTTATTCAAGTCAATTTATACCAAAGTTTAAGGGGGTTAAACTTATGAAGGCTGCAATTTATTCAAGAAAATCAAAATTTACGGGCAAAGGTGAATCTATAGAAAATCAAATACAACTATGTATGGACTATGCTAAATCTGTTGGTATAAAAGATTTTTTAATATATGAAGATGAAGGCTTTAGTGGTGGTAATATAGATAGACCTCAGTTTAAAAAAATGATGCAAGATGCAAAAGCAAACAAATTTGATTATCTTGTGTGTTATAGATTGGATAGAATATCAAGAAATGTATCTGACTTCTCTACTCTAATAGAAAAATTAAATAAACTAGATATATCTTTTATATCTATCAAAGAGCAATTTGACACTTCTACTCCAATGGGAAGAGCTATGATGTTTATATCTAGTGTATTTGCACAGCTTGAAAGAGAAACAATAGCTGAACGTATAAAAGATAATATGTATGAACTTGCTCGTACTGGGAGATGGCTAGGTGGTAAAACACCTCATGGATTTAGCAGTAAAAAAATCAAATACTTAGATGAAAACCTAAAAGAAAGAAGTATGTATCAGTTAGAAGTTAGTGATGATGAGATGGAAGTTGTTAAAATAGTTTATGCTAAGTATCTAGAACTTAGATCTTTATCTCAATTATACAAATATGTTTATCACAATGGAATAAAAGGTCCTCGTGGTGGTAAATTTGACCCTAGTTCATTATCTGGTATACTTAGAAGTCCTGTTTATGTAAAAGCTAATGATGTTGTTGTAGAATATCTTAGAAATAATAATATGGAAGTTATCGGTACTCCTGATAATGAATGTGGAATACTTACTTATGCTAAAAATACATCTACACCTATCGCAGCTATTGCTAAACATAAAGGAATTATAGATTCTACTACTTGGCTTGAAGTTCAAGGTTTACTTGATGCTAATCGTGATAAGAGTCCAAGAATTGCTACTGGTAAAGTTGCTTTATTATCAGGAATTTTAAAATGTTCTAAGTGTGGTTCTAATATGAGAATTACTTATAAAGGCAAACGAACTGATAAAGAATTAAAGTATTATTATGTATGTGGTACTAAAAAGAATCTTGGTGTTGATGCTTGTAATTGTAAAAATCTTAAAGGACCTTTAGTTGAAGCTATTGTTATTGAAAGAATTAAAAATTGTAATGTAGAATCTATTATAGATGCTTTTCATGAAAATAAGATTAAAGTTGATAATGCATCAAATAGTATTAATAGTGAGATTAATTTATTTAGGAATTTTATTAAGGATAAAGAAAAAATCATCAGTAATTTAGTTATAGAACTTGCTAAAAATACTGGTAGTGTTGCTTCTAATTATATTATCTCTCAGATTGAAAGTTTAAATAGTGAAATTGAAGAATTAAAAGTTAAGGTTAGAAACTTAGAAGATAACAATGCTGATATTAAAAATGCCAGTGCTAATTTAGATATTGTTGTTAGTAATTTAGAAAAGTTTAACAATATGGTTGATGATGCTAATTTGGATAATAAGAAGTTATTGTTGTCTACTATTATTGATTCTATAGTTTGGGATAGTTCTAGCAACACTCTTAGCATTGTTTATATGGGTGTTGACATAGATGACTTAGTTTCGTTGTCTGATAGGTCGCACTTTTGTAGCGATGGCAGAAGCAATAAGCATATCAGATAAAGTTGCAATACTATCTAAAAGACCAGCTACTATAAAAAATATTTATGATATTGAACTTAATATGGATGGAACAAAAACGCCTCTCAAAACACGTAAAGTTCCCGATTTTCAAAAGTATTTCGACATCTTATGGAAGGAGCTAGATACACATGAGGCTTAATAAAAGATCTGAAGGATATATAAACTATATTAAAGGTGTAAAAAGAGAAAAAAGAAATGTATTATTTTATCAACTATTAATTTTAATTGGCTTTATTATAATTTGGGAGATTTTAGCTGATTTAAATGTTATAAATACTTTTCTATTCAGCAAACCAAGTGATATTTACAATTTGTTTATTCAATATGCATCTAGTGGCCAACTATTTAAACACATTGGAGTATCTGTATATGAAACAGTTCTTGGTCTTGTTATAGGAACTGTTTTAGGTATTTTAGTAGCTATTGCTCTTTGGTGGTCAGAAAAATTATCAAAAATATTAGACCCATTTTTGGTAGTTTTAAATGCTCTTCCTAAGACTGCTTTGGCTCCTATAATTATAGTTTGGGTTGGTGCTGGAATAGAAGGAATTGTAGTAACAGCTGTAACTATTTCCGTTGTTGTTACCATACTTTCAGCCTATAATTACTTTATGAATATAGATGAAGAAAAAATTAAGATGTTAAAGAGTTTTGGAGCTAGCAAATCACAAATCCTATTTAAACTTATATTACCCGCAAATACAGGAAATTTAATAAACTTAACTAAGATTAATATTGGTATGGCTTGGGTAGGTGTTATAGTAGGAGAATTTTTAGTATCAAGATATGGAATAGGATACTTGATAGTTTATGGCAGTCAAGTATTTAAGTTAGATTTAGTAATGATGGGTGTATTCGTGTTAGCTGTTTGTGCATGGGCAATGTATGCTATAGTTAACATTATTGAAAAAATATATAATTCTAGATAAATAAAAAATATTATTTAGTAAATTTTAATCATTCTAGTATTTATAGGATAGTTTTCTAGAAATACTAGAATTGTACAATTAAAAAATTATAACTATATAACTTTAATATGTGAAACTGTAGGAATATTTGTGAGAAACATAAAGCAAATTTACCTACAGTTTTTAGTGTATAAAATCAGTAAAATAAGTTAGATTTTTACTGATTTTATTACATAAATCCAATAGTACAATTCATCTTTCCATAATATCTGGAGATGTATCATACAATCTTATTTTTTATTGAGTATATTATAAAGTAATAGAACAATTAAAATACTGATTACCCTATTTTGCAACTTACACAATTGTATATAAAAGATAAAAAATAATTATCATCAAATTCATAATTTTAAGGCTTAATGCATATAATTATATGTCGGTTAAAGGCGCATAAAAATAAAAGGAATTCATAAGTTATATGTTGTATAGATATTGTAGTAGATGTAATATGTAAGAAATTTCAGCACTATTTATATTCTGTACAAAAAGATACTTGAAGGGAGATTGAAAATGGGAATATTAGAAGGAGCTGCAATGATAAGAGAAATTGCAATTAAAATAGCCAAAGAAAAAGGTATTACAGAACAAAAGGCATGGCCTGAAGCTGTAAAAGAGTTTAAAGAAAAATATGAACTTGTGTTATAAGTTTTGATTATAAAAAACTGTCTTGATTTTATTAAGACAGTTTTCATATTTTATGATGAAAATTTTATAAAAAGTTTAATGAAATAAGATTTAATTATTAAAAAAACAATTTAAAATTTATTTTATCTTTTATACTTTTAGCTATAAAACAAATTTGTTTTTAATACTGTTTTTGAGGTATAAATCTTATATATTAAAGATAAGATTTGGAGGTATTTAGTTTGGAAAGTAAACTTGAAAATAGATGTTCATGGCAAGAGTATTTTATGAGATTATGTGAGACAGTAGCTGAAAGAGGTACTTGTGACAGAGCTTATGTTGGAGCTATAATTGTTAACTCAGAAAACAGAATCGTATCTACTGGATACAATGGTAGTATATCTGGAGATAATCACTGTAGTGAAGTTGGTCATGAGATGAGAGATGGTCATTGTATTAGAACCATTCATGCCGAACAAAATGCCCTTTACTATTGTGCTAAAGAAGGCATATCAGTTAAAGATTGTTCTATTTATGTAACCCATTTTCCTTGTTTAAATTGTACTAAGGCCATAATTCAATCTGGAATTAAACATATCTACTATAAAACTGGATATAGGATGGATGAATATGCCTTGAGATTATTACAATCAAGCAATGTGTTATATACAAAATTGCAATTTTAATACTTACACATATTATTCTATAATTTTACAAAATATTTTATATTAGATAATTAAAGTATAAAAAGAAACAAAATTTTAAATTGTGCATATATTAAATAGAAGTTAAATTTAATCATAAAGGAGATGTATAATTTGAAAGTAGTAGTAATACCAGGGCACACTTTAACTGGGAAAGGTACAGGAGCTGTAGGATATATAAACGAAAGTAAAGAAACAAGAATAATGAATGACTTAATAGTTAAATGGCTTAAATTAGGAGGGGCTACTGTTTATACAGGAAAAGTTGATGCATCAAATAATCATTTAGCTGACCAATGTGCTATAGCAAATAAACAAGAAGCTGATTTAGCTGTTCAGATTCATTTTAATGCAAATGTTACAACTTCAGCCCCAGAAGGTACAGAAACTATATATAAATCTAATAATGGAAAAGCATATGCAGAAAAGGTAAATGCTAAACTAGCTACAGTATTTAAAAATAGAGGTGCAAAATCTGATGTTAGAGATCTTTATTGGCTTAATCACACTAACGCAACAGCTATACTAATAGAAGTATGCTTTGTAGATAGCAAAGCAGATACAGATTACTATGTTAATAATAAAGATAAAGTTGCTAAGTTAATAGCAGAAGGAATATTAAATAAATCTATATCAAATTCTCAAGGGGGAGATAAAGTGTATGAAAATGTAATAGTTTATAAGGGGGATGCTGATAAAGTTGCTGCTCAAATTTTATACTGGCAATTGAAAGATGCTTTAGTAGTAGAAGCATCTAGCTATAAGCAAGGTTTAGGCAAAAAAGTTTATGTTGTAGGTGGAGAAGCTAATAATCTTGTAAAAGGTGATGTAATAATAAATGGTGCTGATAGATATGAAACTGTAAAATTAGCATTAAGACAAGTAGGTAAGTTATAAAATAGATATTATTTTATAAATATATAATAAAAAGATGTATCTACTTATTATGTTTATTCATCAATAGATACATCTTTATTTATTTGTACTTTATAAAGTATTTTCTGTAAAATTAGTTTAGTAAAGTTTTAAATTCACAGAAATACTAAAGCTTATCGTATTAATATTTTTTATCCGAAAAAATATTTTTAATTATAGTTAATATATCAACTATGACATCCATATTTGATTTAACGCTGTCTTTAGTAACAAGAAAGTCTGCTGTAACTTCAGTAACAGCCTCTGTTACATCTTTCATATTCTCGCCTACTTCTCCAAAACTATCTACAACACTAGGAAGATTATTTAAAGTTGTATTTATATTTTGAGTATTTTCATTTAATACATTTCCAACAGTATTTAAAATCTTATGTAATTTAGCAAGTACAATAATTAAATAAATTAAAGCGATACACCCAAGTATAGCTAATAATACATATATTATACTAATATTAATTGTTATTGTGTTATTCATTGTTATTCCTCAGTGACACTTACTGGTTCAACAATGTCTATTACTTTATCTTCCTCGCTAGAATCTTCAACACGTTTTTTATTATCTATATAATTTCTTATCTTTTGCTTTGATTCAATGAAATTTCCTTTTCTGTCTTCTAATTTCTCAGACATCTTACCTTTTACATCCACTGTTTTCATGTTTATTTTATCCGCAATTTGTTGAGATGCATCTTTTATATCTTCTCTTGTTTCTTTTCCTGATTTAGGTGCTAGTAATACTCCTCCAACTGCACCAGTAACAGCTCCTAATACGACACCAGCCGTTGCAATTTTAGCTTGTTTGGCTTTTTCAGCTCTTTGTTTAGCTTTTCTTTTATCTTCTATTTTTTTTGATAAGCTCATATCCAATCGCTCCTTATTATAATATTTCTAAATATTATAATACATTTTTTTCCATAATGATATAGTTTCTAACTAAATTTTTAAAAACTAATAAAAAGTTCTTTCTAGTATTTATATATATAATAAGAATTCTAAACTACATTCCAAAAATTCTATAATATAAGTATCTGAAAACTCTTTAATATAAGTCTCCTACTCTTTCACTGTATATCAAAAATTTTGATGCAGTTTCTAAATACAATTCTTCATTAGCGTTTAAACATCTTATTTCTTTTGTGCTAAATATATCCATATTTTTTAACCCTTTTAAATAAATTAATTAAAAACAATAAGAGAGGAATTAATCCTCTCTTTTAAATTTAATTAGATTTGGCAGGGCGGCGTATCCTGCATCTCTATTAACTACCCTATAAGCAGCGTATTGGGTGCCTTTTCCAACCTCAAATCTAATAAATAAATATTTACATATATATTTATATTATAACTTATTTGATAATATTTTTCAATGCTTTAGGAAAAATTAATAATATTATGTTAACCATCATATTGTAATACTCTTCCACTACTAATTCTACTTTCTAATTTTGCTTCTTTTATGGCATATAATGAAGAGACATATAGATATCCCTTTTTTGTATCTAGTTCTGTAGCAACTAATATATAATCATCAAGTTTTTTTACAAATTCTACACTTTTACCAGGTTTTTTAGGATGACTTCCTATATACTCAGGAGATTTTAGCACTGTTTTTATAGTTTCTAGTATATCATTAAAAATGTCTTTACTCAATTGACCTCTATGTTTTTTCTTTATATGTTTTATAACACCAGAAGAAGCATAAATTTTACCAGTATATTTAATTCCAGCGAGTTCAGCTAATTCTTCATCTATGATTCCAACAACTTTGTCTGTAGACATATAAAGCACATTCCTTTCTAAGATAATTTATTGCTAAAATTATTAAAATTAAATATCTATATTTAAAGTATAGTTTATTCGAAAAAGAAAAGATAGTATAATATAGTTTTTTCATATCTGACCTTACATAACCTCTTTTTATATGATTTATAAATGGTAACTAAGGCTCTATTTTCAAATTATTTTTGGAAAATTTTTAGTTTTTTAAGCTTATATTATATATATCATTTTTTACTTGAAAATATATATATTCTGAATTATTATAATAGTAAGAATTGAAATGAAATTAGGTAAGGCTGTTGAAAGATTTTATGATTAGATATGGAGAAAGTATAGTAGACTTTTGTTTATATAGAATAATAATGCATGTTTTATTTTAAAGTGTTCTATGATAATATTATTTTTATATATCAAATAAATTACCAACAGGAGGAAATTATGAACGCTCAACAAGAAATATATAAAAAATTGGATGAACTAAATATATCTTATGAAATTGTAAATCATCCTGCAGTCTATACAATTGATGAAATGGAACAATTAAAAACACTACAAATGGAGTTTGTTGTAAAAAATTTATTCCTTCGTGATTCTAAGGGCAAAGAGCACTTTTTAGTTGTCTTAGGTAAAGATAAAAAAGCAGATTTAAAGGATATACGCCAAAAAATTGATAGTAAACCTCTTAGTTTCGCTTCTGAAGAAAGACTTGAAAAATATCTAAAACTTACTAAGGGAGCTGTAACACCTTTTGGTATACTAAATGATACTGATGCTATTGTAAAAATTGTATTTGATAAAGATTTATTGAAAATGGATAAAATAGGTATACATCCAAATGACAATACTGCCACTGTATTTTTAAAGTTTGAAGATTTAAAAAGGATTATAGAAAAAAATGGAAATGAAATATACTATGTAGAAGTATAGGTTTATTATTTTACATATAATAAATGATAGATAAAGTGGGTACCTCAAAATAAAAATTTGAGTCATCCACTTTTTTATACAAAAAATAGAAAGGGGGGTTCATAAGAACCCCTAGTATAATTCACACTACTTTCATAGGATGAACTCTGTATTTTCAATGTTTAAATCGCCTTTTGGGACAATTGTGAATCATTTGAACTCAATCACGCAGGTATCTCTTTTATTTTCTATTAAGTCATATCATCCCTAAGCGCATCAATAATATTTTCTCTTTTTATTTTACTAATGGCATACAACATTGTAATGAACACTATAAAGAGAACGACAAACACGCTGATTCCGATACTGGTCCATGGAAGTACAAAATCTATATCATCTTTGACCATTCCTTTATGAATTAGCCAGGAAGAAATTACAGCTATAGGAAGTCCAAAGAGCAGCGACCTCATGCCATAAAAGGCACACTCAAAATTCATCATCTTCTGAAAATCGCGTTCAGACATTCCCACAGAGCGAAGCATGGCAAGTTCACGACGGCGTAGCTTGATATTTGTGGAAATTGTGTTGAATACATTGGCTACTGCAATCAGCGAGATCATAATTATAAAAGTATATGCGAACACGTTGGCAATAAAGATGTAATTACGGTTTTCGTCCATCATTCCATACATATTGTACAGGTTATACTCAGCCGTAATCCCTTCGCTCTCGATGATTTTCTCCATTTCTGCAACTGACTGATTGGGATTCTTTGATTTAAAACTCAAGCTTTTAATTCCTTTAGAAATACTTGGAGTCTCAAACGAATCTTTGACCGAATAAGGTGCCAACACCCTGAAGCAGGCTTTCCTCATCTTTGAGTTTCTGACACCTGGTGGAGAATCAGGTGGCACGACTTTTACAAATGAAATGTTTACATTTTGCCTATCGACTGTGTTCGACTTGCTATCAGCTTCAGAAGTAAGTTTAAGATTTATGGAAGAATTTGTGAAGATATCAATAGTATGGTCATCCTCCACCATCATGGAAACGGCAATCATTTTTGCATTTTGCCCAGTGTACTCTTCTGTTGGCAACCCCAGACTTTTGATAATATTCAGATAAGTACTGTCATCAAGAAACTGCATATCTACTGGCATATCAACCGTTTCAGATGGCGAATGTGAACCCTCATAGTTCAAGTAATCATCTGTAAGTTCACTTACTTTAACAACACATGAATAGGTCATAAGTTCTTGATACAAGCCTTCATACACACCATTGGCAGTCTTCAGCTTATCGTATAGCTGTAGCATTTTACTGTCATTCATGTCCTGCGTGGAAAAAATGATGTCCTGGTCAGTAACCTCTGACGCCTGATTTGAAACCTGTTTCAAATCAGCTACCAAAGCACTAGTCGATATGAACAGCACTATACTTAAAACAAGCGATAGCACAATACTACGATAGCGTTTCTTGTTTCTTTTAAAATTCTTCAGCGCCAGAGTTCCCTCCAGACCGTAAATACGCTGTGCAAGCTTTGATATCCTTACTGCTTTGGATTCAATTTTCACCTCGTTCGTCTGGCGAATACACTCCATCACTGGTTTGCTGGAAGCCTTTCTAGCTGGAATATAAGCCGATATCAAGATGGTAACCATGCTGACCACTGCCGCAACAACGATTGCTGGGATGGACAACGTCAAGGTCAAAGGTACATTGGTGTAGAGAACATTTGCGAAATTTTTGGAGATAACAGAAATAACAAGTCCAATACTAACTATACCAACCGCAACACCAATTGGTATGCCAACAGCACCAATGCAAAGACCTTCAAATAAAACTGAATTACGTAGCTGCTTTGCTGTAGCTCCAACAGATGAAAGGATTCCAAACTGCTGTGTGCGTTCGTTCAACGACATGTTAAACGAATTATATATCAGAAAAATCGAGCCGAGCATGATTATGGCGACCACAATACCACCAACTGAGTACAAAAGCATATTGAACAAGTTATTGTCGGAAATACCCATGAAACGCAACACATTATCATTTAAAACGTAAGCATGGTCTCCAGTACTGTTTGTATATGAATGAACCTTACGTGGATTTTTCAACGTGACAAACAGGCTAAGGCTGTCAGCCTTGATTTGTGCATCCGCTTTGGTTATCAATGTGTATCCTGGTGCGGAAGATTCCTCAAAGACAGGCCTTTGGCAGGTACCAACAACTGTGTAGCTTCTCTCGCCTTGTGGAACAAGAGTTTCATTTCCAGCAGTATATTGGTCACTCTGACTAAGCTTCTCATTTCCATTCATACGGTTTCCCACAGGCAAAGAAATAGTGTCGCCCACTGCGAATTTGACACCACCATCTGTTGCAACTTTACCCGAAACAAGAATCTCTCCACTGTTTTCAGGTAATCTGCCAGAAATCAAAGTTATAGGCAAAGTATCAAAGGCTTTTTCGCTGAATCCAGCTATAAAAAGATACGGTTTGTTTGGGTTTTTGTTGCCATCAAGCTTTGCATAGCCAATATTTTCAAATGTTGCGGTATTTGCAACTTTATCATTTCCTATCTGTTTCTGTACGAAAGAGGAATTAACATCCAAAAACTCAACATGCCAACCACCATATTTCTCAATCGAACCATTTACCATATAGTTTTGCAGGGAAATGGCAAGTGTAGCGACTGCTGTAATCATAGCAGCAGACAGAACAACTCCGATAACTGTTACAATCGTTCGTGTGCGTCTCTTTTTCATGTTTTGCAGTGCAACTTTGTTGAAAATGTTCATGGATATACCTACCTCCTTTCATCTCGCGTCACTTTGCCATCTGATATGCAGATAATGCGGTCTGCTTGCAGGGCTATATTTTCGTCATGCGTTACAATGATAAGGGTTTGACGATATTTTTTATTGCTTAATTTCAATAGATTGATAATTTCATGTCCATTTCGGCTGTCTAAACTACCTGTGGGTTCATCAGCAAGCATTACCGCTGGGGCATTCATTAAAGCACGTCCTATGGAAACACGCTGTTGCTGACCGCCAGAAAGCTGATTTGGTAAATGCGTTTTGCGGTCTTTTAGCCCAAGTAGGTCCATCAAGTCATTTAAGCGTTCCTCATTGACCTTTCGCTTGTCCATCAGTATAGGTAAAGTGATGTTTTCCACAACATTCAGAGTTGGAATAAGGTTATGAAATTGGTAAATCAGTCCGACTTGTCGCCTACGGAAAATGGCCAGCTTTTCATTGCTTTGGGCATATACATCCTGACCGTCCAAATACACCTTTCCGCTTGTTGGTACGTCCACTCCACCGATGATATGAAGTAATGTGGATTTTCCTGAGCCAGATGAACCAATGATTGCAGTAAACTCCCCCTTTTCTATTGTAAGCGAAACATTATCAAGTGCGGTAACTTTGTTCTCGCCCTTGCCGTAGACCTTGCATAGATTTTCAATTTTTAAGAACTCCATTATGTAAGTCTCCTTTCTTATGGTTTAACCATATAATATAACTTTCAACTTACATCTGTGTGACTTTCAGGTGAGAGATTAGTCACTTTGGGAAACGAATTACAAATATCGCGCCACCTTTTTGGTGATTTTTTGCAGTAATCGTCCCTCCCTGTCGTGTTATAATTATTTTACAGAGTGCCAATCCAATCCCATATCCTGTGGCTTCTGCGTTTTTACCACGATAAAATCTATCAAACAAATAAGGTAAATCTTCTTTTTCAAATCCTGTGCCACTGTCATGGATAGTAATCTCAGTAAATAGCGGATTATCCTCACAAACAATCTCAATCTTCCCATTATCGCCTGCACTTTCCATACAATTTTTGAGGATATTCTGAATTGCTTCTGAAAGCCAACCCGAATCACCCTGAATAATCATTCCTTTAGGCACATCTATTTGTAAAGCAATGTTATGCAGTTCAATTGGAATTAGAAATGGTCGAAGTGAGTTGTATATCAAGTTGTTCACATCTATCTGCTCGCTTTGGAAAACTACAATACCTGCGTCTAAGCGAGATAACTTCAATAGGGAAGTAATCAACCAATCCATCTTTACAAATAATTCCTCTGTTTCCCTCACCAATGCCTTTCGTTGATTTTCATCAGAGCTATTTGATAGCAATGACAGAATAATATTCGCGGATGTAAGAGGTGTGCGGAGTTGGTGGGCTATGTCAGCCAACGAATCAGCAAGATGTTCTTTTTCTTTTTTCAGCGCATCGTTTTGTTCCCGAATACATAGTGTCATTTTTGTTATCTCGCTGTGCAGAATGGAAAGTTCGCCCTCGTCCGATTCACCAATATACAGATGGTCAGCATTATGAAGCACAAGATCAATTTGATTAGAAATCTGTGCAATATTTTTATATCGAGCTTTGGTAAAAGAGAAAAACGCTAAACCAAAGGCAGTAACAGAAATAATAGAAAGGATTCCAGCCACCATATTTATTGTAAATCCAAGCGTTACAGTGGTGACAGCCATTAAAGAGAATAAAATAGCAAACTGCTTAAACTCTCTATTTCGAAGCATAATCGTCCCCCAATCTATACCCTGTCCCACGAACAGTCAGAATTATTTGTGGGCTTGCTGGGTCGCTCTCTATCTTCTCCCTCAAGCGCTTTATGTACACAGTTAATGTATTATCATTGACAAACTCACCCGCCGCGTCCCATAATTCATCAAGGAGCCTGCTCCTCGTGATAATACTTTTTGGGTTATTAATAAACACCAACAACAAGCGGTACTCTAAAGCTGAAAGAAAAACCTCATTGCTGTTTTTTTTCACAACGCCACTTGTCATATCGACATGAAGCCCACAGATTTCAAAAGCCGCTTCTGAACGTCCGTTTTTTCGTAGGGCAGTTCCAATTCGCGCAATCAATTCACGTGGACGAAAAGGCTTTGTTATATAGTCATCTGCGCCTATATTCAGCCCAGTAACAACACTCGCCTCATCGCCTGAAGCTGTCAGAAAGATAACAGGAACATCTTGCATTTCTTTGATTTCTGTGCAAACTGTAAAACCATTTCCGTCAGGTAAGGAAATATCAATTAACGCCAAGTCAAATTTATTACTGGAAAGCATGGCAATAGCTTCACCTCGTGTAGGAGCGTGAGTGACTTCAAATCCTTCTGAGTGCAGCAAAAGCATAAGATTTTTAGCGATTGCTTTATCGTCCTCAACCAAAAATATTCGTTTCATTTGTTTTCACCATCCTTTACTTTACTATTTCTATATCGTCCATCAGCTGAAACAAATCACATATTCTTCATTTTTTTGTTTACTTAACCCGCTCAGCAGAGTAATTTCATATCACTATTATGTATGCAATTTCCCAATTTTTCAAGGATTCTTTTGTTGTTATATAGCTCACGCGTAACACCTCCATTGCTATATTATATTTCTTTTGATGGAAATACACAAGTTGAGGTCTGGGTAAAACTGCTTTAACAAGCATCTTTACATTTGAAAATAGTTCTCCATAATGAAATCAATTTTCGAAAGTTCTCATTTTGCATTGTTATGGAAAGTAACCATATTCCTGTAAATACAGGTTTGATAAATGCCTTACCTATATTTACAGTGTCAAATGTACATGTTTATAGTGTAATAAAGAGGGTGAAAGCAACAAGTGCTTTCACCCTCTTTGAATATATAGCTTGTGTCACCCAATAGAATCCCATAATCACTTGCAATCAAAATTCCACTATTTTTTATTACTTTTTCCTTGCAGAAACAAGTAACATCATAGGTCTACGTAATTCATCTTTCATTTCAGGAATCGTATTTAATAATTTCTCTTCTGGTTGAGGTTCGATTATTTCTAATATCTCAAATCCAGTTTTAACTAAAGTATTTAGATAAGTAGTTAATGTTTTATGATATTTTATAACTTCTTCCCCTAAAAAATTTGATTTTCGAAGTCCCTCTATAAAATAGTTATCTACTGGCCAGTGTAAATTGTTTCCATCTTTATCACAGTACCATTCTTGAGCTCCATATGCAGTGAATATAGGATGTTCAACTGAAAATACAAAATCTCCTCCGCTTGAAAGACAATTGCTTATATTTTTACATATATCTTCAAATGATTGAATATAATGAAAAGCCAAAGAACTAATTACTACATCAAAGCAATCTTTTGGGAAGTCTATATCTTCAATAGGCATACATATGTATTTTATATTATCAAATTTGGTTTTATTTCTTGCTTCTTTTAGCATCTTTTCTGAAATATCAATTCCAATAGCAGACTCTGCACCATTTTCAACTGCATATTGACAGTGCCATCCAAAACCGCACCCTAAATCTAATACTCGTTTCCCCTCAAAATCAGGTAACATTTTTTTTAGAGTATGCCATTCTCCAGCACCTTCAAGACCTTTTTTAGAGCGTTCCATATCACTGTATTTACAAAAAAATTCATCATTATCATATTTATTTTGTTTCATTTAATTTCCTCCATTTTAACTGTACTTGTTTAACTATATTTGCCAAAATATAAAATGCAAATCTTCACTACTTTACACAATAACATTTTTTAAATTTATAAAATTAAATTATTATTTATATGAATTAATTTAATATCTATTATTAATAAATTTTGTGCCTATATAATTTATATAAAAACATTACTGTTTTAATTTTATATCTTAATTTACAAATAATCAATACAATCTATTTAATATAATCGATTACTTGAAAAATTCAAATATAAAAATTATTTTTAAATTATTGTAGAAATAAATTCTATAGGTATATATTTTTGTAACAACTACAACAAATATTTAATATTATATATTATTCGGATGTCTTATGGGAGGTATTTATTATGTTTAAAAAAATAATCGCAATTGCAAGTTCTATTGTTATGAGCACAATATGCTTAACTGGATGTGATTTTAACTCTAATGATGAAAATGATAAGTCTGCTTCATCTAAAGACTTAGATAAAGTAACTATTGCAGAAGTTACTCATTCTGTTTTTTATGCCCCACAATATGCTGCTATTACAAAAGGATTCTTCGAGGATGAAGGAATAAAGGTTGACCTTATAAATACTCAAGGTGCGGATAAAACTATGGCAGCTTTAATTTCAGGTGAAGCAAATGTAGGCTTAATGGGTCCTGAAGCTTCCATATATGTATATAATCAAAACAAAAACGATTATGCTGTAAACTTTGCACAATTAACTAAAAGAGATGGTAGTTTTTTAGTTGCCAGAGAAAAGATGCCTAATTTCTCCTATAATGATTTAAAAGGAAAAGAAATATTAGGTGGTAGAAAAGGTGGCGTTCCACTAATGACTTTTGAATATGTTCTAAAAGACAAAGGGCTTACTATTGGAGAAAATTTAAAAGCAGGCAATGTCAACGTAAGAACTGATGTACAATTTGGAGTAATGGCTGGGGCTTTTGCAGGTGGTGAAGGTGACTTTACAACAGCGTTTGAACCTACAGCAACTGCCATGGAAAAAGAAGGCAGCGGATATATAGTAACATCTATAGGAAAAGATTCTGGAGAAATACCATTTACAGCTTACTCTACTACTAGATCTTACATGAAAAATAATAAAGATTTAATTCAAAGATTTACAAATGCTGTTTATAGAGGTCAATTATGGGTTCAAAAAGCTCCTAGTAAAGAAATCGCCGAAGCTATGCAACCTTTCTTTGAAGATATATCTCTAGAAGATTTAGTAACAGTTGTAGATAGATATAAGTCAATAGATGCATGGTCTCAAAACCCTGTATTAAAAGAGGAAGGTTTAAATAAACTAATGGATGTTATGAAAGAAGCTAAGGAATTAGACAAAGAAGCCCCTTACAAAGACATAGTAAATACTGAATTTGCAAATAATGCAATAAAAAATATAAAATAAATATGCATCAGTTTTAACTAAAAACTTACAAAAATTATAAAAAGAGTCTTTTAAAAGACTCTTTTTATAATTGAGATTAAAGTTTATATTAAAAAATAGAAATTAAAGTATCGTAAAGATACCTATATATCTATCCTCTGTATTCTGCTCCAGCATTGATTTTTGTAATTTGAACAGCAACCATTTCCTCATTGCTTCCATTAGTAATTTCATGCCATTCTCCTGTTGGTACAAAAACAGTATCACCTTGTTTTACATCACACTCATGTTCTCCAAGTTTCATTTTCCCTTCTCCTTTTAAGAACACAAATATTTGTTCACCATTAGGATGTCTATGGGCATTAAGAACTTGATTAGGTTTAAAATAATAAACTTCTGAAGTTATATCATTACCAGCAAATACTGGTATTTTTGGTACTGCTGCATCATTATATTGAGCTAAGCTTCCATCTAATAGATTCTTTTTATTTTCATGCATACTATAAATACCTCTTTTCTATATTATAGATTTACTATTATTATTCCAATATAAAAAAATAGTATTCTCCTTATACATAATAGGAATAAAATTCTTTTACTTGTAACTATGACTCCTTAATATAAATTAAATTTTTTAATGTTTTTATTAAACTTACATCTTAACCTTTTAACACAGAAATTATTTCATTACATATATTTAATGATTATCTTGATTTTCTATTCTAATGTTTTTTTCATAGGTTGGTTTACTTTTGATTCTATTTTCAATATATGTTGAATTTGAAATAGAGTTATTCAAAAAGTTTGTAGAGATAAATTCTAATTTTAAATACATTATTGATGAAAATAAACATAAAAACAATACTACAACAGTGCTTCCTTTATATTTTTCACTAAACATATAATAAACACGTTTTTGAATATCTGATTTTTGATGTAAACCAGCTACAAATTTATTTGAATAATTTAATTTTTTTCTCATCATATTTATGATAATTAAAGCATACTCTTTTTTCTCTTCTATATTACAATTTTTTAAAACTCTTTCATCACAATAAAGTTCACAATCTAAATCTATAATCTTATCCATAATATACATAAAAGGATTAAACCAATAAACACATTTTAAAAATAACACTAAATATTTAATATAAAGGTCTTTATTCTTAAAATGTATAAGTTCATGTCTAAATATCCATTCAAGTTCTTTTAATGTATATTCACATGGTGGCAAAAGAACACATGAATCAAAAAATGCAGGTGTTTCAACTTCATAAGTGTATTTAAGTTTTATATCTTTACTTATTTTTAGTTCCTTTAATAAATTTTCATAAAGCTTGATTATATCTTTATCATCTATCTCATAAGATAAATCATTAATTAAATTTTTGAGTTTTATATATTTCAAAATATTGTAAATTAAATATACTATTGCACCAATAATCCAAATAAATATTAAAATACCACTTTTAGAAATAGAAATATTATTAAAGTTTTCTAAGTTTATCTTTTTAATACTATCTTGATATTTCAATGTATTAAATGTAAAAGTATAATATGTAAATGGTAGCAAGAGTTTAATAACTACAATAAACCAGATATAATAATTAAATCTTTTACTAAATCTTTTAAATACACTTATTCTAAATACTAATAAAAGAATTAGGAATAAATTACTTACTAAAACCGTTCTAAAAATATCACTTAGAATCAAACTCATAGACTCTTCTCTCCTATTATATCTATTCTTCAATATGTTTATTTAACAATTTTTAAAAATCAGTTCAATATTAGTATTTTGTATTTAATTTTATGTATAAAGTAATTATAATTGTCATTAGTAAAATTTACCAGTATTATTTTGTTACTTATACTTACCAATAAACTTATTTAATTCTCTCCTTACCAAATCAGGTTTATCACGAAGCTATTTAGGCTAATTAAAATTTATTATATTAAATATAATTTATACTTAAAACTATATTATTAAAAAAAGGCATAAAATATATTATTTTATGCCTTTTTTTAATAATATAGTTTTTTCAATGCTTGTATAAACATAAATCGTTTATTTGTCAGTGAAATGTCAGTAATTTTTTTTGTTTTTTTTATTATTTTTTCATCTTTTTAGGATTCTCATAAACATTATATTTGTATTTATATTTTTAAAATTTATAGAAATCAAGTATATTAATTTACCACTCTAAATAGTTTTTACATTAAATTATTTAAACTTTATATTTTTTGTTTTAGCTATACCATATTTCTACCACAAAGAATTTATCGAATTTTATTTTCATTCAAATCCTTTTCAAATTAAAGACTCGTTGTATCGCATAAATTTCCATTAAAAATACTTGTGTTTCTATTTTTTATTTTAGCAAACTTTTCTTTTATTTTTTTAATTAAATTCATAAATTTCATTTTTATAAATTTCAGCCAAAATTTATCTCTCCGCATTTTGGATTTTAAATGCACTCTATAAAACCACGCGATGTTTTATACATATTCCATACAAACTTCCTTAAAATCTATTTAAATGCGTAATTTGATGTTTAAGCTACAAGCGAACCTAAAAAGTTAACTATATTTATATTATGTAAACTAAATTGATTTTTGAAAGCTTCATTTATATTTTTAAATAATCAAGATAAACTTGAAATTATTTTCATAGTAATTTATCTTAATATTATGAATATTTACCAGTAGTACTTTAAAGAAAAAAGGGAAGCATTACAATCTATTTAGATTAGTGCTTCTCTTTTCACTTCTTTTCTTCTTTGTTGAGTTAATAATACTTTCGCAGTTATAGTTATGAATAGGCATACTATTATTCTCATAAATTAATCCATCCTAAAAGAAAAATAAATCTTCAAACTTTTTATCTAATGCAATGCATAAAATCAATGCAAGTTTAGCAGTAGGATTGAATTGTCCTGTTTCTATTGAACTAATAGTATTACGTGATACTCCAACCATTTTTGCTAATGCTGATTGAGATAATTTTGCTTCTGACCTTGCTTCTTTCAAACTATTTTTTAATATCAATTCTTCTTTTTCCATATCACTTCTACCTATAATGTATAAATGAATTTAAAAATACATAGTGCAAAAATAATTAAAGCCCCTATACTTATCAGCAAATATTTTTTCTCATTTATCTTTCTGTAAACAACAAAATAAACAACTGATACATAGCCAGTTAATACAGCTAAAATATCATAGAATGGTGTTACTTTTTCAAGACCTCTCATGTCAGATACAACTACTTTGACTGCGAAAACAACACCACAAATAATCGCTAAAGCAATTGAACCAATTGCAGTAGCTTTTTGACTTACTGTGTTTTCAAATTCTTCGTTTTTTTCCAATTTTGCCTTGTTTAAAACAGCTTCTTTATTCATATCAATTCCCCTTTCTTAAAATACTTGTGTAATGTAATAGATAAAACTACTCAATGTTATAATAGAAGAGAGAAGGATAATAAAGCCACTCTTTTTATTTAATGCCTTAAAACTCCCATAATAGTTCCCAGTTAACCAGCCCCATAATATAGTTAATAATAAGGATAAATCAGTTGTTCTTAATTTTATAAGATTTAAGATAATGAGCGGTACTATTATACCTACAAATAATAAAGTTCCATATCGTTGACCTTTATTTAATACGAATAAATATCCCTCATCTGATTTTTCTTGTCTACTTCTTTCTAAAATTTCTTCTTTATTCATCTATATTCCCCTTTTATTGCCAAGTTTACTTGTCATTTATAATATAACACTACCAAGTTTACTTGTCAATAACTTTTGCAAAGTTTTATTGTCAAATTAAAAGTATGCAAATCTTATATAGAAATGCACGCTTTTATGATTTACCTTACTATCTTTCAGTTATCGCCTTTCTTCAAGGTCAATTCATACTTTGAAATCTGCACTGGATTTTTACATAAAAAATACTAGATATAAATTTATGATTTATATCTAGTATTTTTATTTGTCACATATCACTTTCACCTATCAAAAACAATTGTTTTCCATATTGCAAAAAATTCTCTTGTATAATATGTTGGAACAAATGAAAGCTTTGACTTACTAGCGTAAAAAGAAATATTTTTATATTCATTTCTAGATGCTAGTATTTTACTCCTAAGAACATGAAAATCAGTTGTTACAATTTTTACTTTTATATTTTTTATTCTTTTTCTACTATGCTCTTCTATCTTTAGCTTTGAATATTTAAAGTTTTCATAAGTATTTGTAGATTTATCTTCTTCTATTATTCTATTGCTATCTATACCATTTCTAACAAGATAATCTTTCATAGCTTTTGCCTCAGTTATATTTTCTCCATTACCCTTACCACCTGATACTACTACATAGCATTCACTATTAACTTTTAAATATTTTAAAGCAGTGTTTAATCTTCCCTTCAATGTAGTACTTGGTGTAGTCTTTTTTACAGAAGCTCCTAAAATCAAAAGATAATCACTTTTTGTCTCAAAACTATTTTTAGGATAAAAGATTATTAAGCTTTCAGTAATCATGAATACTATTAAGAAAACACTAATTAGTATTTTTAGCACTTTATAAAAAACCTTCTTTTCTTTAATTTTCTTTTTTAAGATTCGATAAACAATTAATAGTATTCCTATAACTAAGAAAAATCCACTAAATGAAATACCACCAAAAACTATTTTAAGATAAAAATAGTAAATTATAAATATTAAACCCAATATTAAATTAATCATATTTATATAATCCTTTTTATTTGTTTTTATATAAAGAAATATCTATGCACTCTATAAGACAGTTATATTCTCCATCTATCCAATTAATCCAACTTGCAATTGATACATTTTCTCCAAATATATTTGTCTCTGTTTTAAATTTTGAATCTCTATTTTCTTTTAATCCATTAATCGGGCAGTTATTACAAGGAATATTAGATTTTAATAATGATTTATAACATTTATCTCCTATTTTTATTTCTAAGTCTAAATTTGAGACCTTATTATTAATAAAAATAAGGTCATAAGTATTCGGATTTACTATATATATATAATTATCAATAGAATCAAGAACTTCTTTTAGTGATAGATTAGAATCTTCATATTCAATTTCACCTTTTAGACTTTCTTCTTTCACACTACCATTACTTATATCGGTTTCAAGTTTATTTTCACATATACAATCATTATAAAGTGAATACTTATCTTTTCCTTTATTCTTTGCATAATAAAGTGCCATGTCTGCTTTTTTATAAAGTTCTTCAAATACAGCTCCATGTTCTGGTACGAATGAAATTCCAACTGTACCAGATATCTTATACGTTTTTTTATTTCCAGTATAAGAATTTCTAAATATATTACATATTTTTTCTGCTTTACTTTTAGCATTTTCAAAAGATTGAATATTCTTTAAGAATACTATAAATTCATCACCACCAATACGCCCCACTATATCATTATTTCTAAATATAGGCTTTAGTTGTTTAGAAACTTCATACAAAACTTTATCTCCAAAAACATGTCCTAAATTATCATTTATTGATTTAAAATTATCTATATCAATAATTAAAAAGGCATGAATTCCTGAATTTGATTCTTCTGAATTTAGAAAATCATTAATAAGATTTTCTGTAGTACCCTTATTATATAATCCTGTTAAAGTATCTCTTTCAGCTTTTAATTTTAATTTAATTTCTTCATTTTTCTGTTCGTCGATATCTTTAATATAAGCAAGTGCTTTTATATCATTCGTAATAGAGTCTTTTATTAAATGCATTGTACAAAGTACCCAAATCATTTTATCATCTTGATTCATTCTTCTATATTCCAACTTTATTTCACTTATATTATTTTTATAGGCTTCTAATAAATGTCTACATAAAAATGTATTTAAAAAGACTTCTTTATCATCTTTATAAATAACAGTCTCTGATATAGATTTTACCATTTCAGAGTAGTCATTGCTTGGTTTAATTCCAAATTGTCGATACCAATTTTCATTACCCCTTATAAAAATATCCTTTGATACATTTATTTCATAGGTTATTATTGCTTCTGATAATATAGCGGAATGATATTTGTATGCTTGATTATATCTTATTTCTGCTTCTTTTTGTTCACTTATATCTTCTTGTATCCCAATAGCTCTTATAGGTTTACCATCTTCATCAAAAATAGTAGTTAATGTAATTTTGTTCCATATGTAGCCTTGATCTGGAACTCTTATTTTAACAACACAACTTGCAGCTTTTTCTCCACTTATTATCTTCTCATACATTTTTATAAAATCTTCACTAAAGTCTTTATAAATAATTCCTGCTTCAACTAAGGAATAAGGAACATTTTCATTTATTTTATCAATATTATAATTTTCCATACTCTTATTAGTATTTACAAGAGATTTTGTATTTATATCATACTCAAATATAATATTTGATGTTTGATTTAATGCAATTCTAAATCTTTCTTCATTAATTCTAAGTTTTTGTTCTGCATTTTTTAAATCAGTTATATCAGTTAAAATCCAAATTCCTTTTTTGCTATCATCACTATCAGTAATAAGCCTTCCTTTTAAAGAAACCCATATCATCTTGCCATCACATTTCTTTATTCTATATTCACCTACAGCGATATTTCCAATAATCAACTGATGTCTTAAATTTTCAAGAATCTTTTTTCTATCATCATAAAAAACAAGATTACATGATTTATATTGGAGTTCATCTTCTAACTGTTTACGTGTATATCCAATCATTGATAGATAACCAGAGTTAGCATATTGTATAGTAAAATCTTCATCAAATTCTGTTATAAGTATTCCGCCTAATATATTTTCTGATACCATTTCAAGTTCTAAATTCTTTTGTTCCATTTCTTTTTCTAATTGTTTTGTTTTGGTAATATCTACTGTAACACAATAAAGATATTTTTTACCATCAGGTTCTACTATAAGTTCCCCCTTATCAGATATCCAGACTATATCACCACTTTTAGTTCTAACTCTGTATTCCAATTCAATAGTTTTATTTTTATAAAGTTGTTCAGAGATTTCTTTTTTTACTCTTTCAACATCATCTTTGTGTATTATTTTATAAAAACTATTATTAAATTGCATTTTTATTTCTTCTCTTGTGTAACCAAACAAATCAACAAATCCATCACTTAAAAATTCAAACTCAAATTTTTCATCAACAGTACATTTTTGAACTCCTCCAGGAATGCTATTTGTAATAGATGATATTTCCTTATTGGCTTTTAGAATATGCTTTTGTGATTTATTATTTTTATAGAAGATATATATTATTAGTGCAATAAATAATAAGAACACCTTACAAATTAAAGAAAATGCTAATTGATTTATTTTATCAATATTTTTTCTTACAGTATATTGTGGTATTACTGAGAGAACATACCAGTCATTTACACCTATTGGTGTGTATGTTGCATAACGTTCTTTACCTTTGTATTTATATGAAATAAATCCACTCTTTTTATGTTTTGTATCTTCATATACTTTTTTATAGCTATAACCAGCATCAAAAGAAGCTTCCTTGAATATATCGTATATATTACTACTTGCTCCAACTATAGCATTTGTATGTGAAGATTTCAAAACAAATTGTCCGCTAGATTCAAATATATCTATATATCCTTCACTGTTGAAACTTGTTATGTCAATGAATTCAGCTAATTTATCATTATAGTATGAACCATATAAAACACCAATCACTTTATTTTCTTTGTATACAGGTGTAGCTATAACAAAAGTATCTTTTCCATCAATAGGAGATTTTACTACTTCAGATATGTTACTGTCTCCACTAATAGCTTTCTTAAAATATTGGTAATTTGATATATCAACAACTTTCCCATCGCTAGTACGACTTATTCCATTAGGAGAAGCAATTGATATTCTTTGAAAATCAGATTCTTTTGATATTTTAGCTAATAACGGGATTATCTCAGGATTATCTATAGTATCAAAATATGAAACCATATTCGCTATACTCTTAACAAATGATAATGAACTGTCTAGCTTTATTTTTATAGCATTAGAACTTTGTAAAGATATTTCTTTTAAACTAACTTTATTGTTTTCTTCTTCTTGAACATTAGTTTTAAATGCAAAATCAGAAAAAGAAATTATTGTGAATAAAAATATTAATATAATACTCATTACGCTTTTCAACGATTTTGCTCTTATCACTTACTTACCACCTCCAAATTAAAATTTATTGACCTATATTTTATAGACTAATTTCTCAAACTCTTTAACTGGTAATGGTTTTGAAAAATAATAACCCTGAATAATGTCACAATTTGCTTCCCTTAACATTTCCACCTGACTTTTTGTTTCAATTCCTTCAGCAACGACTCTTATTCCCAATTGTTTAATAAGCGAAACTATACTTTTTATAACAATTTGACTTTTATCAATATTCTTATCATCAATAAAAAAGCCTCTATCTAATTTGATTACATTTAAAGGTATATTTTTAAGCATATTTACAGAAGAATATCCTGACCCAAAATCATCCATTGAAATTATAAATCCAATATCTTGAAGTCTTCTACTTACATCAAATAGAGTGTCCGTATCACCAAACATACTAGATTCAGTAATTTCAATTTCTATTAAACTATATGGTATTTTATATTTATCACATATATTAACTATTTTTGTGATAAAATCTTTTTTTAAAAAATCAACTCTTGAAAAGTTCACAGATATAGGTAAAGGTAAAATACCTTTGTCAAATAAAGTTCTAATTTCTTTGCAAGCTTGTTCTAGTATGTACATATCAATTTTTGTAATAAAACCATTCTTTTCAAATATAGGAATAAAATCACTTGGATATATAAATTCTTTTTCTGTGTATTGCCATCTAACCAGTGCCTCACTTCCACAAAATTTATCTGATTTAATATTGTATTTTGGTTGTAAATACATTATAAATTGATTATTTTCAAGTGCATATTCCATCTCTTTCTCTATTTTATCTTCAAGTAATAACTTATCCCTTAACTTATCGTTAAAAAAAGCAAAATTTATATCTCTATTGTTTTTTATTGATAATTTCGCAAGTGAAGCTCTATCACTATATGCACTTATAGATAAGTTCTTATCCTTAATTTCATAGATTCCAAAAGACAAATTTACAAAGTCATTACTAATAATGATTTTTTTAATAGTATTTACTATATCTTCTTTTGTATTATATTTTAATAAGATATTAAAATTATCAGAACTAACACGAGCAAAAGTCTCATTATCATGAGTCATATTATTTAATGTATCTGCAATATCTTTTAAAATTAAGTTGCCTTTTTTATGGCCATATATATCATTAATTGCTTTGAATTTATCAATATCAAATGTTACCATTGCATGTTTATCATTTTGTGATGCTTTCTTTAGTAAATTTATAGCATCTGATTCAAATTTTCGCCAATTTGAATAACCAGTTACAAGATCTGTATATGCTATTTTTTCTATAGTCTTTTGACTCTTTGCTTTTGAATATAATATGTACAGTATAACACCTAAAAACAAAAATGAAAGTATAATCCATCCAATAATTGTAATCATCATTAAATTGTTTAGCTTTTTAGATACAACTATCTTTGGAACGATTGATATTATAAACCAGTCATTTATTCCTAAAGAAGTATATGCCATATAAATTTCTTTTCCTGATTCTTTAGCCTCTACTACTCCTTTATCTGATATTTTCATATTTTTAAAAGTAAATGCTTTTTTAAAATTAACTTGTGAAAGATTTGTAATATTTGAATTTGAATTTTTGTGATAAGATGGTATAATTATTTCACCATTACTATCACATATAAGTGAAAAACTTTCACCATTAAAAGTTGAAATAGACAAAAACTCAGATACAAACTCAACATCATAATCAGCTGCAATAACAGCAACAATTTTACCATTATTGTATAATGGGACTGCATATGTTTTAGTCAATTTTCCAGTATCTTTATCTATTAAAGGCTTTGATATATTAGCTGTACCTTTAATGGCCAACTTAAAATAATCCCTATCTGAAAAATCTGTTCCAAAAATACCTTTAGCATAGCCTTTGCCATTAGGTAAAATCATACCAATGTTATTATAGTTACTATTTTTATTATATGATTCCAAAATTTTCAAAGTTTTTTCTAAATTAAAATTATCTTCTATTTCTAAAAACTTAGAAATACTTTCTAATTCATTTAAATTACTTTTCAACTTACTATTAATTGCAATCTTACTCTCTTCACTAATTTCTGATAAGTAATTTTTTGTCTCATATTCTAATACATTATCCATATTACTTATATAAAAAAACGCAAATACACTAAAAAAGAATAGTACCATAAATGCTATTAATATACTTTTTAATATCTGCCTACTATATTTCAAGTAGCTACACCTCACCCTCTCCACTAGTTATATTTAGTTGATTCACTTTATTTTACTATTAAAAACTCTTTTTTACAATTGAGTTTTATAAATTGTTAATAAAGAACATATTAAATAAGTATTATTTATAGGATAATAAAATTAAGGGTATAAATACAGCAATAGCATATTTAATTACATTAGTAACAATAAAACTAATATGATTAAATATGTTATTGTTTATATTTATACCCACTTACATGTAATTTTAAATTTATATAATTTAAATAAGAGTCTATTTTTCTAAATACTCTCTTCTGACTGAAGATGTTTTAAAATATTCAACAAGTTTATTTTTATCATTATTAAAGATAGCATCTTTTATTAAATTCACTTCCATCTCAAAATTTTCTATAGATTTTAATAAATTATCTCTATTTCCTAAAAAAAGTTCACTCCATAGGTCTTCATTCATATTTGCAATACGAGTTAAATCCCTATAGCTATCTCCAATAAATTTGCCTGTATCTCTACCTTCTTCATCACTATTTATAAGAGCAACTGCCATTACATGAGGTAATTGAGATGTAAAAGCTATCATTTCATCATGTTTTTGTGCAGTTAATTTTTTTACTCTTTTAAATCCTATCTCTAAAATTAAATTCTCAACAAACTCCAAGTTTTTTATATTATTTCTGCCAGTTGGAGTAATTATATAATTTGCTTCTTTAAATACCTCATCACTCGCAAAATCAATTCCCTTTTTTTCTCTACCTGCCATTGGATGACCAAATATAAAATCTATATCATCTGGAATAATTTTTAAGACATCATTTATAAGAACTTCTTTTATTCCTGTGGTATCAGTAATTATAGTTCCTCTTTTAAAATACTCTTTATTATTTTCTAAAAAAGTTACAATTAATCTAGGATATATAGATAATATAATCAAATCAGCTTGTTTGAAAAATTCCTTCCCTGTAGTACATCCTTTTTTGATGATTTCTAACTCTTCTGCTTTTTTCAGAGTTTCAGAATCTATATCTACTCCAAACACATCTTCATATCCAGCTTTTTTCAATGCCTTAGCAAAAGAACCTCCTATAACTCCTAATCCTACAACAACAATATTCATTATTCTTATTTCCCCCTAGATTATTTTTTCATTAAATTCAAATTTAAAATTTTTATTAATTGCATTTTTGATATTATATACAGCATCATTTAATGATTTATCATTTAAAATTTCTATATCCGCAGCATTTTTATAAAGATTTATTCTTTCATTATAAAGATTGTATAATTTCTCTTTTCCATCTTGTAATAAGGGTCTTGAATTAATATTTATATCTTCTAAAATTTTTTCTATAGGTCTATTAATAAAAAGTATTATTCCTGCTTCTTTGAGTATTTCTATATTAATATCTTTTTTTATTACACCACCACCAGTAGAGACTACTGTTTTATCACTAGTAGAAAGTTCTCTACATGCTTGAGTTTCATAATTTCTAAAAACATCTTCTCCTTCTAAAAATAATTCTGCTATACTTTTTTGAGATATTTTATTTATATAATCATCCATATCACAAAAACTACAATTATATTCCTGTGCTAAAAGTTTTCCAATTGTAGTTTTTCCACTACCTGGCATACCTATTAATATTACTTTTTCTTTGTTTATCATAATCAATCCCCCTATAAAAAGTTTAATTTTATTTCTTCATATATAATATTTAAAACACCATTATCTATTTTAGTATTCTGCCATATTTCTTGAGATTTTATTGCTTGCCCAACCAACATATATAATCCATTACACGTTTTTTTACCTAGATTCTGACCAATTTCTAGAAAAGAAGTTTTTTTAGGATTGTAAATCAAATCTACTAATATATCAAAATTTTGTATAATAGATTTTGAGACAGGTGATAATCCTATATTAGGGTACATTCCTACTGGAGTTGCATTTAATATTATATCTCCTTTTATATTCTTAAGTTCTTCATAATCTATTAATATAGCTGAATTATTTGATAGCTTTTTATTATCTTTTTTTCTACTTGAAACATAAACTTTATCTATTCCAGAATCAAGAAGGTATGTTATGGCTGCTTTAGATGCACCTCCAGTACCTAATATAACAGCTGTCTTTCCTTGAATATCAATATTAGCTATTTTGAACATAATGTCAAGTCCAAAATAATCTGTATTATAGCCATATAATTTATTCTCTTTAAGTAAAATGGTGTTAACTGCCCCTATACGCTTTGCTTCTGGAGATATAAAATCTAAAAACTCCATGACTCTTTCTTTATATGGGACAGTAACATTTACACCTTTGATTCTTAATAATTTTATAGCATCATCCAACATTGGTATATTTTCTTTTGAAATCTCAAAGTTCTTATAAGCACCTTCAATATTCAATACTTCAAATAACCTCTTATGAATTTGAGGTGAAACGCTATGAGATAGCTTTTCACCTATTAGACCAAAAAAATTCATCTTTCCACCTCCAATCATTCTGTTTAAAGAAAAAATTACATTTATCTATTCAATTTTATTTCTATATACACCGATAAATTTGAAGTATGCTGTATTACATTTTATCATGTCTAACAAACTACATACTTTTGAATCATATATAGAACATTCAAAATCTATATAAAAGAAATATCTCCAAGAAGCATTTTTCATTGGTCTTGATTCTATTTTTGTCATATTTATATTGTTTTCAGCAAAGTATCCAAGTATTTTATAAAGCTTTCCAGCTTCATGCTCAACAGAAAATACAATACTCATCTTATTTGACTCTTCTTCAATGTGTATCTCATTACTAATTACCACAAATCTAGTATAATTATCTGTTATATCATTTATACAAGGACTTATTATTTCTAATCCATAAATCGTTGCGGCTTTTTTACTAGCAATTGCTGCCTTTGTTTTATCTTGAAGCCTTTTAACAAGTTCAGCACTAGTTGCTGTATTATTAAAAGGTATCAATTTCCATTGACTATTTTGTTTTAAAAATTCACTACTCTGACCTATTCCTTGTGGATGTGAATATATTTCTTTAATATCTTCAAGGTTTGTGCCCTTTATTCCAATTAAATTTTGATTTATTTTTATACACTCTTCCCCAACTATATAGAATCCATATTTTCCTAAAAGGTCGTAAGTTTCAGAAATTGCTCCTGTAGAGGAGTTTTCTATAGGTATTATTCCATAATTTATGTCTTTATTTTGAAGTGCTATAAAGACATCTTCAAATTCTTTAAATTGTTTTTTTGTGATTTGAGTATTAAAAAATTTTGTTAGTGCTTCTTCTGTGAATGAACCTGATATACCAGGAAACCCTACTAGGAGATTTTTTTTATTAAGTTCACTTTTTAATGATTTATATTTATATAGATTTAACAAATCAAAATTTTCATTTGATGAATTTGAACTGTTTTCATTTTTTTCCTCTACATCATTATCTATTAATCTTTTTTGCAAATTTCTACTAACTTCCATTACTGAATTGAAAAATTGTACAGTCTCTTGTGAATATTTTTTATCTTCTAGATTATCTACTGCTTTACTCAATACTTTTTCTTCTCTATCTTTTTGAAGTATAGTAGTATTATTTTTCATTTTATACCTAGCAATTTCGAGAACTATATTCATCCTTTTTTCAAATAGTTGGACAAGTTCCTTATCTATATCATCAATTTTATTTCTATATATCGTTAAATCCTCCATTATTATCGTCCTTTCATCAAATCAAAAATTCCAATAGCTGTTACTGCTTCTATTACAGGTACAGCTCTTTGAACTATACAAGGGTCGTGTCTACCTTTAATACCTAAAACATCATCTTTTTTATCTTTTATATTAACAGTATTTTGTTGTTTACTAATTGATGGAGTTGGCTTAATTGCTACTTTAAAAATTATTGGCATTCCAGTTGTAATCCCTCCAACAATCCCACCATTATTATTAGTTTTACTTTTTACTGTATCTCCATCATAGTACATTTCATCATTACTTTGAGAACCATACATGTCTGTAATATCAAATCCTAATCCAAATTCTACACCTTTTATAGATGGAACAGAAAATAGTAAATGTGATAGAGTAGATTCAACAGAATCAAAAAACGGATTTCCAACACCTACATTAACACCTACCACTGCACATTCAATTATACCACCAACTGAATCTCCCTGATTTTTTGCATCTAGAATAGTATTTTTTATAGCTTCTTCTTTTGATAAATCAAGCAAAGGTAATTCTAAATTTTGTAAATTTAATAATTCTTGTCTTGAGATGTCTATATAATTAAAACCCTTATCCTCTATATTCTTGATTTTTTTTATGTGGGCTCCTATCTCTATACCTTCTTGTGATAAAATTTGTTTACATATAGAACCACAAAATACTAATGGAGCAGTTATTCTTCCTGAGAAATGTCCTCCTCCTCTATAGTCATTAAACCCAGAATATTTTATATGACCTGTATAGTCTGCATGACCTGGTCTCATCAAGTTTTTAACTTCTCCATAATCTTTTGAGCGAGTATCACTATTTCTTATAATTGCACATAATGGAGCTCCTGTAGTTTTTCCATCAAAATATCCACTTAAAATTTCTGGTATATCACTTTCATTTCTTGAAGTTGATATAGAATTTTTTCCTGGTGCTCTTCTCTTCATTTCTTTATCAATTTTATCAAAGTCTAACTCAATGCCAGCTGGAAGACCATCTATATTTATACCTATAGCATTTCCATGAGATTCTCCAAAGATGGATATTTTTAAATTATTTCCCCATATTCCACTCATCAATTCTTCCTCCTAACATCTCAAAATCTTTAAAAAAATGTGGATAAGACTTTGATACACACTCAAAATCTTTCAATATGATTGGTTTATCACATCTACAAGAAGCAATTGCAAGTGTCATGGCAATCCTGTGGTCTTTGTGACTCCATACCGCTACACCTCCATTTAATTTGCTTACTCCCTCAATTATCAAACTATCCTCTTTTTCTTCTATATTTGCCCCAAGCTTACTTAACTCAACATTTATTGCATGAAGTCTATCACACTCCTTAATTCTAAGTCTTCCAGCATTGATTATAGTCGTCTTCCCTATACTTAAAGCTGCTACCACAGATAAAACGGGTATTATATCTGGGCATTGAGATGCATCTATCAAAGTACTATTTAGACAATTTGTTATTCCTTTGATTTTGTTGTCTTCTCTTAAAATTTCCACACCCATCCTTGATAAAATCTCAATAACTTCACTATCTCCTTGAAGAGAATTTTCTTTAAGGTCAAGTATGTTAATATCTTCTCCAATAGCATCTGCTGATAAATAAAATGCACCTTGAGAATAATCTCCTTCAACTTTATAATCTATAGATTTATAAGTTTGATTTCCTTTTATGATAAATTCTTTATAATTATTATTTACAATTTCTACTCCAAAATCTTTCATAGTTGAAATAGTTAAATCTAAATACCCTTTAGATTCCAGTTCAGTGGTAATTATTATCTTTGAGTCACTATCTAATGTAGGTAATATAAATAATAATCCTGTTATAAATTGAGAACTTATATTTCCTTTTACTCTAAATTCGTCTGGTTTAAGTTTTCCTGATACAATTAAATCCAGTTTATTTTCTTTGTAGTTGTATTCTATGCCTTGTCTGTCAAATATCTCATAATAAGTATCAAGTGGCCTTTTTCCAAGATTACCTCTTCCTATAAATCTTTTTACTCCATCAAAGGATAAAGATATAGGTACCAGAAACCTTAAAGTAGAACCTGATTCATTACAATCTATAGTCAATTTAGGTTGATTCAATTGATTCTCTTTATTTAAAATTGCTTCTTTAGAGTAGATTCCTGTAATTTCTAAAATGTCTTCTTTTTTTTCTATGGTTGCTCCTAATGATATCATTGCTCTTATAGTAGCTATGATATCATCAGAAAAATCTATATTAGAAATTCTACTTTTTCCATCACTTAAAGCAGCACAAATAACTGCTCTATGTGCCATACTTTTTGATGGAGGAATTTTCACATCTCCTGATAATTTGCTTGGATATATTTTTAAGCTTCCCATCATTTTACCTCCTGAAAAAATTTAGAAGTAGTATCATATATAATACTTTCTCCAATATCCTTTAAAAGTATTATTTTTAGTGTATCACCTAGATTTTTTTTATCAAGAGATATAGTATCTATTATAGATTTATTATCTCCTAATTCAACATCATAAGGTAAATCATAATTTATTAAAATTGATTTTATAAGCTCTGATGTACCTTGTTTTGTAATCCCTTTTTTTTCACTCTCTAATGTTATCTTATACATGCCTACACCAACAGCTTCTCCATGAGTATAACCTGTAAAGTTATAGTGTTTCTCAATAGCATGACCTAGTGTGTGTCCAAAATTTAAAAGCATCCTATCTCCTAAATCTCTCTCATCAGCTTCAACTACAGTTTTTTTGATAAGGCAACATTTATGTATAATGTATTCTATATGTTGCATCACTTCTTCCCTATTTTTTAAGTTTTCAAGCTTATAAAAAAAAGTTTTATCTTTTATACATCCATACTTTATAACCTCTGCCATTCCATCTCTATAAAATTTTTCTGGAAGAGATGATAATACATCTGGGTCAATAAATACTGCTTTCGGCTGATAAAAACTCCCTACTAAGTTTTTTCCCCTTTCAAGGTCAACTCCAACTTTTCCACCTACAGAACTGTCCACTTGAGCTAATAGAGATGTTGGAATTTGAATAAAATTTACACCTCTTAAAAAAGTTGCTGCTATAAATCCTCCTAAATCTCCAATTACCCCACCTCCCAATGTGATAATCAAATCTTTTCTAGTTAACTTAAAGTCAAGTAAACTTTCATATATTTTAGGTAGAGTATTAAATGACTTTGTCTCTTCACCAGCTTCTAATATTATAGCTTTAGTTTCAAATCCATATTCAATCAAATTATTTTTAACTTCATATAAATATAATTTTGCTACATTTTCATCTGTAACAATAAAAATCTTATTTCCAGAATATATTTTTTTAATTTCTTTACCTATATTTTTTAATATACTTTTTTTTATAAATATATTGTAACTATTCTCTTTTAGATTAACTAATAATTTTTCTTCCACGTTTAACCATCCTTCTATAGATTATATTTCTCTTCCAACTGCTGATGCGATAGTTTTTAGTTCATTTATTAATCCTTCATACTCATCTGGTTTAATTGATTGTTTACCATCACAAAGTGCATGAGCTGGGTCATTATGAACTTCTATTATTAAACCATCTGCTCCAACAGCAATTGCTGCTTTAGATAGAGAGTCAACCATCCATGATTTTCCTGCTGCATGACTTGGGTCAACTATGACTGGTAAATGGCTAAGTTTTTTTACAGCTAAGATTGCACTTAAATCCAAAGTATTTCTAGTGTATGTTTCAAAAGTTCTTATACCTCTTTCACAAAGGACCACACTTTCATTTCCTCCAGCCATTATATATTCAGCTGACATTAGCCACTCTTCAATTGTAGCAGATAATCCTCTTTTTAAAAGTATTGTTTTATTTGTTTTTCCTAATTCTTTCAATAAATCGAAGTTTTGCATGTTTCTTGCTCCAACTTGAATTACATCTACATTTTCTTCAAATACATCTATATCTTGTGTTGACATTATTTCTGTAACTATAGGAAGACCTGTTTTTTCTTTTGCTTTTTTTAATAAATCTAATCCATCATATCTTAATCCTTGGAAAGCGTATGGAGATGTTCTTGGCTTGAATGCTCCTCCTCTTAAAAATCCTGCTCCTGATTTTTTTACATCTTCAGCTATAGAAACTATTTGTTCCTCTGTTTCAACAGAACAAGGACCAGCTATCATAGTAAGTTTTTTTGACCCAATTTCCATACCATCTACATTTATAATTGAAGGTTCTGGATGAAATTTTCTATTTGCTTTTTTAAAAGGTTCTACTACATGCATAACTTTTTCAACCACCTTATTTGCTTCTATTCTTTTGGCATCTATTTTACTAGTATCTCCAACTAACCCCAAAACAGTTAATTCTTTTCCATCTATAGGATTCACCTCTACACCTTCTTTACAAATAGCTTCTATTAATTTCTTAACTTCTCTCTTATCTGCTCCTACTTTTAATACCACTATCATCTTTACTACCCCCTAATGTTATATTTTTATACTTGAGTTTAAAATAAAAAAGAGAACTCATTAATGAGTTCTCTAAAATAATCTATTAAGCATCAAATCTTACATGACCATATAAAATAATCATTTTTATAAAATTGACCTATGCCCAAGGTTATTAAAATCAAGGCCTCACCAGAAAGGAATTACATGTATTTTTGTAAAAGAAATAGCCAGCGCTAAAATAAAAGCCCCAGAACATAAAATAAAAAAAGCTATAAAGTTTTGCCACTAGTTCTTTTAAAATCCCTTTCATAGTATTATCCTCCATTTTTATAATTTATTAATCTTCTTGTTTAATAATTATAGCAAAGAAAATATAATTGTCAATATTTTCTATAAATATTTTCAATTTAAAATATTTTTTTATTTTCTTAATACACTTTTTCTTTTAATATATTTTTCTAAAATCGTTTAAAAAGCATCTTATTTTTACAATAATTTTTTTATTTTAAATATTATAATTCCAACAAAAACTATGCCTAACATCAAAAGTAATGTTGCTGGATATCCATAAAGCCAGTTTAGTTCTGGCATATACCTAAAGTTCATTCCATATATTCCCGTTATAATTGTAAGTGGTGCAGAGATAGCCGTAAGTAGGGTCAATTTTGTAATTAAGTGATTCGTTTTTTCACCTACTCTAGAAGAATAAATATCTAGGAGTTTATCTGCTAACTCACGTGTTGATAGTGCAAAATTATATAATTTATCAATACCAAAATCTATCCCTTGAAAATTTTCAAGATTATATTTTTTTACATTCGAGTATTTTAAATATCGTATATTTTCTTTAACTATTCTATCTCCAATATATAAAAGTGGTCTGGTGTTTTTAACTATAGTTCTAGTCAATCCTCTTACATCACTTATTCTAGAAACATGATTTTTATGAATATTGTCCATCATCTCATCTTCTATTTCAAGAATTAATTCTTCAACTTTTTCTAAAGATTCAAAACCATTTTTTATAACTTCTCTAAAAATTAAATAATTTATCTTAAAAAGGTTTATGACAGGATTTTTTTCAAGTTGAGAGTTTTTTAAAATAAGATTCTTTACAAATTCAAATAGAAAATGCTCTTCATTTACAACAACTAATATAAAATTATCTGATAAATACATATTTACTTCTTCTATAACAGCTTCTCCATTTCTCAATTCAAAAGTATTTAGGCTCAAAAAATCATAATTATCAAATAAATCAAGCTTTGTTATTTCATCAAATTTAAGACAATCATTAAATGTTATTTCATCTATATCCAAAGTTTCCTTGAGTAATTTTAAATTTTTTGGAGCACTTAATATAAGATATGAATTTTCTGGTATATAAAATTTTGTTCTAAAATCTTTTGCAATCTCTCTTGTATTTAAATTCAATATATACATAAATCTACTCCTAAACCTCAATTTACATTTTTAAAATTATATATATTTATTACTGTAATTATTTTTCACTATTTCAGTAATTATTATTTAATATTTATTTATATTAAATTTATTAGAAAATAAATATTAAATCTTTTATTTTTTAACTTAGACTTTTCTTACAAATTATACCATACTTTTATTTTAAAATGTGTTTAATATTATCAATGTTAAAAAAGTACTAAAAAATGAAATGCATATACTTAAATTAATAATAGCATACACACTTCATTTTAACTTAATCTAAATTATACAATTTTAGCATCCATTTTGCCTATTCATCATTTAGTCTATATCCAACACCAACTTCTGTAATTATATACCTAGGGTCAGCAGGTTGCTTCTCTATTTTTCGTCTTAATGTTGCCATAAAAACCCTTAAAGACTTAGTTTCATTGCCTATAATACTACCCCATATTTCTTTTATTATAAAATTATGAGTAAGTACTTTTCCATGATGCTTTGCAAGTAATGAAAGAATATTATATTCAATTGGTGTCAAATGTACTTCATTATTGTCAACAATAACTTTTCTTTTATCAAAATCAATAAATAATTCACCTACTTCAAACGTAGACCTAATCTCTTCTTTTTGTTGTAATTCTACTTGTGAGTGTCTAAACGCTACTCTGACCCTAGCTAATAACTCTACTATAGAAAATGGTTTTGTTAAGTAATCATCTGCACCTGCATCAAACACTTCTACCTTTTCTCTGTCTTGTTCTCTCGCTGAAACTACAATTATTGGTATATTTGAAAACTGCCTAATAGCTTTTATTACCTCTATTCCATCCATATCTTCTAACCCTAAATCTAATAGAACGACATCTGGAGAATATGATACAGCAATTGATATTCCTTCTTTACCAGTTATAGCCTCTTTAACATCATAATCTTGTGTTGCAAGTGCAGTAGATATAAATTTTCTTATTGTTTTATCATCCTCTACTAACAATATAAGTTTTTTACTCATTTCTTCCTCCAAAACTAAATTTCAAAATTTCATACTATTCATTTTCTTTTGGCAAACTAAATTTAAAAGTTGAACCTTTATCTTTATTGTTTACTACTAAAATTTCACCTTTATGAGCTTGAATTATAGATTTACAAATTGATAATCCAAGTCCAACACCTTTTCTAGAATCCTTAGTACCTTCTTCTCCAGTAAAAAATCTATCAAATATATGCTCTTTCAATTCTTTTGATATTCCAGGACCATTGTCAGACACTTCAAACCAAACATAATCTTCTTTTTCATATACAATTATATTTATCTTACAATCCTCTTTTGAATATTTTAAAGCATTATCTATTAGATTAATTAAAACCTGTTCTATTAATTTGGCATCCATAGGAACAAATAATATTTGCTCTGGTATATTAATATCTATAATTGCATTTTCAATTCTTTTTTTTATATTTTGCAATGACTCTGATATAATTTCCTCAACAAGTTCAGAACGTTTTTTGACTTCTAACTTTCCTTCATCTATCTTAGTCATGCTAAGCAAATTTTCAACAAGTCTTATTAACCACTGAGTATCTTCATATACACCACTAAGTAATTCGTCTATTATATCCTGACCTATAGTATCCTTATTTTTTATAATTGTACTAACTGCTCCAGATATTCCTGCTAATGGTGTTCTGAGGTCATGTGAAACTGCTCTTAAAAGATTGCTTCTAAGCCTCTCTCTTTCTATCTCAAGATTAGTGTTTTCTTTTGCTTCTGATAGAATTTCTCTATCAAGAGCTATTGCCATTTGAGCAGTTATTGTTTCAATTAAACTTATATCTTCTGTATCTAATTTTGAATCAACACATGATATACCAATGACTCCCAAAGTTGAATTCATACCTATAATTGGTATATAATATCCTTTTGAACCAGGAAGTGTATCTGTATCACTACCTGCTACTGTTGAATTAGACAATACCCAACTTGCAACAGCCTTTTCATCTTCTATATCTAAATCATTTTTGTCCTTATTAGCAGTATTTTTTTTATAGAACTTTGATTTCTTATCCTTATCCACATTTAAATAACAAACTATATCTCTACTTAGACTAAGACATAAAAGTTCTATACCCTTATTTACTATATCATCTTTATTCGACAATCTTAAAAATCCCTTAATGATTTGATATATCATTTTTGTATTTTCTTCTCTTTTAGCAGCTGTATCTGCTTCATGTTGTATCTTAGATGTAAGAGTACTAGTTATTATACCAACTATTGAGAATACAACTAATGTTACTATATAATTTGAATCAGCTATTGACAGTGTATATAAAGGTGCTGTAAAAAAATAATTTAACAGTACTATGTTAAATACAGAACTTATTATACCTGTACTATACCCTTTAGTCCACATAGAAACCAAAACTACACCTAACATATATATTAGTAATATATTTTCTCTTATAAATCCCATACTTTGTACTATATATGCCAAAATGCTTATCACTGAAGTAATAATTATAAGTTTTATAAAATCAGTTTTACTAATTTTAAATTTTGATTTTATTGATGAGTTATCTTTTTTAGGTCTATATTTAACCTCTGAAGCAAATTTATAAGGGATTATATGTATATCTATATAATCAACTTCATCTATTAATTTGTCAACTATATCTTTTTTCAGTTTTTTACTCAATTTTTTAGTATTTGAATGATTTCTGCCTATTACAATTTTTGTTACATTTCTTATCTTGGCAATTCTAAGTATCTGTTCTATTACATTTTCACCATGTAAAACAATTATCTCAGCACCCAACTTCTTAGCTAGTTTTAAATTGTTTTGTAATTGTTTTTGCTCCTCAAAAGGCAATTTTGCTGTATTTGGAGTTTCAACATATAAAGCTATCCACTTAGCAAACGTACTATCTGCTATCCTAGATGCAGTTCTAATAACCTTGGCTGAAGATGGAGATGGGCTTATACATGCAAGAAGTGTATCTGATGTAGGTATTACTGTTACATCACCCTTTGATAATCTAGTCATTTGAACTTCTTTATTTACTCTTTCGGCTGTTTTTCTAAGTGCAATTTCCCTAAGTGCAACTAGATTGTCTTTTATAAAAAAATTATCTTTTGCTCTAATTGCCTGTTCCTTTTTATATATTTTACCTTCATTAAATCTTTCAAGAAGTACGTCAGGTTCAACATCTATAAGCTCTAATTGTGTACTTGTATCTAAAAATTTATCTGGTATAGTTTCTTTGACTGATACATTTGTAATTATCTCCACAATATCATTTAAACTTTCTAGATGTTGTACATTTACAGTAGTATATACATTTATACCTGCTAGTAATAATTCTTCTATATCCTGCCATCTTTTAGTATGCCTTAACCCAGTGACATTAGAGTGAGCAAACTCATCAACTAATATAACTTCTGGCTTTCTTGCTAATGCTGCATCTAAATCAAACTCTTTTAATTTTATAGATTTATATTCTATTTCTTTTACAGGAAGAGTCTCTAATCTGTCAAGTAATGCTAATGTTTCTGGTCTAGTATGTGGTTCAATATATCCAACAACTACATCAACCCCTACTTTTTTTAAATTTTGTGCAGACTCCAACATAGAATAAGTTTTACCTACACCTGCTGCATACCCAAAAAATATTTTTAACTGACCTCTATTTAGTTTTTTTTCTTCATTCTTTATTTTTTTTAATAGAATATCAGGATTTGGTCTGTCCATCAAACAACCTCCTTGTACATTTCATTACTATTATAATATCAATTCTAGTATAAAAATGTAGTTAAGATGTATTTTTAATGATTAAGATTATGTAAAGATACAAGTATGTAGTTTAATTGTAAAATAAAAATGCCTATTATTTAGGCATTTTTATTTTTTACACAGTCATTTTTATCGATTCTCTTGTTTTGATTTATATAGATATTTATTTATATTTTATTGAAAATACATTAACATTTTTAAATATACAAATATATCTTTAAATAAAACTATTACTACAATCTTTATTTCAACATGGTTACTTTAAATTCAGTATTTCCATGAACTCATCACCTGTAATTGTCTCTTTTTCTAATAGATATTCAGCAAGTTCATGTAGTTTATCAATATTATTCGCTAAAATCTCAATTGCTTTTTTATGACAAGTCTTTACTATTCTAAATACTTCTTCATCAATTTTAGCTGCAGTATCTGAAGAACAAGCAAGAGAAGAGTCTCCTCCTAGGTACTGATTACTTACTGTTTCAAGAGCAACCATATCAAATTCCTCACTCATACCAAGACGAGTAACCATAGCTCTTGCAATCTTAGTAGCTTGCTCTATATCATTTGATGCACCTGATGTACAAGTATCAAAAATAACTTCTTCAGCAGCACGACCACCTGTAAAAGTAGTTATTTTATCAATGGCTTCCTCTTTGGACATAAGTACACTTTCATCTTCTGCAACTTGCATAGTATAACCCAATGCACCTGAAGTCCTAGGTATTATTGTAATTTTATGGACAGGTGCAGAATGTTTCTGCATTGCAGCAACAAGTGCATGACCTATTTCATGGTAAGCTATGATTTTCTTTTCTTTATCAGAAATCACAGCTCCTTTACGTTGATATCCTGCAATTACAGTCTCAACAGATTCCTCAAAATCTTGTTGCTCTACTACATCTCTGCCAGACTTAACTGCTAAAAGTGCTGCTTCATTTACAATATTTGCAAGTTCTGCTCCAGATGCACCTGATGTAGACCTAGCAATTGCATTATAATCTATATTTGAGTCTACATTTACATTTTTAGCATGTACCTTTAAGATAGCTTCTCGTCCTCCAAGGTCTGGAAGTTCAACTGGTATACGTCTATCAAATCGTCCTGGGCGAAGTAATGCTTTATCAAGACTATCAGGTCTATTCGTTGCAGCTAGTATTACTACACCTATTCCACCATCAAATCCATCCATTTCACTTAATAATTGATTTAAAGTTTGTTCACGTTCATCATTTCCGCCTATTCCACTTCCATTATCACGCTTTTTACCTATAGTATCAATTTCATCTATAAACACTATACATGGAGCTTTTTCTTTAGCTTGTTTAAATAAATCACGTATTCTAGATGCTCCCATACCTACAAACATCTCAACAAATTCAGAACCAGATATTGAGAAAAATGGTACATCTGCTTCACCTGCCACAGCTTTTGCAAGTAGTGTCTTTCCTGTTCCTGGAGGCCCTACTAAAAGTGCACCTTTTGGCATTTGTGCTCCTATTTTTTTGTATTTTTCTGGATTGTGTAAGAAATCTACTATCTCGCTTAGAGCTTCTTTTGCCTCATCTTGACCAGCTACATCATTAAATCTTTTTCCACTTTGAGCAGATACATACATTTTGGCATTACTCTTTCCAAATTGCATACTATTGCCACCCATTCGTTTTTGCATTGATTTCATCATTAAATTACCAAATAGCATAAGAATACCTATAGGTACTATCCATGTAAGTAAAATACTCAAAAGAGGTGAATTTTCTTTAGGAATAATCTTAGTAAATTCTACTTTTGCATCTTTTAATCTATCAACTAGTTCTGGGTCATCCATTCTACCAGTTATGTATATATTTTTATCCTTACTACTAGATGGGCTTATTGCAATTTTATTACTTTCTATTTCAACAGATTTAACCTTTCCTGAATCTAACATTGTAAGAAATTTTCCATAATCAATCTCAACCATTTTTTTATCCATTAGACTTGGAAATATTAAAGCATTTAAAAACATTACTACTATTATTATTATTGTATAATAATAGAGTATTGACCTCTTTTGTGGTTTGTGTTCATCCATAATTTTGTTCTCCTTTAAATTAATTTTATGTTATTTGCAATCAATATGAGTTAAAAGCTTATTTAATTTTTCTAAGCCCTCTATTATATCTTCCATATCTTGCAATTTTTCACTAGTCATATTTTCAAAATAGTCATCAAAAATACTACTTGAAATATTTTCTTGTATATCCAGCGATTTTTCTGTAACTTTAACTTTTACAATTCGTTGGTCTTCTTTATCTCTTATACGATTTAAAAATCCATTTTTTTCGAGTCTTTGACATATTACTGACACATTGCTATTTGTCATATTCAAATTTTTACCTAAATCACTTATTTTTTTCTCTCCATGTTCACATAGTTCTGATAAAATCAAAGCTTGTACTGCTGTAATCCCAAGTGGTTGATAGAACTGACTTAATGAAGTTGTAAATTTGATATTTATATCTCTAGTTAATTCTAGCAGTGCTTTTTTAAAACTTATCTCATCCATATAAATTCTCCCTGTAAAAATACTTTATTTTACTAATATTTTTAACTTTAAATTCAAAAATATTTTATAAATAATCCTTAACACTATAAATATTTAATGTATTAAATATTATAGTATTAAGGATTTATTGTCAATAACAATATTGTAACTTCAGTTATAAATAGTTTATCTTATCTTATTGAAATTTTTGAATAAGATATTTTTAATAAAAAATCGATGTATTTATTTTACACCGATTCCTCTCATTTTAATCTTATTCAAAAATAAAAATCTAAAGTTATTTACTATTACAATAAATTTAATCTTCTGTTAACATATTATATACAAAATCAAAACTTCCTTTATGTGCTCCCAAGGTCGTTTCCATAATACAAACAAATGCCTTTGCTTTTTGCAGTATTTCATCATTGTCCCAATCAAACATGCCTTTATCAAATATACACTCAGAAGAAACAAGTAAAAACTCTATTGTCTCTTTTGGATATTTTGTATTGAATACACCTTCTCTTATACCTTGTTCTACTACCTCTGTTAATATAGGTGTAAAATTTAAAATAGTTTTGACTATTGTCTTTTGATGCATCTCAGCATTGTTGGGTTGTTGAAATTGGTTAATCACTTTTTCTTTACTTCCTCCAACTTTAGGTCTTTGAGATATTAATATCTGAAAGAACTTTTCAATAACTGGAATATCTGGATTTGAAGCAATTTCTTTCAACATCTTTATATCATTATCTATAATTCTAGTTATAATTTCATCCATTACCTCTTCTTTAGATTTAAAATAGTAATAAAATGTTCCTTTTGCAATTCCAATCTCATTTAAAATATCATTTACAGTAGTTTTTGTATAACCTTTAGTACAAAAAAGCATTTCAGCTGTATCAAGTATTTCATTTTTACGTTCTTCAGGGTCTTTTATAATTCTCATATACTTTCTCCTTTCAATAGACCAACAGTCGGTTTAGTTTTATTATATAAAACTACTTTTATAATGTCAATTTTATAAAATAAAAATAAGGTATAAAGAAGTATGATAATTACTTTTATACCTTATAGATTCTCATATTTTTTAGTTGCGTTTTATATTATTAGATAGTTTTTTATCCAATTTCTAAACAAAAGTTCTGAATGCTTTTTCCATTTAACAGTTGGTTCTTTTGAAGGATCATCATTTATATAATAATTTTTAGGTATTGAGATTTTATCACCTCTATCTACATCTCTTTTATATTCTTTATCTAAAGTGTATTTATCATACTCACTGTGACCCATTACAAATACATCTCTTGAATTTGTAATTATATAAGGACCAGCTTCTTTAGAATGGCTTACAATGCTCAATTCATCATTATTTTTCAAAGTTTCAATATTTACAGTAGTGTGTCTTGAATGTGGAGCAAAAAACTCTTTTTCAAATCCATCTACTATCTTACTATTTTTATCCACTTCATGCTTAAATACTCCAAAACATTTTTGACTTAATGGAAGTTTTTTTACATTGTAGTATTTGTAAAGACCTGCTTGAGCTGCCCAACATATATATAATGTAGATTTAGCCTTTCTTTTAGAATAATCCATAATATCTTTTAGTTCATCCCAATAATCAACTTCTTCAAACTCCATTTGTTCAACTGGAGCTCCTGTTATTATAAAACCATCAAAAGATTCTTTTTTTGCTTCATCAAATGTTTTATAAAAATTCTTAACATATTCATTACAACTTCTTTTACTCTCTCTTGTTGAGATTTTAATAAATTCTACAGATACATTAAAACCTGTCTTGTCTATTCTTCTAAGTAAATCTAACTCTGTATCTATTTTTATTGGCATTAGATTTAATATAGCTATTTTAGTATCTATATTTTCTTTGTATTCTAAATCTTTATTAAAGTCTTCTTTACAAATTACATCTATTCCTTCATCTAATAATTTATTAATAACAGGTAGTCCCTTTGGTAGTATTAAAGCCATATCTTTTCACTTCTCTTTCTCTTATACTATTAGAAATTTAAAGCTTGATTTAAATCAGCTATTAAATCCTCTACATTTTCTATTCCAACAGATAATCTTATTAGGGAAGGTAATACTCCAGACGCAATTAATTGTTCTTCTGTTAATTGTCTGTGAGTAGTTGAAGCTGGATGTATAACACAAGTTCTTACATCTGATACATGAGTTACTAATGCTGCTATTTGTAGTTTTTCCACAAATTTTTTAGCATTTTCAAGTCCTCCTTTTACTCCAAATGATAAAACTCCACTACATCCTTTTGATAGATATTTCTTGGCATTTCCATAATACTTATTATTTTCAAGCCCTGGATAGTTAATCCAATCTACATTTTTATGTTTTTCTAAAAACTCAGCTATCTTAAGTGCATTTTCACTATGTCTCTCCATTCTAAGATGTAGTGTTTCAATATTTAAATTAGTAAGATATGCGTTAAATGGACTCAGGCAATTTCCATAGTCTCTAAGTAATTGAACTCTTGTTTTAGTAGCATATGCAGCATTGCCAAACTTCTCAGTATAACTTATTCCATGATATGTTGGGTCTGGCTCAACTAATTCTGGAAATTTCCCATTGTCCCAGTTAAAATTTCCACCATCTACTATAATTCCACCAACACTTGAAGCATGGCCATCTAAGTATTTTGTAGTAGAATGAGTGACTATGTTTGCTCCATATTTTAGCGGATTACAAAGTACTGGTGATGCTAATGAGTTATCAACTATAAATGGAACATTAATTCTTTTAGCTACATTTGCTATTTTTTCAAAATCTATAACTTCAAGAGTTGGATTTGCAAGTGTTTCTGCAAATACAACTTTAGTATTTTCATTTGCAAGTTCTACTATTTCATCTTCGCTTGCATCTAAATCAAATGATATTAAATCTATTCCAAATTTTTTAAGACTAGGCCCTAATAAATTAAATGTTCCTCCATATACTTTTGAAGAACAAAGTATACTATCTCCAGATTTACATATATTTAAAACTGCTAACATATTTGCAGATTGACCTGATGATACAGCAACAGATGATACTCCTCCCTCTAACAAACTTATCTTTTCTTCAAAAGCTTGAACTGTAGGATTACTTATTCTGGAATACATATGACCATCAGCTTTTAAATCAAATAAGTCAGCAAGTTGGTCTATACTACTATATTTAAAAGTTGTACTTTGATATAAAGGTAAAACTCTTGGTTCTCCATTTCCTGGCTTATAATTTCCTTGCACACATATTGTTTCTTTGTTATACATTTTTGTATCCCCCTTAGATTTTAATTAAGAAAATTAAACTATTTGTCAGATGAGATTTAAAATAAATAAAGCCTGAGTATATAACTCAGGCTCTGTATAAGCTTAATTATACTCATCTCTCAGCTTTCGCCGCAGGATTTAGCACCAATGTATATAAATATACTGGTTGCCGGGTTTCATAGGGCCAGTCCCTCCACCTCTCTGGATAAGATTTATTTAATTTTTCTATGTTTTATATCTTATATTTTTTTCCTAATTTTGTCAACTATTTTTCATATAATTTTCTTTTAAGAAATTTTCCAACCTCTACTTGCACTACAGACATTATAGCTAAAATCACTGTTACAAGCCACTGTAAGCTATTTAAAACAGTTAAATTAAATGCATCTCTAAAATTAGGGACAAATAATATAACTGCCATAAGCAAAGCAGAAGTTAAAAATGAGATTAAAAGAAATGGGTTTTTAGCACTATTTCTAGTAAACATAGAATCTGTATTTGAACGCTGGCTAAATGCACGCAACATTTGTGAAAATGCTAATACACAGAATGCCATTGTTTGACCTACAGTATGGTTTCCTATATTAAGACCAATTTTATATGCTAAAATGGTCATTATTGCTACAAATATCCCCTGAGTAATAACTCTTTGTACAAGGTTTTTTTCAAACAAACTTTCTGATTTAACAGGCTGATGCTTCATTATATTTCTACTTGGTGGGTCAACTCCAAGAGCAAGAGCTGGAAGAGTTGCTGTTGCAAGGTTTACCCATAGAATATGCACAGCAAGAAGTGGAGTATCCCAGTTTAACAATATTGCAACAAATAGTGTAAGTATCTCTGCTATATTTCCAACAAGCAAGAATTGTATAACCTTTTGTATATTTCTATATACACGTCTACCTTCTTTTATTGCATATGCAATTGTGGTAAAACTATCATCCATTAAAATCATATCTGAAGAATCTTTTGCCACATCTGTACCACTTATACCCATAGCTATACCAATATCAGCAGACTTTAATGCAGGGGAGTCATTTACCCCATCTCCAGTCATTGCTGGTACTTCTCCAATTCTTTTTAGAGACTGTATAATTCTAAGTTTATCAAATGGTGATACACGAGCAAATACTGTCACATTTTTAACAGCTTTATCAAGTTCATCATCACTTAAATTATCAAGTTCATCACCAGATATAACAGTATTTCCTTCATTCCAAATTCCAAGTTCATGAGCTATTGTTGTGGCAGTGACTTTATGGTCACCTGTTATCATTATGGTTCTTATGCCCGCTTCTTTACAAGTTTTTACTGCATCAGTTACCTCGGTTCTTGGTGGGTCAATCATACCAACCATACCAATAAATGTCAAATCATATTCTATGTTTTCACTATCTTCCTTTGGTATCGATAGAATTTCACGCTTAGCAAAACCAAGTACACGTAATGCATCTTTAGACATAGTAAGACATAATTCGTGTATGTTTTTTTTGTCCATCTCTGTAATGTTTCTTTCACCTTTTGATGTTAATATTTTGGTACATAAATGGAGAAGTTCATCCACTGCACCTTTAGTATATGCTGTGATTTTTCCATCTATATCATGAACAGTTGTCATACATTTTCTGTCAGAATCAAAAGGTTGCTCAAATACACGTGGATATTTCTCTTCAAGAGCTTCTTGATCTATTCCAAATTTATTAGCCATAAAAATCAATGAACCTTCTGTTGGATCACCTAATATTTCATCTTTTTTATCTGGATTTATACATGCATCGTTACAAAGTGCACCAGCATAAACAAGCTCTTTATATACTAGTGGATGTTTCTCAGACGCAGTATCTATTGATGTTACTTTTCCAGATTCAAAATCGCCATTTACAGCAATATGTGTAACAGTCATTTTATTTAAGGTTAATGTACCAGTTTTATCACAACATATTACTGTAGCTCCTCCTAATGTTTCAACTGCTGGCAACTTTCTAATCAAAGCGTTTCTTTTAGCCATACGTTGCACACCTAGAGCCATTACAATGGTTGCTGTTGCAGGTAATCCCTCTGGAATGATTGATATAGCAAGTGAAATTGCAATCATAAACATTGGTAAGAGAGGTCTCTGATAAAATGCACCTATTGCAAATATAATAACGCATACAATAATACCTATAACACTTAATGTTTTTCCAACAGTATTAAGTTTACGTTTTATAGGAGTATCAAAATCATTTTGTGAATCTAAAAGATGTGCTATATTACCTACTTCTGTGTCCATCCCAGTTGCAACTACAACACCTACACCTCTACCATATGTGACAATTGAAGACGTATAGGCCATATTACTACGGTCTCCTAATACACATTCTTCAGGTAAAATGCCATCTGAATCTTTTTCTGATGGGACAGACTCTCCTGTTAAAGAAGCTTCTTGAATTTTTAAACTAGATGTATCTATTAAACGAATGTCTGCTGGAATCATCGCTCCATCTTCTAAAAAAACAATATCTCCTATTACAAGATTACTTGCTTGAATAACATTTTCTTCACCATCACGTATAACACGTGCTGTAGGTGAATTCATATTTTTTAGTGCTTCCAATGATGATTCTGCTTTTTTTTCTTGAACAATACCAATAACTGCATTTACTGTTACAATTATTAGAATTACAAAAGCTTCTGTAAATTCTCCAAATGCTAAAGATAATACTGATGCACCTATTAGTATCAATACCATAGCATCTGTAACTTGGGTCCAAAGCATTTGTAAAACTGTTCTAGGTGGTCTTTTTCTCAGTTCATTTAAACCATACTCTTTAATCCTGTTTTCCGCCTCGGTATCGGTGAGCCCCTCCTCTGATGAGTCTAAACTCTCTAATACTTCATGTGTTGCCATCGAATGCCAAGGCATCTGTTTGTGATTTTCCATTTTGGAAGATCACTCCTTTCTTTTTTTGATTTAAGAATAATTATATTTTAAAATCCAATTCAATTCAATACTCAGTAATTATATTTTACCTAAATTTAACAATTCAATTTAAAGTCTATATAAAAATATCTACTCTTTTACAAACACATACTCCTTATTATTAGATAAATCTTCTTGATATTTATACCCTTCTAAGTTAAACTTTTTTAAGTCGTTAATATCTTCTATTTTATTTTTAACAATATATTTTACCATCATTCCTCTAGCTTTCTTTGCTTGTGTAGATTCGACTTTTAACATATTATTTTTATTTATTTTAAAATTACATGTTACATATGTATGATTGTCATCAATAAATTTTTCCACAGTTTTGCTGTATTCACTTGATGCAAGATTGACAATAGCTGTATTTTCTTTGTTTAATTCGTTATATATACTGTCTCCCCAATATTCATATAAATTTTTAAATTCTCTTATCTGTAACTTTGTCTGCATTTCTAATCTGTATTCATATATACTATCATAGGGTTTTACGACCCCATACAATCCACTTATGATTCTAATACAACTATTTGCAAATTCCTCATCTTGCTTTGTAAAATTCTCTGCTTCTATATTTTTATATTGTATTCCAGCATAAGTTAAGATTGCAGGAGTACCTAAACTGTCAAATTTAAAATTATCAAATCTACTCTTGTTTAATATAGCTAATTTTTCGTTGATTTTCATTTTACTTTTGAAATCCTCTACACTAAAGGTTTTTATATTCTTTGATATTTCTTTTGCTTTATCTATGAAACAGGGCAAGCTTAAATCTCTATCAAATTCTTGTACATTCTTCATATTTTTAGCTGGTGATAACATTATGATCATAAATTTCTACTACTCCTATTTTTCCAAATATTCAAGAATCTCTTGTGCATTTGTATCTGGTTTTGCTTTTTCAAAAACTTTTTCAATAATTCCACTTTCATCTACAATATAAGTTGCACGAACAACTCCTAAAGCAGTTTTCCCATACATTTTTTTCTCTTTCCACACATCAAAAGCCTTAATAGTAGTTAAATCTGGGTCAGAAAGTAAAATAAAAGGAAGCTCATGCTTTTCTGCAAATTTTTGATGTGATTTAATACTATCTTTACTTATCCCAATAACTGGTATATCATTATTTCTAAATCCTTCATATGCGTTCCTAAATGCACATGCCTGACGTGTGCATCCTGGTGTATTATCTTTAGGATAAAAATATATTACCACTTTTTTCCCCTTAAAATCAGACATACTGACTTTATTTCCATCTTTATCTTCTAATGTAAATTCTGGTGCTTTTGTACCTATACTTAACATAAATATCTCTCCTTTTGTTTTTAATCAATAATTTATACTATATTTATATTACTACCCTATATTTCTGTATATAAATAAAATATTTTACTTTTTATATAGAAATTTTCATGAATATGTAAATCTTATATACTGAAAATTTCAAGCTTTATTTGATTAGAACATTTAAACTGGAATTTATGTTAAGTAATTAAAATAAGCAGGATTTAATTTATGTATTAAATCCTGCCTATTTATTTTTATTCTTCTAATACTCTAATCTATATAAATTTAAATTCTTCTACATCAAACAGACCTAAATCAGTAAGTCTTATTTTTGGAATAACAGGAAGAGCCATAAATGAAAGTGTAATAAAAGGGTCTACATACTTTGGAACTCCCATTTTTCTTGCTATTTTTAACATATTATCAGTTGTTTCTTGCACTTCATCTGCTGGAAGAGTACTAATTAATCCAGCTACTTTAAGACTTAAGTGAGCAAGTACTTTTCCATTTGATACAATTACATAGCCACCCTGTATATCTCTCAAGTAATTTACTGCAACTATAATATCATCATCATTATCTCCTGCAACTATGATATTATGTGAATCATGAGCTACAGTAGTTGCTATTGCTCCATTTTTTATGCCAAACCCTTTTAATGGTGCAACTGATATGTTTCCAGTCATTCTGTGTCTCTCAACAACACAAAGCTTTGAATATTCTTCATTTGGATTGAAATATCCATTTTTGTTTGGTATAGATTCAAATAATTTATTTGTCAGAATTTGATATGGTACAATTTCCATTACATAATTTTTTTCATTTGACTTTAATTGTATTTTTTCTCTATCAACGTCTTTAAATTTGACTGTATTGAGTAAATCTTTATCCTTAATTTCATAATTATAATCAGAAAAAATTCCCTCATCTATCAATTTACCATCTTTATAAACACTACCTACCTCCATGTTTTCTAAATTGTTTAAAACAACAATATCCGCTTTATACCCAGCACCTATTGCTCCAATTCTATTTAGACCATATGCTCTTGCTGAATTGTAAGTTGCAATTTTAATAGCTTTAATTGGCTCCATACCCAAATCGATTGCACACTTTATATTCCATCTTATATGACCTTGTTTTTCTATATCATCCAAATGTTTATCATCTGTACAAAACATAAATTCTTCAATTGGTAAGTTGTGTTTCAATAATCCCTTTATTATGGCTTCTAAGTTTTTTGCTGCACTTCCTTCTCTTATAAAAATTTTTAAACCTGCTCTTAATTTTTCATACACTTCATTAAAAGTTATACATTCATGGTCATTTTTTATTCCTGCACATACATATGCTTGAAGTGACTTCCCACTTATATTTGGTGCATGCCCATCTGCAATTTTATCTTTAAAAGCCTCTAATTTATCTAAAATTTCCTCTTCCGCAGATATAACATCATTAAAACACATTACCTCTCCTAATCCTAAGATTCTAGGATTATTTATGTAAGCATCCATATCTTTTGCACTAAAATTTCCTATTCCATTAGTTTCAAATCTTGTTGCAGGGACAGATGATGGTAGCATAATATATACATTTAAGGGTATTTCTTTTGTTGATTCTAGTAAAAAGTCTATTGCACTTGCTCCTTTTACATTGACTAGTTCATGAGGGTCAGCTATAACAGTTGTTGTACCTGACTTTAGTAATTTTTTTGATAATTCAATTGGCATTACCATTGTAGATTCAATATGCATATGTGCATCAATAAAACCAGGTGATAAGTATTTACCACTACAATCAATCTCTATTTTACCACTATATTCGCCGATTCCAACAATTGTATCATCTACTATTGCTACATCTCCTACTATTAATTCTTCTGTGAATACATTTATAATTGTTCCATTTTTAAGTACAATATCAGCTTTATCTCTTCCACTTGCAACATCACACTTTTTTTTCAAATTGCTCATTTTTACAACTCCTCTTAAATTTTTTATATCAATATACTTGTTGTATCATATATTATAGTTTGATTTATTAATATATATTATATATGAGTTTCAATAAAAAGTATTGATTGAAATTTATTCCATAGCTTATTAAATTAAACAAAAATAACATAAGAAACAATAATATTATTTCTCATGTTATTTATAAATATTTTAATTATATTAAATTTTATTTTTTATATTTTTAATACTTGTTACTATATCCATAGTATAGATTTATGTATTTTTATCATTTATATTAAAATCTACTTTCAATTAACCTAAAAAAGCATAAACTATAATTCCTACGATTATAGCTGGTATAGTAGTAATAATCATAGCCCATAAGGAAGATTTTTTATCCATTGCTAAAAGCGGAAAAAGTGCATCTCCATCTTGAGATATTGAATTAGCTATTACTGCACCAAGTGGTATAGTTCCTTTCAAGTAAAATGACATAAGTACAATTTGTATACCGCACCCTGGAATAAGTCCAAGACCTGCACCTATAAATACACTAATTACACCTGTTGATAAAACTAAATTAACTAAGTATTCATCTCCACCTAAAACCAATATTATCAAATCGTAAATAAGATATGCAATAAAAATCCATGTAATAACAAATGAAATTTCACCTACAGAATGTATAAGCATTTCTCTTAGGGAAATTTTCTTATTTTCTTCCTCTTTTTGATTAGAATTTTTAAATACCTTTTTAAAACACCACATATAAACTATTGAGAATAGTATTCCTATAACTGCTATTGCTTCTTCTAGTGAATGTAATTTTTCAATAATAGGAAGATTTATTCCAGAATGAGCAAGAGACATAAATATAAAACCTATTAATACAATTCCTATATAAATTTTGTACCCTTTACCATGTGTTATTATAAATGCAAGTCTATTTGTATTTCCATGAGATTTAGCTAAATTATCCAAAATTATATCATCATGATTATGCGATTCTTCATTATCTTTATGGTAATTTTTATCTGTATTATGTTTTTCTGATTTTCCATATTTATTTAATTTCAATTTTTCTTCTAACTTAAAATAATCTACTAGTTGTCCTGTTATTACTCCTGTAATTGTACTAACTATAGTCACAAAAAAATACATTTTAATATTTGATGAAATAAGTATAAATGCAGCATCTCCCATACTTGCTATTAAGCTTGCAATGATTGCTCCAAAGCTTAGTTTTCCACTTATATATAATGGCATTATTGCCAAACTCCCACCACAACCTGGTATAGCTCCTATCAAAGCTCCTATTAAAGGTTGATATTTTCTATTTTTTGATATAATATTAGTAAAATTACCACTAGTTTTATAGTTTATATATCCAAATAGCAAAATAAAAAATCCAATCATAGAACCCACATGTAAAAATGCTTCTTCAGAAGCAGATATTAACATTTCCATTAATTTACCTCCTATATTAATTTCGCAATAATTATATTATATTTCATTTATTATTGATAATCAATATCATTATATCTTTTAAATTTCTAATATTAAAAAGTGCATATCTTATATTGTTAATTTCTTGCATATTAAGATACACACTTTCTGATATTAGGTTATCTAGTTGCCATATGTAATTTTATATTATAATATAAAATTACATATAGATATTACAACAAATTTTATATATTATACCGATATTACACATTTTTTCATCGTTTACTATATTTATAAATTTTCAATAAATGTTATTACTTCCTCTATAATCCAATCTGGTGTAGATGCTCCTGCTGTCACTCCTAAAGTTTTATACTTCTTAAGCATATTTACATCCAATTCGTCTTTAGTTTCTATTGCAAAAGTTGGAACTAAATCTTCACAAACTTTTACTAACTTTTGAGTATTAGAGCTGTGTTTTCCACCTATAACTATCATACAATCAACTTCTCCTGCTAATGCTTTAGCTGCTTCTTGTCTAGTTTTTGTGGCTGAACAGATTGTATCATTAAATACTATATTTTCTAGTTTATCAGCTAATTTATTAACTATATTTGAATATAAATCTGGATTTATTGTTGTCTGTGCAACAACACAATATTGTTTTGAATTATCAAATTCCATATTCTCCATTTGCTCTACAGCTTTTATTATTATTGCTGAGTTTTCGCACCATCCATTTATACCTATCACTTCTGGATGTTTCATATCTCCAATAACTATTATTTCATAACCCTTATTATGATACTCACTCACTACTGTATGTATTTTCTTTACAAATGGACATGTAGTATCTACAATTTTAAGTTTTTTATTTTTAGCTTCTTTGTATACTTTCTCAGGAACTCCATGAGATCTTATTATCATATTTTCATAATCTGGTATTATATCGATTTCATCTACAGTTTTAAGACCTTTTTGTTCATATCTTGCTACTGCTTGCTTGTTATGAATAAGAGGTCCTAAAGCATATATTCCAGAATCATTTTTCTCTACTTCATCCCATGCCATTTTCATTGCTCTCTTTACTCCAAAGCAAAATCCTGCATTTTTTGCTATTTTAACATTCACAAAATCCCCCCCCTTATTTTGAATATTTAAAGTAATTCTGTTTTATTATTTCTAAAACTTCTTGCGACATTCTTTCATGGTCATCATTACTTAACTTTTCTTTAAAATGTTCTTCAAATGATATTGGCTCTCCAAAGTACACAATTACTTTACTAAAAGGTTTATACTTAGATATTATCGATACTGGTACAACCTTAGATTTACTCTTTATTGTAAATAGAGAAAGACCTGCCTTAGCTTTGCCAAAGTTGTCTCCTTTAATTCTTGTTCCTTCTGGAAATATTCCTAATATATAACCATCTCTAATTGACCTTAAAATAGTTTTTATAGTGGATACATCTGGCTTTTCTCTATTTATAGGCATAACATGCAATTTTTTTAATATAAAACCTAGTGGTTTCACTTTAAATAATTCTTGTTTTGCAATAGCTGCTATCTCTCTATTCTTTATAGCTGCAGCTAAAAATACAGGGTCAAGATTTGATTTATGATTTGAAGCCACCACTATATTTCCTCTGTCTGGTATATTTTCGGCACCTATAACTTCATATTTAAAAAACACTTTAGAAAAACATCTAAAAATATTTATTGCAAATCTATAAAAATTCACGTTTATCTCCCTTCAATACTACATTATATTTTCATTTTAGATAAATTGAGCTTAAAAACTTATCTTAGATACAACTTCTTGTACAACCTGATCTATAGTCTTTCCTGTTGTATCTATTTCTAGTGCATCCTCAGCTTTTACTAGTGGTGCAAATTCTCTATTTGAATCAATTTCATCTCTCTTTACTATATCCTCAATTACTTCTTTTAAAGTAGTATTATATCCTTTATTGCAAAGTTCTTTATAACGTCTACTTCCTCTTTCTTCTGGTGTAGCTACTAAAAAGAATTTATAATCTGCATTTGGAAAAACATATGAACCTATATCTCTACCATCTAATATTACTGAACTTTTTGTTCCAATTTTTCGTTGAACTTCAACCATCAACTTTCTTACTTCTTTTATCTTAGCTACATTGGAAACATTATTGCTTACTTCTATTGTTCTTATTTCATTATTTATAATTTTTTGGTCTAAGTATATGTTATTATTTTCAAAATCTATATCTGAATTTTTAGCTATTTTAATAACCTCTTTTTCATTATTAACATCAATATTATTTTTTAAACACTTATAAGTAACAGCTCTATACATAGCACCTGTATCTATATAATTTATATTTAGTTTTTCTGATACTATCTTAGCTATTGTACTTTTACCAGCCCCTGCTGGTCCATCCACAGCTATAATCAAATTACTCATACCTACACCTCTATTTTATTTATATTTAATAATCGACTTATCAAAAACTTATACACTAATCCCTGCAAGATATCCAGTTGAAAATGCTATTTGTAAATTATATCCACCAGTTTCTGCATCTACATCTATCACCTCACCTGTAAAAAATAAATCCTTTATTAACTTAGACTCCATTGTAGAAGAATTAATTTCTTTAACTGAAATACCACCAGAAGTAACCATTCCAGTGTTTATCCCTGTAGTTCCATTACAAGTTAGTTTCATATTTTTTATATACTCAATAATTTTAATCTCATCAGCCTTAGATAAATCATTTGCTTTTTTATCACTTAAAGATAATATAGAAAGAATTTCTTTTAAGAAGTTTTGAGGTAATATCTGTTTAAGATTATTTAAGATATTTTTATTTGGAAATTCTCTAATTATATTAGAAATTTCATTGACATCTAAGTTTGGTAAAAAATCTATATTTAATTCTATCTTATCTTTTTCAATAATCTTGTTGATATAAGAAGAGATTATAAGTACACAAGGACCTGTTATCCCAAAATGTGCAAATAGCATGTCTCCTGATTTTGATATTTTCTTTTTCTTAATCTTACAAGATATTTCTACATTTCTCATAGATATTCCTTGCAAAGCTTTAATCCATTTTTCTTCTATTGTAAGTGGTGCTAAAGCAGGATATAGTTTATTTAATGTATGTCCATGATTTTGAAGAACCTTATACATTGAACCATCTGAACCTGTTTTTGAATAACTAACTCCTCCAGTTGATATAATGACTTTATCTCCTAATATCTTATCCCCATTATCTAAAATGACACCTTTTATTGAATAATTTGTTTTATTATTGTTATGGTCATCTTGTTCAGTAATTTCTTCAGTTATAATATCCACAACTTTTTTATTATACATTATCTTTACATTATGATTAATTAAGTCCTTATTTAATAATTCTATTACTTCTATAGATTTATCATTCTTAGTATAGACTTTGTGGTCATTTTCTTCTTCAATCTTATATTCTAAATTTTTACTTTCAAGGTACGATATAAGATTTTTATTTGTAAATGTATAAAAGCTACTGTATAGAAATTTTTTATTGTTCACAACCTTATCAAAAAAATCTTCTATCTCTCTATTGTTGGTAAAGTTACATCTACCTCCACCAGTTGCTCTTAACTTTCTCCCTAACTCTCCATTTCTTTCAATCAATATTACTTCATTATTATTTTTCGAAGCTGACAAGGCTGCCATCATGCCAGATGGACCTCCACCAACCACTATAACTTTACTCATAAACTTCTCCTTATAATTTGATACTTACTCAAGTGCAGAATTATTTATTTTTACATGATTTTTTATATGACTTGTATCATTCATCTTTATTACTACTGGACCATAATCTTTAAACTCTACTATATTTAAAGCAGTATTATCTTGCTTAATTCTGTATATATTTTCCATACCTGACTCTAAGAATGATAGTAACATAACCCTCAATGTAATTGAATGTGTAACAAGAACTATATTTTTATCATTGTATTTTTCATTTAATTCCTTTATAAAAGTATCCACTCTTTCTTTTATAATTTTAAGAGTTTCTCCTTCTGGTATATTTACTAAATGTGGCTCATTTCTCCATGTTGAATATATATCTGAATAGTCTTTTTGAATTTCTTTTATTAAAAGACCTTCCCAAACTCCAAATCCCATTTCTCTAAGTGCTTCAGTTTTTTGTACTTCAATATTGAGCTTATCACCTAAAATTTGAGCTGTTTGCATTGCTCTTCCTAAATCACTACTAAAAATATAATCAATCGAATACTTACCAATATCTTCAGAAAGTTCTCTTGCTTGTTCTATCCCTTGTGGTGTAAGGTCAGAGTTACCATGACCTTGTGTTTTTCCTAATAAGTTCCAGTCTGTTTGTCCATGTCTTACTATATAAAAAGTATTTCCCATATTTCCTCCTAATATATCTGTCTATTTTTTATTAAATATAAATTGTCACTTCTCAAACTTTAATTATACCATATAATAGTTTACTATGTTTCTATTTTATAACTTAATCTAATATATCCTTCTTAGCTCATACTATTTATATTTACCACAATTTATTATATAATAACAGGTTTTTTCTCAACTTATAAAAAATAATCATCATATTTTATTTATAAAATTCTTCAAATCTATATTCTTGAATTGGATTAAAATACCTATCTCTATCTACTTTTGATAAAAACATATCTAATGGCCTTGCAAATATTCCTGTATCATCATATAGAGTTTTATATAAAACCAAATTATTATTATCTTTTTCTTTTTTATGATAAAAACTTCCATTCATGTCTATATATATATAAATATTTTCATCTAGCTCAGTATGCTTAACATCTAGCTTATACCTAATTTTGTTTTTAGTTGAACCTTTTTCATTGTATGTTTCACAGATTTTTTCTATATCATTATTATCAATGGCTTTGCTCAATCCCATTGTAGCATAATATTTTCCTTTAAAATGCTTATAAATACAAGGACATTTTAATTTTCTTTCATCAATGTTTAGACTATTTTTTGGTTTATCCATTTTACTATCCTCTCCTATATGTATTTTTTAAAAAATATGCTTTATCTTATTATTTTTTATTTTAAAATAAATTTACAAACTAAGTTATTTAAACTTTTTCAAAATACAGCAATTTTTAATATTCAAATTATATATTATAATTTGTCTAATATTTTTACACATCATATAATATATTTAGTTGTTTATGAATTTAATTTTTATTTATATAAATATATTCTACTTTTCTTATTATGTAGTTATATAAAATCATATAGTTATATAAAACTTATCCTATATTTTATTTATTAAAAGCAATGCTTGTCTTATATTTTATCATAATTTAAAGTTTATTAATAATACAATAAAATAAATAAAGAGGCTGTATAAAATACAGCCTCTCAAAGTTAATATTTATAATCATATAATTTTTCTAACTTCTTTTCTAATTTCTTTTTTCTATCTAAACCTAAAACTCTTATAAAATTATTTCCTACAAAAATACAATTATTGCTGAGATAAAATTCACACTTATCTAAATTTACAATATAACTGTTACTGCATTTGAAAAAATTTTCTTCTTTCAGTAGTTTTCTTACACTAGAAGAATTTTCTCCAATATAATAAGTTCCATTTTCTGTATAAATTTTTGATTCATACTCTTGCTTTTCTATGTACAAAATTTCTTTAATGTTAATTGAAAAACGTTTATCTTCGTATTCAATATTAATAAAACATTCCTCTTTCATTACCATCCCTCCAAGTATTCTTATTAATTTAATTTTAGTGTTTTTTATCAATATAATCTATCGGAAATATATGTAAGATTAGTCTATTTGAGATATTTATAAAGTTATTTTTGATACTGACCTACAGACTCTTTTTTTAACATTAATTTTTAAAGTTAAAATAGCTTATTATAAATAACATCAGTAATTATAAATACATATTTCTTTAATAAAATAACTTTTCAATAAAATTGTGTAAAATTATACATATAAAAGTAAATATTGACTTTTATATGTATAATTTAAAAAATTAAGATTTAATTATGAATTTGTTAAAATAATTTTATACTTCTTAATTATCAATTAAAATCTCAATAGACATATTATAAATATATATGTATATTTATGTATTTCTTTTTTGATATTCTGTTACTCCCTCAAGTTATATCTAAGCAAATTTAATAATATAATCTTTTTACTATAAAAACTTGATAAAAGTGTTCCCATATATTTTACACATACATTTCATTTTTTCAAAAAAACAATGAAGTTCATATTTGTAAATTTTTTTAATTTCTGTTGAAAGAATTCGAACATTTGCTTGTTCTGAACTAGAAGCAAATGGAAAACGTAAAACACCTTGCAGAGTAACTGGAGTCTGTTCAGAGTGTTTTTCACTTGAGTACATGTGTTGCAATATAGTTGTTACACATATGTCTAGATATAAAAAACGCATAAAAGTGATTTTGGTTGATACATAGCTAGGATGTTAATATTACATTTTTTTATATTTACTAATATCTCTCCTTACAAAATAGGCATTTCTTGAAGTTATTAAAAAATCTATAAGTAATTTTACAAATGTTACATGGTATAGTTATAGACATAAAAAAACAGTCTATATGTTAAAATAAACTGCTCTATAAACTAAAACTTGATAATTTTTTAAATATTATCAGTTCTTCTACCATACAACTTGAGAATACATTTATGTAATCTTACTTATGTCACTAATACGCTCATTTTAGAAAGTCTTAGCATAATCAACTTTATCTACTTCACCAGATAATTCAATTTTCAATCTTTTAAAACAAATAAGCTATAATATATCAATTAGAAATATATACTAAGCTATTTTTATATGTATTAATTAATTTATTATATTATCTTTTTTCTCTTTAATTTTAAGTATTATACGTATTAATGCAAATATTGAGATATTGGATAATATCAATAGTAAAACTATTGCTAGAAAGACAACTCTTCTTTCAGGAGAAATCTTTATAAGATTAATAATATAATCGTAAAGTATAAAAAATGATAATAAATTTGCTATCATTGGAACACATATATACAATTCTTTTTTACTAATTTTAAAATTAGTACAAGAAATTTTATAAATGTATAATAATATAATTAAAATCAATTTGCCAAAAAAGATAGCTTCATACCTGTATAAATTTCCACTAAGTAAAATATTCATATTATCTAAATTGTTCATTGAAACTACTAATAGCATACTCAATGCATTTATACCTATTAACACCATCCAATAAAAAAACAAAACCACTAAACATTTATATATATTGACCTTATAATTAGACTTATAAAAAATAAAAGTTATAAGAATACATATCCATATTCTATCATTAGCTCCTACATTTATATAAAAAGAACCGATAATAAGAAAAATAGAAAATAAGAAAGATATATTTAGTTTCATTAAATTAGTTTTTACTTTACTTGTATAATCAAAAACTTTCTTGCATGCCCATATCTCTATAATAGAAGAAACAATTGTTATAAACGTGTCTAACATAATAACTCCCCAAAAATAATTAATTTATATCTTCACAATAAAATATACCATTAAAAATACATACTAATTATAACATAAAATGGCACTTAAATTTGATATTATCACTTAATGATTTTAATAATAGTATAAAATCAACTAACGAAATATTAACCACTAAATTGTTAACATTACAATTAGAAAATATAAAAATTATTTCCTCATTTTATTTTAATTATGCTCAAAAATATAAGTTGACTCTAAGAACAATTAGAAACAATTAAGGAAGTTTGATATGATTAAATAAAATAACGGCTTGAATTAAGGAAAAGTAATGAATTAAAAAATTATTTTTAAAGCTAAAAGCATGGAGAACTAAAATAGGTGGTATCATTTAACTTGATACCACTTACTTTAATTATTAATAGGTATTTTATTGAATTTACGCCTATTAATCATCAATTTATAAATAGTTGGTAACTTATTAAATAATACCAATATAGATTTTTGTATATATCTATCTATTAAAAACTTAAACATATAAATACATATATTTATTCATCCTTTAAATTTTTAAAATGATTTTCAAATAAATCTAATGCATCTTTGTCAATCACTTCATCTTCATGTAATGCTGAAAGTAAACTTTGTAAAGAATTATCATGTATATTACTTAAAAAATCTTTTGTCTCAACATTCAAATATTCTTTGTGACCAACAACTATCGTATAATGAGTATATCTATCTATTTTTTCTGCATTCAAGAAATGCTTTTTAACAAGTCTTGATAAAAGTGTCAATGTTGTTGTTTGTTTCCATCCATATTTTTGTTCCATAGCTTCAATAGTTTCTTTTGATGTTACTGTATCATTTTTCTCCCAAATAAACTTCATAACTTTTAACTCTGCTTGTGGTATTTTTGAAATTGTCATAGCCTTACGCCCCTCTCAAACTTTTATTAAATTAATACTATCGCAATATAGTTTTTAAGTCAAAGATTTTGTCGATAATAATATTTTCCAATTTTTTCCATAATTTATTTCTTGCTATAATTCTATAACAAATTACATAAGTAATGATTATTCTACATAATAAATTTAAGTACATAAATAAGATATAGATTATCAAAGAAATAAAAATTTAAATTTTCTTATTGATTCATATATTAGAGACCATATATATCATAGACATGTTTATATTTCCTATTTTTGTAGAGAAATGATTTCAAAAAACTAAAAGTGTATTTGTATTTAATTTTTGGGAATATTCTTCTTAAGATTAATTTAGATTTCAATAATATGTCTATTTTTAAGTTAAAGTTTTTTTTAAATCTTTGATTTATTCTATCTTATTTTAGACAATATAAAATAGTAATTTTCATAAACTGTAACTTAATTTATAATAACTATTCTAATTACTTATCCTCTTAAAATCATATCCTATATTTAAATTTAATTTTTCATTATATCAAAATAATTTTCAATTAAATAAAAAAATGAAAAATAAAAAAAATTACTTACACTAAAATTTTTCTTAATGTATAATCCTAATATAAATAAATTAAATTGGGAGGTAAATAAGTATGCCACAAAATAAAAAAGAAAGTTTGATATTCACAGTGCTTATGTGTGCTTTTATGGTATTTTTTATGAGTATCTATAATATCTCTTTACATGAAGGTCTTTCATCAGAAACTGTAAAAAATGCTTGGATGGGGTTTCCGCTAGCCTATGTAGTAGGTATGATTTTTGATTGGTTTATTGTTTCTAAAATTGCTAAAAAAATTGCATTTTGCATTGTAAATCCACAAAGTAAACAAATTGCAAAGGCCATTGTTATATCAAGTTGTATGGTATGTGGGATGGTTATATGTATGTCTTTATTTGGAGCCATTGAATCAGTTGGTTTCTCTAGCACAACCTTATTTGTATGGGCTGTTAATATACTCAACAACTTTATCATTGCATTGCCGTTGCAACTACTAATTGCAGGCCCTTTAGTGAGATTTGTTTTTAGGAGATTATTTCCTGAAGGAACAATTGTAGACTGTTTATAATTCACAAAACTACATAAAACTTTATACTATAAGTATGTTTATCCTAAAGCAAACTACTACACTATACAATAATTTTTAATTAATGGCAAAATAAATTTATTACCAAATTTATTTTGCCAGCAAATTTATTCTTAATCGTATTTTAGATTTATGAAATACTATTCAAATTCATTTAATTTATTTACATCTAATTTTTCATCTTTTCTATTTATTAAAACTGAAATTAAAATCTTAAGTTAAATTTTATGTATGTTCTTTATAAATCTTTTTATTTCAAATTTTTGATATTTCTTTTGCTAACATTTTATAAAATTTACATTTATCTCTTTTTTAACCATCAAAAGATATTATTTTATAGATAATTTATTAATATAATTTCTGTTCTTAATAATTGTTCTAGTAATATTTCTTATTTTTCACATTCTCTTCAAGGTCACTCATTCCAATGTATTTTTTACTTTGTATAATCAAGTGAAGATTTTATTATATAGTAGATTTCCAGTACTTCTATACTTCCACCCTTCTAAAAATAAAGTATACTTATCATAATCGATCAGTACTAGTTAATCAATAATATAGGAGGATGTTGTATGATCAAATTAAATACTTTTATGAATGTTTTAATAGGTACTTTCAATAATTCTGAACAACATGAGGGATTACAAAATAGATGACTCAAATGGAAAAACAAACTTTGTATATAATTATATGTAAAAGAAAATAATAAGTTTTTATAAGCAAACAGGTATGTGTTCAAGCAATAGTATATGCCTATTTTGATTTGATGAATATAGAATAAAAGGTATTGAATTTATAGTAAAAACAAAACAGAAGGTAACAACTAATTATAGTTGCTACCCTCTAATCTACTTAACTATTTTTTCTATTTCCTCAAAAGCTTTCTCATTTCCATTCCCACCAATTTGAGTTATATTTTTAAATTTCTTATTCTTAATTAACTCTTTTTGACTATTATCTAATCCACTTCCAACTAAGACTACTGGAGATTCAGTTTTACCTGCAAGTACTCCTACTGATAAAGCATCTACTAAATCATCTTGTTTATTCATTCCATTCTTAGCTACATATAAGTCATTAAGTATCTCTTTGCTATAGAAATGATTTATTACTTTTGAATTAGTTTCTGTTCTATCAGAACCCGCTATTTTAGTTACAGATGGTAATGTATTACTCACTTCTTTAGTATTAAATAAAGATTCTCCACCTATTACATATGACTTTGATATGTCTTTATTAGCTATTAAGTCTTTTATATCTTTCATATCATCATTTTGATTGGTAAGAAGAATTGGCATTTCCTCTTTTGCTGATATAGCTCCCATGCTTACTGCATCAGCTAGTCCTTTTTCTCCATTAACCACTACCACTTTTGACAACTTGGAGTTTTTATCTAATTCTTTTGCAAGTTTTATTGATGTTTCGTATCTATCATTTCCAGATATCCTAATTACATTTAATCCCTTTGTCTTTAAATCAGATACTACTTTTTCACCTACAGACTTTAATCCACCTACTATATACACATTTTTTACTTCTAATCTATTTATTTCTTTTTCTGTTAACTTATTTAAGTTATTATTTTGAGTAAGTAGTATTGGTGCATCTTTTGACTTAGCAAATGGTGTTGCTGATAAAGCATCTGATATACTAGAATCATTTATTAATACTATATTATCAGCTTTTCTCCAACCTTTTTGGCTTATCTTCACAGAGGTATCATTTCTATCTGTACCTGTTATTTTTTCCTTAGATAGTATTGTATTAAAGTCCTCTTTACTTGAAGTTCCACCAGAAGAACCACTTGAGCCCGTTGATTCTTTTTTATAAGTTGCTATAAAGTCAATACTATCATTAAAAACTAATCTACTTACCTGTTCTGATGTATATACTTTTTCATCTTTGTTATTTCTCCAACCACTGAATTCATAGTTTTCTCTTTGAGGATTAGCTTGAATTTCATTCATACTTGAATTGTCTAATATCTCTTTTTCATTAATTATACTCCCATCATAATCTATATATCTAATTCTACATTTTACTAATTTATCTACTGATATATTTACGTCCATATATTGTGTGTCATCTACTGGACCATACTTATATTGCAAACTATAATTTACATTACTTGGAAAATCAGAAGCATTCTTCCATGTTAAAAAACCAGTTGATGTGTCATAATTTCGTGGATATAATTCTTTTAATTTTAAATTTTCTTTTCCTATGTCCACAACTATGTTTTCACCTATTTTTATAATACTTTTTTCTATATATTGGCTACTACACTCTAGTGAATTTAATTCTTTATTTTTACTGATATCTATTTTAGTTAAACTATTATTACCACAAAGTAAAGAACGTAAATTTATATTTGTAGACACATTTAAATCTTGTAATTTATTCTTAGCACACCCTAAGTACTCAAGATTTACAAGCCCTTTTATGTTTAATTCTCTTAGATTATTACCTGAACAGCTTAAATTTTTTAAAATAACATTATTACTTAAGTTGAGAGATTCAAGTTTATTGTTAGTACAATTTAAAGATTGTAATTTTGGATTATGGCTTAAATCTATACTTTTTAAATTGTTATTAAGAAATTGCAAACTTTTTAAATTTTTATTATTACTTAAATTTATTTCTGTTAATTCATTACTCGTAAAAAATAAACTTACCAAGTTTTTATTATTTTTAAGGTCTAAACTGGTTAATTTATTTGCATCACAATTTAATTCATTAATAAGACTATTATTTTTTAAATCTATATTTAATATCTTATTTCCACTAATGTCTATATACTTTAATTTTATATTTTCACTTAAATCTATATTTTCTAAATTGTTTGAACTACAATCAAGTTTTTCTAGACTTTTAAAATTTTCTATTCCATCTAAGTTATCTATTTTTTTTGGATTAGGAACATCTGGATTTTTATGTAAATTTAATTCTAAACAATTCTCAATTTTATTTAAATCGCTTTTATATATCTTGTAATTATCTTTTGATGCAATTTCATTTGTTGTTGGATCGTTTCTGTTTTCCAATACCATTTCTACAATATCTCTTCTAAAAGAATCATCTGGAAAACTACTTGTTATATCTAATTCATTCATATTCTTTCTATTATTATATTGAATATCACTATCAATACCTAAATCTAATGCATTTGCTACAAAACCAGCTTTACTCATTATCAATATTAGACTAGAAACTATTAATAATGATTTTACATATTTCTTAAAACTCATAATATACCCCCATATATTAATAATAGTATTATCTAAATAGTATCATATTTATAGCCTTAAATAAACATCAAGGTCACCTTAAATATAATATCTATATTGAAATAAAATAAAAGAATATTTTTGTTTATAAAAATTTAGTACAATAAATTTATTAAAAAACATATAGGATATTAAGACAAGGACATTAACCTGTATTTTTCTTTTACAAAGTTTCTGCTTTGTACATTGTTGACTATAGGTCATCATCATATATTGAAGTGAATTTTTCTCATATAGCCTTACTTGTTTCTTTGAATTTTGTTCCAAATTCCTCCCCCATAACATACATATTTTCTGTTTGATATGGTTTATAATCTTTTACAATTACTACCACATGGCTTTCCTTTAATCTTTTATAATATAATTCTATTATCTTTGCTAATAGTTTATCTTCTCCACAATAAACTATTATTGAAATAGTAACTCCTTAAAATAAATAAAGTATAAAGAGTTATTACTAATCCCTATATACCTTATACTTATAGCTTTAGTATTAAATTTTATAATTTTTAAGCAAATGATGCATACTTTAAATCAATTTTAAAAGTTATTAAATAATTAAAAAAGTCATTATAAACTTAAAATCATATTTATTATATATATTTAGATCCTAACTAATCAATCCATCCATCTTTTCTTCTATAGTATTGTTTAGGAAATTCATAGCTTGAAAACATTAATGGAGATAGAGAATATGAGTAACTACCTGCATTATTAATTGAAATCACATCTCCTATAACTGCCTTTTTTAATTTAACATTATTAGCTAACACATCTAATGATGTACAAAGATTTCCAACTATTGTTACATATTCTTCTTCTTCTGAACTACTTAATACTGAAAAATAAAATGCATGATTTGATGTATATAATGGTTCTTGCCCTTCTAATTCTACACCACAAGTTACTTTCTCAATTAAATTAGAAATAATAGGTCTCATAAATCCATTAAGACCATTTCTTACAACAAGATACTTTATCCCTCTTGATACCTTAATATCGACAATTTTAGTATAGTAATTACCTGATGTGCAAACTACAAAACGACCTGATTCAATAAAGAGTCTAGCCTTTAATGTATTTGCATTAGTAGAAACCATCTTTTCAGTTAATATTGAAAGCTTTTTAAGATTAACTGGACTTTCTTTAAGATTGTCATATACTACTCCAATACCACTACCAAAATTTATAAATTCAATATTTATATGTTCACTTTTATTTAAATTTAGTGCTATGAGAAAACATTTTTCATAATAACATCCTAACTTTTCAAAATCTAACACTTGAGATTTAATATGTATATGAATTCCAACCACAGATATATAGTTACAAAGATTTAGTATTTTAAAAACATTATCTATATCTTCTATATCAATACCAAACTTGCTTGATATAGAGCTATCATCATCCATAGTAAAAGCAGGATTTATTCTTATGCCTATTTTAATTTTTTTATTTTGTTTTTCTGATATTTTATTTATAAGTTCTATTTCTGTTATACTATCTGCAATAATTATACACTTATCTAAAACAGCTTCTAGCTCCTCTTCTAGCTTTCCTGGTGCAGAATAGTAAATATTATCTCTATCCACTCCACATTCTTTTGAAATCAATACTTCTTTCATGGATGCTGCATCTGTTCCAAACCCTTGTTTAGCAATGCTTTTTACAATTTTATTATATGGATTTGTTTTGATGGAATATAAAAAATCAAAACCTAAAATACTATTTTTTAACTCCATACACCTTTCGATTATATTAATCTCATCATATATATAACATGGTGCATGTTCTTTTATAAAACTATATTCTTGATTTAAATACATATTTTATACCTCCAAAGTTATAGATGATTTTATTAATTAAGTTCCTATACTGTTTATAATATATTTTACTATAGATTGGTATAGTTAACTATATACATATGCTTAAAGTATGTATTTCAAGTATTTTATATAGTAAACATTCAATAATAATATTTATAAGTTTTTATGCCATAAATTCATCTATCTAATAAAAAAATATAACTTAAAATTATTATATTGAATATATTTTATATCCAATCTTAATTGTTTTTGCCTAATTTTTTGAATGATTTATTTCAACTTTATTACAGATTAAAAAAGTGTATTGTTGTTAATGTATTCTCGTAGTATCCTAAATTTATATGAAACTTTAAAATTGTGAGGTTATATATGAAATTTTTAATGGTCTTTTTAGCATATTTTTTAATGTATATTTTACTGGTACGTATTGGAAAAAGAATTAATAAGATATATCCATACAAAAATCATATTTTTACATGGATGATTTTAATTTTATTAGCATTCTACATAGTTACTAATATTGCTAGTTTTCTAAAATCACTTCTTTAGGCTGTTGGTTTTAAACTACTAAATGAAATGAAACTCATTTTATAGAATATATATTTAAAAAGTTTTTATAAAATTTAAATATTACTATATCATTAAACATTATTTTAAAATAATATGGAGGTGTTAATATGAAAGTATGTATTCTTATGGGAAGCCCTAAGAAAAATGGTAATACTGCTTCTATTTTAGAACCATTTATAGAAGAACTAGAAAACTATAATGCAAATCTTGAAATGTTATGGTTGTATGATTATCAAATAGAACCTTGTATTGCCTGTAAAAAATGTCAAGAAAATTTATCTTCTTTTGGATGTTGTCGTCAAGATGATGTTCATAAAATTTTCAAAAAGGTTCTTATGTGTGATTTAATTATTCTTGCAACTCCAATTTATTCTTGGTATTGCACTTCTCCAATGAAAGCATTACTCGATAGATTGGTATATGGTATGAATAAATACTATGGTGATGAAAAAGGACCAGCACTATGGTCAGGAAAATCAGTAGCACTTATTACAACTTGTGGATATAGACCTGAAAAAGGAGCTGATATCTGGGAAGATGGTATAAAGCGTTATTGCAAACATTCACAGTTAAAATATATAGGAATGCTTGTTGAACGTGATTTAGGTAAGCCTAATTTTATGGATACAGAAAAAGAAGAACATTCTCGTCAATTTGCAAAACAAATTTATGATATTTTAGAGAATTCATTTAAAGCAGATAACTGTTAAGTACATAATGCTACATGGAAAGTATTGGTAATATAAATAGAGCTTATAATAATTTTAAAATTATATAAGCTCTATTTTTATATGTTTTTATTCTCCAATTGATATATTATTTATGCCACTGTTTTTAACTTCGACAATTGGTTGTCCATTTCCTAAGATATAATCTTTAGACCAACCTTCTGGTAATTTATTCAGACCATTTCCAATCAACTTCAAGTGTAAATTTGATGGTTCTTTTTTCAAGTTTAATTTGAATATGCCATCAAAGGTATCTTTGCTGTCCTTTCCAAACAAACTTATATTGCCACTTATATTTGTAGCTGTTACATTTACAATTCCATTGTTTCCTCTAAACTTTATCTCAGATGATATAGTTTCGGCTGTTACACCTGAAATCCCACTATTAGTATTTATATTAAAAGGATATGTTACACTTTTGTCGATAACTTTCGCAATTCCATCATTGACATCAACTGTAGCTCCCCCCTTAATATTATAAAGTTCTACTGAGCCTCGTTCAACATCTACTTTAAAATTAGAATACACTTTATCTGGAATTCCAATCTTTATTACATTTACTCTCTTATCTTTATTTGCATTTATCATATTATCGCCATTCATATCTTGCAAGGGACCATCTTTCTTCTCTATTGTTTTCTTAGCACTTACAACCAACTTTCCATTTTTTCCATTATTAGAAGCAGTCTCTTTATTCACAGAAAAAGTACAATTTTTTTCATTAGTTACACTTACATAATCAAACTCAAATTTATCAGTATTCGTCTTTTCAACAACTACACCTAAATTATCAGTTTCTATATATACTTCAGAAACTTCATTTCCTTCAATTGAAGTTAAGTGTTTTACAATATTTGGAGTTATATTCATACTATTATATTCCACCATATCTAAACATTGTTTATATATATTGGCATCAATTCCTCCAACTTTTGTTATACTTTTAGCTCCTTTTAAAATACTTTTATTACTTCCATCAGCAACTAAAACAATTGGCTTTTCTTTTGCTAGAGGAGATAGTGTTAATGAATCTACTAATTGATATCCTCTTGTTATGTAAAAGTCAGTTGATTCATTATAAAACTTTTCTATTACTTTTTTATTGGTTTCAAATCTATCATTTCCACCAACTCTAGTTGCATTAGTCTCCCTTACCAAATCCTCATTTATTGCAGATTTGCCACCTATAGCATAAATATTTAATCCTTCAATCTTAAATGGAATTGATTTACCATCTGTAAGTATTATGGCTCCTTTGTTTTTTGCAGCTACAGGTGCTATGCTCATAGCATCAGCCTCTCCTACAAACCCATTTGTCAACATGACATCTTTTACCTTACTAACTTCATTTATTTTTTTTGCTACATTGTAACTAGTTTCAATTCTATTATTTCCACTTATCCTTTCTACTTCAATACCTTTTCTTTTTATATCTTTTTCCACGGAACTTTCAATAGTATTATAACCACCAATTATGTACACTTTTTTTACAACGTTCAAATTCTTGTTATCTAGTCTATTTGAAGTGGCTTTTGGTATTTCATCCTTTTTAGTCAAAAGTATTGGCGCGTTAATAGCCCCAGCTAGTCCACTTGATGAAAGTCCATCAGATAAATTTTTATCTCCATTAACCAATATTACAGTGTCATAAGTCTGCCTATCTGCTATAAGCCCTGCTGTTTCATATCTATCAGTTCCTATTATAGAATCTTCTTTGATTTGTGCACTTGCAGTTAAACTATTAAAAAGAATTAGAGTCAAAGCCAAAGTTGATATACCTATTTTTTTACTGAATTTTTTGAACTTTTTATTCATAATTCCTAATATTTCCCCCTTATTATAATTAATTATTTTTTTAATTTTTATAAATTTACCTCTTTACTTACAAATTATAGCATAATTTTATAATTAAATATCTATTCACCTAAAATTATTTAATATAAAAAAGCTGTATTTCTATTTATTAATTACTTGACTATTAATTAATAAATAGAAATACAGCTTAAAATGTTCGACTTTTTACCAAAGTTATTTAATCCGATTAATAAACTAAAAATTTGCACTCTACCAAATATAAGGTATAATACGATATTTTGTTTTTTGACAATATTCTTTATACCCATCAAGTTCAGCACTAAGCAACTTTTCTTCATCTAATATACGAAACACAACTATTATGCATAAAGGAATTACAGCAATCATTCCCCACCATGAATTCAGTGCTAGAGGTGTAAAAAGTATAATTAATATAGCACCTAGATACATAGGGTGTCGCACAACTGAATATGGTCCATCAGTAATTACTTTTTGATTACTCATAACAACTATAACTTTTGATGTAAAAGAATTGTAGCGAAAAACAAAGAATACAATTATAAATCCAATTAAAATAAGTACATCTGATATTATTGTCAAAATAATTGGAATACTAGACCAAGCAAAGCGGTTGTCTAGAGCTGGTACTCCTAGCAATCCAAATAAGAAAAGAAATCCAGCGATACTTTGACCAAGTATTTGTTGTGGACGTGTTTCCTTTGATTTGATGCGACGTTCAAGTAATACTGGGTCATTAATCATCAGGTAAATTGTAATTATACAAGTTGGAATACAAAAGGCAGTCAGAAATATCCATCCTTGCCAAAAATCAATTGTACCAGTTAAACCAAAAATTAAGCATGCTAAAACTAATATAAAAGCAATAACAGATACACTTGCTAAAATGTATAAAGATTTTATTTTTTCTTGCATTTAAAACCTCCAGCACAGCTTTTTTCTATAAAAGCAATAAACTATATGTAAGATAAATTAAGATAAATATAGAAAACAATTATAAGTTAATAAAAAATTAAGTTTCTTAGACTTTTAAATATATTATAAAATTATTTGCTACCATTGTTTGTTATTGTGGCAATTTGGTAGCAAATTTTATTTCTATCCCATTTTTTAGAATATACTTATATTAAAATATTTTTATTGCATAGTTTGATATTTTTCAATATTTATACAGCTTTTATCATCATCTTGCCACCATCAAATACATACTCAACCATATTATGTTCATATAAATATGTTATATAAGAACGTATTGTACTACCAACTAGAACGTATTGATTAGCATCTAATTTAATATTGTACACATCACACATTTTTTCAATGACTTCATCAATCATAATTGGTTCACAGCAAACCTTTTTAATATTAGATATTATTTCTTCCATCTTGTCTTTATTTACATCAATTAAATCTTGTATACTTGTAGTCTTGACAGAGTGACTTGGAACAAAAAAATCTGCATTAAGAGTTTTCATTTTTTCTAACGTTTTAAATTGTGAATCTATATCTAACAAAAAGAAGAAATGATATTTACTAATTATATTTTCTGGTGTAAGACTGTCTGCAACAAACAAAACATTATCTGGAGTTCTAACACCAATCATTTCAAAATAATGACCAGGAAGAGAAATCGCTTCAAGTTCTGTATCTAAAATTTTTCCATTTGAAGGTATAATATAATCAACTTCACTCTCTTTTGCTAATAAAAATTTATTTTTTAGTGCTTTACTTGGATACCCTCCATACAAAAATGCCGATTCTAATATTGGATTTTCTGTAAAGTATCCTTCTATTTTAGTTGTAGCAATCTTACATTTTGTTTGATTTTTCAAATATGCATTCCCTCCTATATGGTCTGCATTTGAATGAGTGTTTATTATTAATTTAGGATTTAAATTATGCTCCTCTAATAGTCTAAGAATTTGTCTAGCAGTATCTTTGTTATTTCCACTGTCAATTAAAATTGCATTATTTCCATCTACATATACACCTACTATTGTAGGAAGTGGAATATAATATGTATTTCCTTTTATCTTCTCTAAAGTCAGTTTAGCCATTTTATAACCTCCCTTTAAATTTATTTTTAATTATAGCATTAATTTTCAGAAAATTCCAATCAAATTATTTTTATAATATGTTTTTATTTTTTTTATTAAAAATTGGAAAAACTATATAATATATATTATAATCTATATATAAGGAGTGATGTTATTGAAAAAAGATAGAATAACTTTTTCAGAAATTTTAATATTAATTGTAGGCTGTATATTAATGGCAATTTCTCTTAACATGTTTTTTAATCCACATGCAATTGCTGCTGGTGGTATAACAGGTCTTGGAGTTGTTTTAAATTCATTATTTGGTGTACAACTTTGGATTGTCAATTTACTTTTAAATATACCTCTATTCATATTTGCTTACAGAATACTTTCAAAGAAAGATTGTTTTAAAACAGTCTTAGGAATAATTTTTCTTACTATAGCACTTAAAGTTACTGCAAATATGACTACACTAGATATTACAAATGATATGTATCTTGCAATTATATCTGGTTCTATTTTAATGGGAGTTGGTCAAGGCCTTATTTTTAGAATAAATGGCTCTACAGGTGGAACCGATTTGATGGCACTCCTATTGAATAAATATTTCCCTACACTTAGTATTCCTGTTTTGATGGGTATTGTTGACTGTGTTGTAGTAGTACTATCGGGAATAGTAAATAAGCAAGTTGAGATTGCACTTTATTCAACTGTGGCACTATACATTTTAGTAAAGATTAGTGACTTACTTATTGAAGGATTTAATTATTCAAAATCATTTACTATTATATCTGACCTGTCAAAAGATATAAGTAGAAGAATAATGGAAGATTTAGATAGAGGCGCAACTATTCTAAAAGGTGAAGGTGCTTATACTGGAGAAAATAAAAATGTGCTTTTAGTTGTAGTTGAAAAAAAAGAAGTTGTCGAACTAAAAAAATTAGTGAAAAGTGTCGACCCTAATGCGTTTATAATAATTACAGATATACATGAAGCTTTAGGAAATGGATTTAAAAAAATAGAATAATCACAAAAACAAACAGCAAGCATAAATTTCAAATATAAAAAACTTATATTTTTATATTTGAAAATTGTGCTTGCTGTTTTTCATACAATAAACAGTCAAAAAATACACTACTTAGATTTATTTTAAGATTTATCTCATTATTCTAAGTTCACATTATTTATTAGTTTAATATCTATAATTACATTATAATTATCTCCCAACTTTGTATAAATTCCTATGCATATAATCTTATCTGCAAACTAGAAGTTTTTATAATTATTATTCTCCATTATATCATTTATTGATTTTTTTAACAATTAAAGCAAATATAAACTTAAACACCTATGTAATTACTAACTATAAAGTGTTTTAAAATTACACAAGACCTATATTTATAGATTATAAGATATTTATATAAAAATGATTCATAAATATAGCCAAATTGCTCTAAATATGTATATAATAAAAATAATATGATGATTATATTTAACACTGTCAATAAAACTAAAAATATTAAAAGGAGAACTTAAAATGAGTGTTAATTTACAAAAAGGACAAAGAGTAAGTTTAGTAAAAGATGCTAATCCTGTAAAAAATTTAATTGTAGGATTAGGATGGGATATGAACAAATTAGGTAAAAAAAACTATGATTTAGATGCATTTGCAATAGCATTAACTAGTGAAGATAAAATGAAATCATCAAAAGATTTAGTTTATTTTGGACACCTTAAACATCCTTCTAAATCTATCATACATACTGGTGATAACTTAACTGGAAGAGGTGAAGGAGACGATGAACAAATAAATGTCAATTTATGTGATATACCTGAATATGTACATAAAATAGTTTTTGGAGTTTCTATATACAGAGCTAAAAAAAGAAATCAAGATTTTGGCCAGATGAATAATTCTTTTATAAGGCTAGTTGATTCAAATTCTAGACAAGAATTATTTAAATATAACCTTCAAGAAGACTTTTCTGGTAAAGTAACCGTTTTGGCTGGCGAAATTTATCGTAGAAATAACGAATGGAAATTTAATGCCCTAGGAATTGGTCAAAATGAAGAGCTTCATGAATTAACTGATATATATCGTTAATACTAACTATAACAAAAAAATTATAAAAGGAGTTGTTTTAAATGGGTATAACTTTAGCAAAAGGACAAAAAGTAAGTTTAACAAAAACTAACCCAGGTCTTAAGAAAGTAATGGTAGGATTAGGATGGGATACTAATAAATATGATGGTGGTTTTGATTTTGATTTAGATGCTTCTGCATTTTTAACTGGAGCTGATGGTAAGGTAACAAATGATGGGGATTTCATATTCTACAATAATTTAAAACATGCTTCTGGAGCAGTTGAATACATGGGAGATAATAGAACAGGAGTTGGAGATGGTGATGATGAGCAAATAAGCGTTGACTTATCTAAAATACCACAAAACATTGCAAAGATATCATTCACTGTTACTATAAATGAAGCTGTTACAAGAAGACAAAACTTTGGACAAGTTGAAAATTCATATATAAGAATTTATAATGAAGAAACTAGTGAAGAGCTTATCAAATATGAGTTAGGTGAAGATTTTAGTATAGAAACAGCAATAGTGGTTGCAGAGTTATATAAACATAATGAAGAATGGAAATTCAATGCCTTAGGTTCTGGTTTTGAAGATGGGCTTGCAGGATTATGTGGAAATTTTGGTGTTAATATAGGTTAATAAGTAGTTTAAAATAAAAAGGTAGCTACTATTTTAAGTGCTACCTTTCAATCTACTCCTCTTATTCTTGCTGACTTTTTATTCATTCTTCTAATGCTTCCATTTTATCGCCCTTAAATTATTCTTTCTCCTATAGTTTTGAAAGATAATAATAAATATATATCTTATTTCCTGAATATTATATGCTTCTCAATATAATGCATTGTAGTTAGAAACTCACTGAACCATACTTTAATACAAGCCAACTATCCCTATTGTAATTGTTATAGTGGTCTATTGTATTGGTTTGTTTCCATATTGCCTACCTTTCATATATTGGAAAATATAAATAATCTACTGTGTGCATTGTTCGGCTAAGCCAAACAAATACAACTCAATTTTCTCTCATTCTAATACCACCATAAAATATCTTATGTTTTAGGATGATAATTTTCATTCATTTTATTACAATTTATACTATAGTTTTATGTGCTTTGTTAATATTTGTAATATTTTAGACACTCTTTATACTTATGTTACTGATATACTTTGATTAAGAAAAGTAAATATAATATGAGTTGGTGATTATTTATGAAAGATATTTTAAAGAATTCTTTCCGTACTATACTAGGGTTTTGTATTGGTGCGTTAATATGTATATCTTATGAATTTATTTCTAAAAAAGAAATAAGCTTTTATACAATTAGACTATTTATTTTTTTACTTGCTGGAGTGCTTATAGGTACTCTAATACGTATAATATTTTTATATTTAAGACAAAACAGAAAGCATTAATAGAGTATATTATAAAGGAGATAATGATATATGGATTTTTGGAACAATACACTTTTAAGTATAGGAGTAATATTCTCAATAGGAACTACAATAAGATACTTAATTAAAGGTAAAGCTAATTATTGCAAGAAAAAATATTTAGATAAGTTAGAATTGAAATATGGAAATATAGACAGAGAAAAAGCTATTAAACTAGAACTATTTTTTAACTATTTAATAAGTTTAGAATACATAATAATGGGTTTATTAATAAAAAAATTTGATACTGCAATAATATCAGTGATATTAGTATCTATTATAACACTAGTATCTTATTATTTAGTTAGGAAGAAATATATAACTCTATAAGAACCACTAAGATTAATTAAATTAAAAAAAGAACTCCTGTTATTGAGTTCTTTAATACGCCTTTATTGGTATCCTAAATTCTTTTGTTTCCATGTTATCAGCTGATAATACTACTTCTATATAAGCTTCTTTTTTAAGCATAATACAATTTTTAAAATTAAATTGTTCTATTCTAAAATTTATTCCTTTATGAATTGTAGTATTATCTTTTGGGTGCCATCTAAGTTCTTTATTTATCTGTTCAAAATTGTTATTTTCTCCAATATCTACTTCCATATTAATAAATTTCAAACTTAATATGGGGCTTTTTGCAACAATAGTACTTTTATTTTCTATTACAAAATCAACTAAGTTATTACTATGAATTTCAGCATAAATATTAGCTTTATCATCTAACTTATTTGAATCAAGTCTAATATATCCATTACCATTCTCATAATAATCACCCGCCATATTATTCTCATTATTTCTTCTATATTTTAATATCAATTTGGCTTGTTTATTAGATTCCATAAAAGCCATAATTGATATAATTAAGGCTGCTATTGCTGCAAATGATGCAATTACAGAAATTATATTTACATAATTACCAAGAAATTCATTAAACTGATTGAGCATATCTTTTTCTCCTTAAAAACATTACTTTATCTTATTATAGTTGTATAATATTTTTTACATTTACTTTTAATTTATTACACAAACTTCTTATATAAAAAAAGACCATCTATCAAGATGATTCTCTAGACTAAGTATCTATGTTTTTGTTTATACTCTGTAACAGCATCATTTCATGCCTCTTGCTCTCTTATTCCCTTTTCTCTAGCAATTCTCTGTGCTATCTTTCTAACTAATTCAGCATTTTTTAATATTCCTATACTAACCACTTCCTTATCTCTATTTTATATTATACCATACAATAAGGAATAAAGCTAATTCCTATTAAGTTTTGTTGCTCGTTTCATAAGTTCAAAAACTTAATCTCCCTAACATCTTCTTTTAATTTATTATATAAAAAAGACCATCTATCAAGATGACCTTTTGACTTAATCTATTTTTTACCTTTACACCACTTCTTATTGGTATCATCTTTTATGTAAGTTCTAAATATTTCACAACAACCTAAACATAAATCAGAACATTTCTTTGAGACTTTAGAGAAAAATCTTGGATTATTTGCATACCATATTATTATATCTCTATGTTTTACTAATTTTCTATCTTCTAGTAAATTTAGGTTAAATAATAATTTAGGATTATTTTCTCTTAATTCCTGATTATTTACATCTGAAATATTACCTATTGATAAATCATCTTCAAATGATACAATTTTATTATGTGGTATTAACTTTAACTTCATTGCTTCTTTTAATAAATAACAGCATCCTCACACCCTGCCTAGTCAGTTCAATAAGCTAGAGTAATCTCTTAATTCTAGCCTAGTATATATTTAGTTTTGATAGTAAAATTCTTCATTTCCACAATATTATTATCTTACATAATCATCAATAAAAAATCTCAGGATAGTTTCTAAATAGTCTCATTTTCAAGCTTTTCATGAAAAAATGGGTAATTCAAATTCCTTTATTTTGAGATATAACATATTAATAATCTTACTATTGATAACTGAATTATTTAATAATCTTATTTTTTCTACTTCTATAGTTCATAGCATTTTAATTTCTTTACTTAAATTTTCATCCATAATCCATATCTCCTTTTCCTTTTGAATAATTTATTTCAATTTATTTACAGTTCTGCAAAATTGATTGCTATTATTAACAACTCATATTACTCTAGAGTTATACTAATTTATGAGGTAATTATTTATGGACTATTATCCTATGTTAAAGTATTTAATAACTTTTTTAATTGCGATTTTTGTTTTCATTCTGATAAATTTCATTTGTCAAAAGATAGAAAAAAGTTTCAAATTAAATGGATTTAAAAAGTTTCTTTTTTATTTATTTACATATTTCATTGCTTATTCAATTATTAGGTATTTAGATTATTTTTTTACAATTTATAGTTAATATTAGGAGAATAAATTTATGACTGTCTTTTCTTATTTGCAAGAATCAAACACATTTATCATTCTGTCTATAATTTTAGGAATACTTATGACAATCAATGATAATAAAAAACAACTATTAAAATTTAAAATACTGAATTATTGTTTTTTTATATGTATGAGTATCTCTTATATTTTTTCTTTTTTAGTCTTTTTTAAAGACTTTAGTTCAAACATATTAGAAATTATTGCTCATATTTTGTCTATAATACTATTAATCGCTTGTAATAGAGTTTCGACTAAAAATACTTTAAATACTAGTCTTTACACTTTACTAGCATTTTGGTTTAGCCCTCTTATGCAGTTATTTATTTAGTTGCTGCAAATAAATAATAGTAAAACAATAAATATGACATAATAACCACTCAACTTCTAAATTCAAAACTTTGTAGTTATGAATATACTTTAGATATGAAAAAGAAGGTAACAACTATACTTAGTTGCTACCTACTAATCTTTTTTCTCATTTCTTTTTTCCCAAACTCTACTGAAATATCAAAAAATGATGCTATATTCTCAGTAAAAAACTTATTTTTATGATATGCAATATCAAATGTCCTGCATAAGTCAATGCCTTCAATATCACAAGACCATAAAAGATTTTTCTTTACGTAATCTTCAACAAGAAGTTCAGATATAACAGCAATACCAAAATTATCTGTAACTGCTCTTAGAATAGCTTCAGAGTTATAACATGACCATCTAATATTCATTGGTATTTTTAATTCTTTCAATTGATTTTCTAATTGCGCTCTTGTTCCACTTCCCAGTTCACGCATAATTAATGGCTGGTTTGAAAGTTCTGAAACTTTTACTGAATCTCGATTGTAAAATTTATGCTTATTGGAACATACAAGTACAAGGTGGTCCTTAATAATGCTTTTTATCACAATATCTGGATGATTAATCTTTCCTTCTACAATTGCAATATCTAATTCACTATTAAGTAATTTTTTTACAATTAGACTTGTATCTTCAACAAACACTTCAGGTTCCACTAAAGGGTTTCTTTTATATAACTCTAATATTATTGGGCTTATCACACAAGTACCAACAGTTACTGTTGCTCCAACTCTTATTCTAATATTTTTAGCACAATGTTTCATACAATCAATCATCTCTTCATTTATAGATAAAAGATGCTTTCCATATCCTAGAAGCTTTTTTCCTGCTTCAGTTAGGTATAGTTTTTTTGAAATTCTATCAAATAATTTAACTCCATACTCTCTTTCTATTTCCGAAATAGCTTGACTAACTGACGACTGTGTAATATACATATTTCTTGCAACTTCACTCATTTTGCCACATTCAGCAACCCTTACAAATATCTCAAGGCTACGAATAGTCATATTATCACGACCTTACCAAATATTAGTAAATACTTATGATTTTATTAACATTTTAGTATTTTACAAATACATTGTCAAGAACTATAATTTTAGCATAGAGTTATAAAAAGGATTGGAGTGTGATATTGTGAAAGTATTAATTATAGGTGGAGTTGCTGCTGGAACAAAAACTGCTGCAAAAATAAAACGTGAAATGGGTGACAATTGTTCTGTTACAATCCTCAATAAAGGCGAACATATTTCTTATGCAGGCTGTGGCTTACCATATTATGTTGGTAAGGTTATTGAAGATAAATCATCTCTAATTGTAAATACACCTGAGAGCTTTTCTAAACTAACAGGAGCAGAAGTTCGATGTGGAGTTGAAGTTACATCTATTGATAGAAAATCAAAACAAGTAGTTTTGAAAAGAATTTCAACAGGAGAAGAAGAAACTATTAGTTATGATAAACTTGTAATTGCCACAGGAGCAGACCCAATAAAACCACCAATACCTGGAATCGATTTATCTGGAGTATTCTTCATGCGTACTCCAAATGATGCAATAGCATTAAGAGATACTGTCGAAAATGGAGTCAAGAGAGCTGTTGTCATTGGTGGAGGCTTTATTGGTCTTGAAATTGCTGAAAATCTTTCTGCTATGGGTATACGTGTAAGTGTTATTGACATGGCCGAACATGTTATGCCTGGATTTGATACCGATTTCGCTGAATATGTTGAAAATCACCTAGCTGATAAAGGTATTATGATTTTCACAGGCGACCAAGTTATAGGAATTGAAGGTGAAAATAAAGTAGAAAAACTTCGTACCAAAAATAGAGTTATTAAAACAGATTTAGTGGTTATGTCAGTTGGAATTCATCCTAATACAGCCTTTTTAAATGATACAGATTTAGAATTTGCTCCAAACAAAACACTTATAGCTGATGAATTTATGCTTACAGCTGATGAAAATATATATGTAGTTGGAGATTGTGCTTGTGTAAAAAATGCTTTGACAAATAAACCTACATGGTCACCTATGGGTTCATCTGCAAATCATGAAGGTAGAATTTGTGCTCAAAATATAGCTGGAAAATCTAAAACTTATAAAGGAGTTCTTGGAACAACTGTAGTCAAATTGCCAGAACTTAATGTAGGAAAAACAGGTTTAAGTAAAGAGTCAGCTAAAAAAGAAGGTTATGATGTTTGTTCTGTTACTATAGCTACTGATGATAAGGCTCACTATTATCCTGATGCATCTAATTTTATAATAAGAATGGTTGCTGAAAAACATACTAGAAAGTTATTAGGTGTTCAAGTTATGGGCCCTGGTGCAACTGATAAGATAGTAGATATAGCTGCCACTGCAATAACTTTGGGAGCAGACCTTTATTCATTAGAAAGTATGGACCTTGCATATGCACCACCTTTCTCAACAGCTATTCATCCTTTTGTAGTGGCAGTAAACGTGTTACAAAATAAACTTGATGGAGAACTCGATAGTGTTTTACTTGATGAAATTGAAGATTTTGATAGCTGGACTAAACTTGATGTTTCAAAAGCCCCTTCTATTCCTAACCTACGTTATTTACCTGTTGGTGAAATTAATGGAGAAATTGAAGGTCTTTCTAAAGATGAAAAGATTCTTCTTCTATGTGCAAAAGGTAAAAACAGCTACATGGCTCAAAATCGTTTAAGACGATTTGGTTATACAAATACAAAAGTCCTTGAAGGTGGAATACTATTTTATCCAAATCTTAAAGCAATGGAGGATTAATTATGAATAAGATTACAACAGAACAAAAAAAGGAATTAAAAGGTAGAGGCTTTTTACCAAGTAGAGATGGAGAACATTTTGCTGCACGTATAATAACTGTAAATGGAGTAATCAATACCTCACAAACGAAAAAGATTGCTGAGGCTGCTGAAAAATTTGGAAATGGTCAAGTAGCATTTACTACTAGATTAACAGTAGAATTACCTGGTGTAAAATTTGAAGATATTGAAGCTTTAAGTGAATTCATTGCCAGTGAAAATTTAATCACAGGTGGAACAGGTTCAAGAGTTCGTCCTGTTGTAGCATGTAAGGGAACTGTTTGTGTTCATGGATTGATTGATACACAAGCACTAGCTGCTGAAATTCATCAAGAATTTTATAAAGGATGGTACGATGTAAAGTTACCTCATAAATTTAAAATCGGTGTTGGTGGATGCCCTAATAATTGTATTAAACCTGACTTAAATGACCTTGGAATTGTTGGTCAACGTGTACCTGATTATGACCCTGAAATATGTGTTGGATGCAAAAAATGTTCTGTTATGGAAGTCTGTCCTGTCAAAGCCGCTAAATTAACAAATAAAGGAAAGCTTGAAATAGATAATAATTTGTGCAATAACTGTGGTAAATGTATAGAAAGTTGTAATTTTGATAGTATTGAAGAAAAAGAATCTGGCTACAAAATATACATAGGAGGAAAATGGGGCAAATCTGTTCGCCCTGGAACACAAATTGATAAACTATTTTCAAAAGAAGAACTTATGACTTTAATTGAAAAAACTCTTCTTTTATTTAGAGAACAAGGTAAAACAGGTGAACGCTTTGGAATTACGATTGATCGAATTGGTGTTGATAAATTTATAGAAATGCTTTTATCAGATTCTGTATTGGAAAGAAAGCAAGCTATACTTGATGCTCCTTTACATCTTAAAGGTGGAGCTCAGTGTTAATAAGAGTATTTTTAATTTAAATTTTAAGAGTATATTTAGCGTATATAAATAATCTATATAAAAATAATATAGTAATTATATGCCAGATAGATATAGACACAAAGGATTTATAAAGATAAATTTTTAATGCATCTTTATAAATCCTTTCTTTATCAAAACTGTATACTTATTTTATTCTAATTATATATCAACACTCTTTTTAATATTTATTAAGATAATTTTATATATAAACCATGATACAATAAAAAGACCTAGATATTAATCCAAGCCTTTTAGTATTAAATTAATTTTGAATTGTATTAATTGAAAAGTTTACTATACCACTATTTCCATTTTCATTTACAACCAAATACCAAGTTCCTGTATTAGGAACTTTCATTCTACATAGAGTTTTCTTAGCAAATCCACCATAATAATCATAGTTTCTTTGATTTTTAAATTTAACATAATTTATATGATCTAATAATATCACATTAGCTTGTTTCTCCAAGTTTACTTCTACAATATCCCCTTTTTGCAGATGCATCTTACTATAACTATATTCCATTTAATTAACCCTCCACAATTGAATAACTTTTCTTATTTATTACATATTAGTCCTCTATATCTGAAAATTTATTTAAAATATCATAAATACTATATAATTACATGATTAACCAGCTCTAACCTTATCTACTACAACCCAAAGTCTATTTAAAATATTATTAGCAACAACTTTTCCATCCCATGTTACTTTTTCATCCTTATTTTCTAACAAAGCATAATACCCAGAGTCAGAACTTTCATCTTTATAGATTGTAACATAAAATTCTTCATCACTATATTCAGGTCTATCTTTAAAGTCTTCAGATATTTTACATTTTATTATATATCCTTCTAATTCTTCCTCTATAAACAAATTAATTCCTCCAATCTCTATATTTTTACTAATTATACCATATTATGTCATAATCTATGTATTTTATAGGAAATTTCTATTTTTTCTTTATTTTATAAGAGTATTATATAATTTTATACTTTTATACTTTATATTATATTCATTAATTCTTTTATTTTCTTATATATTTTTTTATAATTAATATATTTTTTTATAATTAATATATTTTTTTATTAGTTTCTACAATCTTATAGACATAATTATATCTACTCTCTTTATGTTAAATAATTTATTTTTATTTAGCATAGTATATTTTTTCTTGTCAATTAATATTTTCTATATTAAATTATATTGGCTAAAATATAATCAAATTGATTTAAAAATTATATTAAAAGAAAATAATATTTATCTAATAAAAAATAGCACTCCCCTAAATGGGAAATGCTCATTTTTCAAGATTATTTTTGATCTTCTAGTATATCATTTAAGGCATCATATGTGAAATTTATTATTTCACCACAGCTTACTTTATTTTTTTTCAATGAAGCACATATTTCTGTACTGTATTTAGCCCTTACTTTATTCATTAATTCTCTTGAATACTTTCTTGCCATATTTTCATCTAAGTTATTATTTCGTCCATTTAAATATCCTATTATAACAACTGCTGCATTTACAGCTCCACAGACACTCCCTACAGTAATTCCAACTCCCATACCACTTCCTATTGAAATTGGTATGTCTGTCTCATGTTCTTCATTATAAGATTTTATTAATGCTTCTGCACAAGTGTATCCTTGGCTATGATATATTGATGGTCTTGTCATTTTTATACTTCCTTTCAATTTTTATTTTAGTTTACGTGTTCTCATAGTGTCTAAATAAAATATTATTAACCTTTTTATATAATATTTATTATGACTATAAACTTAGAATTGTATTTACTTCAAAAAATTCATAATTTTATTCATTTGATTGTCTAATACTTCAAATATTACAAAACAATGTTTAACAAAAAACTACAATAAGTTACAACTAAACTAAAAACAACATTTATACTCAGTTCAATACTTATGATACTTTTTTATTTGTAGAAACATCTTTGTTATATCTTAATATTATATCCTAAATTTACTTTGATTTCTGTGACTTAGTCACATACTCTATATTTATACCTCATTAAGATTTAATTTAATAAGAAATACGCTTATAAAAACATATAATTTTTATTCTCAGATTTTATGGGAAGGATATATCAAAGTTATTCTTTAAACTAAATACCTATACTTTTGTTTATATACACTAACAGCATCATTCCATGCTTCTTGTTCCTTTATACCCTTTTCCTTAGCTATTTTTTGTGCTAATTTTCTTATTAATGTAGCACATTCCAGTATTCCAATATTAGATATTTTATCTCTATCAACTCTATATAACATATAAATTTATCTCCTTTAAACTTTTATACAAATTAATTTAATTTTTAATCTTACTTAATACTTATCTTTGTAGTAATTTTAAACTTTATATATGTGATATATGTGAAGTACATTAGAATAAATTTAGAATTTAAACAAAAGTAATCTTATAAATATTACTTTTTAAACTTAATCCACTGTCCACTTTGACTCTCTTTGTACTTTACCTATCTTTAAAAACAATTTCATAAATAATATATATAAACGTTACTATTACTATGTCTTACCTATATGCTATATACTTAATTTTGATATTTATTACATTAAACTCTGAAACATTTATTATAATTTATTAAATTAAGTAATGCATTAAGTAGTTTAATTCTTTGTATTTAAACAAAAGATTTGCTAAAATAAAAATAAGCAATAATACACAAATTAAACTCTAAGGAGGTTAGCAAATTGAAAAAAATACTTATAACAGGTGCATTAGGACAAATAGGCTCAGAATTAACACTCAAGCTAAGAAATGAATATGGAGAACAAAATGTAATTGCTAGCTCAAGAAGAACAAAAGAAGGAAATCCTGTATGTGAATCTGGTATATTTGAAATATTAGACGTCACAGATAAAAATCGATTCTTTGAAATCGCAAAAAAATATGATGTGGATACTATAATTCATCTAGCTTCTCTGCTTTCAGCAGTTGCAGAAAGTAAACCTTTAGAAGCTTGGAATTTAAATATGGATGGATTGATAAATGGTCTTGAAATAGCTAGAGAATTGAATTGTAAGTTTTTTACACCTAGTTCAATAGCTGCATTTGGTGAAAATTCTCCAAAAAACATGACTCCTCAAGATACACTACAAAGACCTAATACTATGTATGGTGTAACTAAAGTATCTGGTGAATTACTATGTGATTATTATCATTCAAAATTTGGAGTGGATACTAGAGGAGTTAGATTTCCTGGTCTTATTTCTTACGTTACTCCTCCTGGTGGTGGAACTACAGACTATGCAGTTGACATATATTATGAAGCATTAAAAAATAAAAAATATAAGTCTTACATAGCAGAAGGTACAAAAATGGATATGATGTACATGCCTGATGCTCTTCAATCTATAGTAGATTTAATAGAAACTCCAGCTGAAAAACTTATTCATAGAAATGCTTTTAATATCACTGCTATGAGTTTTGCTCCTGAAGAAATAGCTGATTCTATAAAAAAATACATACCCGATTTTACAATAGAGTATGATGTAGACCCTGTAAGACAAAGTATAGCTGATTCTTGGCCTAATTCATTAGATAGTAGCAGTGCTGTAAATGAATGGAGTTTTAAAGCTAATTATGATTTAGATAAAATGACTAAGGATATGCTAGAAAAATTATCAGAAAAAGGAATTGGCAAATAACAAATTAAGAATTTAGTACCAAAAAATTCAGAGAATAAAACATCTTATATTTATGATTCTATTTTATAATCTTCACTTTTACATAGCTTTTATTCTCTGAAAGACTAACAGTTTTTATTTTTAACATACAACAAACTATTCTTTATAAGCATATTAGTAGTTTTCTAATATGGATTAATCATATAAAAATAAACAGAAAGGAAAAAGCTACTATTGCAAGTATAATAAAAAAACTTAATCAAATTTTACTATACTTTGCATATTATAATACAAGTAGTAGGTGTTAATGTTGCTAAATTTAAGAGAAATTAGAGAAGAAATAATTAAAGAATATATAGGCAATAATTTAATCTCTGAACTTACAGAAGAATTAAAGAACATTCTTATAACTGATTTAAAATCTAACCCATTTAAAAGTAATATTGAACTCAGTATAATACCCGCGAATATAGAAATATTTAAAAAGATAGAAACTAAATTGTTAGAAGCTAAGGTTAATCTAAAAATAGGTTGGGAAAGAATACTTATAAATTCTATCTTAAAAGATTCCTTTGATTTAAATTACGAAATAAATAAAAGTTGTAATGAGCCTTTGATGTTCAGAATCATTATATCAATTGATTCTTATGACGCTTAATCTCATTAAATAAATATCTATGAGGATGTGCTTTTAATTTATGAAATACAAGTTATTTATAGACTTTGAATTTAATATATTAGATGATAATAAATACAAGCTAGAATATAGTGGAGCTGAATTGATTTCAATAGGTTGTGTTTTGGTAGATAATGACTTTAATATAGTTGATGATTATTATTCTTTAGTTAAACCAAAATACAATGAAATACTTTCATTTAAGTGTAAAAAACTCACTAAATTAAACCAGTTAGAAATTAATAATGCTCCTAATCTTTTATATGTTATGGATGATTTTTTCAAATGGTTTAAAAAATTTAGCGATGTTACAATATATAATTGGGGTGATTTTGATATTGCTGGTCTTCTAAATTCCTTTAGAGTATATAAATATGCGGGTACCTGCTTAGAGTTATTCAATATGATGATTGATATTCAACCTTTTATATCTCAGCATATTACATATAAAAATAGAGTCTTATCTAAGCAACTATCTTTACTAAATATGAAAAAGATTTTTTCTGTAGAGGGAGAAATTAAACATAATTCACTTTCAGATGCTCTGGATTTAATGAATGTATGTAAATGCTTTTACCTTAACTATCCTAAAGATACTAATACACTTGAAGAATTATACAATAAACTGCCTCCTATTAAAAATCCTTTATATTATATTCCCTATTTTGAGGATGAAAATTTTGAACTTAAATTTGATAAGACTCCAGAAGATATAATAATGTATCTTAAACAAATATTCAATATATTAAATATAAGTAAAAAAGACATTTATTTTAAAAAAAGAAGTGTATTAGTAAATAATTCTAAAATTATCAACTTCAAAAACTTATCTTCTTCTTTTAAATTAATAAAGCTCAATGAATTTGAAGAATATCCTGATTTTGTATTGAAATTAGGTGATAAAAAGAATTTTGTTGAATCTGTAGTTAAGATAAATAAAAGTAATAGAAAATCCATAAAAAATTTAATATTGAGATTATCAAGAGTACCTTAAATGATTGAATTCAATTGTTTAAGGTATTTTTTATAATCTGAATTATTTTTTTTATATAGGATATACTAACTTAGTATAAATATTTTTTAAAGGAGTAATTGATAGATATGACAGTGGTATTAATAAGAAGTATTATATTATACATAACAGTGTTGATTGCACTTAGAGTCATGGGAAAAGGTGAAATCGCTGAAATGAACTGTTTTGACTTGGTCATAACACTTTTAATTGCAGAAGTTGCATCCGTCCCAATGGAAAATAATAATATACCAATTATAAATGGTGTTGCAGCAATAACTGGCCTTGTAATTATGCAGACTCTAATTTCATTTTTATCCTTAAAAAGCAGAAAATTAAGTTCATTTTTATCAGGTAAACCTTCTGTCTTAATTGACAAAGGAAAGATTGTATATAATGAACTTAAAAAAGAAAGAGTTAGTATAGATGAGTTGTTAGAACAATTGAGAATTCAAGGTTACTTCAACATAAAAGATGTACAATATGCTATTTTAGAGACTGATGGTAATTTAAGTGTGGTTCCAGCATCAAGTTATAATAGTACTCCTCCAAGAGCTTTTAACCATTTACCAATTCCACTTATTTTGGATGGTAAAATAATAAATAAAAATCTTGATATGGCTGAAAAAGATACTAACTGGTTAATGGGTATCTTAAAGTCTAACCACATAGAAACTTTTAAAGATGTTCTTATTTGTGTTTTAGATGAAAATGACAAAATATTTATTCAAAATAAGAAGGGTGATTAATATTGAAATCTACAACATTTGTTATACTATGGGCTGTTTTATTTATGCTATTTGGATTTTATGTTAATAATAAACTATATGATTTTACGGAAGATTACAAAAACAATATGTCTATATTAGAGAAATCTATAGAAAATGAAGAATGGGAAAAAGCTCAAAAAGAAGCTGATTCTATATCTACTAGATGGTCTAAAGAAAGAAATCATTGGTATAAAGTTTTAAATCATGAATACTTTGACGAAATAGGTCTAAAATTTAATATTCTTGATAAAGCAATTTATACTGAAAATAAATTAAAATCCTTAGAAGAAGTTGAAAGCATAAAAACATATTTAGGAAATATTGTTGAAAGTGTTAAGTTTGATATAAATTATATATTTTAACAGTCACAAATAAGGATATAGATAAAGTAATGATTCTATATCCTTATTTGTTTATTTACAATTTACTACTATCAGAATAAATTTTTAGAGCTTCTCCAATGAATTTGGATGCTCCTTTACCATATTTCTTATCAGTCACCTGTATATAGCTAGAATTTTGTAAATAAAGTTCTGACAAATAATCTAAATGATTCTCTCCTTCATCTATCTTGTAAAATTCATTCATTCGGTTAGTTTCATATACTATATCTCCAACAATATCTTGAATCTCTTCTGAAGAAGGATTTTTACTTAAGTCTGCCACAAGCTTTTCATATAATATGTTTATTTTGGGTTGTTTATTACCTAAATAACTCTTCAAAACTTCTCCAATAAATTTACACGCTCCATTACCATACTTTTTATCAACTTCTTTTATCCATATAGGATTTAGTAAATAATTTTGCACCATGCTATACCAATTATCATCTCCATACTCCATATTAAAAAGTTCATAATCTTTCTTAGATGTATCTGTTATCTCTTTAGCAATTTTTTGAAGTTCCTTTGATAAAGGATTTTTATTTAAATCTGCTACAAGTATTTTATATAGTTCACTTAATTTTGGATGATTATCTTCCAAACAGTCTTTTTTAAATTCATCAAATTGTTCTGCTAAAGTCAATATATCACTATTAAAATTTTTCTTTATAGCCTCAGAATATTTCTCAATACTTCCATATATTTTTATAGCCATTTTAGCAATTTCATCTTCTTTAGATTTAAACTTCTCAATATGTTCATTATATTTCTCTACACTACCATAAATTTTAATTACTTTATCTTCATGCTCTATTTTAAATTCCTCTAATACTTTAAAATATTCACTCATATCAAATTCTTTGAAGTTTACTACATTTTCTCCTTTTAACGTTTTGTCTATAATTTCTATTAGACTATCCAATCTTTTACGTTTTATAATAAGTAGCTTTCTTTGACTTTCTAGAGCATGCATTTTATCAAAGTATGGGCTTAACATTATATCTTTAACTTCTTTTAAAGGTATCTCAAGCTCTTTAAAAAATAAAATTTGTTGAAGCGTTTTAATAGCTTCATCATCATAAAACCTGTACCCTGCTTCTGTAATTTCACTTGGTTTTAATAAACCTATCTCGTCATAGTAATGTAATGTGCGCACACTTATTCCTGTCAAATCTGAAACTTGTTTTACTGTTCTCATTGCCTCACCTCAAAATTTTATTTTACAGCTACGAATATTAATAAATATTTATATATCTATCAGTATTTATTAATATTTTCAAACTATGTTTTCATATTACAATATAACGTGGTGTTAGAGTCAACACTTTATAAATATATAATTTGATTTTTTGAACTCATTTCATATTTAAATTTTGATTATCTAGTTAATATACTTTTTCCTAACATTATTAAAAAGAAATCTTGTTCTATATTCATATACCTAACATTAAGTATCCAGATTTCATTTGTTTCAAAATTTCGGAAAATAGTAAAGGAAGTTTTTCAGTTTCATCATCCTTATTCAATAAATAATCTATTATTATATTAGATATTTTTTCAATTATAATTGCGCTTTCTTCAAAAATCTCTGCTACTTGTACCCAACAGTCATTTTTGTATTCAGTTCCAATAGATTTAAGCATCTTGCTCATTTTATCAAAACCACCTTTAAATTCGACACTATCTGGTTCTTCAATTCCTTTGATTGCATTTGGAATAGTTGGTACTGTTCCAAAAAACATAACCATATTAGCTAAAATCCTATCATAGTCATCTTTTTCCAGTTCATGTTTCCATTGTGACAATTCTTTGATAAACTTTTCAAAACCTTTATATCCTAAAAACCCTGTAGGTGGATTTAAAAACATATCACGCTTTATAGCGAGTGCTTCTTGAGCAATCTGATATTTATTCTTTGAACTATTCATTCTAACTGTACAAATTGTATTCGCTTTGCTTAATCCAGGATAACTACAATTCATACATTCACATAGTTCATCATAAGAAATAGAGATTAAATCAGTTATCCCACAATCATATAAATATATTCTTTCTTCTATATCATCATACCCTACCATAAGCACATAATGAAAAGGAATATGCTCTTTATGATATAATTTTTCATAATATGGCAGATAATACATATCTAAGGCTCCTAAAACAACTGGATAACCAGAATCAATTTCTGATTTTGCTTTTTTTAAAGCTTGTTCATACTTTTTAAACTCATAGTGTTTATATTCAAAACCAACAATAGGTGCTAAAAATTCATACATTTTTTTGGTTCTTCCATCCCCCAAAGCAACCATTCTCTTTAATTCTTTTTTATTTGTTTTTAGATAACAAAACGAGCCAAAACCTGATAATAAAAAGAAAAAATCATTTGGCAGAGATTCACCCATTTTATTCATATATATATCTTCTATACCATTCCACATACATTCATAATCATGTAAATGGTGCTTTATTTCAATTATTTTCCTCATTTAATTTACCTCCATTTATAAATAATTTCATTATGGAATTAATAGTGTTTTCATAAATTATATCTTTATAATTTCAAATGATATGGTTATTGCCTTCTACGATTAGTAGCTTTTTCATGTATATTTTTAATTAAACCTAGTATAAACCCTCCTATAATGTGAGAGTCAATGGCAAAATTCAAAAATAAGTATTCATATTGTGTAACTTATAATAAAATTAGACTTTTAATGCTTGTAAATAAGTAGAAAATCTTGAGAAAAATAAGTTTTAAAATTTCTTGTATTGTAATCAAATAAATTATTACAAATAATATAATAATTTTATATAAAAAAGAGTATATAAAAAACTAAAAAACGTTTCTTATATACTCTAATAATTTTAATTTACTATATTCTATTATTTCCCAGCCTTCATAGCTCTAATTTTTAGTGGTAAAGTAAATAAATTAATAAATCCTTCTGCATCTTTATGGTCATAAAGTTCACTATCTCCAAAAGAAGATATTCCTTCATCATAAAGTGCATTTTCAGTAAATATTCCAGCAGGTTTTATATTACCTTTGTAAAGTTTAACTTTTACTGTCCCTGTAACATTATCTTGAGTTTGTTCCATAAATGCATCTATAGATTCTCTTAATTTACAGTACCATAATCCATTATAAATAAGCTCTCCATATTTGTAAGATATCATTTGCTTAAAGTGTAGTGTGTCTTTATCTAAAGTAGCACTTTCTAAAATATTGTGTGCTTCATAAAGAATTGTTCCTCCTGGAGTTTCATATATACCTCTTGATTTCATACCAACAAGTCTATTCTCAACTATATCTATAACTCCAATTCCATGCTTACAACCTAACTCATTTAATTTATGAATTAATGCCACTGGAGATAATTCTTCACCATTTATCTTTTTAGGCTCACCTTTTTCAAAATAAACCTCTACATATTCAGCTACATCACATGCATCCTCAGGGTCTACACATTGTTTATATACATCCTTTTTATGTTCATTTTGTAAATGTTCTATGTCTCCACCTTCTGTTGATACATGCCAAAGGTTAGCATCTACTGAATATATTTTAGCTTTAGTTGCTGTTACTTTTATGTTGTGTTTCTCAGCATAATCTATAGCATCTTCTCTTGATTTTATATCCCATATTCTCCAAGGAGCTATAACTTTTATAGTTGGGTCAAGGGCTGCAATTGTAGCTTCAAATCTAACTTGGTCATTACCTTTTCCTGTACATCCATGGCATATATATTTTGCTCCTTCTTTATGAGCAACTTCAACTAATTTTTTAGCTATTATAGGTCTTGCTAAAGAAGTTCCTAATAAGTATTTTCCTTCATATTTTGCTTCTGCTTTTACAGCTTTAAATATAGTTTCCGTCACAAACTCTTCACTTATATCATCTACATAGGCTTTTGATGCTCCACTTTGTAAAGCTTTTTCATAAACATCTTCCATTTTATCTTCTTGACCTACATTTCCACAAACAGCTATAACTTCTATATCTTCATAATTTTCCTTTAACCAAGGTATTATAATTGATGTATCAAGTCCTCCTGAATATGCTAATACTACTTTTTCCTTCATTGTTAATTCCTCCCAATTTTAAATTATAATTTTATATTTTTTATTTTTTAATAGAAACTCTTAATATTTAATGACTTTAAAAATATAGATTCTTATAAAATCATTTTAATACTAAAAAAACCCCTCAGTATTTTTAAATACTAAGAGGCGAAATATCCGCGGTACCACTCTTATTGATAAACTTAGCTAATCAATCAGTAAATGTATAACTACTAAATACATATTAGTAAATAAATATATTAAAAAACGCCTCTTGGAAAAACCAAGAGACGAAATATATCCGCGTTACCACTCTAATTGATAAGATAAACTTATCCACTCTTTCTCTTAAGGCGAGATTACCTACTAACATACTAAATTCAATTAGCATCCTCCAAAGTTCTTTTCACTAATACTTATTTGCTAAGCTTCCACCATCCTCAGCTCTCTATAAAATACATAAAAGTTACTCTCTTTTTCATCGGATTTAAATATCAAATTTTTTAGACATCTCTTATAGAATATATAATAGTTTATTTTTCCATTTATGTCAACTATATAATTTATTTTCTTTTTAAAATATTTTCTCTTTAAGCTTACTCATATTTTACTTTCCAAAGGCATAGTCCTTTAGCTGGTGCGGTGTCTGATGACTTACTTCTGTCTTTCGACTCAAGCATATGCTTAACATCTTGTGGTGCTTTTCTTTTAAGGCCAACATCTATTAATGCTCCTACTATTATTCTTACCATATTATATAAAAATCCATTTCCCTCTATATATATTTCTACAATATCATCATTTTCTTTTATATTTATTGAGTAAATTTCTCTTACATTAGATTTTTTCTTAGACTTAGAAGAAGCAAAGCTAGTAAAATCATGTTCTCCTATTAAATACTCACTTGCTTTTCTCATTCTATCTAAATCTAATTTTTTACTTATGTGTGCAGCATACTTTCTCATAAAAGGACTGTGATATTTATTATTATCAATCTTATATAAATAAGTTTTTGATTTTACATTGTATCTTGAATGAAATCTTTCATCAACTTCCTCAACAGTTTTTACAACTATATCCTCTGGCAAATATTCATATAGATATTTTTGAATTTTATCTACTGAATCCATACAATTTGTTTTAAAGTTTATAACTTGACCTCTTGCATGTGCTCCCATATCAGTTCTCCCAGAACCAATTATCTCAATAGTTTCATTGGCCATTTTACTTAAGACAGACTCAAGCTTTTCTTGTATAGTCATGTCATTATCGCCTAATTTTTGATAACCTTTGTATCTTGAACCATCATATGCTACTATCATTTTTATATTTCTCATCTTAATCCTCTTTCTAAGAATTTATGCCTGTTTAGCAAATTTATTTTTTATATTAAAAGTTATTTTTGTTCCAACATTCTTTTCACTTTCTATTTTCATTACTCCACCATGAAGTTTTACAATTTCATTACTAATTGCAAGACCTAATCCACTGCCAGCCTTGTTGTAATCCTCTTGGAAAAATTTATCTAAAACTTTATTTAAATTTTGCTTTTCTATACCTGAACCATTATCTTCAACTGATATAGTTGTTATATCTTCATCCTGAGAAGCTACAACTTTTATGTAACCACCCTGACTAGTGAATTTAAATGAATTTTGTATTAAATTTATAAGAACTTGTCTTAGTCTATTTTTATCTCCTTGGATATTTTCTATGAATTCATTTTCAAATTCAAATAAAAGTGATATATCTTTTTCAGCTGCTTTAACTTTCAACTGATTTACAACCCCAACAACTAATCCTTCAACATCAACTATATCAATATGAAGCTTTATCCTATCAGAAGAAAGCCTTGAGAAATCCAATAATTCTTCTACCAACTTTATAAGTCTTTCTGTCTCATCTTGTATAATACCTAGACCTAAATCTAACTCTTCTCTAGTTATACTTTCATATCCTAATGTTTCACTCCATCCCTTTATAGATGTAAGAGGGGTTCTCAACTCATGAGATACAGAAGATATAAATTCTTCTTTCAATTTTTCACTCTTATCAATTTCATGTGCCATATGTTCAAATGTCTGTGCTAAATCACCAATTTCATCATCTACAATCTTCATATTTTCCAATTTTATATTGTAGTTTCCTACAGCTAATTCGTTTGCAAACTTCTTTAGCTCTCTCAATGGTTTTATAAGAGTCTCAGCAAATTTGAGACTTATTAATATAGCTATAATAAGTATAAATATTCCCGCCAATATAAGCCATGTAGCTTGCTTTAATATGGCGTTATCAATTCCATCTAATGAAACAGTATATCTAACAACACCTTCTATAATATTATTTACTTTGAGTGGTAAGGAGATGCTCATGACATGCTCTCCTGTATCTGGTATTTTATAAGTATATGGTGTTAAATTTTTAGTCTTTACATCTCTTAATGCATTATCTACATCTTCATAATTTGCTTTTTCTTTACTTTTAAATCCATATTGGTCCAATATAACATTTTTATTCTTATCTATTATCGAAATCCCAAATTCTGAATTCTTTGTTAATGGCTGTTTATCAAAAATATTTTTAACTTTTTTCTCAAAGCTTGTAGTTTCCATTGTAATAGCATTATATTCATCAGCGTATTTTATTTCAGATTCAAGTAACTGTTTAACAGAATCATAGTAATAGTTTTGTATATAAAACATGAATAGCCCTTCAAACAGAGTTACCATTATAATAATTATTATAAAATAGTTTTTTATTACTTTTTTTCTCAGACCTTCAAAATGTAACACTATTATTCTTCCTTTCTAAAACAGTATCCATAACCCCAAATAGTTTGTATATATTTTGGTTTTGATGGGTCATCTTCTATTTTATTTCTTATCCTTCTTATATTTACATCTACTATTTTAAAATCATACAAATAATTAGTTCCCCATACCTCATCTAATATCTGATCTCTACTTAATGATTGTTTAGCATTTGATATCAAATATTTTACTATTGAAAATTCTGTTGGAGTAAGTTCAATCTCTTTACCATTCTTAAATAATTTTCTTTTATCTATATCAAGTATAAATGGTGGCGAGACTATCTCACTTGACTTAACATTTGAATCATCTTTTGCAACTCTTCTGATAAGAGCAGAAACCCTAACTAAAAGTTCCTTTATACTAAATGGTTTTATGATGTAATCATCTGCTCCTGAAATAAATCCTTCTATTTTATCATCTTCTTGAGCTTTTGCAGTAAGCATTATTATCCCAACTTGATCAAAATTTTCCCTTATAAACTTACAAACCTCTATCCCACTTATATCTGGAAGCATTACATCTAAAAGAGCTATTGTAATATCACTTTCTGTTGTCATTTTTTCTATAGCTTCTCTACCAGTACCTGCTTCAACTATTTCATAGCCTTCTCTTTTTAAGTTTATACTGACAAAACTTCTAATTCCAATTTCATCTTCTAGTATAAGTATTTTTTCCTTCATAAAATAAAACCTCCAATTGAGTGTAATATTAACCATATATTAATGAGAAATACTCTTTTAATGCGTCTATCGTAATATCTAACTTATCCATTTCATTTGCATCATTTATAGTTAGTAAAAAAGTATATTCATCGCTTTCTTGAAGTACAATAGAATTTTGTGTATTTGCACTTTTTCTATCTTCAAGTTTATTTTTACTCTCTACTATTATATTAAATAAATTCTTACGTTCTGAATAATCAAAATAGTAAAATTTAAATACAGCTTTTTCCCCAACAAATTCTTGTTCAACAATTATTTTATCTACTAAATTATTTTGCATAAATAATCTAAAATTGTATTTATAATTATAGTATATCTGGCTTATAAATATTAATTTTGAATTAGAATCTTCTTTCCCATTCCATCTGTACCAACTTATATTAGCAGATGCTTTAGAGGTATAAGTATTTCTATTCCCTCCAGCAACTATAGGTATCTCTATAATTTTATCTTTATCAACATCATCAACAGGTATGTAATAAGGTTTAGTAATAGTTTTATCATAATCACTAAACACTTTTTGAATTTTATCATTTTTCATATATAATATCTGTGTGATATAATTATTTTCTTTTAACATGGGAATATCTAGTACAACACCTTTGATGGATGCAGCTGAATTTCCAACAGATGAAGCAACATTACCTAGAGTTATATATAACTCATTTAGATTTTTTACATTTTCAAATTTGACATAATCCTTAACCTTCATAGTTCCATCAAAATTTGCAACAGTTGCAAACATCTCATTAGTTTTATTATTCAAATGAAGCATTAATATATCTATCTTGTCATCTCCATCTATATAACCAATCTTTACCTTCATATCGTTAAAATCTTCTTTATTTTGAATCCAAGAAGCATCTAAATCGTATACTTTTGTGATTTCATTATCCCTTACTTTGTATATATGCATATTAGTTTTATCTTTGGATTTAACAAGTAAAATAACTTCCTTATATCCATCTGAATCCAAATCATAGAAATTAGCATATTCTATTGATTCTCCATTTTCTAAATAATGGTCTCCTAGTACATATTTTTCACCATTGTAACTTAAAGTTACAAAACCTACTTTATTAACATTATTACTTAAATCTTCTTTTTGCTCAAATACTACTAATTCATCAACTCCATCACTATTTAAATCTACCTTATTTATTTTTCCTACCTCTTTTGTATTAGAAGGCAATATCATAGATGAGTCTGGTTTTAGTAGCTGATCTATACCATCGTACAATACTTTTTTTGTATCATCATAGTTAGGTATCTTTGCCAATTGTTCTGGAGATTCAGTTTTAACATTACATCCAGTAACAAATAACATCATTAAGCCTGATACAATAATAAGCTTTAATAACTTCATTTAACCCCTCCTAATCCTACAATCTTAAATTTTTCTTTTTTCTCGCAAAAATCTCCTCACAATAGTTAGACGTTTCAAATCCTCATAAGGTTTTACTTATTTTAACAAAACTTTATATTTTGATAAAACTTATGATAAATATAAAATCTAATTATTATTTCTAGGAGGTTTAGGCCCTGGATATTGGAAAAAGTTAGTTTTTAGCATACCATTATATAATTTTCTCTTTTTAGCTGCTTTTTGTCCAAATTCATATTCAAATTCTTCATAGGAAGTTATCAGATAATATGACCAATTTTTTAACTTTCTAAATGCATAACCAAGCTCTTTATATAATTGTTTAACACTATCCTTATCTTCCAATCGTTCTCCATAAGGAGGATTGGTAACTATAAATCCAAATTCTTCTTCACTCTCAAACTCAGTTGCATCTCCTACATTGAATTCTATATATTCATCTACACCTGCTATTTCTGCATTTTCTCGAGCTATATCTATACATTCTGCATCTATATCATATCCATAAATTTTAAATTTAGATTCATTGTCTATTTTATTAAAAGCATCTTTTCTTACATCCCACCAAATCTTTTTATCAAGCGTTCTCCATTTTTCTGATATAAATTCTCTATTTAATCCAGGTGCCATATTTATACCTATCATAGCTGCTTCAATTAATATAGTACCAGAACCACACATAGGGTCTACTAAAGTCCTACCTGCTTTCCAAGGAGTTAAGTAGATAAGTCCAGAAGCTAAAGTTTCTCTTATCGGAGCTTTATTTGCTTTTTCTCTATATCCTCTTTTATGTAAAGCATCTCCTGTTGTGTCTATTGAAAGAGTTACTTTATCTTTGTGTATAAATACAAATATAGGGTATTTTTCTTTATCTTCTTTAAGCAAACCATCCTCTAAATAACTTTTCTTCAAGCTTTCTACAATAGCTTTTTTTACTATAGCTTGTACATCTGGTGTACTGTATAATTTTGATTTTATAGAAGAAGCTTTTGAAATAGGAAATTGAGCTCCATAAGGTATATATTTAGACCAATTTATCCTTTTTGTATTTTCAAATAATTCATCAAAGCTTTTTGCTTCAAACTCAGCAATCTTAAGATGTACTCTTTCTGCACATCTTAACCACATGTTTGATTTTGCTATCCCAAATTCATCAGTCTTATATGTTATTCTTCCATCTTCTGTTTTTATTATTTCATATCCCAAATTAGTAATTTCTCTAGCCAACATTTTTTCCATTCCAAAAAAACATGGCGATATTAATGTATAGTTTTTCATAAAACCTCCTGTTTCCTATATTAATTACAACGATTATTTATTTTTTAACCTATTTACATGTTTAAATTCATACTTCCCATTTGATATCCTGACATATCTAGTGTAACATATTTAAAGCCAAATTTTTTTAATTTAGTGTCAACTTTACTAAAATTGTTATTTTCAAAAAATTTACCTAATTCTTCCTGATTAACTTCTATTCTAGCTATATCTCCATGCATTCTTACTCTAAATTGAGAAAAGCCCAAATCAGATAAATATTCTTCACTTTTTTCTATTATCCTAAGCTTTTCATCTGTAATTTCAACACCATAAGGAATTCTGCTTGCCAGACATGCAAATGATGGTTTGTTAAAAGTTTCTAACTTCATATCTCTTGAAAGTAACCTAATTTCATTTTTCTTTAATCCACTTTCTTTCAATGGACTAATTACTTCTAGTTCATTTAGTGCTTTAAGACCTGGTCTATAGTCTCCTAAATCATCTACATTGGTTCCATCCACTATGTACTTTATATTATGTTCCTTTGCGACCTCTTTTATTTTAGTAAATATATATTTTTTACAATAATAACATCTTTCAACACCATTTTCTTTGAATTCCTTTAAATCAAAATCTTCTATTTTTAATATAATATGTTTAACTCCAAAATTTTTAGTATATTGTTTTGCTTCTTCTATTTCTCTATTTGAGTGCATCATTGCATGAATAGTTACAGCTATAACATTATCTCCTAATGTATCTCTTGCTACTTTAAGTAAGAAATTACTGTCAACTCCACCTGAATAAGCAACTGCCACACTTTCTAATCCAATCAATTTTTCTCTTAATTTTTCTAACTTTTCTCTTTCCTTCACTAAATCTACCTCCATATCAATGAAATATGAACTCTAAAACTATTCTTATTTTTTACATACTTAATGATTATAACATATAAAGTATATATTTAAAAAATTAGAATAACTTTTAAATATATTAATTATAATATTAAAGTACTTTTATTTATATCTTTACAATTTAAGCATATTGCTGTATTACACTATATAAAAACAAAACAGTGTAATACAGTAATATACTTAAAAGCCATGAAGCCTAAATAGCCTATCTTCATGGCTAAGTTCACGATTTTATTCTCATATAATTACTCTTCTTATCGATATAATTGTAAATTACAAAAAGATACTATCATTAAAAATGTTTTAAAAACTTAATACTTATAGTTTACAGAGCTCTATATCAATCCCACCAAAAAAGCCATATGGTAGAATCTTGTATTACCTCTTTTAGAGCTCTTAATGTCTCATATCCTTGTACAATAATATCTTCACAGTACAAGATTAACTCTATGCATAGGTTATTGAACATTGTATTGTCACTAGGTATATTTTTTGAAAAATATTGGACTGTGTCACATCCAATTGCTATTGGGTATGCTCCATAATTTTCGTACCAATATTTTGCAACTGCTATATGCTCTTCATCACTAGGACAATCGTTAAATCCACCAATTGGTATATATGCAAATACTTCATAAGGTTTAGTTGTTGGAACTTTAGCTATGTAAACTTTGTTATTTTCTTGAAATATATCTATATTTGTAATTGGGTTAAAACTTTTATAATCACAAAAAATATCTTCTGACTCTATGAGTTCCTTTACCACCTCTGAAATTTCACTCTTCCTACACTTGAAAAATTCATTTACATCAATTTCATTATATTTTTTCAGACAATGCTCTTTGTAGTTCTCAAGAGAACCATACTCTTTATTGACAATATCAATGTTTTCTTTTAGCAATCCTACCTTTTCATCGATAATTATAATTGGTGTATATCCTTTTTCTTTTCCATCTTCTATCATTGTCTCCAATAAATTGTCAATATCAATCTCATTGTTCACAGGAACACATTCAAAACCATATAAATCTTCAATACCCATATTTATCTCCTATTCTTTTTAGATTTAATTCTTTTGAAAGTTTTCTTTTTTTGTTGTCAAATTTTTAAATACTATTATTATTTGTAAAACTATAAGTAGAGGTATAATTTATAAAAAACATTCATATTAAATAAATTTTCATTTAATTTTTTGTATAAATATAACGTTTTTATGACAATATCCTCATATAAATATAATATCACAAAACAAATGTTCATGGTTAATAATAAGTAATTTTGTAATAATTCGTTGTAATATTATGTTATTTTAAATAAAATAAATGATATAATTTGTATAAGAAAGGGTATATTTATTCACATTAAATTTATTTGAGACAAGGTCAATGTGAATTTTTTTAATAGTAACAAATATCCCCAAAATAATAAATAATATTAGACTTTATGTATAGTATAAATTCTAATAAATCACATGCATGTTTGCAAGAATTAATAGGTTAAAATCAAGATTTAGATTTAATAGTACTTTTATGTGAAAAGATATGTATTTATTTAATATATTAAATTCAGAAAGTACAAGATTCTACTATCTAATAGCTAATAATTCTATTGATGTGCTTTTAATCCCAATACTAAAAACACTTACATAGCGACTAGAAATGTACTTTTCTAACTTGTAATTAACAATAATTACTATGTATAAATTTTAACTGCATTGAGAAAATAGTAGAATAATATACCTGTAAAATTTATTAGAGTTGTATATTCATGTGTATTTCTTATTATTTATGTATAACAAAAGTAAATTTAATACATAAATTTATAGGTGTACCAATTAAAAATTTTAACTAATACACCCATTGATTTCTATTCTTCCTTTAATAAAATATCTTTCCATACATCTTCTTTAAACCCTAATAGTACATTTTTACCATCAAATAGTAGTGGTCTTTTAATAAGCATACCATCACTTACTAATATTTCTAGCAGTTTATCATCTGACTCAGTCTTTACTACATCTTTAAGACCTAATTCTCTATATTTCATTCCACTTGTGTTAAAAAACTTTTTTATATCATATCCACTAATATTATAAATTAATTCTAATTCATTTTTAGTTGGTGGATTTTGAACCATATCTATATCCTCAAATTCCAAATTATTTTCTTTAAGCCATTTTTTTGCTTTTTTAACTGTAGAACATTTTGTATATCCATATAATTTAATCATTATAGTAAAACTTCCTTTCTAATTTTTTATCTCTATATTTACATTTTTATACCCATAATATGTATATTATAATCAAGTTTTATCATAAATACGATAGAACAGTTCAAATTTTCTAGCATCAATAGATACAGTCTTAGTTATATTAAAATCTCCATATTTGCTTTCATTAAATTTATAATTGCTACTGTTGATGATAAATTCTTCCTCCTCATACTTTTTCTTTAGCTATTTTGGTGTGAAGTATGGCATTTTTATAATTTTAATCTTACATTATACATTTTTTGAATTTGTATACATGTAAAAGCCGTGACAGTTTGATATCACGACTTTTTTACCACACAGTTAAATTAAATTTTAACTGCTCTAATATATCAAAATTTATATTTTTCATTGTAAAAGTCAGACAAACAATTCTTATTTTTTTATAAAATTTCAATATAAATTTCGTTTTTAAAAATTTAAACAATTTTTTCTTTTATTTGAATATCCTCAACTATACCATCTTTTATACTTATAATCTTATCAGCAACACTATTTGAAAATACAACATCATGTGTAATTATCAGTATAGTCATGCCTTTATCTTTAAGCCTATTCATTATATTTACTACTTTTTGAATAGTATCAATATCAAGTGCAGAAGTAGGTTCATCAAAACAAAGAACTTTTGGCATTAATGCACAAGACCTAGCTATTGCAACTCTTTGTTGCTGTCCTCCTGACAACTCAAATGGATATGAGTTCAATTTTTCTTCCAAATCAACTAGTCTCAAAAGTTCTTTAGCTCTATTTTCAGCTTCCTCTCTAGGGACTTTAAAAACATTAACTGGAGATTCAATTATATTTTCAAGGACAGTCATATGAGGAAATAGATTAAAGTTTTGAAAAACCATACCTATTTTACCACGTATTTTTGCCATGTCTTTCTTGCTTTTTATTATTTCATTATCTATTATAATTTCTCCACTATCAAATTCTTCAAGACCATTTATACATCTTAATATTGTGGTCTTCCCTGCACCAGATTTACCAAGCAAAACTCCAATCTGACCTTCTTCTAGTTCAAAAGAAATATCTTTAAGCACTTTATTTTTTTTAAATGATTTATTTAAATTCCTGATTTTCAACATATAAAAAACCTCCTCCTATAATTATTGTAGCTTTATCTGTAATAAGAATATTTTTTTTCAAGTAATTCAAATCCCTTAGTAAGTATAGCTACAAATATAAGATATATTGCTCCTGCCTCAAATAGTGGTAACAAACTTGCTTCTCTATTCATTGCTATTTGAGATATTCTTAAAATATCATTTAATCCTAATATATATACTAAAGATGTATCTTTTACTAATGTAATTACTTCATTTGAAATAGGTGCTAGTATTCTTTTAAAAACTTGTGGAAATATTATTCTCTTGTACATCGTAAATTTGTCAAACCCTAGTACTTTTGAAGCTTCATATTGACCTCTATCTATTGATTGTATTCCACCTCTAAATATTTCTGCAAAGTATGCTGCATAATTTAAGAAGAAAGCTACTATTCCAGCTGTAAACCTGTCAAATACAATTCCTATAAGAGGTAAACCATAAAATATAACTATCATTTGTAAAAGTAAAGGTGTTCCTCTCATTATTAATATATAACATTGTGTAATACCACTTATTAATTTATTTTTTGATAATCTTAAAAATGCAACTCCAATCCCCAATGGAATTGATACTATTAATGTTATACAAAACATTGCTATAACTATTTCTAAACCTTGTAACATGCCTTTAGTGCCCCCTTCTTAACAGCTAACTTATCTCTTATTTAAACCACTTATCATAAATTTTGTCAAAAGCTCCATCTTTTTTCATTTCTTTTAATGTTTCATTTATTTTTTTACAAAGTTCTGGATTTTCCTTAGATGTTGCTACAACATAATCTTCTAATCCAAAATCTTCTTTTAATACTTTATATTTATCTTCACCTTTTTGTCCCATATAGTATCTAATTAAAACTTCATCACCAACAACTGCGCTAGTTCTACCTATCTCTAAGTCTCTAAGTGCTTTATCATAAGTATCATAAAGAACTGGTGCTCCACCCTTTAAGCTATTCATAAAATCTTTATCTTTTTCTACTGCATCAAGAGCTGTTGAACCTTGTTGAGTTCCAACTTCTTTATCTTTTAAATCAGCTTTTGTATTTACTTTTGAATCACTTAAAGTAACTATTATTTGTTTATTTTGTAAATAAGGTTCTGTATATGATACTATTTTCTTTCTCTCATCTGTTATAGAATATCCATTCCATAATACATCTACAGTTTTTGAATCATTTAACTCTGTTTCTTTCATTGACCAATCTATTGGTTGAAATTTAACTTCCATTCCAAGTCTCTTAAATGTCTCTTTTGCTAAATCAACATCAAATCCCACTGTTTCTCCTTTTTCATCTAAAAATCCCATTGGTACAAATGTATTATCAAATCCTACAATTACCTCTTTTTTTGATGCATTTGAAGCATCTTTATCCTTTTCATTATCTGATTTTGAGCAACCTGCCATTCCACTTACTAAACCTAACATAATTGTAAATAATCCTAATTTTTTTAATATATTTTTCATAATATTCTCCCTCGTCTTTTAAATTTTTAAATTTTAAATATTTTGATTATTTCAGAAAAAATGTATCTATTGCAATATAATTCTCTGCGCGCTTAAAAAATTATATTAAAAAACTCCCGTCTCTAGCTATTGCTAGAGGACGGGAGTTAAATCTCGTGGTTCCACCTCTGTTCATTAATGCCTCACGACACTAACCTCTTTAAGTACAATAAAAATTATACTCTAGCACTATAACGGATGCAAGGATACCGGGAAACTCCTAGTAAAGTATTTTTACTCTTTCAGAGTCCTGCTCAAAGATGTGTTCAAAGTAAAATCTATTGCTCCTCTCACCAATCGGAAACTCTCTGTTTAAGATTACCTACTTTTACTATTTCTTTTCATCGCATTTAATGTTGTTTTGAATTCTTATTTATGATATTGATTTTATATCATAAGGCAATATCTGTCAATATATATTTTAAAATAAATATAAAAATCTAATTCCAAGGTACAACTTCTACCTCACCATAGCATCGTTCTACCAATCTATTAGAATACTCTCCTTTATATCCCAAAATAAAAAGCAAAACAAGCTCAATATATCTTGTTCCTATTGAAATGATATTCCAAATGTCTTCAACTTCTAATGTAGCTCTATGAGCTTTTCTACTTGGATGAACTATACTATTTCTTAAATAAATAACTAAATCTATTCCATCATCAAACTTCTTTTTTATCATGCTATCAAATATGTCTAACTCATATTTACCATATGGTATCTTACATATATCAAGTAGAAGTCTGATATTTTTAGATGCCAAATTATGGTCAAAAGTTTCATCTGTAAGCACCTTATTTTGCTCTACCAGCACTACATATGACAAAGTTTCAAGTGCAATCTGTACAGATATTATATTATTTTCCATAGTCACACTTCCAAGAGACTCTATATACCAATCAACGACACTCTTTATCGCGGAGCCATAATAAAAATCTTCTAATTTTTTACACATGAGACTTATATATTTTTCTATATTATGATAGTTCGACAGCGTATCTGACCATGTTGGTACATATCTAAAAGGTGTTATTTGATTTTCATTCCAAATTCTATAAACTTCATTCCCATTTCTATATCCTTTTGCCAAACAAAATCCAACATATCTGCCACACATAAAACTCAAGGCTGTTGATATTCTATCTAAAAGATTTATTGTATTATTAGTTCTAAAAATTTTACCATCTTTTCTTCTAATCCTACCTATATGAGTTATTATTGCACCAGATTTAGACTTTAAATCTGACTTCAATTCTTTTCTATAATCATACCGTTTATCTATAGTAACAACATAATCATTTATATCAAATTCAATTCTACCTGCATATACCTTATCATTGTATTTTATAAGTTTTCCAGGTATTTTATCTAAGTTTATTATATTAAAATCTACATGTTCAACATAAGAGTTTTTAGATTTTATACAATCATCATTGATATATCCCTCTATCACAAAATCACTTAGAGTGTTTATTGTTATAGAAATAATCTTATAACCATAGACTTCAAGAATAGCATTATCATAGTCCAAAACTAAGTTCTCATCTTCATTTTCTATATCTTCAATGCAACCTATATCTGCTTTAAAACTTATGGATATTGGAGGTGTCATTTTATAATAAACTTTTCCATTACATCTATATTTCTTATCTAAATATATACAAAATCTACCTTCATAGATACTAATATCTTCATTGATACCATAGCTTAAATATTCTGATGTTATAGAATCATCAATTTCTTTCATTTTTATTCCCACCTTTGCTTTTGTATAATAACATGGGGATTTCATTTCTTTTTTATTTAGTAAAACCCAATCTATTATATAATTCAATATATTATTTTTATTAATTATGTATTTTATAATTTCTTATAAAAACAGTATCATTCTAGTATCATCGTTTGTTAGAGACATTATGTATTTTATAATTTTTTATTTATTAATAATACCTAAAATAGATTTTAAGAAATCATTTTATTACCATAGCTTTTATTCATTTAGATATTATCATTCATATATGTACATTGTCAAAGAAAACATTTAATTTATTAAATATTTTCTTTAACAATATATTATTATAATCTTATAAATAATCTATTTAATAAACTGAATCTATTTCATTAAATGATTTTTCAAAATAAAAATGGTAGCTTTAATTTGTTATTTCAAAACTACCATTAGATTATGTATATTTTCTTTTAACATATAAAGCTTTTACTCATTACAACGATTTTTACTACGTTTATTTAGTCTATATATTCAAAATATTATGGCACTCATAAAATTGGAACCCAAAATTCAATCAAACTTTTACCATCCTTATCAACTAATTCTCCATATCTCACAAAATCATATTTAGCATTTTCATTTAACTGGCATGTTGACTGAGGTAACCATTCTTTATAAGCATAATCTACAACAGGTTGTAAGCTATCTTCTCTCTTTGCTTTAAAGGTAAAAACTATATTTTGCACATTCACCTATAACAGAAAAACCTAGTCGTGTATTTCCTTTATAGCCTACTAAAAGAATTTTGTCATTTTCAACCATTTTAACTTCCATTATTCTATCACCTCTCAAAGTTTCTTTTCCATCAACAGTAAACTTTAATTGTACAGGATGAAAATCTCCTTTTTTTCTAAATGATTGTGGGCTACATTTAAGCATAGCCTTAAATCCAATTGTAAATGATTGTTGTGTTTCATATCCAGCAAATAGTGAAATTTCCATAATTGGCTTATCTGTAAAAATTAGTAACCTTCTAGTCTGATTGTACCTAATTCTGTCTTAGCTATTTTCACATTTCTTGCTATTGTCAAAAAAAATTAATCACTAATAATGATGGCAACCCGTAAAATTTGGATAATATATCTTTACTCAAGGTTAGATAAGGTATTTCTTATGTCCTTTTCTACTAATGACTTCATATTATCATTATAAATATTTATATCTGCATTACTTAATTCCGCTCTTATACGATGAATAAGTTGTTTCTTATACTTTATGATATTAGGTAATGACTGAATAAAATTTCTCGATACAGAAGGCTTTTTATCCACAATGTGACTTAGTATACTATCTATATTCATTTCAATTTTATTATCAGTATCCCACTTAGCATTTGCAACTATTAACAACAATCCTCTTGTACGAATATATGAACTTTCATTATTAATCATTTCTAGAAAATAATCAAAAAAACAGTATGTAATGTTTGATTTTTTACTTTCATTTTCTAGAAATAAAAAAGTTTTATATGCTTCATTATGATTTTTTGAACATAATTCTTTAATAAGTAAATCAATATTTTCCAATATTTTCATCTCCTTTGTAACAAATATTTATTTAAGCTGAGTATAACATAACAAAAAATAAATAGAAATAATTGCGATACCTATATAAATATTATCTGTTAATCAATCTGATTTACATCAATGCATGTTAATACTCAATTGTCATTTAAATTCTGTTAATAAGTAATATAATTTTTTTCTAAATTATACTAGCAAAAAGACGCTCCTTTCTGAGCGTCTTCATAATATAAAAATCTAATATTCTTTTAAAGTTCATTGCGTTTTATTTGTAATTAATAAGTTATATAATAAATAGACTTAATAAATATATTATATAACTTATATTTATTATAGTTCCTTTTTTAAAGTTTCTTTTAAAGTATCATATGCAAAATCCATTATTTCTCTACAAGCAACTAAATCTTTCTTTAAGTCTATACATAACTCTGAACCATACTCATTTCTTACTGTTGTTGTCAAATCTTTAGCATATGCTTTAGCTTTAGTACTTTCACCCTCATGGTTTCTACCTCTTACATATCCAATTATTATATTTGAGGCATTTACTGCACCACATAAACTAGCAACTCCACAACCTGAACCTAATCCACTACCTAAACAAACTGGTATATCTGTATTAAACTCTTCATTATATGCTTTTATAACTGACTCTGCACAATTAAACCCTTTTTCATGGTATTTTGATGCTATAACTTTATTGCACATTAAAACTCCCCCTTATCAATGTAAATTAAAAATCTCTTCTAACATAATTATATCAAATATTAACAAAAAAATCACTTTTAACCAATTTAACTATTTTCTTCTAAATCTAATAGTATTTTTTTTAAGTCAGAATGATTCCCCATATATCCACCAATATTATTTTTACCAACAACTCTGTGACAAGGTATTATTATTGGAATTTTGTTGCTTTTACTTGCTTGTCCAATTGCTCTAACAGACTTTGGATTATTTATATTTTTTGCTATTTCTGAGTATGAGAGTGTTTTTCCATAAGGTATTTTTAACATTTCTTCATAGACGGACTTTTGAAATTCAGTACCATCAACACGTATTTTCAAATCAAATGTTTTTCTTTTTCCATTAAAATAATCATCTATCTGATTTATTGCCTCTTTTAAATCTTCTTCACTTCTTTTTATATCTATTCCTTTTTTAATATATTCTTCTTTTAAATTATTAAATTTTTCATCTCCTATATCTAAACTAACTACAAAACCATCTTCACTCAATATGTACAAATTTCCTATTTTAGACTCATAAACATCATATACTAAATTCATATAACGTCCCCCCTTTTATATTAGTATACATATAATTTTTCAAGTAATAAAGAGTTACCCTAAAAAATAGAGTAACTCTTTTTATAATTGTTAATACAATAGTAATTTATTTAGATAGCTATAAATTTTCAATATGTGAAACATTAATCTTCTATATTTTTAAAAGCTTTAGAAAGCATAAGTTTTATCCTGTTAAGCTGATTCACCTCGCTTGCAGAAGGGTCATAATCAATAGGAATTATATTTGCATTCTTATATAATCTTTTTAATTCTTTTATAGAACCTTTACCAATTATATGATTAGGTAAACATCCAAAAGGTTGCATACAAATGATATTTTCCACACCTTCATTCAACAATTCAACCATCTCACCTGTTAAAAGCCATCCTTCTCCAGTTTGATTTCCTAATGATACTACTGGTTCTGTATTTTTCGCAACTGTTTTTATATTTCCTGGAGCGTAAAATCTTTTACTTTTATCAAGTGCTTTTTTATATACTCTTTGGTATATACTTGTTATGTATATAAAGGCTTCTCCTATCATTCTACTTTTTCTACTTCCTTCTAAATGAGTGTGTTTATAAATAGTATTAAACGCACAACTTAAAAAGAAATTTGTAAGGTCTGGTACAACTGCTTCAGCACCTTCTCGCTCTAATATATTCACTAGATTATTGTTTGCAATTGGATGAAATTTAACTAATATTTCTCCAACTAAACCTACTTTAGGTTTTTTAATATCTAATATCTCTAGGTTATCAAACTCATTTACTATCTCTTTTATGTTTTTAGTAAATACAGAAATTTTAGCTTTGACTAGAGATTTTTTACATATATCAACCCATTTTTCATATAGAGTATTTGTACTTCCAATAACTTTCTCATATGGTCTCACTCTATAGAGTACTTTCATCAATAAATCTCCATATACAACAGACATAAAAAGTCTATTGATTAATTTTAGAGATACATTATCCATTATCCCACTATCTTCTATTCCATTTACACTAAGTGCAATAACTGGAACATCTTTAAACCCTGCATCATACATAGCTTTTCTTAAAAATCCAATATAATTTGTAGCTCTACAACCGCCACCAGTTTGAGTTATTGCAACAGATGTATTATTTAAATCATATTTTCCAGACTTTAATGCTGTTATTAATTGACCTACTACTATTATAGCTGGATAACAAGCATCATTATTTACATACCTCAAACCTTCCTCAATAACACTACTATCTGTATCTTTTAAAATTTCTATCTTATATCCACTCAGATTTACAGCTTCTTCAAGGAATTGAAAATGTATAGGTGACATTTGTGGTGCTAATATAGTATGTTTGTTCGTTATTTGATTATTCTTTGCATACTGTATTCTATCTACTTTCATATTTTTTACATCTATATTTTTACTTTCTCTCTCAAACATAGCTGCTTTTAAAGACCTCATTCTTATCTTTGCAGCTCCCAAATTATTACCTTCATCAATTTTTATAATAGTATATATTTTAGATTTTTCATTAAGTATTTCTTGAACTTGGTCTGTAGTTACTGCATCCAAACCACACCCAAATGAATTAAGTTGAACTAATTCTAAATAATTTTTATCTCTTACAAAACTAGCTGCTTTGTATAATCTTGAATGATAGACCCATTGGTCTACAACTCTAAGTGGTCTTTGCATATTTGCTAAGTGACATATAGAATCTTCAGTAAGTACTGCCATATCTAAAGAATTTATAAGCTCTGGCATTCCATGATTTATTTCTGGATCTATATGATATGGTCTACCACATAATACAATTCCCTTTAAGTTTCTCTCTTTTATCTCCTTAAGTGCTCTTTCACCTGCTGCTTGCATCTCCATCTTAAATGAATTTTGTTCATCAGTCGCTTTATCAACTGCATGATTAATTTCTTCCTTAGTTATATTTATACCATTAAAACGTCTTGATAATTCCTCATGAAGTCTCTTTTTCAACTTTTCCTTATCATTTAGACTTATAAATGGATTTATGTAATTTATATTTTTGTTTCTTATATTTTCCACATTATTTTTTATTACTTCAGAATAGGATATTACGACAGGACAATTATAATAATTATCTGCACTTAAATCTTCTTTATTTTCATTGGTTACACTAGGATAAAATATATTCTTTATTCCTTTTGAAATTAAATTTTCTATATGACCATGAACTAATTTTCCAGGATAACACACTGTTTCAGAAGCAATGCTAGTTATACCAGTTTCATATAATTGTTTTGATGACCTATCTGAAAGTACAACTCTAAATCCCATATCATTGAAAAATGTAAACCAAAATGGATAATCTTCATACATATTTAATACTCTTGGTATTCCTATCTCTCCTTTTTTTGCCTTATCTTTTTCTAATGGTTTGTATTTAAAAATCCTATCATATTTATACTTAAATAGATTTATGGGGTTTTTCTTTTCTAAACCTATCTTTTTATCGCCATAAATGGCTTCTCCCTTCTCACATCTGTTTCCTGAAATAAAAATTTCATTATCAGAAAATTTGTTTATTGTAAGAAGACAATGATTTGAGCATCCTTTACATCTAATTACACTTGATTCTAATTTTATACTATTCAATTCTTCTTTGGATAATAAAGATGTTTGATATCCACTTTCATACTTCTCTCTAGCTATAAGAGCTGAACCAAAAGCACCCATAATTCCAGAAATATTAGGTCTAATTACATTTTTGCCAATTAGCCTTTCAAAACTTCTAAGTACTAAATCATTGTAAAATGTTCCACCTTGTACAACAATATTATTTCCAATCTCATTTAAATCTCTGATTTTTATTACTTTAAATAAAGCATTCTTTATTACAGAATAAGATAAGCCTGCTGATATATCTCCAACACTTGCCCCTTCTTTTTGAGATTGTTTTACTCTCGAATTCATAAACACAGTACATCTTGAACCTAAATCGACAGGGCTTTGAGAATAGATACCTTCATGTGCAAATTCTTCGATTGTCATAGATAAAGAACTTGCAAATGTCTCTAAAAATGAACCACAACCTGATGAACAAGCCTCATTTAATATTATATTATCAATTACACCCTCTTTTATTTTTAAACACTTCATATCTTGACCACCAATATCAAGTATAAAGTCTACATCTTTATTAAAAAATTTAGCAGCTTTATAATGTGCTATAGTCTCTATTTCTCCATTATCTATTTTTAATGCTTTTTTAATAAGTCCCTCTCCATATCCAGTTACAGTTGAACTTAAGATTTTAACGTCTTTTGGTAATATATCATATATTTCATTTATGACCTTGATTGTTGTTTTTAGTGGATTCCCTTCATTACTATTATAGTAAGAATATACTAGATTCCCATCTTCATCAATAAGCGCAGCCTTAGTAGTAGTAGAACCTGCATCAATTCCTAGATAACAATTTTTCTTAATTGAATTTATATCTACATAATCTATTTTTTCTTTTTCATGTCTTCTTAAAAATTCTTCATACTCGTTTTTATCTTTGAATAAAGGTTCTAATAAATTTACTTCTCCATCTTCAATATTTTTTATATTGTCTAGTTTTTCTATTAGAGATTTAAGTTTTATACTATCTTCATCTACTGATAATAATCCTGCTCCAATAGCAATATAAAGCTGTGCATCTTCTGGGAAAATTACATTTTCATCTTTTAAATTTAGTACTCTTTTAAAAGCTTCTCTAAGTTCAGATAAAAAATACAATGGTCCACCTAAAAATGCAACATTGCCTTCTATTTTTCTTCCACAAGAAAGAACACTTACTGTTTGTACGACAACTGCATTAAAAATACTCATTGCTATATCAGTCTGCTTAGCTCCATCATTTATAAGAGGTTGAATATCTGTTTTAGCAAAAACACCACATCTTGAGGCTATTGGGTAAATAACATTGTAGCCTTTAGCTAATTCATTTAAACCACTAGCATCTGTCTTTAAAAGGGAAGCCATTTGGTCTATGAATGCTCCAGTGCCACCTGCACATATACCATTCATTCTTTGATCTATTCCTCCACTTAAATAGGTTATTTTTGCATCTTCTCCTCCAAGTTCTATAACAACATCAGTTTCCGGATGGAAATATTCTATTGATTTTGTACTAGATATAACTTCTTGGACAAATTTTACCCCAAGTTTTTTTGAGATTCCAATTCCTCCTGAACCAGTTATTATAATGGTTGCATTTATATCTCCCAATTTTTCGTATATTCCATTTAGTACTTCTTTAACTGATTTCTTCACATCAGAATAATGTCTTTTATATTCTTTATGAACTATATTGTTATTATTAAGTACCACAACCTTTACTGTTGTAGAACCTACATCAATTCCTATATGAAATAATTCATCCATTGTACCCCTCCATACTTATATGCTTTTTTAATTTTTGTAAGTTCTATGGCTTTATTTTAAGTAAGTTATTTTATAATTTTTATGATTAATATTTTTATTTTATGATTCTTTTATTAACCAAGCTTACTCTACTAGGTAATTTCTAATAATACCTTTAAATTTTAAATAAGAACATATAGTTAGTGTACTAAATTTTGTCATAAATTTCTACAGATTTTTGTTACTTTTTACATAAATATAACTTAACTCTAATACCAATTTAATGTTCATATATTATAAAATATCTTCATTCAAAAAAAATGGTTGTCAGTACACAATTCCTTATTGCATATAGACAACCATTTTTTTGTATATTATTTTTATTTTAATTACTTCTATTTATCATATTTATGATACGAGCATAAATATAAAGTGAGCTGCTGCTCCTGCACATAAACCACCTATTGTATGAGAAAGAATTGCTTTTCCAGCTAATTGTCTAGCATTTAATGCATCCATCATACCAATATGTGTACTTAAATATCCACTCCAACACATACCCATTGCTGTAAATACTGCTATATCATTAGGAGTTATAGCTCCTGATTTTATAAATTCTGGAACTAAAGACATTGCTGCTCCAACAGCTCCTAATGAAGTTATAGGGAATGCTATTGCTTCTGGTGATGTAAATCCAAATAATGGCTCTAATATAAATCCAAGCTTATCCCCAAGAACTGGAAGTAATTTTATTCCTTCATATGCAGCTCCTGTATAAACCTCTTGACCTGTAGCAGGGTCTGTAGATGGTCCAAAAGTTAATAACATAACCAATGTACATACTACTAGGACACCAGGGATTATAGCCATTCCCATATCTACACCCATCTTACCACCTTCAAGAATAGCATCTAGACCTCTTTGGAATACATTTCCTTCTCTTATTTCTCTAAATTCAGCTTTTTTCTCTAATGTTCCTGCTGCTTTATCTTCTTCTGGATTATAGTTATAGAACTTCTTAGTAAATGTCAACATTATTCTAACACTTACAACACTACCTATTACTGCACCTAAGTTACCAATCAATGCTGGCAATACATATTCTGTACCTTGAGATATCATAAACGTTGTTAAGATAAGTCCCATACCAAAAGCTGTTCCTAAATTACATAGTGCTGGAACTTGATATTGTTTAAAATACTGTGTGAATGTTTTATCTTTAGCAAAAGGTATAATAGCTGGATTATCTGATAAATAAGTTGTTATAGCCCCTGCTATACTAGCACCAGGTAATCCGTATAAAGGCTTCATAAATATAGCGAAAATTTTATTAATTAATGCTATTACTCCAAACTCTGAAAGTAGTGCGCTTAATGCGCCTGCAAGAACTGCCATAGCCATAATTAAGAAAACTGTCTCTAATAGTAAAGCATGTGCTGTACTCATTATTACTTTAAACATCATTCCTGCGCCCATAATACTACCAACATATCCAAATCCAACTATTAGTAATATTATGAAAACAAATGTCTCCATGCTTACTGCCTTAACCTGTCTCCTGTCTGTTAACTTCTCCATTTTGAATCATCCCTTCTTTTCTTTTGTTGTAAAGCTTAACAAAACCTTTTCTCTTTTTTAATTATACTTATAAATATTACTCTTTGCAACTTTATTTGTCATTTTTTTATCATAAATAAAATGAAAACCAGTATTCCAATAATAAAAATTTTTCAGATTTCTGCAAGTTTTCGACATATTATCTTTCATATATAAAATGATACAATTTCTTACTAAATAGATATAACCTCCTCTAACGACCTAATATCTAATAACAAGTTGTAACTTATAACTTTTATATTAATCAAAAAAGATTATGAAAAATTTTTTCCTTCAATATTTTTCATAATCTTTTTTTCTATTTTTATAAATTTTTTTCAAAAATTTTTTTTTAGTTATGTATTATTTTAATTTTTCAGCTATATATTTTACTAAATCAACAGTTCTTGAGGAATATCCCCATTCATTGTCATACCATGAAACAACTTTGACCATATTATCCTCTATAACCATTGTGGACAGAGCATCTATGATAGATGATCTTGAATCTCCTCTATAATCTATAGAAACAAGTGGTTTGTCACAGTATCCTAAAACACCCTTTAATTCTCCTTCAGCAGCTTCTTTTAATACAGAATTCACTTGCTCAATTGTAACGTTTTCTTTAAGTTCACATACTAAATCAACAAGTGAAACTGTTGGTGTTGGCACTCTAAGTGAAAAACCATTTAATTTTCCTTCTAATTGTGGTAATACTCTTGACACAGCTTTTGCTGCTCCTGTAGTGGTAGGTATTATAGATTCAGCCGCTGCTCTCGCTCTTCTCAGGTCTTTGTGGCTCTTATCTAATATTCTTTGATCGTTAGTATATGAATGTACAGTAGTCATTAAACCTTTTACTATACCAAATTTTTCGTCCAATACTTTAGCAAATGGCGCTAGGCAATTTGTAGTACAAGATGCATTTGAGATTATATTATGCTTTTCATTATCATATTGTTCTTCATTAACTCCAACAACTATAGTTATATCTTCATTTTTTCCTGGAGCTGTTATTATTACTTTTTTTGCACCTGCTTTAATGTGTTTTTCTGCCTTTTCTCTTTGTGTAAATAATCCTGTTGATTCTATAACTATATCAACCCCTAACTCTTTCCATGGTAATTCTTCCGGGTCATTGTATCTCAGTATTTTTATTTCTTTAGAGTTTACTATTAGTGTATCTTCATCCTTTGCTTCTACCTCACCTCTAAAAATTCCGTAACATGAATCATATGTAAATAAATGTGCCAAAGACTCTGTTGTTGCTCTTGCATTTATGGCTACAATTTCTATATTATCTCCTAATTCTTCTTGAGCTATTCTCAACACAGCTCTTCCTATTCTTCCAAATCCGTTCATTCCTACCTTAATTTTCATTATGAAATGTCTCCCTCCATTACTATGTTTTTACATGATTATTGTACACTAAATAATTCATTTGTTCAATACTTTTTCTAGATTAAATAATTAAATTCTGTGTTTTTTTATTATCAAAAGACAATTAGTGTATCATTTTTATCTCTTTTAACCCTTATTTAGTATATACTTTTTAATATAAAGAGGCTGGAGGGACGTATTTTGCCCAATGTCCCTTGGGACATATTTCACCACTATTTTTTTGAATTTTTAAACTATATCTATATTTGAAAATACAATATGCATTAAAAGATTATCTCTCAATACAAAAACATCTAAAGATTACCTAAAAATAACCCTTAAATTTTTGTATTGATTAATTTACATCTTAAAAAATAAAACAAAAAAGAGATTATATCATTATATGAATAAAATAAATTTTTATACTTTACTCACTTACATAATACAATCTCTTTTCTGTATAATTATTCAAATAATTTAGTTCCTAAACTTACAAACATTTGTAAAATTAAAAATGCTTTTGTATCTATCTTATGATTACTCTGTAAAATTTTTTTTGCTTCATCTTGTGAAACTAAAATAGCTTCAATATCTTCATCTGGTTCTAAGAATTCATCAGTTATATTACCATCGCATATACAGTAAACAAATGCAATCGATTCATCACTCATACCAGGAGATAGATATACTTTCTCATTACTCTTATTTTTTTGAATTTCTAAAAGAGTAAGCCCAGTTTCTTCTCTAAGTTCTCTTTCAACAGAAATATCTATAGATTCACCCTTATCGATAAGACCTGCTGGCAATTCATATATATATCCATTAATGGGTACTCTAAATTGTTTTATTAAAATTAATTTTTTACTACTTTTATGAAGACCTACTATTGCAACTGCATCTGCACTATCTTCTTTATTTTCAAGATAAATACTTTTTAGTTGTTCACTGCTTTTTCTTGATGCTACCATCCATATCTTATCTTCATCTAGCTTATTTTTATACTCAATTTCAAAAAGTCCCATAAACTTACTTTCAACCAATGGATTTATATTCTTTATTATAGTTTTTTTCAAATTTACTACGACCTCTCTTTATTTAAATATCCTTAAGTAATTATAGACATAATACTTTAAAATAAGTATTGGATACAGTTTCTTATATCTCCATTTCTAAGTTATCTTTATCTATGAACCCTACTTTAATTTCACAATCAAATATTTCTTTTAATAATTTTGCTAACTCTTCTCTTGCACTCATTACTTGATCTAAATTTGCATTAGTAAAACCATCTATAGGGAAAAATATATTTTTTGAACTACTTGTAATTTTTCCTTCTTCACCTTGTCTCCATATCCATCTTCTAGTTTTTACCATATCTCCAACAGAATAAATTAATTCTCCTTCTTCCATCAACTCAACTTCAGTTTCTCCAAATGGAATAAATTTATCCCCTTTTTTTGAAAATCTAACAAATACATCATCATCTCTAAAATCCATATCATGTGCACCCATTGGAAGTAGATATTTTAAAGAAACAGAGTTTCCTAAGTCTACAATAGGATTTATATGTGGAAGCTTTTTATTTTTAGCAACTCTTGTTGTCATCGCTTCTATCGAACTCATAAATTTATTTGGATTCATCCCTAAACTTCTAAATGCTTCTCTGTATGGTATAATTTCTTCTGCTTCTTTTACCTTTTTATCTTTAAAGTACTCTTCTACTCTGTCTATGCTTATATCTAAAAGATTATTTATTCTTTCAATTTCTTTAGTATTGTCTATTCCTTTTGCAACTACTACACCAAAACATACATTTTCTAATTTATCAAATACTTCTTTTTCTACTATGAATTTCATTTTGCCTTGTCCTCCTGTTATTTTACATTATTTTCTAAGTAAATTTTATCACTTTATGTCTTATAAATATACCCCCTATTTTAGCAATTGTTTAATTTTTTTAAATTTTCCAATTAATACAATATTAGTTCTTATGAAATATTTTTTTATATATAGTAATTATAGATTAGGCTTTTAAAAAAAATATTCTTGCTTTATAATGTATAATATATTTTTATTATACATATTATGGAGGTAATATTGTGAAAAATTTGATTTCTATATATTTTATAATTATTAATATTATTGGTTTATCTTCAATGTATATTGATAAGAAAAAAGCAATAAAAAATAAATGGAGAATAAAAGAAGCTACCCTTCTTGCCATAGCAATAATTGGAGGTAGCATCGGTTCTATCATTGGAATGTATTCTTTTAGACATAAAACTAAACATATTAAATTTACACTTGGGATACCATTTATAATATTACTACAATTGTTATTATTCTATTTTTATATGCTTTAAAGTGATTTTTAAATATAATAATTCTATTTTTATTAATAATTTAAGGTGTATAAATTTTTTAATTTTATACACCTCTTATCTAGCAATTCATAAAAATCTAACCAATTAAATTAATGACCTTTATGTTTGGCTTTTCTTTTTTCTTGTTTCAAAGTAAAAAGTCTTTCTTTTTCTTCTTCTTTTCTAGACTTAGCTAGTATTTTTTTATCTTGTTTTCTTTCTTCATGTTGAAGCTTAAGAGCATTTTGCGCTTTAGTTCCTATAGTTTCTTTAGACTGTTCTTTTTTTACTTTTCTCTGCATTCTTTTGTATCCAATATTGTCTTTAGATACATTTTTATCCAATTTGATACTTCCAAAATTTAATGAAAAGAACTTTTCAAGTATGAATTCATATACTTCTACATCCTTAGGTTCTGCTCCAAAAACTACCCTACACACCTCATATTTTTTACCATCTTGTCTTTCGAATATACCTATCCAAAACGGTTCTTCAAATAAGACTGTTAATTTTCCACTAACATTATCCATTGCTAGTTCCTCCTATTTATTTGCTTTATTTCTAAAGAATGGACAACCAAGGAGGCAGGTTACTGACAGCAATTGCTGCGTCTGGACTACCAACCAGACTGTGTTTTTATCTTCATCAGTTAAATATTAACTTTTTTATTTTAATTTGTCAATGTTGACATAAATTTATCTTCCTTACTATTGCTATTAACAACTTTAAATATTATCCATTATTTCTCCATGCATAAACAAAGCTGCTTCTCCAGAAATTTTTACATCATTATCTTTTAATAATTCACACTGAATAATGCCACCACGATTAGAAAGTTGTGATGCTATCATTTTATCTTTTCCCAACTTTTCAGCCCAATATGGTATAAGACTACAATGAGATGAACCTGTAACAGAATCTTCTGAGTCTAATTCTGGACAAAAATATCGAGATACAAAATCTGTATCAGTTCCTTGTGATGTAATTATAACACCTAGCCAACCTGTTAATTTACGTAAATCTTGATAATTAGGTGTATAGTCTATAACTTCTTGTTCATTACTTAGTAACAATATTAAATCTCTTGAAGAGTAGATAGCCACTGGTGTACAACCCAGTAAACTACGTTGTTGTACTGATAATTCAATTTCAATAGGTTCTCTGTTTGGAAATATCATTTCATATAGATTCCCATTTAGTGTAACTTCAAGAGTTCCACTTTGAGTAAAAAAACAAAGTTTCTTAATATCTATATCAATAAAATTGGATATAACATAAGCTGCAGCTAAAGTTGCATGACCACATAAATCAATTTCTTCTTTAGGTGTAAACCATCGTAAGTCATAATTTCCATTATTTTTAACTACAAAAGCTGTTTCTGGAAGATTATTCTCTGTTGCTATTTTCTGCATTAATTCTAGTGATAATCTCTTTTCAGGAACACAAACACCAGCAGGATTTCCTTTAAATAATCTATTTGTAAATGAATCAACTACATAATATTTCATTATTCACACCTTCTTTCTAATTTAAAGTTAGGAATACATTCATATTATATTATCCCATATTTAAATAATCAAAACAAATTACTATTTCTTATGAATTTATATAATTCAATATCTTACTCTCGACAAGTATTTATTGAAATACAAAACTAGAATACTTCTTTATCAATATTTCAATAATATTTTCTTTTCTGATAAAATCTCTTCTATAAATCTCTTCTATACTAATTGTAGTGACTTTTCTTTAAACCACATTATGCCAGTAATAATTGTTGCACATACATCTGCTACCAATTGAGTTGCAATAAGACCTTTCATACCCCATAAATTTGTGAAGATCAACAAAAATGGAATGAACAGCAAACCTTGACGACATATACTTAGCATACCACCTTGTTTTGCTTTTCCAATTGCTAAAAAGTAATTTCCTATGACAATTTGAACCCCTAATGTCATAAATGAAATAGCATCAACAATTAAAGCAGTTCTTCCAATTTCCAATACTTTAACTGATTCTTGATTAAATATATAAATAAATTGCTTTGAAAATAAAATGCACAAAGCTCCAAACAATAAATTTACAACAGTACTCCAATATATTGCTGTCTTAGTAGCTCTTTCAACTCTATCTATTTTTCCTGCACCATAGTTATATCCAATCAGAGGAGAATAACCTTTTAAAAAACCATATAAAGCATTTGATTCCAAAGACATAAGGCGGTTAACAATTCCCATAGCTGCAATAGCAGCTTCTCCAAATGGTTTAGCAACAATATTAGTTAAACTCACTGCCCCACCAGTCAAAAATTGGAAGAAGCAAACTGGTAGACCGATTTTGAAAATCTCTGTGTAAATAGTACGCTTGATTTTAAAATAACTAAAAGAAATTTTCAAAAATGTATGCCCTTTTAAAATATAAAATCCATAAAATGAGGTAGAGACAAGTTGTGAAATTAATGTTGCAATAGCTGCACCAGAAACTCCCATATGACATCCAAATATTAAAACTGGGTCTAATATGAAGTTTGTTAATCCACCAAGCAACATAGCAGTCATACTAAATGAAGAACTCCCTTCTGCAACTATCATATTATTCATCATTATATTTAAAACATTGAATATAAGCCCCAAAATATATATCAAACCATATTCTCTTACATAATAAAGTGTGCTATCTGTTGCCCCTAAAATATTCATAAGAGGATTAAAAAATAATAGCATAATTGTAACCAAAACAGTGATTAAAAATATACCTGAAAAGAAAGCTATACTACTACAAGCCTTTACTTCCTCATATTCTTTTTTACCAAGAAGCCTTGAAATATAAGAACCTGCACCACTTCCAAAAAGCAATCCTATTCCAGTACCAACCATAGTTAATGGATATACTAAGGATACTGCAGCAGTTTGCAGTGTCCCCAAACGACCTACAAAGAAAGCATCAACAATATTATATAATGCTGATACTATCATCCCCATCATAGTAGGCATTCCTAATTTTAACAGTGATTTCCTTACATCTTCTTTTTCTAAAAGATAGATTCTTTTTTGATTTCCATTCATATCAATCATCCTTTCAAATGTTTTGTTTCAATACAGTATAGTTACTAAACATATTTTTAAAAATAATTGCTACCCTCTACGATAGCAATTTTTTCACACACAGCCATTACTTTTCTTCTAATTTTTTATCAATACTTTCTTCAAAAGCAGAAAAATAACTCAACATATACTCATAAAAAGGCTCTGGCATATCATCTAACAGTTTGAGTGATTCATCATTAGTTTGCTTATGATATTCTTGATGAGCTTTATAATTTTTCATTCCATCATCTGTAAGGCTCAAAACTACTTCTGTATCAGAATCAGGAGATACTTTTTTTACTACAGTTCCTTTATCTACTAGTTTATAAATCATCTGAGAAGCTGCTCCTTTTGTAATACCCAAAACATCTGCAAGAGATGTAATGTTTATTCCAGGATTATCACCAACAGCTGATATTGTATGAATTTCTGATTTTGATAATAGAATCTCTGTTCCATAAGTTCGCTTTTTATCTTCCCACTGATTGTATTTGTGAATAATACGTTCCATCAATGTAATTAGTTTAGAATAATCTCTCATACTTTCACCTCTATTTGTTTAGTTTCATTACTGTTTAGTTACTATACATATTATATCTTTACTTATCAATTGTCAAGTTTCTCTTTAAGAAATATCCAAGGATTTATTTTCATAATTGAATGAATCCTTATTTCTGAACCTCCATATAAAAAAGGAGTACTATTTTTTGTACTCCTTTTTTATAAATTTTATTTTTTATATAGATTAAGATTACTATATTATCTTAATCTTCCAAATTGTTAATTTGACTTAAAATTATAAATTGGTTTCAATATATTAATTATGTCAACTGTTTCTCTTATATTTTCTACAATCTCATCAATTGGCTTATACGCTTGAGGTGCTTCATCAATGGTTTTAATATTTACACTCGTTGTAAATACATTTTTCATAGAATCTTCATAATCTTTCATATTTATACTTCTTTTGGCTTCTCCTCTTGAAAGTATACGTCCTGCTCCATGAGGTGCAGAATTAACCCAATCTAAATTTCCTTTTCCTACTCCCAAGATAACACCATCTCTCATATTTATAGGAATCAATAACTTTCTTCCTTCATACGATGCTATAGCTCCTTTTCTTAGTATTCTGTTTTCAATTTCTATATAATTATGTATAGTTTGAAAATGGTCTAAATCATTGAACTTAAGACCTATACATTCTTCAATTATTCTTTTAGCCATTGTATTTCTGTTTAATTCAGCATATTTTTGTATAATATCCATATCATGAAGATAATCTTCCATCAATTTTCCTTCTAAATAGCATAAATCTTTTGGTATTTTAGGGGTAAAATTATGTTCTTCTTTAAGCGTTATCAATGCATCCTGAATTTCTTCTTCTCTATTTTCCTTTTTGTACTGCTCAACAAGTCTTTTACTGTCTTCATCAAAGCTATTGCTAATTCTGACATAGTAATCATAAGCTTTTTTTTGGTAGTATTTTGCTACCCTATTGCCAAGATTTCTACTACCATAGTGTATTATTAAATATTTATTTTTTTCACTATCTTCATTTAACTCAATAAAATGATTTCCCCCTCCAAGGCTTCCAATAGCTCGATTATATTCCTCTGTAGCTTTTCCTATACCTTTTATACAATATAATGATTCTATCTCTTTTTTATAGTTTGCTTTACTATATTTATTTATATTAAATCCATGAGGTATTTTTTTTCTTATAAAATCATCTATCTGTTTCAAATTCAAATCAACTTTACCCAGATTTACACATATAACCCCACACCCTATATCTACTCCAACAAGATTTGGGACTATTTTATCTTGTATTGTCATTACAGTACCTATTACACAGCCAGAACCTGCATGACAATCTGGCATTATTCTTATCTTAGATTTTGTTGTAAATTCCTGATTACATAATTCTATTATTTGACTTATTGTTGTACTATCTACATTATCTGTAAATATTTTTGCTTTATTGTATTTTCCTTGAATCTCTAGCACTAATACCACATCTTTCTAAACTATATATTAATTTTAATATCATATTCTGTTAAAAAAATATATTCAAATAAATTTTATATAAAAAATAATAACAAAAATATTGCTTTTATTTTTATATAATCAAATTTATAATGTATTAAAAATAACATAAAAATGTCCATCTTTCAATATATATACTTTTCTTATGTGATATCATTGTAGATTTCAAGTTTTTATTCATTTAAATATATTCATTATTTTTTTACTATTTTTGTAAAACCAATCCCATAGTCATACTATCATCAGAATATGCTTCACCTTTGACATTATTAAAAATTTCAATAGATTTAAAGCCAATATCTTTAATTTCTGTAAAAAAACTCTCTTTTGAAAAGTATTTATTCCAAATATAAAATACATTTTCACTTCCTTCTGTTATAACAAGAGTTTGTTCTAATGTATTGTAATCACTATATTTGCAATTATCTTGTATACACATATATCTTTCACTACTCCAAAAGCCTCCATTTTCATTTATTTCCCATGTTTTAACTTCTTTAAAATCATCGTATTTATTTATTGTAAATACATCTAATATCAACTTTCCTCCAGGTTTTAAACTCTTGTAAATATTCTCCATCAATAGACTTCTGTTTTTAGTTGATAAAGCTCCATAATCACAATAAATTAAAGTAGCTATATCAAATTCTTCACTGTAATTCATATTTAAATAACTTTGAAATAAATATGTTATATTTAGATTTTTCTTTTCATTTCTACTTTGTGCATAATTAATAGAACGTTTTGAAAAATCAATTCCAGTTACTTTATAACCTTTCTGTGCAAATCTTTCTGAGTATAATCCTGGACCACATCCTAAATCGATTAAATTTGGATACTTATCTGGAGATGCAACTTTAACTATCCAATCTACAGAATCATTAATAAAGTCTAGACTTCTACTTGCTCCTTCAAAATCAACATCTAAATGTGCTTTTAATAACTGTTTTGAGATATATTCATCATCCCAAAAATTAACTTTACTTTCCTTATAAAGTTCTGGTTTTTCTAAATACATGCATAATTTGTTTAACAAAACATACCACTCCTTAAAATTTATTTATAAAATAAAAAAAACCACAGATTTTACTCTGTGGTTTAACTTCAAAAAGATGAGTTTAAATAAGAGTAAAATAGAATCAAATATTTTTAAGCACAACAATAAAACTATCGCTTTATTTTGTTTACTTATTAAATTTGATTTTATTTACTCTTTTCCAGCAATACTTACATCAACGATTTTATGATATCAAGTACCCCGAACAACATCATCCTTTCATATTTTTATTTTATAGATTTATTGTATACTTACTATCTCTATTTGTCAATAAATTTCAGTTTAAATAATTTATAATATTAAATTAAAAAGTACACTATTGTATCTAAAATTAATCAAAAAAAGACAACTGAATATCGCTTGAATGTTTTAATTTTTCTTTCATTACTTTGTCATAACTACTTGATAAAGAATACTTATTTCTAAGTTGATTGACCATTTTATAAAGTTGGTTTTTATACTCTTTATTAGCTGAACCTGTACTGTACAATACTGATAATTTATCAAATAAATCAGGAAATTCTTTTTTAATGAATTCAAAAAAAACACCTCTAGTTATACCTCTTAAATACAGAGTTCCAGGTAGCACATAGTGTACATTACTTTCTTTTGCATATCTAAATAATGAATTTATGTTATCAAAATTATCTGTAATATAAGGTATGATTGGCATAATATGAAGACCAACTGAAGCGTTAGTTTTTCTAAATTCTTTTAACATTTCAAATCTTCTCATTGAATCTACTCCATTTGGCTCAATGAGCTTTTGTGTCTTTTCATCTACAGTCGTAATTGTAGATGCTATGTTAATATATGTAATTCTAGATAATTTATCAACCAAATCATAATCTCTTAAAATTAAATCCGATTTTGTAGAAATAATTGCTGGGGTTTTATATTTGATTAATAGATTGAATATTTCTGGCATAATTTTATACTCAGCTTCTATAGGTTGATAACTATCTGTCACTCCACCTATATTAATTACTTCTCGCTTCCACTTATTGCTACTCAATTGTTTCTCAAGCATTTCTACTATATTTGTTTTTACATAGATATCTTCAAAATAATTATTAGAATTAATATACTTATGTGAATAGATAGCATAACAATATTTACATGCATGTTCACATCCACGATAAATATTTAAATCCCATTTATATGGAATACTTCTTTTTAGTTTATTGCAAGCAGTTTCACAATTTATTGGAATATATTTTACTTTATTATACAAACAATCACCTCTTTACATCTAATAATATCATAATATTAAATTATAGTAATTAAAGTAAGTTATTACCATGCCATAATTCATAGTCATCACCGTATTTACAAAGTAATATATCCCATTCATTCATGGATATTCCTCCACACACTGCTTTTTCTTCTAAATTATATAGACATTGCTTTAAATATATTTCATTATGCCAATCTCTATATAAATTTTCTAAATTTAGATTATATACTACAGATACATCCATTGAGAAATTGTTATTGTTCCATTTTAGCATTTCTATAAACTTAGTTTCATTAGGTCTATAAGCCCTTTTTACCATTTCATCATGTACAACTTTAGCATAAAACTTAAATTCATCAATACTATAATTTAATACTTTATTTACTAATAGATGATTTGGAGTACCTTTTTTCTCTATAGAACCTTTTATAGCGAATAGTTCTCTCCATTGACTTACTAATTGATTTTTTGGTAATACATCAATCAAATCTTTATGCCATAATCTCATAATCTAACTCCTCACTATAAAATATTATCTAAATTTAGTACTTAAATTACCTTATAGTTTTACACGTTCAATAATTTTATCTGTAAAAACTATGCCATCCAAATGGTCTATTTCATGACAAAGACATTTTGCCATAAGTCCTGAACCTTTAATTATTATTTTCTCACCATTCTCATTTAAAGCTTGAACTGTAACTTTTTTAGGTCTTTTTAATTTTCCCCATACATCAGGAAAACTTAAACAACCTTCAACAACAATTTGCTCTCCTTCTTCTTTAATAATTTCAGGATTGACAAGTTTAATAAGTCCCTCTCCTAAATCTATAACAACTAAACGTTTTAATATTCCCACTTGGCATCCAGCTAAACCCCCACCATTTGGTGTATTGTACATGGTTTCTGCCATATCGTTTAATAGGTCTCTTATCTTATTATCTACTTTTTCTACATTCTTACTCTTTTTTCTTAAAATTTCATCGTCAAAAGTTCTAATCTCTCTTAGAGCCATAATATTCCCCCCTACTTATCTGAGCTCTTGATTTTCTCTCACTTTGTTCAAATAAAAATATACTTTCTATTGGTTCATTAAAAACTCTTGAAATATCATATGCTAACCATATTGAAGGTTCATTTTTTCCAGTCTCTATAGCATTTATAGCCTGCCTAGATGTTCCAACTAATTCTCCTAGTTGTTCTTGTGTTAACCCCAATTTTTCTCTTAATACCTTGATTTTATTTTTCATATATACTCCATTCATGTAATGTTAACCTTACATTTAAACTGTAACATTTTCTAATTTTTATGTCAAGTCAACCTTACATTTATTTTGATAATCTATTTAACTAGATATTTTTTTATTGAATTTTTTAAGTAATAAAACAATCCAAATTAATGATACAATAAATGAGATAAAAATATATATGTAGTTACTATCTTTAAATGCCTTTGCTAACCAAAATGATGGTAAGAAAAGTAAAATATATTGTATTTTATTTAAAATAAAAAATGGTGCTGGAATACCTAACATAAAAAGTCCTGATAACTTTGTAAGTGCCATACCTTCTAATTTATTTGATGATAAAGAAATTATTAATATTGATATAATAATTCCCTGAGTCAAAGATACTAAAGAAATTGCCAAATTTAATAAAAAAGAAATTTTAGTTAGCGAAAAAGTTAATAATAAAATTACTGTAATGGCAAAGGCTAATATAGCTGGTATTCCAAGTCTTGAAATAAGATAACCACTTTTTCCAATAGGAGTGATTATCAAATACTTTGAAATATTATCATCAATTTCTCCTAACATAACCATAGTAGAAACAAAAAAGAACATAAAAGGTGTTATAAAAGCTAAAAGCAAGTCAAATACTAAAAAATATGGTTCTAAAGTTAATTTATAATAAGAACTATCAATTAATATATTTTGAATTAATGGTATTCCAAATTTTATAAGTCCTCCACATAATATTGGAGAAATACATACTACAAAAAGCATAGCATCACCTTTTATTTGCTCAAATTCTTGTCTAAAAGCATTAATAATTTTTATCATAACTTTATACCACCTACCTTTTTCCAAATACTACAAACAAAATAATATGTTATAAAGTAAACTATTATAGTCATCAATATTAAAATTAATATATTAGTTACTAAAGAATTTTTATCTCCACTAATAAGAGAAATACATATATTAAAAGGATACAAGTTGGTGAATACACTTAAATCCATCAATACATTAATTATTGGTGGCACAAAGCAGACAATCTCAATAGAAATAGTTAAAACAATAAATTGATTTAAACTTGATGCTCTACTTGCAAGTATAAGCCCAAGTAATGAAAATATTATGGATGCAAAGAAAGTTCCCATAATTACTATCAAAATATTATTTAAATTTGCTGTAATTGCAATTACCATAGATACAATACTAGATATTATTGACAATGAAATCACTTTTGATAAAATATATTCTGATATTTTTGTGGGAGATACAGCTAGGGAATTTAAAACTCTTTGACTCTTCTCAAGAAGTACAATTGCTCCCATAAAAAATAGTCCCATTGCTGCTGGGTCAGAATAAATCATAATTATAGCTACCTTTTCTCTCAATAATGGTGGAAAGGCATTAAGCAAACAAATATATACAATACTTAAAGTAACATATAAAAAATAAAATCCATATTTAAATTGAAACTTTACATCTCCTAAGATAAGATTTTTTAATCTCATTGTAAATTCCTCCCTGTTATCTCAATAAAAATATCATTTAATGTCGGTTCACTGCTATGTATTGATAAGAGCTTATTTTCCTTAATAAGCATATTTAATTTTTTGTCATTACTAGTATCATTTAAAAAACATTCAGAAGTTTTTTCTTCATTATCAAAATCTTCATTATCAAAATATGTATATCTAATTTTAACAGCACCTTTTGACATAATAAGATTATGTGGTGTATCTAATGCAGATATTTTCCCATTTACAATGAATGCTACCCTATCACAAAGTTCTGTTGCATCCAACATATTATGAGTTGTTAAAATAATAGTTTTACCTTTAGATTTTTCTGACAAAATCATATTTTTCATAATCTTACTATTTGATGGGTCAAGTCCACTTGTTGGTTCATCTAAAAACAATATATCTGGATTATGTAATAAAGCTTTTATAAAATTTAGTCTTGATTTCATACCCTTTGAATATTCTGATATTTTTTTATTTGCTTCACTTTCTAATCCTACTGATTTTAGTAGTTCATCAATTGGTAAGAATTTTTTAGAATATAAAGATCCAAAGTATTTTAAATTTTCTATTGCAGTTAATTTTTCATATAAACTAGGAAATTCAAAATCAACGCCTATATTCTCATAAAATTTATTTGAATGTTTTTTGCTTTCTATTCCATTTACAAATACACTTCCTTCATAATTGGTTATCATACCAATTAGAATTTTTTGTAACGTTGATTTACCTGCTCCAGATGGTCCTAAAAATCCTAGTATTTCTCCTTTCCCTACTTCAAAATTAATATTTTGTAAAAATTTTTTATTTGTATAACTAAATGATAAATTATCAACTTTAATCATTTTTATCCCACCTTTTTATATATTTGACTATTTTAACTATATAGTCAATAAAAATCAATTTTTTTGTTTGTTAATACTTTTTAGTAAAAATATTAGCAAACAAGTTTAAGAATTTATTCCATAAGTTGTATAACTAGACCTCTTATCATCAATCTTAAAGCATCATCAAAGCAATTCTCACCAACTTCATGTTTGTATAACATAGTAAGAAATACTGCTCTAAACGCACCACTAAAGTTTTCTACACTTTTATTTTTTGCATTTGGAATATAAGATATCATCTTACTAATTTCAAAATCATCATGTTTAAAATGTTCTTCAATTATAGAATCTGGTAATTTTCGCATTAGTATTTCAAATTCTCCATTAATTAACAGATTTAAAATTGAAGTATCATCAACTAACTTATAAAATTTCATAAATATATCTGTCAACTGCTCATATGTAACACTGTCATCAAGTTTTTTTAATTCATATAACATTTGATTTTGTATTGAATCATGTATATCTCTCAATACTTCAAAAAAAAGTAATTCTTTAGATTTAAAAAACAGATAAAAAGTTCCTTTTGGAATATTTGCTCGTCTTACAAGCTCATCAACAGTAGTTTTTCTAATGCCATATTGCTCAATGCACAAACTAGCTTCTTCTTTAAGTCTTTTAACTATGTATTCTCTTTCTTTATCAGAATATGATTTAGGCATCCTTTCACCTCCTATTTGACTAAATTAATCTTTACAGTCAATATAATTCATTTCCACTTTAATGTCAATAAATTTCTTAATTCCATTAAAAATCTTCGAAAATTCTGAATTTTATATAGCTTTTTTTATGCTATAATGTTATAATTAAAGTATAAATAATATATTATTCTATTTTCATATCTATTTGCTTATTTTTTAACTTAGTTTCTAATAGCAGTAATCATATTTATCTTTTTAAAAGTTCCATTTTTAATAAAAAATGAAGGAGTTGATTTTATGACTACTACTACAAAAAATCGTTTTTATGATTTTGTTCAAGAAAACTTAAATAAATATGTTGAAGTAAATTCTTATTTTAGCAGTTGCCCTTTATATGGGGAAATTATAGAAGCAGACAGCTTATCAATTACACTTTGTTCAAGATATATAGACGAATCTAATCCATCTTTAAACGAGACTTACACACTATATTTACCACTTAGCTCTATAATAGCTATTAGAACTATATAAAAAAGTTAATTAAATACAGGTTGTTTTTATATAGGATGTAAGACTTTCTATATAAAAATAACCCTTTTCTATTTATACACTTAAAATATTAATACATATATTTAAAGCTGTAAATAGAATCTTATAATTATTGATTGTTTCAGTTATCAATAATTAAAATAACTATTTACAGCTTACATTTGACACTCTCTACTAGAAATATATTAATCTACTAGTATCTATCTTATTTAGCACTTTTTAATTTTACTAACTCCTTAAAGGCGTTTTGATTTGCACCTCCACCAACTTGAGTTGCTTTTTCTAAAGTTTTATTTTTAAGAACATCTTTTTGACTATCAGCTAATTTATCACCAACCAAAATTACTGGTGACGCATTTTTTGCTCCTAAAGGGCCAACTGCTAATCCATCTATTAAATCATTTTGACTCTTGATTCCATTTTTAACTACATATGCATTTTTCAAAGTATCTTTTTTATAAAAATTATCTATTATCTTTGAATTTGTTTCGTCTCTGCTACTACCAGATAATCTAGTGGGATTTTTAAGTTTACTTTCCAAACTAGTTGATAAAGATACTGTACCGCCAATAATATAAGACTTCTCTATATTTAGTGAGTTTAAAAATTCATCTGCTCCTTGTAATTCGCTTTTTTCATTTGCAAGTATAATTGGAATATTATTTTCTGCTGCGGCTGCACCTACACTAATTGCATCAGCCAAACCTTTTACACCATTTACAACAGCTATTTGAGAAACATTTTTTATACTATTTAGTTTTTGAGCTAATAGCAAGCTTGTCTTATATCTGTCACTTCCTGATATTCTTTCAGTTGATATATTTAAGTTTTTTAATTGTTGTTCAGTTTCTTTACTTATGGAATTTTCTCCACCTATTAAGTATACTTTTTTTGCACCTAATCTCTGTATTTCAGCTTTAGTTTTTGAATTCAAAGCTTCCTTTTGTGTTAATAGTATTGGTGAATTGATAGCAGATGTAAAAGGAGTTGCTGCCAATGCATCCACTATTGAACTTCCATTTACTAAAACTACATTTTCTGAAGAACTAAAGCCATTTTGACTAACTTTAATGGCAGTTTCATATCTATCACTACCAATTAAAGATTCATTTGGAATACTTTCCCCAGAAGATTTTTCTGTAACAGCTTTTATAGTAAAGTTACATGGATAAAACTTGCTATCTCTATTTATATCATAGAATTTTCCAGTACTATCTATAATGTAACTTTCTCCTAAGTTTGCTTTTGCTTTAAACGTATCGTAACCTGGAACATTTGATTCTGAACCTATAGTTGATTCTCCACTTTTATCTTCTATGCTAACTACTATAGCACCTTTTCCTTCTGGTATATCAAAAGAATCGATTGGAACTGTTATGTATCCCGAATATTGTGTAGTGCCCTCTTTTAATTTTTTCATGTTATTTTCTTGAGGTATGCTATTTACTACTGGAGCATAATATATTTCATACTTAGCTCCTATACTCTCAGTTAAAAACATTACAGACTTTAGAGTCTCATCTCCCCTATTAAAGTCAAATACATTTGCAGCTGTTATCTTGTTTGAAATTAAAGGAACAATACTTGCATAGTCATGTTGATACATTTTTTCATCATCATTTGGTTTTTGACCTCCTCTGATTGAGAAATTATCTATATCAGACATAAGAGTCTTATCTTCATAAGATATCCAGAAGTATCCACGTTCAGAATTATAATCTCCCCAACTATTTTTTATTAGCCATGCACCATTTTTTGATGGTCTATTGCTTGAATTAAAGTTATCCTTAGAATAATTGTCATCCCAACCTACAACTGAAATAGCATGGTTAGTGTTAAAACTTTTTGTTGGACAATAATATGAATTTTGGTCTTCACTTTGATACCTAATATCTTCATAATAACCTGATGTTACTGCTCCATACTGTAATATAGCATTTTTTGTAGAGTTCATATCATTACTTACACATACAGCATCTGTTACATTAAAGACAGTTGGTGCTGTATTCATATTAGCTGGTTTTGTTGCTCCTTGTGCTTTAGATATTTTACCATTATATGGAATATCTTTTTCCAATTTAGGACCTGACCAAGATGTTAAGTATCCCATAGCTTCATAATTTAAAGCACCATCCATATCATTTACAGTCCATCCATATTCACCTTCTGAAGCCCACCATCTTAAATGTTCTTCTGATAAATCATAGTCTCCATAATTCTTCAATTTCAGGAAACTTTCTAAAGTTGCCATAGCTGCAAAGTCCCAGCATATTCCAAGATTTTCTTGATTTTTTATTGATGTCATTAATCCTAACTTTCTTGGGTCATAAGATGCTGGAGCTGTTCTTCCTTTGCTTTGAACTTTAGTACCTTCCAATTGATATGGATTTGGTATAATACCATTATATTTTTCTGTACGTCCATTTTTAGCATCTTCTAGATATTGTTTATAGGTCTCACTGTATTCAGCTTTTTTTATCTGATTCAATGTATTTCCATTTTCAGCTGACACAGGAATCGTTGACATTACTAAAATAGAAATTAAAAATAATGCAATAAACCTTGATGCTTTTCTTGAAGCAAACTTTTTCATACTTTCTCCCCCTAACTTCGAGCTAATTTTTAAAGATTTAATACTATATATGACTAAATATTGATTATTTCTAAATATATAATCATTTAAATCAATTATACCAAAGTTTTCCTTTAAAAATAAATAGAATAAAATAAAAAGCTGAAATTATCTTGGATAACTTCAACTTTTTATTTTATTATTTAAGATATTTTTATTTAAATCCAATTACTGCAGCTCCTAGAGCTCCCATTATCTGAGTATCTTCTGCAATAAATATTTTTTTATCTAATATTTCTTCTATCATTTTTACTAACACTTTACTCTTTGCAAGGCCTCCAGTAAATGCAATTTCATCTACTATTTCTCCTCTTGCTAGCATTGATGTTGACTTATTTGCAATAGATTTAAGTATTCCTGCTGCTACATCTCCAGTAGAAATATTTTGAGCTAAGAGACTTACTATTTCTGACTCTGCAAAAACTGTACACATACTAGATATATTAACTGGTTCATTTCCTTGAGCTAGTGTATCAATACTTTCTATATCACTCCCCAAAAGATTAGAAGTAATTTCTAAAAACCTACCAGTACCAGCAGCACACTTATCATTCATTATAAAATTAAATACATTTCCATCTCTATCTAAATTTATAACTTTACTATCTTGGCCACCTACATCTAAAATAGTCCTTACATTCTCATTTAAAAAGTAAACGCCTCTAGTGTGACACGTTATTTCTGTTACTTTCTTATCAGCAAAGTCCATTACTCCTCTGCCATAACCTGTGCCTACTACTTTTTTTATATCTTTTTTATCAATTCCATCGCTTAACAACTCATAAACTTGTTTAGATGTACTTTTAGGGCTCCATCCAGTTGGTATAATTATTTTTTTGACAATTTTTTGACCATCAAATAACACACCTTTTGTTGCTACTGACCCTGAGTCCACTCCTATACTAAACATAAACCCTCCTATTATTTACTCCTATAACATCTCCACAAACGCTTCAAATCTAGTTCTTAATTGTTCAGTGTCTGATTTTGAATAATCAGTTTCAAGAGACATAAATGGCTTATTTTTTTCTTTTGTAACAAATTCTCTTACTCTGTAACTTTCTATATTAAATGTATGACAGGCTTGTAAAACTACATCTATTACACCATCTACATTATATTCATCTATTATTCTATCTAATAGTTCAATTCTATGGTCATTGTTCATCATACAAGAGCAACCTATATTTATGTATTTTTGTGTTAAAGCATCATACACATCTTCATTTTCTTCATCAACTAATAAATCATTTGATCTTATAGCTCCACAAAGTTCATATGCAACAACTGATGCTCCAGCATCTTCTAAAGTTTTAACTATTTTTTCACTTATTCCACCAATTGGAGAACCTGTTATAAGAATTCTTGGTTTATCTTTTGTAATTGGACATTCTCCTTTTTCATATCTTTCTTTCATATCATCTATAACTTTTCTTAAAGATTGTTTAAGTTCAGCACGGTCAAATTTAAAACCTGCTTGATATAGAACATTATGAAGTTCAAGACCTGTAAGTGCAGATGGCTGTAATTTACCAAGTGCATAAAACTCTTTTAGAAGTTCTCTTTCTTCATTCTTATCTTTTATAGCAGCTCTTATATCATCTTCTGTTATAGTCACTCCTAAAGACTTTTCAACTTCATCTTTTAATTTTATCATTTCATCTTTCCAAAGCTTATAAGCAAACTCACCTTTTGCAGTATTTGGTAAATGCATTACATATGTTGGTTTAACCTTTGCAAGTTCTTCATACATTTTTTTCTTGCCATCACAGGTAGTTTCTCCTATTAATAAATCAGAAAAATAGAAATATGGACATGTATCTGTTATTGCATGTCCATAACTTGATTTTATTAAAGGACAAAGATTTCTTGGTAACACTTTTTCTGCATCTGGAATTGGTTCTTCACTAACTCCACAAACACCTACTACTGTTGCTCCTGCTGCCATTGGAATTTCAACTGGAGTAAATGTACAGAACACTCCAACCATTTTTTTCCCACTTTCTTTAAGTTCCTTTGCATTTATAAATCCTTTTTGTCTAGCTTCATTAAAACTATCAAATTGTTTTGGTAAATTTGCCATGAAAACATTCCTCCCAATTACTTCTCTTTATAATTCATTTTGTATTTTAAACAGTAAAACTTAAATATTTCCATTAAAATACAAACCTCTACATTAGATTTTATCATGCTTTACCTTTCACTCATCATTGTTTTTATCAATGCAAATCAATATATATATAGATATATTTTATAGTCATTTTTAAAATTTTAACACTTATTAATTAAACTCTCTAATCCTCAATCTATAAGCAAATACTGCTGTTTCATGTAATTTATCAATTAATTTTCCATTCACATAAAATCCTACAAATGCTCCTATTCCAGGCATTAGTTGCAAAAATTTGGCTAAATCTAAATAGTCCCTGTATTCTTGCTGAAATGTTCTCCAATCAAAATCATTGATATCATTTGGTAAATTTTTTATATACTCATCCCAATTATCCATCAATTTAAATGTTGTATTTATATGAGATTGGCTAGAAAAGGCCAACTGCAATATATTTAGTATATAAATTCTTTCTCTATAGTCTTTGACATCATATCCATATATTGAAGCAACATCGTATAAAAATTTTATCTTAATACCTAAAAGTAGAGGAAAATCAGAAAGCCCTAAAAAAATCCCTCCAGCTCCTGTACCTGCTCCTTCAATCATTGCTGTAGTTTTATAATTTTTAGCCTTTTCATCAACTAGCTTTTCCCTTTCCTCTAAAGATATATTTCTAATTGGTGTCTTTGTCGCATATTTATATCCAAACAATACAGTTTTTGTCATTCCTTTTATTGAAGAAGTCATTATTTCATGGTATTTATCTGGCAAGACTCCATTGAATTTATTTTGTATACCTTTTGACGCCTTATCAAATATAGACGGTTTTTTTAATATATCTTTCTTCCATTGTTCTAATTCTTTTTTTGCTAATTCATTATAAGAAATCTCTTTATAATTTTTCAAATTTATCTCCTACTCTAAAATACAAATTTAATTAACTTACTTAATTGATTTAAAGTTATAGTTCATTTAACCTACTAAATTAGACTGTATAAATATTTTTTAGTCTCCTTATCTGCAAAACTTGCTTCTACTGTGTTTTTATAAATTATTTTATAGTCTTCTAAATTTAGATTAAATATATCAAATATTAGATTTAGTTCTGAATTTAAACTTATATCTGACACAGTTCTATTATCAGTATTTATGCTTACATTCAAATTATCTTTATAAAAATCGTAAAATGGATGACTTTTATAAGAATCTACTGTCTTAGTTTGTACATTACTGGTTGGACATATTTCCAGTAATACTTTTTTATTTTTAACTAAATCATATGCATCTTTTTCTCCATTAATTTTTATACCATGGCCAATTCTATCTGCCTTTAAAATATTTATAGCATCTAATACATTTTTTCCACTTGCAGCTTCTCCTGCATGTACTGTAACTTTATATCCATAATCTCTTGCCAATTTAAAAGCTTCTTCATATTCACTGCAAAATCCGTCCTTCTCTGGACCACATAAATCTACTGCTACAACACCTCTATTTATAAAAGATTTACCTGCTTCAATCACCAACAATGCCTCTTCTGAGGTCATTGTTCTCATACAACCTAATATTAAATTCCCTTTTACATCATAAATACTTTCAGCATCTCTAATTCCTTCAACCACACTTTCAATTATACTTTTAGCACTCAACCCATTTTGAGTATGAAGTAATGGAGCAAATCTAATTTCTATATATTTAATATTTTCTTTACTTACATCCTCCAAAAGTTCAAAAGTAATTCTTTTTAAACTTTCTTTAGATTGCATAACTTTTAGAGGTAAATCAAATTTTTTTAAATATTCATCAAGTGAAGTACAATCATGTGGAACTTTTGATAATTTTTTTATTTCATCAATATTATCTGATGGTAAGTCTATTTTCTCTTTAAGTGCTATATCAAATATAGTTTCTACTCTAACACTTCCATCTAAATGGCAATGTAATTCTATCTTAGGTAAATTTTCAAACATTTTATCCTCCTTTTATACTTATAAATAATATATTCTATTGATAAGTTTTTAAGTCTTATTTCTATTATAACAATATACTAAAATTTTTCATGTTAAAAGCTGTGTATTAGTAAAATATTCTCATTTAATTTATAATTATCTAATTATATCCATTGATTTTTTTTAATATACATTTATTAATATACATTTGATAGTAAAAATTCCATTACATAATAATTTAAATTATATAAAGGCAATTTTAAATTTTTAAATTACAAAGGAGGACTTATTTTGATTACTTTAACTTTTAATACTATACAAACTTTAACCTTATCTATGCTATTCTTTTTAATTGGTAATCTGTTAAAGAATAAGATTAAATTTTTAAATAACTTCTGTATACCTGCACCAGTAATAGGAGGTCTATTATTTTGTTTTTTAAATTTATTTCTTAAATACTTTCATATAGCAGATATCTCTGTGAGTGGAAACTTAATGCCAAATTTCATAACTTTCTTTTTTACAACTATTGGACTTGAAATAAGCATAAACCTTATAAAAAAAGGTGGTAGTGTATTATTTAGATATTGGATTTTATGTGGAATATTAGCATTTTGTCAAAATATCATAGCCATATCAATATCAAAAATTATAAAACTTGAACCACTTTTAGGACTTATGTGCGGTAATGTATCTATGGAAGGTGGTCATGGTTACTCGGCTGCATTTGGGCTTACAATAGAAAGTCTTGGTATAAATGGTGCAGTTGGAGTTGGCTTATCGGCTGCAACAATAGGTCTTATTATAGGCGGGATATTGGGATGCCCTGTTGCTAGATTTCTAATAGAAAAGTATAAATTGCAACCTTCAACAAAAGCAGATTTATCAAGCCTTAAATATAAAAAAGATTCAATGAGAGTAATGAATAATTTTTTTAGAAACAGGAATAAAATAATCCAAAATAACTCGTCCCAAAAGATAACTCCTACTATATTTTTGGAGCAAGTTCTTCTTATATTTATTTGTATAAATACAGGAGAAATTATAAGCAGAATATTTTATATGACATGTAACATTCTTTTACCTTCTGTTGTGACTTGTATGTTTTCAGCAGTTATTTTTAGAAATTTAAATGACAAAATAAATATACTGGAGTTAAATTTTAAACTTATAGAGTTTCTAAAAGAACTTTCATTAGGAATTTTTCTAACATTATCACTTATGAATATAGATTTATTTGAATTATCAACATTATTGCCTCCAATTCTTCTAATAGTAACTTTTCAAGTAATCTTTATAATTTTATTTTCAATCTTTATTTGTTTTAAGATACTTGGAAAAGATTTTGATTCTGCCATCATAATAAGTGGCTTAATTGGACATGGAATAGGTGCTACTCCAAATGCTTTAGCCAATATGAGCTCTTTAACACAAAAATACGGAGATTCTCCAAAAGCGTTTTTGGTTGTTCCCTTAGTAAGTGGTTTTTTACTAGATGCCATTAGTATCCCTTGTATACTATTTTTTATAAACATACTAAGCTAGTATGTTTATTTTTTGTTATATATTGACAATTTAGCTTTTTTATTATATATTATAAGTATAGAACTTGATAATGATTTTCATTAGGAGGTGTTAATAATGACTGTTTACAACTTAAAACTTGGACAAAAGGGAATTATAGATAATATAGCTGGGAATGAAAAACTTATGAAGAGACTTCTTGCTTTAGGATTAATAGATGGCACTGAAGTTGAAGTAAAAAAAATAGCCCCTCTTAATGATCCTATAGTGATTAGATTTAGAGGATTTGATTTAGCTATTAGAAAATCTGATGCAAAAAATATAAATTTAAAAAATAATTAATATAAAATAAAAATAAGAAAAGAGATTTTAAAATCTCTTTTTTTATTTGCATTAAAAACATTTGTATTAGAACCATAAGTAATCTTAAGAAGATAGCCACTGACATTTATATTTGTTATAAAATTTAAAATAGAAATTCATAAATAGTAGTTATAAAGCTATATTTAAATTTGTATAAATATAGTATATTTATTTACATTTAATATATTTATATAATTATTACTTAAGAATATAAAATACTAATTAATATTTCAACAAGTTGATTTTCTAGATACACTATATAGGTCTATTAAATTTTACTTTTAAATTTTTATCGTCTTGAACAAGACTATAAGTATTGTCCCATTGTTCTTCTTCATTGCTTTTTTCAAAAATATCATATGGTGTTTTTGCATTTTTATTATTAGAATTTTCTTCTTTTCTATCTAATGTACTATTCTTCACTTCAGAAACAGTATTTTGTCCTCCCTCTGACTCTTGTGCTTTCTTTTCTTTTAATTCTTGAATTTTACTTTCGATTTCTTTTATTTCTTTTTTTAAATTTTCTATTTTTGACTTAGCCATTTCATTATCAATACTTTTATCGTTTTTAACTTTCTCCAATTCTTCTTGCAATACTTTTTTTTGCTGTTCTAAACTTTGTATTTCACTTTGGTTATTACCTGAACTGTCTATATTAGACATCCTTGGTGTCTGACCACTTATACTTTCAATTTTCATTTTAGTAACCTCCTATTTCTATATGTTAAATTTTTCATTTATATATACTTTTATTTACATATATAATATTGGTTACAAATTCTATTTTCAAGTTAATCGTTCTGAAATGTCAGTATAGTGTAATGAAATAATTAGTAATATATTTATTTGAAAATAATCTGATGTATTCTCTATACTTATAGCTCCCTGGTATTTCTTAGCAACCTCTCTTATATTTGAAATTCCGATACCTGAACCACTTGTGTAATTATTTGCTGCATTATAACTATTCCTTATTTCTATCATAAAAAATCCACCATCTAGTTTAGTTGATAGTTTTAAATATCTATTTCGTTTATCTAAAAATTTACAAGCTTTAATTGCATTGTCAATAGCATTGGCAAATACTATACAGAGGTCAACATCATTTATACTAGTATTACTTGGTATAATTACGTCACAATCCACCTGTATTCCTAATTGTTTTGCTATGCTTAATTTATTGTTGAAAAGGGCATCAATTACAACATTTCCTGTATTACAAGAAAATGATAGGTCACTGGTTATTTTTTCGAGTTTATTTAGGTACTCTTGTGCTTTTAAAATTTCGCCTTTTTTTAGCAATCCATTTACAATAGCTAAATGATTATTAAAATCATGCCTAAAAGACATCGTTTGTGACAATCGAGATTTTGCTTCTTCAATGTAATTTTTTTGAGAATGAATTTGTTGGTTTAAAATCGCCTTATTTTTCTCTTCTTTTAAATATTGCATCAATTTCTTAAACTCAAATAAAGAGAAAAAAACACATATAATTCCAATTGAAGAAAAAAGGAAAGCTTGAATTTCTTTAGTAAGAGATGTATTCATTAATAATTTTACAGTTTGAAGTTTTGTATCGATATTTATCGTTGAACTTGAATAACCAGTATGCTCAAATGATTGCCAAAATAATATTATGAGTAACAATGGCATTATCAAAATTATTGAATATCTATCAAATTTTCCAGTTTTAATATTAAATTTTTTAGCACTATACCAATATATAAATCCAACTATTATAATCGTAATAAAAAATGAAATCTCTGTATTTATAACAAATTTATAAATATTTATATCTGTATTATTTATAAATAGTAAGTAATTAAATGGAGCTATAAATCCATATGCTAACTGCTCAATTATATATACTAATAGAGATAATACTATAGATAAAACTGTAGATTTTTTTATTACATACTTTACAAACAAAAAAGTCAGTAGAAAAAATATAAGCCGTGAATAAAATAAATTATATAAATTAAAATATGTATTTATACTAATTGACAAAACTGATACTAACAAGTATAAAATACAGTCCCCAAATTTCGACTTAGTATTTGTAAAACTAATTAGAAAGTAATATTGCAATGCTGCCATTAGACTTCTATCTACTGCAAAAACGAACAAAATACTATATTCTAATAATACATTAGAAGAAGATAAATTAGCCATGCTATCTCCTCCTATTTTTCATATTTTCAAGCATTGCTTCAGAAAATTCTTGTTGACGTAACCTAGAAACAGGTATCATATCTCCATTTTCCATAACTACATTACCATTTTCATAGCTATATACAGCTTGTAAATTAATTATATAACTACGATGACATCTAAAAAAATTTATTGGTAAACTTCTTTCTAGACTATCAATAGTTTCATAATAATCAATAATTTCTTTTTTTAAATGGATATAAATCTTTCTTTTTATAACTTCACAATATAAAATATCTGCTATTTTTAACCTCCAATATGAGTGCCCTTTTTGTATTGTTATATAATTTTTTTCATTACTATCCAGCTTTATAATTATTCTATCCATTGTCTTAGATAGTTTTTCATTAGATAATGGTTTGAGCAAATAATTTATAGCATCTACTTCAAAAGCATCATATACAAATTCCTTTAAAACTGTCACAAAAATTATAAAACAATCATTATCATATGACCTTAGTTTTTTAGCTGCTTGCATTCCATTAATACCTTCCATCTGTATATCTAAAAAGATAATATCAAATAATTTATGATTATATAATAGAGTCTCAGCTTTATCAAAAAGCTCTATATTATATAATAAATTATTTCTATTCATATATAGCTCTATATTTTCTTTTAAATCATTTAGCATATATGATTCATCATCACAAATAGCAATTGAAATCAATATGTAACACCTTCTTTCTCATATTATTTTATTATATAAAGTTAACTTCTTTCTTTCAATTAATCTGTTCTAGTATGCTTAATATATGTTCCAAAGTGAATAACTTTACGTTTCATAGTATATCTAATTTAAATTTATGTATCAATACTCTAAATTTAATTTTCCATTCTAGTAAATTTAAAAACACACAAATATATTTAATATTTTTAAATTACTTAATAAAAAAAGATATCATAAAATAATTTTTAAAAACTATTTCATGACATCTATTTTAATTTAAGTGTTGTGCTATATTTTTATTATTCAAATACTGTTTGGCCTTCTACATCTTCTTTTAATGAATTTAAGGCTTTTAAAACTATGTTCTTTCTAATTTTTTTACTTTCTTCTTCTCCTAGCTTTGGATTCCCAAGTGGGTATGGTATACCTACTGCTGGAACAATTCTATTTGCTCCTATTGTAAGTGATATTGGTACTACAGTACAAACATGGACAACTGCTATACCTGCTCTTTCAATCTCTTTTACCATCGTTGCTCCACAACGAGTACAAGTGCCTCATGTAGATGTTAAAATTACAGCCTCTACTTTATCTTCTACCAATTTTTTAGAAAATTCTTCTCCAAATCTCTTAGAATTACCCACACTTGTTCCAGTACCTGTAGTGGTTATAAAGTAATTTGCCAACTCTCCAATCACACCATCTTTTTCAAATTCTCTAACCACATCTAATGGCACAACTAAGTTTGGATTTTCAAGTACATATGCTCTATCATAACCTCCATGTATAGTTGTAAAATCTTTATTTGACATAGAATTCATACCTGTTAAATCATAAATACCATACTTAGTAGCACTTGAAGATTCGATTTTATCTGGATTATCAGTTGGAACTATCCCCCCAGAAGTTACTAATGCAAGTTTTATTTTAGATAAGTCTTTGATAGCCTCTACAGGTGTAACTCTATCGAATTCTGGCATTGGATATTCAGTTTCAAATTGTTCTCCATTCATTTTCTTAACCAGCATTTCAATTGCTCTTTCAGAACCTCTAAATTCATGGAAGAAATTTTTTCTTATTCCCCTCATTATATATCCTTCTACTTCGGGAGGTCCTACTTCTTCGCCCTTAACTAATTTAATCCCTAGTCTTGACATTATTGGAACTACCTTTCTAAGACTAGCTGCTGAATTTCCTGTGGCTATTATGTGTAAATCTAGTTTAAACATATCTACACCTGGATTTTCTTTATACATTCCTGTAACTACAGGAATATTTAATTCTTCTTCAACAGCTTTACAAATAGTTCCACAGGCTACTCCATATCTCCCTGCATTAAATGCTGGCCCTGCAATAAATAAATCAGGTTTTTCTTCTTTTATCATTTTTAAAAGTTCTCTAGTAGCATTTTCAATATTTTCTCCAAAATATGTGTCTCCACAAATTACAGTTGAAACTATCTCTGCTTCATCTTTGAATTGACTTTGAAATGCCATTCCAGGTCCTACTACTCCCTTTCTTTTTTCTGGTTGAATATCTGCTTTTTCTTCTCCTCCTATACCAGCAAAGAAATTATTTATATAGTGAACAACTCTGATTTTACTCATATCTTAATCCTCCAAATTACTTTATAGTTATTACATCAATTAAATTAATAATAGTATTAACAATAACCTATACTCAAATATTTATTTAATAATATCTTGCTGTCAAATGATTGTAACCATTTGCTATAGTTGATGCTATTATAATCTGTAATTCTGCATCCATACTTCCATCCTCATTTAAGCATCCTTTATATCCACCAATCATCATTTCAACATAATCCAAAGTTCCTATAACTTTTTTCATAGCAGGAAAATGGACTACTAAGTTTCCCTGACCACAAGAAACAAGTGCATCTGCCTCTTTAGTAGCATCTGCTATAGATTGACTCTTTCCATCTTTTCCAGGAAACTCATCAGTTATTAAAACTACACTTGCTCCAACTTCACTACATTTTCTACAATTCATCATAAGGTCAGTGTCTGGATTTCCGTATCCTTCTTCTGTCACTAATACTCCATCAACCCCTAAAAATTCCACTAACTTTGCAACCATATCAGAACTTCTTTCTTTGTCAACTAAAAATACGTTTTCATTAGTTAAAATTACACCTATAAAATTCAAGTCTTTTCCATGTCTTTTATATAAGTCATGTATAACTGGATTATTTAAATGGTGAAAAGTAGTCACTTTATCACATGGTGCAACACAATTACCAGATATTATGGCTCCATCCATTATTTCACTTGGATACATAAATGTTGGAACTATTTGTTTAGCATCAACTCCATAATAATAAGTATCATGTAAAAGTCCCTGTGATTGCAACATATGAACATATGCTACTGTTGGTAGGTCTGGATATTCTTTCACTTGTTTTAATAGTGGTTTTGTTTCATATACTATTATTTCATCTGGTTCAATTTCCTTGCCTGCTTCTCCTATATAGGCACCTATCTTTAATCCAACTATTCTAGCTGCTTCTTCATAATCATGAGTTTCTATTCCCTCTTTTGCTTTTATAACAATACATACATTATTTGTTTTTGAAAAAGGTGTATATTTAGCAGTAGGACCACTCATATCAATTACACCTTCCTGAAACCCGACTATATTTCCACAAGTTATAACACAAGCTCCTGAAAGGACATGAGTTCTTCCACTTCCTACAGTCTTTACTTTGTTAATAATTCCAGGAAATATTTTGCTTTCATCTCCAATTTTAACCCTAGGTTCTATAACATCTTTAACTGGTGCTATTCTTATTGATTCACCAGGTCTCGCAAGTTCAACATTTACACTTACAATTCTTTCATCTTCTAAAGCTATCTGTTCTATTTCTTTACCATTCACATATAATATGCCATCTTTTACTTCTGTTTTCTCGCCAAATTCAACATTTTTTATAAATATATTCCCTAGCTCTAGCTTCATATGAAAATCCCCCTTAATACATTTAATCGCAATTAAAAATATCTATTATTACGTTTATTTATATATAAAGCATTTTATATGCCAATTATTTAAAATATAGCTTTTTTATGTTAATGCCATAGATATTTTCATTTTTTACTTATATAAACATTGAATTTACCTATAATTATTGTAAGTCTTAAATTTTAAAATTATAATAAAAAAAATAAGTAGAATTTTTCTACTTATCTTTTAATAATTGTGAGAAATTTTTTGCTCAGTATATGAGAAGTTTTTTTCTCACTTAATATTGTACTCTGATATTTTATTAGTTAATTGTCTTCTGCTAATCTCCAATTTTTTTGCTGTATTTGAAATATTATTTCCACATAGAGATAGAACCTTTTCAATATATTCACACTCAAATTCTTTTCTTATTTCTCTTAGAGGTCTAATACTTATTTTATCATCTATGTTTGTATTGTTTGATATTAAGTTTAAATTATCTTTTGATAACTTACTTCCTTCACTTAAAACTACTAATCTATTGATTATATTTTTTAATTCTCTTATATTACCTGGATAATCATAATTTATTAAAAAATCAACTACTTCTTTATCAATTGAGGATATTTTTTTATCATGTTCAATCTGGTATTTATTTAAGAAAAAGTCTATAAGTGTATTTAAATCCTCTCTTCTATTTCTTAAAGGTGGTATAGTTATTGTTATTGTACTTATTCTATAAAAAAAATCTTCTCTTATATTACCATTTAGTATTTCTATTTTAGGTTCTTTATTCATTGCACAAATTAATCTAAAATCAACTTTAATAGACTTGTTGCTTCCTATTCTCTCTATAGATTTATCTTCAAGTGTCCTTAACAATTTTACTTGTACATTTAGAGGTATATCTCCTATTTCATCTAAAAATAAAGTGCCCTTATTTGAAAGTTCAAATCTGCCTTTTCTATTATCTACTGCTCCAGTAAAAGAACCTTTTTCATGTCCAAATAACTCAGATTCTAATAAGTTTTCAGAAAAAGAACAACAGTTTACAGGTACAAATATTTCATCTCTTCTTGGACTTAGACTATGTATATATCTAGCTAAAACATCTTTTCCTACACCAGATTCTCCAAGAATTAGTATATTTACATCTTTACAAGCAGCCTTTTCTGCGATTTTTATTATATTATTAAAATCCTTATTTTTAGATTCTAAAGTAAAGTCCAAATTATTTTTTTGTGTACAAACTACTTCTTTTTCTGTTTTTACTTTCTCAATTTCTTCTAATAAAGTTTCAATAGGATTGCTTTTTATAAAATAAGATAAAGCTCCTCTTTTCATGGCTTCAACTGCATTTTCAATACTTCCATATCCAGTAACTAATATAACTTCTATATTTTTATTAATAGATTTAATTTTATCTAAAAGTTGTACTCCATCCATGTTTTTCATCATAACATCAGACAAAATCAAATCATAATTTTTATTTTTTTTGATAATACTCACAGCTTCTTCTCCACTTAGTGCTATATCTACCACATATCCATTCTTTTGCAAAATTTTTTTCATTATTGTCCCATACTCTAATTCATCATCAACTACTAGTATCTTCATCATATAGTCACCTCTTTATTTAGTGGAATTTTTATATAAAAACAAGTACCAACTCCCAATTGACTTTTGACACTTATATCTCCGTTATTCTTTTTAATCTCATTATATGTAATATACAATCCTAATCCAGTTCCTTCACCAATCGGCTTTGTAGTATAAAAAGGATTAAATATATCCTTTAAAACGTTTTCTTTTATACCATCACCATTGTCTTTAAAATCTATAAATAAACAGCGCTCTTTCACATAGCAATTTATAATAATTTTACCGCCTTTATGTACTGCATCTACTGAATTAGATATTAAATTTATAAATACATGTTTTAAAGACTCTCCATTTATGTAACACACTAAATCCTTATTGCAGTTTATATTTATTTCAACATCTTTTAACTGTAAAACTTTATACTGAAGCTTGACTATATTTTCAATAAAATTTCTTATATTTATATTTTCTAAACTATCATCTGATATTCTTGCAAAATTTAATAAGTTCGTTATTATATTACTTGCTCTATCTACATTACTTTCTATTGATTTTACACAATCATTTACCTCTTCTATAGTGACATTATCTTTTAAAAGATAACAATTATTTCTTATTATTCCTAGAGGGTTTCTTATCTCATGTGCTACTCCAGAAGCTAGTTGCCCTATAGATATCATTTTATTATCTCTCAACAACTTTGCTTCTATTATTTTATCATTAGTTATGTCTTTAATTAAAGCTACTATATATTCAACATTATTTTTTTTATATTCTACAGGGAAAGTACTTATTTTCAAAATTTTATTACTCAATTCTATTTCACTTGTTTCATGTGTATTTTCAGAAAATGTATTCTCAATAATATTTTTTATTATATCAATTAATTCTTCTTTTTTATATTGTGTCTCATTGATAAAATCATAGAATACTTTATTTGATTCAACTATATTGTAATTGTCATCTATAAGCATTATTATGTCTGTGATACTATTAAATGTAGCCTCTAAAGCCTTCTTATTTTCTATTACTTCTTCTGTTTTCCTTCTTATTTCTATTTTTAATAAAGATGTATAACTATAAAAAATATAAATAGATATCAAAATTATGCCTATAAAAATATAAATGATTGGTATGACTCCTCTATCATATAATACATCATCAACTTCATTATATATAGAATACCATTTTTTATTTAAATCTTTATATACACCATTTTTCTGAAGTTTAAAAATTCCCTTATTTAAAATACCAACTAATTCTTCATATTGTTTAGGAACAGCGAGAACTGCCTTTTTGGTATAAATAGGAGTATTTAAAATACTATATTTATCTGAAAGTTCATAGTTTATTACATAGTATTGTAGTACTGGTTCATCACCAACAACTACATCTACTTTACCTGACATTAAATAATTGACTCCAGTCTTTATATCTGGAGTCAACACAATATCTATATTATCAACTCTTTGTTTCAAAAAGTTTATAGAATAGTCACCCTCTGGTATTGCTATTGTTTTTCCTTTTAAATCTCTATAACTATTTATATTCTGTGATTTTTTATCTTTCAATATATTTGCGCTTAACGTATAAATTGGGTCAGTAAATACAAACTTATTTGCTCTTTCTTTTGATGGAATTAAGTCAAAAAATCTTATACTATCATCTACTGGATTTACAAAGGATTCTTTCCACCATGTATTTGGTTTAAAATAGAAATCTCTACCTATTTGGATTGATAGGGAATTAATTAAATCAACAACAATTCCTTTGTATTGACCATCTTCTTGACCTTTATATCTAAGAGGAGGAGAGCTCTGGTCAGAACTATAAACTAAATTTTCATGTTTTTTTAGCCATTGTTTTTCCTCTTCTGTAAATGGAAGTGATTTCTTAACATATTCAAATATATTCAAATTATACTCCATACCTACATACATATTTGCGAGTGAAACTACAACTAAAAATGAATAAATAATCCCTATAATTACTATCTTTTTTTTATTCACCTTAAAACTCCAATCTTTCTTTTTTATATAAATTCAATATTTAATAACAAAATCCTACTTTTTTCATTAAATATTTATATTTATTATAAGATTAATTGTATAGATGTTGAAACTATAGTCATTACTATTCCTATTAGTGCTTCATACGGAATCAATTTAAATCTTTCACCTATATCCATATTTATACTACCTGCACTAGTATGAAATAATGAACCATTTGGTAATTGTTCAAATACACTAGAACCTGCATTAACAATTGATGCCCCTGAAATTGGTGATAATCCACCACTTACTATAGCATCAGAAAAAGTTGACGATGCTATAGTAGCTCCAGCTGTTGATGATGCTGTTGCTAGTGACATAAGTATACCTGAAATTGGTGCTAATAAAAATTGTGGCATATTTAAATATTGTAGTATACCTATTGTACTCTGTTGTAATTCAGACATTTGTATAATACCTGCAATAGTCCCTGTTCCGAGTAATAATATGCATACACCTTGCATCTTAGATAATCCAAAAGATAAATACTCTCTTGTATTCTTCAAATTTCCTGTAGCTATTAAGGTCGCTACTCCTCCTATAGGAAGTGCAACCATAGGGTCTATTACTATAGGTGATATATTTCCTAAAAACAATAAAAATATAGCTACAATTGGACCACATAATGACTTAAACAAACTTGGTAAGCCCTCTCTTTGCTCCAAGAGTTCATATGATTCTACCTTGTTTCCTTTATTTATTAATAAACTTGCCAAAACAACTGTAATCACAATACCAACAATTGCTGGAATTACGTTTGCTATCATAACACTAGATAGATTTACAGAAAAATTTTCTGCTACCGCAATGGTATTTGGATTTGGTGATATTATATTACCTGCTTTACCTCCACCTAACATAGCTAAAAGTATTGCTAATTTAGAGTAGTTTAATTTTCTTCCTATGTATAAGCCTATTGGTGCTACAGTTATTACAGATACATCCAAATTTACACCTACTCCTGCAAGTACCATTGTTGAAGCAGCTATAGAAAGTAAGGCTCTCTTTTCTCCTAATATCTTTACGATTTGTTCTGATATTTTATCAACTGCTCCTGTTTTTATTAGACTTCCAGCCAATACACCTGATGCTAAAGCTCTAAGAATTGATGGTGAGATATTCATAGCTCCAGTTGCCATAAAATCTACAGTTTCTGTTATACTCGCTCCTCCAATTATTCCCCCAACAAATGCCCCTAACATTAAACTATATACAGCTTGAAATTTCTTTATAATTAAAATAATTGCTACTAATAAGCCAAATATAGCTCCAAAAGTTGTTATTTGCACACTATTCCCTCCTATCTTAAAGTAAGTTAATTATTTTTTACTTAATTTAATTTTATTTAAATATATTTTAAGTATTCTGTATCCACTTGTCAATTATATTTTAATTTATTCAATTAGATTTAACATTATTTATTCAAAATTATATCTTATATGTTATAATGATTTCATACTATATAATCTTTTTATTTAGGTTATTTTAAAGTAATATTTTTAAAACGAAAAAGAGAGGATATTTATATGAATGATTTAAATTTAGGAGAAAAAATAGCTGAAGTTCGAAAAAAACAAAATCTAAGTATTCGAGATTTAGCAAAACTAGCAGATGTTACACCATCATTATTGAGTCAAATAGAACGAGGTCTTGCTAATCCATCTGTAAACTCATTAAAATCTATAGCCTCTTCTCTAAATGTTCCTCTATTTACATTTTTTGTATCTGAAGTAGATAAAAAAAGTTTAATAGTGAGACGCGATAGTAGAAAGAAAGTTATTTTACCTGGAAGTAATGATGTTGTATATGAAGTTTTAATTCCAGATTCTAGTGGTAACTTAGAATTTGCTATTATGGATTTGGCTCCAAATACATCTTCTTGTGTTGATAGAATTACTCATAATGGAGATGAAATTGCATACATTTTAGAAGGAGAAGTCAAACTATTTATGGATGATGATGAATTTACTCTATTCAAAGGTGATAGTGTTAAGATTCCTCTAGGAACAAAGCACAAATGGCAAAATGATTCTAATAGTGAAAGCAAAGTAGTTTTTGCAGTTATACTATAAAGGGTAGACCTTATGAAGAGATATAAATTTATATTTTTTGATGCAGATGATACTTTATTTGATTTTAAAAAGAGTGAATCTTATGCTTTCAAGAAACTTTTATCTAAATTTGGATTGGATTTTAACTTTGAAAAATGTATAAAAATATATAGAAATATAAGTGATAAGCTTTGGCTTGACCTTGAAAAAAACACTATAACTTTAGATGAGCTTAAGCTACTTAGATTTGAACTTTTTGCAAAGGAAATGAAATTAAATGTTGACCCTATAATTCTTAGTAAAATGTACCTAAATCTTTTGTCAGAATGTACTTTTTTAATGCCAGGTACACTTGATGTATTGTCATACCTTAAAAGTAAATATAAAATTATCATAATAACAAACGGAATTTCTAAAGTCCAAAATAATAGGCTTAAAAACTCAGAAATAAAAAAATATATTGATGGAATGATTGTATCAGAAGAAGTAAAAGTATCAAAACCAAATCCAGAAATATTTAAATATGCATTTAAAAAGTTTAACTGTTATGATAAAACTTCTGCTTTGATGATTGGTGATAGTTTAACTTCAGATATATTAGGAGGAATAAATTCAGGAATAGATACTTGTTGGCTAAACTCCAATAACAGTATAAATTATACTAGTTCTATACCAACTTATGAAATAAACACTCTCATTGAATTAAAAAATTTATTATAATTTATAAGTAGAATCTTATTATTTTGCAATAATTTTTTTAGCTAGCGTATATTTAAGCTAAAAAAATTATTGCAACTTGCCAATATCAACTTTAATCTTGTAAAAATTTCTAAAAACACTTTCTAATACATTTACTGCATCTTGATTCAGTATTTTCCTTATCACCCATTAATATGAGCATCGCGACACTTTTTATAGGAGCCAATTGATGATAATCATTGATTTTTATTTCCAAATTATTGTATTTATTTTTTATATATTCATAAATGTCTTTTTGATTTTCAACTTTAAAATCTTTATCTCCTGGATATATCTCGTATGATATATTGAGATTACTATAGGTTTCCTTTAAATACATTTTTATTTTTTCATTAATGTAATCTAAACATACTACACCTATTTTGTCTAGTGCTAGACCTGCCATCATATTACAATTTTTCATGTAGTCGTTCATCTTAATATCAATTTTATCTCCTATAGTATATAAAATAGCAAATGCCTTTTTACACTCTTTAGGCATTTTATCAGTATCAATTTCACTTATATAAACTTTAATATTCAATATGCTTTTTATACTTTTTATTTCTTCTTCAACTATTTCATTAATCATTTCTGGAACTTTTCTATTAGAATATCCCAAAAACTTTAGCACTGTATCTTTATTTATATAAATATTTTCTAAATCTATAAATTCTAAATAAGGCATATTTTTACTGTTATTCCAACTCATTCATATCAATCCTATCTAATTCTTTATAACTAATTCTGCCTGCTTTTATGGCTGCTTGTAAATTTTCTACTGGTGTTGTATTTAAACAGTTACAACCAAAATCGCATAGGAAATTATCATACTTTCTCATCTTTTTTAACAACTTTAGTGTTTCCTTTGTGATTTTATCAGGTGTAGAACGTCCAAGAAGTTTTATTGGGTCTAAATTTCCAATTAAAACTATATCTTTTGGAATTCTTGGTGCAATCTCTTCATAGTCTAGAATTTGGTCTAAACTTACTGCATCTACATTGCAACTCAACATATTATCTAACAACTCTCTTGTGTCTCCACATATATGCATACCTTTCCAACAATCAAGTTCATCATATATCTCATTTAAATTTTTTACTATATATTCATCAAATCTAGCTTTGTTTAAAGTTACTGATGTTGGCTCTGCTATTGAAATATATTTTGCACCTGCTTTATTTGCAGCCACAGCATATCGCCTTACTAACTCAGTAGTGAATTCTAATAACTCCTCCACAAATTTTTTATCAGTTATTATATACCTTAAAAGTTGTGTAGCCCCAGCTAATTGACCTGCAAGAGTAAATGGACCTTGTATTGATTCATATAATGGTTTTTTTATAGTTTTTGATATTAGTGACAAGCTTTCTAGATTGAGTGGCATACGTCCACTTGTATAAGGGTCTGGTACATCTAATTTTCTTAACTTTTCACTATCTGTTATTGTATGTGTCAATACACTTGGAAAATCGTAATCTGGTCTTAGTGTCTCTAAGCCCAGAGTCTCACAAAATGTAATTCCATCACAAAATGAATATATAAAATCTGATTCAAAATATTTGTCCATAGTTCTTGCTAATTCCAATTGTAAATCTACACTATCATATACTTCATATGCTTTTTTATTTATTAAAAATAAACCATTTGTACCCATATCAGGCAGGAAAAATCCTCTATCTTCACTATTTATATATTGCAATAAAGTCATATCTGAAAACATTCTAAATTTCTCCTCCTATAAGTTTGTCTATTAATTTAACTGCTTTTGGAGCATTTGGACTATATCCATCTGCACCTATCTCTTCTGCAAAATCCATACTTACAGGACCTCCACCAATTATTACCTTTGGCCTTTTACTTAAATTAAGTCTATTAAGCTTATTTATTACTGATTTCATGTTTTCCATTGTCGTTGTCATCATTGAAGATAAACCTATTATATCTACATTGTTTTTTATAGCTTCTTCTATTATATCTTCGCTTTTTCTATTTACACCTAAATCAATTACTTTATATCCAGTAGCTTCAACCATTACTTTTACAATATTTTTTCCAATCTCGTGGGTGTCACCTTCTACTACAGACATTAAAATTACTCCCTTTGATTTTTTCTTTATCTTTCCAGTGCCCTTTAAGATGCTAATACCTTTGTTTAATGCATCTGTACATACTATCACTTCTGAAAGATAGTATTCTTTACTCTCAAATTTATCTAAAGCACCTATCATACCCTTGTTTAACCCATATTCATATATATCCTCTACATTAATATTTTCCTCTATAGCGTCTTTTACTAACTCTTCTATATTATTTACACCCATATTTAATATACATTCTGCTATTTTTTCAAGTATGTCCATATAATACTCATCCTTTCAAATTCCTTCATAAAAGTACTTTTCCAACACTCATTGAACTAATCTTCCATACCAAATAACTTTATACTCAAGTTACTTGATGTAGGTAATCTCTTCTTTGATTGGCTAATTGAATCAACTTCTTTAAACCATCTTTAAGAACATTTCTTTTAAATCTTAGGTAAAAAGTATAATAATTATTGGTAGTTTAAATTTGCAGTCCATGGAAAATCTATAGGAAATACTTTTGTAGTAAATTCATATATTTTTTTTAAATGTTTAAATTCATTGTATTGTTCTTCATTTCTTTCGAAAAATAGCTTATTAAGTTTATCTAAACTTTCTATCATAAGCTCCTCTTCCTTATATTTGATGATATATTTATTTTCAACTTGTTTAAATTCAATATGCTCTAATAGTTCAGAATCTACATATTGATTAAAATAACCTTTTAAATTATCACATAATTTACTGTAATTTATTATTTTAATTGTTCCTTGTTGATAATCCAAAGACTTTAGTTCATTACATTCTAATTGGTCCTTTAGATTTCTTACATGTACCTTATAGTCTAAATACTCTAAACCAAATTTATTCGTAACATATTTTAATACATTTTCAACATTTATATTATTCACTCCTATTTCAACTACTTCTCCTATAATAGAACCTTCTTTTTTTATTGTTCTTATTATTAAATATCCTATTATGTTACTATTTTCTTTTATAAATACTTTCTTATAATCAATTGGCCCCCAAGCAATAGTAGCTGCATGTAATAATTTTTTAAATTCATCTCTCGTTCTTATAAATCTAGTACTATTTTGATTATATAATTCAATCATTTTATCTAAATCAGCATCTTTTTCAAAATTAGTTTCATCAAATTCAACTATTTCATATGGTATTTCAATATTTTCTGGCTTTATTGTATATTTATAGAAACTCTTCACTACACTACAGTTTCTTCTACTATATAAACTTCTTGTCCCTGAAATAATTAAAACATCTACACCATCAGAAAACATTTTTTCTTCTGCTTTATCTAGTATTTTAGATGAATATCCCTTCTTCTCATAATCTGGATGTGTGCATACTCCACCTATAGCTGCAACCTTTAGTTTATTTCCTTGAATAGATACATCTTGTACCAAATAGTTTACATCTGAAACTACTTTTTCATTTTCTGATATTATAATCATATTTTCTATGTTATCTTTATTCAATAAAAGGGGAAACTCTTCCACCATAGTTGGCTTATAGTTTCTTGATATTCTAAACACATAGTTTATTAATCCTGTTACTTTATCAAACTCTTCTACTTTTGCACTTCTTGGTTTTATTTCCATCTATATACCTCCTGATGTTATTTAAAATATTTCAATGCTATCATTTTTAGTAAAATATTTATTACCACATTTTTAAATTTATCACTACATTTCTAATTATATCTTTTTTCTTCATGATTTTTAATTGTTTTTCAACAAACTTCTATAAAAAATATATATAATTCCCAGTTATACTTATAAAATGACCATTTATGTATAATATATTGAAATATTTCCTATATGTTTATATGATTAAACTCTATAGGTCAATTGAAACAACCATTTTATTGAGAAGGTTATATTTTTTTATTACCTTCTTTTTTTTATAATAAATTACTATTTGATTAATAGAAAATATTCTAAGTTCCTTTTAAATAATGACTTTATTGTTTAATTGTACTAAAATAGTATATGTAGGTTACAAATAATCTAATAAATACTAAACATTGGAGGTAATAGATATGGCAGATTGTAATTCATGTCCATCAAAGGGAAATTGTAATAGTCAATCAAATTGTTCTATTGAAAATAACCCTAACAATAAATTTGGAAAAATAATTGGTGTTATGAGTGGGAAAGGTGGAGTTGGTAAATCGACTGTAACTGCTTTACTTGCTAATAAACTAAATAAAATGGGATATAAAGTTGGTATATTAGACTCTGATATAACAGGACCAAGTATTCCTAGACTTATGGGTCTAAAAAATGTAAAAGCTTATTCTGATGGTTCTTATATTTATCCTGTAGAAAATTCAAATAACATAAAAGTAATGTCTATAAATCTTATGATAGATGATGAAAATGAACCTGTTGTTTGGAGAGGACCTCTAGTTGGAGGAGTTGTAAAACAATTTTATACTGATGTACTTTGGGAAGAACTAGACTATTTACTTATAGACATGCCCCCAGGCACTGGAGATGTTGCATTAACAGTTATGCAATCTATACCTATAAGTGGAATAGTTATGGTTTCAGTTCCTCAAGATTTGGTATCTATGATTGTATCAAAAGCTGTTAATATGGCTAAAAAAATGAACATAAATGTTCTTGGAGTTATTGAAAATATGAGTTATATTCAATGTCCTGATTGTTCTAAAAAAATCAAACTATTTGATGGTGACTCTACTGAAAAGTTTTTAAATGATTTAGATTTAAAACTTCTAGGTGAACTTCCTATGACTAAAGAAATCATAGATATTACTCATAATGGTGTTACAGACATTAGTAATGATTTAGACTCAATATTAACTGATATTGTTGAAAATATCAAATAGATATAAATTAAAATTTTATAGTTTTACACTCTAATACTAAAAGAGGTGTGTATTTATTTTGTAATATTACAAATAAAATACACACCTCTTCTACATCTATCTATGTTTTAAATACACAAAATATTCTTCTATTATATCTCCATTTTTCACTTTTACTAAGTATTCATTATAGTGAGCATTGTATGGCTGTGTCATTTTACACTCTACTACATTTTCTATATCTTCCAATTCTAAGAGTTCTACATCTTTTAAAAATTTTCTTTCTAAAAGCTCCATTAGTCTTTCCATAACCTATTCCCCCACTTCTCCAACATAATTAAAATAAAGCAAGTAAATTATCTATTTATAAAATTTACTTATTTATATTATATCCCATATCTTACAAATCCTAACAGAATTCATAAATTATTGTGAGAAAATATGTATTAACCTTTTAATAAATCTATCTTATAGTGATATATTAAGTATTCTTTCAATTATGTAAAGCACTCCTCTTAATCCAATAAATGGTGTATATGGATATATATTTACACTTTTTAGGTTTGGATTACTTATCTGTATATCTAACTTTGAATTGTGACTCATATCAATACTAGTACCATCTCCAAATAAAACCAATAACTCATTTTCTTTTAAATATTTATTTCTTTCTAACTCATTATTTCCAATATATACAGATTCGTCATTACAATCTGTATTATGCAATATATTAACTCTATCAACTTCAAGACCTAATTCATTCAATAAATCTTTAAATCCTAAAGCAGTGTCATAATCTCCAAATACAGCACATTTTTTGCTTTCCTTATAAAAATAAAACTTCCTTTTTATATTAAATACTTGTCTTTTTATGTTAGATACTTCAGCTTCATAAGCACTTTTATCCAAATCCCACATAGTTACTTTTTGTATGTCTTTAATAAATTCTTCAGTATTTTTTATTCCATAAGGCTTTTTATACACATAAGGTATATTGTACTTATCCTTCATAAAAGTGGCTGCTTTAATACCTTCTTTCCTAAGTACTATATTTAAACTAGATTTAGATGCATTTTCTATTTCATCTATTGATGTGTATGATGTAAAGGTTACATTTACTTCTTTTTTGAAAAAAGTCTTTATCATCCTTTTAATTTCTTCACAATCTGATAAAAAGTTATATTGGTCTATATTACATCCAATTATATTAAAACTATCAATTTTTTCATTGCTCTCTTTTACTACATCCTTTGCTAATATATAAAGAAAATCTTCAACTCCTTGATTATAATCTTCTCTTAATCCACCTGTTGTAATTGGGATTAACTTACAGTTTACAGAATCACTTATGATATTGCAGATTCCTACTATATCCACACCTATAATAGAAGATACAGATGAAGCCATTACAAATATATATTTTGGGTTAATATTATTATCTATTTCAATTATAGCCTTTTCTAATCTATCATAATTTCCAAACGTAACATCACTTTCACTCATATGAGTTGAATAAATCTTTGCTTTGTCTTCTCCATTTAAACTTCCAATTGCTTCTATCGCATAGTGAGTTGTTCCTGATGGGCCAAATTCTATGACACAGGCTTCACTTATTGATGATACTGTAAATATTATTCCCATTCTATCAGAAGGATTTGGAAAATATTTATATACTTCCATATTAAATCACTTCCTTTCTTGTAACTTTCTCCACATCAAACAATTTAATTAAAGTTTCCATTATGCCTATTGGAAGCTCAAACCCTATTTTTTGTGCATGTTCGTCTAACGTTATTTGCATAAGTCCTTTTTCTTTTAATAACATTGGATTTTCATGGCCTATATAAATATCTGCATTTATAGTATCATACAAACTTCTAAGTGGAGCTATATTCGCAATTCTGCTTATATATGGATTGTGTCCTTTTTTTATTATGTTGTCTTTAAATAAACCATCTTGTTCATAAAGTTCACGCACTTGTATAAATTCTGGCACTAACCCTAATTCTGTTAAGAAATCCACTGCTTCAAACACCATCATTGGTGTATTCCCATAAATTAGCTTTTTACCTTCCATTAGAAGTCTACATTTATTCAATAACAAATTATATTTTTGTCTTTGTTCTAATAATTCATCTTGTACATCTATATCTAAAATGTTACAAAGTTTATTATAGTTTTCCATTATAATTGACTCTTTCATGTTTTTATCAAAATATATGTATTCTATTCCAAATTTATTTTTCATATCTTCTGCTAAATCCAATGCTATCATGTCTGTTACTATATTTAATTTAGCACTAGATGCACTTTTTATATCTCTTATAGTACATTTAGATGGTATTACACAATTTATTTTTACGCCTTCTTTAAAAAGTAACTTTACAAGCTCTGTATCTTCTACATTCTCTTGTCTATGCCCTAAAATATTAACACCTTTTTTATTTGTATGATTCTCCATAACTGATGATAAACTCTTTAAAGCTCTAGTCATTCCAATTATATGAGAATTACAAGTATAATGTTCGGTATTAACTGCTAAAACAGGGATACCTATCAGTTCTTCCAATTCCTCAGATAAAGCATTATAATCCTCACCTATTAACTCTGGTACACATGTAGTTACTATCATTATTGCATCAAACTTTTCAACTTCTGAAATATACTTTACAGCTTCTATTACTTTTTTTTCTGCACCAAAAACTATATCTTTATCTTTTAGAACTACTGAATAAACACTATCTTGACCAGACTGTCTATGATATGCAAAGTTTTTACTATAATAAGTACATTCATTTGTTCCTACTATCACAAGAGCCATGTTTTTTATATATGATGCAGTTAATACAACTCCAAACAATGGACAATGAGTCCCTGGAAACACAGCATATGATAAAGATTTTATATCTTTATCATATGCTATATCTTTTAATCTATTTAATACATTTAAAGTATACATATTTTTTCCTTTCCAATCCTATTACTTATACAACTTTATAAATTTAAAGTTACACTTATATTACTTTTTATATTTTTAAACTGTGGTCATTTCAAATGTTAAAACTTTATATACTACTAGTTCTTCTACATAACATTATTGGATGAATCCTAGGCTTTTTGCTAATTGGATCTATATCTATATCACATTTTACCTTATAAACATCTTTTATTATTTCTTCACTTATTACGTTATTAGGATGGCCATCCGCTACTATAGCACCATTATTCATAATAATAAGTCTGTCACTGTATTTGCTCGCTTGATTTATATCATGTAGAACCATAATTATAGTCATTCCAAATTTTTTATTTATATCTTTTACAAGTTCCATTAGTTCTAATTGATGAGATATATCTAAATATGTTGTAGGTTCATCTAATAAAAGTATATCTGGCTTTTGACAAAGTGCCATCGCTAACCATACTCTTTGTCTTTCTCCTCCAGATAAATTGCTTACCAATTTATCTTTATATGCTTCAAGACCTGTATTTCTCATTGCCCAATTTACTATCTCTTCATCATTTTTATTTTTACTTTCAAAAAAACCTTTATGTGGTACTCTTCCATAATATATTAAATCCTTTACTTTTATATCCTTTAAGGAGGCATTATGTTGAGCTAATAATGCCACTTTCCTCGAAATTTCTTTATTACTCATGACTTTCATATTTTTCTTACCAATATATATGTCACCCTGTTTAATTTTCAAAATTCTAGATAAGGATTTAAGTAGCGTAGATTTTCCTGAACCATTTGGACCTAATATAGAAACTACTTCTTTTTCCTTAATGCTCACACTCAGATTGTCTATGATAATCTTATCTTCATAACCTATTTTGACATTTTTTACATTGAACATTAATAACCGCCTCTCTTTCTTAATAAATATAAGAAGAATGGACCCCCTATTATAGACATAATAACGCCTACTGGAATCTCTATAGAGCCTCCTATTGTTCTTGCTAATGTATCTGCAATTAATAATACTATACTCCCTAGTACTATACTAAATGGTATCGTATATTTATGGTCACTACCAAGCAACATACGAGTTATATGTGGTACTATAAGGCCCACAAAGCTGATGACACCAACTATGGAGGTAGAAACACCTGCTAAAAATATAGCTACTAATGAGATTAGAAACCTACTTTTATTTACATTGAAGCCAAGATTTGTAGCTGCGTCATCTCCTAGTTGCAGTACATTTGTACTTCTGATAAGTAAAATTGCTCCTATCAATCCTATAACAGAATACCATATTAGCATATTTACATCTAACCAAGTCTTTGTGGCTAAACTTCCGTTTAACCACAACATTGCACTTTGAATTCTTTCACTATACATAGTTGATAAATACGATATAACACCACCTAATATAGTGTTTACAGCGACTCCAGCTAGTATAATTCGCTCTGGTCTAAGCCCATTTTTATACGCCATCAAATATACTACTCCACAAGATATGAGTCCTCCTATAAAAGCAACTATTGGTAACATACTTGTATATTGTGGAAATAAAAGCAATATTATAATAGCAGCTACACTTGCTCCTGTAGATATACCTGTTATACCAGGGTCTGCTAATGGATTTTTCATAACAGCTTGTAACAATAATCCTGAAACTGCTAGATTTGCACCAACTAACGCTGCTAAAATATTTCTAGGCAACCTCATTTTATAAACTATTGTAGTAACCATTGTATTATTTTCATTTATCAATGCATCAAATATTTCCCCAATACTTAAATTTACACTCCCTACAGTAGAAAAAACAATTAATAAAATAATTACAGTTATCAACCCTGTAAATATCAATAAGACTTTTTTATTATCCATATTATTCACCTAAAATCTATTTATCTCCATATAAGATATCTCCCAGTTTATTTATTGAATCTTTGACATGTATATTTGCTGATACATTAAATATACTTGAGTCTAAATCTATAACTTTTCCATTTTTCACTGCATTCAATGTAGCCCATGCAGGATTTTTATCAAAAGAATCATCAAATGCTTTTTTAGTCTCTTCTATATTCCCATGTGCAAATCTAAGTATGTAATCTGGATTTTCTTTTATAATTTGTTCTAAGCTAAATTGTATATAATCTGAATCCACACTATCTGTTAAGTTATCAGCTATATTTTCAGCACCTACTGTTTTAACCAAATCACCAAGATATGAGCTCTTTGTAGCTAGCATAAAACTATTTCCACCACCAAATAAAATAGCTACTCTTGGTTTTTTATCCTGTTTTTTTGATTTTTCTACGACCAATTCTTCTACTCCTTTTAGCTCTTTTATAAGTTTTTCTGCTTCATCTTGTTTATTTATTTTATTACCTAAATTTTCTATACTTTTAAGAAACTTTGTGTATGTTCCAGTTTCAAAATAGAATGTATCTAGGTTATATTCTTTCATACTCTTCTCAACATTTTCTTTAAACATACTATCAACTATAAATACATCTGGCTCAAGAGATGCTACAATTTCTAAGTCAGGATTCATAGCTTGTCCTACTTCTGGTAGATTTTTATATTTTTCTGGCAATTCAGATTTAGTCGTTGGAATACCTACTAAAGTAGCATCTAATTTATCTAGTACTTGTGTTGCTGCTACTGTGGCTGAAACAACTTTTACGTTGTTATTTGACTCCTTATTTGCAGACTCATCATTTGATGGTTTTGAGCATCCTGTTAATATTAATGCACTAAGTAAAAATACTGAACATATCTTTTTAAATTTCATAAAAATTTCCTCCATAATAAACTTTATTTTAAATCTGTATTTTCTATTTTAATCTTATATTTATCTAGTTACTTTGCATAATCTTATTTGCAAGTTCTATATATACTTGTGACATTTCATCATCTTTATCTTCTTCTATAACGGTTCTTCCATTATTCTCAGACTGTTGCATGATTTTATTTCTTGGGATATAGTGAAAAACTTTACTTTTTATTTCATCAGCCAATTTTTCAACTAATTCTATTTCATTCTCAACATTTTTAGCGTTTAATATGAGTCCTTTTAAAGAAGCATACCCTCTATTTTTAAATTGCTCTACAGCTAAAGATATATTACTAGCAGCATACATTGACATCATTTCTCCAGAAGTTACTATATACACTTCATTTGCAAATCCATTTCTTATTGGCATTGAAAATCCTCCACAAACAACGTCTCCAAGTACATCGTAAATTACTACATCTGGATTATATATTTCAAACGCCTTTAATTCTTCTAATTTTTCAAAGGCCGCTATTATGCCTCTTCCAGCACAACCTACTCCTGGAGTTGGGCCTCCTGCTTCAATACATAATACTCCACCATATCCTTCAAATACTATGTCTTCAAGTTTTAAATCATCTTTCTTCTCTTTCATTACATTGAGAACTGTTGGTATAAATTTTCCTTTCATTAAATTTTTAGTAGAATCTGATTTAGGGTCACATCCTATTTGCATAACCTTATATCCTAAATGAGAAAGTGATGCAGATAAATTGGAAGTTGTTGTTGATTTTCCAATTCCTCCCTTCCCATAAATAGCTATTTTTTTCATTGACTTTTTACCTCTCTTACATCATAATATTATTTAACGAAATTAATTATCATTCGCAATAACTATTTTACGCGATATGTTTTTTAAATTCTTAACTATATTTGTTTTTTTATAAAAATATTTGTATAAATTTAGATGAGGTGATTTTTTGAAATGTTTTAAAGATGATATAGAACTTATCATTAATGATTTTTTTGACTGTTGTAATATCCCAACAAAAGTGATTAATAAGGATTTAAAAGAACTTTGTAGTGTTGGCTACAGTGATAAACTAGAAATATACTTTTCAAGTTTAAACATATTCAATAATATAAAAAGCACAGATTTTATATCTAATAAAAACTTATCCTATATAATGTTAAGTTTTTGCAATGACATACAATTTTTAATTATGCCAATACATAAGTTTGATATTTCTAGTGGCTATTTTGTTATAGGGCCTTTTAAATCATGCATTAATAATGATATTGAGTTTTCTGATATACCATTTAAGCCTCTATCATGTGTAGATTATATATCAAATCTTTTATCAGAAATATGTAATGATAAAATGAAACACAAACCAGCTCTTAGTTTTTATGTAAAAAAAACTATCGATTATATTCATAAAAACTACTCAGAGGATATAACAGTAAGTGATATATGTAATGATTTACAACTTAATAAAAGTTATTTTTGCTCCCTATTTAAAAAAGAAAGTGGATATACATTTACTAACTTTCTCAATAAGGTTCGAGTCGAAAAAAGTAAAAAATATTTGCTTCGAGAAGACATGTCTATTTTAGATGTTGCTGTATTTGTTGGGTTCAATAGCCAAAATTATTATAGTATGGTTTTTAAAAAGTTCAACAACCTTACACCAATTGAATATAAAAATATTTATAATTAAAAAATATCATTCTGCAAAGGATGATATTTTTTAATTATAAATATTTTGACGAAAACAGTTAATTCTTTGTTAAGTTGACTTTATCCAAAATATGCTAAATATCACCTTAAGTATTTAAATTACTATATGATATAAGTTTTCTCAAATTAACAACAACTTAAAGATTTAACATTCTCTTAACCTATACTTAACAAAACGTTAATATTTAAATTGACAAAATTTGTTATTCTATATTATGGAAACGATAAATTTTAGTTAATAAAGTTTATAATTCATATAAAAAATTTATTAATTTCTTAAGGGAGGAAATATCGTGAATATAGCAGTTAGTCTTATCGGTGGACTTGGACTTTTTCTTTATGGAATGAGTTTAATGGGAGAAGGTTTACAAAAATCGGCAGGAGACAAATTAAAGAAAATCATCGAACTCTTAACAAGTAATGTTGTTATGGGTGTATTGGTGGGTACAGTTGTTACAGGTATCATACAAAGTTCAAGTGCTACTACTGTAATGGTTGTAGGGTTTGTAAATGCAGGAATAATGAATCTAAGTCAAGCCATTGGTGTAATAATGGGTGCAAATATAGGTACTACTGTTACTGCCCAATTAGTTTCATTTAATCTTGAAGGAATAGCCCCAATTGCATTAGGTATAGGTATAGTATTTTATTTATTTACATCAAATCAAAAAACAAAACACTTAGCTGAAATACTTATTGGTTTTGGTATATTATTTACAGGTATGGAATTTATGAAAGATGCAGTAGCTCCACTTGCTGAGTATAAGGGATTTACTGATACACTCTTATATTTTAGTAAAAATCCTATTCTTGGTATATTAGCAGGATTTGCAATCACTGGTATCATACAAAGTTCAAGTGCTTCTATGGGTATGCTAATAGCTTTAGCTTCTCAAGGAATACTTCCTCTATCAGCTGCTTTACCTATACTTTATGGAGATAATATTGGTACTTGTGTTACTTCACTTTTATCAAGTGTTGGTGCAAATAGAAATGCTAGACGTGCAGCTGTAATGCATTTAAGCTTTAATGTAATTGGTACAATAATATTTATGCTTGTCTTAAATAAACCTATATCAGCAATAGTTACTCATTTTGACCCAACTGACACAGCTAGACAAATAGCAAATGCACATACTTTATTTAATCTTACAAATGTTATAATATTATTGCCATTTTCTAAATACATAGTTAAATTAGCAAATAAACTTATACCTATTAAGGAAACTGAGTCAGAAATTGTAAACAATACTAAGTACTTAGATGAAAGAATGTTTAGTACTCCATCTATAGCACTTGGTAATACTGTACAAGAAGTTGTTAGAATGGGCCATAAAGCTACAAACTCTTTAGAACATTCAATTGCAGGTTTTTTAAATAAAAGTAGTGAGGATATTAAGAAAACTTTTGAGTCTGAAAAAGTTGTTAATAAATTGCAAAAAGATATATTAAATTACTTGTTAAAACTTTCTAAAGAACCACTCAGAGATGATGAACGATTTAGAACAGATTTACTTTTCAATACAGTAAATGATATCGAAAGAGTATCTGACCATGCTGAAAATATAGCTGAGTTGGCTATGACTGTTAAAGAAATGAATGTTAACTTTTCTGATAGTGCAATAAAAGAAATCTATGAAATATACAATAAAACTATGACTAACTTTAAGGATGCTTTAGTAGTTTTAGATGTAAAAGATTTTGAATTAGCAAACAAAGTTTTAGAAGTTGAAAATGAAGTAAATTACTTAGAAAAAACTTTTAGAAATTCTCATATGATTAGATTAAATAATGGTAGTTGTACAATTGATGCTGGTGTACTTTACCTTGACTTACTTACTAACTTAGAAAGAATTTCTGACCATTCAACAAATATAGTAAAACAAGTTTTAAAACTTAAACAGAAAATATAATGACTACAATTTGTATTTAATTTTAATTAACTACTTAATATAATAAAAAGCTATAAATAATAATTCTATTATTTATAGCTTTTTCAATTTAGTTAATATAAATTTAGAATAGGTATTTTTCTTTTTCTCTTATATAATAAACGAGTACCTTAAACATTTGATTTAATTTTAAGCACAGGATTTTTTAATAATTGCTCAAAATCATCTTGTGGCATTGGCTTTGCATAAAAATATCCTTGTGCCAAATAACATCCAATTTTTTTTAGTATTCTCACTTGTTCTATACTTTCTACCCCTTCACATATAACTTTCATATTTAATTCTTTTGCCATATTTACCACTCCACGCACGACAGCTTGTTCACGACTACCATGCATTCCTTTTTGTATAAATGTACGGTCCAACTTAATTATATCAACAGAAAATTGTTGTAATAAGCCAAGAGAGGAATATCCAGAACCAAAATCATCTATAGAAATAGGAAATTCTGATTCTCTTAGTTGATTAAAATGACTCAAAATCTGATTGAGATTTTCAACAAAAATACTTTCTGTGACTTCTATTTCAAGGTATTTGTGAGGTATTTTATAGGAATCCGCTATTTCTATCAATTTTTCTGAGAAGCTTTCATTATTAAAATGAATTCTGGAAAAATTACAGGATACTGGACTAATATTTAATCCCAAATCCATCCATCTCTTTAACATTTTGCAGACTTCTTCATAGATATAAAAGTCAATTTCTACCACAAATCCATTTTTTTCAAAATAAGGAATGAATTTTGCAGGACTTATTATACCTTTATGTGGATAATTCCATCTTACCAATGCTTCACTTCCTACCAATTTATTTGTATTCATATCTACTTTTGGTTGAAAGTATGGAACAAACTCTCCATGTTCTAAGGCTATTTGCATTCTATCTGTTAAGTTTCTTTGATGTAACCCTTCCTCTCTCATAGTCATATCATAAAGTACAACACAACTTTTGTGAGTTATTTCTGTATTTCTTCTTGCATAATTTGCTAGGTCAAGCATGAGAGATATATCATGTTTTTCAACTTCATCTACCATATATACACCAAATACAAGAATAAGTTGGTAAGTTTTTCTCATTTTTTCTACCCAACCATTTAATTGATTATCAATCTTGAAGAGACGTTCTTCTAAGCACTCCCAACTATCGTATTTTAATAACATAACAAATTGGTCTGCAGAAACGCGAGCACAAGATTCTTCAAAAGATACAGAATCTTGTAAAGCTTTAGCTAGTGCACAAAGTATTTCATCTCCTTCTGAAAAACCTAAAGTGTCATTAATCATTCGAAATTGTTTTATATCTAAATAAACAATCACATATGAACCACTTTCTGCACTTCTTAAACTCTTAATAGCTTCTTTACAAAATTTATTTAAATTCCAAATTCCTGTAAGACTATCTCGGTATAACAAACTCTCAATACGTTTATTATTTTTTGACTTTAATAAAAGTAGAAAACTCAAAAGTATAATAATAATAGCTGATACTATAATAACGCCTCCAATAATTGCCATTGGATGCTGGTGGATAATATCTTGCCAAGTTATATCATATTGAATTATCGTATTTTTTAAAATTATTCTGTCCATTTGTTCTGTTGACATATATTGAATACATTTATCTAGTATAGAAAATAACCTCGAATCTGCAGAATCAGAAATACCAATACTTATTTCTTCTGCATAGTTTGTCAAGGTCGAAACAGAAAATTTTTCATAACGAGGATTGGACAATAGATAATCTGCAATATATGTATTTACATAAACAGCATCCACTTTATCCTTTAATACAGCCTCAAAACATTCTTTTGGAGAATTATAATACTCTATAGTTCTATCTAGTTTCCCATCTTCAGTAATATTTTGTCCAATTAAAGAACCATTTACAGCTGCCACTTTTTTAATTTCATTTTCTTTTTCTCCACTAACTAAAACTACTGGAGCACGTAAATAATACTGCGTTGTTCTTATATTGTTTTTTTGGTTGTTAATATAATCGTTTTCCATACCACAAACTATAGATATTCTAGAATCTTTTGATACTTGAAGTGCTTCACTATAACTTTTTGCAGAAACAAATCTAAATTTTAAACCAGTGTTATTTGTAATTTCCTTAAATAAATCAGCAACCACACCAGAAAACTCACCTGTTTTTGAATCACCATATTCTAGTGGTATCTTTGTAGAATCATAAACAGCTGAAATTTCACCAGATTGTTGTATATATTCTTGCTCATCTTTTGTAAATACTGGCTTCTGAGCAGTACTTATAGAAAAATATTTATTATATAATTTTGTTTCATAACTTGAATTCCTAAGTGTCAATGTATTCAAAGCAGAATTCAGTTGAGATAATAAATCCAGTTTCTTATTTGAAACCACAGTATAGAGTGGCTCTGGAGAAAATTGTGCTACACTTTTAAATGTACTAGTCCGACCAAGATGTGTTATAGCAACACCATCAAGATTTCCATTTTTTAAATCTCTTAATAAATCATCTGTTTCTTTATAAGATATAATTTTAACTTCAAAATCATTTGTTTTACAATATTCTTTAAAGTTTTCAGCATCCTTACTATTACTAATAACACCTACTTTCATATCCTGAAATGAATCAAAATCCTCATAATCATAACGAGTATCATCCACTTTTACATTTAAAGTTGTATAGATATTACACATTGGTAGTGTTGGAAAAAGCATTTCTTTTGTACGTTCTTTTGTATAATAGACACTAGGAAGAACATCTATCTCACCTGATTTTAACATTTCAAGAGCATTTTCCCAACTTTTACAATCTACTATTTCATATTTCCAGTTAGTGTACTTAGTAATTTCTTGTAAGTATTCAAAATTAAATCCTATATACTCTCCATTTTCATTTCGACTCATATAATCGCCATCATCATAATACCCGACTTTAACTGGAACCCTATCTGAAGCAGAGTTAATTTTTATTGGAAAAGAAAGAAAAATCATACAAACAATCAGAATCAATTGATAGGTTTTTAACTTCAAAATTTTGTCCTCCTCCCTCTTAGTAGCTATATTATATCATTTTCAATAGAAAAATAGAATATACTGCCAATTGTTTAACTTTCAAAATACTTCTAAAATATATATTACAAGTGAGAATACAGAAAACTTAACTTATATAAATATACTATTATTTTATATCTATCACACATAATAAGAATACTTAAAAAGCTATATGAATTTGCAAAATAACAAATTTATATAGCTTTTAACATGGTAAAATAATTCATTTTTTATATAATCTTTTTATAATTACATCAAATTGAAATTCCTATAAATTAATTTTATTGCACAATTGATACTTTAATAATATCCCCATTTTTTCTTTCTAGATGAACCACTTCTCCAGTTAAATCATAGTCAAATGCCTTAACTAGTATTTCAGTAACTTTTTTACCATCAACTACATCATCTTTTCCATTAAATAAATCTAAAGCATTGCTTTCAATCATTCTCTTTGCAAAATTTACAGGTAATTTTATATGTATTTTGTCGCCTGTATGTGATAGAACTCTTATTCTTAAAAACTTTTCTAAATTATTTCTTGGTATTTGTTTTGATGCCATTCTATTAAATCACTCTCCCTTATTTTTTATTTAATAATAAATTTTATTCTTAAAAATATCTTTATATGTATCTATTATAAAAGTAACACTATTATTTTCTGTGTTTAGTTTATACCTAACTCTATCTAATATGCCAGTTTCATGAGTTCATATATTTTTTTTAATAATTGTACATTTTTAGACTTTATTTTATAATTATTCTATATACTTTATACTCTCAATGAAACTTTTTATCAGAATGTTTTATTACATAAAATACTAAAATTAAACTAATCTATTTATCACTAAATAGTATCAGGGGGATATACTTATGATAGAAAAAATTAAAAACATGCTAAAAAATCACAATCATGATATATATATTTCACCACACAAATTATTAAGACCATATATAGCTCACTATACAATAACTTTTCCAGATAAAAATTCTATAGAAAACCTGACATTGATACCTGATGCCAGTGGATGTATCGTATTTGAATTTAGTAAAAAAGATATAACTAGCAAATTTTGGGGTGCTACAACAAAAACTATTATTGTAAAAAATGATATAGAAAATGTACTATTTAGAGTATTTGTTGAATTTCTTCCATGTGGAGTATACTATTTAACAGGTTTTCCTCAGATAGAATCAGCCGATTTAATAATCCCTGTTAAAGACTTTAACACTCAACTTGATTTCGAAACTAATTCTATCTTTGAAAAGTCCAATACTCTTAAAGAACTCATTGAACAATTCGATAGGTTATTTTTATCGTACTTATTTAAATCTAATATAAAAGATTTAACAATACCAATTCTTATAGATGCTAGGAAACAAAACTCTATTATGTCTGTTAAAAATATTGCTCAAATTAGTTGTTATAGTGAACGCCATTTAAATAGGATTTTTAATAATTCTCTTGGTATGAGTGTTAAGACATACCTTAGATTATTACGTATAAATACAGTACTACAAGAAATACAAAGTAATAATATATCATTTACAACTTTAGCTCAAAATATAGGTTATTATGACCAATCTCACTTTATAAATGATTTTAAATCTATTTGTGGTGTTAATCCAACAACCTACATAAAAAATTTGTCTGATTTTTACAATGAGAAATATAAATTTTAACATATGATTATATTAAAGTTTATATTTGAGGAGGATTTAAAATGATAGAATCAAGATGTGGAATTTTGTGTTGTGAATGTAAGTATAAGGAAGATGTAAATTGCGCTGGATGTACAAATATTAATAAACCTTTTTGGTCTGAAGAATGTCCTGTAAAATCATGTTGTGAGAATAAAAATCTTACACATTGTGGCCTATGTGACACATTTCCATGTGAAATATTAACTCAATTTGCATATGATAAAAAACAAGGTGATGATGGAAAAAGAATTTCTCAATGTGAAAAATGGGCTTCTCTAGCTTTATAATAGTATCATATTTATATATTTTATATTGTATATAAATTAAAATATTAATACCTTAATACATAATTGTATATTCTCTAAGATAGATAGCTATTATTCAATATAAAATAATACCTATCTATTTTTTTCACAAATAAACATTGATTTTTAAATCTCTTAATTTTATATTTTAATATTTATGTCAATTAAATGTTAGTAAAGTATTTTATCTGCATTTACACCAATATATAGTAACACAAAGCTTTTCAATTTTTTATGGTTAAGCATAATCAAAAAATGTTAACTAAAAATTACAATTAAGTAGACATTTGTATTAATCTATGATACAATAGTATTTGTGGTAATACACAATTAAATCAAGTATATCTTGATATAGGTTAATAGGAGTATTTTTAATGAATAATGGAATAGTGAAATGGTTTAACAACGAAAAAGGATTTGGTTTTATAACAGTAGAAGGTGGAGATGATGTATTTGCTCATTTCTCAGCTATACAAACTTCAGGATTTAAATCATTAGAAGAAGGTCAAAAAGTAAGCTTTGATATAGTTAAAGGTGCTAGAGGTCAGCAAGCAGAAAACATAACTATATTATAATTATATAGATTTTTTCGGAAAAGACTCTTTTAAGAGTCTTTTTTTATTGGTAATATACAATATAATTATTAATTAAGTAAATAATATTATTTGGACAAATAAAAAAATCCCTCTCCTAAATATAAAATACTCTTCATAAATAAGGGTTATTTCAGTAAAGATATATAGTATATTATATATAAAAAATCCAATAGATTAGCTCTATTAGATTTTTATTTCATATATAAATATTTTTCATTAATGTTTTCAAAAGTTTAATAACGTTTTTGAAATTTTATCAAATTTTTCACTAGATATATCAAATTTTTGCTTAAATTTTTCATCGTTCATTCTTTCAACAATTACTTTATCTGGAGATAATTCATAAATAATACTTTTTATCTTATTAATAGATTCCTCATTATCATTATATTCCTTTATAATTGTTACTTCTAAAATAAATTTTCCTTTATACTGTTTATTAAATAAAATCATATTTGAAATATATTCTTCTAGAGTATATCCTATAATTGGTCTCTGAATTTTTTGAAAATCTTTTTCCGATATTGTTTTTATCTCTCCAATGACTTCATCACACATATTGGCTATTTCTATATATTCGTCTTTACCTAATAAATATCCATTAGAAAGTAATCGTACAGGCACTCTTTTGCGCTTTACTAACTCGATTACATCACAAATTTTATCATTCAATAGTGATTCTCCTTTTGAATTAATGAAAACTAGTTCTGCCTTATGCTTTTCTATTATACTTTCTAATTCTCTAAGTGAGTCATCCATCTTGTCAAATGATTGAAGTGTATCCACTTTATTATATGACCTTCCAATAGGACAGAATATACAATCAAAGTTACAATACTTTTCAGGAAGTATATTTACTTCTAATACTCTTTTTCCATCCTCAATATAAATATCTTTATAACTAAAACCACTCATTACTCTATCCTCTCAAAATTAATTTATTGATACTTCTTTATTATTAATATCTAAAATTGAAATTTTACATGTTCCACCTAAATTTTCTTGAACTGTTTTCGCCAAATAATTCAAGGCATTCTCAAATTCTTCAAATCTACTTTCATCTACTAATTCAATACATAAAAATGCATTATTTGTATTTTCAGTAAGCATTGTCCTCACTGCTTCACGCCAATTCCAACATCTACAAATTGCACCTTCATTATCTTTATAGACTATCTCACCTTCATATGGAGATGAGTTTTCTTCTGTTCCTAATGGTATAAATTCTTCATTTCCAACTGCTCTAGTCAACCTAATATCTCCCATAAATTTGTCTATGTCTTCTCCACCACAAGGCAATGCATATTTTAGCGAAATAGAATTGTAAATATCCACTAAGGGGTTAATAGTTGCTATATGATTTCCATTATGAACTCTTTTTAGCAATGCCTCAATAGATGACCTTGCTCCTTTTTTCGTTTTAAATTTTTTGAATGCTTCTCTCCATACTTTAATTACTTGGTTATTGCTAAGTTCTAAATCCTTCAAGTGTTTTAATGCCTCTTTTTCTCCCTGCAAAATCATTTCCTTGTATTCTTCTTTATCCTTTATAGAGTTGTCTATGTCCTTACAAATAACAACTCCTATCTTTGAACTAGGAAATAGGTTCCAAAACTCATCCTCAACAACAAATTTTTTCATTAGAATACCTCCTCAACTTTAAAATATATAAAAATAAAAAAGCCTACAGAAATATTATTAAATATCTCCCAGGCTTTTATCCTTCCGTGTACACAATAACTGTGCGTTTTCTCTTGGACCTGCCCATTATAAAATGCGGAACCCTAGAAAACTAAACTATATATTTTTGTAATTTATAAAATACAAATAAATTTTAGCATAATATAAGATTTAAAACAATACTATATTGGATTCTTATATTTGTACAAAATAATATTTAAAGGTTATTTAGCTAATCTAATAGAATACTACATTATACTTATAATTTTATTAATAAAATTATAAGTATAAAAATTTCAGAATAAGTCTATTTTAAGTGTAAGTTATAAATCCCAATTAAAATAGACTTAAATTTCATTTTATGTTAAAATCTTTACAGTAATAAACAATTTTATTTTAAGGAGATAATTTTATGAATAATTACTTAAAATTTGCTACATATCAGCTCATAGGCTTTACATCTTCTATACCTAAACTTATAAAAATCAAAAAAAATCCAGATAAATTTAACTTAAAAGAAAAATTTGAATTTATGCAAAAACAAGCTAAAAAATCTTTAGATATAGTAAATATAGACCTTAATATACTTGGCAAAGAAACATTACCAAAAGAACCAATCTTATTTGTTGTAAATCATTCAAGTATGCTTGATAGTTTTATCCTAGCAGCAAGTGTAGAAAGACCAATTGGATGTGTAATTGCAGATGAGCCAGTTTGGAGAAATATACCTATATTTAAAGAATGGGCGAAGTTGTTACGATGTGTATATGTAAACAGAAAAAATAATAGAGAAGGGATTAAAAGTATTGCTGAAGCCTCACAAAATATACTTACAGGTCAGAGTATGGCAGTGTTTCCAGAAGGAGATTTAACCTGGATTAAAGAACCAAATTCTCTAGTATCAGATTTTAGAAGTGGAGCCTTAAAAATAGCATATAAAGCAAAGTGTCCTATTGTTCCATTAGTCATAAAAAATTCAAAAGATACTTATGAAGGATATCAACCTATTGGTAAAATTAACTCTGTTCCTGTTGAAGTTGAATTCCTAGAACCAATTTATGACCATATTGAAAATCCTAGACTAAAATCTTCTGTATTAGGAGAAAATATTAAAAAAAATATGATAAACAAAATAGAAAGTTTTAGAAAAACAAATAAAAACTTTTAAAGAATTTTAACATTAAAATTTATTGACTAGAAAAAATTTTAATGTTAAAATTTTTTTAAGAGGTGATTAAGATGGCAAAAAATACAAAACAAACAACAGTTCACATTGATGAAACATTACTTAAAGAAGTTAAAAGAATAGGAATTAATGAAAATAAAAGTATATCTCAAATAATAAATGAATCAATAATAGATTATGTATTAGTTTACAGAGAAAACGAAGACAAAGAAAAAAATGAACACGATAAAAATTTAAATGATACAATAAATGCTTTTAAAAGAGAGGAAGAAAAAAGAGTTGAGGCAAAAAGTGCTGCTAGAGCTATAGCAGAAGCAAAAAAACGAGTTCTCTACTAATAAATATAAAAAATCGGTACAAACTATGCACCGATTTTTTTATATCTAAAACATATTCAAAAAGACTTAAATTTTCTTTAAATTATATCAAATCTCCAACAACTTTCACTTTTATAAGGAGTGCATTACCTGGAAGATATGCAAGTGGAACATCTTCTATATTTAATACTTCTATAGTATCCTTTTTAGCACCTGCTTTTAAAGCTTTGTTTATGGCTTCTTGTTTTGCGTCTTCTATAGCATCTTCTCTAGACATTTTATCTAAGCTGTACACTTTTTCTACATCCCCACTTATTTGCCCTAAAGCTGCACCAATAGCATTTGCTGCAGTATAATGAGGAGGTCTTATAACATCACTTATACCTTTTAGTTTTTCTGGAACAATTATACTTCCTCCACCAGTTAAAACTAATTCAACATCATTTTGGCTAGTCTTCATTTGGTCTACAGCATCTTCTAGTTTTAAAATTACTTTTTTATATACCTCATCACAATAATCTTTATCTAAATTTTCAACATTATTTTTTCTATCCTCAAATGCCATGCCTAACTTTGTAACAACATCTGATAAAGTTAAAGTATCACCACCAAATATTATTGCATCTTCAGTTATTCTATACCCTACACTCTCAGGACCTATTTTTATATTGTCTTTTTCGCCTTTTACACAAGTTCCTCCAGCAAGTCCAATAGTTAAAACATCAGGCATTCTAAAGTTCGTATGTACTCCTCCAATTGTAACAGGAATTGAAGATTCTCTAGGAAATCCATTGTATAATACACCTAAATCACTCGTAGTTCCTCCAACATCTAGTACTATTGCATTTTTTACTTTTGATAAGAAAGACGCTCCCCTTATAGAATTTGTTATTCCACATCCAATTGTGAAAATAGGATACTTCATTGTGTACTCCAAATTCATTAATGTTCCATCATTTTGACTAAAATATATTTCTGCATCTATTCCTAAATCTTTCAATGCTTTTTCAAATCCTAAAGAAACAGCCTTACCTACTCTAGACAATGCAGAGTTTAAAATTGCTCCGTTTTCTCTTTCCAGTATACCTATATTACCTATTTCATTTGATAAGGATATTGGAATATCACCAAGAATCTCTCTAACCCATTTTGCAACTTCTTCTTCTTGTTGTTTATTTACAGGAGCAAATACTCCACTTATTGCAACACTTTCTACCTTGCCTTTTATCTTATTGCAAAAATCTACAACTTCATCTTTACAAAGTTCATTTATCTTTCTTCCATCAAACTCATAACCACCAGATATCAATATTGAATCTAATTCTATTTTTTCTCTTAAATCTTCTGGCCAATCTATAAATGGTAAAATAGCAGTGGTTGCTGGTTTTCCAATTCTTATCATTGCTACATTATTAAGTCTTTTTCTTTCTACTATTGCATTTGTACAGTGAGTTGTACCAAGCATAGCATATTTTATTAATGAATGGTCAATTTTACTTTCATCTATAACTTTTTTTAAGGCATTATAAACACCAGTTTCAACATCTTTTGTAGTTGCTACTTTAACTGAATGGATTACTTTTAATTCCTTATCCAGTATACAAGCATCTGTATTTGTTCCTCCAACGTCAATTCCTACACGATACATCAAAATTTCCCCCTAAATTTTTATTTTCCTTGTAATTCTTCTACTGTTTTATACTCTACATCATATCCAAAGTATTCAGGTCCAACTGTCTCAATTCCTTTTTTAGTTCTCCATTTTTCATTACAAGGAAAAGCTACTACCATCACACGAGAACCATATTTTATTCTTTCTGTAGTTATTGGGAATCCAGTTTCTAAATCTAATATTGCTATTAAATCTGGCGTAATACAAAGTGGTGTACTACCTTTTTTTGCAATTAGATTTTCATTTTGAAATAGTACAGAGTATTCTCCATCATATCCATTAATTCCAGCGAAGAATGCATGCCCTCTAGTAAAACCACCTTTTAACTCTCTTTTAATATCAACTACTTTTCCTTCAAATAATTTATACCCTTTTAATTCTTTCAATATATTTTCAATAGCACCTTTTGAGTCTGACTTATTCTCAAGTAAAAATCCTCCTATAGTTTCAGCTATAGTCAAGGTATTTCCTATCGCAGCTTTTTTAACTTGAGCTCCACTTAAATTATAGTCACTAATAGAAGAACTTCCTCCCATTTCTACTGTTAAAGTTCTAGCCAATCTTTCTGACCAAATTCCATCAACAGGATAAAGGATGGCTGAATTACCCTTTTCATCAGCCATTACAGCAGGTGATGCTTCATATCCTTCAAGATAAAAAGTTACCATTTGAGCTTCCGGAAACGCTCTACCCATAGAATCTGCATCCAAAATAGGAAGCCCTTTTTTTGCAGCAACTGCTATTGGCATAAGTGAATTTATTCCTCCTATTTCTATAGGAATTATAACATCAACTTTTCTATTCAATAATTTTTCCATTATCTCTAAAGGAGTAGTTAATTCCACTTCAGAAAGTAATTTTTCTATTGTAATTACAGGGGAACCCATACCAGATACTGGTACTACTAAAGCATCATCCTCTAGCTCATCTAAACTAATCACTTTTACAGGCCCATACTTTTTAATTGCTTGTTTTGCAACTAATTTACCTATGTATGGGTCTCCTCCTCCTCCTGTTCCAAGCACTGCTGCGCCAACTGCTATTTTATCCACGCTTTCTTCTGTTAAAAATCTCATGTTACTTTCTCCTCATATTCCAAATTTATTTTATACTTTACAAGCATATTTCATTAAACTGCTTTTTCTGCTTCTTGTTTGTTTTTTGATGAACAAATCACTTTTCCAATAATTGATTGTATTATAAATCCTGCTATAAATCCATCTAAAGGTGCTATAGTAGTAAGAGTTATAAATCCATATGTAGAAAGGTATGTTATTAATATACCAATTATCCAAGATATTATTGAATGTTTAACTATTGGTTTGTATGCTATCCCCTTATCAAATCCTTTAAGTTCTTGTTTTACTATATAATATTCTGCTGTATACACACCACCAACAGGTGCAATAACAATTCCAAGTAAATTTAAAAATCCTATAAATCCTTCATATATTCCAAATACAGCTAATAAAGTTGCTACAACACCAAGAACTATAGTTAATACTTTTTCAGGAGCTTTTTTTAGTACAAGAGCTATACTTAGTGATGCAGAATATACATTGCTTGTATTTGTAGTCCATTGAGCTAATGTAAGTACAATTATACCTGGTATAGCAATTCCTAATGTAATAAAAATTCTCATAATATCTGAAGTACCCATACATTTTACTAATATTATTGATACTACTATCATAAAAGCATTTCCAAATTGTATCCCTAGAAAACTTGAAAGTGCACAATCTCTTCTACTTTTAGCCCAGCGACTTATGTCAGGTGATACTATTGCTCCAACTATTATTATACTCATTGATAGAGAAACTCCACCTGCAAATGTCATAGTCGATTTCATATTATCATCAACTGGAATTCCATTTGCTTTAAAAGCTAAGAATATAGTTAACATCATAAGAATTAATAAGAATGGTACTGAATACACACTTAATTTTTCCATTGCTTTATATCCATAAATAGCTGTACTCATCATCAAAAGACCACCTATGAGGCTTAAAATTTGCATGCTCACATCTAGATTAAATATATCTTTTATTATTATTTGAGCATTTTGAGCAAAAAAGCCTACTTGAACTCCAAACCATCCTAATAAAGAAACTCCTATAACTAGAGAAAATATTTTTGCTCCAGCTTCTCCAAACACATATTTTGTTATCATAGATGTAGATAAGCTTGTAGATGAACCAACTAAAGAGCATATAGTATACAAAATAGCAGAAAAAAATGAACCTACAATTACTGATAATATTGCTTGTTTCATTGGCATACTTTGAGCTAACTCAGCTCCTAAAATAACAGATGATAAATCCACACCTATTGCTACTAGCACTGAAAACATAGCTACCCAACCACGTTTTTGATTCTCTGGAACCTGTTCCAGGGCATAATTAATTTTTTCTTCTTCCATTTTCATCCCTCCATTAAAATTGTAAAACCATTTAATTTGTTTGTTTTACAATTTTCTAATTTATAAATTTATTAACAACTATACATTTATAATTTTCATTTAATATATAGTTTTAAATTTTCTGAAATAATTTTATAATAAAAAACGCCTCTTGGAAAAAATCCAAGAGACGAATACCAATCCGTGTTACCACTCTTATTAGTAAAAATTTATTTTACTCACTCATTTTCTTAAGGCGAATTAAACCACTACTACAATAGAACTGTAATAGTATTCTCCAAAGCTCTTTTCACACAAATTTCAATATTAGTTCTCAGCCAAATCTAACTCTCTGTAAAATTCCTTTATGCTACTTTCTTCTTCTGCGAATCTACGTTATTTATTTATTTATGATTTATATCATAATATATATGCAATATTTTGTCAACTTAAAAAGTAAATTACTTGTATTTTTTAGTTTTATATGTAATTTTTTATATTATTACTGTATTTATATTTTGTATTTTTTAAATTTAATAAAAATTTATATTATTTTTATATACAATTGAATATAATTTTACAAATTATTTTCATTTTTTTGTAAAGTTCTACAACCATATTTTACAATTCAGTTAGTATATTCATTTACACTATACCAATCCTTCGCAAGCTTTACAACTAAATCTGGGTGTGTTTTAGAAATGTCATTTAAATTATTAGCAACACTCTTTCGTACATATAGTGATGAGTCGGTTTTTAATTGTTCCAATATAGGTAGAATAGGTGTAGGGTCTTTTTTAAATTTAGTTAGTGCTTAACCCCAAGGCAACTGTGGACGACAACATGAACGTACAGCAAATAATCATATCTCACATTATACAACAGTATTTTATATTGTTAAATCTATCTATTTAAAATACTTCACACTGCACATTCTGAAATATTGTAAAGTATCTACTGACAGTAAAAATGTCCGAACAGCCTATAAAACAAGGCTATACGAACATTTAATAAAATTTTAAAATATAATCAGAAATTTATTTTAAGTTCAATCAAATTTTTATTGAATTATATCTATTGAATCTCCAATACTTATAATTCCTTCCTTTAAAACCTTAACAAAAATTCCTTCACGTGGCATTACACAGTCCCCTGTTAATTTTTTAATTTCACATCCATTATGACACTTTTTACCTATTTGAGTTACTTCAACTTCACATTTGCCTATCTTTAATTTTGTACCAACAGGTAATGAAAACACTTCTATTCCTTCTGTAGTTATATTTTCAGCAAAGTCTCCAAATTTTAATTGGTCAAAACCTCTCATCTTCATTTTATCTATACTTTCTTTTCCAAGTAAACTTATTTGACGATGCCAGTTTCCCGCATGTGCATCTCCAACTATTCCATAATTTATTTTTAGTTCTGCACATTGCACAGGAACCTTAATTACACCCTTTTTGTCACTTATATTTATTGACACTACTTTAGCCATATTTCCTCCAAATTTTCACCCATATATTCTTAAATTATTCAAACTTAAAATCACCTGATTTTCCACCAGTTTTCTCCACAAGATGTATATTGCTTATAACCATCTTTTTATCAACTGCTTTACACATATCATAAATTGTAAGTGCTGCTAAAGAACAAGCATTTAATGCTTCCATTTCTACACCAGTTTTACCAAGTGATTTACAGGTTGCATATATTCTAATAGCAGATATAGAATCATCTATCTCAAATTCCAAATCACATCCAACCAATTTAATTTGATGGCACATTGGTATATTTGAAGATGTATTTTTAGCTCCCATTATCCCTGCAACTTGAGCTACAGATAATACATCTCCCTTTTTTATTTGTCCATTTTTTACCTTTTCTAAAGCTTCTTTACCAAGAGTAATCGTAGCTGTTGCTATAGCAGTTCTCTTTGTATCATCTTTTTCACTTATATCTACCATTTTAGCATACCCTTTTTCATTTATGTGCGTTAACATTACCTATCCTCCAATTTCATACATACGTCTATTTGTATCACTACATTTATTTTCTATTAAATGATGTTTTTCTGGCTTTTCTTTTATTATATCTTTCATAGTTTCTCTAAATAACAATGGTTTATGTAAAAGTGGTTTTATATCTATTTCCTCTTTTGAATGTAGACACAGTTTTATTGCACCACTAGAGGTAAGTCTAATACGATTACAAGTATTGCAAAATGAACAACTTAATGGAGTTATAATTCCTATTCTTCCTTTTGCTCCTTTAAACTTATAATATTCTGCTGTACTTTTTTCATCATTTTTAACTTTATATAAACCATATATTTTTTCAACCATTTCTTTTACATTAAAATATCCTTTTTTGTAGACTCTATTAGCTTCACCTAATGGCATAAGTTCAATAAATCTTACATCAATTGGTGATTTAACTGTTAAAAACATAAAGTCTTTAAGCTCATCATCGTTAAATCCATTTATGGCAACACAATTTACCTTTACTTTTATACCTAAATTTAAACATGACTCAATCGATTTTAATACTTCTTTTAAATTGCCACCTCTTGTCACAGATTTATATTTATATTCCTTTAAAGAATCTAAGCTTATATTTACTTTATTCAGACCACATTCTTTAAGCTCAAAGATTCTATCAGAAAGTCCAAGAGCATTAGTTGTCATTCCTATATTTTCTATTCCACATTCTTCTCTTGTAAACCTTATAAGTTCATTTAAATTGGGATATAAAAGAGGTTCTCCTCCAGTAAATCTAACCTTTTTTATACCTTGTTCTGACATAGCCTTTATAATGAATTTATAGTCTTCAAAACTTAGATTATCGTTTATATAATTTTTTTCAAATTTAACATCTGGTGGCATACAATAAACACACCTTAAATTACACTTATCTGTAAGTGAAATACGAAGGTAGTCTATTTTTCTTCCATACTTATCAATCATACTCTATCTACCTCTTTGTCTATTTTTTATCTATCTGAATTATATACTATTTTTTGTTATTAGTGGCACATTCTGTGGCTTCTCCTCTTAAAATTTCTATGCCATGGTCTAAGACATCAATAATGAAACTTAGATTTTCAACTGCACCTTTAGGACTTCCAGGTAAATTTATTATTATAGAATTATTCCTTATTCCACTTACACCCCTACTTAGTATAGCTTTTTTAGTAATTTCTGTAGATTTCATTCTCATGTATTCACTGAGACCTGGTATCTCTCTTTCTAAAACATCTTTAGTAGCCTCTGGAGTTATATCTCTCTTTGAAAATCCAGTACCTCCATTAGTAAGAATTAAATCTACTTTATTACTGTTACAAATTTTTATAATATTTTCCTTTAACATTTCCTTATCATCTTTTATCAACATGTATTCAATAACTTTATAATTCCCTGTATTTTCAACAAATTCAGTTAATTTTTTTCCTGTTATGTCTTCTCTTTTCCCTTCATAGCCCTTATCACTAAGCGTTATAATTGCTACATTAAACATATGGTTTCACCCCTTTATATATTAATTAAACTTTTATAAATAAAAAATCTATTTAATAGAACCTATTCTGGTAATATTCCTTCTGATAATAATGCTTCTAAAACTGCTCCTGCTATACAACGTCCTTTATCTGATATCGTAAATGAATTTTTTACTTCTTCTATTCGAGGGTCTATATCCAATATCTTTAATCCTTTTTCTATTTGTGAACCATTTCTCAATAAGCCTCTCAAAACACCATCTATAGAAGCTTTCACTTCTATTTTATTTCCATTTTTTTCAGTGATATAACATATTATATCTCCTTTTTTAACCACATCCCCTATATTACATACATTTTCTATTATTCCAACGTTCTCAGAATAAAAAACTCGTTCTTTGGTTATACCCAATATAGCACCTGGTATTCCTGTATTTTTTAAAGCATATCCTTTTCTTATCACTTTTCCTAAATTATGTCCTCTCATAGTTTCAATAACTATGTCTACATCTTTACCTGCACAAAATCCTGGACCTAAGGCTATTGTAAGTGGTGCCATCGCTTTATTTGTTCCAATATTTTTTTTTGCAAGTATACAATCTATAACTGCTACAGGACGTATTTCATCTATATATTTACCTTTTGGGTCTATTATTAGTGCCACGTTTCTTTTATTTAAAGCTTTTTTTATTTCTGCTTTATCTTTGCAATACACACAATAAACACCTTCCACAGAAACTTTCTTTTCATAGATAGCCTCACTAAAAGAAACTTTCCTTCTTATTGCAAGAGGAGTCTCAACTTCTAAAGCAATTATTTTAAAACCACAGTTATGTAACTTATGTATAACTGCTGTTGCTAAATCTCCAGCTCCTCTAACTATTATAACATTGTTCATATTTTCTCCTACTAATAAAAATTTTAAAGTCTATACTTTATATTATATAATATAATTTTACTTATTTATATAATATCATCTTATTTTATTATTATAATGGTTAAAAATTACTTTTACCTGATATTTTTCAAACAAAAAGAGACATCCATAAAATTTATAAAAGATGTCTCTTTCTAATTCCTTATATTTTATTTTTCAGATATATCATTGTTATCCTCTAAAATAACTGCTGTTCCATAAGCAAGCATTTCTGCCGCTCCTTGCATAACTGAAGCTGAAGACAATCTAAATGCTATTATTGCATTTGCACCTTTAGATTCTGCATCTTCAACCATTCTACCAATTGCAATTTGTCTTGCTTCTGTAAGCATTTCATTATATCCTGTAAGTTCTCCTCCAACAAGATTCTTAAAGCTTGCTCCTATATCTTTTCCAACATGTTTTGCTCTTATCGTACTTCCTCTAACTAGCCCTAAAACTTCTGCTATTTTTTTTCCTTCTACTTTTTCTGTAGTTACTATTAACATAATATATCAACTCCTTTATATTCCTGTTTAATATATTATATCATGTAAATAGCAATCTTCTTAATAAATCTTGTAATTTAATACTTTATCTAGGAAATCTATACTATAAAATAAGATATTTCGTTAACCAATTATGTTCCTAATCAATTTTCTATATATAAATTTACTTAGTTAACTCATCATATAAACTTAAATTGTATTCTACATTCAATTTTAAATCCTTAATTTTTTTAATAATCATTTCACTAAAGCTTCCTTTTTCAAACCAGATATTTTGTATGTCTAAAAGTTCTATCTCTTCTAAAATGGCCTCCATCTTAGACTGCTTATCTATAATAGCTACAACATCAATATTGTGTGGTACATCTTTTAGACACTCATATACATCTATACCTTCAATATTCTTTTTCTCTTCATCTATAGCAACAACTTTGTACATATTCTTTTTAAGTTCATCTAATATTTTATATGCTTTGCTTTCTTCGTCACTATTATTTAATATCACTGCCCAAGAATCACATTTAAGTAAATTCATAAATTCTCCTCCATATAAATCCTACTCTATTTTACAACCGTAGCTAATTAAACTTCAGTCAATTTTTTATACTCATCAATAGTATTTACATTTAAAAATAAATCTTCGTTATCAAAGTATATATAGCTTTTATCTATTTTTTCTATAAGAGTTTTAAGCTTCAAATCATTTTTCCCTATACATAAAGATACTTTATTTATTATACTCTTTTTGTATCCAGAACACAATGGTTGTAACTTTCCATTTGTTACTGAAATTACACTTTTATCATCCATTTCATCAGCTATTTTTTCGACTACTTCATTATTTAGATATGGCATATCACATGCAACTGTAACTATATCATACTTTGCATGTTTAAGAGCAGTATATATTCCTCCTATTGGACCAACATTTTTTATTATATCATTATAAACTTTAATGTTATATTTTGAGTATAATTCTTCATTGTTAGATACTATTATTACCTCATCAAAATTTTTAAATACTTCTATTGCAATTTCAATAAAAGGCTTTTCATGTAATTCTAGAAAAGCTTTATCTTTACCCATTCTAGAACTTTTCCCTCCTGCTAAAATTACACCTGTTTTTTCTATACAAATCGCCTCCTTTAAAATACTTTTATTTATATTTGAAAAATGGCGCTATTGCGCCATTTCAACATTGATTGACTACTCAAAAATCTGAATAATTTTTTCTTTAAATGCATTCATAAGTTTTTCTTTTTCTTCTAAATATTCACTATAACACTCATATTCTCTACATATACAATTTATAATTTCACTTGATGTAAAATTGATTTTTTCAAGATTATAGTTATATAAAATTTCAACACTATCAACCTCACTTATGCTATTAAAAATACAATCATATATATCTTCAATTATAAAATTACTATCTTCTTCAAATTGACCTAAAAGTTGTTCTCTATTTTCTTCAAGCAATACATTTTCCTTTATAAACTCTACAAAGTTTTCAAAATCTTCAGTGTTATTACATGGTTCTATTTCAAATAGTATCCTAAAAAATAAATTCCATGGAAACTCTGTATTTAGTCTACTTCTAAAATGATTTCCTAAATCATTACAGAACTTATCATCAAATGTAGGTTCTCTTTCAAACTCTATTTGGTCATTAAAATCTATATCTTTATTTACAATTTCATTTAATCTTGCAAACTCATCAAGCATAAAATTGCCTAAAACTTCATCACTTATATCTTGTTTATTAAAAGAATAACTTAATATAGTTTCACATGGCTTTTTAAAATCCACAACAAAACCTATACTTTTATTCATCTTTTCTGAAAAAGCATCATACACTAATTTTGCAAAGAGTTTTTCAATTTCTTTTTTACTTACTTTCATGTTAAAAGACTTTCCTGAATGAAAGTTTTTATAAATACTCAAAAGCTGATTATCTATCATAGTAAGATTATTCTTTATAGAGTCCATCATATCCTTTATAAATTTATCAGCAAGTAAATATGTGTTATTTTTATAAATTATTTTATGTTCAATCTCACTCCAAAACACATTTACAAGAGATTTAATTTGAAGTTCAAATTTTACTTCTCTATCTAAATATGCAAAAACTCCATCTATCTTATATATTTCAAATCCATTTTTTTGCTTATTAGGTTGTCTTTCAGACAATTTTAATTTAATATTTTTATTTTCTTTATTATAATAGTTTATTTTATCATCTGTTTTATTAAAATATCTTCTTAAAAGCCTATATATCTTATTTTCATCCTCAATAAATCTACACTCAATTCTTAGTCCTATTAAATCAGATACATTATGAATAAGATTACTTGCCTCCCCATATTTTTTTAAATATCTATTTCTAATTATCTTTTCCCTCAAACTTGATTCTGATTTTATTCTAGAGGTTACATTTATATACTCTTGATTTTTTTCGTCCAAGATATTTTCAAAGTACTCTTCTATTTCATCTGATATAGTTTCTAAAGTTGGAGACATTACCCTCAACATTTCTATAGACTCTTCAATAAAATCAAATTCTTTTAATCCCATAAATTTTTACACTCCTATGTTTAATAACTGTTAGCTATTTCAGTTCTTTATATTTAACTACATTCTTATTTTAACATTTTTTCCTATTATAAGTAAGTATTCTCCAAAAACCTTCATATATATTTCAAATTAGAATTAAAATATCAGATAAAATTAAAAGATTTTGTGATAATAAAGTTATAAAAATAGTGGATTTTTTTTCCTAATACGAGTATACTATAGATATAAATATTTAACTAATTAGTTAAATATTTATATCTATAGTAGGGAGGATATTATGGTAAAAGTATTTAAAGCATTAAGTGATGAAACTAGAAGAGAAATTTTAAAATTGCTTAATGAAAGAGATATGAATGCAGGAGAAATAGCAGGTCATTTTAATATGTCTAAACCAGCAATATCTAAACATTTAGATATTTTAAAAGATGCAGAACTTATTAGTTCAGAAAAAATGGGGCAATTTTTGATTTATTCTATTAATTTATCGGTCCTTCAAGAAGTACTTGGAAACTTCTTGGATATTTTTAAAAAGATATAGGAGGCTATTATGGAAAATATAGGTTTAATATTACTTATAGCATTATTAATTATAAACTATGTAAATGCACCAGAAATTTTAGGTTTTTCAAAAGATAACCCTAAAGTTAAAACTGCAAGAAGGTTACAAATGTTATTTTTAATAGTCGCAGTTGGAAGGTTTATCATTCCTTTACTAGGTATAGATGAGATATTTTCTTATGAAATTAACGACAAAGTATCAGTTATAATAAATGCCATTATAATTATGTATTTTGGTAATTTATTACCTAAGCTACAAATTTATAAGAACATAGATACTAAATGTGCTTGGGCCATTGGAGATGAAAAAATATGGAAAAAGGCAAGTAAGATTTTTGCGTATTTATCATTTGTTATATCTATTGGAATGATTATATTGAGTTTTTATTTTGATTCAGATACAGTCACAACAGCATGCCAGTTCATATGGTTTGCAATACCATTATTATATTTATTACTTCATTATAGAAACAAATTTAGAGCTCCTAGTCCTAAATAAATAGTTGTAAATAAAATAAAGCCACCTCTTCTTAAAAAAAGCTATACTTTATTTTAATATTGAAATGAAGTGTTTATAAAATAAATTGCCACCAAGACATTTATGGTGGCAATTTATTAATAATCATATTTTTAGTATTTTATATAATTTCTAAATATATTAAATTAAATTTTCTTCAATTAAAAACCTATATATATACCTATTGTTAAAAAAACTAAAGATACAGCTGTTAAAATCAGTAATATAGGCATTATAAATTTTACCCATTTTGAAAAAGGAATATGAGCTACTGCAAGTGCTCCCATTAGTACTCCAGATGTTGGAGTTATAAAGTTTGTAAGACCTACCCCAAATTGATAAGCAGTTACTATAACTTGAGCTGATATATTAACTAAATCACCAAGAGGAGCAAGGACAGGCACTGTAAGTGAAGCAAGTCCTGAAGATGATGGAATCAAAAATGCCAACGCAGCTTCCAAGAAAAATGATAGATATACAAATATAACCTTTGGAAGTCCACCTAAAAAGCTTGCTGCAGAATTTAATATAGTATCTATTATAAATCCATTTTGAGCAATTATTACAATTCCACGAGCTAAAGCTATTGCAAGGGCAGCTGATGCTAAATCTTTTGCTCCATCTATGAAACTATCGGAAATTTCACTTTGTGACAATCTACCAACTAATCCAGAAAGTACACCTATCGCAGCAAAACACATTGATATCTCTGGAATATACCATCCTTGACTTAAAACACCCCAAATCATTATTGCCATTCCTATTCCAAATATAGCAAGAACAGATACTTCTTTAAAAGTAAACTCTTTTATTTCAGTTGAAGTATGATTAAGTATTGATTTATTATTTTTATCTATCTCATACACTATTGAGCTTTCAGGGTTTTCTTTAACTTTTTTAGCATAATACATAACAAATGCTATACTGATTAATATATATGCTATAAAAATCACTACTCTATATGCTACTCCTGAACCAGGAGCAAGTTGAGCTAGTGCTTGTGCAATACCAACTGAGAATGGATTTATTGTCGATGCAGCCGCTCCTGCCGCTGCTCCTATAAATACAATCGCAATGGCGGTTAGAGAATCATATCCTAAGGATGTCATAAGTGGAACAAATATCATATAAAATGGTAATGTTTCTTCTGCCATCCCAAATGTAGTACCTCCAAGACCAAATAAAATCATTGATATTGGAATTATAAGTAGTTCTTTTCCTTTAAACTTCGATATAACTGATGCTATTCCTGCTTCTATAGCTCCAGTTCTATTTACAATACCAAAAGCACCTCCAACTATTAAAACAAATCCTACAACTTCTGCTGAATCAATAAAACCTTCTATGGGTGCTTTAAAAACATCCGTAAATCCTTGAGGATTACTTTCTACACTTTGATAAGTCCCTGGTACAACAACCATCCTACCTTCTACATCTTCTCTACTAAATTCACCACTTGGTACTATCCAAGTTAATATTGCCATTAATACTATTAGCAAGAATATAATTGTAAAAGTGTGTGGTATAATAAATCGTTTCTTCTTACTGTCAATCATTATAATGTCCTCCATACTTTACTAAATTTTGAATCTATATAGGATACTTTTTAATCTCTCTGACTAAAGTTTTCCCTTTTTACAATTTTTTATTAGCAAAGATACAAAATAAAAAAGCTCTCTTTTAGATTTTAAAAGATAGCTTTTTTTATTTTTATTCAATTTAAATACTTTACTTTCTATTTTACTAATTGAATTTTTTCATTATAATTTGATATTGTTTCTTCAATATTTTTAGATTTCATTATAGTTGACATTACAGCAAAATCATCACAGTATTTTAATGTTTCCTTGACATTAGATGGTAGGATTCCTCCAAGTGCAACGGTCTTAATATCAGTAATTTTCTTAGCTTCCTTCAAAAGTTCAATTCCTTTTGGCAATAAATTTTCTTTACACTTAGTTTCATATATATGTGATAATGTTATGTAATCTATTTTTATATTTAGTTTTCTTATTATTTCTTCTAGACACTTTACTTCTTCTACTTTATGTAATGACAATCCCAGTATCTTATTTTTATTGAAATTATATCTATTTCCCAGTAAATTCAAAAACAATTTAAATGGAAGATGAATACCTTGACAATCTGTCTTTTCAAAAAATTCTATATTGCTATTTATTATAAAGTTTACTTTAAATCCATCATTATTCTCTTTCTTTTTTATACTATTCTTCAAGCTTTCATCCAATATTTTTTCCTGAAAATTAATATACTTAATTTTATTTTTTATCTTTATATATAAATCTTTTAATGCTTCATATTCTAAATCTTTTTCTCTTATTATAATATTTTCTACACCACTCAATATAGATTCTTTAATAACCTCTAAGTATCGTTCCTCGCTACATAAATTTCTATTTGTTATCAAATACATCTAAAATCTTTCCCAATCTTTAAATACATGTTGATAACCAATTGAATTTAGCATTTTCTCTATATCTTCAACAGTACTTTCATCATTTATTTTGAATTGAGCAGTATCATGTTCATCTTGAGAATGCCCTCCTACATCTGTAGATACACCTGCACTTAATTTAGTTACTCCTAAAGGTACTATATGACTTCTCATTTCCAAATTTTCTCTAGTAGATATATTTAAAGCTGCATGAGGGTCAAACAGCCTCATACAAACCATCGCTTGAACTAAATCAGTGTCGCTTATATCTACTAATTCTTCAAAACAACCTTTGAATGGTCTCATTCTTGGTGTTGAATATGAAAGCTCAATATGAGGATATTTTGTTTTTAGATATTTCCCATGCAATATTGTAAAGAAGGTCTCTTTTCTAAAATCATTTAATCCTAAAAGTGCTCCTATTGATAGAGTTCTCATACCTGCCTTTGCTCCTCTTTCAGGAGCATCTAATCTAAATTTATAATTTGATTTTGGCCCTTTTAAATGAACTCTTTTATATATTTTCTCATCATAAGTTTCTTGGTATACAGTTAGACCTTCAACACCTTTGTTTACAATATACTTATATTCATCTATTTCCATTGGATATACTTCAATTCCTATAGATGGAAATTTATCTCTTAATATTTCTATAGCTTCACCTATATATTCTACACTTGAATGAAAACTACTTTCACCAGTTAAAACAAGTAGATGTTTGAAACCCTCTTTTGAAATTTCATTTCCTTCCTCTCTAATTTCATCCATAGTTAGTTTTTTTCTTTTTATTCCACTTTTTATATTGTAACTACAATAAACACATTGATTTACACAGTAATTTGCTATGTACATTGGTGTATATAGGCAGACTGTCTTTCCAAAATATTGAACACTTAATTTATGTGCTTTTTGTGCCATAGCTTCTAAATGTTTTACAGCAGTTTTAGAAAGTAAATTTAATATATCAAAATCCTCAAGTTTGTCTTTTGATAAACTTCTTAAAACATCATTGTCTGTAACATTATTTAAATATCCATCAAAATCAAAATCCCTATATTTTTCTATTACCTCATAAAAACTCATCATCAATCACCACTTTCTATAAATTGCCTAAAAAACCTGTTAAAGGAGAAGATGCATTTGCAAATTCTGATACACTTCCTGTTTTTGCTATATAAGCTTCTCGTCCACCTTCTACAGCTAACTTAAATGCTCTAGCCATTTGCACAGGGTCACCTGCTGAAGCTATAGCAGTATTAACAAGCACTGCATCAGCTCCCATTTCCATAGCTTCCATAGCTTGAGATGGTTTACCAATACCTGCATCAACTATTATTGGTATATCTAATTCATCTATCATTATTTTTATCATTTCTTTCATTTGAAGACCTCTATTTGAACCAATTGGAGCACCAAGAGGCATAACTGCTGCTGCTTTAGCTTCTATAAGTCTTCTTCCAGCATAAAGGTCTGGTGTCATATATGGAAGTACTATAAATCCTTCATCAGCAAGTATTTTTGTAGCTTTTATAGTTTCTTCATTATCAGGAAGTAAGTATCTAGTATCTGATATTACTTCTATTTTTATAAAGTCTCCACAACCCATTTTTCTAGATATTCTAGCTATTCTTACAGCTTCTTCTGCATTAGTAGCTCCTGACGTGTTTGGAAGTATAGTCATTTCTTTTGGAATATATGTTAAGATATTTTCTTGTTTATTATCTAAATCTACTCTTCTAAGTGCCATTGTTATTATTTCGCTTCCACTTTCTTTGATTACTTTAGGCAATATATCATTTGAGCCATATTTACCTGTTCCAACCAATAATCTGCTATTGAATTCATGTCCTCCAAGTACTAATTTATCCATTTTCTTTCCTCCCCATCTTATTTTTTTCAATTTTCAATCTTTTTATTTTCTGATTCACGTATTTATATATCTATAAGTATTTTTGTTGCCAAATTTGCCATATGATTTGCACAAATAGCAACTCTTGGAGCCATAAGTCCCTCTCCAATTTTAGCTTCATTTACAAAATCTCCACATATATAAAATCTATCTCTTATTTTCTTAGTAGTTATTATATTTGAATCATAGTAACCTGCCATACCTGATGATGCTATCAAATATTTATCTTTCAAATTTATTAAGATATAATTACAAACTTGTGCTTTACATGAAGCATCATCAAAAGCTTCAATTATCAAATCTGCCTCTTTAAGTATATCCATATTATATTTATTTAAAAAAATATTTTGCTTTTTTAATTTTATAAATGGATTAATTTTTGTTATATTTTCAACCATAGCATCTGTTTTTAGTTTTCCTATATCATCTATAAAGTATTGCTGTCTATTTAAGTTAGATGGCTCCACAACATCATAATCTATAAGTAGAAGTTCTCCAACTCCAATTCGAGCTAAAGAGATAGCTATATTAGACCCAAGTCCACCTAGTCCCAATATAGCAACTCTTCCTTTTTTTAATTTATTATGCACATTTGGAGTATGTCTAGCTATCAACAAGCTTTCTAACTCATCAAAAGAAGGTTTAACCCCTTTTTGTATAAGTGTTAATTTATCATTTTCAGAAAGTGGAATGTCAGCTTTAATTGGATATCCATTCAACACCAATACATCACATTTATGATTATATTTATCTCTAACTTTATAGGCAGTTGTATTTTTTTCAACATCTGTTAATACTTCATTTACAAATATTTTTATTTTAACCACCTCCAATAAAGCTAATAAGTTCTACAACATCTTCATCCTTTAATATATATGTATTGTAATTGGATTCTTCAATTATTTCTAGATTTATCTCAACTACAACTCTATCGCTCTTCAAATTATATTTATTCAACAAATCTATAACAGTTAAGTTTTCTTTGAATTCAACATTCTTTCCATTAACCTTCACTAAATCACCTCCTCATTTTGACTTTATTCAACTAATGCTCTGCACAAATTATATTAAATTAAGTTCCTCATTGTTTAATATTTTTTTAACTGTTCTCATTGAACACATTTTTCCACACATAGTACAACTATCTTCATGAGTCGGAGTTGACTCATCTCTATATCTTTTAGCTTTTTCAGGGTCTATTGCAAGTCTAAACATTTCACACCAATCTAAATCTGCTCTAGCTTTACTCATTTTGTTATCCCATTCACGAGCTCCTTTAACATTCTTAGCTATATCTCCTGCATGAGCAGCTATTTTAGCAGCTATTATCCCTTCTTTCATATCATCTAAATTAGGTAATCTTAAATGTTCTGCTGGAGTTACATAGCATAAGAAGTCTACTCCTTTAGCACATGCTAATGCTCCTCCTATTGCACTAGTTATATGGTCATAACCTGGGGCTATATCTGTAACCAATGGACCAAGAACATAAAAAGGTGCTCCATGACATAGTCTTTTTTCTAACACTACATTTGCTTCTATTTCATCAATAGCCATATGACCAGGTCCTTCTATCATGACTTGTACATTTCTTTCCCATGCTTTTTTAGTAAGCTCTCCTAATACTACAAGTTCTTGAATCTGAACTCCATCTGTAGAATCTTTTATACAACCAGGTCTACATGCATCCCCCAAACTTAATGTAACATCATACTCTTCACATATATCTAAAATCTTATCAAAATTAGTATAAATAGGATTTTCTTTATTATTTAACTCCATCCAAGCAAATAATAGTGAACCTCCACGAGATACTATATGAGTTAATCTTTCATGATTTTTTATCTTTTGACAAACACTTCTAGTAAGACCAGCATGTATAGTAATAAAATCAACTCCGTCAATAGCATGTTGTCTTATTACATTTAAAAATTCTTCTTCTGTTATATCCTTTAGTTCTTTTTCTAAATACCCTACTGCATCATACATAGGAACCGAACCTATCATTGCAGGTGACATTTCAACAACTTTTTCTCTAAATTCTCTAGTTTTTCCATAGTTACTCAAATCCATTATTGCTTCAGCTTTCATGTCTATTGCCACTTTAACTTTTTCAAGTTCATTTTCTATATTCTTACAATCTCTTGAAATTCCTAAGTTTACATTTATCTTTGTTCTTAAATTTTTACCTACACCTTCTGCACTTAAGGATTTATGATTTTTGTTAGCAGGTATAACAACTTGTCCCTTTGCTATTAATTCTCTTAATTCATTTACATCTACTTGTTCCTTTTGAGAAACGATTTCCATTTCTTTAGTTATTATGCCTTTTCTAGCAGCATCCATTTGCGTTGTATAATTCATATTACATTCCTCCAAGATTAAAGTTATAGTTTTTAACAATAAAAAAAGTGCTTTTCCTTGTTTTGGAAAGCACTCTTATAATCATATATACACTTAGACAAATTTCTCACTATGCAGAATAATTTATCTATTTATATAACAAAATTATATTACAAAGCTTCCCTTCGCAAGCATTATCTTGATCAGGTTATTAGGGTTTGTAAGTTACGGCTTTATCTCTCAGCTAGCCAATTCTAGCGCCCCTAGCTCTAAATTTTTATCATTTTTACAAATTCAGTATAACACAGCAAAAATATTAGTTCAACATAATAATACAAATTTTATATTTTAATCCAGCTAACTTTACTCCAATGATGCACCTTTTTTCGAATTTTCAAGATAAGATTTAAGTATAACAGCCCTTATATTTTCATACTTTATTGAATCTGGAAGTTTTCTTTTTATGTTATTTAAATTTTCATAACCTACTTCTTCACATACTTCTAAAATCATCTTCCTTTCATCTTCACTATAAAAATTTTCTAAATCTAATGTAAATGATATACTTTGCCCATCTTTTAAATAATCATATACATATCCAATAACTGTAGATAGGGAGACTTCTATTTCTTGACTTACACTTTGTATATCCTTACCTTGATTTAACAAATCTAGTGCTATTTCATTGTTTTTTCTGCTTTCTCCATCTAGTATCAATTTTCTTTTTTTCTTTTTCTCCCAAGTAACATCAATACTATTTTCTTTTACATAATGTTTAACTTCATCTAAAATACTAGCCCCATACTTTTCAATTTTTACTTCACCTATACCAGAAATATCCTTTAATTGTTCTTTATCAATAGGATATCTTCCACTTATTTCTTTCAAAGCCTTATTAGTTAAAATCATGTATGGAAGTAATTTTTCTTTTTTAGCATATTCTTCTCTAATATTTATTAGCCTTTCATATAAAGCTTTATCTGTATTAACTTCAAGAAATTCACTATTGACATTCATTAAATCGACATTTTTTTCTTTGTCTTTTTTATCTATATTGTTTTTTTCGACATATTCTTTGATTAGTGTTTCAAAATCTTCACCATATTTTTGATATTTAATTTCTCCTACTCCAGATATATTTAGCATTTCTTCTTTATTGACTGGATAACTACTAGACATAGCTCTAAGTGTTCCATCTCCAAAAACCATATATGGAGCTATTCTTTCTTCACTTGCAATTAAGTGTCTTAATTCTCTTAAAGCACTATATAATTCATCTTCTATTTCTAGAGATTTTGTCATTACAATTTCCTTAAATTCTACCTTTACCTCGCCCTTCAAAACTTTCATAGACATATCATTTAATCTTATAGTTGGGTAACTTCCTCTGTTTCCGCTACCTAAAGTTTCGACTAAATCTAAAAAACCATGAGAAACTAATGTATTTATAAAATTCTTCAAGTCTTCACTTGAATAATCTCTCATAATATTATATGTAGACAAAGTATCTAAACCAAGTTGTAAAATTTTTTTGTTTTTAGACCCTCTAAGTACATCTACAATAGTAGTAACACCATAACTTCTTTTCATTCTAGCTACACATGAAATAACTTTTTGAGCATCTATAGTTTTATCCACTATTTCTCCTTCAACTAAACAATTACTACAGTTATTACAGTTTTCTATATAATTTTCTCCAAAGTAATTTAATATTGTCCTCCTATAGCATGAATTACTATAAACTAAATCAATCATATGCTGAAGTTTTTTATGTTGAAATAATTTTCTTTCAGGATTTTCAACACCAATATCTATTAAATATTTTTGTATATGTACATCTCCTGGAGAAAATAAAAGTATACATTCACTTTTTTCTCCATCCCTACCAGCTCTCCCTATTTCTTGGTAGTAATTTTCTACACTTTGAGGCATATTGTAGTGTATAACCCATCTTATATTGGGCTTATCAATACCCATCCCAAATGCATTTGTTGCTATCATTATATCTATATTATCATTTATAAAATCTTCTTGATTCTTATTTCTTTCATTTTTAGATAAACCTGCATGGTATTTTGATACAGATATATTTCTCTTTGCCAAGCCATTATAAATATTTTCAACTTCTTTTCTAGTAGCTGTATATATAATTCCAGACTCATTTTTATGATTTTGAATATAGTCCAAAATATATTTATTTTTACTAGATGATTTCACTATATTTATTGCTAGATTTTCTCTATCAAACCCTGTTATGTAACAATCTGGACTCTCTAAACACAATAAATTTATTATATCAGCTCTTACCTCTTCTGATGCAGTAGCTGTAAAGGCTGTGACTATAGGTCTTTTAGACAAACTATTGATAAACGTAGAAATCCTTCTATAACTCAGTCTAAAATCATGTCCCCATTGAGATACACAATGTGCTTCATCTATTGCAATTTGACTTATGTCATTATTATTTATTAGTTCAAGAAATTCTTGGGTATCTAATCTTTCTGGAGCAATATAAAGTATTTTATAAGTATTTTTTCTAATATTACTTAATATTTCATTAAATTCTTTGTTTCCCAATGAACTATTTATAAAAGCAGCATTGATTCCCATGGCTTTTAAAGCATCTACTTGGTCTTTCATAAGAGATATAAGTGGTGAAATCACTACTGTCATCCCATCTAATATCAATGCTGGAAGTTGATAACATATAGATTTTCCTCCTCCAGTTGGCATTATAGCTAATACATCTTTTTTATTCAAAATAGAATTTATTATGGACTCTTGGCCTTTTCTAAAACTTGTATATCCATAGTATTTTGATAATATTTCTAAAGGTTTTTTATTCATATATTTCTCTCCCAATTCAAATTAATTAAACTTCTTTTCTGATTATGTTCAAATTTTTATTTTTATATTCACAATCGCATTATTCCAAAGTTTCTAGCTGTTATATATTATATATTAACATATATTTTTAAAAAAATAGTTTGCAAAGTAAAATAATTTATGATACATTCTAAATATAAATTTAATACTTAATCTTCGGGGTAGGGTGAAATTCCCAATCGGCGGTATAGCCCGCGAGCTGAGTTAAAACTTGGTTGATTTGGTTAAATTCCAAAGCCGACAGTAAAGTCTGGATGGAAGAAGATATATGCTAAATAAGTGTTTTTGTAGAGCCGTTTTGCTATACATTTATACAATATTTATTGTAGATTATTCTAAACCCCGAGTTAATTCTCGGGGTTTTTTGTTTGAAAATTATCTAAGTTTAAATAGGAGGTGTAAATATTGTGAAATTTATAAGTCAAAAAGAGAAAGATATTTATTATATGAAAAAAGCTATTGAATTAGCCAAAAATGGAGAAGGTTTTGTAAATCCAAATCCATTAGTGGGATGTGTAATCGTTAAAGATGATGACATAATAGGTAAAGGATATCATGAGAGATTTGGCTCTAATCACGCTGAAATAAATGCTATAAATAGTGCTAATCAAAGTTTAAAAGACACTACCCTTTATGTAAATTTAGAACCCTGTTCTCATTATGGCAAAACACCTCCTTGTGTAGATAAAATTATTCAAAATAAGATTAAGAGAGTCGTAATATCTACATTAGACCCAAATCCAATCGTTTGTGGTAATGGAGTAAAAAAACTAAGAGACAATAACATTGATGTTACTGTAGGTATATTAGAAAAAGAAGCAAAACAATTAAATGAAATATTTTTTTACTATATAAAAACAAAAAAACCTCTTTGTATTGTAAAATCAGCAGTAAGTTTAGATGGCAAGATTGCCACAAAATCGCTAGAATCAAAATGGATATCTAATGAATCATCAAGATATCTAACTCATAAGTATAGAAATAAATATCAAGGTATAATGGTTGGGATAAACACAGTTTTAAATGATAATCCATTGCTAACTTGCAGGCTTAACCAAGAAAATGTATCTCACCCTGTAAGAATAATAATAGACACAAACTTAAAATTGCCAGTTGATAGCAAATTAGTTAAAGATAAAAACAATAAAACTATAGTTTTTACGTGTTGTGAAGATAGTGAAAAATCATTAGTTCTAAGAAAAAATAATATTGAAGTAGTACTTTCTCCTAAAAAAAATAATATGGTAGATTTAGAATTTGTAATGTATAAATTAGGAGAATTAAAAATTGATTCTGTTTTAGTTGAAGGTGGTGCTACACTTAATGACAGTCTATTTAGAAACAATTTAGTTGATAAAGTCAAATTGTTTTTATCACCTAAAATTATAGGTGGAAAAGATGCTCCTACTTTCGTTTCTGGAGATGGAATAGATTACTTATCAGATGCTATACAATTAGAAATTAAGAATGTAACTTTAATAGATGGCGATATTTTGGTAGAGTCTGATGTTTTAAATTAAATTTATAAATATACACGTCTAGGAGGTTAAAATGTTTACTGGCATAGTAGAAGAAGTTGGAATACTTAGAAAAATTACTGCTAATGGCAAAAGTGGAAAAGTCACCATACAATCAAATAAAATACTAGATGGTACAAATCTTGGAGATAGTATTGCTGTAAATGGAGTTTGCTTAACTGTTTCAAGTTTAGGTAAAAATGAATTTACTGCTGATGTCATGATGGAAACAGTCCGTTCCACAAATTTAAGTTCATTAAATCCAAGTGATGAAGTAAATCTTGAAAGAGCTATGAGTCTTTCTTCTAGATTTGGTGGACACCTAGTAACAGGTCATGTTGATAGTAAAGGTACTATTTGTAAATTTGAAAAAGATGAAAATGCAGTTTTAATAAGCATACAACCGTCCAAAGAACTTTTATCAACAATGATACACAAAGGTTCTGTTGCTATTGATGGTGTAAGTCTAACTATAGCTTATTTAGATGATGAGATATTTAAGGTTTCGGTTATACCTCATACTAAATTTAACACTACTCTCTTGACAAAGAATATTGGAGACTTTGTCAATTTAGAAAGTGATGTAATTGGAAAGTATGTTAATAATTTTCTTGTAAAAAACTACAAGGAATTAAATTCTAATAGTAGTAACTATAAATCAAATATAGATAAAGAATTTTTATTTAAAAATGGTTTTTAAAAATAATAAAAGGAGTGAATTACATGTTTAACACTATTAAAGAAGCTATTAATGATATCAAAAATGGAAAAATGGTAATCGTAGTTGATGATGAAAGCAGAGAAAATGAAGGAGATTTATTGATGGCAGCTGAAATGGCTACACCTGAGACAATAAACTTTATGGCTACATATGGTAGGGGCCTTATTTGTCTTCCTGCTACTGAAGAAAAATTTAAAAGTCTAAATATACCTCTTATGGTTAAAGAAAATACAGACACATTTCAAACTGCATTTACTGTCACTATAGATGGAATAGATACTTTAACAGGTATATCTGCATATGAGAGAGCTGAAACTGTCAAACTATTCTGTAATGAAAGTTCCACAAGTAAAGATTTTAAAACACCTGGACATGTATTTCCATTAATAGCAAAAACTGGAGGTGTCCTAGTTAGAGATGGTCACACAGAAGCTTCTGTAGACCTTGCTAGACTTGCAGGATTTAAAGAAATTGGTCTTATCTGCGAAATAATGAAAGATGATGGTACAATGGCAAGAGTTGATGATTTAATGATATTTAAAGAAAAACATAATTTAAAAATAATTACTATAAAAGACTTGATAGAATATCGAAAAAGAAATGAAACCACTATAGAAAAAATTTCTAGTGCTTTTCTTCCAACAAAATATGGAAATTTTGAAATAATAGGATATAAAGATATTTACTCAAATGAAGAACACATTGCCCTTACTTATGGAAATGTAAATGAAGAAAATACACTAGTCAGACTTCATTCTGAATGTTTAACAGGTGATGTATTTCATTCTTTAAAATGTGATTGTGGGCTACAGTTAGAAACTTCTATGAAAAAAATTGTAGAAAATGGAAGTGGTGTTTTAATTTATATGAAACAGGAAGGCAGAGGTATTGGGCTTTTAAATAAAATTAAAGCTTATAAACTTCAAGAAGAAGGTTATGATACTGTTGAAGCGAATTTAATGCTTGGATTTGAAGAAGATATGAGAGATTTTTATATCGCTGCTCAGATATTAAAAAATTTACATATAAAAAGTATAAACCTTTTAAGTAATAATCCTGACAAAATAAATCAATTAGAAAAATATGGAATAAAAATTGAACATAGAGTTCCTATTAATGAAGAAATTAATGATTTTAATAAATTATATCTGAAAACTAAGAAGGATAAAATGGGACATCTATTAGATATTATATAGCTAATGGTATTTAATTTTTATTCTACTAAGTAATTTTTATTACAATAATATGCATATATACTAAAAATATAGATTTATAACCTAAATAAAATTGGAGGAAATAAAAATGATATATGAAGGAAAACTTATTGGAAAAGATTTAAAAATAGGTATAATAAACTCTCGTTTTAATGAATTTATAACATCAAAACTTTTATCTGGTGCTCAAGATTGCCTTTTAAGACACGATGTTACTCAGGAAAATATAGAAGTGGTTTGGGTACCTGGAGCTTTTGAGATTCCTCTCGTTGCTCAAAAAATGTCTAAGAGTGGTAAGTATGATGCTATAATATGTTTAGGATGTGTTATAAGAGGTGCTACTTCTCATTATGATTATGTATGTAGCGAAGTATCTAAAGGCATTGCAAAAGTATCTTTGGATAATGAATTACCTGTTATATTTGGAATAGTAACAACAGAAAATATTGAACAAGCTATTGAAAGAGCTGGCACAAAAGCTGGAAATAAAGGATATGATTGTGCTATGAATGCACTAGAAATGGCAAACCTATTTAAGGTTCTAGATTAAATACCTTTATTGATTAAATAGTGGAAATTAAAATAGAGACTATAAAATACTATTAAGTACCAATATGGCAAAGCATACTTGTCTTTTGGTACTTAATAATTTTAAAGATAATTATCTATTTGAACAACCTTACCCATATCTTCATATTCATTAGAAATACCAACACTATTCACGTATATTTTGAAATTAGAATATATACAATCATTATGTAAATTTTTAAGGACACAAGATAGATTTTTAGTGTTAAATTCCCTGTAATCTAGGAAATATAAGTTAATAATAAAAAATACTTTTAAAAGCTTAAAATAACTACAAATATAAATCTAAATATAAAATACCATAAATTTGTACATATTACTATCAAAGCTATCGTTTTTATTTATAGCATATATTAATGTTATATTAATTATCTATTTTATTATTTTCTCGATTAATTATACAATATAATTAAGTAAGCAATAATAAACTATAAATGAACACCATAATTTAATGGTTGTTTATTGAATATTTATGGGGGACTGAATTATGAAAACAAGTTCAATACAAGATTTAACACTAGAAAAACGTAATCTTATAAAAAAATATTCTCTTACTTTGAATGAAGATTTAATTTGGGAATTTAAACACGATAAATACCACACTGTAAAATACTTCACACACAAGTTTGCAGTTAAAGAATCTATATTTGCTCTTTTATTCAATATACACAGATTATGTTATGCTAAAATAAAATACTTTGAATCAAATTTTTCAAAATATGAACCTTATAAATACAACTATCAAGAAGGATTTGTTAAATGTGAAATATATGATATGAGTTTTATGTTGCATAAATATAGCAACATGATGATAGACTTAAGAAATTTACAAGAAATCAAAAATATAGAAGAGTTTAGATTATTTTGTGATTACTTAGAAAGCTTTGAAGATAACTTACAAGATTTAATTGTGTAGTATTTAAAAAGAGAGGTTTTAATATATTATTTATGATAACTAAATTATATTAAAATACTAAAAACTCTTAATAAAATATAATATACTTGATATAAAAAAATATTACTGGAATTAAAAATTCCAGTAATATAAGTTAACTAAAATACTATATTCACATAAATTAAATACATTCTAATCTATCAAAATTACTCTATAATTTTTATACTACTTTTTATCCTAAACGTTCATCAGATAATTCAGCGTGCCACTCTGATACATTTTCTAGTCCTTCTATTTCATCTGCAATAAATACAGGGTCTTTTATTCCAGATTTTTTTTGGCTTGTATAGTCTTTTAAAGCAATAAATGCGTACTTACCTAAAAGAGTTATTGCTATTAAGTTTATTATAGCCATCAGTGCCATAAATAAATCTGCTAAATTCCAGACTACTTCTACTTGAGTAAGAGAACCAAATAAAACCATACCTACAACGAAAACTCTAAATACATTAAGTTTAATTTTACTTCCACTCATAAACTCCATATTTGATTCTCCATAGTAATAATTTCCTACTATAGAACTAAATGCAAATAAGAATATACAAACTGCTATAAAAATATTTCCTATTGGACCTATATGGTGAGTTAAAGCTTCTTGAGCTAATTCAATTCCTGTTGCTCCACTACTAGCATAATCTGAATATAATAATACCATGAATGCTGTACAACTACATATAATTATAGTATCTGTAAAAACACCTAGAGATTGGATTAAACCTTGTTTTACAGGGTGAGTTACATGTGCTGTTGCAGCAGCATTAGGTGCACTACCCATTCCTGCTTCATTAGAAAATAAACCTCTTTTTACTCCAGTCATTACAACTCCCATAAATGTACCAATTGCCATTCCTCTAAAATCAAATGCGCTTTCTACTATTAATGATATAACTCCTGGTATTTCTGTTATATTCATTACAACTATAGCTAAAGCAACTAATATGTATAATCCTGCAAATACAGGAACTATTATTTCTGAAACTTTTGCTATTCTATGAACACCACCAAAAATAACTATTGCTGTTAAAATTCCAAGACCTATTCCCATAGCCATTTTACTTATACCAAATGCATTATTAAATGCCAATGAAACAGTATTTGCTTGAACTGCATTGAATACAAATCCATAACAGATAGTTATAAGTATTGAAAATAAAACACCCATCCATCTTTTATTTAAACCTTGTTCCATATAATAAGCTGGTCCACCTCTAAAAGCTGGTCCATTCTTAACTTTATAAATTTGAGCCAATGTACTCTCCACAAAACTTGAAGCAGAACCAATTAAAGCTATAAGCCACATCCAAAATACAGCACCAGGACCTCCTGCTACTACTGCAATTGCTATCCCTGCTATATTTCCAGTACCAACTCTTGAAGATGTACTTATACAAAAGGCTTGAAATGAAGATATTTTTCCTTCTTTTTTTGCATTTTTATTTGCTGCACCATCACCTAAAAGCCTAAACATTTCTATAAAATATCTGAATTGTACAAAATTTGTTTTAATAGTAAAGTAAATACCAATTACAACTAACATTATAATTAGAATATAAGACCATAAGTAATTGTTTACAAATACTACTGCATTGTTAATGCCTGTTAAAATACCATTTAAAAAATCCATTTTATTAATTACCCCCTGTTAATATTGTTTTCTCAATAAATCTTAAAATCAAAAAAATGCATAATTCCTTGTGAAAAATTCATTAATTTAATTATAATATTTATAAAATTAAATTACAAGGTTTAAAATGAATAATTTCTTTAATAAATTGCAGTTTTATCTTTGAATTCAACTTTATTTTATTAATTTTATAACTTAGATGTAATTAATACTTTATATTGCTTATCAAATACAATAAATTATACTTTTGAAGTATATTTTTTCGTTTGTCGTTTAATATTATAAGTAATGATATGATTTTAAAATTTATTTAAATAACAAAAATTTTCTCTAAATTCTGTTAATTTTTTAAAAACTTTGTTAAATAATATACTTTTATACATCCATTGAAAAAACTAGAAAAAAGTAATACTATATATAGTACTAGCATTAGACACAAAAGAATACAAATGGAGGTACTTATATTATGGAATTTCAACAAATAATAGCTATATGTATATTTTTAATAGTTATGGCAGCTATTATTACAGAAAAGGTAAACAGATCTGTAGCAGCGGTTGGTGGTGCACTATTAATGATAATATTCAATATACTTACACTTGATGAAGGATTAAGCCATATAGACTTCAATACTATTGGAGTATTGGTTGGTATGATGCTATTTGTTGCTGTTGTTAAAAACTCAGGACTATTTGAATATATAGCTATTTGGACTGCAAAAAAAGCTAAAGGTGATCCATGGAGAATAATGATTTGTTTTGCTATTATAACAGCTATTTTATCTGCTGTATTAGATAATGTTACTACTGTTTTACTTATAGGTCCAATGACTATAGTTATTACACAAATTCTAGGACTTAATCCAGTTCCATTTTTAATAACACAAATTTTAGCTTCAAATATCGGAGGTACATCTACTCTTATAGGTGACCCTCCAAATATTATGATTGGTAGTGCTGCCAATCTTAGTTTCATGGATTTTGTAATAAATTTAGGACCTGCTGTTATAGTAATACTTATTATAACAATAATATGTTTTAAATTTATTTATGGAAAAGAACTTGTTGTAGATGATAAAGCCAAAGAAGTAATATTAAAGCTTGATGAAAAAAAATCTATTAAAGATAAACCCTTACTTATAAAAAGTCTTCTTTTAATAGCATTTATACTCTTTGGTTTTATGTTTCATAGCACAATCCATATAGATTCTTCTGTTGTAGCATTAACTGGTGCATCTATAATGCTTCTTATAGGAAAACAAGATGTAGATGAAATTATGGCAGGTATTGAATGGTCTACAATCTTATTCTTTATGGGATTATTTGTAGTAGTTGGTGGATTAGTAGAAGTGGGTATAATAAATAAATTAGCTCAAGCATTGATTGGACTTACAGAGGGCCATATTGTATTTACAATGTTATTAATATTATGGTTATCAGCAATAGTTTCTTCATTCTTAGATAATATTCCGTTTGTTGCAACATTAATTCCACTTATTTTGACTATGCAAGCTGAAGGAATTGATGTAATGCCACTATGGTGGGCAACATCCCTTGGAGCTTGTCTTGGAGGTAATGGGACACTTATTGGAGCCTCTGCCAATGTTGTACTAGCAGGTATAGGCAATAAGCATGGTCATCCTATATCTTTTAAAGAGTATTTTAAGATAGGTTTTCCACTTATGATTATATCTATTATTATATCTACTGTTTATTTAATTATAAAATTTTAGAAAATATAGTATAATAGTATTAAAGGGGATGTGTATATATGAATATTAATACTGTTCAAGGAGATTCAATTGAAGTTCTTTTAAGACAACTTGGAGCTACAAAAATATCAAAAGTAAGTAGTACATTATATTTTATTAAGTTTGATTTAGGAGACAACTGGGAAATATCTTATACTTATAATATTAATGCTAAAGATCAATATTTTTTACAAAGAATTGAACCATATCCTATTGGTAGAGGTCTATTTAATGATGAATATGAAATAATATCATTTATATCAAAGGATTTAAACAAATTTCTAAATGCTAAAAATAGTAGTAACTTTAAAACTTTTGTTGAAGTTACTAGAAAAGTCAATTCTATTATTGATAATGTAGAAGAGTTATTTTTAAACTATAATGTAGATGGAGATGATTTAAAAACACTCAATAAAGAACTTAACGATATATTAAATGATATTAACTATATAGAAAAGCATACAAAGAAAATCTAAAGTAAGATACTTATAAATTTAAGGTTATATATAAAAACTTTGTACAACCTCAAAATTTTAATACTAAATATAAAGAATCTTATTTGTTAAAATGATAAAATAGCTGATGAAGCATATGCTTCATCAGCTATCTTGTTTTTAATGATGCCCACATCCATCATGTGAACAAGTATGATTTGATGGAAATTCTACTAATTTTCCATCTTTAAGTAAGTCCAAATTACCACTGATAGTATCAGCTTCAGCTCTATAAACTTTTATTCCCATACTATTTAATTTAACTATGGCACCTTGCCCTATTCCTCCAACTACTACTGCATCTACAACTGTACCTGATAATGCTTTTATTGGTTGGCATTTCCCATGTTCATGACCTAAATCTCCATTGTCTAAGGATTTAACTTCTCCACTTTCTAAGTCACACACAACAAAGATTGGTGCAGAACCAAAATGACCATATGGTTTACTATCTAATCCTTTATTTTCTTCTACTGGTATACATACTTTCATTATTATTTCTCCCTTCTCTTGCAACATTTTTTCATAGATTTACATTCTTTACTGCATCCTAGATGTATTGTATTTATATCAAATACATCTATAAAGCTTTCACTAGAATTACTTAACATAGAATTTATAAAATTCATACATATGTTAAACACTTCTTTGTTAATATGATATAAAACATAGTATCCTTCTTTATATCCTGTTATTATGCCAACTTCTTTTAATATTTTTATATGTTGTGAAACAGCAGAATCTGAAATTCCTAAATATTTAGAAATTCCTTTTTGGCAGATATTTCTTTTAGATACTAATATAAGTATGTTAAGTCTAGTTTCATCACTCAATGCTTTAAATATTTTAACCAAATTTTCCATAAAGACCTCTTTTTGATTAAGTAATTACTTAATTAAATTATAGTACTCTTAATTAGATTTTTCAACTATTATTTTGAAATTTTGGAACTTATTATAAATAATTCTAATTGTTTCTATATATATTTCAATTGTCAATTTAAATCTATCAAAATAAACATACCCAGAGATACATCTCTAATGTATCTTGAAGTAAAATAATAATATACAAATAAAAAACTGTCTAAAATAATTATATTATTTTAAGACAGTTTTTTATTTGTATATTTAAAAATTTACTTACTAATTATACTAAGCTCTTTTTAATTTATCTAGATAATAAACAGCATTTAATGCTGCTATTTGTCCTTGCCCAGCTGCTTTGATATAAGAATAGGGTTTACCTACACAGTCTCCTGCGGCAAAACATCCTTCTATATTAGTTTTCATATTATTGTCAACCTTAATATGGATACCATCAATTTCTATTCCAGGAATCAATGTACTTGGAGCTGTACTATCTTTTATAACGAATACTCCATCAACTTCAATATGATTTTCTTTAAAAGATATCTTATTTACAAGTTTATCTCCATCTATTTGCACTGGTCTATCATGTATAATCTCAATAGAATCATCTAAATTATCTGAACTTCTCATAAGGTTTTCTTTTTTATACATAGGTATAAAATAAGTTTTTGAAGTAAGTTCACTTAAGAAATTTGCCTCTTCTTTAGATTCTTCATTATATCCTATAACTGCTACTTTTTTATTTCTATAAAGTGGTGCATCGCATGTAGCACAATATCCTACTCCTCTTCCTAGAAATTCTTCTTCACCTTTTATTGGTCTAGTATATTCTACACCAGTCGCAAGGATTACAGTAGTAGCTTCATACATATCATTTCCAGACATTATTGCAAAGTATTCTCCCATAGCATAAATATTATTTATTCTTTTATTTTCAATTGAAATATCCATGTTATCTATATGGGATTTAAATTTGTCTTTTAATTCATCTCCACTTATATCATAAAAACCTAAATAATTATCTATTGAAGGAGCTTTAACAAGCTTATTGCTTAAATTATCATTGCCAAATATAATCATTGTTTTATTTCTTATTTTTGCATTTATAGCAGCAGATAATCCTGCTGGACCACTACCTATTATAGCTATGTCATATCTCATAATATTCACCCATTTTTATAAATATGATTTTACTTTCATCTCAATTTTGTTCTTAGGCATAAATCCAATTAGAGTTTCAACTGGCTCTCCATCTTTAAATATAATCATAGTTGGTACTGTAGATACACTAAATTGTTGAGCTATTTCTAAGCTTTCATCTATATCAACTTTTACAAATCTAGCTTCGTCTTTCATCTCTTCGCCTAATTCTGCAAATACAGGTCCTAACATATTACAAGGTCCACACCAAGTTGCAAAGAAATCTACTACAACTACTCCTTTACTACCTTCAACACTACTTCTAAATTCAGATGTATTTATAATTTTTGCCATTTTTTTAATCCTCCTAAAAATTTATTATCCTTATAATTATACTATGAAATTTATAAATATAATTTTACTTTTATAAATTCTTTTATATTTTATTTTATACTATTAGTATACCCATTCTTTATTTGTAAAAACAGATTTTTATATTTTTATTATTTTAATTTTTTTGGTATTGATATTTCAAATGTAGTTCCAATACCTATATCAGAAGTTACATCTATTTCGATAGATAAATTCAAGCTAATCATATGTGCTATTGAAAGACCTATTCCAGAACCTTCTAAATCTTTATTTCTCACATTTTCACTTCTAAAAAATCTGTCAAATATAAAAGGCATTTCTTCTTTTTTTATACCTATACCAGTATCTCTTATAAGTAATGTTACTTCATCTTCCACATCTTCTTTTAATTCTAATACTATCTCATCACCTAGTTTAGTATATTTAAAAGCATTATCAATAAAAATTAATATAAGTTGTCTCAATTTATTTTTATCTGTTATTATAACTTTATTCTTTAATTCAGAGTTAAATGTAAATTTTTTTTCTTGAAACTCAGCAATATCCACATAATCTTCTGATATTTCTTCTAGTAATTTTTCTAAATCAATTTCCTCCAAGTTAACTTTAACAATAGAATCTTCCTTAGTAAGAGATAGTAAATCCGTTATCATCTTTTTAAGTCTTCTAGTTTCTTTCATTGCAGTAGCTATTGTTTCAACTTCATCATTTACTGTATTTTCTGGAGATTTTAACATACTTTCTAATTTTGATGAAACTATTGTTATTGGAGTCCTTAACTCATGTGAAGCATCTTGTATAAATTTAGCTTGGTTCCTCCAAGCAGTCTCTATTGGAATTAATGCTTTTCGAGTAAGATATACAGCTACAAAGTATGTTATTATAACAGAAATTAGTATTCCAATTATAAGTACAGATGTCAACTGTTTTAAAGAATTCATCTCTGAGTCAATGTTTCTGATTATTTGTATCTGATATCTGCCCACATCCACATTTAATTCTCTAAATGTATAACCATTTTCTGTATATTTAAAAAATGTATTTTTCTTATCTAGTCTTCTGTCTGGAAGTAATTCATCAAAATATTCATTTTGAGTATAGTAACTTATTCTGTCATTCTCATAAACATATACCATATCTTTAGGGTCTTTAAGTCTTATTGGGTTTAAAAATGAGGTTCTCTTAAATTGAGAAACTATATACTCCAGTTCATCATTGATTTCACTATCAATTCCACTATATGTAAGACCTCTAAAATATGAATATATAAATATAGAAAATATTATTAAAAAACTACCCACTACAACAATGTACATTTTTATCAAATGGTTTTTAGTGCTGGTAAATACATTCTTATTTATCATCGAATATGTATCCTACCTTACGCTTAGTTTTAATATATTTATCATATCCATATTTACTTAGTTTTTTTCTCAGATTACTTACATATACCTCTACTATTTCAATAGTTGCATCTGAATCAATTCCCCATATTCTATCATAAATCTGTTCTTTTAATAAAATTGAACCTTTATTTAAAACAAAATATTCCAATAAGTTAAACTGTTTATTTTGAAGTTTTATTTCTTCTTCTTCAATATACACTCTTTTTTCTAATGTATCTAGATATAAAGATTTAAATTCTAATCCATTTCTTTCTTTTATTTTTCCATTAGTCCTCAATATGGCATATACTCTTGCTACTAGTTCCTCCATATAAAAAGGTTTTGTTAAATAATCATTAGCTCCTATAGTAAATGCTTCTACTTTATCATCTAATGCTTCTTTAGCAGTCAATATAAGTACAGGTGTATCTATATTATTGATTCTCATTTTCTTCAAAATATCAATTCCATTTATATTAGGAAGCATTAAATCTAAAATAACTAAATCATATATATTTTGATTTATTAAATATAATGCTTCTTCTCCATCTTCACATTTTTCAGTTTCAAAATGATTACTAAGTTCTTCTACTACACTTTCTAAAAGCACCCTATTATCTTCAACTATCAAAACCTTCATAAATATCCCCTACCTTTACTTGTCTATCTTGACTTTATGAGATTTCAAATCAATATCTACATTTGCTTTTTCTTTTATATCATCATAAGTATATCCTACTATTTCAACATTCTTTGCTTTTGTTGAACATGTTATATCTATATCTGTTTCTTCTGAAGCCTTCAAAACTTTGTATGATGGTACACGACTTACTGTCAAGTATTCCCCATTATCATTAACTTCTGCCGTCTTAAGGATAATATTTCCTAAGTCTTTTGATGATGAATTCTTTACTTTTATTTGATATGTGATTCCCTCTTTTGACTCATTTACTTTTTTAAGTTCTGAAGTAGATAATACTTCATACTGACTACTATTTTCTAGCTTAATTTTATTGTTTCTTATATCAATAGTATTTTCTTTTAAATTAACATATACAATTTTACCCTCTGCTTCATATTCATATGCATAGACTTCTACACTTTTGGCAAAAGTTTTATGTCCACATTCTACATAAGCAACTTTCCCAGGCATTAAAGTCATATCTAACAGAGATTTACTATCAGATGAAGTAATTTTTTTATTATCATCGTATTCATTATATATTAGTTCAACATTCGATATATTAAATGTTGAATTATTTTCTATCTTTGTGGATGTATCTATTTTTCCACCTTCATCTACAGTTATAATCTCTGTTGCTCCTATATTCAATACTTTTGCATTGTCCTTATCTATTATTACTTCATTATTGTCTTCTGCTTGAATCTCAACTGAATCAGATTGTTCTTCTTCCCTTTTACATGCAGTCAGTGTAAAAATAAATATTGTTAATATAATCATTAAAAAAATTAATTTTTTTACTATTTTATTCATATTAAGCACCTCATATAGTAGTATTTTATAGTAGATTTTTATACTTTTTCATAAATTCCTTCAATGCTTGTGTAAGTATTTGGTGTTTTTCAAAATTTGAGTTGCTACATAATCTTTCAAAGTCACTCCAAGTTTCTTTATCTATACGTACTCTTGTTGTTTTTAATTCACTTAAAGATTCATTATCTATATGTACATCTTTTTTATTAGATATTTTTTTAGGTTTTATATTATAATCCTTCACTTCTAAATACCAATCATACACTTCACAAAGCTTATCTAAATCTTCTTGAGTTATATTTATTTTTCTGTCTTTTTTAGGTTTAATATTTTTTCTTGATTTTATATTTTTTAAATCTGTGTCGTTAAACTCAATTTGTTCAATACTCTTATTTAAAACCTTTTCATTAGATTTCTTCTTTTTGGTGCTTACCTTTTTTACATTATTAGTGTTATCTTCCTTAGTTTTTTCTTTATCCAAATCTTCTTTATTCTTTAATTCGTCTTTTAATATGTATTTACCTTTTTCTGACTTATATCCTTTTTTATTTAAAAAAGTTCTTAAAGTACTTTGACTAATTTTTAGATTTTGAGCTATCTCTGTAAATTTGATTCCTTTACTTTGAAATTCTAAAAATTTATCAATTCTTTCCTCATTATTCATTAATACTCCTCCGTCAATATCTTCTTGTCTTTCTTTTCATACTTCTTATTATATTCTTCTTTTCTAAATCTACTCTGTTTGATTCAATTATTTTTTGTAACATTTTATTATAAGTAAAATCATCTAAATTATTGTTTTTTATATAAAGAAGTGTTTCTTCTTCATACTTAACAAAACAAATTGACAATAGCCATGCCATACCCATTTTAACATAATATTCTTCACTTTGTATATTGTTACAGTATTCAAAAATATCTTTAATATGTTCATCATCAACATAATATATTAAAAACATAACTAATGCAAATCTAATCTCCCACGGATTTTCTGAACAAACATATTTTTTTAATATATCATACATGTATTCTTTATAATTATTTGTACATTTTAGTCCAGAACAAAATCCATCACAAATTGCCCAATTACTAATTTTAGGTACAAATTTTTTTATGTAATATAAAATCTCTTCAAAATTACTATTTATATTGCCAATCACCATACCCTGTAACATAACTTCTTCATAATAAGTATCTTCTGCTACTTCTAAAAATTCTTTCCAGTTGCCTTTACTTATTTCTTTTGACAACTTTCTTAAATTAGGAATTCTAATACCTATTATATTTTCTGTTCCTGGTATAAGTTTCTTATTAAAATCTCTATACTTAACATCTTGCATAGATTTCATATACTCTAAAAATTCGATATATTCCAATTTATCCCATTTTTCCCTACTAAGCATCATTTATTTACTCCTTAGTTCCTTTTTTCTTATTGTAACATAAAATTATATAAAAAAAAGCTTCTACATATCAGAAGCTTTTTCAAAAATGTACTAAATTTTTCAATTTAAAATTTAAATTAAATTAAGCTTTACTACAGCATAATATCTCTTTAGAAAATCTTACTAATCTCCCACACCGAAGTCTGTATTATTGTATAAAACTTCTATATTTGGATTTTCATTTAAAAATTCATACTTATTAATAAACCATTTAACCAACTCTTCATCTCTTTTTATTTTAGAAGAATTGTTTATAAAAACATTCACAGTTGCTTTTTCAAAAGTATTTAGAATAATATCCATGTCATTATCTATCATTTCTTTAGTCTGTCCTTTGATTCCAACCATAATACAAGGCGAATCAAAATATTCTTTTACATCTTCTGGAGTTTTAAATCTTGCATTCTTATTTAAAAAATTATTTCTAAAATCATAATCAAATGTTTCAACCCCAATTTTAAATATTATAGGAATTTCAAAATAATCTCTCATTTCCTTTAGTCTATTTTTGTAGGACCAATGACTTTCTAAGAATAGTTTTTTTATATTTTTTTCTTTTATAATCTTCTTTATTCTCTCTAAAGTATCTTTAGGTATTTCAAAACAGCTACCAGAATTTATGACTTCAAGAACTCCATATTTTCCAGTTATATTTTTTAAAACTTCAAAGTTTACTTTGTTCATTTCTTCTTCCAAATTAGAATTATCATCTATATAATCACAAAAAGAACATCTTCCCCATATACATGGAAAGCTTTTAAGTAAAACTATTTCTCTTTGATTTTTATTTATTATCTCACTATATCTATCCATATTCTCTCCTATCTTTCTCCAGTTAATGATACTTTTAAAGTCTTTGGAACTGCATTTAATCCCAAATTTACCAAAACAACAGCAATTAATTTATCTGTATAATCTGTGAACACTTGAGTTATAAACACACTAAATACATCTCCAAGCCCTAGTACTTTTAAAATTTGAACTATATAAGAAGAACCCGATGATGTCACCCCGCCAAACAAAAAAGCTGAAATTACTGAGCTTACTATAGATGTTGGTATGGCAAACAACAATACTCCTAATGGAGTTTTTAAACCAGTTAAGAATTTCTTTTTAAAAGCAATACCAGCAAGTAATCCTGTTGATATCTGAACTGGTGCAAAATAAAGAGAATATACATCAAATGTAACTCCACTTATTAAACTTCCAAACACACCTGTAATAACAGCATATTTAGGCCCCAAAAGTGAAGCTATCATTATAGTTCCTATTGAATCTAAATATATAGGTAGCCTCAGCCCCATAGCTATAAACGCACCTACTATATTTATAGAAATCCCAAAGGCTATAAGTGTAATAGTTTTGACACATATTTTTCTTTTCACACTATATCACTCCTTCCACAGAGTCTATAATGTTTTCATATCCTTTAAAAAGTCTTTTTAAAAACATATACATAAATTTCTTTTCATCAACCTCATTTAAAATAATCGCATTAGCATGGTTTTTGTAGAAATTAAATGAGTCTACTATGGATTGCCCCATAGCTATTCCATCTTCCACAATTTCTACATATGATTCAAATCCTTTACATATACTTCTGTCTATAAAATATGCCACTGCTAGAGGGTCATTTATTACACAACCTATTATTCCTTCTTGCTCCCAATGAAAATCAATATAAAATCTAGTGATTTCAGTTATATATTTTGCCATTTTTTCATCAAGTCTATTTATAAACTCAATAATATTAGGAGTAAGTACAATTTTTCTAGTTACATCTAAACCTACCATGTGAATTTTTTTAGATAAATTCTTGTAAACATAATCTGCTCCATGTGGGTCTACCCAATAGTTAAATTCTGCTACTGGAGAACAATTTCCATGAATTTTAAATGCTCCTCCCATAGATACAAATTCATCAAGATTTTCAAAGGCTTTTTTATCTTTCATAAGTGCTTTAGCTATGTTTGTAAGTGGTGCAAGTGCTATTATAGATACTTTTTCACAATTATGTAAAGTATTTATTATAAAATCTACTGCTCCATTTTTTGCTTTAACTTCTGTCACTTTTTGATAAAAATTTTCTCCTATACCATCTTCTCCATGTGTATCTTGAGCTGTTACAAGTGTTCTTTTTAGTGGTGCTTCTTCTCCTATATATACTGGAATATTTAGTGAAGAACACATTTGAAGTGTTTTTAGTGCATTTTCTGCACCTACATTTGCTGGTACGTTACCACAACATGTGGTAATTCCAATTACTTCTAGCTCTGGTGAGTTTAAAGCCAAAAGGATTGCCAAAGAATCATCAATTCCTGGGTCACAATCAATTATTACTTTTCTTTTTTCCATATTACTATCCTCCTTGATTTGTGGTCGAGGAGAACTACACATCTTTTTTCCACTTTCAAAAAGGTGTGTCTAAGGGTATTAATTATATACTGCCACTATATAATTCCTTAGTTTTTTATACTTGGAGTTCTCGAACAAGTACAGATGTTAAGTTTAGTTATGATTTTAAGTCATTTATTATAACCTGTCAATCAACTAAAACCTTTCAAACACCTGATTTACTAACTACAAAAACACTGTTTGTAGTTTAAAAGAATTTATTATATTTTTATGTGTCTCATTAAAGCATGCTTAAATAATAAACAAACTTTAATAAAATGTGGCACGTTTAAACCGATTATTATTATACAACAATATTATAAATATTACAATTAATACCTTTAATTAAATTTACATATAAAATTTATACTAAATTTAATTTTTATGTTGCAAATAAGCATCAAATGTTATATATTTTTAACAAGAAGTTAAAAATATATAACATTTACTAAAGGAGTTGTTAATAATGAAAAGTTTTAGGGAATTAAATAAACTAGGATTTTTAGGTTTCTTAGGTTTTTTAGGACTAGCTGGAATATATGCTGGTGAAATACGAACTATTAGTTTTTGTGCATTCTTTGTTTTTTTTAGATACTTTAATATTATGCCAGATGAATTATTTAGAGAAAACCTGAGAAAAGCAGCTGTGCCAGCATTTTTCTTTACACTTTCATCGCTATCAGTAGCTATGGTTTTATCCATCATCTCAGATAATATTTCTACTATTGAAAATGGTCTAGGAATAAGTTTTTCTATATCAATGATTAGCTTTGTTGCAGTTTTTGCATACTTACAGTATAAAGAAGGAAAAGGACTAGAGTAATGATGATTCGTTCAAGAACTAAAGAATATAGAGCAAAATATAATATGAAACAAGATGAACTGGCATCATTAGTAGGAGTAAGAAGAGAAACTATAGGAAATCTTGAAAATGGAAAATATAACCCTTCATTAAAATTAGCATTTGACATTGCTAACGTATTCAATGTAAGTATAGAAGAAGTTTTTGAATATATAAAGGATTAGTAACTATTCTCTTCTTAAAATTTTTGCTATACTTTTCTTAAATAGATTAAAACTAATACAATTTGGTGATTATATGAAAAGAAAACTTTCAACACGCTTTTTTGGATATATTTGGTTTGTTCATATTCTTTTTAGTGGCTTTTATATTAAAAAAATTAGTACTAGATACTATGATAGGAATAATAATTCAACCAGTTTTACAGTTGTAATATCCAGTTTTGCATATACACTTGTAAAATATATTAAAGCGAAGTATTATACATATATATTTTCAAATAAAATAATTTATTTTATTTACTGAATATTTTTATTTTTTAGGGGGATGTATTGTGTTTAAAGACAAAATTGATGAATGTGTTCATATAATGACTGCATACATTGTTAGTTTAAAAGAATACTATTCATTTATAGAAACTCAGATTGATGATTTTATTAAAAGATATGGAGAAGATATTGTAGAGTCTTGTCTTCATAGAATTATGATTTTATTATGTGAATGTGGTTTGGCATAAAATTTAATTCATCAAAAAGAATAAGAAGAATTTTATATAAATTCTTCTTATCTAAATATTTAATTTAATAAAGATTTTAAATTACGCTTTTTCTTTTATAAATGCTCTTACTTTATCCATTGTTGACCACACATCACTATCATATATTTGTGTAAATTTTTCTCCTGTGCTCTTACTCATTTCTTCCATCTTGCTACAAGCACCTCCGCCAATAACATACAAATTTTCTGTTTTATATGGCTTATAATCTTTTATATCTGTTACTAAACAGCTTTCATCTTTTCTTTTATAATATAACCCTATTATTTCTGCTGAAACTCTATCATCTCCACTATAAACTATTGTATGTTTAATCTGCTTGATATCTCCACCATTTATATTATTATTTAATACGCCTTCTACGATTAACTTAGCCACACCCTCATATCCAAGTTTTTCTGCTTTCTCATAATCCTCTTTATTGTCACAAAAAAAACTTTCTATTAATATAGCAGTAGGTTTTGAACTATTTAGAATATACAATCCTTTATCTAATTTGGCTCCTCTATTTTTAAATACCATACCTAATTTATTACATATTCTAGTTGCATATTCTAAACCTTTATTACTATAATATAACACTTCTGAGCCTTTTCCTTGACCATCACTTGCATTTAAATGTAACTCTATAAGTAAATCATATTCTCCATTATTAACTTTAGGTATTTTATAAGACTTTTCCTCATTTTTAGAACTAAACTGTTTTTCAGGGCATATTATTACGCTTACTGTATGCCCTTTTTTCCTAAATATATCTGCTAATATTGGTGCCAATAATTTGTTATACTGATATTCATTAACTAATCCATCAGCAGAAGTACATGCACCATTTTTTAGAATACTGTGTCCTACTGTAATACATATTTTCATAACATTTTACTCCTTTAATTAAATTTTATCCATGTATATGTCCCATAATAATGAAAATCTAAATTTATATAAATCATTCATCTTCATAAAAAAAATAATTATCATTTTATTTTTTATAAAAATATCACAAATATTCTTAATATTCAATATATAATACATAAGTGGTAATCTAAAACGCATAACTAGACAAAAACATTTTTATTTTCATTTATTTTCATCTGATTTGATAAACTTTTATGTGATTCTACTATATAATCTCTATTGTCTATTTTTATTTAAAAATTCGTAAAATTATTAATTGATAATACTTTTTTTAACTATAACACTTTTTTATCATTTATATATTTTATAAATACTCTGTTTTAATTTTTTTATGTTAATATCTAATGATTACATTTTTTAGTATAACTTTAGTTATATCAAAAATATTTTAAAAATCTTAAATATATTCACACATTCTCATAAATTATGTTATAATGAGAATATTGCGATGACAGTTTTAGATTTTTGACAACTGGAGTGTAAAATCACTCCCTTTTCTTTTTACTAATTATGATAAATATTTAGTTAATACTAATATGCTATTATATAAAGTAAATATAAAAAATAAACTTTGTTATATGTACATTTTGCATTAATGCAAAAATGAATTTCATATATATTTCTCACAATAGGAGTGCTATGGCACTCTTTTTTGTTTTTTATAATTATGTGAAATATTCAGATACCATGTAATAAACCTTCATTTTTCAATTTTATATAAGAATCAATCATTAGATAAATACTATCTTTTTTATCTTAATATTATCCAAATCAGCACATAATAAATCCAATGTATCTTCTTAATATCACATAAGAAGATTCTAATCAATTTTAGTATCCTAAATTATTTTGCAAAACCAAATTAATTTGATTTAATAGTAATTTAATTAAAATGTGTAAGTACTGTACCAATATAGAAAGTATAGAAATCTAGATTGTTGACAAACTTAAAAATAAAACATACAATAACATTGTAAATTAAATTAACACTGTTAAGTTAAAGAGGTGATTATATGAGTGTCAAAGAAAGACGTAAAAAGGAAAAAATAGAAATGAAGAAAAAAATTATGGATGCTGCCATTGAAATTATCAATCAAGAAGGATATGAAAATTTATCAATTAGAAAAATTGCTACAAAAATAGAATATTCTCCAACTACTATTTATCTTTACTACAAAGATAAGGCACAGATTATTAATGATATGGCTAATGAACTTTATAATAAAATAGAAAATGATTCTATTACTGTTATGGATAAGTACTCCTCATTTTCAGTAGATAAACAAATCAGAGAAATTATGCTTACTTTTATCAAAATTCTTTCTAGCAATCCAGAAATGACAAAAGCCATAATGTATAGTGGAATGAATATTATATTTGCATCTCAAAATACTGCTAGTACTCCTGCTAATAATGGTATAGAGATGTTTGATAAACTTCTTGCTATTGGAATTAAGCAAAAAATATTTAAACCAAACATAGATAATGCTTCTTGGATGCTTATAAGTGCATTATTAGGTTTTGTTTTATGTGCTGTTGAAAATCACTTGTATTCTTTACATAACTTCCCACAATTTATAGACAATTTCGTGGATATTTTACTTGGAGGAATTTACAATGAGCATTCACATCAAAAATCTTAATAAGAAAAATAAATTTTTAAGAATTCTAAAAGTATTAATAGTTTTATTTTTTATATTTATATGTATTATTATTGTAGCTGTAGTTAATTTGAAACCAGAAAAATTAGTAGTACAAAATATAAATCCTACTAAAATAAAAAATGGTACTTATCTTGGAAATGCTGATAATGGTCTAGTAAAAGCTACTGTATCTGTCAAAGTTAACAATGGAGTAATAAAAGATATTCATATATTGAAACATGACACTCTTTTAGGTAAACCAGCTGAAAAGATTGTAAATAATATTATTAAGCAACAATCTTTAGAAGTGGATGCTATAACTTCTGCAACTTACAGCAGTGATACTATACGAAAAGCTATAGAAAATGCTTTACAAAAAGGAGAGTAAAATATGGATACTATTATTGTATATTCAAGTAAATATGGTTGTACAACAGACTGTGCAAATATATTAAAAAGTAAACTATCAAATAATGTGACTATTGTTGATATTAAGGATAAAAACAGTAAAATTGAATTATCAAAATTTGATACAGTTATTATTGGAAGTTCAATATATGTGGGTTCAGTTTCAAAAGAAATTCGTACATTCTGTAATGATAATATAGAGTCATTAAACCAAAAGAAAGTTGGAATTTTTCTTTGTTGCGCATTCTCTGAACAGACGGATAAATATCTATCAAGTAATTTCCCATCATCATTATTAAAGAGTGCAAAATCAATAAGTGTATTTGGTGGTGAAGCTAGATTAGAGAAAATGAAATTTTTTGATAAATTGATTATGAAGTCAGTTACAAAAAATGATTACAATGGTTTGAAAATATCACAGGATAATATAGATAATTTTTTAAGAAATTTTAATGACTAAAATAAGCTATACTCTTCGTTAACAACCCCATCTACCCCTCCTTTATGGCAAAGAGCTCAAAAATCATGGAATGTTTTACCATATATTTTTATATCAAAAGTTACATAACTTTCCCTTATATAACTTTTGATATAAAATATAATAAAGTATACAATATGTTTTCACCTTTAAACTTGAACATTATAAAACAAAAACTATTATATTTACTACATTGGAGATGATACTTATGGGAAAAGTTAAAATCAGACTAGCAAAGGAAACAGATGCTGAAGAAATATTAGAAATATATACACCATATATCACTAATACAGCAATTACTTTTGAATATGATATACCAAATATTAGTGATTTTAAAAATAGAATAAAAACAATTTGTTCAAAATATCCATATCTAGTATGTTTAATTGATGAAAAAATTGTTGGATATACTTATGCTCATGAACATAATGAAAGAACTGCTTATCAATGGAATGCTGGATTATCAATTTATATTGATGAAAGGTTTGTAAGTTGTAAAATAGGCATAGCTCTTTATAATTCAATAATAGATATATTAAAATTACAAAATATTCAAAACTTATATGTTAGCATTGCATCGCCTAATATTAAAAGCGAAAGACTTCACCAACACTTTGGTTTCAAACTATGTGGAATTTATCATAATACAGGATATAAGTTTGGTAGTTGGCATGATGTTATGTTATTTGAAAAATACATAGGTACTCATCCTATAAAACCAGACTACATAAAAACAATCAAACAAATTGATACAAAAGAAATCGACACTATTTTAAAAAAAAGCAGTCTTCTTGTTAAATTACTTTAAAATAAAAACTTTAAATAAACCAAAATAAAAATAAGAAAGTAACTTTAAAATAAGTATTTTAAAGTTACTTTCTTATTTTTTATTAAATTTTATAATAATAGTCATATTAACGTAAATACTATAAAAAGAGTTTAAATTTATTTATTTAGTAAAATTAAATCAAAATAGAAAAAATGGAAGGAGAATAATTGATGATAAAACTGATTGGTATATTAATAGTTGTGATTGGATTTATACTTAAAATTGATACATTATTTACTGTATTATTAGCAGGAATAGCAACAGGACTTGTAGCAGGATTAGATTTTAACCAAATCTTTACAACCCTAGGAGATTCTTTTGTCTCAAATAGAGGTGTGTCATTGTTTATACTAACATTACCTGTAATTGGTGTTTTAGAAAGATATGGATTAAAACAAAGAGCAGTTTCTCTAATAGAAAAATTACAAAGACTCACAACAGGAAAAGTACTGAGTATATATATGTTTGCTAGACAAATAGCTGGAGCCTTATCAATAAGAATGAGTGGACATCCTCAATTTGTAAGACCACTTGTTAACCCCATGGCACAAGCTGCTGGATTAAGCAATAGTGATGAATTAAAAGAATCAGACGAAGAAGCTATAAAAGCATTATCTGCTGCATCAGAAAACTATGGTAACTTCTATGGTCAAAACTTATTTGCAGGTAGCAGTGGAGTTTTACTTATAGCATCTACTCTTACTCAATTTGGATATAATGTAACTGGAATTGAGATTGTAAAAGCTAATATCATTATGGCCGTAATAGCATTTATAGCTGCCACAATCCAATTTACTCTATATGATAAAAAATTAAATAAAAGTCATAAGAGATAGATTTATTTAGGAGGTATAAAAGTGCAAAATTTTATAAACATATCATTAGAAATTTTTTATGCATTAATGGGGCTTTTAATGATTGTCATAGCATACAGGTCTTTTACTACAATAGACAATAATAAAAAATACGGTACATCATTATTTTGGATACTAATATCACTACCATTTATATTTGGAAGATTAATTCCAGCTAATATAATAGGAATCATACTAATATTATCTAGTTTATTAACACTTACTAAACAAGTCATATTTGCAAAATACGAAGAGCCAAATGAAAATTTTGGGAAAGAACAGGCAGACAAACTTAAAAATAAAATATTCATACCATCATTAATATTAGCTTTTGCAGCAGTAATTGTAGCTATGAGTCTTTCTAATTTCGATAATTCTTCACAGTTTGCAATAGGTGTAGGTTCAATAATTGCACTAATATCTGCTCTTATAATAACCAAATCAAAATCATCTACCTCAGTTCATGATGGTTCAAGATTATTGCAACAAATGGGACCAGCTAGCATGCTACCACAACTTTTGGTTGCATTAGGTGCTTTGTTTACTCAAGCTGGAGTTGGCGAAGTTATCTCAGGTATGATATCAGGAGTAGTTCCTACTGACAATAGATTATTTGGCGTTATAGCTTATGTATTGGGTATGGTTATATTTACTATGATAATGGGAAATGCATTTGCTGCATTTTCAGTCATAACGGCAGGAATTGGAATTCCTTTTGTATTGTCTCAAGGTGGAAATCCTGCTATAATTGGAGCATTAGCATTAACAGCAGGATATTGTGGAACTCTACTTACTCCAATGGCAGCTAATTTTAATATAGTTCCAGCAGCTTTACTTGAATGTAAAAATGATTATGTTGTTATAAAGTATCAAGCACCAGTTGCTTTAATATTAATTGTAGCACACATATTAGTAATGTATTTTTTAGGATTTTGATATAAATAGGAGGTAAAATAATGAAAGTTTTATTAACAGGGTTTGACCCATTTGGTGGAGAACCAATTAATCCCGCTCAAGAAGCTGTCGAAAGGGTCAAAGATAATATAAATGGCTCAGAAATTATAAAAATAACTATACCAACAGTTATGACAAAATCTGTTGAAGCAATAGATAAAGCTATTCAAAAACACAACCCTGATATAGTAATATCAGTCGGACAAGCAGGAGGTAGATTTGATATTACACCTGAGAGAGTTGCTATAAATGTAGATGATTTTAGAATAAAAGATAATGAAGGAAATCAGGTTATAGACACGGTTATAAAAGAAGATGGTCAACCTGCATATTTTTCAAAATTACCTGTAAAAGCTATGGTAAAACATATGAATGAAAATAAAATTCCAGCTAGTGTTTCAAATACTGCAGGTACATTTGTTTGCAATCATGTAATGTATGGAATTCTTTACATGATAGATAAAAAATATCCTAATATAAAAGGAGGCTTCATACACATACCATACATGACTTCTCAAATAATAGATAAAAAGAATACACCATTTATGTCTTTAGAAGAAATAGTTAAAGGTTTGGAATTAGCCATAGAAGCTTGTGTAATCTACAAAGATGATATAAAAGAAATTGGTGGTGAAATTTCATAAAAAATATCTAAAATAAATTTTTTAAATTATAAATGAAAATAGACATTTTTTTAAATATAGACTGTAAGTATATTTGTTTAAATTCAAATTTACCTACAGTCTTTTACAATATGTACAATCTTCAAATGTAAAATTAAATTCTATTCTGTTCTCCCCACTCACACATTGCATCTAAAATCTTAATCAAAGACTTCCCTCTCTTTGATAAACTGTATTCTACTTTAGGTGGTATTTGAGGATATTCAGTACGAATAATCAAATCATCTGCTTCTAATTCCTTTAAAGATAAACTCAGAGTCTTATAAGAAATAGTCTTTATATAACGTTTTAGTTCATTATATCTAACAACTTTAAATTCAGCAAGGCAATAGAGAATTACCATCTTGTATTTTCCATTAATCAGTGAAAGTGTATAACTAAACCCTGTTTCACTTAAATCTGCTTGTGAGATACAATCCATATCCATGTGCTACACTCTCCTTTAGGTTAGTATTGAACAAAAATGTGCGTACTTGTCTTTTAGCTAATTTATAATAAAATTATAGTGTAAGAACAATTAAAAGTCAATTTGCTATAATACATATAAATTCTACTTAATGCTAGTACTTTAGCATATTGTCAAATTTTAATTTATTTACTCTTTAATTCAAGTTATAAAAAACTTCTAACATAATGTAGTTTCATATCACTGATAAATTTAGTAATAGGAGGTGTTTTAAATGTAAATCTAAGAACAAATGGAATATACCTGTACTTATAGATTCATAGAAAACCTATTTTAGAAAAAGCAAAGACCCTTGAATATCGATTAAATAAATTTTACTGGAGGAATTTCTAATGAAAGTTTTATTAATAAATGGTAGCCCAAACCAATACGGGTGTACTTATACAGCATTAAATGAAGTTGCTAAAACATTAAATAAGCATGACATTGAAACCGAAATATTATATTTAGGTAAAAAACCAATACCAGGTTGTATTGCTTGCTCATCATGCTTTCAAACTGGCAAATGTACTTGGAATGATAAGGTCAATGAGTTAGCGAAAGAACTAGATAATATTGATGGTATTATTGTTGGCTCACCTGTATATTTTTCCGGTGCAAGTGGACAACTAACTTCATTTCTTGACCGCTTATTTTTTTCAGCTGGAAGTAAAATGGCAAAGAAACTTGGTGCATCAGTTGTATCATGTCGACGTGGTGGAGCAACTGCAACATTTGACCAACTGAATAAATATTTCTCAATCAGTAATATGCCTATTGTATCATCACAATACTGGAATCAGGTTCATGGTTTTACCCCAGAGGATGTTATGAAAGATAAAGAGGGATTACAAACTATGAGAACTTTAGGTGAAAACATGGCATGGCTTCTTAAGTGTATTTCAGCTGGGCAAAAAACAGGAGTCAAAGACCCTCAATATGAAGAAAAAATTATGACTAATTTTATACAATAAATAATTTGGTTTTATTAATGGTTAATTTAAAATTAAAGTGATACTTAATAAATGGAATAGCTCATATAAAACAGTATAATACCTAAATAGTGGTTTTGATTCTATTTATATCAAAACCACTATTTTATTATTTAATCTGTTTAAAACGATTAATTTCTGACATGCTCAGTTATACCCTTCCTTTTTCTTTTATAAAAATAGATTAACCCAATAATAGCTGGGAGTATTGGTGATAAAAATTGAACAAAATAAACGCCTATAAATCCATATTCTAAAATAGTTCCTAGTGTATAACTAAGGGATAGTCTAATAACTACAGAATCTAACAATGCATTAAACATAGCTAGACTAGTAAAACCTATACCAGTTACAAATGAATCATAAATATACATTACTGCATAAATCAACTGTTAATTAAACAATAAATTCTAAGATACACAATTCCCTCTCTAATAACTGCTTGATTTTTAGACCCCCCAAATACAACTATTGGTTCTGCAAATATTTGTACAAAACAATGGAAATAAATGTTACAACCAAGCTTAATAATAACAGCTTGACCAACTGCCCAACATAGCATCCCTGCAAAAGTATTTATCTTCAATCCAATTCCAGATACTGCTGAGACAGCAACTCCATAATTATTTAATATGCCAGTCATTAATAAGTAGGATATATTGACCATAGACATTTGTATGAAATATAGAAAGTTATTAATAACCATACTTATCAATGTCTTCTATATTCTTAGATTTTTATCAAATACACTCCTAAAATATACAATATATATATATGTATTGGATAGTATAAATAAAACAAATATTTCATACTCTTACCTTTTTCTCCATTATAAAGCAACATAAAAGGAAGTGACGCAATCATCATCCATTGGTAATTTTCTAGAAGAGATTTTTTCAAGCTATAATCTCCTCCTGCTATGGCTACAAATATAAATATACACATCAAAACATAACAAATACTTAAACTAAACTTCTTTCCTCTACATAAATAAAAAATAATCCCCAGTGCAATCAAAATTGGTCCCCCTTCTACCAAAAATGGTACTGGTACAAAAATCATAATAAACATAAGTACTTTATCCACTGAGCTAAAAAGTAAAGTTAATATAACGATTCCTAAAATTATAGGAACACTTATCATCAAAAGCCCTCTCACAAGATACTTTTTTTCTTTTTCTGCTCTAAATTTCTTTATAAATTCTATAGCCTGTAAATAAATTACTACCAAAAATAATGTTGCAAAAATATTATTCATAATTATTGAACCTTCTGGATTTTGGAAAGCAGTATTAATTATTTGATTCCCTATTGCCATAATGATAGCCCCTACATATAATCTAGCAATATACTTTTTTTTGTTGCTTGTATGACAAAACCCTTCTACTACCATAAACGTAAACAATGGTGCTGATATTCTACCTAACCAATGAAACCAAACTGGTATATGCATTGTTTGTGGCATAAAAGCTGCTATATGGTCAAATGTCATAAATACCAGTGCTAATATTTTAATAGTAAATCCATTGAAACCTTTTTTAAGAAAATCCATATCATATCTCCTACTTCTGATTTATTTTTATGACGACTTCTGTTCCTATTCCTATTTCACTATTCACATAAATACTACCTTTATGAATCTCTATTATCTCTTTAGAAATAGCCATTCCAAGACCAGAGCCTTTATGTAATTCACCTGTATTAGTACCTCTATAATATTTTTCAAAAATATGCTTTAAATCATTTTTACTTATTCCTACTCCACTATCTTTTATTATAATTTCTATAGTATCTTTTTTTACTATTTCTATTTTTATCAGAGTTTCTTCTTTATTATGCACTATTGAATTAAATATGAGATTTGTTATAGCTCTTCTAAATAAAATTGAATCTACATATACTTCAATTAAATCTTCATAACTTACAAACTCAATATTTCTATTTTTATATCTATTGTCATTTAGAATATCTATTATTATATTTCTAACCAAACTAACTAAATTTATTTTCTTCTTGTTCAAAACTAAGCTATTATTTTTTAATCGAGTTGATAAATTTAAATCATCAACCAAATTTTTTATATACTTGGACTTATTGTATATAATCTCTGTATATTCTCGTAATTCCTCTTCCACAAATTCATAATCTTTATCATTGATTATCTCTGCATATCCTTGTATAGAAGCCAGTGGTGTATTTATATCATGTGTTATATTAGCTAACCATTCCTCTCGCATCTCTTCATTTTCTTTTCTCTCTGCTTCGTTTACCCTCAATGTATCAGCCAACATATTGATATTTTCAAAAACTTCTTCATATATTCCCCTGTTTTTAAGATATAAACTATAATTTCCGTTAGCCATAGTTTCAATACTCCATATTACATTGGATATTGGCTTTGTAAGTTTTCTACTAAATAAGTATCCTATGCTTAAAGCTACCATCCCATCAATTACCAATGTCAAAGTGATAATTTTATTTAAAATTGCTTTAGCATTATCTTGAGAATAAGTTAAAATTATTCTCGATACATCTCTACTAGGCATACCTATTATTATATTTAGATGTTTGTTGCCTAAATATTTTTCTAAAACAAAATTAGTATACTCTGTTTCTATATATTTGTAGTTATTAACCATTTGAAAAGGAGTATATTTTTTTGGAGTATTCGTTGGCACATTTACTCCATACAATTCTTCTCCTGAGTCATTTAAAACTTGTACCCAAAAATGTGATTTTTTTAATTTGTCAATGCCAACTTTTGATAACTTGAACTCTCCATTTTTTTCATATAGCTCTTTTTCAAAAGAACGAGCAAACTCTTCAGGACTGTTTTTAGAACCTACAACATTAAAAAAATTATTAGTCGAAATCACATATAAAATAGACGCAATATTTATAATAACCACTGATATAACTATAAATACAATTGTAAGCATAAAGTTTCTAGTAATCTTCCACTTCATATTCTAATCTTCCTTTACTGCTAATTTATATCCAAGTCCTTTTATTGTAAGGATATATTCTGGCTTTGAAGGATTATCTTCTAATTTTTCTCTAATCTTTCTAATATGAACCATTATAGTATTATCAAATCCAATATAATCTTCACCCCATACTTTATCCCATAACTTTTCTTTACTTATAATTTGATTTTGATTGTGTGCAAATAAAGACAATATTTTTAATTCTTTTGCAGATAATGCAATAGACTTACCATCTTTTATGAGTTCTGCTCTACTTTCATTTAATTTATATGGACCAAATGATATAATCTTTTCTTTATTATCTGAGTTTATGCTTTCATTTTGTTCTTCATTAAAATAATTTAGTCTTCTTAGATGAGCTTTTGCCCTAAAAGCGACTTCTTTAGGACTAAAAGGCTTTGTAACATAATCATCGCCTCCAATTGCTAGTCCAAGTAATTTATCTAACTCTTCCGTCTTAGCTGATAAAAATATGATTGGTACATTAGAGTTTTTTCTTATTTCTTTACAAATATCGTACCCTTCACCATCTGGCAACATAATGTCCAGAATGATTAAGTTGGGATTATATTTTTTAAATACTTCCAATCCTTCCTTTCTTGTTTTTGCAGTATACACATTGTTAAGACCTTCTTTCTTAAATACAGTTTCTAAGAGTTTTAAAATTTCTACCTCATCATCTATTACTAAAATGCTATTTTCCATAAATAACCTCCTATGATAATTTATCTATATATTAACATATATCTTCTCTAAGCTTCATTTATATTATTTTAAATCAAGTCAATATATAAACAAAATCATTGTTCTTTTTTATTCTTAATTAAAACCTTTTACTTGATGTAAAATTTTTATATGTTATTTTAGTTAATATTATTATCAATATGATTGAGATTAATATAGATAAACCTATTAAAGTATTTGGTACATTATACTTAACAATTTGTTGACTCATCATAATCCAGTTTGGAGTAATAGAAACAAATTTTATAGCATTATCTGGTATAAAGCCTGTAATAAAGTATGGAACAGCCATAATTAAGCCTCCTAATATGAAAGGCATTACAGCTGATTTAAATATTGAAGAAAGTGCTAGTCCTATTTGTGCAAATATGAAAGAACCAAAAATGACTGATACTATAACAATCAAGTACATTTGTATTATGGTAAGATTTAAATTACTATTACTAAAATACCATAAGTTCTTAATTGGTTCATTCAAATTTTTAAATTCAAAAAAACTAAATCCTCTAATCCCAACCAATAATACAAAAGAAATGTTAATCATGGACAAAGTCAATCCATTAGCTATTATTTTTGATACTACTACTGACTTTTTCCCATTTTTAGTTGTATTTATTAGACTTGTCATATTAGAATCATATTCTTTTGTATAGTTTCCAGAAGTTATTATAAACATTATCAACCCTATTAAAGGTATAGAACCCTCTATCTTATAAAATATATCTGAATATGTGTCAAAAACATTAAATTTTCTAATCAATACAAACCCAAATAATAGTAAAAGTATCCAAAGCATCCAAACACTTTTTAATTTTAAGGCTTTTATTATTTCTGCTTTAACTAAATTTATCATATCTGTTATATCTCCTTTGCATCTTCTAAATCAAAGTAAAGCATATATACATCCTCAAATTTTGCTTGAACTAGTTGTACATTAGCTTCAGTTGGAGTATTTTCTGACACAACTCTAATTACTATTGAATTAACATCACTTTGAATACTTATAACTTTATATTTAGATTGAATCTCATCAATATCACACTCATCTTCAACTTGAATATTATAAACTTTATCTTGCATATGATTTAATATTTCTTTATGTGTTCCTTTCATAAGAAGTTTACCATTTTTAATCATTATTGTTTCTTTTGCAACTGATTCTATATCTGAAATTATATGAGTAGAAAGAATTATTATCTTATCCCTTGATATTTTTGCTATTAGATTTCTAAACCTCGCTCTTTCTTGTGGGTCAAGTCCTGCTGTTGGTTCATCAAGTACTATTATTTTAGGATTGTTTAATAAAACTTGTGCTATGCCAACTCTTCTTTTCATACCTCCAGAGAATTTTCCTATAGCCTTATTTCTGACATCATAAAGACCTACTAACTCTAACAATTCATCTATCCTACAATTTAAATTTCTGCCTTTTAGACCTTTCAACGCTCCTATATATTGTAAAAATTGTCTAGCTGTAAAGTTTTTATATACTCCAAATTCTTGTGGTAAATATCCTAAAATATTTCTATAATCATCATCCATATTAAATATATCCTTACCATTGTAAAGTATTTGCCCACTCTCAGGTTTTATTAGTGTGGTTATTTGTTTCATTAGAGTGGATTTTCCTGCTCCATTTGGTCCTAAAAGACCATAAACTCCATTTTCTAATGTAACTGTAATTTTATCATTTACTACTTTTTTTCCATATATCTTTGAAATATTTTTAACTTCTAATTTATTCATTTTAATTCCCCTTTTATCTATTTATATACTTTGACTTTATTACTGAGAAACACAAAGTCATTATACCTAAAAATATTACTACTAAAAGTCCTATTGATAGATTGACAATATCTATATTCATTTTAAATATTCTAATATCACCTAAATAATTTCCTATTATTTTATTAAATCCAAATATTAAATCATAGTAATTTACCATTGAAATAATCGAAAGCAATCCTTTAGGTAATATGTGAACTACTGACATCACTTTAGCTACAGCTATACTTAAAATAAGAAAACCTACTGATGATATTGAAGATTTGCTAATAAAAGAACCTAACATAGCTATCATTGCCCATCCTTCAAACATTAAAATATCTATAGCTATATTTGATATTACATAATTGGTTATATTTGAATTTGCTTTTAATGTAGCTATATTGTCTACTATCCTAAACGATTCTAAGTCACCATTAATTGGTAATCCTTGTTGTATGCAGGTCATAATAAATATCCAGATTAAATAAACAAAATAAATTACTAATGGTATAAATATAGCAATAACTATTTTAGATTTTAATGCCTTTTCCTTCTCTTTTGATGATAGTATAATATCTTTTACTGAAGAAATTACTTCATCTGTATAAAGATTTGATACAGTTATGATTATGACAATCAACACCCCTATATTTATAAGTGAATTTGTGGCTCTATAATTAAATACCTTCCAAAAGTCAACATTTTTATATTCATCAACATTTAGATTATCAAGTTTTTCTTTTGACATGGATTTAATCTTTTTAGAAAATTTATCACTATATGTTTGATTTGAAAGTTGTTTTAAAATATCAAGTTTTTTTTGAAATTTATCATTAGCTATATCTGTTCTATTACTTGTATATTCTATATGACCTTTTTTCTCATCAATATAATAATCTTCTGTTTCTAAAACAGGTTTAACAAATATACTGATTAATAATATGAATATTAATATCCCTAAAGATATCAACATGCTCTTAGATTTAATCAATTTCTTTATTTCCCAACTTATCAATATACATTTCCTCCTAAGTCTTTTTAATTGCTTTTTATTTATATACATAATAAAACTTAAATCTTATATCAATATAATTCTAACCTTAAATAAAACTTAAATTATGTGTTTAGTTTTATTCGCTACTTATTTTTATTGTAATTTTTTAGTTTACATTTTTTATAATAAACTTGATATACTTTTATTAATAGGATTAAATCTAAGATAAGTTGGTGATTGTATGAAAAGTATAGATATTTATACAAAATTAAAAATAATCTTCTTAACATCTATGGCTATGTTTATTATTGGAGCAGCATTTATCTTTTTTATAGAAAATTATATAGTATCAATTATTTTTGTACTTGTTGGTATTTTTATTGATTGGAAATTTTATCGTTGCCCAAATTGTAATCATTATTTAGATTCAAGAATGGAACTTGTAAAGAATAGTACTTATTGCCCATATTGCGGAAAAATTATCAAATAGTGACTTAAATTGCATTTTATATTTAAAAGGAATTTTTTAATATAAAAACTTTATTATTAATAATCAAGATATTACATATAAATAATATAGTTTAACCAAATTTAATTGCATTGTTTTATTTATTTTTATAAAAGAACATATATATGTGTTATAGATATGCTCTTATCTTTTTTGTTGTCTCTTAAAATTTTTTATCATAACAAAAAAGATATAAAGAGTTATCTACAAGCTCTTTATATCTTTTAAATATCTATAAGTAAATCAATTAGTTTTTATATCTGTTTTAAAATATCTATATTAAAGTTCTTACTAACAATAAATTTTATTTTTTATATTATTGTTAATTTTAATATTCTAGCATTTCACTTTATTTATTCTTACATTCATTTTAATAATATATCCTGAATACTTTTTTAGTTTATCCTCTACTTTGAATCTAATTAATTCAAATATATAAACCTTTAATTCAATCTATTCATGTAAACCTTATCAGTTTATTGTCAGAGTTTATTCTTCAAAAAATAAATATAATTTTATAATATTTTTTAATCTAAAACAAGCATGTTGAATAATAAATCATATTCTAGTATTATTAACTTGTAGAATAAAAGCTAAATTGGTAAAACTAGAAAAATTTAGTAATAAAGTTATAGTGATAAGTACTAAAAAATTCTTTGTAAGTTATGTTAGCAAATTAGCACATATATAATTTTTTTATTTTTACTAAAGTTTTTAGGGGGATGGATAATATGTTTATTGGAGAAATAGACAGATGTACACATATATTGACTGCTTATATAAGTAGTTCATATGATTATTGTAATTTTATAGATACACAATTAGATGATTTTATATCAGAATATGGAGAAACTGTAGTTGAATCTTGTTTATATCAAGTTTTATTGTTAGTAAGTAGATATAATTAAAATTAAGTTTCATTTTCTAGAAAAACCTTTTTAGATTTTCTACCTTAAATAACTATATAATTTTTTATACTTTTCAAGTAACTATAACTTATTTTAAAGTAAAGATGTATTGGGAGTACATCTTTACTTTTTCACTATATAATTTAAAAGTATATACTATAAAATAAAACAACTATACAAATTACATCCTTTATATTCTCTTGAAGCACAAGAATCATTCTATACACATATTCTACAATTTCATCAAATATGAATCTAAGTTTTTACTACTCCAAATTTTATCTATCTATAACGCAAATCATATTTATAAAATATCCCCCTATTGTACTTAAATCATATATAAAGTAACATCAATATTTAGAATATTCAATATCAATTGCGTAACTGGTCAATAAAAATGTATAACTAGACAAATTTCCATATTTATATAAAAAATTCAAGAAAAATAATCATTTTATTTAGATATATTTTTTATTTTTTTATTTAATTTATATTAAAAAATATCACTAATAAAGATTTTAATTAGTGATTTTCAAAGTATTAATCACAGAAAATTATATACCTGTAAATTAACTTTAGCATTTCTAATTTATAAAATAAAAGCCCAGCAAAATCTTTACTGGGCTTTTATTTTATAAATTGAGTTTATTATTTTCACCCCATTTACACATTTCTTCTAAAATAGGCATTAATGACAATCCCCTTTTGGAAAGTGAATATTCAACTTTAGGAGGAATTTGAGGATATTCTTTGCGTATGATAATACCATCTCGTTCCAATTCTTTTAACTGATTATTGAGAATCTTATCAGTTATTGAACCAATACATCTTTTAAGTTCTCCATAACGTAATACATCATACTCGACTAACCAAAACATTATAATCATCTTCCATTTTCCTCCAATAATTGAAAGAGTATATCCAAATGGTGTAGAAGTTATATTAGTTAAATCAGATGTATTATAGTTTTTCATACTCATTTAATCACCATCCTATAATAAAGATACTATCCTAAATGTTAGTACCTTACTTAAAAGTAAATACTTGTTTAAATATAAGATAGCACATATACTTATATAAATAAAAGTTACAAATTACGAGGAGATGACTTTCATGAAAAAATGTAAAATAGAAGTAATAAAAACAACATTCCATAAAGATTTAGCAGATGAGTATGGATGTAAAGGTATTGGAAAATGCCCTATGCATAAAGTAGGAGAAGTATTTTTTGGAGATTTTGCTAAACCTGAAAAATTATGTGACGAAGCATGGAAAGCAATGTATCAATATGTATTTGCTTTATCTCATGGTAGTGAAAAATTTTACTATGGAGATTGGATAGATAAAGAAGGAGTGGCTATATGCTCCTGTAATGATGGAATTCGTCCTGTCATTTTTAAAATTGAGAGAACTGATGAAGAATCTAAAATGGAATATAAACCCATAAGATAGATAATAGTCTTAAACTAATTTTACTAATCATATTTTAAATGCATTATTCCAATTTATTCCTTAAAATTTAATGCTTATAGTGAAATATAGTACTAAAATTAAATTAATGAAATACAATAAAAGGAAATTGTATATTGTACAATTTATGTCATAAAAAAGATTCATTTAAATCGATTTTAAAAACTGTTAAGTAATGTACCTAATATTTTTTTAATCCAGTTATAAAGAGAATACTCCTACCAATAGATGTCTCTAACATGATTATAATATATGATAAATCTTGTTCATTTTGTCATATATTATAATCTTATTAATTCCTAATATATTTTTTGTAATACAAAATTCCCTAATGTAAGAATCCTTTGAAATTTCACTTTTATATAATTTTATTATTTTATTCTCTCCATAATCATAAATTTTAGATGTATTTCCTTTACCAATACATTCGTATTGTTTCATTATTTTCATCCTCTCAAATTCAATAATATTTATTATTATTTAATAGTATTTATAACTCAGATTTGATATAATACATAGGGTAAAATTTTAATTAATAAACCCTATATATTTACTTATATATTAAAGCTAACAAATTTAAAACTAAGGAGAGCTATATGTTAAAAGCAATAAAAGGAAATATAATTTTTACAAAGACTTCAGATACTTTCACAGTATTTGAAAATAGCTACATTATACTAAACAAAGGCAAAGTAAAAGGTGTCTTTAAAGATATACCTAAAGAATATAAAAACTCAGAAATCATAGACTATACTGATAAACTTATAATACCTGGTATGAACGACCTTCATTGCCATGCACCTCAGTTTAGAAATTTAGGCATGGCTATGGACAAGGAACTTATACCATGGCTTGAAACTTATACATTCCCAGAAGAATCAAAGTATATAGATATAGAATATGCTACAAAGATGTATAAAAAATTTGTAAAAGAAGTATGGAAATCAGGTACTACTAGAATAGCTGTATTTGCAACAATACATAAAGAAGCATCTATGAAACTTATGGATATTTTTAAAGAAGCTGGTCTTGGAGCATATGTTGGTAAAGTAAATATGAACATGAATTGTCCTGACACTCTACTAGAAAATACTGAGGATTCTATCAACGATACAGAAGAAATAATAAACAAATACAGTGACATAAATTCTATTGTAAAACCAATTATAACTCCTAGATTTATACCTAGTTGTACAAGTAATCTCTTAAGGGAATTAGGAGATTTATGTTTAAAGTATAATGTTCCTATACAATCACATTTATCTGAAAACCATGATGAAATTGAATGGGTTAAAAGTTTAGAACCTGAATCTAAATTTTACGGAGATGCCTACAATAGATACAATTTATTTGGTCAAACAGCTACATTAATGGCTCATTGTATTCACTGCTCTCAAGAAGAAATAGATTTAATGAAAGAAAATGAGGTTATGGCTGTTCATTGTCCTGCTTCTAATTTTAATGTTGGTAGTGGAGCCATGCCTATTAGAAAATTACTTGATAATAATATTAAACTAGCTCTTGGTTCAGATATAAGTGGTGGTCATACATTGTCAATATTTAAAGCAATAGTATCTGCAATCCAGCTATCTAAATTATACTGGGTAAATTCTAATAAGAAATGTAATTTCCTATCGTTATCTGAGGCTTTTTATATTGCAACTAAAAGTGGAGGAAGTTTTTTTGGAAAAGTTGGTAGCTTTGAAGAAAATTATGATTTTGATGCATTAATTATTGATGATTCAGATTTAAATCATGACAGCTACTCTATACTTGAAAGACTTGAAAGATTTATCTATGTTGGTGATGACAGAAATATTATTCATAGATATGTATGTGGAAAATTAATTGAGGAACCTTCTGTAGAATTATAATAAAAATTTTTATTGTACATAACTTACTTAATTCATATACTCAATAAAAAGAGTATGTACTAAAATCCATGAAATCATAGATTAAAACATACTCTTTTAGATTATCTTTGATTTATTTCTAGTTGTATTTAATTTTAATAATTATATTGTGTTTTTCATAGTCAGTTTTATTTCTAAACTTTAATTTATACACATTACTCTTAATCCTTAAATAAGAATGCTACAATTTTTATGAAGTTTAACTAAATTACTCTTTGTAATACCCTTCTAAGCTTTAATTTTAGTTTTATTGTATGCTTTGCATACAATAACTATTAAGCCTATACCTATAATCACCAAAGCTATTCTACTTATTACAAATCTCTGTGGAATATCAAATGCAAGATTCCCCATCGTGTCTGCAACTTTACTCTCTAATATAGAGTTCACTAAATTTTTACCAGATATAATAGATAGTGTACCAGAATTTGTTATAAGAAATATTATTGGAATAAAAATATATAGAAAGTTTCCATTTATATTACCAATAAACATGCCCATACCTGATATAAATAACACAGATGGTATTAAAATTAGAATTATAGGTTTTATAAATTGACTAAAATCATTAAATTGAAATAATCTATTGTAAAAAATAAAACTTATTGCAATTACAACTGCAACTGTTAGAAGATACGCAACTGCTATTGTAAAACTTTTTAAGCAAAAATATGTTGTAGGTTTTATCTTAGTGCTCATAGTAATTGTCCTTACAGCTTCTTCTCTCTTTGAAAAGATGTACGTGCAAAACACAAGAACTATAACTAGTAAAAATGGATTTACATCAAGTAAAAAACCAGAATAACTCCACTCTGAAAATGGTGCTGTGTCGTTTAAACCATAGATTGTCTTTGTCTTAAGGACATGGTAGGAGAACCATCCTGTTATTAATATTAAAACCAAATATACCTTAGAGAATAACAATCTCTTCATTTCATATTTTATTATTTTTAAATTATTCAAAATTCAATTCCTCCCCTGTAAGATTACAAGTCTTTAAGAAATCATCATATTTTAATATATTGTACTTATATTTGTTATATAAGTCTTTAAGAATAGCTTCAAACTTATCTTGTCCTAAAATCTCTTCTGCCTTCAAAATTTGTAATGGCATTTTGTTATATAGAAGTCTCATAGAATTAGGTGATAAAATATTGAATACATAATTTTCAGGCAATTTTTCCAAATACTGCGGATTATTCATATAGAAATTTCTCTTAAGCTTATCATTTTCTTCTTTCCAATTATCTATAGTTTTTTTACTATACTCTTTTCCATACTCGTATTCCATGAACTTATTAGTTGCATAATTTGTTATTCCTTCTGGTGACCAAGGAGGTGTCATTTGGTCAACTTGTACTATAATCCCCCACCACTGGTGGCATATTTCATGAGCCAAAACTTCAGATCCATTTTCTCCCTCTCCTATGTGAGTATCAAATACATCTGGGTTGAAAATACTTTCATCCATATAACTTATATTCTCATGTGCTTTTCCTCCAGTTACCTGTCCTGATGAGGCTCCTCCTTCTACTAGCTTAAGCGGAATAACTTTATAACGTTCTAGTTCTCCATATTGTTTTGTATAGAAATTGATAGAATCTTTTATAATTTTCTCTGCATTCATTTTATTTATTTTATCTCCATGCTTTCTATTATAGTAAAATTGCACATCAATCCCACCTGCTTTTATATCTTTTTTTACATAGTCTGCAGCTATTATAGTCAACATTATTCCTCTTGTGCTAAATTTCCATGTACATTCATTATCCTTTTTATCACCTTTTACCTTTTCTGTACTGATTCCACTTACTACAGGTGTTATTCCAGTAGGTAGAGTTATATTACCATGAATCATCGATTCCATTGTATTCATAGCATCAACTTTAGGTTTTGGAAATATTGAACCTTTACTACGTAACTCAACCTTATCTTTACTTATTGTATCTCCTGCAAGAATAGTTTCAAATAGTTGATTGTTTATTAATTTCCCTCCATACTCAATTTCAATTTTAAGATTTTTTTCTTTAGGTATATTCAAACTAAGTCTTCCTTCTGCTTGTTTCTTCTTAGAAATATCATATTTAGCTTTCTTACCATTTATCTTAATATCTTTAATATCGTATCCAGGATTTAAATCAAATTCCAAGTTTTGATTTTCTCCACTAGTATTTTCCATAGTGTATTGTATTTTGCCATCTAATCTTGCCTTTTTAGGATTTATTTTTATATCAAGATCTGAATCAAGTAATTTTATATTCTTATTTAGCTTTTCATCAGCACCAGTAGACATAACAGCACCTGAGCCAGACTTCTTATCTGATACCTTTTCCATTTTAGGTGGAGGAGTATCATCATAATATGGTTCAAATGCATATACACTATAAGAACCTGCAATTAATACTATAGTTAAAATTGATAGTAATACCTTTTTCATATTAATTAGTATAGATGAAAAAACATTTTTTTCATATTTTCTTGTGCATATCACACCTAATAAATACGTTGATATTGATATAAAACTCCAAAGTAGTCTATTCCAACATAAAGCTTTTAATTGCAAAGTATTCCCAAAGCTATCAGAATAAATAGTAACTTTTGTCTGTACCCAATCAATAAGATAACTATCTTTTATATTTATAGATAAAAATACTAGAACAAGGAGTATAATCATACTTAAATCAATACGTCTTGTTATAGAATAAAATCCTGCTGAAAGTAAAATACCAAATAATAAGGCTGGTAACATTAAAACTAAATAGTTTATAAGATAAGTACTTAAACTAAAATTATCACCCATCTTAATGATAGAATATGGAAAACATATAATCATCGAAATTATTACAGATACTATAGTTGATATAAGAATAGAAATCACTCTAGCTAAATTTAAACTTTTAGCATCCATAATAGTTTCTATGATACCATTGGTTTTGTTTCTATAAATACTATCCATCTCATATATTGTAAACATTGAGAATAAAACTGTACCTATTAAAGCCCCTAACTTTGCTGGATTAAGTAAAACAGGTATACTCAAACTAAGTGATTGTCCTGAACTACCTTGGGGCAATAATCCAGGATTTTCATACATTATTATTGATAGACCTGGTATCAGTGCTATTACTACTATGAAAGTCCATGTAATCTTTGAGCTAAAAATCCTCTTTATCTCATCTTTGATAAATTTAATTGATTGCATTACTTTATCTCCTCCTCAGATATTAAAAACATATACGCATCCTCTAATGATGGTTCTACAGGTATCGCAAATTCTGAAAGCTTATGACTTACAATACGATATGAAGTCCCTGTTGTAGTAAGAATACTTGATGTAACTTTAAATTTGCTTGTTTTATTGCTATGTATTTTTCCATTTTTATCTTCATAAACTCCAACATGTCCCTCCGCTTTTTTAATTAACTCTTCAGAACTTCCATCAAATAGCACATTTCCTTTATTTATTACTATCAATCTATTACATACAGACTGAACATCTTCTATAATATGTGTGGACAATATTACAATCTTATCTCTTGAGTTTTTTGAAAATAAATTACGGAAGTTTATTCTCTCCTCAGGGTCTAGTCCGACTGTAGGTTCATCTAGTATTAATAACTCTGGATTTCCCATTATTGCTTGAGCTATTCCAACTCTCTGTTTTTGACCACCTGATAGGGTCTTAATCTTTGAATTTATCTTTTCTAATAGATTAGTTTGACTAATAACTTCTTCTATTATCTTTTTTGTGTTCTTATTAATACCTTTTAAAACTGACATGTACTCAAGAAATTGATACACTGTCAACTCATCATACAAACCAAATTCTTGTGGTAAATATCCTAATTTACTTTTTAAATTTGTTTCATTCTGTTTAAGGGGTTTACCATTTACTAAAATCTTACCTGAAGTTTGAAGTATTCTTGAAGTCAAAAGTTTCATTAAAGTACTTTTACCTGCTCCATTAGGACCAAGTAAGCCTATCAAATTTGGACTTTCAAGACTTATATTTATATCTTTTAGTGCTTCCTTCCCTGCTCTATAAGTCATATTTAAATTTTTAACATCAATTTTCATGTTTCACTCACCTTTCACGTTTTTTAGTTTCTTATTACATTTTTTATTATATAAATGAAGTATGTAGTTAATATGTTCTTATCTTGTTTTTTATATGGTAGCTAAATACTTTTTAAATACATTCTTATACTCAAAATAACCCTATACTAAAATTTAAATTTAACCTTAAAATTTTAGTATAGGGTTATTTTATTTATAAAATATTTACTGCAATGTATTTTTTAATGCGATAGGAAATATAGCTGTAAATTTTACACCTACTGATGTATTTTCAATTTTATATTTGACCTTGTGCATATCAAATATAACTTTAATAATATACAATCCTAGACCACTTCCACCAGATTGTCTACTTCGTGACTTATCTACACGATAAAAAGGATTAAAAATATTTTCTATCTCAGATTCTTCTATAAATGTATTTGAATTCTCAACTTCAAAAACTCCACATTCATTATTCTTATACAATTTTATACTTACCAAAACACCATTTTTTGAGTGCTTAATTGAATTGTTAATAATATTAGAAATAGCTTTTTTCATCAATTTTATATCTACAAAAGAGTATAAATTTTTTTCTATATCAGTAATAACATCTATATTCTTATTTTCTGCTAATATCAAGTAATTTTGTATTGATTTCTGTACTAATGAACTCATATTGATTTCTACTGTATTTAATTTAAATCCAGATGACTCCATACGAGAAATATCGAGAATTTCACGTACCATTTCTTCCATACTTTCTATTACCTTAAGTGAATGTCTTAAATAAGTATCTCTATCTTTATACATGCCAACATTGTATATCATGCCTTCAAGTTGACCTTTTATAATCGTAATTGGTGTTTTTAACTCATGAGATACTGCTGCAAAAAAAGTTCTTCTACTTATTTCATTCTTTCTTTCCTTTTCAATGTCTTCTTGAAGCTTTAAATTTGCATGCTCAAGATTATTAAGTGTGCTTGATAAATTATGTGCAAGCTCATTTAAACTTAAAGCAAGAGAGCCTATTTCATCATCACTTTCTACATCACATCTAACATCTAAATTCATCTGTGCAATTTTTTTTGAAGTATTACTTATCTTGACAACAGGTTTTGTAATTACTCTAGAATAAATAAATGAAGTAACTAGTGATATTATCAAAATCATTATTGTAACTACTGGTATCAATTTTAATAAAACCATAGAAGCTTCATCAACTACCATCAATTTTGGCATAACAGAGAGAATATATTTATCTGAACTATTTTTAAATGTAATATCAGTGGATATGGCACTTACATAACTACTTCCCGAAATTTGATTATTATTTAGGTAATTATATAAAAAATTATCTTCATTGAATATGGTTCTTTGCTTCTTATTTGATATAATATTTTCATCACCTAATTTCCCATACTTTATATTAGATGGTATTTCTACTGATTTTCCATTTTTCATTAAATTAATAGACACATTATTTTCAATTATAAAATCATAAAATTTAGGTGTAGAATCCTCATATTTAGTCTTCTCAATAACTTTAACAAATTCATTCAGATTTTTTTTGATATCATCTGTTAAGTATGATTTATATGTTTTGGGCATTGACATCATGATAAATATGTAAATTAGTGTACAGGATAAAATAAGTATCAAAGTTGTACTTAAAAAAACTTTTCTATTTAGACTTTTCTTAATCCAATACATCAATCCTATATCCTACCCCTCTTATTGTTTCTATGTAATTCACATCAAGCTTTTTTCTAAGATTTTTTATATGTGTGTCTACAACCCTTTCATCTCCTAAAAAATCATATTTCCACAGGCTATTTATTAAATTTTCTCTAGTAAGTACACTACCCTTGTGTTCTATTAGTTCCTTTAGAACTTCAAATTCTCTAGCAGTCAATTCAATCTGTTTACAATTAACAAAAACTTTATATCCTTCAACATCAACATTGATATCTCTATATGATAAAAATTCTCTATCTTCATGATTTTCTTCCTTATCCCCAGTTCTTCTTAATACTGCCTCTACTCTTTTTAGAAGAACAATTGTAGAAAATGGTTTTGTAATATAATCATCCACTTTTAATTCAAATCCTTTTACTTGGTCTGTTTCTTCATCCAATGCTGTAAGTATAATAATTGGAATATTAGATTCATTTCTTATTATTTCACAAACTACAAAGCCATCTATTTTTGGCATCAGTATGTCTAATAAAATCAAATTGTTGCTTTTTAAACTTTTCAATTCCATCAAGACCATTATTTGCTGTTATGATAGTATAATCTACATTTTCTAAAAATGTTTTTATTATATTTTGGATATCTATATCGTCTTCTATGACCAATATTCTCTTTGACAAGCTTATCCCCTCTTTCTATAATTATAAACTTTAGATTGTATAACATATTTAGATTATACACTATCTTTATGTTTTTGATGTGTAGCATATGGTACTTCTCCTAAGTACTTTTCATATTATATTTATAAAATTGCGAAGTCAATATAATAACAATATGAATTTTTTCCATTCATTTTTTAAATTTTTTCTTATTTTATCTTTATTAATTTTTTTTATAAATACTAAATTTTATTTGTAAATATATAGCAATTTTTATATTATTTCTATATAATATATATGAGTAAATAATTTTGGAGGATTTGTCTAATGAGTGAATTTAAAGATGTTACTGCAGTAAAAAAAGCAAACGTTTATTTTGATGGTAAAGTAAGTAGTAGAGTAATAATATTTCCTAATGGAGAAAGAAAAACTTTAGGATTGATGTTACCTGGAGAGTATACTTTTTCTACTAGAGAAGAAGAAATAATGGAAATGCTTGCTGGAAGCATGGATGTAAAACTACCTGGAAGCAATGAATTTGTGACATATAAAGAAGGTCAAAAATTTAATGTTCCTTCTGATTCAAGTTTTGATTTAAAAGTTAATGAAGTTGTTGATTATTGCTGTTCATACATAGCTGATTAATAAATATATATGATATTCTTATATAAAATTTAATGTAAATAAAAAAAGAACAACTATATTTAATATTAAGTTGCTCTTTTTTTTATATTGCTCAAATTAGTTTAAATCTGGAACTATTGTGTCTAGTATCTCATCTAATACAAATAACATAACTTTTATCATAATCGGCATTAACACTGCTAATACCATAGTTATAAGGATTAGCTCTTTACTTAGAGCTACAAATGAGAATAATCCACCTAAAAATAGAATCCCAATAACAAATGCTATGGTCATGCTTACAATTAAAAATAATCTTTCTTTATTAAATGGCAAGCATTGCTGTCTTAGTATTAAAAGACCACATATACCAGTTAATATAGCACACATTGTGGAAAATACACTTGAACTATAACCTAAATATTCGACTATATTGTAAACAATAATTACATTTAATGTTACACATAATGCTCCTGGTAAAGCATTTTTTAATATATTAAGTAAAAAATTTCCTGAAATTCTACTTCTATTTGCCTCAAGAGCTAAAAAGAATGATGGTATACCTACTGTTACAGCTCCAATCAATGATAATTGAATTGGCACAAATGGATACTGTCTACTAAAGAAAAATAATGTTAATAGTGATAAGAAGAATGAAAAAATTGTTTTTACTAAAAACAAAGAAGATGCTCTTTGAATATTATTGATTACCTTTCTCCCCTCCATAACAACCTTTGGCATGGATGCAAAATTTGAATCTAATAAAACTAAATTAGAAACATTTTTGGTAGCATCACTTCCAGATGCCATTGCAATACTACAGTCAGCTTCTTTAAGTGCTAACACATCATTTACACCATCTCCTGTCATTGCTACTGTACGATTTTGTTGTTTTAATGCTACAATCATTTGTTTCTTTTGTTGTGGGCTTACTCTTCCAAAAACACTATATTTATCAACAGCATCGTATATGTCTTTATCATTTTTAAGTGTTGTTGCATCAATAAATCTATTAGCTGTTTTAAGACCTGCTTTTCTTGCTACTTCACTTACTGTTATTGGATTATCTCCAGATATAATTTTTATATCTACACCTTCATTATAAAAAAATTCTAAAGTTTCCTTAGCCTCATTCCTAATTTTATCTAATATCAATATAAAAGCAAGCGGTTTTATATCTTCAGGTATCTTATTATCTTCCATGTAAGAGTTACTATGAGCTAAAGCTATTACTCTATTTCCTGCTTTAGAATATTTTTCAATTTCTATTTTTAAGTCTTTATATCTATCTTTAAAAATAAACTCAAAGGCTCCTATTAAGTATGTACCTTCATTTTCAAAAACAACACCACTGTATTTTCTTGCTGATGAGAATGGAATCAAATTTTTAACTTTATACGTATCTGAAATATCATATTTATCTTTTATAGCATTTAATGTCGCATTATCATCTTTAAGAGAATTACACAAATTTCCCATAATCTCATTTACATCAACTTTTTCAAGCATTACTACGTCATCAACTTGCATTTTACCTTCTGTAATTGTACCTGTTTTATCAAGACATAATGTGTCAACTCTAGCAAGAGTCTCTACACAATATAATTCTTGAACTAAAGTCTTGTGGCTTGCAAGTTTTATTGTCCCAACAGCTAAGGCAATACTTGTAAGCAGAGTTAATCCTTCTGGTATCATTCCATTTACAGCTGCCACAGTACCTACTACAGATGTTACTATAGAATCTCCATTTCCAAAATGTTGTTTTACAAACAATATAATTCCTAAAGGAATAATTATTACACCAACAACTTTTAATATTGCATTTAATGAATTTCTGAGTTGAGAATTGTGTTTCTTGGAAATTTTAGCGTCACTAGCTATCTTATTTGCATAGTTATCTTTTCCTATATTTTCAACTTTTACAAATGCATCTCCAGAAACTACAAAACTACCAGAATATAAAAAATCACCTTTGCTTTTTACAATAATATCAGATTCTCCTGTGATTAGAGATTCATTTACCTCTAAATTTCCTTCTAAAACTTTTGAATCAGCACAAATTTGATTTCCTGTTTTTAAAATCATAATATCGTCTAGCACTAATTCTTGAACATCAATCTTTATTTTCTCTTTTTCTCTTATAACAGATACTTTGCTTGATACTATAACAGATAGATTGTCCAACAATCTTTTTGCTCTTATTTCTTGAATCACACCAATAATAGTATTAATTACAGCAATAAATATAAATAAGGTATTTTTAAAAGAGCCAACTGAAACTAGCAAACAAACTAAAACAATATTTATAAGATTAAAAAGTGTAAATATATTATCTTTAAAAATTTGCTTGTATGTTTTAGTTTTTCCATTGTCAAATACATTAATTAATTTGTCTTCTATTCTACTTTTAAGTTGTTCACTGTTTAATCCAACATTTATATCACAATTATATCTTTTTAAGTTAACTTTATCCATATTATACTCCTTTCAACTTAACTTTTTCTTTAATAGTAATATCTATAAATATATTGTAAAATTCTAATTTAGTTTAATATATCTTATTGTAGTTTATATAATAAAACATAAATCTAAAGATTTAAATATCATAATTCTTAAGATTTCCTAAATTTTTTATGAATTTCGATATATTCTTATTAAGTTTAAATTAAGTTAAAAGAATAAATAGGTTTATTCCCTATAAAATAAAACTAGTTTGTATATTCAATTTCCAAATCTTCATGTTTTCCTTTACCATATATAATCATTCCTATAACTGAAATTATTATAAGCATACTTCCTACAATACTATAAAAATTGAACTTTTCATTCAGTAAAAATACTCCTGCAAATATAGATACTACCGTAGCGATATTTGATAATATTGATGTAAATGATATTGTTCCAATTAGTTGCATTGCTGCTGTTATTTCAATTGGTGTAAATTCACTTTTAGATAATTTTCTTACATATACACCATATGCACCTGCACAAATTACTGCCGCAAGTATCATTATTCTTCCAAGCATACTACTTGTTTGATTACCTGTATTTTGTAAATTTACTATTATAACTCCAAAAACTGCAATTACGATACACACTACTTGTTTTAAGTTCATTTTTTCATTTAAAAATATAATTCCCATAATCCCTGTAACTACTGGTATCATAGATATCATAACTCCAACTTCTGATGTAGATGTATACTTAACTCCAAATGTCTCAAGCATAAAATATAGAAATGGTTGAAACATACATAAAATCAAGAGGGATTTAAATCCTTACATTTTCTAGTAATATATAAAAAACTTTAACAGTACATACCATGTATGTCAACATATATACAAAAAAGCTATCTAATTTAAAATAGTTTAGATAGCTTTTTAATACAAATACAAAGTTTTTGTATATTTAAATTATTTATTATTTTAATTACTTATCTTTGTGACCATGTTAATATAGGCTTTTTCACTGCTCTTGCATCATCAACTCTTTTAACTAAAGTATTATGTGGAGCAGTTTTTAGTAATTCTGGCTCTTCCTTAGCTTCTTTGGCGACATTCTTCATAGCTTCAATAAAACTATCTAATGTTTCTATACTCTCACTTTCTGTAGGCTCTATCATAAGTGCTTCATTTATAATAAGAGGAAAATACATTGTTGGAGGATGATATCCATAATCCAACAATCTCTTTGCTATATCAATAGTTTTTATATTTGCTTCTCCTCTTGGTAGTCCACCTAATACAAACTCATGTTTACATAAAGTGTCTATTGGTAAAATATAATCATCTTTTATACTTTCTTTTATATAATTAGCATTTAGAACTGCCATTTCACTAGCTTCTTTAAGTCCATCTCTTCCCATTGTCAATATATATGTGTAAGCTCTTACAAGGACTCCAAAGTTTCCATAGAAATTTTTAATTTTTCCAATAGACTTTGGTCTATCATAGTTTAATACATATTTATCTTCTTGTTTTTCGATTATTGGAATTGGTAAAAAAGACACTAACTCTTTTTTTGCTCCAACAGGTCCAGCCCCTGGACCACCGCCACCATGAGGAGTTGAAAATGTCTTATGAAGATTAAGATGGACTACATCAAATCCCATATCTCCTGGTCTTGTTATTCCCATAATAGCATTCATGTTTGCACCATCATAATACAAAAGACCACCTGCTTCATGTACAAGGTCAGCTATTTCTTTTATATTTTTTTCAAATAGCCCAAGAGTACTCGGATTAGTAAGCATAAGGGCTGCTACTTCACCATTTAAAACTTCTTTTAATGCATCTATATCTACAGCACCATTTTTATCAGACATTATTTGAATTACATCAAAATTCGCCATAGCTGCACTTGCTGGATTTGTTCCATGTGCAGAATCTGGAATTATTACTTTAGTTCTTTTATAGTCTCCTCTATTTTCATGATACGCTTTTATAAGCATAAGACCTGTAAATTCACCATGTGAACCTGCTGAAGGTTGAAGTGTCACTTCATCCATACCTGTAATTTCTGCAAGTTTATTTGATAAATCATACATAAGAGCAAGAGACCCTTGTGCTGTATCTGAAGATTGATATGGATGCATTCCAGTAAAGTTTGGAAGTGCTGCCATATCTTCATTAATTTTAGGGTTATATTTCATTGTACAAGAACCTAAAGGATAAAAACCAGTATCAACACCAAAATTCTTATTTGACAATAAAGTATAATGTCTAACTAATTCTAATTCACCAACTTCTGGTAAGTTTAATTCATTTTGTCTAGCCATAGTTGGGTCAATCATATCTTCTATTTTTATATCATCTATATCTAATTCTGGAAGTGAGTATGCTTTTCTACCTTTTTTAGATATATCTATCAACAAACTATTATATTCTTTCATTATAACCCCTCCATTATTCCAACTAACTTATCTATTTCATTTTTACTTCTTTTTTCAGTTACACAAAGTAAAGTTGAATTTTTTAATTCTGGATAATTGTGTTCTAAATTATAACCACCTAATATATTTTCTTCTAAAAGTTTATCGTTTATAGTGTCTATATTATAATTTCCTTGTACTGCAAATTCTTTAAAAAATCTGCCTTTAAATATAGGTCTGTATTTTCCTGTTTGCACAAGTTTATTATAAGCATAGTGTGCTTTTTTCATTGATTGCATACCAACTTCTTTAAATCCTTCTTTACCCATAGTAGCCATGTATATTGATGCTACAAGAGCATTTAGAGCTTGATTTGAACATATATTAGAAGTTGCTTTTTCTCTTCTTACATGTTGTTCTCTAGTTTGTAAAGTTAATACATATGCAATTTTCCCTTCTGTATCTAAACTTTGCCCAACTATTCTTCCAGGCATTTTTCTTGTATATTTAGATTTACTAGCCAAAAATCCTACATAAGGACCTCCAAAATTAAGAGGATTTCCTAGTGATTGAGCTTCTCCAACAACAATATCTGCTCCTATTTCACCTGGTGTTTTTAAAACACCTAATGATATTGGGTCAACACTCATAATTAACATGGCTTTATTTTCATGAGTTATTTTTTCTATTTCTTCCATCTCTTCAATAATCCCAAAGAAGTTAGGAGTTTGTATAAGGACACATGCTGTATCTTTATCTACAGAAGTTCTTAATTTTTCTATATCTGTAGTTCCATATTCATTACAAAAATCAATTTCTACTATTTCACAATCTTTATATTGTAAATAAGTTTTTAGTACTGATAAAGTTTCTGGATGTGTAGTTTTTGATACTACTATTTTACTTTTTCTAGTTTGATTCATTGCCATTATACATGCTTCTATTGCAGCAGTCGCTCCATCATACATTGATGCATTTGCAATTTCCATACCAGTAATTTCTGCAATCATAGATTGGAACTCAAACACTACTTGCAAAGTTCCTTGACTTATTTCTGCTTGATATGGAGTATATGCTGTATAAAATTCGGACCTTGAAGTTATATGCTTTATAATTGATGGTATATAATGGTCGTATGCACCAGCTCCAAGAAAACAAGTTAAATCTTCTAGACTTAAATTTTCCTCTGACAATCTTTTTACTATTTTACTAACTTCCAATTCAGATTTTCCACTATCTAGATTTAAATCTCTTTTTAATTTTAGTTCATCTGGTATATCTGAAAATAATTCATCAACTGAGTTTAATCCAACTACTTTTAACATTTTTTCCTTATCTTCATTTGTGGCAGGTATATATGAAAATTTATTTTCTTTATTTACTACAACATTATCTTTTTTATATTGTTTTTTATAAAAAGGCTTCTTAACTGTTATAGCAGGAACAACTTTTTTTCTAATTGCTATACCTATTTCATTTCCTGCTTTTGCATATTCAGCATCTATAATTCCCATTCCTAAGATTTTTCCTGTTGTTGGAGATGCACACCCAGTAGTTACAAAACCAACTGTTTTATTTCCAACTTTTATATCATATCCATTTCTAGGCATCCCTTTACCTTGCATTTCAAATCCTACTAATTTTCTTTTAATCCCATTTTCTTTTTCTTCTGCTAAGATTGATTTGCCAATAAATGATTCCTTATTTACTTTTACAAAAACAGATAATCCTCCTTCAAGTGGAGATATGTGTTCATTTATCTCATGTCCATATAGAGGTAGAGCTGCTTCAAATCTTAAAGTATCTCTACAACCTAGACCAGCTGGACATATATCTTCTCCTCCAACTTTCAGGACTTCATCCCAAATTGCTTTTATATGTTCATTTTTGCAATATATTTCAAAACCATCTTCTCCAGTATATCCTGTTCTTGAAACTAAACAAGAGTATCCAGATACTTTTATTTTTGGCATTGACTTATAAAATTTTATTGATTCTAAATTTATGTCCGTGATTTTTTGAAGAATTTTTTCTGCTTTAGGTCCTTGAACTGCTAATTGACAAACTTCATTAGATATATTTTTTATATTTACTTTATACCCTTCACTTTGCTTCATTATCCATGCAACATCTTTGTCTATATTTCCTGCATTTATTACTAACAAATAATCTTCTTCCCCAAACTTATATATTAATAAATCATCAACTACTCCACCATTTTCATAGCACATAGGTGTATATATGATGTCATTGACTTTTAATACACTTATATCATTCGTAACTAGATTTTGTATAAATTTTTCTGATTCTACTCCTTTTACTTCTATCTCTCCCATGTGAGATACATCAAATATACCTGCACTTTTTCTAACCATTTCATGCTCTTTGTTTATTCCTTCATATTCTAAAGGCATTTCCCAACCAGCAAATTCAACAAGCTTTGCACCAAGCTCTTTGTGTGTATTATACAAAGGTACTCTTTTTAATTCATTCATATATAACCCTCCCTATAAAACTAAACTTATTCTATTTAAGCAACTTCGCCATTATGTCCTGTATTTTCCCATAAAAAAAAATATATAAGCATAGGAAATAATCCTAGCCTATATATCCCTGTTTGTATACCTGAAAGATTTAATAATTTAATATTATTCTGCTTCTTCGGTGACTTATAGTATTTAACTTAAGTCTCTCCAGAGTCCCATCAATTAGCGATATCTTTGCCTGAAAGCTTCTCTAAGAATTGGCATTTCTTAAATTTCTTCTTCGGCTCCTTTTTGTATAAAGGTCTCTCTCGCTAATCTCACTTGGAAATATTTATTTTCAATTTTATTTTATGAATATTTAAATCAAATGTCAACACATTATATTTATTTTTTTTTATGTATTAATTTTTTTGTTAAGTTTTTATTATCAATTATTTCTCTTTTATATTATTCACTCTTCTGCAAACATATTATATATTAATGCAAAATAACATTTTCACTTAATTTATTATTAAAATAACACACAAAGAACCAAATGTAAATTTGTATCGAGATTTACTATAACATGTTAAAAGTATATTCATACACTTGATGAAATCGTTTACAATTTTAAACTTGTGAAAAATAAGATTTTTAAAATAGAATATTTTTAATAGAATTACAACTATTGAATGGTTATGTGATTTGAATATTTCTTAAAATTTTAATCATTTTATACTTTTAAAATACATTGCTATAAAATTTTATACCTTTATTTACATACATTTTAAATGTTGTATATGTAATTTTATTTTTGTATAACAAAAAGAACTTATTGAGCTTTTTTACAAGTTTTCTAAAAATAACAATATAGCAAATTCCTATCATTAGGTATCCCTATTAATTTAATATAGTTATTTATCAAAAAATAAAAACGGGATAGCCCACTCCGAAAGCCAGCAACCCCAGTTTTTTTTCAGCACAACTAAGTACTGTAAAGTGCGGATGAAGGGAGTCGAACCCCCACGCCAATGGCGCTAGATCCTAAGTCTAGTGCGTCTGCCAATTCCGCCACATCCGCTTATATTACTCTTTTATTTTACTATATTTCGCTATTATTTTCAATAACTTTTTTAAATTATCTAAAAATAAACAAAATAATGATAATAAAAGGTAAAATTCATTTACAGCCTTATTCTGCAAGTTCTATTTCTGCTTCATCAACTCTCTTACCTATAACTTGAAGACCTACAAATACAGCTGCTATAGCAACTGGCAATACTATATATATTGGCAATCCAAATCCAGCTGGTATATATCCAAATACAATAGTAATTACTGCTGTAAATATAGCATATGGCATTTGAGTATTAACATGGTCTATATGATTACATCCAGCTCCCATTGAAGAAAGTATTGTTGTATCTGAAATTGGAGAACAATGGTCTCCAAATATTGCACCTGTTAAAACTGCACTTGTGCTTACTATTACATAAGACATGTCAGGATTTAGTGAATATGCAAGTGGTATCGCAAGTGGCATAAGTATACCCATTGTTCCATAAGCAGTTCCAGTAGCAAAAGATATTATTGCTCCTAATCCAAATATTAAACTTGGTAGTAAGAATGGAGGCAGTGAACCTGATAATAAATGTATCAAGAATTTAGCTGTACCTAACTCTTTTATTACTGAACTTAATGACCAAGCAAGTATTAATATTACACCAGTGATTACTAAACTTTTCATACCATCTATCCAAACATCAATTGCTTCTGATACTGTAAAAATCTTCTTAACTACAGCCATTATAATAGCAACTAAACTTGCAACTAATGCAGATTGGAATAATGCTCTAGATGCATCAGATGCACTAAACGCTTCTTTGATTGCTTCAAAAGAATATGGCGAATTTGTAAATAATTGTATTAAAGTCTTATCTTCTCCTCCCATTATAGATGTATATCCACTATAATAGAATGATGCTAGTGCAACTACTATTAATGTACCTATTGGAATTATAGCATTCCATACACTTAATTTCACTCCATCTTTTGGAGCTAAATCATCCAACTCTTCAACACCTTCATCAAGGTCTGTACCAATTTTTCTACTTCTAGATTTTATTTCAGCTTTTCTCATTGGTCCAAATTCTTTTAATAATAACGCTGAAATTACAATAAATGCTAATATTAATATGTTATAAAATCTAAATGGTATTGTATTTAAAAATATGCCAAATGCATCAACATCTACACTTATACTTTCAAAAGCATCATGTATCAAACCAACTTCAAGACCTATCCATGTAGATATTATAGCAAGCCCAGCAACTGGTGCTGCTGTAGCATCTATTATAAATGCTAATTTTTCTCTTGATATTTTCATTTTATCTGCAACTGGTCTCATCATAGGTCCTACAATTAATGAATTAGCATAATCATCAAAGAAAACTAAAAGACCTAAAAACCAAGTTATAATCTGTGTACCTTTAGCTGATTTTGCTCTCTTTGCAAGTGCTTCAGCTATAGCCTTAGCACCACCCATCTTGGCAACAAGATTTATTACTCCCCCAATTGCTAAGACTTGTAGTATTATCCCTGCATTCCATGGGTCTGACAGAGATACTAAAGCTCTATCTACTAAGTCTAAAAACGCTTGTATAAATGCAGCAAATACATTAACTCCACTGACTTGAATTATAAAACTTCCAGAAAGAATTCCTAGCAATAAAGAAATTATTACATTTTTAGTTATAAATGCAAGTATTATAGCAACTAATGGTGGTATTAAAGTTAAAATTCCAAATTTTTCTGCGTTAGCCAGTGCAATTGTATCTATATCTTCCTCTGCAAATACCATTACAGTTGACATTATAAACATAATTGTCGTCAGAAAAATAATGTTAAATTTTTTATTTCTCATATAAATCTCCCTCTCTTTTTAATTTTGTGAATTATATAGGGTATTATGGGTTATGATAAAATAAAAAAGCCTTGAGTGGTAAACACTCAAGGCTTAAACATTACAATACATTGATAATACTAAAAACAAATATAATATAATTCCTTAAATGATAGCTCACCACAAATAAACCTGTGACAGTTGTACATATATTTTATGTACCCCCAGCAATATAATCTTAAAGCATCGATTATAAAACTTCGGCAATATCCCCTTTCCCAATAATTCTTTGTGCTTAACTCCTTATTGGTACTGATAGATTATTGCGCCTCTACCCTTTTATTCACTTTTATTAAATATATTTTGAGTATATATTATTTATTTAAAATTTGCAAGGAAGTTTTAAAAATTTTACTTTAAAGGATTTTTTATATTATTGTCGAATTATAAAAATAATTGTACTAAAATCAGCTAAAAAAATTTTATCAATTATATGGAGGAATTACTTTAATGTTATTAATTTACAATGAAAAAACAAACCCTTATTTTAATTTAGCAATGGAAGAATATCTACTTAAAAACTTTGACGAAGATTTATTTATTTTATGGAGGAACGAACCTTCTATAATCGTTGGAAAAAATCAAAATACACTTTCTGAAATAAACTTAGAATATATAAAAGAACATTCAATACCAGTTGTTAGAAGACAATCTGGTGGAGGAGCTGTATTTCATGATTTAGGAAATATAAACTTTACATTTATAGCTTGTAATAATAATAGCTTTAGTGATTTCAGAAGATTCACTCAACCAATAATAGACTTGCTTAAAACCTTAGATGTCAATGCTGAGTTTTCTGGAAGAAATGACCTTCTTATAGAAGGTAAAAAATTCTCTGGAAATGCTCAACATAACTATAAAAATAAAGTGATGCATCATGGGACACTTTTATTTTCATCTGAAATAAATGACCTTTCAAATGCACTAAAAGTAAAACCCATAAAGTTTGAAGGTAAAGGCATAAAATCTGTAAAGTCTCGTGTAACCAATATAAGCGAACATTTACAGTCTGATATGGATATACTTGAGTTTAAAGATGCTATAATGAATTATCTTTCTTCAACAAATACTGGTAATACAAATTACTCTCTAAGTAAATATGACATAGAAGAAATAGAAAAACTTACTAAATCAAAATATGAAACTTGGGATTGGAATTTTGGTAATTCACCAAAATACTCTCTTTCAAATGAATTAAAATATGCTGGTGGAAATGTAGAATTTAATTTAAATGTTGATAAAGGTATAATAACTAGTATAAAGTTTTTTGGAGATTTCTTTGGGAAGTGTGATGTATCTTTTGTAGAAGATAAACTTATTGGTACAAAGCATGAGGAGAATTCATTGAGAGCTATTTTAGATGCTATTGAAATAAATGACTATTTCTTGGGTGCTGATACTAATATTTTAGTTTCTGGAATTTTGGGTGTTAAATAGAAATAACAAAAACTTTAAAATATTTATAAAATTATGTTTACAGACACAAAAAATCATGCTAATATGTATAACATAATTAAAAATTAATACTTCTTATCCAGAGTGGTGAAGGGACTGGCCCTGTGAAACCCAGCAACCAGTATATTTTTTAATATACATTGGTGCTAAATCCTGCAGTATTGTACTGAAAGATGAGTTTAAATTAGCTTTTAAAGCCTGAGTTTACACTCAGGCTTATTTTATTTTCACAATGTGATAAAAAGAGGGTATTTTATTTTTAACTAATCAATTATATTCAGGAGGGAATTTTTATGAAATTCAAAAAATTATTAAGTTTGTTATTATGTCTAGTATTTACTTTATCTGTAGTTGGATGTTCAAAATCTAAAGACGATAAAAAAATTGTTGTTGGTGCTACTTTAGTTCCAGGTGGAGAGTTGTTAGAGGAACTAAAACCACTGATTGAAGAAAAAGGTTATACTTTAGAAGTTAAGAACTTTGACGATTACATACTTCCAAATGAAGCTTTAAATAATGGCGAAATTGATGCAAATCTATTTCAACATGAACCTTATCTAAAAGAAGCTGTTAAAGCTAAAGGTTATAAAATAATGGCAGGAACTAAACTATATGTATGCCCAGCGATACTTTACTCTTACAAAATAAAATCTGTTGATGAATTTAAAAAGGGAGATACAATTGCAATAAGCAACAATCCATCTTCTTGTTCTAAAGACCTTAGATATCTTGAAAGTATAGGACTTTTAACTTTACCTAAAGAAAATAATTTAGTTAGTCCTAAAGATATAATTGAAAATCCAAAGGGCATACAATTCAAAGAATTAGATATTGCTCAAATACCATCTTCTCTTCCAGATGTAACTGCTGCATTTATAGACACTACTTACGCAGTACCTGCTGATCTTGATGCTAAGAAAAATGGAATCTACACAGCACCAGTAAATGATGAATATGCTAATCTTTTAGCATTTAGAAGTGAAGATAAAGATAGTGAAAAAATTAAAGTTCTACAAGAAGTTCTTACATCAGATAAAGCAAGAAACTTAATTAAAGAAAAATACAAAGGAATTGTAATTCCTGTTTTTTAGTAGAATTAGTATAATTTTAATATTATTATTGTAATCTTGTTGAATATTGACTTGTTAAGTGCTACCATTTAAGTAAATCTATGTTTGTGGAGGAAGATTACTATGGCTATAGAATTGAAAAAAGGACAAAAAATAAATCTTACAAAAAAAGAAAATATCGATTTAGGTGAGATTTTAGTTAATTTAAATTGGAATCAAAAAGTACAAAAAAAGGGCTTTTTTGGAGCTCTAAGAAATAGTAATATAGATTTAGATTTAGGTTGCTTGTTTGAAATGAAAAATGGTGTAAAAGGTGCTGTTCAAGCGTTAGGCAATTCTTTTGGCAATTTAGAACATCCTCCTTTTGCTCAACTAGATGGAGATGACCGAACAGGAAGCAATACACAAGGCGAAAATATAAGAATCAATGGTAACAAGATAAAAGAAATAAAAAGAATATTGATTTATGCTTTTATTTATGAAGGTGTGGCTAATTGGTCAGAAGCTGACGGAGTTGTAACTATTAAACAAAAACAAGATTCTGATTTAGTGGTTAAGCTTGATGAGCATAAAAATGGCTATAATATGTGTTCAATAGCATTAATAGAAAATGTAAACGATGAAACATTTAGTGTTGAAAAGGTAGTTAAATACTTTAAAGGACATAGAGAAATGGATAATGAATTTAACTGGGGCTTAAAATGGGTTGCAGGGAAAAAATAACAATGTTTAAGAGACTATAAGTAAATCTACTTATAGTCTTTATTTATGTATTCGCCATCAACACTATCAATAAGTTCATCTTCTCTAAAACATAACTCTATATTATTTACACCTCACATAAAACCTTATAAGAATTTATAGTTTTCATGTAATTATTTAAATAAAGTTGTATATTATGTATTGATGTTATTCTCAATATTTGTATCACTGTACATTTTAGATAGTTAACAAAATTAATAAAGCACTTATATTATAAGCACTTTATTAGATTAGTATATATTAAAATATACTTTAACTATTATAAACTATAAACAGTTTCTTCATCTAATATTTTTTCAAAGTCTAATATTGGCATTGGTTTATAAAAGACAAACCCTTGAACCAAATCACACCCAATCTCTTTAAGAAACTCAACCTGTTCTTTATATTCAATACCTTCAGCAACAGTTATAATATTTAACTCTTTTATCATATGTATAATATTTTTTATTACTATCTTCTCTTTTTCTTTATTTAAACTTTCTTTAAAAAACATTGAGTCAAGCTTTAAAACATCAAATGGTAAATCCTTCAAAACACTTAGAGACGAGTATCCTTTTCCAAAATCATCCAAAGAACAAGTAAAGCCACTTTCATGTAGGTCATGTACAATTTCTAAAAGATGCTCTTGATTTTCAAAAGCAACACTTTCTGTAAATTCAATTTCTATAGTATTTTTAGGTATATTATATTTATTTTGTATACGCGAATAAGTTTCTACAAACTTAGCATTATAAAATTGAATCTTAGAAACATTAACTGAGATGGGAACAACTTGTTCATTTTCATCTAATCTCTTTCTAATCCATCTGCATACCTCTTCAAATACATATTGGTCTACTAAGCTAATAAAAAATTCCTTTTCTAATATTGGAATAAATATCGCTGGAGATATCACACATTTATCTGGTGTCATCCAACGTACCAAAGCTTCTGCACAATCTATTTTTTGATTATGTAAATTAACTTTAGGTTGAAAATAAACAACAAATTCTCTTCTATTGAGTGCTTCATGTATTCTACTCTTAATGGTATTTTCTTCAATCATTTTTTTGCGAATATTTTCATTATAAAAAGCATACTTAGTACCAGGTTTATTCTTGACAGTCTTTTGTGCAAAATTTGCACGATTTATCAAATCATCTATATTTAATTTTTCATTCACATCTTCAATACAACAAATTCCACTGACAATAGTAATACTATATTTATTTTTAATTTCATCTGTAATGTTAATCAACTTATCATCTACAATTTGTTGTCTTCTTAGTAAAGCTTCCTTATCTACATAACATCTTAATGCAACAAATCTATCTGCAATCTCTCTTGCAAATATTTCATATTTTCCAATATCATCCATCATGAAATTAGAATAGCGTTTTAATATCATGTCCCCATAATCGTATCCAAATATATCATTGATATACTTAAAATTTTCAAAATCGATATAAAATATAGCAAATTTCTTGTCTTTATGTTTATAAATATACTGTTCTGCATCCAACTTAAACTTGTCTATGGTATTTGCTCCTGTAAGTTCATCTTTATATGCAATATTTTTTAAATCTACATTTAGTTTTTCAAGTCTAATTAATCTTCTATTGTACTGCATAATCAATATAGTCCATGCTACTATACCTACAACTGATATTATAATTATTAAAGTCATTAAATAATCGCTTTTTTCTTTCGAATAATGTTCTATCTCAAATACTGTGTCATTTGCAATCTTAAAAAATTCTTCACTTGTTTGTAGTAACTGACTACTATCTTCTTCCATCCTTACTTTTTTAATTTCAATATTTAAATCTTCCCATTTTCTTTCTAATAAAGATAAATACTCGTTATATTTTTTACAATCAGTGACTACTAGACCATATTTTCCATGTCCTGTATTTAATTCATGTAAAATTTCATCGATATATTCTACTAGTTCATCATTTGGTTGAAAATTCATTTCTAATTTAGTTAGACGTTGACTCGCTCCACGAACAATACCAACATAATTAATCAACTTTCCATAATCTCCAATGTTGTGAATTAATTGAACAGAAATGTAACTTATAGAAATTAATAAAACAAATAAAACTAAGATAGTTATCTTTAAAAATCTCTTCATAAAATACCTCTATCCCCTATGTTTTCACGTTTATCAGATATTCTACAATTATGCTAACTAGGTTTTATATGTTATAAATAATTAATATGATTTCTTCAATAAATTTTCTAAACATTTTTAATAACCAACTTAGTAAAATATTGTATAATCATTTTCTCAAATAACGTGTATTAAACCTTAATAAAACTCTCTTATTACTTAAAATATAGAAGATTTTATTCTACATAGTTTATTTTTGACATTGCATATTTTTGTAAATCATCATTTTTTCAAATTTTCCAATAGGTCTAGGTTTAGTTTCTGTTAACAAACTTTAGAACCTATATAAATACTATAATCATAATAGCTATTGCAAGTTTAATGTTTGTTTATTTTTATTCAAAATCTGCAATCTAAAATCTATCGTGACCTTTTTCCTTTTTTTCATTGTTATTAATCTAGGTTGTTCATTCTCCTTTGTAGGTGGTATTGAAAATATCAATGTGTTTTTTATAATCATACTTAATAAAATAATCACTCATAAGTCCATACACTTGTAAATGTTTTTCAAGTTTTGTTGTGCAAAGTATTTTTTATGTAAACTAGTTGAGAAATAAGGGTCTGTTTAATCAATTTCTACATTCTTTCTTTAGTGCATATGCTGGAGGTTTTATACGGATAAAATCAATAATTAGTAACAAAAATAGAAAAACGTTTTTTTAGAAGATTTTATTCTAATATTTAAACCACTCCTGAGAGATTATATAATAAATATATATCCATTGAATTATTAATATAATAACATAACCTTGTTCATGTATGTATTAGATTAATTGTATCAAAATAACTAATAAACCGCAAGTTCTAGCTAGTTTTCTTAAACCTTAAACATAGAATGATAAAATAAGATTCATCAAATAAGTTGTATAATAATAGGAAGTGTAAATACTTTGAAACACGAATATGGCTTGTATTATTTAATTTATGAATACTATGTATAGAGTATATTATTTGGACATTATAAAAAAGGGCAAACTCTACCATCTATTGAAACAATTTGCAAGCAATTTAGAGTTGCACCACAAACAGCTCGTACTGCTCTATCACGAATGCAAGGTGCTGGATATATTTCAATTAGAGTTAAACTAACTTCTATTATCATCTTTAAACAAGATGAAGAAATTCAAAAAAGTATTCAATTAATTACTTTTCAGCAATAAAGGAAACTGTTATAGATTTATACAAGTCTACAAAACTCGTCCACAGAAGTATTTAAATCAAAAAAAATCAGCCACTTTAAGGTGGCTGATTACATAATCATTATATAAAACACATTTGCCATAAAAAATAGACTTACTTATTAACTGCTTTTGAAGCATCATCTATCATCTTATTTAAAGATGTAAGACCACCATCATTTACATACCATGTTGGTGCATCTAAGCATATTATATTATCATTTTTATAAGCATCCATAGACTTTATTACGTCATTGTTTAAAACAGATTTAGCTGTTAAACCAGCTTTCACATCACTACCAGTAGCTATACCTCTATCTATAACAAACATAATATCTGGATTTTGTTTAGCTACATATTCAAAAGTAATATTTTGACCATGACTTGATTCCTTTATATTTTTATCTTTATTCTTAAATCCAAAACTATTATATAATATGCTAAATCTAGACTCTTCACCAAATACACTTAAATTCCCCTCATTTACCATAAGAGTTAAAGCATTTAAGTCTTTTTCTGTTACTTTTTTATTTAAAACTTCTATTTTCTTTTCAATTTTAGCAAATTCTTGATTAGCCTTCTCTTCTACTCCAAATATTTTAGCTATTTTATTTATATTATTTTTGACAGATTCTAAATACTTCTTATCATCTTTACTTGTACTTATTGTTGGTGCAATCTTAGATAATTGCTCATAAAAATCTTCTTGTCTTCCATTTATTATGATTAAATCTGGATTTGTTGATTTTATACTTTCTAAATCTGGTTCTTTTAATCCACCTAAATCTGCATATTTTTCATCTTTATACTTTTCTAAAGATACTGGTAAGCTTGATTTTGGAAGTCCTACTAAACTCTCACTTACACCTAGTGCATCCATTGTATCTAGTGCTGAATAATCAAATACTACTACTTTTTTAGGCTTCAACTTTACATCTGTTTCTCCTAAGCTATGAGTTATTTTTATAGTAGCATTTGAAGCATCTAATGTTTTCTTATCACTTTTTTTACTCCCACCTAATGCAAATACTGCTACTAATCCTACTATAGCCACGGTTGCTATTATTGCTGCTTTTTTATTCATCTTAATGTCTCCCTCATTTTTTATTAATACTTGTCTTAATTTAAATTTTGATTAGAAAATTCATAGATTTTTATCTATAGTGTTTTAAAAATAAACACATATTCTATTTCCATTTATATGCTTAATGTCAAAGTTCATTTCGTAAATATCTCCTAAAACTTTTTCATTAACTATTTCATCTGTACGACCTACCTTTTCAATTTTTCCATTTTTAAGTGCAACTATATTATCTGAATAGCATGAAGCAAAATTTATATCATGCATGACCAACACTATAGTCTTACCTAACTCATCACAAAGACTTCTAAGTACCTTCATCATTTGTACTGAATGATTCATATCCAAATTGTTAAGTGGTTCATCAAGTAATATGTACTCCGTATTTTGGGCTATTACCATTGCTATATAAGCTCTTTGTCTTTGACCTCCACTTAATTCATCCAAATATTTGTCTTGTATATCAGTTAATTTCATATACTCTATTGCTTCATTAATATATTTTTCATCCTCTTGAGTTAAATTTCCTTCACTGTATGGAAATCTTCCAAAGCCAACTAATTCTCTTATTGTGAGTTTTAAAGTTATATTATTAGATTGTTTAAGTATAGCTATTTTTTTTGCAAGTTCTTTATTGTTGTAAGAACTCAAGCTTTTTCCTTCTATCAATACTTCTCCACTATCACCTCCTATAAGTCTTGTTACTATTGATAACACAGTGCTTTTACCAGCCCCATTTGGACCTATAAAAGATGTTATTTTTCCTTTTTCTATATTAAAAGAAACATTATCTACAACATTTTTATTTTTATATTTTTTAAATATATTTTTTATTTCTATCATCTATTTGCCCCCTTTAATAATAATTGGATAAAGTAAATTCCTCCTATAAAATTTATTACTACACTTAATGTTGTATCAAATTTGAATATATGTTGTATAAAAAATTGACCTATTATTAACGTAATCATTCCTAGCAATATAGAACCTAAAATTAAATAGGTATGTTTATATGTTTTAAAAACTTCTCTAGCTATGTTGGCTAGTAAAAGACCTAAAAATGTCATAGGTCCAATAAGTGCCGTTGATACTGAAACTAAAATTGCTATTAGGATTATCATTTTTTTTACTACTTTATCAAAATCTACACCTAAATTAATTGCTTGCTCTCTACCTAATGATAGTACATCTAAATATTTTATATCATCATATATAAAAGGTATTGTTGCAATAACTATTATAAATGCAATTAACAATACATTTGTATTTATATTATTTAGACTAGCCATTATGCTAGTTTGTAGTGCTAGAAATTCATTAGGGTCTATCATTACTTGAATAAATGTTGTTGCACTTTTAAATAGAGTTCCAAATATCATTCCTACTAGGATTAAAAAGAAAATATTATTTTCTTTTCTTTCAAACAATGCTCTATACAATAACATTGAAGCTACAATCATTATAGTAACATTAATGATAAAATTATAATTTTCATTTGTAATGAGATTACTGGTTGCTCCAAATATAAATACTATTATAGTTTGAATCATTACATATAAGGAATCTAACCCTAGCACACTTGGTGTTAATATCTGATTGTTAGTAATTGTTTGAAATACTACTGTAGTAAATGCTATACATCCTCCTCCAAGTATCATTGCAAGTATTTTTGGTATTCTTTGTGATAATGCATAATCTAGATTATTCATATCTATTCCATAGGTTAAAAAAAGTACCATTGATATCAAGAGTAATGCAGTCACTAAGTAAATTTTTTTATTAAGACTAAGCTTCATTTATATTCCTCCTTAGTATTAAGTAAAGGAATAGTATACTTCCTATAACACCAACTGTAAGCCCTATAGATATTTCATATGGATAAATGATAAGCCTTCCAAAAATATCACATATAAGTACAAATAGTGCCCCAAATAATCCCGTATGCCATATACTATCTCTTATATTGTCACCCATATACAGAGATACAATATTAGGAACTATTAGACCTATAAAAGGTATATTACCAGCAGTAACAACTACACATACTGTAACAAGAGCTACTATTATTAAACCTATATTAACGACTTTTTTATAACTTAGACCTAGGTTAGTTGCAAAATCCATCCCCATCCCAACAACAGTAAATCTATTTGCATAAATATATGCTACTATTATGAGAGGTATTGTTATGTATAATATTTCATAATTTCCTTTAAGTATCATAGAAAAGTCACCTTGCATCCAAGAACTTACATTTTGACTCAAATCATATTTATATGAAATAAAATCAGTCATAGAACCTATTATATTTCCAAACATTATACCTACTAATGGCACGAATATTATACTTTTAAACTGTAACTTCCTTATTATTTTCATGAACATAAATGTTCCTATAAGAGAAAATATAAATGCTATTATGGTCTTCGTGAAAATCGATGCACTTGGTATTAAAAGCATACAAATTACTATACCAAATTGAGCCGCATCTATTGTTGCTCCTGTAGTAGGCGATACAAATTTATTTTTACTTATCTGTTGCATTATAAGGCCTGCTATACTCATTCCTATACCTGCAATTAATATACTTATTAATCTTGGTATTCTACTCATGACAAATATCATAAGTTTATGCTGATTTTTTGCAAATATATGCATTATGTTTATATCTTCTGCTCCTATAAATAAGGAAAAATAAGATAAAATTATTATTCCTATAATTAAATATCTCTTTTTCATTCTCCCTCCTTAATTTTTTTACTTAAAATGATAATTATTATCATTTCTTTTTACATTTTATCAATAATAATTATCATTGTCAATATGTATATATATTTGTTTTTTTATATAAAAAATGTTACTAGAATTAAAAATTCTAGTAACATTTAAATTTAATCTAACCCATATCTCATATATAAATCTATATATATGAATGCTTCTTATTAAATATAGTATTTTCTACACCTAATTTAATTACTATCTTACTTTAGTATCTCTTTAAACACTCTATAAAAGTTTCCACTAGATATTAGATTTATATCACTTTTTTTATATCCTCTTTTTTCAAGCTCTACTATTATATTCTTAGCTTCATATGTACTTTTAAGCCCATCTACACTTGGATTTTTGGAATTTTCTTCAGTAAAAGAACCTATAGTCTCTTCTCCTAGATAATCGCTAAAATCAAAACCAAAAGATACATGCTCTATACCTATAAGATTCACCATATAATCTATATGGTCAACTAAATGTATTAAATCTTGCTTCTTAGGATTAATATTGGTAAATGCTCTAAAGCTATTTATTCCCACTAATCCACCTGTTTTTGAAATTTCTTTTAATTGATTATCTGTAAGATTTCTTTTTACATCACATAGATTCTTAACATTAGAATGAGATGCTATAACTGGTTTACTTACAACTGACATCAAATCCCAAAATGATTTTTCATTTAGATGTGATACATCTATTAGCATACCTAATTGTTCTAACTTATCTACTGCTTTTTTTCCTATTGCAGTTAAGCCTCTGTTTTCATCTCCTAAACACCCTGTAGCAAGTTCATTCTGCTCATTCCAAGTTAATGATGCATGTCTAGCTCCAACTTCTTTATAATAATATTCGATTAAGTCTAAATTTTTTCCAACATGGCTTAAACCTTCAAGACCAATTAAAATATTTATTTTATTCTCATTTAGACCTTTATTTATATCAGAATATTTTTTTACTATGTTTACAATATCCTTCATATCTTCAATTTCTTCTTTTACACATTCTATTATCTGCTTAACTCTCTTTTCAGGCTTTTTATCATATGGTGGGTCTATCCATATTACAAAAATAGCCCCTTCAATATTTGCTTTTTTAAAATTTTCAAGATGGATTCTTCTAAATACATCTTTCTCTCCATTAATTCTTCTTATCGTTACATCTGACCAAGTATCTGAATGTCCATCAAAAATCATGACAACCTCCAATTAAATAAAATCTTTTTCAAACGTTTGTTTTTCACTCTTTACAAAACTTATATTAAAATATTTCCTACCAAAAGACCAAAATAATTACCAACTATATAACCAAATGTTCCAACTATAAGTATTGGCCCTACTAACTTAGACCACCCTTTTGATATTGCCATAGCTGCTGCTGTTGTAGGTCCACCAATATTTGCATTAGATGCAAGAATAGCTTCTTCCAAGCTAAACTTAAATATTTTGGCAACTGTAAATGTAACTAGCATGTTTATAAGTACCATTATTCCACAATATAAAAGTAATAATGGTGATTTTTGAATTATTAATGGGATTGAAGCAGGAACACCTACTACAACAAAGAAAATGTAGATTAAAAATGTGCCCAGCTCTTGCGCTCCTTTTATATCACTAAAGAAATTAGGCATAAAGGTAGCAAACATCATAGTTAAAGTAGTTATTATTAGATATTGATTGCCAAATAAAGTATTTAACATTGCTAAAAATGGATTTGATGTTGGTATTATAGCTTTAAACCAACCTGACAATTCTACTGATACTGCAACTATTATAAAAGCACTACCAATGGCTATTGCTATATCTTTTAAAGATATTTCTTTTCTTCCCCAATAATTTGCTGCTATTGTTTCGCCTTCATTTACACCTATGCTTTCCATCTCATCTACATGTGGATGTTTAAAATGTTTTCTAAAAAATCCAATAGATGGGATAGCTATTAAAACAAAGAAATATAATGCCATCAAAAGATTATCTGCTACAACAGTTGCTGATACCAATTCTCCAGGTGCATCAAATGCTCCTGACATAGCTGCAAAGTTTACATTTCCACCTATATAAGAACCTGTCATCATGGCTGCAACAATATTTAAATCTGGTACTGCATTTTTTAATGCCAAGAATCCAATCATAGCTCCAAGTACAGTTCCTATAGAACCTACAAGAAATATTACAAGTAATCTTCCACTCTCTTTCCATATCTTTTTGATATTACATTGATATAACAACAAAGCTATGGCTAAAGGGACAACATAACCCCAGACTTGGTCATATACAACAGACTCTACTGGTATAATATTTAGATTTGATAATAACATTGCTCCTACAAGAGCTATTATTGCTCCTGATATTTTTGATGCCCAACTATACTTTTGCTCTAAATAAATACTAAATGCTGCCCATCCAGTTACAATTGCCCACAATACCCAAATATTATCAGGACTTACAAAACTCCTCATCTCAACCGCCTCCATTTCATTAAATTAAAATATCAATATTAATATTCAATATATTGAATATTAATACTATTATAATTCATCTTTTCAGAAAATTCAATATAACGATGTAAATACATTCATTATATAACTTTTATTTTATTTTATTAATTTTGAAAACTATATATGTTATAATCATGTTTGAGGGGGGTTTTATCTAATGGACATAGATGTTGGAAGCAAAATTAGAGCTCTTAGAAAATCTAAAAATATAAGTATAGCTACCTTAGCAAAAGAGTCTGGTTTAAGTACAGGCTTAATAAGTCAAATTGAACGTAATATGGTTGTTCCATCAATTATAGCAATGTGGAAAATATCAAAAACGCTTGATGTAAACATAGGTTATTTTTTTGATGATATTGGGAAGGATAATTCTAATATAGTAGTAAAGAAAAACAATCGAAAGAAAATAGTAACTAACGATTCTACAAAATTTTACGAGCTTCTTGTTCCTAATTTAATTGGAAAAAAAATAGAATTTATACTTGTTACATTAAATGGACATACAAAAAAAAGTAATGAATTTGTTACACATGAAGGAGAGGAATGCGGATACATAATAAAAGGAAAAATGAAAATAACACTTGGTAATAAAGAGTATATATTAGAGGAGGGTGACAGTTTTTATTTTAACAGCACTATACCACATATATATGAAAACTGTGATGATGATGAATGTATTTCCGTCTGGGCAATGACTCCACCTTCATTTTAATATATGCAGCTCTTGTTTAAATATAAATTAATAAAAATCTGAAATAAATTAGTATGATAAATTTTATCCTAATTTATTTCAGACTTTTCTAGTTTATTGGTTATATATTGAGTAGACAACTTTCATCTAAAATTTCAGATAATATTTCCTCAGTTCCACTCATTCCATCAAATTTACTTGATATAAATGTGTTTTTTATTTCATTTTTATTTATATCACCATGCTTCAATACATAAGCTTTATTTGAAATATCGAGCATCCCATAATCCATAATAGAATCCCCAATTGCATAAAAACTTTCTATTCCTAATTCTTTGGTTAAATATTCTATGGCATTTTCTTTTGAGATTTCTTTTGGTATAAAATAAATTTTTCTACCACTCACATACAATCTCCAATTTTTTGATTCTAATATATTTATATACTCCCTAATTGAATCTAAATTAAATTTTTTAAAATCTACAACTATATAAAAAAATGTATCCTCTGCAACTTTAAAATTAGTTATTCCTTCTACATTCAAATAAATTTTAAATTTATCTACCATGCTTTCAATAGGCTCATAGTCAGATTTTAATTTGTCTATCTTCTCACTCCATGATTTCAATATTTCATTATCTTTAAGTATAACTCCTCCATTTGAAGTTATACTCCATGGAAAGTAAATACCATATTTATTAAATTCTATACGCTTAAACTGCTCTATTGTTCTAGTAGTAGTTGGTACAAACATACCATAGTACTGTATTTGTTTTATTAAATTTATAGTATTTAAAGATATATAAGAGATTTCTTTCTCTTTATAGATTTCTATATTGGTATATCTCTTATTAGTATTTAAAAATTTATCAGAGTAAATAATACTCCTGTCTAAGTCTGAAAAAACAATCATTCAGCATTCTCCTGTCAAATATATTTTCTAAACATCTTTCATATTCTTTATTATGCCACAACACTTGTAAGCTTTTAAATCTATTTTCTCAACTTCAACATTTTTTTCTTTTGCCAAAATAAATATATGCTCTAAAGATTTATCATTTAAGTCTTTAACAAGTATCTTATATGGAACTCTCCTAAGTAAAACTCTTGTTGTTTCTCCTACCCCTGGCTTGATAAAGTTGATATCTTTTATATCGTACTTTTCCTTTATATTTAAAACATCAAAATAACCATCTTTAGTTATAATATCACTTTTCCATTTTTCAACTTCATCAGATATATTTTCAAATTGGTTTTTGAAACATGCTTCTATAGTTTCTATATAATTTATAGACTCATCTTTATCCTTTAAATGGCTATAAAACTTAGCACCATGAAAATCATCCTTACCAATCAAATCTTCTCTTAGCACAGTTCTACTCACTAATCCAGAAACAGTTGAGTTTAAACATGCACTTGGTATTAAAAAGTCTTCTCTAATTCCATAAAGTCCAGAATATCCAGCAGGGTCAGCTAATACGGCAAGTGTTGAATCAAAATTCTTTTTAAATTTAATTTTAAGCTCATCACATGCTTTTTCTAGCTCCCTTGATATTGTTCCCTTGCCAGTCCATCCATCTAAAAATTGTATGTTTGAATCTGGATGACTATTTATTATATATTCAACTGCATTCATATCTATTCCTTTATCTCTTATTATAGATATTGTATAGTGAGGTAAATTTAAACTATACTTATTTCTTAGATATCTCTTTGCCAAAATACCAATTGGAGTTCCTGCTCTAGCAAGTGAAACTAGTACAACATCATTTCCATTTTTTTTAATTATCTTTTCACACATAACACCTATAGAAAATGCAAGTTTATTCTTATTTTCTTCTAGTTTATCATGATATAATTTCAGATAATCTTCGCTAACCTCATACTCTATTGGTATCATTTCCGAATAATGTCTGCCATTTTGTATTTTTAACTCTCTCTCTTTGTTTCCTTCTTCTTCAATTAAATTTGATATATCTTTTAATAAAAAGATAACATCATCTTTAGAATATGTGCTAAATTCTCTCATATGACTCAACTCCTATCTTAAAACTGTGATATATTTTATCGCAATAAAACATTTTAGCTACAACATACTATAGTCAATTTTTTTATACTTGTATTTTTAATTATATCAATAAATTCCAGATAAGAATTCTCACTTTTATCTAACTCAACAAATAAATAACACTCAGAAAAATTATGTCTGTCTATGTTGTAAATGTAATTTTGAACATCTAAATTATAAAAACTCTTTAATTTAAACTTACTTCTAATAGGATAATTATTTTTATCAATATTAATTATTGGACTTCTAGTTGTTGAATGATAGTATATATCACATTGATTTTCTTTTTCTTTTGCAAATAACATAGGTATATACATAAATTCTTCAGTGCCTAAAAATAGAACCTTTTCTGCTTTCTTTTTTAAAGATTCTTTACTTTCTATAACTATTTTTTTACTTTCTCTTTTTATAATTTCTTTTAATTTAATTTGTTCTCTTTTGTTAATTCCAAACCTACCTGTATATCTTATATATTTTTTATTTCCAATATAATCTTCTAAATCAACATTGATATGATTTACTATTAAATTTATTTTATCATCCTTCATAATACTCAATTTACTAATATTGTAATTATCATTGTAATTTGCAACAATATCTTCATTTATATCAAAATTAAAGTCTCCTTTAAATAAATACACAAATTCTATTTTACATCCAAGTTCTATTTCTAGACTACTAATTCTTCTTAAATTTTCATCACTTACCCAATTAAGTATAGAACATATAGTATATATTTTTTTAGGATAGATACTTTGAATCTTTCTGATTATATTCATACATGTATTAGCTGTAGTAATTTCATCATCTACCAAAATTACTTCATCGCCAAATTTAAAATTGTCTAGCATTTCAAAATATAAATTTTGGTCTGTTGCATGAGAATGTTCTTCTAAAAAATCTAAATTTTCTAGCTCATCAAATTGCTCTCTAGTGGTATGAATAAATTCATAATTTCCAGATAAGTAATCAAAAAAGCTATGCCCAACGGCTGTCCCAGTTTCTGCAAAAGCTATTACAGTTCCATTTGATGCCACCTTATTTTTTTTATTATAAATCGTAGCCATTAGTTTTCCTAAATTATCCATTTCACTTGGCTTACAAGCTAAATGTTTTCCAAGTTTTTTTGATATAAATAAAAAACGTCTTTTGCTGTTATTTCTTATTCCTATATCTAAAAAATCATTTAAATCTAAGTTCAATGGATTATCAACAATGTCAATCTCACAATTAAAATTTAAGCAATTCTTCATAGTCTACTCCTTTATTTAATACACCATATATTTTAGATAAAATCAATGTTTTTTTAGCCCATAAAAAATGAGGATTAGTTTCATTCATTCTCTCACCTAATATGCCTTTACTCACACCATATTTACTATTTGTACTATCAAGTATCTCTAAAGCATCAGTAAAATCTTCATATGATACTGCAGACAAAGCTTGTACAATTTGAATTTGCATTGGATGAATTACTGTCTTTCCAACTAATCCATGAAATTTATCCAATAGTATTTCTTCTATATACTTATTTCTTATCTCTTCATTTGTCATATCAAAAAATTCCGATACACCTCCACTTATTGGTATATCTATCTCTGGTCTTTGAAGATATGTAATTATATCTAATATAAAAGAAGAACAAATTAAATTATTATATATAGAAAAATTTTTATTTCTTCTTATACCATACATACCTAATATGTCAGTTAGACCTATTCTAATACTGAGTATTCTTGATTTATATCTTAAAATAGTATTATATAAACTACTGAAGCTTAATTCTTTGTTTTCTTTATATATGAATTCTCTTGTTTCTATTATTGGAATAACATACATATTTTGAAGACCTATAGAATTCAAAACTTCTATACAGTTTTCAATTAACTCAGAATTTGCTTTAGGAATCAATATTCCTGTTATTGTATTATTGTTTTTAATTATAATCTCTTTAATTCTTAGCAATTGCTCTACATCTTTTATTCTCACAAAAATTAATGGTATACCATCTTTATTAGTTATATTTTCATTGCTAATATTTTTCAAAATCAATTTAAGATTTTCTATAGCCTCAGATTCTCCATTTGCCCCAACAGCATCTTCTAAACAAATAGCTAATGGTCTAACTCCCTTAACATCACCTATAATACTTTTATAAATCATGTTATATTGAGTCGCTGGAACGTATAAAAAAGCACCTAGTGCATATTTCAGTACATCTTTTTCAGTATTGGCATTAAAGTCTTCTGGCACTTTCAAAAAAATTTTCTCTAAATCCTCTTTGCAGATATAATCGAAATATTTCAATGTGTGGCCTCCTCATATACATAGAAAGGGCCAACTTTATCAAAATTAGCCCTTAATATACTACTTATTATAAATTATAGCTGTATTTAATTCTTCTAATCTCTTTGTATTATCCTTAATTGTAACTCTATTATTTTCTTCTATTCTCATAGTTTCATCTATACCAGATTTAATGGTATTGTACATTTTTTCTAATGTCTCTATTTGCACAGAGCTTGTTCCAGCCATTCTAGCTATTTGTGCACTTTGAGAACTTACATTTTGTGCATTTCTAAGCAGTAATTCATTAGTTTTATCATCAAGAGCTTTTAAAGACTTTGCTTGTAATTCTTGCTTTTTAAGTAATATAGCTTGAGATAAACATTGTTTAAATACTGGTAGAGTTACAACAAAGGCACTATTGATTTTTCTAATTAAACCATAGTTATTATGTTGCATACCTCTAAGCATAGGTATAGTCTGAATAGCTATATTTTCTGCTATCCTTAAATCATAGACTCTTTGATTTAACATATCATAGACTTTTAATAGTTCTTGATAGTTGACAATATCCATTTGGTCTCCACTAGTCTCTGATTTTTGTTTGAAATATGGTAGTATTTCATTATCCATTTCTTCTACTGCCATTTCTCCAGCAACAATATATTTTTGAAGTTCATTATAAAAGTCAAAATTTTCATTTAGCATAGCACCAATTTGCTTGTTAGAAAGAGCTATATCTCTTTCATATTGTTCAAGTTCAATTTGAATCTTTTCAACTTCTCCTCCCAGTGTTTCATACTTTTGAAACATCATTTCAATAGCATTATTAGCTTTTTTGAAAAGTTTTTGAACAAAATTTGGTTCCTTAGTTTCTTGAAAATCATCTAAATCAAACTTATCCATTATTTTAGTTAAGTGAACAAGCATCTTAGAATTTTCTTCATTTCTATTTAATTTTATTGTGTTTAATAGGCTATCAGAAACTCTAGCTACTCCTTCAGATGCTTTTCTACCAAATTGTAAAATTGTATCTGGATTTTCTACTTCTATAAGAGAAGTTAAAGCCTCCACCTCTTTAGACTTTCTAAGTTCATTTTTTTTATTATTTGTATATTCCATTATATCAAAATTTTCTTCTTGTATAGTCGTAGGTAAATTTTCAACAGTCTCTACAGAATTATTATCTTTTGAAAAATTATTTATATTTATCCCCATTTAAAATCGTCTCCTCTTGCCAAAAATTTTTTTAAGTAAAGGTATTCCATCTTCAAGTAAGTTCAATTTAAGGTCATATACCATTTTATCCAATCTGTGTATATCAATCAATTGGTTATTTATAACATTTTCTATATTATTTTCTCCGCCTGGAGATAATATAATAATATCAAATCCAATTTTACTAAGTAAAAGCATTAGGAATACAACTTCTTTATCAAACACAATGCTCTTATACATATATATAACCAACTTTGGATTTATGAGAGAGTAATCGAAATTATTCATCATATGAACAAGCTTTTTATCCATATGAAGTACTGTGAATAAGCCTTTTATTTTATCCTCTCCACTTAGTCCATTTAAAAACATGTTGCCTTCTATAAGTTCTTCCACTTTTTCTAAAATCATAATTTGTTGATTTAATGCTAATGTTGAAATAGAATATTCTTTATTATTTAAAACAGAATTTTTATCTATAATACCTTTTGAATTTAATACAAATGATAGGCTAAAAGCTTCTCTTGTAAATTCTTTTGAAAATCTATCTATATCTCCATTAAATTCAATAAATGTTGAACTTTCTGAATCTCTTAATAAATCTAAAAACTTAATGTATTCATTTTTATCATTATATATTCCATTGATTTTAGAAAAGAAAACTGGAGTTTCTACTATAGTATCATTAAACTTAAATCCTGGTCTCAATTTTAATGGCTGATTCCAATATATTGATATTTCATCAATAGTTGAACTTAAAAGCAAGCTTTTTATTTTTCTATCTTGAAGTTGCCAGGGTTTTATAAATCCAGCATCATTTAACAATTCTTCACTTATTCTTTTTGATGCTTCTGCTCCAACAGTAAAAGCTTTTTTTACAGAACCTTTATCTATCTTTTCACCTGAAACAACTCTATCTTCAAAAGAAACATTTTCTTCTATTATATTAGCCTCTTCTAATTCTATCTTATATTTCTCTAAATTTAAGATACTTATATTACTCTTTGAGTTTGGATTAAGGTATAATATATCAAATCCTGCTAAGTACAATATTAAAAGTAGATAGACTTCATGCTTTTTTATATCTCCATAAAATATTATTTTTGGAGCATCATTTTTATTTATATCTAAGGCACCAATATAAGTCTTTATCCATGCCATTATTTTCACTATAAAATTTTGTTTAACTCTATCATTAGTAAAATCTTTTTCTTCCTCTTTTAATACTTTATCTATTGCTTGCTTTATTTTATAATCTATTTCTTCAAACCCTAAAATACTTATATCTACATCTTCTGTACTGTTTTTATAATTTTTAAGCCCATTTTTAAAATAATTAATAATGTCAAAATCACTAGGATTTGCTATAGCATCAGTAAATAAGGCAATATCTTTTCTACTATCAATATTTTGCTTCGTCTTAAATATTTCAAGATTATACAAAATCTCATCTTCTAAACCAATATATGAAATAAAATAACTTAGATATCCCTTTGAAGGAGTGTAATTTCCTCTATCTGATTGGCTGGAGAATATTTTTTCAAATACCTTTGAGTCACCCATAATTATCCTCCCAATTTAATTGTTTATTGATAACTGACTCAAAATATATATTTTGAGCCAGTTTGTTTTTTTATAAAATTTGTTTTAGGCTGTTTTCTTTGGTTTTACTAATCTTATTACACACTTTACAACTTCATTGACTACAACTACACTTGCTGCAACACATAAAACTTTTACCCATGTCATAACATCCATAGCTACAGAGTTAAAGAAATCTTGGAATAACTGAGTAAATATTACTTGTGCAATACCTGTTAAAACTATTATTTGTAATGCTAGTTTATTATGTGTAAAGTTTGGAAAAATACTATCTGCACTAAATTCTCTACAGTTAAATGCATTAAATAATGCACTAAAAGCAAATAACGCAAACATTACAGTTCCCTTATGAGCTTCATCAACACCTAAGAAGTTAAATGTAGATTGTAACATTAGTATTGCTGTTATATAGAATGCATTTAATACTATTGTATATACCATTGACTTAGAAATTATATTTGCTTTTCTATCAACAGGTTTTCTATTTAATACGTGGTCTCTAACAGGCTCTAAACCTAATGCTAGTGCTGGTGGCCCATCCATAATTATATTTACCCACAACAATTGTATTGTTGTAAATGGCATTTCTTGTCCCATAACCTGAGATATTATAGCCACTAAAAATGCAATTACATTTACTGTTAATTGGAATTGAACAAATCTTTGGAAGTTATCATAAATTCCTCTACCCCATTTAATACCTTTTACAATAGTGCTAAAACTATCATCAGTTAAAATTATATCTGCTGCACTTTTTGATACTTCTGTACCAGATATACCCATTGCTATACCAACATCTGCCTTTGAAAGCGCTGGGGCATCATTTATCCCATCACCTGTTACAGCAACAACATCTCCACTCTTTTGAAGAGCTGAAACTATTCTCATTTTACTATCTGGCTTACTTCTTGCAACAATCGAAATAGTTTGTATTTCTTGTTTTAATTCTTCATCATCTAAAGTATCTATATATGAAGCTTCAACTGCTCTCATATTTCCTTTTAATAGACCTAACTCTTCACCTATAGCTCTTGCTGTATTTATATTGTCTCCTGTAAGCATTTTTACAGAAACACCAGCTTTATTTGCTGTATTCACTGATTCTATAACATCTTTTCTAAGTGGGTCTCTTATACCAACAAATCCACTAAATACTAAATTACTTTCCATTGCACTTACATTCATAGAATCACTTTCAGCAGTTACTGCTGCTTCTTCTTCAGCTTGGGAAATTTCTTTATATGCAAAACCTAAGGTTCTCATTGATTTTACTTGTAATTTTTTTATTTCTTCTAAAATCTCATGTTTTATACCTTCAGTTATTGGAACTATGTCTTTACCTCTTTGAATGTGTGAACATAGCTCAAGCAATACTTCTGGTGCTCCTTTTGATAACAACACATGATTATTATCTTGACCTATGACAGATGTCATTCTCTTTGAATCAGAAGTAAAAGGATTTTGAGCTACTATATTAGATTCTTTTCTAACTTGTCTGTAATCTACATTTTTATAATATAGAAGTAATGCACATTCTGTAGCACTTCCTAGGTACTTAACATCATTATCATTATGCTCTACATCAGCTGTAGAGTTTATCATACAGTTTTCTTCAAAATAACTATTTATTTCTTCTTCTGAGCTCTCAATATATCTTCCATCAATATATGCAACTTCTACTGTCATTCTATTTTCTGTTAATGTACCAGTTTTATCTGAACATATTACAGAAACAGAACCTATAGTTTCACAAGCTTCTTTTTTGGTAACTAAGGCATTTATTTTAGCCATTTTTTGCATTGTTATTGCAAGTGTCATATTTATCATAGTTGGCAGACCTTCTGGAACTGCTGCAACTATCAATGCAACACATACTGTAAAGGCTGTTTTAACAGGGTCTATTGATTCTAAAAATGGTAAAATTCCAGACATATCAACATTTAATACATTCTTACTTACCATTTGGAAAACCATGAATATAAATAATAGTCCTGCTACTGCACTGGAAACTTTAGCTATCAATCCACCTAAATTTCCAAGCTTTATCTGAAGTGGAGTTTGCTCATCTGCATCTGATAAGTTTTGAGCAATTTTACCCATTTCGCTGCTATCTCCAATTGAAGTTACAACTAATATTCCTCTACCATAAGCAACAAGTGTACCACCAAATACCATATTTATTTGTTTTGCAGGAATTGGTTCTTGTACCACTAGTGCTCCTTTAGATTCTATTTCTTCCATTGGAACTACTACATCACATTTTTTAGATACATCATCTGATTCTCCTGTTAACATATCTTCTCTAATTTTAAGATTTATAGTTTCTATAAGTCTACCATCAGCAGGTACCATATCACCAGTTTCAATATATACTATATCTCCTGGTACTAGTTCATTCTTAGAAATTTGATGTATTTCTCCATCTCTTAGTACTTTAACTTCAATATTTTCAGTCATCTTAGAAAGAGCATCTGCTGCTTTCTTAGAACGACCTTCTGTAATCATACCTATTGCTATACCTATTGCTATAGCTCCTACAATCCCTATTGCATCATGAGTTTCTCCAATTACTGCACTTACTACTGCTGCAATAATTAAAATAACTATCATTGGTTCACTTAAACTGTCTTTTAAATCATCCCAAAAGCTTCCTTCCTCTTTTGGTGTAAATTCATTTAAACCATACTTTTCTCTTCTAGTCTTGACTTCTGATTCTGATAGACCTCTATCAGGGTTAACAGATAAGTCTTTAGTTACGTCTTCTTTGTCAACATTATAATATTTGATATCGTTATTAAATTCCATATACACACTCAATCCTGTCTAAATTTTGCATTACTTCTTTAAGACCCGCATCTTTTGTTCCTTCACCTATTGCTTTAAACTGCCAACTTCCATCTTTTCTATATATAACCCCTACTATAAGAGTAGTTTTTTCTGAATAATTATCAGATAAATTATACTTTGCTATTTCCTTTTTATTGCTTTGGTCCTCAACTCTTATATAGGCATTTTTTATCATCCCAAAGTGTTGTTTTCTGTCTATACAATTGTATATATTTACTACAAATAATAATCTGTGAATATTTGATGGAACTTTATCTAAATTAACTAGAATTTGTTCATCATCACCCACACCTTCACCAGTTAAGTTATCTCCTGTATGTAAAACTGACTTACAGGCACTCTTTAAATTTCCAAAATAAATTAAGTCTTTTATACCACTTAATTTTCCTTCCTGATTTAGCATAAATACAGATGCATCGCAATCTATATCAGCTTGTCCTCCACCAAATAAAGACTTAAGGAATCCTCCACCTGCCTGTTGCACAGGGTCCCATCCTAGGCCTACAAGTATATTACTCAATCCTGGGTTGGATTTTTTTAAATCTATTTTATCACCCTTTGATAAATTAATTGACATACTAAACCTCCATAAAATTTTATATAATATAACCTATACATTATTTGTATAGGCTACTTATATTTAATATACTGTGTTACTCATACTAAACACTTAATCCATAGTTTCTGCAAAGTGCTTCTAAGCCACCTTCAAATCCTGCTCCAACTGCACTAAACTTCCATTCTCCATTATATTTATATATCTCACATACTGTAATTGCAGTCTCTATACTAAATTCTTCACCTAAGTCATATCTTAATATTTCTTGGTCATTTTCAGAGTTTAAAACTCTTATATATGAGTTGCTTACTTGTCCAAAGTTTTGTTTTCTTTCAGCAGCTTCATATATTGTAACTGTTACAGCTATTTTTTGTATATGCTTTGGCATTGTATCTAAGTTTACTAATATTTCTTCGTCATCTCCATCACCTTCACCAGTTCTATTATCACCTAAATGCTCAACTGCTCCAGATGGATGTTTTAAATTATTATAGAATATAAAATCTTCATCTCTTTCAACTCTTTGAGATTCTCCTACCATAAAAACACTGACATCTAAATCGTAATCATATCCACTATCAAATGAATTTGTATCCCATCCTAGTCCAAGTCTAATATTTTTAAGTCCTGGATTTCCCTTAGTTAAATCAATTTTTTGTCCTTTTTTTAATACTATAGCCATGGAAAATACCCCCTCTAGTTTATTGTATTTAAAATTATAAGTTTATTCCAAAGTTTCCACATAACGCAGCAAGTCCACCTTCAAAACCAGAACCTAGTGCGTTAAATTTCCATTCTCCATTGTGTTTATATATTTCAGCTACTACTATAGCTGTCTCTATACTAAAATCTTCACCTAATTCATACTTTATTAGCTCTTCATTTGTATCTTTATCTACTATTCTTATATAAGAATTACTTACTTGCCCAAAATTTTGTGTTCTTTCTGTAGCATCATGAATTGTAACTGTAAAAGAAATTTTGCTTATTTCTCCAGGAATCTTAGATAAATCAACAACTATTTGCTCATCATCTCCATCACCTTCACCAGTTCTATTATCACCTAAATGTTCAACTGCTCCAGAAGTATGCTTTAAATTGTTGTAAAATACAAAATCTCCATCATTAGTAACACTTCCACTTGCTCCTGTTAAAAATGCTGCTGTATCTAAGTCAAAGTCAAATCCACCATCATACTTGTTAGTGTCCCATCCTAACCCTACTAAAATATTTTTAAGCCCTGGGTTTCCCTTAGTTAAATCAACCTTTTGGCCTTTTGATAATGTTATACCCATAATTTATCGCTCCCTTGTTAATTTTAGCTAAACAAATCTTGCTAATTATTTATCTTTTTCTTTAATCATATTATAACATTTTTTATTCATTTGTGAATAAAACTTACTTGATATTTTTAAAATATAATTAAAAAAATGTTTATATTTCTTACTTTTTACATAGATTTTACATATTTTTTTAAATAGATAAAATCTATGTTTAATATGTAATTATATATCATTTATATATACAAGTATACATTTTATTTTGAAACTACAAAATTCTTTGTATTATATTGTTTTAAGATGTTTTATAATAGATTATATCATCTTATTAGAGGAGAAAAAATATGATTTGTACTATTAAACCATTAAAAGTTGTAATAAAGAACTCAAAAGAGCCTTTAAATGAATTTATGTCTAGTAAGTCTTATACAAATAAGAGTTCTTCTTATATTAAAGAAGTCTACTTTACACGATATATAGGTATTGATAATTCGATTGATAAATACATAAAAAACATCAAAAATATAGATGCTCATTTTTTTAACAATATAACAGTTCCCTATATTAGGCTAAACAACTTAAATATAAATTTTGATAAATCACAAACAGATAAGATGCTCAATACTTTCAATACTTATAATGATGCTAAATTTAACAGTTGGAATTTATACAATATTGAATTTCCTTGTAAGATAGAAAATGATACATTAGATTGGACAAAAAAAATTGCATTTAAAAATACATTAGATTTGTTTTCTAAAAACACACCACATTCAACACCTTCTATTGTTAAAAATTTTGCTGTTAAACTTTTATGTTGGATAGATTATTTTCTACCTAAATTATTTTATAATAAAATTAAAATTACTGTTTCACCCAAGGTAGTGTATTTTGGAAATATTAAGAGACAGGAACTTTTTTTCTTATATTTTTTATCACAGCTTGGATGTGATATTTTATATATAAATCCTCATAAGGATATCCTTGATTTGTATCCTGAATGTTCTAGATTTTCTACTTTAGTTGAATTTTCTAAAAAAAGTCCAACTATGCTAGATATACCTTTGGAAAAATTAAATACAGATATAAATAATAATATCAATAATAACAAAACTTATACTCCTATAAATAAACCTCAATCTGAACAAACTTCTGTTGACACAAACTTTACATCTACAAAAAATAAAAAATATAAAGAAATAGAACTTACATATGAAGAACTCGCAAAATTATCAACTTCTGTTGTTATGATTGTTGTGTGTGATAATGAAAACAAACCATTCAAGAGCGGTTCTGGAGTAGTCATAAATAGTGAAGGTTACATACTTACAAATCTCCATGTAGTTAATGAAGGCTATTCATTTTTAGTTAGATTTGAAAATGATGATAAAGTTTATACATCACATCAAATCATAAAATACCACTCAGATTATGATTTGGCTGTAATAAAAGTTGATAGAGAATGTAAATCAATACCAGTCAAGGTTAGTAAAAAACCTGTAAGAGGCCAAAAAATAGTTGCAATTGGAAGCCCTTTAGGTCTTTTCAATACAGTTTCAGATGGAATTATCTCTGCTTTTCGTGACTTTGAAACAGTTCAAATGATACAATTTACAGCTCCAATCTCTAGTGGTAGTTCTGGAGGGGCTCTTTTAGATATGTTTGGCAATTTACTGGGATTAATTTCTGCTGGATATGATGATGGACAAAACTTAAATCTAGCGGTGGAAAGTCATCTTGTCAAAATATTTGCCAATAATTTTATCGAAATAATAAACTAATTTACTCTTTCTTCATACCAATAGAGAGGGTGAGAACATTATATATGTTCCCCCTCTCCATATAATGAAAAAATTAATACTTGATGTTTTTATGCTCTATAAACAATTGATGCCATAGACAAAATGTAAATATAGTCCATATTTTCCTTGAATTATCTTTGTGACCTTTTAGATGTTCATCTAAAAGTTTTATTATATATTTTTTATCAATAAACTCGTCTACATTTGCATTGGAAATAGTTTCTCTTACAACAACTCCTAAATCATCTTTTAACCAAACTCTTATTGGCGTTGGAAATCCTAATTTTTTTCTCTGAATAACATGCTCTGGCACTATATCTTTAAAGGATTCTCTAAGTAGCACTTTTGTGTTCTTTTTTGTTATTTTTTGTTCAACTCTTAAATTTTTTGCTACATCAAATACATCTTTATCTAAAAAAGGTACTCTAAGTTCTAGATGCTCAGCTACAGAGAATTTATCAACTTTTTGAAGTATATCACCTTGAAGCCATGTATTTACATCTATATGTTGCATTTTACTTATATAATCGTAATTATTTTTCTGCGCTTCTCTGTACAAATTTGATAATAAATACTCATGTATATTCTTTTCCTTATATTTAAAAAAGAATCTTTTTACTTCATTATTTTCAAAAATCTTCGCATTTCCTATATATCTCTTTTCTAAAGGTGTTGTAGCTCTGTAAAGATAATTTTTGCCTTTTATACTAGGCATAAGCTCTGAAACTCTATTTAATACGCCTCTAATATACACTGGTGAATTTATAACTGATTTCACATTATTATATTCCTTGTATACATTATATCCCCCAAATAATTCATCAGCACCTTCTCCAGACAAAGCTATTTTAACATATTTACTAGCTTCTTTAATTAAAAAATAAAGACCTACTCCTGATGGGTCTGCCACAGGGTCATCCAAAAAATAAATTACACTCGGTAATGCTTTTATATAGTCATCTTGTGTTATGTTAAGTGGAATGTTTTCTATGCCCAATTTATCAGCTGTTTTTTTAGCTATTTCCAATTCACTATACCCTTTAACATTAAAACCTAGTGAAAAAGACTTTATATTTGGATTAATTTGTGAAGCTATAGAGGTTATAATTGATGAATCTATACCACCAGACAAAAATGTCCCAATTTGTTTATTTTCTGCTACCGGTCTTCTTACCGAATCTATTACTACATTTCTTATTTCTTCTTCGCCTATATCTCTATTCCCTAAATGATTCTTACTGTAAAAAAATTTTGTACTACTCCTAAATTCAAGTTTATTGTATCTCTTTAAAGATAGTATTCCGTTTTCCACTCTAAAAAAATGTCCTGCTGGTATCAATCTTATTCCTTGTATCATAGTATCTTCAGGAAGAACATATTGAAACGAAAAATAACTCTGTAAACTTCGTTCATTTATGTTTAGTTTTTTAACATACTCGAGTATAAATTTATATTCTGATGCAAAGATTATCACTTTTTCTTTATTTATATAGTAAAGTGGTTTTATTCCAAATAAATCTCTTGCCCCAAATATGCTTTCATTTTCTTTATCATATATTATAAAGCTAAACATACCTTTTATCTTATGTACACAATTTTTTCCAAATGCTATATAAGATGTTAATAAGATTTCAATATCACTATCTGTAGCAAAGCTGTACCCTTTTTTAATCAATTCTTCTTTTATCTCGCAACTATTATATATTTCACCATTTAAAACTATAACCTTTCCATCTTTTTCAAATGGTTTAACTCCATGTATAACATCTATTACATCAAATCTATTAAAATCAAACTCTTTTTCCTCACCTTTTAAGTATCCTCTACTATCAAGACTTATATGATTTATATTATTTACAGATTCTTTTATTTTAAATTTAATATCTTCTTTTTTAGATATATCTCCTTTATAATAAATTGAAATATTGCCACACATATTATCAAATTTCCTTCCTAATTTTTAGTGTTATCCTTATTTCATAGTTTTGTCTTTGCCTTCAAAACTTATTCAATTTTAAAAAAATTACTATCAAATTTTTATAAATTATCTGCTAATCTTTCATAATTTTTTAATTTCTAGAAATACTATATTAGGAGGTGATTTTTATGAAGAAAAAAATGTTAATACCAGTTATTATGTCTTTATTTATACTTTCACAGTGTATAACTTTATTTGCTTTTACACCCGAAAATAACAAGTTTAAGGTTAAACCATTACCTTATGCTTATGATGCACTTGAGCCATATATAGATAAAGAAACTATGATTTTACATCATGATAAACATTATCAGGCTTATGTTGATAAGTTAAATGCAGCTCTTGAAAAATATCCTGAGCTTTATAATTATTCTTTATGTGAATTATTACAAAACTTAGATTCTTTGCCTAAAGACATTGCTACAACAGTAAGAAATAATGCAGGTGGTGCTTACAATCATAAATTCTTTTTTGATATAATGACTCCTGAGAAAACTATACCTTCTGAATCTTTAAAAGCAGCTATCGACAGAGATTTTGGTTCTTTTGAAAAATTCAAAGAAGAATTCCAAAAAGCAGCTTTAGATGTTTTTGGTTCTGGTTGGGCTTGGCTGGTAGCCACTAAAGATGGTAAATTGTCCATTATAACTACTCCAAACCAAGATAGCCCTGTAAGTAAAAACTTGACTCCTATCATAGGTCTTGATGTTTGGGAACATGCTTACTATTTAAAATATCAAAACAGAAGAAATGAATATATTAACAACTGGTTTAATGTAGTTAATTGGAATGGAGCTTTAGAAAATTACAAAAATTTAAAATCTCAAGAGTAATTAAATATTAAAATCCTTTTGAAAAAAACTTATGTTTGCTATATAATATAATAAAAGATAGTCTAAATTTACCAATATTGTGTTTATAGTGACGATTCAGGAGGATTTTTATATGATAAAAGAAACACATGAAAGGGGAGGATATATATTAGCGCTTTTGATACTCCCCTTTATAAATAATATATATTTAGTCAAATACGATACTACATATAAAATAGTATTAATTATAATCTATATCTATTTTGCATATTTAGGTTCATTGTTTCCAGATATAGATATGAGAGGTTCTTACATAAGTAAAAAATTCATATTAATTTACAAATTATTTGGAAGTAGGTTTAGACACAGAGGGTTTACCCATAGTCTTCTTGCATTATTACTCATTAGTAGTTTTTTTAAGTCTCTAACAATCTTTACCAACAACAATATAGTTTTTTCATGTCTGTCTAGTGGATTTATAATAGGATATTTTTCTCACATGTGTCTTGACCTTATTACCAAAGAAGGTATCGAATTGTTTTTTCCCATTACTATAAACATTTCCTTACTCCCTATAAAAACTAGTTCAAAAACAGAAAAATTCATATCTAAACTTTTAAACTTCATAGTTATTTTTTTAATCGGATATCAATTTTACATTTTATTTTAATGTATTTTTATAGCTACATATTTATAAATTAATTAAATAAATTAAAAAAATTGTCTTAAAAGAATACTTTTAAATTTAATTTTTATTTAAATCTAATTCTTTTAAGACAATTTTAATTTTTTGACAAGTTAAATTCTTTTGTTATCTCTATCATTATCGTGTTTTTTATGATGAAATTCATAGTTATGATTTTCAAGGTTTTTATTAACTTTACTTCCAATCTTCCATGATAAAAATACTAATAGTATAAATGATGCTATCTTTAGTGGACTTGTTATAAATCCTTCTATATCACTTGCCACATAACTTATTACTATAAACATTACAAATTTTCCTGCCAACATTGCTGGAACAAAATCTTTTATATCTTTTTTACAAAAAGCTGATGCAACAGTAACTAAACACCCAGGCATAAATGGACAAGCATATGCTATAAATAGCAGTTTAAATCCCTGTTTGTCCATCCAACTTATTGCTCTTTCAGTTTTACTATTTCTCAACTTATTAAAAAGTCTACTATCAGTAAATCTACTTATTAATAAAAATAATGAGGTTGTCCCAAGCCCTGAGCCAATCCATGATAGCAAACACCCAAGTAATAACCCTTGTATAGCAGCATTTGCTGTAACTATCGCCACAAGTGGTAAGGCTGGTATAAAGCTTTCTATAAATGCACTTAATAAACCAATTATTGTGGCTAACACCCAATAGTTTTGAGTTAAATCAAGTAATTCTTGTATATACTGCATATTGCTTTTCCCCTTTTTTAACTTTAACTATTATTATATACTCTATATTGCTATTACATACCAATTTCAAAAAGGAATCTAATATTCAAAAGTAAATAATTTATGTAAATTTACAGTTAAGGTATCTTTATTTTATTATATATTATAACAAAAAAGTCTTAAAATATGAATCTATCATATTTCAAGACTTTTTCTTTTTATCTAGATATATTTAAACTATAGTATATCTGACTTCATAACATCTTCAAAATCCCCTTTTTCAGATATTAATCTTATCAATTTAACAGTGCAACTTAAATCATTTATAAGTATAGCTCCTACTAATGAACCATCTTTCATAAATAATTTTTTATATACTCTTTTACCTTCATCTTTTGATGAAATTTCTTTATCAAAATCTTGTATATTACCAATACTAAATACTTTAACATTCATAGCATCTAATGAAACTGGATATACATCACTTTCAAATTTCAAACTATCTCCACTTGCATTTGCTCCTGCTATTTTTCCCATTTCTACTGAAGATGGCCATATTGCTAGACTAGTGTTTCCTACTTGTGCAACATCTCCACAAGCGTATATATCTTTAACATTTGTCTGTAATGTATTATCTACAACAATACCTCTATCAATTTTTACAGATGTATCTTGAACCATCTGAGTATTTGCTCTCACTCCAATTGAAAAGACTACCATATCACAGTCAACACTATTGCCATCTTTAAATACAACTTTTTGAGCCCTTCCATTGCCATCAATACCATCAACTGCCACACCTAATCTTACATCTATGCCTGTATCTCTTACACATTGCTCTAGTATTTTACTGCCTTCTTTATCAAGTTGTTTTGATAATATACCATCCATTGCTTCAACCACTACTACTTCTAAGCCTTTTAATTTAAATTCCCATGCTGCTTCAAGACCTAATAGTCCTCCACCAATTACTACAACTTTCTTAGACTTTTCTAATGCTTCTTTTACATTATATAAGTCTTTTATATTTCTAAGTGTAAATACATTTTCTAAATCATGACCTTTAATTGGTGGTATGAAATTTCTACTTCCTGTGGCTATTACAAGCTTATCAAATTTAATAGCTCCATCATTTACTACAATAGTTTTATTTGCTTCATCTAATTTATCTACATTTGTTCCTAATATTACTACTATGTTGTTTTCGTCATACCAAGCTTTATCTTCCATATAGAAATCAGAATTAAGTTCTTCATTTATACCATCAGAAAGTGCAGGTCTATAGTAAGTTAACTCTTCCTCATTAGAAATCATAGTTATCTTACAAGTCTTATTTCTTTTTCTTATAGCATCTGCTGCATAGAAACCAGCTGCACCATTTCCTACTATAACAAAATATTCGTCAGTATCTTTTCTAAAAGTAACCTCATCTTCTTCAACTTCTATAAATTGGTCCTCTTTGGCTCCACATACAGGGCATATACTAGGAGCACTATCTCCTTCAAATACTTCATTACAAATTACACATTTAAACTTTTTAGTCTTCTTTTTACTTCCAAAAGTAGAGTTTAACTTATCTAAGAATTTTCCTGTATAAGCATATAATTTGTCAACTTCTTCCCCTGATGGTTTAAAATTAACAGCAAATGGTTTCACTGTTGTCATTCTAAGCTGATTGATTCTCTCCATAGCATTTTCTATACCTTCTCCACTCCATCCATATGAACCAAATACTGATGCAACTTTTCCACCATGAAGAACTGGATTTAAAGATACTAATATATCCCATATAGGTTTTAATGCATCCCCTAATATTGTTGGTGTTCCAAATAATACACCTTGCGATACTGCTATTTTATCTAGAATTTCTTCTTGCTTATGCTCTATTACATCAAATAAATTTACTTTATAATTGCTATTTTTTTCAATATATGATTTTATAGCCTCTGCCATGATTTTTGTATATCCATGTGCAGAAACATAACAAATTGTAACTTCTTTTTCTAATTTTACTTGTTCATTTACACTCCATTTATAATAAAGGTCTATAATTTTTCTAGGATTTTCAGTCAATACTGGTCCATGACCTGGGCACACTGTGTCTATATCTAAATCTTTTATCTTTTCTATAGCAGTTACCATAGATGGTTTAAATGGCCCCATTATACAATCATAATAATATCTTAAGGCATCTAAGTAATCCTTTTCTTCATCTTCATTAAGAGTGTTTACTATCTTGTCATTACTATAATGACTTCCAAATGAATCACATGTTACAAGAGTTTTATCTTCTTTTATATATGTGTATATAGTATCTGGCCAATGAAGCATAGGTACAGAGAAGAATTCTAAAGTCTTATCGCCTATTGATAGCACATCTCCATCTGCAACTGCAATATATTCAAAGTCTTTGTTTACGATTTCCTTTAGATACTTAATAGCAGTTTCTGAAGCTACTACTTTTGCATTTTTTGCTAAATCTAATAGCTTTTCAACGCTTCCTGCATGGTCTGGTTCAGTATGACTTACCACAATATAGTCAATTTTTTCAAAGTCTATATTTAAATCATTTAATCTTTCAATATATTTCTCAAAATGTTTATCTTTAACTGTTTCAAATAAAACTGTTTTTTCTGTGCCTTTTAAGACATATGAATTATAAGTTGTTCCATAAGGTGTATACATAATTATGTCAAATACTCTTAAATCAGGGTCAAGTGAACCTACCCAATATAAATTTTCTTTTATTTTCAATGATTTTAATGACATACCGTACTCCTCCTAAAATAGTTATTTAACCTTTTTATACCCTATTTGTTATATTTTAAACAAATTTTATTCAAAAAAGAATTTATTTTAAAAGCAACTTGAAACTCTTAATCTTCTTTTTCTACCTCCAGTATAGTTCCTTTTTTAGAATCTACCTTTATGTCATATTCATTTTTATCTTTATCTATTCTTATTTTATAAAAAGTAACATCTAAATCTTTATCTAAACTCCATTCTTTTACTATTCCATCTTGTTCTTTCAATGCAATTTCCATAGCTTTTTGAGGTGTTATTATATCATTTAAATCTAATTTTTCTTTTCTAGCTTTACCATTTAAATCTTCTGAATCCAATTTTTCAGTTTTATCTTGCAATACATCCTTTGTATTAGCATCTATTTTCATCTTATACTCATTATTATCATCTACACCTTCAACAGTATAAACATATTTATTTAAATCGCTTTCAAGACTTAAATCTACTATATCAGCATCCTTATATTTGTCTTTAAACATATTTATTGCATCTGTATAAGGTACTTTGAAGTCTTGTTCCATTAAACTTTCATCAATTTTGCCATCTTTTAAATCACTATTTGAAGCATTTGCTTCTTTTTTTGTATTGCTATTTTGAGGTGCTTGTCCTGAATTTGAATTTCCACTACATGCAGTTAATAAACCTGCAATAAGTATACTTGCTACTAATAAATATAATTTTTTACACATAAAAATCCTCCTTAAATAATAATTAATTTATTCTATATTATGCCCTTTAAACCCTTCATTTACCCTTTTATATTGCATATTTTCCTTACTTTATTTTAATTATTTTCAAAGCTTTATAATCAAAAGCTAAAAATCTATTTTAATATTACTTATATGAAAATTAACCTAAATAATAAGATATGAGTACAAATTTTTAAATTTCTAATATAATACCTGTTTATAAATCATAATTATTCTTAAAAATAGAAATGTTGAGATAAACTGAGATGAAATTGGATGATACACAAATATCCAAAGTTATACAACTTCTTATTATTTTAAAATACTGAGATAAGATGATTTTCTGTCTATCGTAAAATAATATTTAACTATACGTGTATCGCTCAAAGATGAAATATTTTTAAAATCTATATAATATAATTTATTATACCAGAATTTTAAAATTTAAATCTATAAAATAGTAAAAATTATCATTAATTAAATATGAAAATAAAAAATCTACATAAAATAAAAACAACTAAAAGAGATGCTTTAAATAGCATCCCCTTTATATAATTAAAAACTTAAATTTTATTTAGTTCCCTAACTGTTAAATCCATTTTAGGATAAGGTATTGTAATTCCTTCTTCATCAAATCTAATTTTAACATCTTCTAATAAATCAAGGTAAATTGTCCAATAGTCTTCTGTCTTACACCAAGCCCTAATTGCAAATTTAATGGCATTATCTCCATGTTCTACTACTCCTATAAATGGTTCTGGTTCATTTATTATTAATTTATGTCTATTTACAATTTCTTTTAAGACTCTTCTAACATGTAATATATCATCTTCATATCCTACACTAAAAACTAAATCAACCCTTCTAGTATTTTTTGCAGAATAATTTATCAGACTATCATTTGATACAGAGCCATTTGGTATAAGTATCTGCTTATTATCTGGAGTAGCTAATTGAGTATAAAAAAGTCCTATTTGCTCAACTGTTCCTCCATGACCTGCTGCTTCTATGTAATCTCCTACTTTAAAAGGTCTAATCAAAAGTATAATAAATCCTCCAGCAAAATTTGATAAACTACCTTGCAGCGCTAAACCTATCGCTACCCCTGCTGAAGCTATTACAGCAGCAAAACTAGATAAACTCATCCCCCAGTATTCAAGAACAACTATTATAACAGCAACTTTAAGTACACTTAAAAGAAGAGATTTCAAAAACCTTCTTAAAGTTAAATCGACATCTCTTTTGCCAAGAACTGTCATGACATGGTTTACAATTTTTTTTATTATTTTAAATCCAATTGAAAGTATGAGTAAACCTATTATAAGTTTTACTCCACTTGTAGTTGCCCATTCCAAAAGGCTTTCCATCAAACCACCCATGTCCATTTTATTAATATCTAGATTATTTAAATCTAACTTACTTATATCATCTATTTTTGTTGTATCCATAGAAAAAACTCCTTACTTTATATTTTAGAACCAATATTATAGTTTAAAGTTCTTATTTTTCTATTTAATATGATACAATATCATTTAATCATAGTAAACAAGATTTATATTCCAGTTAGCTCTTTTTTCTAAATCCAAACCTTCTATTATTTGTAGAACTTTATGCTAAGCCACTATGAAAATGCTATTGAGTTTTAAAATCATCATTTTTTACACCAATATGAGATGCTATTATAGTTATAATACTTAATACTATAAATACAATAAATCCTCTTTTATATCCATCAACTGTATTATAGAAATTTATTTGTAAAGATATAGCTATGATTAAATTAATAATACCACTTCCTATAAATTCAAAGGTATTAATAACACTAGTTGCCAATCCAGAATAAATCTCTTTATTTTTATATTTAGCATCATTAAATACTTGTAGATGTGACATGACTATACACCCCATTATAAAAAATGCTACTGGTAAAAACATTATTGGTGGTTTTACTTTAAAAACAATTACAATTATTATCCATATAAATAAGTCTATCATTGCACCATATTTTATTATGTTAAACTTGCTAGACTTTATTTTTGCAAACACAAAATCCATGATTATTGAACCAAATATAAATCCATATGTAAAAAATGATACTATAAACGCAGAAAAACTCTTACTAACTCCATAAACATCCATTATGTATCTTACTCCCCAAAGACTTGTAAATGCACTTGTTAAACCTACAAAAGAAAACATTATTATTGAATTATACCATGTTGACTTATTAATTATAACGGACTTAATCCCTTCAATAATACTAATTTTTTCTGATTCTTCATAAATATCAACATTTACATTAAATCCATATTCTCTTGGTGTATCTCTAACAATAATATACATACAACATCCAATTAAAATACCTATTATACCTATTAATAAAAATGAATTTCTCCAACCAATAAATTCGGACAAAAATACTAGCGGAAAAGTAGCAAGAACTCCTCCCACATTTCCAACAAATGAGAACTTAGCTGTTGCAGAAGCAAACTCCGATTTATCAAACCATCTACCTTGAATTTTTAAGATACAGAGTAATATTACTGATGTTCCTGCTCCTACAACTATACGAGAAAGATATGCTAATTCTATATTTTGTATTAATCCAAATAGTATCGAACCTATACTAGCCGTTATTATTCCAATACTACTAATCTTTCTTGCTCCATATTTATCAATTAATATACCTGCTGGTATTTGCATAAGTGCATATGAGTAAAGGCAAAATGATGCTATATTTGATATTTGTATAGAATTAAACCCTAACTCTTTTGCTAAATTATCTGAGACAACAGCAGTTGACATCCTTAAAAATAAGACTAAAATAAATGAAAATGTAATTATGCCCCAAACACTCCATTTAGTCTTTGTATAACTTTTCATATTTTCTCCCTCAAATCTATGTAATTTTAACTTTTATTACTCTGTTTGTAGACTTTCTATTTACAGTATTTGTTTATAAGAATTTTGTAATTATTTATCAAAATTTTTAATATGCATTTCTATTATACAATACACATACACATTTAACCATATATAAGAATTTATTCCTGTTTATATAATACTTAATTAATTCTTAAAGTAAACAAGAGCCATCTTTTAAAGTAACTCTAAAAGATGGCTCTTTATAAAAATATCTATTCTAAATTTAAATTTCTATCTAGTATATATTTTGTAGCAATAAATAATATTACTAAAATTATAATACTACCAAGTATAGCAAACATAAAATGAGAACTTTGATATAAATGATAAATCATGTTAGTATTTTCTCCTGGTAAAAATCTTTCAATTGTACTACCAACAGTTGATATTATCATATTTATAATTATAAAAGAAACAAATGCAGATACATTTCTATGTTTATTAAACTTTGGTAATTGCCCCATTGAAATTGCTGTATATAGCAATAAAATAAATGAAGTATATGAAATAAGCATTGTTAATAATAGCAAGAACATATCTAAAAAATTTTCAAACCCCAATCTGAAAACATTATTAAAAAAATCTAAAATCTCAGCAAATGCAATTCCAGAAGCACTAAAAAACATTAGTACTGCAAATGTACCTACTGCAACTATAAAACTAAGTACCGCATATATAAGTGCTGTTATACATTTGGATAATATAAGTGAACTAGTACTAACAGGAAGAGTAAACATTAAATAGCCTTCATCTCCCAAAAGATTTTTTCTAAATCTTTGAATTGTAACTACAATAGTTAAAACACCCAGTGCCATAAAAAGACTTGTAAGTACAAGTATTCCTATTCCTTGTATTTGGAATATATCAATCTTCATAAATATTCCATTTAATATAGCCACTACTATTATAGCTATATATAATGGTATAAACGTTCTTCCACTTGCCTTTAACTCATATTTTAATAGTTTTCCTAACATTTGAATTCCTCCCTAAATAATGCATCTATAGATTTACCTTTTTCCTCTCTTATTGATTCAACATCTCCTTGTAGTACTATCTCACCTTTAGATATGAATATTACTTCATCACATATATTTTCTATCTCACTTATTAAATGAGTTGCAATCAGCAAAGTACTATCCTCATAATAGTTTTTTAGTATAGTCTTAAGTATATATGACCTTGCAGCTGGGTCAACACCTCCAATAGGCTCATCTAAAATATATATATTTGCTTTTCTTGACATAACCAGAATAAGTTGTACTTTTTCTTTAGTTCCTTTAGACATTGTTTTTAATTTTTCATCTACATCAATATCTAAACTCTTAATCATTTCATTTGCCCTTCTAACATCAAAATCACTATAAAAATCATAGAAAAATTTAAGTAAATCTGATACTTTCATCCAGTCGTTTAAATAAGTTCTTTCTGGTAGGTATGATACTATTTTCTTTGTTTCTATAGATGGCTTCATTCCATTTATCATAATTTCACCATCATCAGGTTGTAATAATCCATTCATCAATTTAATCATTGTACTTTTACCACTTCCATTAGGACCTAACAAGCCAACTATTTTTCCTTTTGGTATATTCAACTCAACATTCTTTAAAACCTTTTTAGTTCCATAGCTTTTATTTACACCTTTAAATTCAACTATGTCATTTTGAGAAACATCATTTATATTTTTATCCATTTTATAATTCTCCTTTCAAATTTTCTGTTATAAGTTTTAACATTTCATCTTCGTCATATCCAAGTTTTACTAAAGTCTCTTTTAATGTATTTATTTCAACATTGGCTATTTCCTCTTTCATAGCTTTTATTTTTTCCTTATCATCTGTTACAAATCTTCCTTTTGTTCTTTGGCTATAAACCAATCCTTGTCTTTCCAGTTCTGTTAAAGCTTTTTGCATCGTATTTGGATTAACTTCAGCATCCTCAGCAAGTGCTCTTACTGTTTCTAATTTAGAACCTATTTTTATTTCCCCTGAAACTATTTTTAACTTTAGATGTTCTACTAATTGTATATATATAGGTTTGTTATTATCAAGTTCCCATTCCATATTCATGCCTCCTCATTGTGTTATTATATTATTGTATTAATAACCTAATACAATAATATAATAATACAGCTCATATGTCAACTATTTTTAAATAAAATTATGAATATCTACAAGCTTTTTCATTTAAAGATAGTTTTTATAAAAAATAGCATTTTAAAACCTACTATTAAATCTCAAAATCTTCAAGTCTAAATAGGTATAATACAAGAAATTTCCTTAATCACTATGTTTTTTGATATTTCATTTGGTATTTATTTTTCTCTTGTCTGACTTAGAGATTTACATTCAAGGCTACCAAATTTTATATGAATCTATAAGAATATATGAAGTGAAAAAATAGAATTGTATTTTCAGGTTTCAGTAGCCTTTATTATAATTATGTTCACATGCTATTACTTTTTTATCCTTTTAGCAAATTTTTCCTTAGCAAAATCGTATGACTCTTGTATCATTACTTTTAATTCTTTAAATGTTTTTTCTGAAGGATTTAAGACACACACCCATCCCATCCATGCATAAACAGGATGAGGCATAATTGTATCCAGTTTTGTAAAATCAAAGTCCATTTTCACAATTTGCCCAGCATCTGGTCGTTTTGGGATATTATCAAACCTTTTAATAAATGTTTCCTTTTTCAAGCATACATTTACACGATAAACATTACTTCGGTTTAGTGATGAACTTTTGTCATTTTCACCATCTTTTTCTTTGATAGTAAGAACATATACTCCTTTCTTTAAAATACCATTAGGATTATAAAATATCCCTCTTTCCCCCCAATTTTCTGTTAAAACAACATCATCTAAATTTGATACACAGTAATTGAATATATCGTCAGCTTTCATATTAAATATCCATCCTTTCTATAATATTTATATTGCTTTCAACACGATAATATCCTATCATATAATAGTGACAATAATTGTCACTATTGTAAAAAAAGGAGTAGAAAAATGTCAAAGGCTGAGCGCTTAATTGAATTGATGATAACTATAAATGCAAAAAGAAATTTTACTCTAAGAGAATTGGCTGAAGAATTTTGTGTATCAAAACGAACAATACTTAGAGATTTACAAGCTTTAGAAAGCATGGGATTCCCTCTATATTCAAAAACAGGAGCAACAGGTGGTTATCATATGTTAAAAGAACGTATACTACCACCAATTACCTTTTCAGAAAGTGAAGCAAAAGCAATATTTTTTGCCTATCAATCGTTAGCTTTTTATCGTGATTTGCCATTTGAACAAGAGAGAGTCTCTGTATTAAAAAAGTTTTTAAATTGTCTACCAGCAGATGTACAACATAATATTACTCAAATACAAAATAAAATTGTATTCTGGACACCAGATAGACATTGCTCTTCTCCCTTGCTAAAAGAACTATTTAACATAATTACAAATAATTCTGCTCTTACAGTTCAATATTCATCAAATAAAAACCAAAGTATCAGAACTATTATACCTGTTGGTTTATATGCAATGAATGGTCTTTGGTACTGTCCAGCGTATTGCTTAAAGTCAAAATCTATCCGTGAATTTCGTGTAGACAGAATTGAAAAGATTGTAAGTATAGAAAATATAACAAGTTCAAAATACAGTATTCCAAATTCAATACATGAATATCTTGAAAATTTAGAAGTTGCTAAAGATTATCATATTAAAATTCAACTAACAGATATAGGAGTAAAACGCTGTGAGGCAGAATTTCTATTAGCAAAAGGATTGACTGTTTTTCCTAATGGCGGTTACATAGATATGTATATCTCAAAAACAACACTAAACTGGGTAGCTGAATATTTCTTGTCATTTGGAAAAGAGGCCACAGTACTAGAACCAATTGAGCTTAAAACATTGATAAAATCAAAAGTTCAGGAGTTGTACAATCATTACTGCAAAATAAACACTGGAGTGTAATGTCAATGGATGCTATCAATATATACTACATTCTAGTGTTTTGTCTAATCTATATAAGATAAGACTATATTTATATTTGTTAATGTTTACATATTTTAATAAATAAATGTATAAAAATCCACATAAAAAAATGAACTCTAGCTTAAAGTTCATTTTTAATATAACTTATTCATTTTTTATAAAGTAAACTGATTATTCTTTTGCTGAAGTGTATGCAATCAATTTTTCAAATTCTTCAATTGGCATTGGTTTTCCAAATAGATATCCTTGTGCCATATCACATTTGACTTCCTTCAATAGTTTAAACTGTGCTTCTGTCTCTACACCTTCAGATATTACTTTCATCCCCAATTCCTTTGCCATCTCTACAACTTTAGTAACAATTATTTTACTTCTCTTACTATTATATGTTTCCATGATAAATTTTTGGTCAAGTTTTAAAATATCCATAGGAATTTCTTTTAACATATTTAATGATGAATACCCTGAACCAAAATCATCCATAGATATTAAAAAACCTATCTCTTTTAAACTATTCATTATATCAATTAAAATATCAAAATTATCAAATATAATACTCTCAGTTAATTCAAGTTCTATATATTTTGCAGGTATATTGTACTTGTCAATTATATTTTTATAGGTTTCTATAAAATTATTACAATATAAATGTATTCTTGATACATTAACTGAAATAGTTAATGGGTTTATACCTGTGTCAATCCATTTTCTAAGTTGTATACAAACTTCTTCTAGTACATATAAATCTAAATTTATTATAAAACCATTTTTCTCAAAAAATGGTATAAACTCATTTGGAGGAATTAATCCCTTATCACGACTTTTCCATCGTACAAGTGCTTCCGAACCTTGTATTTCTCCTGTATTTAGTTCTATTTTAGGTTGCAAGTATACTATGAACTCTTTATTTTCTAAGCTTGAGAACATTGTATTTTCCATCTCTTTTTCTTTTATTTCTTGATCATGAATCTTGTTGTCATAAAATGCATATGAACTTTTATGTCCTCCCTTTGCCATTTTATGAGGTATATTAGCTCTATCTATTATTGGGTTGATATCTTTATCTTCTGGAAGTATAAAGTATATTCCACAACTTAAAACTAATTTATATTTTTCTTCCTGATTATTATTAAATAAATCCAATTCTTTAAATATAGATTCTAATCTATTTATTATATCTTCTTCTTCTCTATATTTCATGATTATTGTGAAATTATCAGCAGATATCCTTGCAAATATTTCTTCTTCAAATATATTATGTTTAATAATATTTGTTAAACTACATAAAATTTTATTTCCCACTTCATATCCAAACAAGTCATTTATATACTTAAATTTATCAATATCTATATATAATAACGCATATTTCTCTTGAGTGTTTTTGCTTAATATTTTTTTAGCATCAATTACAAATTTATCCATAGTACTTGCTCCTGTAAGACCATCTGTATATACTATCTTTTGCAATTTAACTCTTAAACTTAATTTATCATATATTATATAAAAAATAAGTACTAGACATATTATCGTCATAATAAATATTATCTGCAATGCATAGTAGCTAATAAATTGTTTATTAAATAAGCTGAATTCAAGGTTATTTATGGAGTTATTTTTATAAAGCTTATGTAAAGAATAGACTGGTGTTGTATATTTAACTTGTAAAATTATACAAATAAATAAAAAAACCATTAATTTTTTTTGTAATTTCCTCATAAAAATTTCCTCCCATTAAAGCACCTCTATTTGATTATAAACCACTAGCAAATAAACACATTCCAAAAGTTTCCATTTCTTGTAAAATGGATAGTTTATATTTATTTTAAAATTTGTAAAATTTTGCTATACTATATATATAGAATATGTTATATTAGTTGTCTTTCCTATTGATTTATACATTTCATATCGGTATAATAGAAAATAAATTGGATTATTTTGGCATATAATTATTGATGAAAAGCCTATATCTTTCTATGAATTTTCTGAAAAATTTTATTTTTATATTATAATTATATTAATTTTTAATAAAAACTATCCATTTTACAAGAAATGACTACTTTTTATTAAAACACAGTATTTCCAATACATTCACCTTTAAAATTTCATTATGTTTTTCTTCTTCTATTCATTTCGACAAATCAACACTTAATTTTTATAATTAACTAAATTGAATAATATTTAATATAAATTTTTTAATATGCCATTTTTACCTAATTTTTTAAAGTCATTTTTTAGATATAAACTCTTTATAAATTCATTTATATAATTAAAATATTATATAAATGAATTTATAAAGAGTTTATATAATGAATAAATAAATAAAATAACACTAAAGTATATATAAATAAAGCAATACTTATATATTTTAGTGTTATTTATTATCTCAATATATTTAAGAAATTTATATTTAATTTTTTAAATCTTTTCTGTATAAAAGTCTCATTCCTAATATAACTAATATAAAGCTTATTACAAGAACTAAAGCAAATTTAAATATATTTAAATTTGAAAAATCAACCTCAATAAACTTATATAAGTTAGCTATATTTCCTGTTGCATAATGGCTTACTATAACCGCTACACTATTATTTAAGAAATGTAATAACATTGATACAAATATAGAGCCAGACTTATATACACTGTATGCAAATATGATTCCTAATATTGATGTTGGAATTATTCTTATAAAATCCATATGCATAATACCAAACAATACTCCACTACATATTATTGCTAACTTTACAGACTTAACTCCATTTTTGGATTTACTAAATGCAGAAAATATAAAACCTCTAAAAAATATTTCTTCACATATAGCTGGCAATAATCCTATTATCAATAAATTCAATAAAAATTTATCCTTCATAAAAAGAGATTTATTTAAACTCTCAGCCACTTCCATATTTTGAGGAAATAAAAATAAAATTAACTGAGTTATAATCATAATAATTATGTATCCTCCAACCCAAAGAACAACGCCTCCTAAGAGATGTTTTAATGCTGGAATCTTTATACTAAATACTTCTCTAAAATCAGCTTTGATATAATATGCAAATATTAGTGGTAAAGCAATTATCATAACTTGCGTCATTACAATACCTGCTGTTCCAAATTTAATTTGAACCAAAGAACCAACATAAATTAAAAGAACTAATCCTACTGCATACAAAATAATACCATCACTCACAGTTGGTATAGACCCTTTTTTTATATTGCATCTTTTCTCCAAGAAAGAAAAACTCTTACTATTTCCAAAAAGTATTTCTTCAGAATTAAACATTTTAGACAGAAGTATAATTGCCAATATTACAAAAGCTATATTTGATGTTAAAACTAGTGCTATCAGATTTAAATCACTTTTAAAAGACAATACACTTTTTATAAGTAATGATATATTTACCACAGGTATTACAGCTGTTACTCTATCCAATACTATATTGGGTATCATAGAAACATAAGATGGTATCATAATAACCAACATAAGAGGAGTTATATAGTTTTGAGCATCTTTAAAACTTTTTGCTAGTGAACATACACACATACTTATTGCTGCAACTACCATTGAAAACAGACATACACATATTAAAGTAGTAATAACTGGTAAAACTAAATCTCCATAATTAAAATTTCCAAAACCAAACTGGCTACTAAGACCACCACTAACTAAAATAAATGCCATCGTTAATCCTATAGATAAAATATTTAAAATTGCTGTTACTATTGCACTAAGGGAAACAGCCATATATTTTCCCATTACTAATTCTAAATTCGATATTGGGAGTGTAAATAAAGTTTCTAGTGTACCTCTTTCCTTTTCTCCAGCCATAACATCTATTGCTGGATATATTGAACCAAGCAAAACTCCTATTATTAATATAAATGGTAATATCTGACCTAAAAAGTAACCTGCTACTTCTTCTGTTTTTGCAACATCTATAGTACTGTATGTTATAGGTTCCAATGTACTCTGTGCATCTAATCCTTTTTCAGCTAAAGTATTTTCTACAGTAAGTCTCTTGTATTTATCTAAAACAGTTTCAATTCTTTTTACAGAATTAGAAGAATTTTCCTGAGATGAATTCATATATATTTTATAACTTGTAGCTGATTGCTTTTCTTCTATTTTTATGTAGGCATCAATTTTATTTTCTTCTAAAGACTTCTTATAATTATCAACACTTAATATTTTTATCTTGCCTTTATCATTTGTAGTATCTTTATTGTTCCCAGTGTCTCCCTCTAAATTATTCTCCTTTTCAATCATTGATACAAGCACTTTATTGGGTGTACTATCAAAAGCTATATTAATATCTTTACTATTCATACTATTTGCGGACATATTCATTACCTGAATCATCAACAACATAAGCAAAGGATATAAAAGAAGTGGTATAACAATCATCATAAATAAAGTCTTTTTGTCTCTTAGTATGTCTAACATTTCTTTTTTGAATATGTATTTTACAATTTTACTTCTCATCTAAACCTCCTCCATTCTAGCAAGATTTATAAACACATCTCTCAAGTTATTTACTCCTGATTCTTCTTTTAAACTTTCTGGAGTCCCTGATGCAATTATTTTTCCATTATGAATCATTAAAATCTTATCACATAAAATTTCTGCTTCTTCCATATAATGAGTTGAATAAAGTACAGTTTTTCCTATTAACTTTTCATTTTTCATAAAGTCTATTATAGATGCACTACTCAAAACATCAAGACCTAATGTCGGCTCATCAAAAATATATACTTTTGGGGAATGTATTAAGCAACGAGCTATAGATGTTCGCTGTGTCTGACCAGTTGATAGATTTTCAATTCTGTTGTCTATAAACTCATTCATATCCATTACTTTTACAACATTTTTAATTGATTCTTCTATTTCTTCTTTTGTCATTTCATATAAACTTCCAAAAGTTGTTAAAAGTTCTCTAGGAGAAAGTCTCCCATACAGCTTTGTATTTCCAGATAGATATCCTATTTCTTTTTTTGCTGAATTTCTATCTATTGAATAATCATATCCAGAAACACTTATATTTCCTGATGTTGGTGTTAATATTCCTCCTAACATTCTAAGTAATGTTGTTTTTCCAGCACCATTTGGTCCTAATATTCCAACTATCTCACCTTCTTCAACACTAAAAGAAACATTATTTACAGCAAGAAAGTCTTCTTTTTTAGTTTTAATCTTCTTTAATTTTTTTATCGAACTTTTACTTTTATCATCTTTTACAACCCTTGTAAAAGATTTACATAATTTATCTACCTCTATCATTTACCAACTTGCTCCTTTCTTATTTATAGATATATTTATATAAATATAACATATAAACCTTTTTTATATACTGTTTTTTATTTTAAAATATATTATTTATAAAAACACATATATTTACATGACAAATTATTACTTTTTATTCTTTTATAATATATATATTAACTAATGGATATAAAATAACATATGAATTTTTAAAGTATTAATAAATATTATCAATAAAAAAAAGTGTCTCTAATCTTTTAAACATTCTTTCAGACACTTTTTTCTAATTTCTCTTTTATTTTATTATCTAACTTTTTTGCCAAGTTTAAATACTGATAAAACATCTGACATTACATCTATATTATCTATAGGATTTCCATTTACCACTATCACATCTGCTTTCTTTCCTTTTTCTAGAGTTCCATAATTTTTATCAATTCTTAAAAGTTCAGATGCAGTTTTTGTAGCTGCTACTATTACATCCATGTTATCCATACCATAATCTGACATTAATTTCATTTCATAATACGTCTTTCCATGTTCATTATAAGAAGTTCCTGCGTCAGAACCAACTGCAATTTTAATTCCTTTTTTATACGCTTTTAAGAATGATTCCTTATGAGGAATAGCAACAATTTCGCACTTTCTAAGAGTAGCCTCAGTTATTCCACTTTCTTTTCCTGCATTTAAAATAAAATATGGTGCAGCAACTGTTGGAACTAGATATGTTCCTTTTTCAAGCATCAAATCAATTATTTCATCATCTAAATAAACACCATGCTCTATAGAAGTAATACCTGCAAGAACTGCATTTTTTATACCAGTTCTTCCTTGTGCATGTGTAGCAGTTATTTTACCTGCTTTTATAGCTTCATCTACAGCAGCCTTCATTTCCTCTAAAGTCAACTGTGGTGAACCTGGCTCAACACCATCAGTTGTTACACCTCCAGTAGCCATTATCTTTACACAATCTACTCCATTTTTTAAAACTGTTCTAGCTGATTTTCTACATTCATCTACTCCATCACTTTCAATACCAAAATAGTATCCATGTCCTCCTGTCATACATATAACTGGACCTGAAGTAACTATACCAGGACCATCTATAGATCCTTTGTCTATAAGATTTTTAAGTTGTACATCCACATATTTCGGACAACCTAGACTTCTAATATATGTTACTCCTGAATCTAAATATGCATCAAGTTGTTTTATTGTATTTACTACAAGCTCTACATCAGATACATTCTCATAATAAACTTTTGGATTTCCTACTGGTTCCATTGTCAAATGCACATGACAATTCATAATTCCTGGCATAACAGTTTTATCTAGGTAATCATACACCTCATATCCACTTAAATCTTCTCTTATATCTTCAATTTCAAGTATAGTATCTCCATCAATAATTATACCTTTATTCTCCATAATACTATTTCCTGTTCCATCAATTAAATTTCCTGCTTTTATATACTTTTTACTCATTTTTAAATTATCCCCCTCTTCAAGTATAATGTATTATTTATTATTTTTAATATTCTAATAATTAATTCTACCACTATATTACTATCATTTCAAATTTAAGTGAATTAAATATCGGATTAAACTAGAATATATTATAATATTAGAATATTTATAATATGTAAAAGATATTAATCAAATTGCTTTTATATCAATGCTAAAATAAGACAAGATAATCAAAATGTATATAATTATCTTGTTTTATTTTTATCTATTCATTTTTATATTTTACATGAAAAAATATCTAAATTTAAAGTTATTTGATTAATACTATTATTTAATTTGCTACAAAGAATAACTTATCTTGTAAACTTACATCTCCATTTATCAATTCAGCTTCATATACTGTTTTTTTAAGATTCATATCAAATACTTGAAATTTTATTGGCTTGGTTCCAACTATATCAGAAGTAACTCCACTTCCTTTTTTCTCTCCTGAAATAGTTTCCTTTACACTTGAAATAGAGTATATTTTATCGTCTAATAACTTAACTTTCCTAACACCAGATAGTGCTTCATCATAATCTACTTTTAAATTAAGCTTTTCATAATCTTCTAGTTTAATTTCATTAGAATCAACACTATAAACAAGATTAATTATAAAACGACTCTTATCTGTAACTATAATATTTAGTTTGTTATCTTTAACGATATAGTCTAACTTTGTTTTACTCAATAAGCCCATTTCCCCTTGGTCAGCATTTTTTTCTTTATTTAAATTATCCATAAACTTGTTACTTTTATCGAAAGAATTCTCTTCTATATCATACACAATGAAATCTGAATAATTATCATGCCCTTCAATGTCACCATTTATCTCTTTGTTGTTTAACCTCTCTAAATAAAGTTTACTTCCAATAGAAAATTTAATCTCATTAATATTTTGTTGGTATTTACTTTGTGAGTCTAAATTAAATCTATTTAATAATTTATAGGATTTATTTTTTATATCTACCTTTAATATACAAATATTATTGACTGTAACACCTGAAACATTTGTTTCACTAATCACCATATATAAATTTCCTCTATATATTTTGTTAAAAATAGTTTGCCAACTATTTTCTTTAAAATCAGATTTTTTTAAATCAATATCAAAATTTTCTTCTAAGCCACTTTTCAAATTTTTATTTGAAACTTTTATATAATCATTTAAATTGTTTCTTTCCTGTACTGAATTAGACTTAGTAGAAGTATATGCTACCCCTATATTCAAATCATCTTTATATATAAATTCGATTCCTTTACCATCAATAAAATCGCTGTATTTCTTATCAATATGCAAATAATCATTTCCAATTTTAGTTTTAGGATTTATATCATTTCTTGTCCCATTTTTACTTATGGTTACTTCTTCATAAGTATATCTACTTATATTTGGTGTATATACTAAACTAACTCTTCCTATATCCTTTAGATTACCATTTAAAGTTCTTATAGATAATTTATTTTTACTAAGACAACTCAATATCAAAGTCATAATAATCATTGATAAACATACTGTTATAAAACATATTGTATATTTTCCTAATTTCTTTTCTCTCATATATACACCTCCTAAAAGTCAATTTTATTATTTAAAAGTTTATTAGACATAAAACTACATACAAATATGCTCACACTTGAATATACTACAGTAAATACATTACTATATTCATAAGGTATAATAAACTCTACAAGAATTATAAATATTAGAATTTCTATAACTAAAAATAGAAAACTCATTAAAGCTCTCATCTTATACACAGATTTATTTATAAGAATTGATGTGAATACTACACATATAACTCCTATTAGTAAAAATACATATTCTACTAATAAGTTCTCAAAGCTGTATGGAAGTAAAATATTTAATTTATATATTGTTTCTTGTACAAAATTATAGTTTGCAATACTACCAAGCATATAATTAGGTAGTATTTTACTTGCAATAAATAAAGTTATTGTAAATAATATAGTGTAGCTATACACTAGAAACAATACATTTAATAATTTAGATATATAAATATTAATTTTATTCTTAGGAAGCATCACAAGTGTATATATGGATTTGCTTTTCATGTCAAAATCTCTATACCAAATAAAAAAAGCATAACAAATACACACAAATATCCCAAATAAAAAACATGATTGTATAGAACCCATTATGTTTCCAAAACTTGAAAATCCCATGACACTTGCTGTTTCTATTGTCTTTCCTACTTTTGATAACTGCTCAGTTTTTACTGCATTTTCTATTATATAGTTATAATCATTTAAATTTTTCACTAGATTTAAAAATACAATAGAACAAAAACAACTTATTATAAATATATAATTTTTTATGTTTCTTTTTAAATCAAACTCAAATAACTTCATTAAATCCCTCATCAATTCACCTACTTTATTTCAAATTCTAAACTGCTATTTGAACTATTAAACTGTAATTCTCCCTTATACACTATTTCTTTCGAATTTTTATTTATTATATATAGAATAGTCTTATTGTCCCAGGGTAGTACGGAATTTGTTTTTGATGTACATACAATGATTTTATTTGAATCAATTTCAATGTTTCTGATGCTTCTTTCTTCTTTTTCATCCAAAACATATTTATCTTCAACTAAACTGCCATCTAGTATGTTATAAGTTATTAAATTTACCTCTTTACTTTTATTGGAATTATCTCTTTCTGACATTATCATATATAATTTACTATCTTTTAGCTTTGCTTTTTCCAAAGACATTCTATTATAACTTTTTAATTCTATTATTTTCTCTTTATTCTCTTTAACATTATACTCAAGTAAATTGAGCTTAGAATCAACATCATCCCATGTATTTGCATTTATCGCTTCTATCAAAATATACATTTTATCTCCATCTTTACTAGAATAACTTACATCAATACTCTGTATGTTGTTGTATTTTTCAAAAAGATACTTGCTTATATTTATACTTTTTATCGTCTCTATTTTTTTACTTTTAGTATTAATCTTTATTATATCTATAGTATTCAAATCTTTTTCATTTTTTTCTGATGACTCATTTGGAGCATAAAGCACAGACACATATAAATCTTTTTTGTATCTTTTTGATGATAGCACTTTTACATGATACTCATCGATATCTTTATCTACTTTATATTTAGTTCTTATAAAATTATCCATATCTAGTTTTTCATATTCAACTTTTTTATCACTTCCTTCTGAAATAAATACACCTTTTTCTAGGTCTTCTTTTTTCTCATCTATAACAAAATTTATCCCTTTTGAACTAGATTTAGAATCATCACTTATTTCAAAACCAACATGAGCTATTGAATCCAAACCACTAGAGACATCGATTAGGTTATTCGTGTTCTCACTCTCTTTTATTGATTTTAATAATTCTGTTTTTTTAGTTTTATTGCTTCCATTTATTATATATCTTGAATTTATATATCCATTAAAATCATATCCAAAATATATGTTTATATAACCCAATTCATCTTGGTCACCTTTTATCGTTTTTATACTTAAATTGTTTTCATTGTTCAATAGGTCTATACTAAAATATATTGCCACTGCTAAAAATATAATAAGTATAGATATTTTAGATTTTAATTTCATGTCACACCTCCTAAATAGACAATTTCTTATTTATTAAGAAATAAGAGATTCCATTTAAAATAAACATTATAACTATAAAACTTAATACATAGTTACCTAAGGAATTAAGTTGTGTTCCAACAAATCCATAATACTTTCTAAACAAACTAATTATATTTATATATACTGTTGAAAAATATAACCCTGCCAAAATTATCAAGGTAATTAAAATCACATAAAATTTACCTCTGTAAGAAAATGTGAATAATATACAACTATTCAAAAAAGAAATAGCTACAAACAGTAAAAATACATAAATTGTTATGAAATAAATAAAATCGATTGGAATACTTTTTAAATTTAAATAATATAAATCCTGAGCAAAGGACATATTAACTATTGGAACATTTCTAAAAACAAAATTAAATATGTGTTTACATATAAATAATGTTGCTATCTGACTTATCAAAAAACCATATACCATTGTTGTCAAAGTGATTGACTTAGATATACAAAGTTTAAATTTATTCTGAGGTAACATCATTAAAGTATAAATACTTTGATTTTTAGAAAAGAAATCTCTTTTCCACATAAAAATATAGTATGTAAACATTCCCAATATTCCATACAGCAAAATTGTTTGGATACATCTAAGATTGCCAATGATACCTATTCCATAAAATACACCTCCAAAATCCTCTATTGCTAAGTTTATAATAAATTTAGAGTTCTTAAATTTAATAATTTCAAATAAATTTAAGCCCAATGTAATTAAAGATAAAAAAGATATATAGGCTATATAAAACCTCTTATTTCTCCTTAAATCTACATTTATTAGACATAGAAGCTTATTCATTCTTATATACCTCCCTCATTTTATCTAATATAGACTTACCTTCTCTTTCTCTCAAATCTTCTGCATTAAATGATGTTATTACTTTACCTTCATCAAGAATTATAACTTCATCAACTAGACTTTCTATTTCTACTATCTCATGAGTGGTTATAATAATAGCTTGATTTTCTTTCATATACTGTGCTATTACTCCTATAAATTCTTCTCTTTTAAACAAGTCAATCCCTGTGAATGGTTCATCAAGTAATATATAGTCTGGGTCTTGACAAAATCCAAGAATTAATTTTACTCTTGCAATATTTCCTTTAGATAAATTGTCAATTAATTCATTTTCATTCAGTTTAAATATATCCATCATTTCTTTTGATTTTTCTTTATTCCATCTTGGATAAAAAATTTCCATAAATTCAAATGACTCTTTTATTGTTGTATTACTAAAGTGAGATTCTACATCTGGAACAAATGCAAGTTTATTATATATGTTTTTATTCATTTTTTCTCCATCTATTAAAATCTCTCCACTATCAATTTTTATAAGCCCTGCTATTGCTTTTAAAATTGTTGACTTACCAACACCATTTATCCCAAGTAAAGCTGTTATTTTTCCTTTTTCAATACTAAAGCTTACATTCTTTAAAGCATCTATTTTCTTTACTTTTAGTCCTTGCATTCTTTTATATGTTTTGCTTACATTTTTAATTTCTATCATATTAGTATCCTCCATATTTAATATGCTTGTACAATTAACCTTATAAGTTAAGTGTTTATATTTGTTAAAAAACTAATATCTATCTTCTATTATCTTTAAAACTTCTTCTTTAGTAACATTTATTGCCTTCATATCTTCTATAAATACAACTAAAGATTCATTTATTAACTCTAGTTTTAAATTTTTTAATATATTTTCATCAACTGTCACGCTACTCTGATAGTTTTTAAAAGTATTTATTATATTCATATCACCCATCTCCTTATATGCTCTTTGAACAGTATTTAAATTTACTTTTAAATTAAGTGCCATTTCTCTTCTTGATGGTATTGTTTCTCCTGGTTTTAATTCTCCTGTTACTATTTGTCTCTTTATATGCTTTATTATTTGCAAATAAATTGGAGATGTATTATCTAATTCAAAATTCATACTTCCTCCTATTCTAGTGTATTAATACGATAATACACTTTTTCTAAAAAAATACACTTCTACTTTAAATTTTATTTTATATTTCGTTAAGTGTATTATACGATTAATACACTTAATTTGTAAATACTTTTTAATAAATTATTTGATTTTAATTTATTAAATCATTAAATTCAAAATTCAAATAATAAGTTTACAAAATTGAGCATCAAATGAGAGGATATATATTTTATGTTATGTTAGACTTGAAAACAAACAAGGTAAGGTTATATCATCAATGAATCAAAAATCTTATATTGTACTAATACTTAATGGGTTAATTAAACCATTATAAACATACCTAAGGAGGAAAACAAATGAATTATAAAATTGAAATTAAAAACATCGAATCAGTCACAGCAGCTACTATGAGTTACAATGGACCCATGACTGAAGCAACAAAATATTTTCCAAATGTATTTAAATCCATAAAAGGAAAATCAAATGGTGCACCATTCTTTTGTTACCATAATGTTGACCAAGAAACTGGCATAGGAAAAATGGAGTTATGTGTACCAACTTCTGAAACTCCAAATCGTATGGGTGTAACAATAAAAGAGTTTCCTAAAACAAAAGCTTTGTTTTTTACCCACATTGGTTCATATAACAATTTGCCGAAAACATATGAAATGATATTTAAATATATTCATGAAAATAATCTAACAATAAAAACTCCTTGGAGAGAAGTATTTATTAAAGGACCAGGTATGCTAATAAAAGGTAATCCAGATAAATATATTACAGAAATCATATTTCCACTTAAAGAGGAGGAATAATACATGTTGGCAATCGAAATCAACAATTTAGTAAAACAATATAAAAATGGTGTAAGAGCTTTAAATGCTCTAAGTTTTAGTGTAAAGACTGGAGAAATATTTTCTTTACTTGGTCCAAATGGTGCTGGTAAATCTTCGCTTATCAATATTTTGACCACTTTTTACAAGCCTACAGCGGGTAATGTAACGATGCTTGGAAAAGACTTAATAAATAATCCATCTTGGATACGCACTCAAATTGCTTGTGTAGCACAACAAGTATCTATTGATGAACACCTGTCTCTCATGGAAAACATGATATTCCAAAGCAAAATGTATAAAGTGGAACCACAAGTTGCAAAAGAAAGAATAAACTCTTTAATTGAAAAATTTGAGTTAACTAGTTACTTAAAGTATCCTACTTCATCTTATTCTGGTGGAGTAAAACGTAGATTAGATATAGCTATGAATATGGTGTCGTCTCCTAAGATTCTGTTTTTAGATGAACCTACTGTTGGTATGGATGTAGATTCAAGAAAAGCTATGTGGGATATGCTACTAAAAATTAGAGATGAATATGATACAACTATTTTTCTAACCACTCATTATCTTGAAGAAGCTGAACAGCTAAGTGATAATATCTGTATTATGAAAAATGGAAAAGATTTGGCACAAGGAACACCATCTAGTTTACGTAATTATATTAAGCAAAATATACTTCGTATCGCATTTCATGATATTGAAGATATAAAAAAATATAAGAATGATATTAAAAATGCTTGCTTAGTTAAATTTATGAATATACATGAAAATTCTCTTTTCATAAGTGTAGAAGAAAGTAGAACTTCACTTACTTTAATAAATAAATTTCTTTTAGAGCATAATATAAAGTTTGATGCAATAGAAATTGTAGAGCCAAGTCTTGAAGATGTTTTTTTAGCATTAACAAGTTCTAAGAAAGATTTAAAGGAGGAATGGAAATGTTAAATATCTTATGGCGTAATATGAAATGGCGTTTTAAAAATCCAATTTCATTTGTAGTTACTATATTACAACCTCTTCTTTGGCTTGTACTTTATAGCTCTGTCGCAAACCAAACTATGAGTGATATGAACATCGATAATTATACAGCTTTTATACTTCCAGGTATAATTGTATTGGTTATCTTTTCATCATGTAGTAGTGGTGGTATCATCAATTTTATAATGAAAAATAGCGGGAGTTTTTATAGAGTTTTAATTGCACCTATTAGTCGATATTCCATTGTCTTTGGTCAGTTACTAGAAGCTATCCTAGTGTCTTTTATTGAAGTAGCAATTTTATGCATAGTAAGCATATTCTTTTCAGTAAAAATAGCATCTGGTATTGGTGGAATTGCTATAATGATAGTATTGATATTTATGACAGCCTTTTTTTTATCAAGCCTAGCTTATGCTATAAGTCTATTATTACCAAATGAAATAATTTATGAAACAATTATGACTGCCATTGTACTTCCTATTTTCTTTTTAAGCTCTGCTCTCTTCCCTGTTGAAGATTTATCTGGAGGATTAAAAATAGCAGTTATGCTCAATCCATTTACCCATGTTATTAATACTTTACGTAGTCTAATATTTGGTGAAACCATTCTAGTTGGAGATATACTACCTGTTATAGTGTTATTTTTAATATTATGTTGTGGAAGTTTCGCACTTGCTATGTGGAGACTGAAAAAAGAAATGGTAAGTTGATTTTTGAAGATAATGTGTGTAGATTTGTAAAAAACTAATCTATTATATATACACTAAAAAGTGGTGTTCCAAAATTATTAATTAAAATCATTTTGAAACACCACCTTTATAATTCATGCTACTTAAGTGTATATTTATAAATTTATACAAGAAACTATAAACTAAAGTACTTATATGTATAATTACTTATTAAACTTCTTACTACCTAACTTCATGTGGAACTTAGTATCTTTTGGAATACTTGGGTTTATACCTCTTAATGTAGGTATTTCTCCACATATCAATTGTATAGGTACTATGAAGTTAAACGTTTGATAGTAAGGATTATCTATAATATCTGCCTTTAAATTTTTATCTTCTTCTGCAACATCTCTACCTATGACAAATACATTGTCTGTCCATCCAGAAAGTACTTCAACCATCTTAGTTACTCTAGGTTCTCTTCCTGTATCTAGTATAAATATAGTAGAATCACTATTTATAGCATTGTATACACCATGTATGAACTCTTCAAACTCATATCCAGTTACAGGAATTCTCATTGTCTCTAATAATTTTAATGCTGACTCTAATGTATCTCCATATATATCAGAGTGACCTACTACTCTTATTTCTTTAGCGTTAACTAACTTTTCTTTGTTTCTTTCAATCCATTGCTCAGATGATTTATATACTGATTCAAATCTATCTATTGCATCCAATATCTTATTTATCTCTTCATTGTACTTTTCACTAGATATTATTCCCTTTTCTCTAGCTATTTGAAGACCTAATAACATTAAATTTAACTTTGTACAATAAAAGCCTTTTGTTTTAGCACCAGATTTTTCTTCACCACAATTCACTGTTAATATATAGTCAGAAATCTCATCTATTAGAGCATTTTTACAGCCTGCCATAGATGCTATTTTACAACCCTTGTCTTCAGCTAACTTCATAGCATTATATGCAGAATAACTACTTCCACCTTGAGATATTCCCACCACTAAAGTATTTTTATTATCAAATTTAAATGTATCTTCAGTTATCATAAATGGATACTTTTCTACAACATCTATGTCTAATAAATTTTGCAAATATGGTTGTACTTGCAATCCTGAGTGATAACTAGTACCTGAACCTGTTATTATAATCTTTTTTATATCTTCTTTCTTAATTTCATTAAATAAATTATCTGCATTAGATATCATTTCTCTCATTTTTGCTGGTGTTTCTAACATATAATCTTGTATTCTCATTTTGTATGCCTTCCTTATTCATATATTTAATAAATTATAATTTTTTTTCTATAATAACCCTATTGCATGTAAAGCAATTCCTCCCACTATAATGCCTAGAGTTAACTTTGTTACACTTACCTTTCGCTTTAGCATGTAATATATTACAAATGCAAAAGCTAAAGGTAACATGTTAGGTATTATTTTATCTAATATATCTTGTAAAACCACTTCTGCACCATTTAAATTAAATTTTAGTGGAGTAGTTATACTCAACATTGTTGCAACCATTCCTCCTACAACGAATAAACCAACAGTTGTAGCCATAGACATTATTTTCTCCATAAGCCCTTCTCTTTGTATTCTTTCAAGTGAATTTACTCCGACTTTATATCCATATTTAAGTCCAAGTATTCTTAGAGCAAATGCTGGGATATTATACAACAGTAAGAATAATAGCGGGCCAAATATATTTCCTTCTTTTGCAAGTGATACTCCTATTCCAGCAGCTATAATTCTAAATGTTCCCCAAAATAGTGAATCCCCAATTCCTGCAAGAGGTCCCATAAGAGCTGTTTTAACAGCACTGATTGAGTTTTCATTAAATTCTGAATTATTAGCATTCTCCTCTTCCATAGCTGCTGTTATACCTAATATAGCAGGAACTACTACTGTGGTTGTATTAAAAATTTCTAAGTGTCTTTCTATCGCTTTTGCTTGATTTTCTTTTTTATTATATAACTTCTTTATTGCAGGTAACATTGCATAACAATAACCTAAGTTTTGCATTCTTTCATAATTGAACGCACCTTGAAGAGCAAATGAACGCCAAAACATACTTCTTAATTCTTTTTTTGTTAGTTTATTCAAAGTCAATCTCTCCTTCCGTTAAAATATTAGTTGCTACTTGAGGATTTTGACTATTTTCTTTGCTGTTAATATAAAAGTTTAATATAACTGCTACACAGACTCCAAACAACGCTATTGCAGTTATATCTAGTCCAACATAAGATGCTAAGAGGAATCCTATAAAGAAAAATACAGACATCTTTTTTGAAAGTAGCATATCCATAAGTAGTGCAAATCCTACTGCTGGTAACAATGTTCCTGCAACACCTAATCCATCTAATATAACTTTAGGTATTGCATTTATTAATGTTGTAACTTTATCAGCACCAATCATAATTGCTAAAAATGTTGGAACTGATGTACTTAAAAAGAATAATACTACTGGAATCCACATCATTATAGTAACCTTTTTAAAGTCAGCTTGTTTAGCATAAAAAACTGCCTTTTGAGAAAAATATGAGTTTACTATTCTAACCAATACTCCAAGAGATTGTGCTAAAACTGCTACTGGCACTGCTACAGCTAGAGCAACTTCTGCACCATTTCCTGATAATATAGCAAACGCTGTACCTAATACACCACCTGTTACTACATCTGGAGGAGTAGCTGCACCTATTCCTGCAATTCCCATCCAAATTAATTCAAGTTGTGCACCAATCATAATTCCTGACTTTATATCTCCTAAAACTAATCCTACTAATGCCCCTGTAACTATTGGTCTATCAAACATAGACTGACCAAATATACGTCCATCTAATATACCAAAGCCTGCTATAATAGCTAACATAATAGCTTGTACTAACATAGTGAACCTCCCTCTTAATTTACATTAATTACATCACACTTTTGATTTCATTTTTATTTTCTAATAGTTCATTTACATGAACTATTCCATTTCTCGCTTCCTCTAAACCTGATTTAGCTAATAGCTTTGCATCCTCTTCTGTTGATAAAAGAATAGCCAAAAGCATCGGTAAATTTACTCCTGTCAATAACTCAAATTTAAACCCTTGTAAAAGTAAATTAGTACATATGTTTGCTACACTTCCACCAAATATATCTGTTAGTATGATAAGCTCTCCATTATTTTTGTTATTTGATAATATACTTATCATTTCTTTCTCAGCATCGTCTGCTGATTTATCTTTTGTCATACAAAAGTACTCAACATTACTTAATGAACCAATTATTAATTTACTTGTCTCAACAAGCTCCTTAGATAATTCTCCATGTGTTGCAACTAAAAAATTTTTCATTTTCTTTCTCCCAAATTATTTTATTAAGTCTGATAATTTTTTCTTTTTGTCTCTAGGTAACATTCTAAATTCTATATCAATTCCTAAATCAGTTATTTCTTTAAAATTGTTTATATCATTATCATCAACAGCAACTAAGTCTGTCAGCTTCTTCTTTCCTTCCTCGTATCTTAATCCACCTACATTTATTTCTTTTAAAACTCCTCCTGAGTTTTTAGCTACATCTAAAGCATCTTTTGTATTTTTTACTAATACTAATACATTACTTTTCTTTGAAGAAGCAAATTTTTCTACTATTTCTCCAGATTCCTCTACCCCCCTTATATATAAAGTTACATTGCTAGGCTTAGCTAAATTTAATGACATGGCTTTCATTTGATCGTTTTTTGCTTCATCATTTGCAACTAATATTACATTTATACCTAATGATGTTGTCCATCCATATGCTACCTGACCATGTATTAGTCTGTCATCAATCCTCATTAAAGATATCATTTTCCTCAAATCCTCCATTATATATTAAAATTTTTATTTTTTATCCTCTTGTTTATTTATAAAAGCAAAAAGCATGCCAACTAGTGGCATACTTTTTTTCAATTTTATTTATTTATTTTTTAATACTGTATTTTACTGAAGTGGACCATAAATAATATTATAGATATATCCAATTTCTGAAATAGATATTTGCACACTATAACTCTTTTCTAGCACACTAAATGCATTTTTTATTAGTTTAACTTCACTGTGATGGTTTTTAATTAATAAATTCATATCAGTATATTCTTCAATCTCAGCTTGTCTAACCAATCTTTCAATCATACAACTTAAGTGAACATATAAAGCAATTTTTTTATCATTAGGAAGTTTTTTCTTTTGATTATTTTCTATAGCATTGATTCCTTCTTCTATTCTCTCTATTATTTTTTTTGAGTCTAAAATAGTCAAACTGTCTATTACTCTAATCAAAGAAAAATTCTTTATGATAGAATCATTTATGTTTTTGATTTTTTCACTTTCTACTACTTTACTAAATATTCTAAAGACATCATCTTCTCCTTTTCCTGATATTATATCCTCTAGTAGTATGAAGTCTACTCCATTTACATTTGGATTAGCAGTTCCTACTATGGCCAATACATCATACATTTTAAAAAGTGGATCTTTATCTCCCATAGAAACAAGACTCTCATAATCGTGCGGTATTATCTTAACATCAACTATCCCCATTAAGCTTTCTGAAAGTAGATGTTGGATTTTTATAGCAGTACCTATCCCAGTAAAACAAGAAGATACTATAGCATACTCTTTATTTTTTTGAGGATAATACAATTGTATGTTGGGTTTAATTTCTTCATCCATAATTTCTGCTATATCTTCAATGTTTTTACCTTGCATTAATAAATTACCTACCTCTAGTGCAAAAATAGTGGATATTTGGTCTATAAACAACATTGGACTACTTATTTTACTTTTTAAATCTTCATATATCAGATTAAGAGAGCCCATATCAAATAACACAACTAGTCCATTTTTTATCCTATCTCCTTCCAAGTATCTAGACATTTGATTTGATACATCAGCAATTGTCGCATCTATAGGCATATCTATAGCTGTAAATACATTTTTACCCAACATACGATTACATACATTTGCCATACTACTAGCAGTAGCATACCCATGTGCTATAATCATTGCATTAACTTTATTAGACTTCATTCTTATAACTGTCGACTTAATAAATATAATCATTATAATTATATCTACATTATTAAGATACATATCCAATCTATTTGCTATTAATGTCGATACTTTATTTACTATAGAGTATTCTTTGTAATTTTCTTTCTTTAAATATGTTAGTAATTTACTTTGTAAGATTTTACATTCATCAGACAATTGATAAGACTCATCCTTCAAATAAAGATACGAAGAAAATGCTAATACATTATTTCCATCATATTTTATATTGTTGTTAACTTCTAAATTTCTAAATATATCCTGCATTATAGATATTATAAGCTCCATAAGTACATTTTTATTTTCATCATTATTTGAAAAAACTAGGTTATCCATTAACCTAATCATTAAGTTTGAGCTCTTTTCACTAAATATCTCTTTTGTTATTTCTTTTTTTTCTAGTCTATCAAAATAATCTAAACACTTTGTAAGACTTTGATATATTATATTTCTTTTATTTCCTTCATCTGATGTCTCAATATTAAATTGTTTAGGAGAAAACACAATACTTTTGCTTTTAGCACTTTGGAACTGAAATATATCTACATTTTCTATATAAATATTTCTAGGAAGGTCTTGAAGTGTAACAAAAATATTTCCATTTCTTTTTTGGTTTTTTGCATATGCCCTTCCACATGCATATTTTATTACATTTTTACATTCACCTATATTACCTTTGAATTTTATCTTTAAAATCGTATTTAATGTAATTTGAGTTATCTCTATAGGTAAACCAAGCACCTTACTTTCCTCATATATAAAATGTTCTATAATCTTCCTTTTTTCAATAGTTCCTCTTTCCTCTATATTGGGAACATAAATATTTATAGGTATTCTTCTTAAAAAAGTCTGCAAAAACTCAGATAAGCTTTCTGTTGTAGCAAATACTAGCCTTACCTTAGCACTTCTATTTACTCCATTCTCTCCAATTCTAGAAAATGTACCTGTATCCATAAATGTAAATAACTTTTCCTGACCTTCACTGTTTAATCTATGTACCTCATCTAAAAATAATATACCACCATCAGATTTCTCTATTAACCCAGCTCTAGATTCATTTGCTCCAGTATAAGCCCCCTTGACATGTCCAAATAGTATACTTGATAATAACTCTGGATTATTATAGTACTGTGCACAGTTTAGTACATTATATGGAGCATTTTTTTCTAATATATTACTACTTACACTATACTTATATATTACCTTCGCTAAAAAAGTTTTACCTACACCACTTTCACCTGTTAGCATTATTGTAAGTCCATCATTTGGATAAAGTACAGCGGTTTTTATTTGCTCTATTGCCTCCTTTAGGCTACTTTCATGACCTATAATACTGTTAAATACAATCTCCTGCTTTAATAATTTACACTCATTACTAAGTTCATCAACACTTTCATAAATACTTTTTTTCGTAGGACCTATTGCATCATTTATCTTATTTTTTGGTAGAAAGATAACAGGTCTACTATTTATCTTTATAAGATTATCAGACTTTACCAAATCATTTAATAATCTGCTTGATTGAGTTCTACTTAAATTAAACTTTTTTACTATATCTTCTGTTACTATACCACTTTGTTTTTTAAGTTCATCAAAATTGTCAAATAATACCTTTTCATTTATAAAACGTAAAATTTCATTCTTCATAATCAACCTCCAATATAAATGTCAATGATACCAGTATATCCTTTATATATTAGTGAAAAAATAAATTATATTCTTTTATTCTAATAAATAGTACTGCACTAATTTCATACAATCAAATCCAATTATTGCCATATAAATTGATAAACGAGTAAATAGAAGTGTATTTTGAATAGATTAAAATCTAAATGGATAAGTATATAATCAGTGCAAATTTAGGAATAATTTACATATAGAAACAACTCTACCTTATATTCTCCTTTATTAATTTTTTTCTAGAAATAATTTTTTTCTAAGTTAATTATATATTAAGAGTCTATGAAGATGAACAATTTAAATCAGCCTTGTTGAAAATAAAAAAATTTGAAAAAGAACTATAAAATATAAAAAGTGAACTCTATATCATAGAGTTCACTATCAGTGATTAATTTAATTTAGTATTTCTAGTACTGCATTTAATACAGCATGACCATTACAAGTACCATAGTTTACCATATCTATTATAGCTACTGGAGCTTTATCTCCAACTATAGATTTTACATCATCAAACATAAATCTAAGCTGTGGCCCAAGAAGCAAAATATCAAAATTACCAAGTTCTGATTTTATATTTCCCTCTCCAACTGCCCATATTTTACAGTCTATATCTCTTTTCTTTGCATCTTTCTCCATTTTATTTACCAATAAAGTAGAAGACATACCGCCAACACACACTAATAATATCCTAATCATTAATATCTCCTTTTAATCAAATCTACATATATTTTGATTAAAAAGTATATGTAGAAAAGTTTACATTTATAACTTCCTATATTTTACTTTTAAATTATATCAAATTTTTCCAATTTTTTCACTACCTTAACTCATTTTATATTTTTAATGTCCACTTTTCTACTTCTTCAGAAATATTTTCAGATTTTAATACAGCAGATATTATAGCATATCCATCACTATTTAAGCACTTAAGTTTATCTACATTATCTAGTTTTATACCACCAATCAATACAAATGGTATATCTATCTTTTCTTTAATTTCTTTGACAGTTTCAAATGATGCGGATTTAGCATCCAGTTTGGTAGATGTTGTAAATATAGACCCTATACCTAAATAGTCTGCACCATCATTTTTTGCACAGATAGCTTCTTCTAAAGTTCTTGCTGATACACCTAGTATTTTATCTTTCCCTATAAGCTTTCTAACTTCCTTTGCATCAATGTCACTCTGTCCTACATGCACTCCATCTGCATCACAAATAATTGCTATATCTACTCTATCATTTATTATAAACTTAACACCATGTTTTCTAGTTATTTCCCTTAGCTTCATAGCCTTTTTTAAAAATTCTTTTCCAGAAGCATTTTTTTCTCTGAGTTGCACCGTTGTTATTCCAGAAACAATTGCATCTTCAATACATTTATAAAAATCTCTACCTTCTAGCATTTCAGAATCAGTCACTAAATATAACTTTAAGTCTTTTTTTAAACATTCTTTATCTATCATTTACAGCCTCCTGTTGACCATTTATTCATTTAAAAATTCAATATTAGAGTTTTTACTTATAATCTCTTCATCCATTTGATAAATAGAATTCATTAGCTTTTCTTTAAATGTACCTATTGGTGGATTATTTAAATTAGCCAGCTCCCCACTTAACGACATTGTAAGTACACCCATTGTAGCTGCTTCTAATTTATTTTTAGTCACAGCCATAAAACTTGCAATCAAACTAGCAGTCATACACCCTGTGCCTGTAATACCTTTTAATTTATCAGTTCCATTATTTATTTTATATGTATTCTTACTATCAGTTATTATATCTATTTTTCCAGTTGCTGCAACTATACATTCAAGCTTCTCAGAAACTTTTTTTATTATATCAGTAGAATCTTCTTCATCATCAAAGGAATCTACACCTTTACCCATTACATCAAAGCCACCTATAAATTTTATTTCTGCTATATTCCCTTTAACCACATCAAATTTAACTTCATTTAAAAGCTTATTTGTAAGTTCTGCTCTGGCTTTACTTGCAAAGACTCCCACTGGGTCTAAGATAACAGGTTTATTGTATTTATTTGCCGCCTTTCCAGCCAATAAAAACAAATCTAATATATTTGAATTCATAGTTCCTATATTTATAACTACAGCATTTGCTATACTTACCATTTCTTCTACTTCCTCATATGAAAAACTCATAAGAGGGCTTGCACCTATAGCTAAAGTTACATTAGCACAATCATTTATTGTTACATTATTAGTATAGTGAATTACTAATGGGTTTACTTTCTTTACTTCTTCAATTAAATTATACATATTCTACCTCCATAAAATTTTATTATTCAAACTTATAAAAATGATGTACTGGGCCTACTCCATGACCTATATCAAAACTATTTTTTATTGCTTCTGTTATATAAATTTTACTTAATTTTACTGCTTCTTTTATTTCATAACCTAATGCAAGATAAGATGTTATTGCAGAAGATAATGTACATCCTGTTCCATGTGTATTTTTTTTATCAATTCTTTCACTTTTATACACTTCAAATATATTTTTACCAACTAAAATATCCACTGCTTCTCCATCTAAATGTCCGCCTTTCATAAGAACAAATTTAGGTCCAAGCTCTAATATTTTCTTTCCTACTCTATTCATATCATCTACATTATGTATTTTTATTCCTGTAATTTCTTCTGCTTCTGGAATATTTGGTGTAATTATATATGCAAGTGGTATTAAATAATTAATTAGATTTTCCTTTGCTTCTGGTTTTAATAAATAATATCCACTTTTAGATATCATTACAGGGTCTACTATTAAATATTCTGGATTATATTTTTTTAAATTTTCAACTATTTCAAGTATAATTTCTGGGCTTGAAACCATTCCTATTTTTACTGCTCTTGGAGGTATATCATCAAATACTGCCTCTATTTGTTTTTTTATTATACTTTGGCTTAAATCTTCTACAGCAAAAACTCCTTGAGTATTTTGTGCCGTTATAGCTGTTATTACACTCATTCCATATGTGCCAATTGCACTAAAAGTTTTCAAATCAGCTTGGATTCCAGCTCCTCCAGATGAATCTGAACCAGCTATTGTAAGTGTTGGTATTTTGTAGTTACTCATTTATACCCTCCTAAAAATTTAATTTAAATAGATTAACTAAAAAAGCTATACCTACAATAGGTATAGCTTAGAAATTCGCATATATCACAAATAATACATACTTAAGTTTTATACTAAGCTTTCCTACGCTGGCATTATCCAGTTCAGGTGTAAGGGTCGGTATTCCTCTCAGCTCTTGGCTCCCCTAGCTATTTTAATTTATTATATTTATAACTTCATTATATTACAATAGTATTTATTGTCAAGTTTTTACACTGTATATACTTATTTACAATATAATTAAAGACACTTACTTCAGTTCTTTTATCTCTTCTCCAATAATATAATTTTCTTTATTGTCAATTGAATCTATAAGTATATTGGGATTTTTTATTATAGATAATTTTTTATCCCTAGTTAACTTTTTTATATAGTATTCTAATTTCATTGCATTACTTTTTGTATTTGTTACAAAATAAACCTCTAACTTTTTAAATCCCCTTGCTCTTGTATACTTTGAATTAATTCCTGACTTATGCTCATTCATTCTTCTTTCTATATTGCTAGTATATCCAGTATATAGAGAATCATCTTTGCACCTTATAATATATGTAAAATACATCTTAATTCACATCCTTAAATTAAATATATAAACATTATATTATAAAATAAAAAAAACTGCTGTAAATTTTATATATTGGTGAGCTATAACAATAACTCAAATGTAAATTCGTAAAGTAGACTCTAAAAGTATTTGACGCTAAATTTTGACATATTAATAACATATTTATTCTTCTAACAAAAAATTCACAAATATAAAAAATAAAATTTTCAAAAAAATTATAATTTTCAAAAAATAAATTGACATATATAAAAAAATTATGATAACCTAATAAAAAGGGGGCAATGATTATGGAAAACAATTTAATTATAGCTAAAAGCAATAATATTGAATTATCACAAAAGAACTTATTTAAAGTCAATTTACAGATAGGTGTAGACTTTACACTTTTGTCAAAATCACTTAAAGCCTTTTATAAAAAAGAAGAAGATTTTTATTGCATTGCTCTTGCACCATGCAATGTATCTGATGAAAAAGCAAGCAAGAAGATAAATATTCCTGAGATGATAAAAGAAATTAATACTTTAATTGAAAGTGTAACTGATAAAAGTGAACTTTTAAGTGAAGAAATATTTACAAACAATCTATCAGAATTTTTCGACGAATCTTTAGATAACATTTATATAGAGTTAAGACAAGCATATCTATATCTTAAGAAGAATACAAACAATCTTGATATAGAAAACTCCATTGAATATGTATTCGATGTCAGTATAAGTAATAAAACAAAAATGAAAGAAAATCCACTAATTCACTTTAATTCAATTTCTTTAGTGGTATGGAGTGGTGAAACAAAAAATATTTTACATCAAATGAACATTTTAGACTTAGAAAATATTCACTCCTCTTTTTCAGAAAACGATGCAAATATGACTTTTTATCGAGATGATAGCCTCAAATATGAAGTTAACAAAAACAGTAAAAATATAAGAGAAAGTAATATAGATATAATTGAACAAATGCTTATCCTTCCAGATAATTCAGACTATGATAAAGATGAAGTTGAAAACATGAAAAACAGACTTTCAAACATAAATGGAAAATATCTACAAACACTTAAAGAAAAAGATATAATTATAAAATTAATAAATTCAAATTTAACTGATGAACCAGAATTTAGTGATTTAAAACACCAATTACCTCCATGCTGGGTAAGATCAGGTAAAACTTGGAAAGATGTACCTGGGGTATATAGAAATAACTCTATTGTGGCTAAAATAGGTTATAGTAACCCTAGTTATGCAAATGTTCATTCAGCTAAAAATTTGGAATTACATGAAACTGCACATGCTATAGATAAAAATGTATTAGACAAAAAATCAAATTCAGAAGAATTTATGGAAGTGTTTATTCAAGAAAGGTATAAACTTTATGACCCTAAACAAGTTGCACATGCATATATTAGTAAATTCCCAGAAGAATTTTTTGCGGAATCATTTGTGCATTATTATCTTGATGAAGACTCAAAAAATATATTGAAAGAAAATTGTCCTTTAACATATAATTTTCTTGAAGAATTAGAACTAAGCTATGAAACACATTAATACTTAATAATATATTTCTATTTAATAAAGTACTCTTTATAAAAGACTTTTTGATATTTATGTTATAATATTTCTAATGGTTATATTTTAAAATAGTTTATGTAGCCCATAATTTAAATAAATAATAAAAAGGATGAAGAGTTATGAAATTAAACAGAAACGATGCTTGTTGGTGTGGAAGTACTAAAAAATATAAAAAATGTCATATGGATATAGATAATAAAATAAATTCATTTGCTCAGCTAGGTCATATTGTACCTACTCATGACATCATAAAAAATACAACACAAATTGAAGAAATTAAAAAAAGTGCTGTAATAAACACAAAGATTTTAGATTATATTTCGGACAAAATTAAAGTTGGAATGTCTACAGAAGATATAAATGAATTAGTCCATAACTTTACATTAGAAAATGGAGCTATTCCTGCACCACTAGATTATAATGGTTTTCCTAAAAGTGTATGTACATCAATAAACAATGAAGTTTGTCATGGTATCCCAAGTAAAGACATCCTATTAAAGGATGGAGATATTATAAATGTAGATGTGTCTACTATTTTTAATGGATATTACTCAGATGCTTCAAGAATGTTTATGGTAGGAAATGTTAAAGAAAATGCAAAAAAACTGGTTCAAGTTACTAAAGAATGCATTCAAAAAGGTCTTGAAGCTGCTAAACCATGGGGATTCTTGGGTGATATAGGTGATGCTATTAATTCTTATGCAAAAGAAAATGGATATTCTGTTGTTAGAGAAATTGGTGGGCATGGAGTTGGACTAAGTTTTCATGAAGACCCATTTGTAAGTTATGTTTCTAAAAAAGGAACTGAAATGTTGTTGGTTCCTGGAATGATATTTACTATAGAACCTATGGTAAATGAAGGAACTCATGAGATTTTTGTTGATGAAGAAAATGATTGGACTATCTACACAAAAGATGGTAAATTATCTGCTCAATGGGAGTGCATGGTTTTAGTTACAGAAACAGGAATTGAAATTTTAACTCAATAAAATATAAAAGCCTATAAAGATTGAGCTTTCAATCTTCATAGGCTTTTCTTTTGTTAATGCACATCTATTGCATCAACTGGACAGCTTTCTCTAGCCTCTTTTGCTGATTCTTCAGCATCACTTGGTATTTCATCAACTATAACATGTGATTTTCCATCATCAGCCATGTCAAATACTTCTGGGCATATTGATGGACATAATCCACAACCTATACAAGTATCTTGATTAACATTTGCTTTCATAATAAAATCCTCCTATATGTTACAAATTTAAAATTTTTGTTTACCAACGATTGGCGAACTAAAACTTTGACCTTCAGTTCTTTTTTATTATGTCCTCAAATTTGAAAATAATACCTTTTCAAAATAAATTTTATAAAATTTATTTTATAGTTGTGTTATGACTATATATAATATACATTGTCTAACTCTTCGTATTCGTAGGATACTTCTCTTTTATTCTTTTTTACAGGTTCTAGATTTCTTATTTTCACTATTTTTGCTGGTATACCAACAACTGTGGCTCCATTAGGTACATCTTTAACAACAACTGAATTTGCACCTATTTTTGAATTAGAACCGATATTTAAAGGTCCTAGTATTTTTGTTCCAGCTCCAATTAATACATCATCGCCAACAGTTGGATGTCTCTTGCCAGTATCCTTTCCTGTAGCACCCAAAGTAGCTCCTTGATATATTGTTACTCTATTTCCCACTTCAGCTGTTTCGCCAATTACAACACCCATTCCATGGTCTATCAAAATACCTTCTCCCATTTTAGCTCCAGGATGTATTTCTATACCAGTCATAAATCTGGATATCTGGGATATTAATCTAGCTGAAAAAAGCATCTTCTTCTTATAAAGAAAATGAGCTATTCTATGCATTATCATTGCATGCACTGATGGATATAGTAAAAAAACTTCTATCTTAGATCTAGCTGCTGGATCATTCTTCATTATATATTCAATATCTTTATTTATTTTTTTAAACAAAGTATTCACTCCCTCAAATAAAATTATTAAAATATTCCCATGGACATATATTTATCTACTCCATCTGGAGCTACTGTTACTATTTTTTTATTTGGATATTTTTTCGCCATTTCCATAGCTCCAAATATATTTGCTCCAGAAGATATACCTACCAAAATCCCTTCCTTTGATGCAAGTAATTTAACTGTATCAAAAGCATCTTCATCATCAACTAATATTACTTCATCAACTACACTAGAATCATAATTTTCAGGAACAAAGTTAGCTCCTATTCCTTGTATTTTATGAGGTCCAGTTTTATTTTCTGATATAGCTGGAGATTTTTTTGGCTCAAGTGCAACTACTTTTATATTTGGATTTTGCTCTTTTAAATATCTTGCAGTCCCTATTAAAGTACCACCTGTTCCAACTCCACATACAAATATATCTAAATCTCTAACATCATTCATAATTTCAACTGCTGTTGTTTTATAATGTGCATTTGGATTGTCTTTATTTTCAAATTGTTTCAAACTTTTATAGTTTGGATTTTCTCTCAATAGTTCATTTGCTTTTTCTATAGAGCCTGACATTCCAGCTTTTCCATCTGTAAGTACTAAATTTGCTCCATAAGCCTTCATTAAATCTCGTCTCTCGATACTCATAGTCTCTGGCATTACTATTACTACTTCATATCCTTTTAATCTTCCTATCATGGATAATGCAATACCAGTGTTGCCACTAGTTGCTTCTACTAGTACATCACCCTTTTTTAATTCTCCTCTTTTTTCTAATCCTTCTAGCATTTCATAAACTGCTCTATCTTTTATACTTCCTGCTGGATTTACTTTTTCTAATTTTACATATATGTTAGAACACCCGTTAGTACATCCTAAATTATTTAACCTTACTACAGGTGTGTTTCCTATCAACTCTAATGCGTTATTATATAACATACTACTTCCTCCTATATGTCCAATTCTATTATCAAATTGATAACGATAAATATATTATAGTATTATCATTTTGATAATGCAACCTTTTTTTGGATTTTATCCTTTCAATTGTTTTATTTCTAATATTAGTAATATTCAAACAAAAAAAGTGAAAATCATTATCGATTTTCACTCTTCAAACTTCAAGCTTTATGCTAAGTCATACACAATACTTCACTACAAAAATTCTACGAAATACTATATAAGACCTAATATTTTTGCAACCTCTACATTAACCTTTAACACATTAACTCTATCTTCACCTAAAACTCCGAAAAGTTTTTTTGAAGTATTATCATCTACAATTTTTTGTAATTTACTCTCTGATATTCCTGATACTTTTGCTATAGCAGGTATCTGAACCTTTGCAGAAGCGGGACTTATATTAGGGTCAAGTCCTGAACCTGATGCTGTAAGCAAATCTGTTGGTATATCTTCTTTTTTTACACCTGGATTATCCTTCAAAAACTGTTCAATGTCTTTTTGAACTCTATCATGAAGCTCTGGATTAGTTGCCCCATAATTAAAAGAACCCGATGAAACACCGCCATAAACTGTATTTCCATCCTTATCTGGTATTAAATCTTCTTTTGTATAAGTATTATAGTTTACTGATGAAACTCTTCCCTTAAAAAATCTTGCATCTGTAAAACTTTGACCAATAAGCTCTGAACCAACCTTTACGCCATTTACTTCTATCATACTTCCATTAGCTTTATCTTTAAATGCAACTTGACTTACGCCTGTTAAAACAAGTGGATATACAAGTCCGCAAACAAATAACAATACAAGACTTACAAGCAATGCTGGTTTTAATGTTTTCATTTTTATATCCTCCATTTATTAACCTAAATTAAGAACCATTACTAAAGGTGTAATTAATAAATCAATTACTTTTATTCCTAAAAATGGTACTATAACCCCACCAAGACCAAAAATAAGCATATTTCTCATTAGCATAGCTTGCGATTTCATAGGTCTATATTTTACCCCTTTCATAGCAAGAGGTATTAAACATGGGATAATTATAGCATTAAATATTAAAGCTGATAATATCGCACTAAATGATGTAGAAAGCTTCATTATATTTAATATCTCCATTTGAGGTATTGCAAGGGTAAATATAGCTGGTATAATTGCAAAGTATTTTGCAATATCATTTGCTATACTGAATGTTGTTAAAGCACCACGTGTTATTAAAAGCTGTTTTCCTATTTCAACCACTTCTAATATTTTAGTTGGGTCTGAATCTAAATCTACCATGTTTGCTGCTTCCTTTGCAGATGTTGTACCACTATTCATAGCAAGACCCACATCTGCTTGAGCAAGTGCAGGAGCATCATTTGTTCCATCCCCTGTCATAGCAACTATTTTACCTTCAGATTGTTCTTTTTTTATTGCCTCTATCTTATCTTCTGGTTTACATTCTGCAATAAATCCATCTACTCCAGCCTCTCTTGCAATTGTGGCTGCTGTTAAAGGATTATCTCCTGTACACATGATTGTCTTTATTCCTATCTCACGAAGTCTAGCAAATCTTTCTACAAGACCTGATTTTACTGTATCCTTTAAGTAGATAATACCGTATATCTCATTATCGACACACACTACTAGAGGTGTACCACCTAATTTTGCTACTCTATTCACACTTTCTTCTAAATCGTCTGGTACTAATCCACCAGAAGATTTTACTCGATTTATTATACTGTCATAAGCCCCTTTTCTAATAGCTGTTCCATCAGATAAATTTATACCACTCATTCTAGTTTGTGCAGAGAATTCTACAAACTCAGCTTCTTCGGCCTCTTTTGTTTTTCCTGTTGAACCTAGTTTTATCCCTAAATCAACTATAGACTTTCCTTCTGGTGTGTCATCTTTTAATGAGCACATAACAGCATAGTTTATTAAATTTTTTGAATCTGCATTTCCAACTGCTATAAATTCTGATGCAAGTCTATTTCCATAAGTAATAGTACCTGTCTTATCCAAAATCATAGTATCAACATCACCACAAGCTTCCACTGCCTTTCCTGACATTGCAATAACATTGAATCTAGTTACTCTATCCATACCTGCAATACCAATAGCTGACAATAATCCACCTATCGTAGTTGGTATTAAGCACACCAAAAGTGCTATCATAGTAGAAATTGGAATCTTTACACCTGCATAATTTGCCATTGGATAAAGAGAGATTAAAACAACCATAAATATAAGTGTTAATCCCACCAATAAAGTATTTAAAGCAATTTCATTTGGTGTTTTTTGTCTTGAAGCTCCTTCTACAAGAGCTATCATTTTATCTAAGAAGGATTCTCCTGGTTTTGTTGTTATTTTTATTTTTAGCCAGTCACTTACAACTGTAGTTCCTCCTGTAACAGAAGCGAAATCTCCTCCAGATTCTCTCATAACAGGTGCAGATTCTCCAGTTATTGCTGACTCATCCACAGAAGCTATACCTTCTATTACTTCTCCATCATTTGGAATAACTTCTCCTGCATTGACTAAAACAATATCTCCCTGTTTTAGCTCGCTTGCACTTATCATTTTTTCATTTCCTAATTTATCTAAAACTCTTGCAACTGTATCTTTTCTAGTTTTCTTTAATGTATCTGCTTGTGCTTTTCCTCTACCTTCAGCTACAGCTTCAGCAAAATTTGCAAAAAGAACAGTTATAAATAGTATTATTGTTACAATCCCATTATAAGCTCTTAAGTTATTACCTTCATCTCCAAACAAACTAGGTACTATTGTAAGTATCAAAGTTACTATAAATCCAATCTCTACAACAAACATAACTGGATTTTTCATCATATATTTAGGATTTAATTTTTTAAAAGCTTCTATAATGGAAGTTTTGAAAATATCTTTTGTAATAAACTTTGTTTTTTTAGTTTCCATAAAATTTTACTCCCTCCCAATTTTTTAGTGCCATAATACTAGATGCTCTGAAATAGGTCCAAGCGCTAAGGCTGGGAAAAATGTTAAAGCACCAACAATTAAAACAACCAATACTAAAATTATTGTAAATGTGAAATTATCAGTTCTAAGTGTTCCTATGCTTTCATTTACAGAGTTCTTAGATGCTAATAAACTTGATATTGCAAGTAATATTATAATAGACACATATCTTCCAAAAAACATAACTATACCTGTTGTTATATTCCAGAACATAGTATTATCTCCTAAACCTTCAAATCCTGAGCCATTATTAGCTGCTGAAGATGCAAACTCATATAAAACCTGTGATAATCCATGGAATCCAGGATTTGAAATTCCCTCAAGACCTGCTGGTAATGCTACTGCAAGTCCAGAGAACATAAGTATCAAAAGTGGATGTAATATAATAAGTAAAGCTATAAGCTTCATTTCTTTTCCTTCAATTTTCTTAGTTAAGAATTCTGGTGTTCTTCCTACCATTAATCCACATAAAAATACTGCTATTATAGCGTACATTAGCATATTCATAAGACCTACACCTTTACCACCAAATACGACATTTAACATCATATTTAAAAGTGGTACTAATCCTCCTAGAGGAGTTAAAGTATCATGCATGTTGTTAACTGTACCAGTTGTAAAGGAAGTCGTCACTGTCGTAAACAATGCTGATTGAGCTATACCAAATCTAACTTCTTTACCTTCCATACTTCCCATGCTTTGATTAAGTCCTAATTGTGATAAGATAGGATTTCCTGCACTTTCTGCTCTAAAACAAACCACTAAACCTATTAAAAATATGATTGACATTGCACCAAATACAACCCAGCCTTGTTTTTTATTCTTTATCATATGTCCAAATGCAACAACACAAGCTCCTGGTAATATCATCATAGATAACATCTCTACTATATTTGATATTATTGTTGGATTTTCAAATGGATGTGATGAATTTGAACCAAAAAATCCTCCTCCATTTGTTCCTAAGTGTTTTATTGATTCAAGTGCTGCCACAGGACCTTTAGCTATATCTTGAAGTTTTCCTTCTATAGTAGTTACTGTTTCTGTACCAGCAAAAGTTTGTGGTACTCCTTGTGTAACTAATATAATACCAACAATTAAAGCCCCTGGTAAAAGTACTCTTGTTGTTATTCTAATTAAATCTACATAAAAGTTGCCTAATGTTTTCTTTTTGCCTACTAACCCTCTTACAAATGCCATGGCCGCTGCATATCCTGTTGCTGCTGATGTAAACATCATGTATATTATCACTGTCATTTGACTAAGATATGAAAGCCCTGTTTCACCTGAGTAATGTTGAAGATTCGTGTTTGTCATAAAACTTATTATTGTATTAAATGATAAACTTTGTTCCATACCTTTAATTCCATTAGGATTAAAAATATGCATGCTCTGAGTTCTAAGTATTACATATCCTATAAACACCATGACTGCATTTGTAACTAATAAAGCTAAAGCATATTGCTTCCAATTCATTTCTTTTTTCTTATCTATGCTACATACCTTATATATTCCATTGTCTATTTTATCAAACACTTTATCTCCAAATGTTTTTTGATTAGTGGATATATGATATAAATATTTACCCATAGGTATTACTAAAACCATAAATATCGCCAATACTATTACTATCTGTACCATAAAAATTTTCCCCCCAATTCAACTTGCTTATTACCTCTATACTATTTAGAATTTTTCAGGATTAATAAGCGCATACACCAAATATACTATCAACATTACAATTACAACTGCCAGAAACCACATAGGTAATACCTCCATACATTACATTATTTTTTTTCAGTTTGTTTCCCACACCAGCCAGCAAGCAACTTCATGGAAATAAATCCTATAGCCAGTGACACTATCATCACTATATCTAACATTTCGACTCCTCCATTTACTTTAGTTTCTTTGATACGTTTTGGTTTCATATTGCTACTTCATTTATCTTATCATTTTAGGTATAAAGATAGGGTTAAGATACATCTATTATTGATTAGTATTGCATAAATATAAAATTAGCTCTTCTCTACTTAATTTAGACATAAAAAAAGGAGGCAAGTTTGCCACCTTTCAAAAATACTGTTATTTAGTTTATATTAACATTCTGGAACTATTTCATTACTCATATCCATATCTAAATTTTTACCATGATAGTAAATAAAATCAATTACTTTACCACTAATCGTAACAGCAATTAAAGAATAAAAAATATCAAATGCGGATAGGTAAACTAATGATAACAACAATACAATAACATCTGTTGCTAGATAAACTTGCCCTATGTTCAAAGATGTAGTCTTAGAAATTACTAATGCTAAAGCATCGTCTCCTCCCGATGCACAACCTGCTTTTACTATTATCCCTACTCCTACTCCTACAGTTATACCTGCCAAAATAGTTGATAAAAGCATATTTTGTGATTGTGGTACAAGAGGTCCTATAGCTTCAAATAAATCATATAATACTGAAAAACTTATAGAAGCTACTATTGAATATATTAGGAATTTTTTACCGAAAAATTTATATCCTACTAAAAGTAGTAAACCATCAATTACAATATTTGCTATTGCTGGTTGTATGTTGAATAAATTTTTTAACAGTAGTAAAATACCTAACACTCCACCTTCTGTTATGTTGTTTAGATAGTAAAAATTATAAACTCCAAATGCTAATATTGCTGAACCTAATAATATAAGTCCAATTCTTTCTAAAAATAACCGCCTGGCCATACATATCCCTTCCTTTTTCTTAATTTATATATATTATATACAAAAGAATTGGCTTTGTATACCACACTTTTTAAAACTTTAATTATACAAAATTTTTTTATTTTTTTCAATAGTTTTTTTATGTTTTTTTATGTTTTTTTAATAATTCTTTTGAACCTTAGTATTTTCAATACTTTAAATGTTTTCTCATTTTACATAAGTTTATATTAATTTGACTTATAATTTAGTATAAATAAGTCTTTGTTTATATTAATTTTTTATTTGTTTAGAAATACTATCCAATAACTTATTACTAGGTTGGATTTAAAGAGAGAGTTACTTTAGAAACTATATAAAGTAACTCTCTCAATTTTAATGTATGTAATATCTTACCATTCACCCTTAAATTCTGAAATATTATCCTTGTTGACTTCAACTTGTTTAATTTGTGTAACAGGTTCAACTTTTTCGCCTTTAAGGAAATTAGATGCCTTTTCTATAACTAATGCACCTTCTTCAACAGCAGACATATAAGTTGTACCATCTATTAACCCATCAGTTACAGCTTTTAATCCGTCTTTACTTCCACCTAAACCTATAACTTTAACTTTATCTTTAAGACCAGCATCTTTTAAAGCTTGTCCTGCTCCTGGAGCAGAGTTATCATCTTGACATATTATAACATTAAAATCAGTTTTCTTTTGAATTAAATCTTCTGTTACCTTTAAGGCTTGCTCTTTCTCCCAATTTGAAGTTTGGTTATAAACTATTTGTATGTTACTATCTTTTAACTCTTTTTCAAGACCTTTTTTTCTTAATACTTGTGGAGTAGTTCCTGGAACACCTTCTATTAATACAGCTTTTCCACCAGCTTCTCCTAATAAGTTTTTAGCAATTTTACCTGTTAATGCTCCTGTTTCTTCCTCATTTTGCCCTATATAGGTAACTAAGCCTTTAAATTCTCCAGTTGAGTTACTTCCTATAGAATTTGTAAATGCTATTATAGGAACTTCTGAATCATTAGCAGCCTTAACTATTCTCTCGCTTACAGCAGAATCAACTCCACATAATGCAATCATATCTACTCCTTTAGCCATAAAATCTTCAGCTTGTGATAATTGTTTACTAGCATCCCATTGAGCATCTGCATATTCTACATTTACACCTAATTCTTTAGATTTTGCATCTATACCTTGTTTAGTTGCTACAAAATAACCTGTTGAACCTGGCAACAATACGGCTATCTTTTTTTCTCCATCTTTTCCTTTTCCACTATCATTTGAGCATCCAACTAAACTGAATATCATAGCAAGTGATAGTAATAATGCTAAATGTTTCATTAATTTTCTCATAAAAAATTTCCCCCTCTTATTTTTTATCTTGAAGCAAGCTTTTTCTTGCTATAAGAATCAAATCCAACTGCTGCTAAAATTATTAAACCTTTAAATATGTATTGGAAATATACATCTATTCCAAGAAGATTAAAACTGTTGTTTATAACACTCATAAGTAACACACCTATAACAGTTTTAAGTACAGAGCCAGAGCCTCCTGCTACTGATGTCCCTCCGATTACAACAGATGCAATAGCATCCATATCATAGCCTTCACCTGCAATCGCAGTTGCCGTTCCAAGTCTTCCAGTTAGTACAATCCCAGCTATTCCTGCAAGTACAGCATTAATAATAAATACTTTTATTTTATGGGAATCCACATTTATACCATTGAGTTTACTTGCTTCTTGATTACCTCCTACAGAATAAACATATCTACCAAACTTAGTTTTATTTAGTACAATAAATGCAACTAGTACTACTATAAAGAAAATTACTACTGGTATTGGTATATTAAATAAATATCCATTTCCAATATAATCGAGTATTGGTATATTTTCAGTAATTGGATATCCTCCTGTAAGCATCAAAAGCAATCCTCTTACAATAGTAACCATAGCCATAGTAGCTATTAGCGATGGTACATTTATCTTTGCAACTACTATCCCATTTATTAGTCCTATTACTGCACAAATTGCTATACCTAAAAGCATAGATACAAATAAATTGGTTCCACCAGTCGCAAATTTCATCGTTATAGCACCTGCAAGAGCTGCTACTGCCCCAACTGATATATCAAAGTTTCCAGATATTATAACAAAAGTCATACCTGCCGAAATTATTCCAATTATAGAAGATTGTCGCAAAAGATTAAGTATATTTTGTTTACCTAAAAATGATGGAGTTGCAACACTTATCGCTATACATAAAGCCAAAAAACCTAGTAATACTCCATAATCTCTTAAATTCAATTTCTCAAAAGCTTTTTTCATCTCAGTCCTCCATTTTCATTTCTTTTATACATTAAATATACTGTTCATTATATCTTGAACTTTTATATTCTCATTTTTTAAATCATCCACAATAGAACCTTCTCTTGTCACTAAAATTCTATCACTTACTCTTATTACTTCTTCCAAATCAGAAGATATAAAGATTACTCCTATCCCTTTACTTGAAAATTCTTTTATTGTATTAAAAATATCTTCTTTTGCAGCAATATCTATTCCCTTTGTTGGTTCGTCATATATTATTAAATCTAAGTCTTTGTCTAACCATTTAGAGACTACTACTTTTTGTTGATTTCCACCACTAAGTTCTTTTACTTCTTGTTTTACATCACTAACTTTTATTCCTAGTTCCTTGACACCCTTTTTAGAAAACTCAATTTCTCTATTTTTATCTATAAACAAGAATTTCTTAAATTTATCAATTTGTACTGATGCCGAATTAGTATATATAGCTTGTTCCAAAATTAGCCCAAGATTTTTTCTATCTTCAGGGATTAACCCTATTTTATTTTTTATAGCAACTTTAGGAGAAGTTATATCTACATTTTTACCATTAATAAATATATCTCCACTATCTTTATTATCTATCCCAAATATTAAATTTATAATTTCAGTTCTTCTTGAACCCACAAGACCTGCAAGACCTACAACTTCACCTCTATAAACTTTAAATGAAACATTTTTTATTTTATTAGACCAACTTACATTCTTAACATCTAATACAGGAGCTTCTTCATATTTTGCAAATGTATAATCCTTCTTCTCAATAAGTTTGTGATTATCATTTCCTGTCATAAGTTGAGTTATTTTTAATTTAGTTAAATCTTTTACATCATAAGTTCCAATCATAGTTCCATTTTTCATTATACTTGCACTATCACATATTTTAAAAACTTCCTCTAGTATATGAGAAATGTAAACTATAGTCTTACCTTTAGATTTCAATCTGTTTATTATTTTAAATAATCCTTCTTTTTCATTATTAGTAAGTGATGTTGTAGGTTCATCCATTATGATGATTTCAGAATTACATGAAACTGCTTTCATTATCTCAACCATTTGTTGATTTGCTACACTCAAATTAGACACTACTACATGTGGGTCTATATTAAAGTCAAAATCTTCACAAATTTTCATGTATTCTTCTAGCATATCTTTCTTATTTAAAAACACAATTCCTTTTAAAGTCTCTCTACCTAAAAAAATATTTTCAATAACTGTAAGAGTTGGTATTAAACTTAATTCTTGATAAATTATACTAATACCATTTTCTTTAGAATGATGTGGGTTTTTAAACATTATTTCATTGCCAGCTAAAATCACTTTACCTTTAGTTTGAGAATGGACTCCTCCTAGAATCTTAATAAGTGTAGATTTTCCTGCTCCATTAGCTCCTAAAAGGGCTCTTACTTCTCCTTTTTCTAGTTCAAAATCTATACCATTTAAAACGTCTACCTTTCCAAAACTTTTATATATTTGTTGCATTTTTAGTATCTTACTCACTATATCACCTCACTAATTCCTAAACCAATTTATAACTTCATCAATATTTTCTTTTGGTGCTGATAACAAATCCCAAGATAGTACATACCCTTTTACTGTTGTCTTATTTATGTTTGAAATATTTTCACTTATATATTTAGGTGTAACAGGAGCTATAATTTCTTTTTTATTTATTTCAATACCTACATATATATCTTTGACAAGATTTTTTGTTATAAAATCGATTTCCTCTAGCACAAATTTTATAGGATATATATCTCCTTCATACTCTCTAATTCCTAAAATATCTAATAAATTTCTTTTTGCAATCTCTTTATTTTCATGTACTGATTCATCAATTAATCTTTCAAATTCAAATGGCAAACCTGCTGGAGCTTTAGTAATTCTATACATCATTGGTTTTATAAAATCTGCTACTTCTTGTAATTTTTCTAAATCTTGACCTACAAAGTAAGAGATAAAAGGGGAAAAAGTGTCTATCCCTATTTTCAATCCTTTACTTTTAAAATAACTACTTATATCCACTAGTGCGTTATATATATTTTGACTTTTCATTTCAAAAAAATCTTCCCATATTTTATTTTTAAATTTGTATTTTCCATTAATGTATTCTGTTATACCAAATGGAGTATCTTCACTAACTATAACTTCATTAGATACATTATCCATTTCTATCATTAATGACCTTTTATCAATATTATTTTTTTCATATATATCTAAACAATCTTTACAAAAACAATTAAAAACACCATTTAATTTATTAGAAAAAGAGCCATACCTTATCTTATCTAAAAAAATTCCATCAAACTCAATTTCACTAAAATAAGTACTATATATTTTCTTTATGTTTTCTATATTTCCCTTACTATTTGGACAATAAAATTCAAAGTTTTCATCTTCTTGTAATGCATATCCTTTAACTTCTTTTCCAGTATAATCAACTAATAGATTACTTTTTTCAAGTAATCCTACTTCCGAAAAACATGGGAACCAAAGATATAATTCAACATTATATTTTTTTAAAAGTTTTTTAGTTTTTACATATAGTTCTTTGTCTACACTCCAACCCATAATGACTTTTTCTACATCAATACATTCCATTAATTCTAATAGCTTACATTTTATATCATTAAATTTTATTTCTTTATTTTTGAATCCACCTGTAAAGATTTGTACAACTATTTTTTTCCTATCCATGTTTGATCCTCCTATTAGCTAACGCCATAGCAAGTCTTATACCTCCATATACTGGCTGATTTTCTTGAAGTATAAATTTTAACTTTTTATCTGTATTTTCTTCCCTTAAGTTGTCCATTAACATTTGAGCATATATAGTTTTGTTTAATGTACCACCAGATAAAACTATATCTATTTCACTTTTATTATTTTTCATTGAATTAGATATTTTACTTAATATTACTTGAGCTAATTTGGACAGTTCAATTGATGACTCTCTCAGTATTTCAATAGCTAATTTATCATCTCGTTCAGCACAATCAATCACTAATGAAGCTAAGTTTGCTATTTCAACATTGTTATTTATTTCAGTAATCATATATGTAAGTTTCTTAAAGCTATCTGCATTAAAGAAATCTAAAACACAATCGAATAAATCACTATATTCATGGCACTCATCACAATAAAGTAAAACTTTCTTTAGTACTTTTCTTCCTATATCATATCCAGAACCCAAATCGCTAAAATTATATCCCCATCCACCGACTCTATATATGTCTCCATCTTCCCTAATTCCTAATACAATTGAACCTGTACCAGCTACAATTACTAAGCCAGGAGCATCAGTTTGCGCATAAAAGGCTAAAACTGCATCATTTACTAAATATATTTTTTCTTTGTTAAACCCAACTTTTAATATTTCATCCATTATAATATTATAATCATTTGGAGAATCACATCCAGATATACCAAATACAGTGTACTCAATATCGTTATAGTCAATATGTAAATCTTTTAATATTTTCTCAAATCCATTATTAATATTTTCATATGTTTTTTGAACTCCAACTGACTTATAATTAGTTGAACCAGTAGTATGTTCTTTAAGTATATTTCCATCTAAATCACTTACACAAAATTTTGTTTTTGTTCCCCCTCCATCTATTGAAATCAAATATTTCACATTAATATCCTCCTTTTTTATTAGATAGGGAATATTGGTAGTCAGTTTCTTTTAAACACATACTAATTACCCCATTTATACTTCCCTCTCTCAATGACTCCACTTTTATTAGTCTAGGGAAATTTTCTCCTCCAACACTTTTATTTACATCTTCTTCTATAAATTCCATGTCACTTTTAGTTAATATATTGCATTGTATAATCATAGCTTCTGGATTTAAAACACAAACAAGAGTCCTTACAAAATTTGATATTATAGATAAAATTTCTTTCTTAAATTTATTATCTTTGCTCTTTAAATATCTTTTTCTTAAACTCATAATGTAATCTTCAATATTTAAGTTATCATAGTTATACTTGCTAAACTCTATATTTAGATAGCTTAGTTCACCAGCAAAATTTGTAGAACCTAGATATAATTCACCATTTATAACTATACCTGAGCCAATACCATCATCTAAATACATAAGTGCCATATTTTTATATTCGTCTTTGTACTGTTTTTGATAAATTCCAATAGTGGTAATATTTGTATCATTTTCTATAAATACTTTAGTGTTATATTTACTCTTTATTAAATTTTCTAAATCTATACCTTCCCAACTTTTTATTGTTGGAATGTTTTTGACTACACCTTTTTTTACAACTCCTGGAACACCAATTCCAATCGCTCTTATATTGTTTCCCCTTACTTTTTCAATCAAAGTATCTATAACAAAAAAAGTATCGTGGTTAACGTTTTCATATGTATCCATTCTTATATTGAACTCTTCTTGATAAGTTATTTCACCTAATAAATTTGCAACTACTCCTATACAGCTGTTTCTATAATAATACAAGGCTATTATATGTTCTAAGTCTGCATTTATTTCAAATAGTTGAGCTCTTCTTCCTCCAGTAGATTCATTTAATCCACTTACTTTAACTTCATTTTTCAAAGCTAATTGTTCTACAATTTTATTAACTGTTGCTAAACTCAATTCAGTAATGCTTGAAATTTCTGGCTTTGTTATAGGTCCATCATTTTTTATAATATTTTTTATTAAGTCTTCATTTACTTTTTTTATCGTTTGTGGCTTTCCAACTATATTTTTCATAAACAACACCTTACTTTATAAACTTTATTTATTAAGTTTAGTATAATAGTTACAGGTTAAATTTGTCAATATTATTCCAATAAAAAAGAAATAAATTTAAAATAGGTTATTTCTAAATTTATTTCTTTTAAATTCTCAACTATAATATAAATAATTGTTTCTAAAATTTTATTTTTTACTGCAGTATATATTTTTATAACAATTAAAACTCTCTTTATCTACTTCTTAAATCTAACTTCTGCTGCCTTTGCATGTGCATATAATCCCTCTTCTTTTGCTAGCTTCTCTGCAACAGGAGCTAATACTTCTATAGCTTTTTCATTTAATATTTGCTTTGTACAAGTTTTTATAAAAGTACCAACCCAAACACCACCAGTATATCTTGATGCTTTTAATGTTGGTAGTGTATGATTTGTACCTGAAACATAATCACCAAATACCTCAGCAGATAAGTTTCCAATAAACAATGAGCCATAGTTAGTTAGTTTATCACAAATTTCTTCATATTTATTTACTGCTATTTCTAAGTGTTCTGGTGCATAAAAATTACTTATTTTTACTGCTTCATCTATATCATCAACCAGTATTATTTCACCATTATTTTTCCATGAATTATATGCAATATCTTTTGTTGGTAAATTTTCTAACATGATTTTCATATTTTTTTCAACCTCTTGTGCTATTTCTAAACTATCAGTTAATAATATACCTCTTGCATTTAAATCATGCTCACATTGTGCCAACAAGTCAGCTGCAATATAGACTGGATTTGAAGTTTCATCAGCTATTATAAGAACTTCACTTGGACCAGCTACAAAATCAATTCCGACTTGCCCATAGCATTGTCTTTTAGCTTCTGTTACAAACTTATTTCCTGGTCCTACAATTATATCAACAGGTTTAACCTTTTCTGTACCATATGTAAATGCTGCTATAGCTTGAACTCCTCCAGTTGCATATATTTCATCAGCTCCTGCTATATCCATAGCTACTAATGTTTTAGGATTTATATTTTTAGTGTTTTTCATAGTTGGTGAACATGCCACTATTCTTTTTACTCCTGCAATTTTTGCAGGTATTATAAGCATAAGAGCTGTTGAAAATAAAGGATATTGTCCACCTGGAACATATGCAAGGCATGACTCTATAGGAATATTAGTTTGACCTAAAATAACGCCTGGATAGATTTCCTTTTCAAAAGAATTTTCGAAACTAGCCTTTTGGGCTTTTGCAAATTCGCTTATATTTTTAGCAGCAATTTTCAAATTGTTTATAAACTCCTCATCTACATGTTTGTAGGCTTCTTTTATTTCTTCTTCAGTAACTCTGAATTCATCTCTTGTGTTTTTATCAAACATTTCATTATATTTTTTCAACGCAGTCTCTTTATTATTTCTTATATCTTCTATTATAGAACTTACTTCTTCTCTTAGTATTTTTTCATCTACCTTTTCTTTTATATTTGATTTTTTTATAATCTTCATCTTTTCCCTCCTAGTTTTATAATGTTATCATTCTAGCAATAAATAAAAACTCCCACCCTCTATCAATAACTAGAGGATAGGAGTTTAATCATATTGTACTCACCTCACTGACTGAGCACTATTTGTCTAATAACTATACTTATATTTCAGTTAATCTTTCTGAATTTTCTCTTTATTATACATAATATGATATATTTTAACTATTAATTTGTCAATGAAATTTTTTATCTTCTACAGCAATTGCAATTACATCTATCACATTTGCATTTGTTGCATTTGTCACATTTGCATCTGTCACAATTACACTTATGACATCTACATCTATCACAATCATGGTTATTATGGTTGTTTCCATTTCTTCTAGCTTCACATTCCATACCTTCGTCAAAGAATCTTCTAGACTCTTCTAGAGATTCTATACCTTGATAATTATAAGCTGAGTGTTCATTCCAAGATTTTTCTGCTTTTTCCCACATTTTTCTAGCTTCATTTTCAAATTTTCTTGCTTCTCTTCCTCTTTCTTCAGCTTCACAGAATGCTTCTCTTGCTTCTCTTTCTCTTTTTTCTGCTTCTCTTCTAAATCTATCACAATTTCTATCTCTATCTCTGTCTCTGTCTCTGTCACTATCTCTATCTCTGTCTCTGTCACTATCTCTATCTCTGTCTCTATCTCTATCCCATGAATTATTATCATCTTGGAACCATCTTGATGTAGAATAACTTCTTCTATACCAATCTCCTGAACATTTATTATTTCCCATATAGCATATCTCCTTTTAATTTTAATTTTTTATGAGATGTTTTGTTTCATCTCATACTATATAGTATTAAAATTTCCAAAATATGTTACATAGAAACCTATATTCTTTTCTTTTTAGCTTATTTTCAACATTTTATTCATTTTTTCACAATATCCTTTGTCTTTTATTAGACATAAACTGTTATTTATTTCATACTCAGAGTCAGCATAAACCATAATAGCAAGCTCATCATCATCATTTAAAATATCATAGTTTACTAAGCAATTTCCAACTATATTCAATATTTCATCTTTATTACATTTTTTAAATCTAAGAAGTGCTCCACATTTTTCTCTAACTATTTTATTTACTTGTATTCTATCTTTAGTAAAAGAATCTATACTAGAAACTCTGTTATCTATTATATCAATAACATCTGAGTAAACTGCACTTCCTGTTGCTAGACTTCCAGCTCCCTTACCTACAAAAGAAACTTCTCCTACTGAATCTCCATTTACTATGACAGCATTAAACTCATTGTCTATTCTAGCAAGTATGTTATCTTTTTCCACTAAAACAGGTCTAACAAATGCACTTACTTTATCATTTTCATATTTACTTTGCCCAATTAATTTTATTTTACAATTTAGTTTTTTAGCATATTCTATGTCTTTTTCATCTATATCTGTAATTCCTTCTAGATATACATCTTTCCAGTATACTCTATTATCATAAGCTAGAGTTGACAATATTGATAGCTTTCTAGCAGCATCATATCCTAATACATCTGACTCTGGGTTTGCTTCAGCAAAACCTAATTCTTGAGCTTGTTTTAATGCCATGTCATAAGACAAATCCTCATCATACATTTTAGATAATATAAAGTTAGTAGTTCCATTTAAAATAGCATTTATGCTGTCTATATTATTTCCTTCTAATGATTCTATTATTGGCTTTAATACTGGTATACCTCCAGCAACTGAAGCTTCAAATTTAATACTTACTTTATTTTCACTAGCTAATTTTGCAAGTTCATCTCCACATTCAGCTAGTAAATCTTTATTTGCTGTAACAACATGAATTTTATTATTTAATGCTTTTTTTATATAAGATAGTGTTGGTTCTAAACCACCCATAACTTCAACTAATATATCTATATCTTTCTCAAATATGTCATCTATATTATTAGTTATTATATTAGAGTATTTTTTTTCTTTATGCTTTTCTAAATTATTAACTAATATTCCAACTATTTCTATATTTCTTTTCTCTTTATTATTATCTATTATATCTATAAGTCCACTTCCTACAGTTCCATATCCTAGTACTCCAATTTTCACTTTATTTTGCATTTTATTTTCCTCCTAAATTTATAATTTTCCGATTTTTTTTAATTTTCAATCTTTTATTGTAATAAAAATAGACCCATCCCTATATAAAGGGACGAGTCTATACTCGCGGTTCCACCCAATTTGATTTTTGTCAATTATTGACAAAATCCACTTTGTACTTTAACGCAGTTAACGGTTAATCTTACTAAAACTCTTTTTAGAGTAACTTCAGATAACAGCTCCTAGGTAGTTTTCAATCCCTCTAATTTAAAAAGTCTTTCAGCCAATGGACTTTTCTCTCTGATAATCGAATTAGATTTACTCTTCCTATTCATCGCTTTTATAATTTTTTATAATTCCTTTTTATACTTTCAAATAATATTTTAAATAACAAAAAACTCCCATCCTTATAACATAAGGACGAGAGTATAATTCCCGCGGTTCCACCTAATTTAGTTTTCATTTTTTATGAAAACCCACTTTAAACTTTAACGTAGTTAACGACTATTCTTACTAAAATCTATTAATATAGATAACTTCAGAAAGTAGCTCCTAGGTAGTTTTCAATCTCTCTAATTTAAAAAGTCTTTCAGCCAATGGACTTTTCTCTCTGATAATCGAATTAGATTTACTCTTCCTATTCATCGCTTTTTTATTTATTATATTGTAATTTATTTTAAACCCTTACAAATAAATTGTCAATAGTTTTTTTAATTTTATTTTTTATACTTAATCTATAAATCCGAAAATTCTATTTCTAATTTTTTACTTAGCTCACTACTGAGCTCTCTTTTATAATTGCATTTTTCACTATTATTGCTTCTAACTGGCAACGAGACAATAAATTCACTTCCAACACCAAGTTGACTTTTTAAAGATATACTACCATCATGCAATTCAACTAAAGATTTCACTAATGAAAGCCCAATTCCACTGCCTTTAACTCTATAAGAAAGTTCATTGTCAATTTGTTCAAACCTATTAAATATTTTATCTATTTTTTCTTTTGGTATACCTATACCACTATCAGATATTTTCATTTCAAACATATTATCTTTCACATATAAAAATATATTTATTTTCCCATTTTCTTTGTTGTACTTAATTCCATTAGAAAGTAAATTCAATATTATTCTTTCCAATTTTTCTGAATCAAATAACATTGAAAATTCCTCTATTTCTGTATCAAATGTAAGTTGTATATTATTTTGACTTGCAAAATCAGCTACAGACATACATATATCTTCCACAAATGATATTATATCAGACTCTTTTGGCTTAAAATCCAAATATCCCGACTGCATTTTTGTAAAATCTATAACATTATTTACTAATCTCAATATTCTATTTCCATTTTGTTTTACTATACCTAGATTTCTTTTTAGAGTATCATTTGATTCTATTAAGTCTGCCTCTTTCTTTTCTATTACTTGTAATGAAGATGATATTAAATTTATAGGAGTTCTAAGTTCATGAGATAGATTTGCAAAAAACTCCATTCTATTTTTATCCATCTCTTCTTCTAGTTTTTTTCTTCTACTTATATCTCTTGCTGTACCAATTATTCCAATGACACTACCATAACTATCAAAATATGGTCTTTTTGTAATCTCAATACATTTATTTTCGTTATGTATAGTCATATTTGATTCAAATGTAACAATCTTTTTATTTTCAACTACATCCTTATCACTTTTACATATCTTGTCTATAAGAGATTCTTCTGTTGATAATTTATGACTATTCTTACCTAGTAATTCTTCTTTATTCATACATGCTAGATTCAAAAATCCTGAATTAAATCCAATATAATTTCCATATACATCTTTATAAAACATATTCTCTGGTATTGAATGTTCAATCATCTTCATTAAGTTTTTTGAATCATAGTTTTTATTATTATATCCACTGTATATTATATTATCTATTATTCCTATAGTACCTAAAAGTTCACTTTCATCATATAAGAAATATTTTTCAACCATAAAAAATGTTTCTTCGTATTCAAATAGTTTTTGTAAAAATCTTTTTTTACTAGATATTCCTTCTAAATAGTCATCTCTAAATAATTTTCCAGTTCGTTCTCCCCATACTTCTATATCGTTTTTTCCAAATATATCTTTTGTAGTTTTAATTTTGTTATTTAATATTGATATTAAATTTTCACTACAATCTATATATATTCCTTCTTCATCTTTAACATAAGCTAATTTTTCTTTTTTATCAAATGAATCGATTATCTGTCTATAATCGAATACTATTTTACTAAAATACAAAACTACGTACGAATCTCCAACTATTTGTTTTCTTATGTTTATCCAATTTTTAAGTGCTGGAATATATCTTTTTATACAATCTATATTATCTGAGAACAACTCTTTAGAATATTTTTTTGCTCTAAATATAGGTAATACATCTAATATATCTTTATCACAAATTCCCTCTTCTAGTTTCAATACTTGACTCATACCTTTACTTATATATTCCACTCTATATTCTATATCTTCATGTTCTCTTATAATCTTACAGTATAAAAAAGGCACAGGTATATTTTTTATAAAATTCACATATTTATTATGGATATCCATATCCTAACCACGACCTCTCAATGTTATTTATAATAATACTTCTTAAGTAATTATATGACATTTTTCTATTAATTATAACATATTTCATAACAAATATTTTCAAATAAATTTAATTTTATGTAATTTATTATTTGTTTATAATTATTTGTGTCGCTTTTTTTTCATCGGTAATGACATGTGTTATGTATCCAGTCTTCAGTGCACCTGTTATTGAATCTATACTAGAATCTGAACATATAGCTATTACTTTTTTTGCCTTTTTTAATTTTTCAAGAGGTATTTGTATGACATAATCACTATCACTTTTAATTATTTCTCCATCTTTATTAAAATAATAAGATAAAAAGGAACCTATTGCTTTTTCTTTTGTAAGCTTCTTTCCAAATCTAATCGCAGTAGCTTGGTCTGGAACCTGAGGATAATTATCAACAGATAAAATTATTGTATCTATATTATCCCATTTTTTCTCCATACTCTGATAATTTTCAGTTTTCAAATAGATATTTCGCTCTTCACTACTAGTTGGAAATGCAGGCGCATATAAAAATACAGGACTAAATCCTGTACTATTTGAAAATACAGATATTAATTCATTAGGGTGATATCCTTTATTTGGTATGTTAGCCATTCCAACCAATGGATATACTTCTCCTTTAAAAGTAAAAGTATCCTCACTCTTTTGTATTTCTTCTATTATATTACCTATAGTATATCCCCATCCTATACCGACATTACTAACCTTAGGTAATTCTTCTTTTATATATTTTATTCCATGACTTAGTATAGTTTGTTGAGTTATATATTCGGTTTTAGCTTCTGGTACTATTAGTCCACCTCTAATGTTAAATATCTCTTTCATCTGATTCATCAGCAAATCATTACTAGAAAATAGTTCCCTAATCTCTATCTTTACTATTCCAATTTCTTTTGCTTTATTTAACATTTTACTTATCAATGGTCTTGATACTCCTAAAATTTTTGCAATCTCTGCTTGAGTTTTATTATCTTCATAATACATTTTTGATACTTCTACTAATTTCAACATTTCGTTTTCAATAGTCATATTTTCATCCTTTCAAAGCTAATTCTAAGATAAAATTATCTCATTAGATAAAATTTGTCAAGTTGTATAAAAAATTTAAAAAGCCCAGAAAAATTCTGGGCTTTTTAGCTTAATTATTAACATTCTTGCATTAATTCAATTATAAAACCACCATTAATTATAAATGCACATTTTAAGTTATCTCCTACTTTAAAAGGTTCTACAATTACTTCATTCTCACTCAGATATTTGTCCATATTTTTTACTTTATATGCAACATGAGGATTTTTTTGCATTATTTCTGGAAGTGGACTTCCTTCAACAAATCTTAAATATTCATATTTGAAATCTGTGTATTTTGGGTCTGTTATATACACCTTCAATTCTTCATTAAACTCTTCATGCTCTTGTAGCTTATCTGTTATAACACCTATATGTACAAATTCCATAAATTCCCCTCCAATTATATTAAAACCTATATATTAAACTTATACTACTTATACTCTTCTTTTAATTCTTCAAATAACTTGTATGCTTGTTCTGGAGTATTGTTTTCATGAACTACAGCCTTTATTGCCTTTATCATAGCTTTTGGATTTTCTGATTGGAATACATTTCTTCCCATATCAACTCCTGCTGCTCCTTCATTTATAGCTCTATAAGCCATTTCTAACGCTTCTTTTTCTGGAACTTTTTTCCCTCCTGCTATAACTATTGGAACTGGACAAGCAGATGTTATTTTCTCAAAATCCTCACAATAATAAGTCTTTACTATACTTGCTCCAAATTCAGCTAACATCCTAGTGGCTAATAGAAAATATTTTGCAGTTCTTTCCATCTCTTTACCTACTGCAACGACACCCAAAACTGGTATTGAATATCTATTTCCCATATCTATTGTTTTGACTAAATTTTCTATAGCCTTACACTCACCTTCAGCCCCCATAAATGTCTGTATAGCTAGGCATGATGCATTCATTCTTATAGCATCTTCTATATCAACTCCTATAACCTCTCTACTCATATCCTCTCTGAGTACGGAACTACCAGCCGAACATCTAAGTGCTATAGCTTTATCTTGAGTGGGATTTATACACGTTCTTAAAGCTCCCCTTGTAGCCATAAGACAATCTGCATCTTCTATAAGTTCAGGTATTGAAAGGTCTAATCTTTCTAATCCTTGAGTAGGACCCATTATATATCCATGGTCAAAAGCTAACATCAATGATTTTCCTGTTTTAGGATTAAATATCTTTGATAATCTATTTTTCATTCCCCAATCTACATTGTCCATTCCTTTTAAATAAAAACTTTGTTGAGGTGGTTTTATCCCTATTCCATAATCTTTTGGTAATATTATTCCATCTTTATCTGCCATTTTTTATCTCCCTTTAATTTAGTCTAATTCTTTTTAAAGTAAGGCGTATTACATGGTGAATTGAAGTATCTCAATAATTCATCATCCATTCTAGCTATAAATAGTTGGAATCCAGCTGTTTCTTGAGTAGTCAAAAGTTCTCCAACACAATTTGAAACTATTTCTATATTTTTTTCTTGTAATATTCTATGGCACTTTCTATAAACTATTAACATTTCCATTAAAGTAGTAGCTCCTGAACCATTAACTACTAACATTACTTTTTCACCATCTTCGATATCCAAATCCTTTATTAAAGCTTGTGTCATTATTCCAGCAGTTTCATCAGCAGACTTCATTTCCATACGTCCACCTCCACCTTCTCCATGTTGCCCCATTCCTATTTCCATCTCATTTTCTCCAAGTTCAGAAATTACCATACCTGTAGATGGATGAGTTGCTCCTTTACATGCAACAGCTATAGTTGCCATATTATCAGCAAATTTTTGTGCTATTTCTGCAACTTCATCTAAAGATTTTCCTTCTTTAGCAGCCCCTGCAGCTATTTTATATAAAGGTATACATCCAACCAATCCTCTTCTATCATCACTATTTTCTCTCGGTGCATTTGCTATATCTTCTTGAGTAACAACTTTTCTAACATTTAATCCTTCTTTTTTAACTTGTTTCATAACAAGGTTTCCTGTCAACATATCTCCTGCATGATTAAGAACTACAAATAATACACCTTTCCCTTTGTCTGCCATCTTTATAGCCTCTAAACAAGAATTTGGTCCTGGAGCGGCAAATACATCTCCGACTACAGCTATATCAACCATTCCATCTCCAACAAATCCACTCAAAGCTGGTTCATGACCTGCTCCTCCTAAAGTAACTATTGTTACTCTGTCTTCTTCTTCCAACTTTTTGTTTATCACTAAATTTGAATCTGTAACTCTTAGTAACTCCGAATTTGAAAGTTCTAAACCTTCTAAAACTTCTCTAGTTAAATCTTCTGGTTGGTTAATAAATTTTTTCATTGACATGATAAATTCCCCCTATTAAATTTGTTATATTGATTAATTGCTGTGTTAATCTCTTTTATAATGCGTCATATAAACCTTTAAACATTAATGATATAGAAACAGCGCCTGGGTCCATATGCCCTAAACTTCTTTCCCCTATACTTTTTGCTCGTCCAAATTTTGCTATGTAAGTTTTAGTGCTTTCTGCGCCTTCTACTGCTTTCTCATAACCCACTTTAAAAACATCTTTTATGTTGTCACTTTCAATAGTATGCATAGCATCTATTGCTGGGTATAATGCATCTACTAGTGTTTTTTGACCTACTTTAGCAGTAGAAATAAGAGATAAATTTTCTCTTGCTTCAATAAACATATCTTTTACTTCTTCTATTTTAAGTTCTTTTTTATCTTCTATTCCTTCAGCCATTCCCTCAAATATAGTTCCCCATAAAGGTCCTGCTGACCCTCCATTTACATTCATACATAAAGTACTCAAATCTTCATTAATTGATTTTATACTATCATCATCATGCTCTTCTAGAGCCCTTTTTCTCATACAATCAGCTATTCTGTCTATAGTAACTCCATGGTCACCATCTCCAACTATACCATCTAATTCACATAAATATATCTTATTTTCTTTTAATATTTCTGCTGCACTTATTAGCATTTTTCTCCATGTAACTGTCGACAACATTGAATCATCTCCTTACCAATATCTTAACTCAATATTATCATATGTAATAACAAATGTAAATTATTTTTAGAAAACGTTTTTACAAAATTTACATTTGCAATATCAAATACCAATTTTTATTTTAATATTTTACTTTAACATTTCATTTCTTATCTTTCTAAAATACAATCTTGAATTTAATTCATAACCTACAACAATAACCCAACTACTAAAATATATCCATGTCATAAGTACAATTATTTCAGCTATGCTTCCATAGATTACTTCATAGTTAGCATAATAGTTTGTATAATAAGAATAGAAAAATGATACTACAAACCAAGCAAACGTAGCAAAAATAGCACCTGGAGCAGATTCTTTCATAGTCAAACTCTTATTAGGTGTATACTTATACAAAAATGTAAATATTACTATTATTGTTGCAATACCTACAGTGTATCTTAGAATATCCCATATTTTTATGAATATCTCATCTAATCCTATAAAGTTAAAAATAAAATAACCTATCTTCTCTCCATAAACCAAAAATATCATAGATAAAAAAATCAATACCAAAAGCATAATCGTAAATAAAAATGATATAGATAAGATTTTAAAAAAAGACCTAGTTTCTTTAACTTTATAAGCTCTATTCATTCCTTTAATAAGTGCTTTTACTGCCCTTGAAGATGTCCACATCGTAAGTACAAAACTGACAGCTAAAAAATTTAAACTTCTATTGTCTATTGCAGAAACTATAATTGAAGATAATACATCAAAAGCACTCTCTGGCATCATGTTTCTAAATAAGGCTATATATTTATTTAAATGAAGAACTGGTATATATGCTATAGAACTTATTGTAAATATTAAAAAAGGAAATATAGACAACATTAAGAAAAAAGATACTTCTGCTGATTTTGAACTTAACTCACTATAATTAGATTTTGCTACTATATATTCAATTAATTTCTTATCTATCCCAAACATAAATATCCCCTTTTCTCTAATATTAATTTCATTATACAATATTAATTATACTCAGATTCATACCATAATATAATTATTTAAACAAAAATAAAGTAAATAAAAGCTGAAAATAATAATTCTACTAATATTTTAATTTTTTAATCACTGAAAATAAAAAGTATAATCTTGAATTAAATATATATTATTGGACTATAATTATGATTATATACAAGCTTCTAGTGGTATTAATTTAAAAGGATAAAATTCGAGATGTATTTTCTAATTGAATTGACAACACAAAAAGGTTTTTTAAAGTAACAACAAATAAAAATATTAAACAAACTAGTATTAGCAGGATAACTTTTAAATTTATTATATTTTCTTCTTAAACAATTATTGATTATATCAAATCAATATTAATCTTATGCTTATAATTTAAGAAATATGTAATAAAAGTTAAGTATTTATGGTTATAATGTTTATCTTTTGAATAAAATACATTATAATTAAAAGTAAAGTTGCAAATTTGCTATAATTTTAACAAGTTAATTTTCAGAATTATACAAATTTTACATTAATTGTTAATGCAAATTCTATTTAAATAATATTTTTATATTCAAAAATAAATAAAACGGAGGTCTTAAAATATGAGTAACTTTATAATATGTAATTATTGCGGAGACAAGATAGACAAATCTAAAAATAAGTATATAACTTACTCTGAAAAAGATAGTTGTAATGAAGTAAATATTTGTACTAATTGTGCTTTAGACTTATTAGAAAAAACTAATGAAAAATCAAAGATTAAATCTGCAAAAGCTTTAATAAAACAAATAGGATAAAGACACAATATAAATTGTATAAATAAGAAAAGCACCTTTTAATTATAGGTGCTTTTTCTATATATAGATAACTTCATAAGGTATTAAGGTAGATTAAATACAGATATATATTATAATTTATTCCATATATTTATACTTAACTTTTTTGTTTCTTTATTTCTTATTGTAATATTTTAGTAACTCTTTATTCTTATTCTCTTGTTATACTTTGATTAAGAAAATCAAATATAAGTTACTGATTATTTTATGAAAAACATTTTAAAATATTAATATTTACAAGGAGGAAATACAATGAATAAAAGAGCAAAACAAGCATTCTTTCAAACAATCCCAAACTTAATAATTGTATTATTAGCACTCATATTTGCATTTTATACTAATACTTTTGACCTTGATTTAAAAGTATTACTCTTATTACCTATAGTATATATTGTTTTATTTTTATATTATTATACAAGACTGAGATAGATTAGTAGTAAGTATGAAAAATAAATCTATTTTCAAAACAAATGTCTTTAAAGTTTACATACTAAGAAAATATACTGTTGTATAAAATTTAATAAATCATTTATTACAAATATAACAAAAGCTGTCAAAACAAATAATTAAAATAATAGTTTTCGTAAAATACTTTTTAATTAAAAAACTGGCTAACTTTCAGTTAAATGTCAACCAGTTTTTTATAATGCTTTTATTTAAATACAAATAAAATTGCATCTTTAATACTTATTTACTATTCTTTTATGTAGCAATTTAGTCTATTTTATTTTAATTTTGATACCATAATATCTATATATTCTTTTAAACCTCTAAGCTTTTCATCTGCTTCAGCATCACTAGTTCCTTTTACAGCTATATAAAATTTCAGCTTTGGCTCTGTCCCAGATGGTCTTATAGCTACCCAAGACTCATCTTCCAAGAAATATTTTAAAACATCAGATTTAGGGAGATTATCTACACCATTTTTGTAGTCTTTTTTATCAATTACCTTTATATTATTTATACAATCAATTTGATTTTCTCTAAAATAAGATATTATCTCTTTTATTTTTTCCACACCTTCTATACCTTTTAAAGTTAAAGATATAGTCTGTTCTTTAAAGAATCCATATTTCTTATATAGTTCTATTAAGCCTTCATATAAGCTCATGCCTTTTGAATAGTAAAATGCTGCCATTTCAGATATTAATAATGATGAAACAACACCGTCTTTATCTCTTGCATGAGTTCCAACTAAATAACCATAACTTTCTTCATATCCAAATACATAATTTCTATCTTTATTTTCTTCAAATAATTTTATTTTTTCACCAATAAATTTAAAACCTGTAAGAACATTTAGTACATCAACATTATTTTCTTTTGCTATATCCGCTCCAAATTCTGATGTAACTATAGTTTTTATCATTGTAGGATTTTCTTTTAATTGATTATTTTCTTTTAAGCCTTCTATTATATAGTGTGTCAACATTCCACCAATTTGATTCCCTGTAAGTAATACATATTCCCCTGTAGTGGTTCTTACAGCTACACCTACTCTATCACAATCTGGGTCAGTTGCTATTACAAGGTCTGCTCCTTTTTCTTTTGCAAGCAATATTCCTCTGTTTAAAGCTTTTTTCTCTTCTGGATTTGGGTAGTCAAGCCCTGCAAAATTTGGGTCTGGATTTTCTTCTTCTGGAACCACTAATATGTTTTCAAATCCTACTTCTTTTAATGCTCTTCTTATTGGAATATTGCCAGTTCCACAAAGAGGTGTATAAACTATTTTAAAATTTTTACCTACGCTTTTTACTAAATCTTTTCTTATAACTTGACTTTTTACAGCTTCTATAAATTCAGTATCCTGTGTTTCGTCCAATAAGACTACTAAATTTTTATTAGCTTCATTTAAAGTTGGTATTATACTATAATCATGTATGCTATTTACTTTTTCTGTTATTGCATTTGCAATATCTGGCATAACTTGTGCCCCATCTTCCCAGTATACTTTGTATCCATTGTATTCAGGTGGATTATGGCTAGCTGTTATAACTATCCCTGCTATTGCATTTAGATTTCTAACAGCAAAGGACAATTCTGGAGTAGTTCTTAAACTATCAAATATATATGCCTTTATACCACACGCTGCTAATGTATTTGCAGATTCTATACAAAATTCTCTAGATTTATGTCTATTATCATGAGCTATTACTACGCCCCTATTTTTTTCTTCCTCTGTAGTATTTTCTAGTATATAGTTTGCCAATCCAAAAGTAGCTCTTCTAACTGTATATTTGTTAATTCTATTAGTTCCTGCTTCAATTACACCTCTAAGACCAGCCGTTCCAAATTCTAAATCTTTATAAAATCTATCTTCTATCTCTTTTTCATTATCTTTTATTTTATCTAATTCTAGTTTTGTATCTTCATCAAAATATGAACTCTTTACCCATTCTTCATAAGTTTTAGTATAATCCATAATAAAATCCTCCCTATTTTATCCATTTATTATAATTGCATAGATAAACCTTTTTTATATAATTATGACTCTTCTATATACTTATTAATTGACTTAATAAAAATATTTGCAATTATTCTATGACCTTCCTTAGTTGGATGTAATCCATCAAAATATAATTTTTTATATCCTTCTTTTTCCATACTCTTATTATATTCAGAATAAAAATCTACAAAATCAGTATTAAATGTCACACTAAATTTTTTTATCCAATAATTATATGACTCTAACTTTTTTGATACTGTATTAAAATCCGTAAAGCTACTCCAATCTTCCCTAACATTTGGAATATCTGGTCTCAGTGGTATACCTATTATTGGTATAATATTTTTTGCATATGCTTGATGTACCATAGCCATTATATTAGAATTAATAACTTCATTTCCTGCTCCAGCAATAAAATCATTAGTACCACCCATTATAAAAACCATATCGGGAGAATTCTGTAAAACATCTTCATTAAATCTAACTAACATACCACTTGTTGTATCACCATTTATACCCTTATTTATTATTTCTAAACCAGTCTCCTGACTCACAATGTTTGTCCATGAATTACTTCGTGATACTCCAAATCCATATGTTAAACTGTCTCCTAAGCAGACTATTTTCATCTTATCCCCCCTTAGCTATGTTTTTTCTGTTTTAAGAATAATCTAACAGTTTAATTAATTCATATTTTATACTTTTTTTCCTTCTAAGTAAAGTTATTATATTCACTAAATTAATACACATATACATCTAGACTCTGTCTCCCCCAATTAGATGCTTTTCCTTCACTATTCATAAATATATCTATTCTGTTCCCTTTAATTGCACCTCCACAGTCTTCTGCAACAAATGTCATACCTAACCTAGGTATATATACTTTTGTTCCATATGGTATTATATTTGGGTCAACTGCAATTACCCCCCATCTTGGTGTTGTACCAGTAGATGTTATAGTATCTCCTGCATATGCAGTAGCAACTACTCTCATATGTTTTCCTCCTCTTGTATTTGCTCCTCTTGATGCAATTAATACTTTTTCTTTAGTTCCATTTTTTATAATTTTTGTAGTTGGTTCTTTAGAAATCACTTCTTTTGATAAGACTTTTTTGACTAGCTTTCCATCATGGTAAGTTAAATTATAGACTAGTTTTTTCTCTCCCTCTATTCCCTCCTGATAGACTTTAGATTTTCCTTTTACTAAATTGCTATCATTCACATGTTTTGTGTCAAATGGTATTTTTTCAAATTCTTCTTTTTGATTTTTAGTTACTTTAACAACCTTGATTTTCATGTTATCCTTTAATTCTGTATTCAAACTTGGATTAATTTTATCTTCAGAATTGTATTTCACTCCCTGTTCATCCAAAAGTTCTTCAACTGTCTTTTTAAATGAAGACACTTTTTGTTCTTGGCCTTTAACAGTTAGACTTATCTCTTCTTTATTTAATATAGAATATATACTTACTAAACTCATTAAAATTGATACACTTAATAAAGATGATATTATTATTTTCTTTTCTCTTTTCTCCATAATATTTCCCCTTTCATGTTCAAATTTTAAATTAACTTATTTATTACAGTTTTAATCTTATATTATATATGTATATTATAACTTTCTAAATTTATGTAACTTTTTTGTAACTTCTAAATTTGTTTTATTCATAATTTTTTTATATTCTACGGTTAATGACTTATTTCATACAAATTAAATCTCTATGTTTGATAACTTATTTCATGCAAATAAAAAGCTAGAAACAAGGTATTTACTTTATTAAGTATCCTGATTTCCAGCTTTTTATTTACTAATTTCAGTTCGTCACACTAAACATTTATTTATCTTTTAACATTTTCTCCAATTCTGAAACCTTTTTAATTATAGATTCAAAAATTGGTTCTTCTCTTAATTCATTAAAACTATTATCATTAAACATGATAAGTAGATTAGTATATACATTAAAAGTATATGAATTTCTAGATTTTACTTTATCAAAAAACATCATTTGACTTGTATCTGAACTTTCATGTAGATGATATTTTTCTAATATTTCATTTAAACCATATAAAGCTTCTTTAGCTTCTTCTTTCATATTAAAAAATAAGAAATTTAAAGACAACTCTATGTAGTCCATGTATATTCCAAAAAAAGCACCTCTATTTTCACTAAATTTCTTCTTTATTTCTAAAGATATATTTGCATATCCTAATGATTTATTTTTTATATATTCCATTTCTTTTTCTGTTGTTTTTTTGTTATAGCTTCCATCATCTAATTCTTTCTTTAATTCTTTATATTTATTTTTACATACATTAATTAATCCTTTACAATCCAGAGTTGCATTAAATACATCGCTAAATAATTTATTTTGAAGTAATGTTTCTGCTTCATCTAATCTATTCTGACTTAAATATATCATAGCTAAATTAACACTTGTGTCTCCTATTGCTTTATGTATCATATTTAAATATAATTCTGCCTTTTCGTAATCGTCTAACATATAATATGCATTTGATAAAATAAGAAGCGCTGTTTCTTTAATCTGAATATCATCTGTATTTCTAACTATATCTTCAAGAATATTTGTTGTTTCTTTAATTTTACTATTGAATTTATCTTTACCAAATTTATATGAATACATTTGGTATAGCGAACTTATTTTTAACTTTAGCAGATAACTTTGAGGATATTTCTCCATATACATATTAGCAAGTCTTTCTACAGATTCTAAATCTTCTTTAAATTCTTCTAATGGTTCCTCTATTAATAAATCAATTTCTACTTTAGCAAGAGTTGCTTCTAGTTCTTTATAGACTTTCATTACTTCTTCTTCACTTAAATCTACTTTATAGTTTAAAAGTTTATCAACAGATACATTAAAAAAATCTGCTAATACTGGCAATAGTTCTATATCTGGATAGGAATTTCCACTTTCCCATTTAGATACTGCTGGTGTTGACACTCCTATAAACTTTGCTAATTGTTCTTGTGTTAAACTTTTTTCTTTTCTCAATGTTTGTATGACTTCACCTATTTTAATTCGCATATATACCTCCTTAATGTATATCTCTTAATTTAAGTATATTAAAAAAGCATTTATTAGTAAATTGAGGTAAAGTTAACAAAAAACCTATAATTTAACTATTGGTTAAATTATAAGTTAAAAGCTTATTTCATTGACTACAAAATTCCCATTTTTCATTTAACCAACAAATAACATCCTCAAAAACTTCCTCTTTATTTATCTCATTCAATAATTCATGTCTTCCATCTTTATAGAGTTTACATGTTACATCTTTTACTCCTAATTTTATATATCTATCCCTTAGCCTTAAGACACCCTTACCATTTTTACCTATAGGGTCTTTATCTCCAGATATTATATAAATAGGAATATCAAGTGGTATCTTTTTTAAGTTTTCTTTATCCTCTATTTCTTTTAATCCTTGCACTAAATCATAAAAAAAGCCACAAGTACATACCACCCCACAAAATGGGTCATTTATATATTTTTCAACTTGTTCTTTATCTCTACTTAACCAATCAAATTTAGTATTTTTATTTCTTCTTATGCTTTCTCCACCAAATATTAAATCATTTATTTTATTGCTTCGAGAATTTCTTCCATACTTTTTAATCTCATGATTAATTATTAGATGAGCAAAATTTAGAATAATACCTTGTTTTCCATTTGAACCACATAATATAAGACCAGATAAATTATCACTGTAATCCATTATGTATCTTTGACTCGCAAATGACCCCATACTATGCCCAAATAAATAAATTGGCAAATCTTTATTTTCCTTTTTTATAATACTTGTTAAAGTATTCATATCTTCTACAAGGCATCTAAAACCTTCTTTTTCAGCTAGATGCCCAACATTCTCTACTGTCTTTGCGGTTTTTCCATGTCCTCTATGGTCATTTATATATACTATATATCCATTTTTAGTAAGCTCTTTAGCAAAAACTTCATACCGTTGTGCAGTTTCTGCCATTCCATGGGCAATTTGTACAATTGCCTTTGGGTTTTCTATACTTTCATCTTCCCATTTATATGTATATATATCTAAATCTTCTTTTCCCTTGAAAGTAAAATTTGTACACTTCATAATTACTCCTCCAGCCTGAATTTATTCAACATATTAACTTATATACTATATTACTACAATTTTCAAGTCAAAACGTTCTATATAAGTTTCTTACTTATTAATTATTAGCATAAATTGCTATACAAGTGTTGCTCTAAATAACTATATAATAATTTAGTTATTGAATATTAATTATTTAGAGAGAACATTTAACTATACTTGGACATCATATTGACATTATATTCAATTCGTGATATTCTGTTTTCGTCAAAATAGTATCTAAATACAAAGGAGATATTTTATGGATTATTCAAATGAATTGAAAGAATTGTTTCTAATGAATCAAACATATGCAACTCTTTTTACTCTTACAAACAAAATACAAATAGAAGGCGATAAGTATTTTGATGTACTTACTTCAAGACAATATATGACTATTTTATCTATTCTTCACTTACCAGAAGAAGAAACAACATTAAATAATATTGCACGAAAAATGGGTACAAGTAAACAAAATATAAATAGAATAGTTGCTAACCTTGAAAAAAATGAATATGTTCAGGTAGTTCCAAGCCCAAATGATAAAAGAGCAATTAATGTAAAGGTTACCGATTTAGGAAAACAAGTCATGATTAAATGTAGTAGAGTTGGAATAAATTTTATGGCAGATGTATTTCATGAGTTTACTCAAGACGAATTAGAAACCTTGTGGAGTTTACTAAAAAAAATGTATCGTTTTAATGGCGAAGAACAAGATGGATTTGAAGACGATGCTAATTTTATGGAGGATGAAGAACTTGATAAAATTAAAGCTGAAGCACTTAAAGAATTCTCAAGAAGAAGAAATAAAGTAAATAAAAAAGATTAATATTATAATGAAAAAGCTATCTATAATATCACAATATTTTTAAATGCTCATGAGATTAAAGATGGAGGTTTGAAATATAGATATTTGTATAATATAAATCAAAACATGAAAACGGCGACTTTAGTTTTTGCAAAATCGCCGTTAAATCTATTTATCCTTTTATAAATTTGAATAACTTTTATAGTCTTTTGTTGACTGTATTAAGGTCATTGAACTTGAAATCATGCGAGATTATGAAAATCAGATTATAGTAAGTTGCTTAGATAAGATTCTCAAACATTATAAGCTTATTCTTACATTAAAATACATAGATGAATTATCTATAGATGTAACCAAACTGGTTTTCTATGATTGTCTGAAATTTCAAATGGCTTCATCATTTCTCACTCTACTTCCAGCCTGAAAGGGAGAGAATTGATAGGAATTTCTACTTTTCACTCTTAGTCGCCACACAGAAATGATTCCAGTTGCATTTTCGAATAAAAAAATACACCCATCACATGATGCAGACCAATCTGGTCAGTCCACTCATCTATTAGTTCTATTATCCCTTTAGGTGAGTCATTGTTGAATTTCCATTCGATATAACAGTGTAGCATATCAAAGAGCAATAGAAATACAATAAGCATAATCAGCTTTTTCATCTTCTTCATTTTGATATTACCTATTTCAATTTTCTTCACTATGTTTTAGCCCTTTCAGTATAAAGGCAGAAAGACAGATGCACAGCAACAATATTATAGTACTCCCCATTATTTTTCCTACAGTGGTTATGTGGTAACCAGAAAAGTTAAATATAGCTGAAATAGGATAAAAGGTTTTTAGAGTATTTGACATACTCGCAAATAGTCCAGTAACAGAATAAATTTCAGTAAATACTAACGCAAGCCAATACCCTTTTTTCATACGTGAGACCAGCGCGATAATGGGTGAAATTGCAAGGAATACACCTACACCACCTAAAAAATATTCTTTCAAAGAACTTAAAATCAGTTCTACTGATAAATCGGAAAGATGTAAAATAACTTCAGTCAAAAATGTTATGGCAAAGAGCAACAAATAAAGGAGTATGCTAAATGCAAAAGTAACAATCATTTTTGCAATGGTTAATTTTGCTTCATTTACAGGAATTAGGCGCAGAGATTTTATGGTATCATCATCTTCTTCACGACAAATCATATAACTCCCTAAAAGGGCAATGACTGCTGGAAGAACAAAAAAAGTTGCCCAGGGTTGAACTTCGTCCATATACCACCCTGCATTGTCTATATACCGAGAGCCCTCATATACAGTTTTTAATCCATAATGTAAATCTGGTCCATCATGCACACCTTGTCCTCCTGCAAAAATCATAGTAGCTACCATAACTATTGCAAAAACTGCAATCCAAACAACCTTTGAACGGCGAAGCTTTTGGCTTTCAGCCCAAAGTAATTTTTGCATGATTCATACCTCACTTTCTTTTTCTTAATGCTATATTTACAAGTACTATTGAAACAATATCCCAAATGCAAATACAAAGAAATGCAAGTGGAATGTTAATTGCCTGTGTATATACAAGACCTGGAATATCTTTATTTCGCATAACGATAACTGCCATACTGGATAACGGGTGTAAATACATATTTACTGTCATTAAGATAAAACCAGAAAAGGCATACACCAATGTTATACAAGTTGGGAGAATGTATCCTTTTTGCGACACAGCGATTGCTAAAATTGGTAGCATTACAAAAGCAATAATAACACCAAATTCCAAACATTTTTTCAGTAAATATAAAACGCTTCCCCATTCAAATACGACATATCCAGGAAGTATACTGAATATAATAGAAGCAATGGCTGTAATCAGCATGAAACAAATAGAGTAAATCAAAACCACAAAAAATTTACTGAAAAAGTATCCCATTTTGCTTATAGGCACAATCAAAAGTTGTTTGAGTATATCATACTGATTTTCTTCGCGCATAAGTATCGTACAAAGCATTCCCAAAACGACAGGCAAAATAATAAAAATAGTATAACTGAACGCAGACCATTTATAAAATTGTATTGGGTCAACATCAGTTTCTCCCAAATGCTTGAAATATAATAGTGCGAAAAATGGCATAATGAGAGTAGCTAACAACATTAACCAAATAAGTTTCTTGCGGCGCAGTTTAAGAAATTCTGTTTGAATAAATTTAAGCAATGCCTTCTCCTCCTGTAATTTTTTTGAAATAGTCCTCTAAAGTATCATTACAAATCCCCGAACTAGTTACAGTAACATTCTGCATAACAAGGGCTTTATTTATTTCACCCATATTCAGATTAGTGTCGTAAATACGTAAGCTATGGCTGTCTTGAACAGAATAATCTTTTAAGTTGAATTGACGCTCTAAAATCAGTAAAGCTTTTGGAGTATCTGACACTTGCAGCAGTATATATTTACGATTTTTCTTTTCTAGTTGGCTCATGCTGCTTTCTTCCAAGAGGACACCATTGTTGATGATTCCAATATCATCAGCCAATAATGAAATTTCCGAAAGAATATGACTTGAAATAAGAATCGTTTTTCCGCACTCAACACTTAAATGTTTAATAAAATCTCTCATTTCAGCAATGCCAATAGGGTCAAGACCGTTTGTAGGTTCATCCAAAATCAGCACTTCTGGGTCATGTAAAATAGCATTTGCAATTCCCAGACGCTGTTTCATTCCAAGTGAATACTTACCAAACAGCTTTTTGTCTTTATAATGCAATCCTACTATTTTCAATGCGTTTTCAACTGCGTGTGGGCTGGCTGTGCCGCGCAGCTTCGCAAAAATTTCAAGATTTTCTGTTCCAGTTAAATTTGGATAAAATCCTGGTGTTTCAATAATTGCGCCAATACGGGGATATATTTGTTTTTCTCTACCTTTGATATTTTTTCCGAATACAGTTACTTCGCCAGAAGTGATAGGCGTCAGTCCTAAAATCATTTTCATAATCGTGGTTTTACCAGCTCCATTGCGTCCTAACAAACCATAAATTTGACCTTTTTTAATATGGAGATTGACTTTGCTAACCACTTCCTGTTCTCCATAAACTTTTGTCAGATGTTTTGTTTCAATCACAAAATCATTCATATAAAATTTCCTCACTTTCCATAAAACTACTTTTGTCATGTGATAACTGATAGAATATCAGAAACAATCACAATTAGAAGTATACAACATAAACCTTGCCAAAACCTTGCTAAAACCTTGCTTTTATCTTGTTTTAGCAGAAAGAAAGCCCTGCATTTTACAGAGCTTTCGGAAGCAATATTGTAAATATAGTCCCCATATTAATGGTGCTGTTGGCGGTAATCGTTCCTTTGTGAACATTGATAAGTTCTTTTACAATCGCCAATCCTAAGCCATTACCTTTTGATGACCTAGAATGGTCACATTGATACATTCTTTCAAAGATATGTGGGAGATTATCAGAAGATATTCCTTTCCCGTTATCTTCTACTACAATTTTGACTTGCTGTTCATTTTCAAAAATATGTAGTGTTACTTTATCTCCATCACTATGCCTAATGATATTTTGTAATAGATTATTAAGAATGCGGGTATATGCGTTTACATCTATGTGCATAACATACTCAGTTTCAGGTATATCAATTTCATATTCAAAATGGCATTTTTCTAAAATAGGAACCCAATCAGCTATAATATTACGAGATAATTCATTCAAATCGAAAAGTTCAAAATGAAAAATCTGTTCCCTAGAATCCAATTTCACCCATTCAAATAGATTTTCTACAAAATGTTTTAAGTGTTGGGCTTTATTATACGCAACATGTATATATTCGTCCTTTTCTTCTCCTACAACAATATCAGTTTCGATTGCCTCCAAATAACCAACCAAAGAAGCAAGTGGAGTTTTTACATCATGGGAAAGACTTGTCATTAGCTGTTTGTATGCTTGTTCCGATTGTTTCTGCTGGATAAGCTGTGATTGACTGTTGATTGCAATTTTGTTAATATCATAGCAAATTTGTCTTGTTATATCACTCTTCCTTGTTAAAACACGTCGGTTAAGGTTCCCGTTTTTTATATCTTCTAAAGCATATTTTATAAGTGCAAGCTGTGTTCGGACACGCCACAAAATAGAAACGAGATACACTATAATAATTAAAGCAAGAGCAAATGCAAAAAGCAGATAAACATTCATATTTAGGTTATGCCTCCTTATTAAAACGATAGCCAACACCTCGGACTGTCAAAATATAAAATGGATGTCCAGGGTCTGCTTCAATCTTTTTCCGTAATTTACTGATAAAAGACATAATATTACTATCGTCAAAAGCATATTCTTCTCCCCACACTTGCATATAAATCTGTTTTTTGGTAAACACTCGTCCTTTATTAGAAGCCAGAAAAGAAAGTAAATCAAATTCTTTGCTTGTAAGCTGAACAGGAATATTGTCAACGGAAACAACGCGATTTGTTCTGTCAATAACCATGCCTTTTATTATTATGCAATCTGTATCTGTTACAAAAGTAGGGTTTAACATAGTATAACGGCGAATAAGAGAATTGATACGAGCCATAAGCTCATTTATGCAGAATGGCTTTGTTAGATAATCGTCAGCACCTAGACGCAACCCAGAAACTTTATCATTCTCGTCACTTTTAGCGGTAAGCATAAGTACTGGGACATTACTTGTTTCCCTAATTTTTTTCAGAACTTGAAACCCATCTATGTCTGGCATCATTACATCCAAAATCACAAGAGAGCAGCTATTTTTGTTTTCATCAGTCAGGCGTAATCCCTCCACACCTCCATGTGCAATAATAGCAGATAAATTTTCTTGCTCTACACATTTTTTCATAAGAGCACAAAGCTCTTTGTCATCGTCTATAATCACAACATTATTCATATTATAGCTCCTTTCTCCTCTTTGTTCTACTATACGACTTTTTAGAGTCTTTTAGTATTAGCCACATATAATCAATTTTTGAAAATTCCAGTATATTTTGCACCATCTTTCAGAAATGCCCCATTTTATCGTCACTTAGGGGCAAGACATATATTCCATATTCAAATGGTTCTTTCGTTATAATATATCAGCATATATTATATATGGAGAACCAAATAAAATCAAGAAATGGAGTGCGAATACCATGATTTATTTTGCCTAATAATAAGAACTACGTAAATATCCCTAAAAAGAAAGGAGAACAGTAAAATGTAACTAGGTGAATAACTATTGCAAAAAGAACTCAGTATCAAATATCAATACTGAGTTCTTTCAACATTATAATTAGTCTCTCATAAAAATTATATCATTTAGCTTTTGTAAATCATTAAATGGTTGACTACAACTATTATTTTGACATACATAATAAGTAGTTTTGTCGTTTTTTAATCTATAATTATTTAAAAAATCTATCTTAGTATTTTCTTCATTGTATTTTTTTACTAAAAAAGTTGAATTTGGTAAAAAATTTTCACTTACTAAAGTCTTAAAACCAATTAAATCAGAGTTTTCCTTTAAAATACATATGATTTCTTTTGTAGGATAAAGTTCATACATTAATGAAAGCATATAAAAACTATATCCTGTTGGTGAATTTTTTACACTATCTGAATAAAGCTTTAATTGCTTGTATGACAATTCTTCAAGTTTATTGTCACCAGTAGTTTTTGCAAGTCTTATAAGATTATATAATTGTACAGAATTACCTGATGGAATAGCTCCATCATACAAGTCTTTTGGTCTTGCTATTAAATTTTCACTATCTTTACCATATAGGTAAAATCCACTTTTTTCATAGTCCCAAAAAAGCTCAATACAACTTTCATTTAATTTTAATGCCTCTTCTAAATACTTTATATCAAATGTTGATTCATAAAGTTCTATATATGCCCATATTAAAAATGCATAATCATCCAAATATGCTAAATAATCAGCACTACCATCTCTATATCTAGCTAATAATCTACCTGCTTTATTCACAAGATTACTATTTATAAAATCAATACACTTATTTGAATACTCTAAATATCTATCCATTTTTAGAGTTTTATAAGCCTTTGCTAAAGCTACTACCATCAATGCATTCCATGATGTCAGAATTTTATCATCTTTATGCAAAGAAGTTCTTTCTCTCCTATATTCAAATACCTTTTTACTCAAATTAGCTATTCTTTCATTATACTTATCATATTCTTTATTTTCTATGAGATTAGGAATACTTTTCCCCTCAAAATTTCCACTACTAGTTATATCAAAATAATCATTAAAGAATTTTCCATCTTCTTCACCTAATATATCAATTATTTCAAGTGGATTAAATGTATAAAATTTACCTTCCTCGCCCTCACTATCTGCATCTTGTGCTGAATAAAATCCACCTTCTTTATCTTGCATCTCTCTAATTACATAATCTATAGTTTTTATAGCAATTTCTTTATATAACTCTTTCTTGGTTATCTTGTATGCATCTAAATATGCAACTGTAAGCATAGCATTGTCATATAGCATCTTTTCAAAATGAGGTGCTAACCATTTTTTATCAGTGGAATATCTTGAAAAACCAAATCCAATATGGTCAAATAGACCTCCTCTGTACATTCCATCTAAAGTTTTTTCCACCATTTTTAATACATCTTCATCTTTTTCTATACTATAGTATTTCATCAAAAACATAAGATTTTGAGGACTTGGAAACTTAGGTGCATTACCAAAACCACCATATTTATCATCATAAATAGTTTTAAATATTCTAACTGATGAACTCAACATATCTTTTGATAAATCACCATCTGTATTTTTCACTCCAAAATCATCTTTAAGAGCCTCTACTATTTCATTTCCAGATTTTATAAGCATATCCTTATTTGTATTCCATTTGTCAGATACATTTTCCAATAAATCTATAACACCTGGTCTATTATATCTTGAGTATTTTGGAAAATAAGTTCCTGCAAAAAAAGGTTTTTTATCAGGAGTCATTATTATAGTCATTGGCCATCCACCACTACCTGTCATTGCTTGACAAACTGTCATATACACACTATCTATATCTGGTCTTTCTTCCTTGTCTACTTTTATTGCTATAAAGTTTTTGTTCATTATTTCAGCAACTTCTTCATCTTCAAAAGATTCATTTTCCATAACATGACACCAGTGGCAAGTTGAATATCCAATACTTAAAAATATCGGTTTATCTTCTTCCTTTGCCTTTTTAAAAGTTTCGTCGTTCCAACTATGCCAATTTATGGGATTATATGCATGTTGCAGAAGATATGGAGATTTCTCACTTATTAAATTATTAGGTTTTTTATTCGTTGCCATAATACCACCTCATTTATTATTTTGTTATATGTTTTGCAATAAAAAAATAGATATACACTTATAATAAGCATATACCCATTTTTAACTGTATATATTTAAGTTTTTATCTACTTAATTCCTCTAGGCAAATAATTTTTAAAATACCTACCAAAACAAAACAATACAAGAAATATCAAGCTATTTCTTTAAAGGTTTTTCAAAAGAAGGAGGATTGATATCTATCTTAGTATCATGATTTGGTCCTGGAGTTGATAAATCGAAGTATAGCTTAGAATCTTCTGTAACTCCAAAATCCTTGTTTGAACCTGTATCTTTAACCTTGTTTAAAGCATCTCTAAATAAAGCATTATGTGCTTCTTCTCTATTAAGTAAAAAATCAATTGTTTCTTTTACATATTTATCATCAATTTGTCTATATAGATGCTCATAAACTACCTTTGCTCTTTGTTCAGAAGCTATATTTGAAAGTAAATCAGCTACTAAATCACCTGTAACTGTAACATAATCAGCAGTCCATGGAGCTCCTGATGAATTTATTAATACTGGTGATAATCCAGTTAAAACATGAGTTTCGATTTCCCCTGTATCAACTGCTTTGTAATCAACATCATGCCCATTTAATAAATTTATAGTTTGACCTACCATTTCCATATGACTAAGTTCTTCTGCTGCTATATCAAGAAATAAATCTTTTATTTGAGGGTCTTTTATTCTAAAGCTTTGAGCTAAATATTGCATTGCTGCTTTTAATTCTCCATTTCCACCACCTAACTGTTCTTGCATCAAAACGGCATATTGAGGGTTTGGTCTTTCTACTTTTACTTCTTTTAATAAAGCTTTATCATGCTTAAACATATAAATACCTCCGTAAATTATTATTCAGAATTATTATTTACTTAAGTTACATTATTATTCTAAATTCCATCATTAATATTTAATCAATACTTTATCATACATGAATTAAATTATTATAAAACTAAAAAATATTAATCTATACTTGAGATTATTGTAAAATAAAAAACTGAATATCAATAAAAGTTTAATAAAAAACTTTATCAATATTCAGTATCAATTTTTAGTTACATATCAAATTTTCTAATGCATCATTAGGAGCTACAATAGGATAAACATCATAGTCTTTATCTATATCACATTGTAAAAACACAGGTTTATTAAAATCTATTGCATCCAAAATTCTTTCTAATCCTTCCATATCACATGCTTTATATCCATCTATATTATAAGCATTTACAAGCTTAACATAGTCTACATTTTCATTAATATCAGTTTGAGAGTATCTTTGATTAGAAAATAATTTCTGCCATTGTCTTACCATTCCTAGAGTTCTATTATTAAGCAATAAAATAAGCATAGGTACATTATAATTTGCAACTGTAGCTAACTCATTACAATTCATTCTAAAGCTTCCATCACCAGTAACTAAAACTACATTTTTATCTAAATTACCAACTTTAGTTCCAATAGCTGCTCCTAGACCAAATCCCATAGTTCCTAGACCTGCTGATGTTATAAAACTTTTATTTCCTTTAAAATCCCAATACTTTGCAGACCACATTTGGTGCTGGCCAACATCAGTAACAACTACAGTTGGATTTGCCAATTGCTCGTATTTTTCGTTTATTTTTCTAAGTATATTCTGTGGATGAAACTCTTTTTCCTCTACACCCTCACCTTTTCTAAAGGTCTTTATTTCCTCTTTCCAATTGCTATTGTCCTTACCTTCAACTCTTTCTAGTAGTAGACTAAGAACCATCTTTACATCTCCAACTAAAGATATATTGGACTTTATATTTTTACTTATTTCAGATGGGTCTATATCTATGTGTATTACTTTTGCATTTTTAGCAAATTCAGAACTTTTACTTATTACTCTATCACTAAATCTTGCACCTATCGCTATCACTAAATCTGAATTAGAAAGTGCTAAGTTACTTTCTCTACTTCCATGCATTCCAACCATTCCAAGAGATAATTCATTTTTTCTATCTATATTTCCAAGTCCCATAAGTGTATTTAATATAGGTGTATCTATCTTAGTTGCAAATTTTACAAGAACTTCTTCACTATTGGATGATTTAACACCTCCACCAGCATAGATTATAGGTTTTTTAGACTCTTTTATCATCTCCACTGCATCTTTTAAAAGTTTAAAGTTGTTTTCATCATCTAAGTCAAAATCATCCTTATAATCCATATACTCATCTATTTGACATAAACCATAGTCCTCATCATTAAAATCCATTTCTGCTAAAAACAAATCCTTTGGAACATCCACAAGTACAGGTCCTTTTCTACCTGAGTTTGCAACTTTAAAAGCTTCTTTTATTGTAGGTACTAACTCTTTAGTATTTCTAACTAGATAATTGTGCTTTGTCATAGATAAGGTTGCTCCAGTTATATCAATTTCTTGAAAAGAATCTTTCCCCAATAAACTAGTTGGAACTTGACCTGAAATTACAACCATAGGAGAAGAATCCATAAAGGCTGTTGCTATACCAGTTATAGCATTCGTTGCTCCTGGTCCAGATGTTGTAAAACAAACCCCCACTGTATTAGTGCTTCTTGCATATCCATCTGCTGCATGAACCAAACCTTGTTCATGTGAAGTCCTTATATGTTTAAAATAATCTGTATAATCATATAGAGCATCATAAAGAGGTATTACTGCTCCACCAGGATATCCAAATATTGTGTCAACTCCCTCTTTCTTTAAACATTCTAAAATTACCTTTGCTCCGTTCATACGCACTACTATGCACCACTCTTTCCCTCAAACTAATCCATTTAATATATTTATTTCAAGAATGACATCATACTTCTTAAATTTCTACCAACTTCAGCTATTTCTGTAGCATATTCTGCTTCTCTAGTTTTTAGGAAGTTTTCACGCCCTTCTTCATTTTCTTTAATCCATGCCTTAGCAAATTTTCCATTTTGTATATCTTCTAATACATCCTGCATACCTTGTTTTGCTGCATCAGTTATTACTCTTTTACCAGATACATAATCTCCATATTCTGCTGTATCACTTATGCTGTATCTCATTCTTTCAAATCCACCTTCATATATAAGGTCAACTATTAGTTTCATTTCATGTAGACATTCAAAATATGCTACTTCCTTTTGATACCCTGCATCTACAAGTGTCTTATATCCTAATTTTATAAGTTCACTTATACCACCACAAAGTACTGATTGCTCTCCAAATAAGTCAGTTTCTGTTTCTTCTTTAAAAGTAGTTTCTAAAACACCTGCTCTTGTAGCTCCTATTCCTTTTGCATATGCCAAAACTGTCTCTGTGGCTTTTTTAGTGTAATCTTGATATACTGCAAACAATGCTGGAACTCCACTTCCTTTAGTAAATACATTTCTAACTAAGTGACCAGGTCCTTTAGGAGCTACCATTACAACATCAACAAATTCTGGTGGTTGTACTTGATTATAGTGTATATTGAATCCATGTGCAAATGCTAATGTTTGACCTTCTTTTAAATTATCTCTAACGCTTTCTTCATAAACTTTCTTTTGCTTTTCATCAGGCATTAACAACATTGTTAAATCACTTTCTCTCGTAGCCTCTGCTACACTTTTTACTTCAAATCCATCTTCCTTTGCTTTTTGCGCTGACTTACTTCCATCATAAAGTCCTATCACTACATCCACACCATTATCTCTAAGGTTTTGTGCATGTGCATGACCTTGACTTCCATATCCTAAAACTGCAACCTTTTTATTTTTTAAAACCTCTAAATTTACATCATTTTCATAATACATCTTTGCCATCTTTACTTCCTCCCAATATTTTCTCTCAATTATTTTGTGATATTTATTTTTATTAGAAATTTATACTCATTATCATTGATTCTATGCTACTTAACAAACTTTATTTTCTAATTTATAGAATTTTAATCTTCAGAATCTCAATATTTATAGTTTTAATAATCTTAATATTTATAATTTTCAGTTTTTAGAATTTGTAATAGGTTTATAATTTCAATAATAATCGTATTTTTAATCTAAAATTTTTCTCATCTAATATTTTTCTTTAGTTTTTATTTAAACATTAGTTTCTTCATACTAGTTTTTAATTTTTATAAGTCATATTTAATTAGTGTCTTACTTGTTCAACAGTTATTTCTCTTATATCATGTAGTTTCTTCATGTGATTTAAGACACTATCTAGAGATGTCTTTTCTTCATTTACTATCAATTTTATACCTGAATTATTCATATTATCTACAGTCATACTTATTGATTGTATATCAACTTCTCTTCTTCTAAGTGTCATCGCCACTCTTAAAAAAGAATCTATTCCTTGGTTTAATTTAGCATATACAGTATTTTCCATAAAAAACTCCTCCTTATTTTTTATTATTATTTTCATTAATTTTATATGGATTAATCTTTTATATCGCTCAAAATAAAAAAACTTTCATCTTTATAAGCAATATAAATATTACTTATAAGGACGAAAGTTAAATTCCGCGGTACCACCTTATTTGTAGATATAAAAAATATATCTACCACTCTTTTTTCAGGTCGGGTAATTGATTACCTTAACCTTAGCCATATAACGTTGGCAGACGTTTGTACTTACTAAAATATATTCAGTACAAAAGCTCCAGAGTGATCATTATACTACTGTTAACACCAATTCTCAGCAACATTGGTTCTCTGTAGATAACTCTATTAGTATTGTTGTCTCTGTCATTGCTTTTATCTATCTAATTTTTTTAACTTTGTTTTGCTGTTAATATAGATTATATTATCTATCTTTTGGAATGTCAACGACTTTTTTAAAATTTTCAGATTATTTTTTTTCTTCGCAATAATCACTTTTTTATATTTTAAATGAACATTTGAAGTAATCGTTTTCATATTATTATCTTATATCCATTTTTTTTAAGCCAATTTTCTTTATCTTTATACTCTGGCATAATATTTTTTACCAAATCATAAAATTTTTTTGAGTGATTCATATGTAATAAATGACTAAACTCATGTACTATTATATAGTCAATTACATCTAATCTCGCCATAGATATTTTTGAATTTATATAAATATTTTTTTGAGATGTACAACTCCCCCATCTACTTTTTTGTTCTTTTACTTTTACATTAACTGGTGTTAGTTGCTTCATTATATCACAATTCGACTTAAGAAAATCGATTCTTTCTGAAACAATTCTTTGACTTTCATTTTTGTACCAACACTGTAAAGATTTTTTGATAAAATCTTTACTTAGGTCATTTGTTTTAACAATTATTTTATATTCTTCAAGATTTATTTTACACTTACTTTTTTTCGCACAATCATCCAAAGTTTTATTTACAACTAAGCAATATTCTTCACCAAGATAAAGAAATTTGTCACCTGTCATAAATGTTCTTTGCTTGTATGCTTCCTCTCTGTCTTTATACTCACCAGATTTTTTAAGTATCCAGTCTCCTTTTTTAATTATTATTTCTTCTATTATTTTTTTAGAAACTTTAGGTGGACTTATTACAACTACTTTGCCAAATGAGTCTATTTTTATGCAAATATTTTTTCTATTTTTATACAGTAATACTGCTTCTATTTCTTTATTTTTAAAATTAATATTTAAAATCTGATAATCTTTGCTCATCATTTTCATTAATTTCTTTTTTCCTTATTTGCTCTACAATTTATAAGTTCAGCTGCTATACACACAGCTATTTCTGCTGGTGTTTGAGCATCTAATTTTATTCCTATTGGAGCATGTACTTTATTTAGTTCTTGCTTACTGAACCCCTTTTTCATAAGTTTTTCGTATGTCAATCCAATTTTTGTTCTACTTCCAATCATACCTATATAGCAAGGATTCGTTTTAAGAGCCCATTCCAATGAACTTGAATCATATAGATGACCTCTCGTTAAAATAATTATATAGCTATTCTCATCAATTGGAAAATCTGGTATATTTTCAAAAGAATCTAAAACTACCACTTCTGAGTGTGGAAATCTTTCAGAATTAGCAAATTCCTCTCTATCATCTATTACTATTGTTCTAAACTCTAGAAGTGATAATATTACTGCTACATCTTTTGAAATATGACCTGCACCAAATATATATGCTTTACTTATATTTTCTTTTAAGTTTTTATTAAATCTTTCTAAATTGCTCTTCAAATTACTATCAATAAAATCTATCTGTATTTCTCCAGTACCACCACATATCATTCCAAGCTTTGCTATATCAGTTTTATTTAGAGTAAATTTATACAACATTGACTCTCTATTTTTTATAACATTAATTGAATGTTTTATGCATGTTGCTTCTACACTTCCCCCACCTACAGAACCAAATATAGAGCCATCACTTTTTACAATCATCATTGCTCCAGTTTCACGTGGTGTTGAACCTGAGTGAGAAGTTATTGTAGCAAATGCAAAGTCCTCATTATTTTCTATTAACTTTATCGCTTGTTCATATATATTCATATATTTCTCCTTACTAGTCTATTTAAAAATCTTCTATATGTCTACTTTAAGTTTTTTATTACTTTGTCTGGTATTACAAACTCAACTGGCCCCATATACCCAGGAGCTACTTCATATTCATCAAAACTAATTACAAGGTTTCCATCTTTATTAAAATAGAAATCTTGATACTTATTTATAGACTTAAAATTTTTTACTGGGGAATCTTTTTCTTGGTCTATAAAATATGATTTTGTATTGTCTTTCTTAATTTGATTTTTCATCTGTCCTTTTATATTATCACTTATAGCATCCATATATCTACTATCTTTAAAAAATATTGGTAAGTTTAATAGTATTTCTCTATTTTTATCAATAGTATAATGTGTTTTAGTTACATATGAGGAAGCTTCTATCTCTTCTTTTTTAACTTCTATAGATAAAAAGTCCTTAGAATTATTTTTTACACTATAACTTACATTTAAGTATCTATGACCTTTATTGTTTTCTTTTTTCATTTTATTTTGAAATTCACTATAAAGTTTTTTCCCATTTTCCATAAATTCATTGTTTAATTTATTCTCTAAATCTTTATCTTTTAAACCTTCTATCTTAGGAATTTTGATATTGACTTCATAATTATCTTGTTTCAAACTATAATTTTTAGCATTTATCACTTTTATCGGATTATTTTTATAACTCTATCAGAAGAACTTCCTGCAAATATAGGATTTACATTTACTAATGCTACAAGTAGACACACTGAAATCACAGCAATTTTAAATATAGATTTTTTAAGTTTTTTATATGTATTCATATTAGCCTCCTTAATATATTTATATATAAATTACTATTCTATTTACAAATTTTTTATTACTTTATATGGAATTACAAATTCTACTGAACCCATATAACCAGGTGCTACTTCAAATTGGTCAAAACAAATTACAAGGTCTTCATTTTTATTAAAATAGAAATCTTGATATTTATTTATTGTTTTAAAATCTTTAACAGGAGAATCTTTCCCCTGATCTATAAAATATGATTTTGTGCTGTCATTTTTCATTTGATTTCGCATTTGTTCTTTTATATTATTACTAATAACTTTTATATATTTATCATCCTTAAAAAGCATAGGTAAAGTTAAAACTATTTGTCTTTTTTTATCAACATTATAATGTATTTTGCTCACATATGATGATGCTTCTATCTCATTTTTTGTCATTTCTATTGATAGAAAATCTTTAGAATTATTTTTAACACTATAACTTAAGCTTAAATACTTATGTTCCTTATTTTTTGATAATTCTATTTTTTCCATTCTATTTTGAAATTCATCATAAAGCCTCTTTCCATCTTCCATAAAACTATTATTTAATCTCTTCTCTAAATTTTTATCTTTTAAACCTTGTATTTTAGGAATATCAATTTTAGCTTCATAGTTTTCGTTTTTTAAACTATAATTTTTTATAGTTACTACTTTTACTAATCCTCCAATTATAGGTAATTTAGAAAAGTTATCTGCAAATACAGGGCTAATATTTACTAATACTATAAACATACAGGCTGAAGCCATAATGACTTTAAATCTCCATTTATTTATCTTTTTATTTTGTTCGCAATATATATCTTTTATTTTTTTATGATTTATTATAGTATCTAGTTTCTTTGGTATTGGAATTTTATGATACTCATCTCTTAACTTATCTAACCTTTCTTTGTTCGTCATTCTTTTTATCCCTACTCTTCAATTTTTAATTTTAATTTTTTTAAAGCAGTGTATAACCTAGTTTTAACAGTATTCACATTTTCATCCAATATTATTGCTACTTCTTCAATCTTTAAATCCTCAAAAAATCTCAATATTATAATAGATTTATATTCAATAGGTAATTCTTCTAATGCTTTTTTTAAGTCTAAATCAGTATACTTATCACATTCTCCTGTCTCATCTATAAGAGTGATATCTGTCATATTATTATATTTGCGGTTTTTTCTAATAAAATCTATACTCGTTCTAACTAGAATTTTATAAAACCATGTTTTTATATAATTTACTTCTTTAAGGTTTTCTACTGAATATAGAGCCTTATACATGGCTTCTTGAACCACATCTAATGCGTCCTCTTCATTTTTTGTATAACTATATGCAATTCTATAAAAAGAGTCTTTATTATCGATAATGTATCTCTCAACTTTCCTTCTCTTTAAACTCTTAAACATTCCTGTAAAATCTCCCTCCGGCTACAGGCTAGGATTGAGTTTTTATAGATTCTATCTCTCTACTTTTGCACTTTCATTCAATTTTTTTATGTGCTCAATATATTTTTCGTTTAAAATAGATTCTCTTACTAAACTCTGACACTCATTAAGACTTTTTTGTCTTTCTCTTTTATCAGTAACTTTGACTATATGATATCCATAACTAGTTTCAAAAACACCTGAAACCTCATTTTTCTTTAATTTGAATACTTTTTTTGTAAATTCAGCATTTTTATCATTCTTTGAAAAATATCCTAGCTGACCTCCATTTTTTCCAGTCGCTTTGTCATCTGAATATTTTTTAGCCAATGCTTCAAAACTTTCTCCATTTTTGATTTTAGTCAATATACTCTCTGCCTCTTTTTTTAAAGCTTCTTTTTTATCCTTACTTACTTCTTTTTTATTTTTGTCTAAAGTTGATATCAATATTTGAGAAGCACTTACTTCTTCTACGTTAAAATCTTTTTTATGATTTACATAATAAGATTCCATCTCAGCATCACTTATATTCATTTTATTTTCAAAGGCTTTTTTACTTTTGTCTATGGCTAAATCTCTAGATATTTCTTGCTTTAAATATTCCTTATCTACACCTGCTTTGTCCATTTTTTCTTTATAGCTTGTATTCAAATTCATTTCATTTTCTAGTTCTTGATATTTTGAGTCTATCTCACCTTTACTTGGAGTTAATCCTTTATCCTTAGCCTCTTGATATAAAAGTTCATTATCCACCATAAACGATATTATAACATTTTCTAATTTATTTCTACCTTTTTTATCTAAACTTTTTTCCATTTCATCTAAAGATTGACCATTTATATAACTGTTAGTAGCAGATAATACTGCCTTTGTTTTTTCATATTGCGCCTTTGTGATTTCTACATCATTCACTTTAGCTAAACTTTTATTACAACCAACCATCATTAAAGATAGTACTCCGACCATTCCTACACAAAGTTTTTTATTCAAAACACTTACACCTCACTCATTTTTTATTTTCAATTTTTAAAACTCTTAATCAACATTTTTTATTTTTACTATTCCAAATTACGTAACCAATAATTTTTTGGTATCTGATTTTGCTCTACTGCTGCAAATTCATAGCCTTCATCTGATAAAAATTTTAAAATTGAATCTAAAGCTTCTGCACTTTGTTTTTTCTCATGCATTAAAACTACAAGTTGATCCTTATCTTCACCTTTTCTATTCTTAATATGAGCTTTTACATTCTGTACAATTTGTGCAGAATTAGATTTCCAGTCTTCAGTATCTAAATCCCAATCCCAAATTTTATACCCTGCATCAACTAAGGCTTGATATGAAGCTTGTGGAGTATATGGTTTACTTCCATAAGGAATTCTTATTACTTTTGAATGTTTACCAGTTATACTATAAAGAGTCTGATCATTCGTATCAAATTCATCTTTTGCTGATGTACTAGTAACATAAAGTTTATGAATATCATGAGATACACTATGAAAACCTGCTGTGTTCCCATTTTTAATTATATTTTTAACTTGCTGTGGATATTCCTTCATATTTCCATCTATCATAAAAAAAGTTGCTTTAACATTATACTTATTTAAAGTTTTTATCATTTGGTCAGTAAATTTAGATGGACCATCATCTATAGTTATGTATGCTACTTTTCCAGAACTTTTACTAGGCCCTTTACTAACTTCTGCTGATGTATTAGATATTATATCTGTAATAGTAGAACTTGATAGTTTAGCATTTCTACTAATTTCATCTTCTTTCATGTTCATATAACTAACTCGTATGCCAATTATTATAAATGCTAAACAGACTACTATAGCACTTAAAAGCAAATACAATCTCTTTCTATTTATTTTTTTCTTTTTATTTCTCATCGTTCGACCTCCAATATTACTATATTTTTACATTTATATTTTTGTAGTATTTTAGAATCAGAATCTACACTACATATATATAGACGTTGAACTTCGACAAAAAGTTTTACTTAATTTTTAAAATTTGTTATTTTGCTGATTATTATGCTGTATAATTTCTGTATAATTGTATAGAATGTTGAAAATTGAGTATTATATAGTGTTTTTTACAATTAATACTAGTTAAAATGTCGTTTCTAATTTTTAAAATTTATAATTTTTTTTCTATAAAATAGAAATTTAAAATAAGAAATATATTAAGAAAACAATATTATTTCTTGTTTTGACCTTATATGTTATATATTCATATACATTTGTTTTTGTTATTAAATAAAAATTTATAAACTTGTCTACAAAGTGTTATACTTTATAGGAAACTTTTTACATTACAACATAATAATTTGTTACAATATAAGTATTAGTTGTATAAAAATTCTAAAAATATTATTGGGAGGTATTGTTTATGAAGGTAATTTCTTTAATTGAAAATATTTCTGGCTCCAAAAACTTAAAATCTGAACATGGTTTATCTTTATTTTTAGAAATTAATGATAAAAGATATATATTAGATACAGGAAAAAGTGGAAATTTTATAGAAAATGCTAAAAATTTAAATGTTGATTTATTAAATTTAGATGCACTTGTAATATCTCATAATCATTCCGACCATATTGGCGGTATAGATAAATTTTTTGAAATTAATAAAGATATTAACGTTTATATAAAATCTCAAGCTAAATTATATGAATATTTCTACCATAACGAAAATCAGCAAGAAAACTACTATATAGGAAATAGAAAGGGCTTATTTGAAGATTTTAATAAAAACTTTATTTGGATAGATGATTTTTACAAACTTAGTGAAAATCTTTATATCTTCTCTGATAAAAACAATAATAAAGATTTTTTTTGTAGAGATAAAAATCTGTTAAAATTTAAAGACAATATGTTTATTGAAGATGATTTTAAACACGAATTATTCTTAGTATATGTTGATGGAGACTATGTATCAATAATAAGTAGTTGTAGTCATAGTGGAATTGTAAATATCGCTCATACTGTTAAAAAATACTTTCCAGATAAATCAATTAAGTTTATTATTGGAGGATTTCATATGGATAATTTATCAAAACAAGGTGGACTTAACTGTTCTACAGAATACATAGATGATGTCATAAAGGAACTTAACACAATTGGTTTTCAGAAAATATATACATTCCATTGTACAGGATTAGTTGCATTTGATTACATGAAAGAATTACTTGGAGACAAAATAGAGTATTTTAAGACAGGTGATTTTTTAGAGGTGTAATTATAAAAGCTAAAAATAAAAAAATAAAATCCCAATCTATCTACATTATAGATTGGGATTTTATTTTTTATATAATCATAAAGTATTTATAAACTAGTTAGACTCATTTTTTGTTTTCTTAGTCATATAAGCATACACTGGCAAGCCTATAGCTGTTATTATAAGACCTCCAACAGATATCATAGTAGTTTTCATACCCGCGAAGCATAATTGATTAACTACGACAAATATACCACTCACTATAGCTATTATTGGAACAATTGGATATAGTGGTACTTTGTATTCTCTTGGTATATCTGGGTGAGTTTTTCTAAGCTTCATTACCCCTATAAATGTCAATACATAGAATATCCAAGTAGCAAATACTGCTAAATCAGTTAATAAATTAAATTGACCTGATAAAGCATAGATAGCTGCAAGAACAGATACTAATACTATAGAATTTGCTGGAACTTGAGCAGAATTTAATTTAGAAAATACTTTATATTTAGGCAAAGTTTTATCTGTTGCTAAAGTATAGGCCACTCTTGAACCAGTTAATAAGAATCCATTTAATGCTCCAAATACTGAAATTAATATACCTACAGATATTATTTTTCCACCTATTGAACCAAATATAACCTCAGCAACTGCTGATGCTGGTGAAGCGTAATTAGCTAGCTCACTAGCTGGTAATACCCAAAGATATGCTAAGTTTATTACAAAGTAAACAGCCATAACCACTGATAATCCACCTATTATAGCTTTTGGAAGGTCTTTTCCTGGATTTTTCATTTCTCCAGCCAAAGTACCAACATTCATCCATCCATCAAATGCAAATAATATAGCAATTAAAACTTGACCTATTACACTTCCTAGACTTAATCCTTCACCAACCATAGGACTAAGTATTGGATTATCTCCACCGCCTTTAATAAATCCAACAATCATTATTAATATAAGTGGTATTAATTTACATATTGTAGAAATTGTTTGTATAGCTCCCCCAGTTTTTGAACCCAACATATTCAGCCCTGCAACTATCACTATAATTCCAATTGCTATTGGAAGTAATAATGATGCATTACCAATTAAAGCTGATGCTTGCTCTCCAAATATGACACCTAATGCTGCCATCATCCCAGGATAAAATAATACAATTTGCATCCATCCAGTTAAAAATCCCAATTTATCTCCATAAATCTCTTTTATATATACCATCATTCCACCAGTTTTTGGTATTGCAACTGATACCTCTGCAGCTGTAAGACCAGCTGTTATAGTTATGATTCCTGCTATTAACCATGCCAATATGCCAAGTCCTGGAGCTCCTCCAGTTAATGTATAAACTGCTTGCGGTTTAAAAAATACACCTGCTCCTATTACTGAACCTACAACAGTTGATAATGCTGCAGATACACCAAGAGTCTTTTTTAGCTCACTATTTCCCATTTTTTTCCTCCTATTTCTTCCTATTTAATTTTAATTTCATAGTTATATAAGCATCTACTATGCCAATATTATAGAAAAATAGTTTTTATTATTTATTAAGATAAAATAACATATGCTAAACTTTTGTAAATTTTAATTTTTAAGTAAAATTAAAATTTTTTAAAAAAATTATAAAAATTAAAAATCCCAATATGATGATACATTCTTCATAACAGTTAAATTGTTTTACATTTCAATATCTATTTATCTATTAGAATAGATTCTATCCACAAGTAAAAGTTAATTTAAACCTTTTGCAATAAATTTTCACTGTTTTCAAAAACATTTTATTATATTTTTGTAATTTGTATTTTATTATTAATGTTTTTGACTAAATAGTATCACTTTTATTTATTTTATAGCTTGTTTTATAGTAATAAATAATTTAACAATTTATTATAACCCAAATTAAACCATAAATCAAAACTAATATTTTATTTTTTAGTAAAAAATAAAATATTAGTTTTGAAAACGTTTACTTTTTATTAAAATTTATATCTATTTCATCTTAAAACATATCCTTTTTCAGCCCATATTATTCAATATGAAAATTAATTTAAAATTATTTTTCTTAAATATTAATTATATAATTATATTTTTTCTAAAATAAATAATGTATTATAATCGTTTTATTGATAAATTGTATACATAATAAACTTAAGTAAGAAACCTGTGATTTTCTTCTACAATATAAAATAGAAAATAAGAAAGTATACCGTTTTTTTTAAAAAACGGTATACTTTCTTATTTTCTATCAATCTATTTTTATTCTATTTTCTTCTTTTAATTAATTCTTTTTTTATTTCATCAATTTCAACACCTTTTTCTATCATTAAAACCAATGTATGATATACTAAATCACTAATCTCATAAATAAGTTCACTTTTATCTTCATTTTTTGAGGCTATAATTACTTCACTGCTTTCTTCTCCAACTTTTTTAAGAATTTTATCTAAACCTTTGTCAAATAGATAGTTAGTATAAGACCCCTCAATAGGATTGTTTTTTCTTTCATTTATTAAATCATATAATTCTTTTAATGTATTTTTTTGTACTTCAAAGTCAATTTTATCAGTATCATCAAATAAATTTCTATAGAAACAAGAGTAATTACCTGTATGGCAAGCTACACCTGTTTGTTCAACTAAAAGTAATATTGTATCTACATCACAATCATAAGAAATCTTGACCACTTTTTGAATATTTCCAGATGTCTCACCTTTAACCCATAATTCTTGTCTACTTCTGCTAAAGTAACAAGCTATTTTGTCTTTTAAAGTTTTCTTTATAGACTCCTCATTCATATATGCTAACATCAATACATCTTTACTTATTACATCCTGAACAACAGCAGGAACTAATCCTTTATCATCAAATTTTACATTTTTTATAAATTCTTCAAATTTTTCACTGCATACATTATTACATTTATCATTCATTTTTCCAATCTCCTTATAGATATTTAATTTATAATCTTACTTCTACACCCATTTCTTTTAAATACTTTTTCAAATCCTTTATTTTTATCTCTCCAAAATGAAAAACAGATGCTGCTAAGATTCCATCTACATTAGATTCTTTGACTGCTTCATAGAAATCTTCCATTTTCCCAGCCCCTCCAGATGCTATAACAGGTACATTTACTAAAGATGTTATTTTTGACAGTAACTCTATATCGTATCCATTTTTCATTCCATCTTCATCCATACTATTTACAACAATCTCTCCAGCTCCAAGTTCAACACCTTTGACTGCCCATTCAATTGCATCTAAATCTGTTTTCTCTCTACCGCCTTTTACATATACACTCCATGAACCCGCTTCATTTTTTTTTGCATCTATTGATAAAACTACACATTGTGCACCAAACTTTAGTGAGGCTTCTCTTATTAATTCAGGATTTTTTACTGCTGATGAATTTATAGAAACTTTATCTGCACCTTTTCTTAAAATATTAGTAAAGTCTTCTAATTTATTTACTCCTCCACCTACACAAAATGGAATATTTAGATTTTCTGCAACTTTAGATACAAATTCCAAAGATGTCTTTCTGTCTTCATTTGATGCAGTTATATCATAAAATACAAGTTCATCTGCGCCACAGTCACTATAAAATTTTCCAAGGACTTCTGGACTATCCACATCCACTATATCTGTAAATTTTTTCCCTTTTACAACTCTTCCATTTCGTACATCTAAACATGGTATTATTCTTCTAGTAAGCATAGTTGTTGAGCCTCCTTAAAGTCTATCTTCTTATCATAAAGTGCTTTACCTATTATTGCTCCATATAAGTTCATATCTTTAAGTTTTTTAATATCTTCAATAGAAGTCACTCCCCCAGAAGCAATAACATTTAAAGATGTCTCTTTTGATATTTTTTCATATATATCAAAGTTTGGACCTTGAAGCATACCATCTTTTGATATGTCTGTATAAACAATCGTCTTTACTCCTATTTTTTCAAGTTGTTTACATAAAGTCAGAGAATCTACATTGCTTACAACTTCCCAACCTCTAACCGCTACCTTTCCATTTTTAGCATCAATTGAAACAACAATTTTTTCTTGATATTCATTAACCAACTCTTCAACTAACTCCATATTTTCAATTGCGATACTCCCAAGTATCACTCTAGTAACACCTGCTTTTATTAAACTTTGAACTTTCTCCTTATCTCTAACCCCTCCACCTACTTGAATAGGTATTTTTATATTGTTTGCTATATTTTCAATTGTTTTTGTATTTACACCAAATTCACTTCTAGCTCCATTTAAATCTACTATATGTATATATTCTGCACCTTCATTTTTCCATTTATATGCTACTTCTAATGGATTATCATAATATACATTTACTTTGTCAAAATCACCTTGAGTTAATCTTACACACTTGTTATCCTTTATATCTATTGCTGGAAATATTATCATTTTATCATCTCCCCATATGCTCTTAATATATTTAAACCTACTTCTCCACTTTTTTCTGGATGAAATTGTATACCATATACATTATCTTTTCTAACTATTGCTGGAATCTTCTTCTCATACTCTGAAAACGCAACAAGTTCTTTATTTGATGAATTTGCATAATATGAATGAACAAAGTATACATAGTCATCTTCTTTAATATATTTAAGAATATCATCATTTTTCTTATTAAATTTTAGATTATTCCATCCCATATGTGGAACTTTTAAACTTATATCCAGTTTATCAATGCTACCTTCTATAAGACCTAACCCTTCATATTCTCCATATTCATAGCTTTTTTCATAAAGTAATTGCATGCCTAAACATATGCCTATTAAAAACTTTCCCTTTGACACATGTTCTTTTATTATTGGCACCAAATCTAGCTTATTTAAAGCATTTATAGAATCTCTAAAAGCTCCAACACCTGGAAGTATTAGTGAATTTGCCTCCTTTATTTCATTTAAATTGTTAGAAATTTTAGTTTCTATTCCAGCCTTCTTAAAACCTCTAGATACAGAATCTATATTTCCTAGACCATAATCTACTATTATATTCATTTTATAAGACCCCCTTTGAAGATGCTATTTCATTGGAAATTACTTCGCTACCTTCTTTCAATGCTCTTGCAAATGCTTTAAAAATACTTTCTATTTTGTGATGGTCATTTTCTCCATACAAAAGATTAATATGTAAAGTTACTCTAGATTCATTTACAAAAGCTCTAAAAAATTCTTTAAAACATTGAGTACTCATACTACCAATCGTTTGAGTATCAAACTTTGCATTAAATACAAGATATGGTCTGTTGCTTATATCAATAGACACCATGGATAAAGATTCATCCATAGGTATGTAGATAGTAGAATATCTTCTTATTCCTTTTTTATCCCCTAAAGCATTTTTAAATGCCTCTCCTACAGCTATACCTATGTCCTCCACACTATGATGGTCATCTACATATATATCTCCTTTACAAATAATCTTTAAATCAAACTTACCATGAAACGCCATTAAAGTAAGCATATGGTCTAAAAATCCAATTCCAGTATCTACCTCAACTTTTCCAGTACCATCAATGTTTAGTTCTACTAAAATCTGTGTTTCAAGTGTATTTCTTTCTATCTTCCAAACTCTCATACCTAATTCTCCTTTTGAAAAATATCTTTTATAGCATTTGCAAACATAATATTTTCTTCTTTATCACCAATTGTAACTCTATAATAATTTTCTAGTTTTCCACTAAACTTTCTTATTAGTACTCCTCTATCAATCAGCTTTTGTGATAAATTTTCTATCTCAGAGTAAAATAATATAAAGTTTGCTTGTGACTCATACGCTTTGATACCCATATCAATTATTTCTTTATACAATTTTTCTCTTTCTTTTTTTACTTCATCTATATAAGACTTAACTACTTCTTTATTTTTCAATGCTCTTGTAGCAATGAAATCGGACAATGAATTTAAGTTATATGGAGGTCTTACCTTCTCAACAGAGTTTATCAAACTACTATTAGATAGCATATATCCAGTTCTTATCCCAGCTAATCCAAATGCCTTTGATAGAGTTCTAAGAACGATTAAGTTTTCATACTCAAAAACATTCTCTAACATGCTTTCTTCCCCAAAATCCATATATGCTTCATCTAAAACTACTAAACTGTTAGTTGAGTTTAAAAGTTTTATTATGTCTTCTCTTTTAAGTATTGCCCCTGTTGGATTATTAGGATTACAAACAATTACTATCTTTGGATTATTTTCTTTTACTGTTTCAATTACATCATCTATATTTATAACTAAATTTTCATCACTCTCAACACCTATAAACTTTGAACCATTTATCTGACTGTATATAGAGTACATGCTAAAACTTGGAGAAAAACTTAATATTGTTTCATCTTTATCTACAAAAGTATGTATTATCAAATCAATTATTTCACTTGAACCATTTCCTACTAAAAGGTTTTTCTTACTTACTCCAGAAATATCTATATAATTTATTATAGACTCTTTTAAATCGCTATAAGAGTCTTCAGGATATAAATTTAAATCTATATCGCTATCTCCAAGCTCTTTAACAAGATACTTGAACAACTTTTTATTTCCTTCATTTGCATCAAGCTTTACCTTACAATTTACATGATTTGGTTCGTATCCCTTTAGTTCTCTTATACTTTCTTTTTCTCTCAATCTAAACCTCTCCTTGTCAATTTTAATTATATTTTAGTTATCAATTTCCTTAAACAAACGAATTATATTTTGAATTTGTTCATACTTAAATCTATAACTAGCTCTATTTGATATAATCCTAGCGCTTATATCGCATATATCTTCTAATATTTCAAGTCCATTTGCTTTAAGTGTATTACCTGTCTCAACTATATCAACAATTACATCTGATAAGCCTACTATTGGAGCTAGTTCAACAGAACCATTTAGTTTTATTATTTCAATTTTTTGACCTTTTTCTTTAAAGTATTTTTTTGCTATATTTGGGTACTTTGTTGCCACTTTTAAATATTCATCTTTTCTATATATGCTATCTCCCTTTAATCCTGCTACTGCAAATTTACACTTTCCAAAACCTAAATCATATATTTCATATACATCTGTTTCATTTTCTAAAATAGTATCTTTCCCTGCTATACCAAGGTCAGCAACTCCTTTTTCAACATAGGTAACCACATCTGATGGTTTTACATGTATATATATGATTTTATTTTTTTCATCTTTAAAAATTAACTTTCTTGTATCAGTATCTATACTGTCTCCCAAGCCCATTTTTTTAAATTTTTTAAATGATTCCCCTTCTATTCTTCCTTTTGCTAGTGCTATAGTTAAATAATCCAAAATAATACCTCCTTTTCAATCTTACTTATATACATACTTCATTAGCTCATCAACACTTAATGTAAATCCAATAGCTGGAATTTCTTTTCCATACTCTTTAGTTAGAGAATCATATCTTCCACCGCTTAGAATTTCTTTATATGAGTCTGGATAGTATCCTCTAAACATAACTCCTTCATAATAGTCAAGCATTGTAATCATTGATAAATCAAATCTAGCTTTATCTAAAAAATTACATTCCTCAATTAAATCGTTTATTTGTTTTAACTCTTCAAGTGCTTGTTTCATCTTATCATTACAATAGAATTTTTGCGCCTTTTCAATAACATTATATAGATTACCTTGAAAACTTAAGATATTTGATAATAATTCTTTTACATCATTTTTAATTTTTAAATCTTCAATATATACTTTTAATTCATGGTTATTTTTGGTATATAATAAGTTTTTAATTTGATTTTCACAATTCTTATTCAATTTTAATTCCTCTAATAATCCATTAATATATTTACTACTCCCAACTTCCAAAATGAAATTATTGTTGTACTTTTCAAGTATCTTAAGGGCCAATTTTACCACTTCTCTATCTGCTTCTACAGAAGATTCTCCTAAATACTCACAACCTATCTGTCTTATCTCTTTTATTCCAACTGTATTCTTATTTTTATATATAGATGAATTATAAAAAAGTTTAAGTTTTAAACCCTCTTCCCATCTTGGTATGAGGCTTTTTATTATACTTGTAGTTATATCAGCTCTTAACACCATTACTCTTCCATTTACAACCTTTACCATAGATTCTTTTGGGATTTTACTATTTATATTTGTAAATTCATCATATTCTTCAAATAATTGTGGTTCTATTTGAAAATATTCTTCATCTAAGAAAAGCCTGTCTATTTCTCTTTTTAATTTGTATCTTTTTTTAGAATAAATAACCTCATCTTCAATTCTTAAAAATTTCATACTCTCACCCTTTTCATTAAAATTACTCTTACATTTGCAAATTTAAAACAATAAAAAAGCCATATAGGCTTTATACCTATATGGCTATAATTTTCTTTTAAAATTACTTCCCATCATAGATACAAGACCAATTACACTAAAAACAGGGCTTGTGTCTATGAATCAATTTCATATTACAATCCCTTTAATCTATGATGATGGTGATGATTTAATTTTATATTTAATTTTTCTACATTTAATCTCACCATGATAATTTCCTCCCAAATATTTTTTATTAATATTCTAAATTTACAATTTTTTTATTACTATTAATAATAATATACTTTTCAAAAATTGGCAATAGTTATTTAAAAATTTAAATAAAATATTTTATATGATTTTTTATTTGTACAGTTAGATATTTAATATTTACTTAATTTGGAAGTTTTGTGTATAAAAAATGAAATTTCGGGAAAAATTGTAATAATTTAAAAAAACTTATTAAAATATAGTATAATAAGTATATCTTAATGTAAAGGGATGATTTTATGTATAAATATGATGACTATGTAAATTTAACAAATGATTTAGATTTGCCTGTAGAAATTAGAAATAAATGTGTTAGAATTGTTAGTGTGTCAGAGAATTTAGAGGATATAATTATAGTACATAAATTCAAACTATATGTCGTAAATGAGAAATACATTAAAGGAATTATGGAATAGACATTTTGAATATGCTATTTTTATAAACAGGTTATTATAAATATAATTGTATTTATAATAAGGAACTGTCTTATAGTAGAAGATAGATTCTATATAAGACAGTTCTTTTTATTTTCTTCATTGTAGAAATTTTAGTATCAATTAACTGGATTCTTAAACTATAAAACATACAATAAAACAGCTAAAAAGTGGAATAAAGAACCTAACATAATAAAAATATGAAATATCTCATGAAATCCAAATTCAGGACTTATGTTTGGCTTCTTAATAATGTAAATAACTGCACCTATAGAGTAAGATACACCTTCTATTATTAATAAGTTAAGACAATCCTTAGGAATTGAATTAAATGCATTTATATCAAAGACAATTGCCCACCCCATAAGTAAATATAGACTTGTAGACAACCATCTAGGTGCATCCATCCAAAATATTTTTATTACTATACCAATAAATGCAACTATCCATATTGCTGTAGTAAATATTATTCCCTCTTCTTTTTGCATAAAATATAAGCATATTGGTGTATATGAACCAGCAATCAATACATAAATCATTGCGTGGTCTACTTTTCTGAAAAATAATTCTTGTTCTGGTGTACCTTTTAAAAAATGATAATATGAGCTTGCACTATAAAGAGCAATTAATGATAATCCAAATACAGACACAGACACTATCATCAAAAAAGAAGTTTGTTGTAAAGATATAGATTGAAAAATTAAAATTATAGTAGCTATAAGAGATAAACAAGCCCCTATAAAATGAGTTAAACTACTTATTGGGTCTCTACCCTTTAAAAAAAATTGATACATTTCATCCTCCTACAATTATGTATTTTAAAAATTACATTTTATATATAGTTTTTAATACTATATTATAAATTTAATTATACCACTTTATATATCTTTTGCAACCATTAATATTGTTTTATTTTCTAAATTAGTGTATTATAAATATTATGGAGGTAACATATGATGAACAATGAATTAAATACCATAATACTGGAAACGCTAAATAATACAGATATAACTTCAAATGATATTCCATCTATTGACCTATATATGGATCAGATTATTTCTCTAATTGACAGTAAACTTTCTGCCAATAAAAGATTTGAGGATGATAAAATTCTCACTAAAACAATGATAAATAATTATAGTAAAGAAGGATTAATCAAACCAATTAAGGGAAAAAAATATACCAAAGAACAAATCTTACAAATGATAATCATTTATTCTATGAAAAATACACTTACAATACAAGAGATTAAAAGAATCTTAAATGGTGTATACGAAAAAGATGATTTCAGCGGAGAAGATTTAGTGGCATGTTATGAAAAGTTTATATCAATAAAAGAAAGGCAAAGAAATAATATGCCAAACTTTATAGAGTCTAATTTTGAAAATATCAGTATTAATCCAGAAAATAAAGGTGATTTATTGATAGGCTTACTAAGCCTAACTTCAATGGCTGACCAATTAAAAAGTATTTCAGAAAAAATAGTAGATACTTTTTTCCAAGATACTCCCAAAAAATAATTTTAATAAAGTAAGACTGAAAATAAATATTAAAATACAATACAGCTTAAATTAATCATTATTGTATACAATATAATTTTCAGTCTAAATATTAATACTTTCTATTTTTAACTCTTTCAAGAATCTCCATATCTAAAGTTTACAAATTTAATTTTATTCTATTTAAGTTTTGACAATGTGAACAATTCAAATTAACTTGAATTTGTTTATACCCTATGAAAACGGCTTGTTTAAGTATACCAGTGCCATCATCTATCATCACTACATTGTCTTTTATCTCTACATGGAAATTATTTTCTTGATTACACCAATAACAATCATACTTCTCATTACTTTTTTCTTCTCGCATGATTTTCGCCTCCTTCAATATAGGTTTCTACATTAAGAGAGGTTTTTCCTTTATATTTTCAATAAAATAAAATATTATAACTAAAACTTCATAGAATCTACTATGCCTTCTATTTTTTCAGATGCTTTTTCTATTGCACTTTGTCTTTCTTCTTCACTAGTTCCAGTTCCATCTACTAATAATTCATCAAATTTTTTGATTCCTATAAATTTCATGATACTTTCCACATAATTTACCCCTTTATTCATAACTGGTTTTAGTACCCATGGTATATGTCCACCTGAAGATTGTATATATACCATACTTCTATCAATATCATTCAGTATTCCTTGTGGTTTATCATCACCTTCAAAAGATATAGTTTTTCCATCTTGAATTATACAATCTATATATTCTTTAAGTGGTGCTGGAAAAGATAAACTCCACATAGGTGCTGCTATTACATATACACTTGCACTCACAAATTGGTCACAAAGGCTTCTAATTTTTGCAAGTTCTTTTCTATCCTTATCATCTAATTGCTTAGCGGCTTCTTCGCTGACTATACTATTTCTCTTTTCGAAGTATTGATATTCTAGTCTTGGTATATGCTCTTTATAAAGATCTATTTCTTCAACTTCGAAATCCTTATTTTTTTCTATAAATTTATTGATAAACTTTCTTGCTACAGTTTTACTTGAAGATAAATCTTCTGGTTTTGAATTCACATTTATATATAATAATTTTTTCTTCATAAGCTCACTCCTAAGATTATTTTTATATTATTATTTCACAAAAATAACCATTCTATTCTGTAATTAAATTATAAAGTTAATAGAAATATATTTGTTAAATAATCTTAAAAAGTAAATTGATAGAGTACAGGAATAAAACATAATTTATTATATAATATAATTTTAAATATTTTAAAATTCTAATCAAGAAATTACCTATAGTATTTTAGATAAGATAAGTGTTCCATAAAGTTATGTAAATTCCTCTCAGAGTTTCTAATTTCAATAAAAAATGGTATAGTGCTTTAACACTATACCATTAAAATTATTAAAGTATTTTTTAATACTTCTTCTTCCATTTTGCGCTTCTTCCCCTTGCAACAACCTCTATCTTATCTTGTTTTCTTAGATTATTAAAAACTCTATTTATAGTAGGTTCTGGAATATCAGGACACAAGTCCTTTATATCTTCTTTTGTAAAATATCCAAGAGTAGAATTTATTATTTTTTCTATTCTACTAGTTTTTGTCTGTCTTTTCTTATCAGATACATTTAAACTGTCATCTAACTTCTTATATGCAGTCAATATAGTTTCTAAAAAATATTCAATCCAAGCATTCATATCTGATTTTTCATTCCCTATAGATGACTTCAAATAGTTTAAGTTACTATAGTATTCATATGAACTGTCATCAAATATTTTTCCTAAACTTATATATCTTCCAACTTCATATCCATTTTTGTTTAACAGCAATAGTATAAGTACTCTTGCCATTTTTATATTACCTTCTTTAAATGGATGTATCAAGATGAAATCTAACACAAATGCAGAAATTAATATTAATATATCAATTTCATCCTCATCTATCAATGTATTATAAGCTTCACATATTTCTTCTACAGCTTTTTCAACCTTATTAACACTTGCATCAACATTTATGAAGTCACTATTTTTTAAATTATATTCAAAGAATCCACTTTCTGATTTATAGCTTCCCCCTCTGGTAGATGAAAATTTATATAAGTATCCATGAAGTTCAAGAATTGTTTGTGAGCTTATTGGTATACTCTCATAAGCACTGTTAATAGTTTTTACTACATCTCTGTATTCAACAATACTTAACTCTTCTCTACTTTTAGGTGTGACTTCATTGCTTATTAATTTTTCTAAATTAAAAGTATTACTTTCTTTTTGATTTCCAATATATGTAGATTCTGAACAATCTACTAAAGATTTTTTTTCTAGACTTTCTAAAATTTCTTTTGGTTGTTTTTTGTAAAGCAGTTGTCTACCCTTATACTCATTTATCTTAGACAACATTCTAGCTACATTCATGTTTACATACATATTTTTTAATTTGCTTTTTTTTGTAAATTCCATAAAATCACTCCATAATTAGAATTTCTCTTCTTTTTGACAGCGGTTTTATTTTATCATATAATTGTATTTTTTACAATTTTTTACTTATTTATCTGAAATTATACTTTTTATTCAGTTGTTATTTCACTTAAACGTTCACTTTTAGGTGTATATCTTTTCAACTCTCTAAATACTACTACACCTGTAATTACTGTGGCTATAAAGTCAGATACTGGTTGAGCTGTCCATACACCCTTTAAACCTAAGAATGTAGGAAGAATTATTACTGCTGGTATCAATAAAATTACCTGTCTTAGAAGACTTAATAACATTGCCATTTTTGCTTTACCTATAGATTGTATAAAGTTTGTTCCTGTAATTGATAAACCTACAATTGGTAACATAAGTAGGTATATTTTTAAACCATCTACAGATATACTCATAAGCTCAGGGTCTTTATTAAATATCCCTATAATTGCCTCTGGGAAAAGCATAATTACTACCATACCCATGCATAAGATTATAGTAGCTACTACTAATGAACCTAAGTATGCTTTTTTAACTCTATCGTATTTTTCAGCCCCATAGTTAAAACCTATAATGGGTTGCGCTCCCTGATTTATTCCAAAGATAGGCATTAAAAATACCATTGCTATAGAAGAAATTGTAGCCATAGCTCCTATAGCTAAATCTCCACCATGAGTTTTAAGTGCAATATTTGATATTACTTGAACTAAGCTTGCTGCAAGTTGCATAGCAAATGGTGACATTCCTATTGCAAATACTGCACCTACTAATCTTTTATCTAATTTTAAATGAGATTTACTGAATTTTAAATTTGATTTTCCACTTATATAGTAGCCTATAGTTAAAATAGCTGTAAGAGCTTGAGAAGTTACTGTAGCAATTGCAGCTCCTTGTATTCCCATATTGAATCCAAATATTAACATCCAATCTAAAACTATATTAGTTAGGCATCCTATTATCATTATTCCTGCTGAAATCTTAGGGCTACCATCAGCTCTTATTGAGTGATTTAAAGAAAAGGATAGAAGATTTACTATTGTTCCTAATAAGATGATATTTATATATGTCTTTGCATATATTAATGTATTTTCACTTGCTCCAAATAATGTAAGTATTTTATTTGCAAATAATATCCCAAGTACCATTATTATAATTCCTGTAACTACAGCTAATGTCATTGCATTTCCTATAAGTTTCCTTGCATCTTCTACTTTACCTTGCCCAAGTTTTATCGATATAGTTGTCGTTGTTCCTATTCCTATCAACATACCAAATGCAAGTATTATTGTCATTATTGGCATCGTAACACCAAGACCTGTTATTGCAAGTGGTCCAACCCCTGGTATGTTCCCAATAAAAATTCTGTCTACCACATTATATAGACTATTTACCAGCATACCTATTATTGCCGGTATAGAGTATTTCAGTAGTAATTTACTGATTCGTTCCGTTCCTAATAATTGTTGATTATCCATCAAGTCTCCTCCTTCTTCTAATATTTAATTTTCCACATATTACAAGGGAGGTGCATATGCCCTCCCTTAATATTAACTACTTTTTAAATATTAATTTTCTATAATATATATTATATACCACTTTAATCAAAAAACCAAACTTTTCTAATATAAAATTTCTTTAGTAAATGAAAATAAAGTGAATATATACATGAGAGCACTAATAATATACCCCAATTTTTTAAGTTAAAACTATTGTTTAGTACACTATTTAAAAAGAGTAAAGAAAATATGCTATTTACAATAGCTATGATAAAAGGTACAAAAAATAGTATACCTATCTCTATACTAACAATCTTATTCATATTTTTAAAAGATAGACCTATTTTTGATAGATTGTTGTACTTAACCTTATCAAAAGGTTCATCTGTGTATAGTCTAAAATACAAAAAACTAAGAACTGCCATAAACAGAATAACACCTATGAAAATACCCATAAATTGAAGAATTTTACTTTGTTGTAACTCAGCTAAATACATATCTGGTAAGGTTAAAAAATATGACTTCATATCATTTCTATCTAGATTAAAATGTTTTTCTTTTAATGCTTCAGTTATATCAGCACTATCTTGCCAGTTTTCATAATCAAATCCATGAAAGTTTATTTTTGAAAACTTACTTTGTATATTATTATATAAATTATCATGTATAACTATAATTTTACTAAACATACCTGTAGGAAAAATTATCCTATCTGTTGATTCTTTTATCTTTATGTTTACATTTTTTATCTTATAAGCTTTAATTTCTTTTAAAGAATTTATATGCTCTTTAGAATTATATCTAGGAACTATAATGCCCTCATCTATCCTTAGATTAATTTTATCTAATCCCAATTGTTTTGATAATTTATTATAGTTACTCATACTTAATAATACTTCATTATTATATTCAAGCATAGGAAAACTTAATTCCTTATAATCATATTCTTTTATTGTGTTTCTAATTTCTTCTAAGTCCTCATATTTTTTGTTATTATTGTCTTCTGAGAAATATGAGTAAACCATTGGAAAATTATTTTTAGAGGATTTACCTTGTGAAGTTACAAGTGTTGAAGTTGTTGTAAATGCTACTAAAGTACCAGATAAAAGTATTGTCATTAAAAACAATAATCGAGAATTATCTTTCATCTTATATACTAAATTACCTATAAGCAACATATTTATTTTGTTTTTATAAAACTTCTCTCTATTTTTCATATGCTTTAATATTAAAATGGTAAACTGAGAAAAAAATAAAAACATTCCTAGAGTAATCAACAGCGCTATCATGTACATATCACCATTTATATTTAACTTATTAACAAATAGCATCATAGCATATCCTGTCATAAGACATAATATACCAAGTATTCCAAATAATTTTGAAGGTTTTATATCTTTTTTAGGTTTCTTTGTGCCTACTAAAAGTTCAAAAATATTATTTTTGTTTAACAATTTTAAGCTAAGTGGTCCTGTTATCAAAAATAATAACATAAAAGATATAATTGTCATTAGTATCGCTTTTATTGGAAAGTAACTTTCTGTCAAGTTCATATAAAATATTTTACCTAAATACAATAAAAATAACTTAGAAATAGATAGCCCTAAAAGTATTCCTAACATTATTGCTAATAATCCTATTATTAAATTTTCAATCAATATCAATCTTTTCAATTGTTTATTACTCATTCCAATTATTATCATAACTCCAAAATCTCTTAATCTAGATTTTAAGAAATTTCCTAAGGAATATAATATAAAAAGCAGACTAAATCCTAATATTATTAATTCTGAAATCATAAGAGCCATAAATGCAGTAGAACCACTTTGGATTCCAGAATCCGTTATAATTGGATGAAACATAGATACTGCAAATACAAAAAATATCATTATAGAGAAAATTGAGCTTAAAAAATACGCTAAATATGCTCTAAAATTTCTAATTATATTATTATAAGCAAATCTTCCAAAAGTCACTACCTTACACCTCCTATTTGAGACAAGACAGATAGTATTTTATTGTAAAAAGAACTATTCGTGCCTGATTTCTTTATCTCTGTATATATGCATCCATCCTTTATAAAAACAACTCTATCTGAATGGCTTGCACTATATGCTTCATGAGTTACCATAAGTGTAGTTACATTTTGTTCTTTGTTTATCTTAGCAAATAACTCTAAAACATCATCAGTGGATTTCGAATCAAGATTCCCTGTTGGTTCATCTGCAAGAAGTAATGATGGGTTATTTATAATTGCTCTAGCAATTGCACATCTTTGAGCTTGTCCTCCTGAAATCTCATAAGTTCTTCTATCTAAAATTTTATCAATACCTAAAAATTCAGATATATTTTTAGTTTCCCTGTTCATTTTTTTAACATTTCTACCATCTAGTGTAAGTGGCAACATTATATTTTCACCAACTGTCAAAGTATCAATCAAATTAAAATTCTGAAATACAAAACCAAGTTGTTTTCTTCTAAATTCAGCTAATTTTTCTCCTTCTAATTTACTTGTATCCTGTCCATTTAATATAACTTGGCCTTCACTCTGCTTATCAATTGTAGATATTATATTTAAGAGAGTAGATTTACCACTTCCAGATGGACCCATAACAGCTACAAATTCGCCCTTTTCTATACTTAAATTAATACTATCTAATGCTTTATATGGAACTTTTCCATAATATGTTTTTGATATATTTTTAATACTTAATATGTTCATTTTATATTCTCCATTACTTTTTTATTTTCACTACAGTAATATATTATCGTGAATATCCCATTTTAACCATAAAAATACCCTAACAATTAACTTACATATTTGTAAGTTAATTGTTAGGGTATCAACAAACTAATTAGTATTAATAATTAATTCAACTAAAATTTTAGAAGCTTTTCAAATTCACTAAGTACCATCGGTTTAGCAAATAAATAACCTTGAACCTTATCGCATCCTATTTCTTTTAAAAACTCTACTTGCTCATTGGTTTCTACACCTTCACATATAACTTTAATATTAATCGCTTTTGACATTTCTACTATCTTAGAGATAATAATTTTTCCACGTTTTGTATCTGTTGTTTCAATTAGAAAGCCTCTATCTAATTTTAAAATATCAAAAGGAAGGTCCTTTAATAGATTCAAGGATGAATATCCTGAGCCAAAATCATCCATTGATATAAGAAATCCTATCTTTTTAAGCCTCTTAATTATATCAATCAATATATTTAAATTATCAAATACAACACTTTCTGTTAATTCAAGTTCTATAAACTTAGGAGATATATTATACTTATTTATCAATTCAGTAATATTCTCTATAAAATTATCTCTATGTAAATGAACTCTAGATATATTCACTGAGATTGGCACAGGGTTATAACCTTTGTTTAGCCACTTTCTCAAGGTCTTACATACTTCTTCAAATACAAACATATCAATATTTACAATGAAACCATTTCTTTCAAATAAAGGTACAAAATCTACGGGTGAAATAAATCCTATATCTGGATTGTTCCATCTTATTAGAGCTTCTGCTCCTTCAATTTCATTTCCATCATTTAAACTATATTTTGGTTGGTAATATACTACAAACTCGCCTTTTTCCAAAGCTTTATTCATATTATCCTCCAATTTCTTTTCTCTATATAATCGATTTCTTGTATCTTCATTGAAAAATGAATATGAATGCTCATACTTATCTTTTTTTGTTTTTGCAGCAATATTCGCTCTATCAATTAACAAGTCAATTTTTTGTATATCATCACTTCTATTTATCTTATATATGCCACTTGACATAACAATTTTATATTGTGAAGAATTACTAGTACTTAAATTGCATATTTCATTATTTATTTTAGCTAGTCTATTTAAAAGGTCAGTATCAGTATTACAAGAAAGCAATAATATAAAGTGGTCATTATCCATTCTGGCACAAAGTTCATATTTGTTTGTATTGTGTTTTAACACATTTGCAATATGTATTAATATCTTATTTCCTTCAGTATAACCAAACATCTCATTTATGTATTTAAATTTATTGACATCCAATTGAACTAAGTAAAAATCATCCTTATAATAATTATGTAAAATATATATAGAATCTTTTTTAAACTTTTCTTTGTTCTTTATTCCACTTAATGAATCATAGTAAGCTAATTTTTTCAGTTGTTCTATTAGTGTAACATTACTTAATTTCCACAATATCAAAAATATTAATATATAGAAAAATAACTTGATTATAAAATCAATTATCAAGCTTTTAAAGTTCTTAAAGACATCACAACTTGATATTAACGTCCAATCAGTTCCTTCGATACTCGTATATCTTGCACTATATAACTTCCAATTATCCCATGATAAAAAACCACCTTGACGTTTCTCATCTATATTTTTTAAAATTTCATTTTTACTGGACCCTATAATATTTCCTTCTATACTAAACATGTCCGTCTTATTGTGGACATAGTCTTTATTTTGATGAGAAATAATGGCATAATTTTTATCTACCATTAAAAACTTAATAGAATCATCAGAATTACTTCTACTTACTATCTTATTTACATCTTGAAAATAAAAGGAAGCAAAAATAGTTCCAGTTACTTCATTATTTTTTATAATAGGTACACATATAATAAATACTTTATCCCCTGTAACCTTACTAACTGTAATGTCAGAAATCACCATTTTTTTTGTTTCTAATACCTTCTGAAAATGAGTTCGGTCTTTTATTGTCCCAACCCTTTCTCTATATGTACTTGAAGTATTCCCTTGTGCATCAGTTATTCCAAGCATAAAAAGGTTATATTGTTTTTGATAAGGTCTTAATAACTTACCTTTTTCAATTAGAGAAGTTCTGGCATCAGAAAATCTATCGTCTTGACTAAGAGCTTTTAATAAGGATGCATTGACACTTAAATAATTTTCTAATTCTCTTTTTGAGGCTTCAATCATATTTTTAGAAGCAACCTCCATAGAATTACTTGCATATATAATTGTACTTGTAAAATCAATTAAAATTAATAACATCCATAAAATTAATATATACCTAAAAACTAATCCATCAAATATTTTTTCTCTTTTTCTCATATTTAAACACCATTAATTATACTATTGTAATACATACTCAATCGGCTCTTTAATAACTTGTGACATTACTCTATGTGAATAATCCAAAAGTATTCTTTCTTTAAATTTATATGAATCCTTTATACGAGATTCATAATTTAAAACTGGCACATTTAATTTTTCAATTTTATATAGGAAAGGCCTATATTCTAATGATGGGATATTATTTTTTAAGTAATTTATACTTGCTTTATCTAAAATGCTTACATTTTCAATATCTGTTGCACTAATATATGTAACCGTTATACCAAAAATATTCTTTTTAGGTATAAGTTCTAATGTCAAGTCTGATAACTCTGATTCTGCCAACCACACATTATTTCCCCCTTATAAAATCTTTATTCGATATTATTTTACCATAATTAAACAAAATTATGTTGCTTAATAGTAAATATTACAATAGTAACTATGGCTTTATTATATAATTTTTCAAAAAAATATACCAAGCTAGAAATTATTCTAACTTGGTATATTTAATTTACAAATTAAGCATTAACTTTTGCTTTTAAATATTCATCTATTGAAGCTGCTGCAGTTTTACCAGCACCCATTGCAGATATTACTGTTGCTGCTCCAGTAACAGCGTCTCCACCTGCAAATACACCTTCTTTAGAAGTTTGACCATTTTCATCTGTTATTAAGCATCTTCTCTTATTTATATCAAGACTCTTTGTTGTAGAAGATATTAATGGATTTGGACTTGTTCCAAGTGACATTATAACTGTATCTACATCAAGTACAAATTCAGAACCTTCTATTTCTATAGGTCTTCTTCTTCCAGAATCATCTGGTTCTCCTAATTCCATTCTTATACAAACCATACCTTTAACATATCCATTTTCATCTACTAAAATTTCTTTAGGATTTGTCAATGTATTAAATATAATTCCTTCTTCTTTTGCATGATGTACTTCTTCAGCTCTCGCTGGAAGCTCTTTTTCACTTCTTCTATAAACTATATATGATTCTGAACCTAATCTTAATGCAGTTCTAGCAGCATCCATAGCAACATTTCCACCACCAACTACAGCAACTTTTTTACCAGAACTAATAGGTGTATCATAATCATCTCTATAAGCTTTCATTAAGTTTACTCTAGTTAAAAACTCATTTGCAGAAAATACTCCATTAGCATTTTCTCCTGGTATGTTCATAAACATAGGAAGACCAGCTCCTGAACCTATGAATATAGCTTCAAATCCTTCATCTTCTATAAGTTCATCTACTGTTATTGTTTTACCAACAATTACATTAGTTTCTATTTTTACACCTAATTTTCTTATATTATCTATTTCAGGTTGAACAACAGCTTGTTTTGGAAGTCTAAATTCAGGTATTCCATAAGTTAAAACTCCACCTGGTTCATGCATTGCTTCAAATATTGTTACATCATAGCCTTTTTTAGCTAAGTCACCAGCACAAGCAAGACCTGCTGGTCCACTTCCTATTACAGCTACTTTTTGATTTTTCTTAGGTTCTGTATCAGATAAGTTTATATCATTTTCTTTTGACCAATCTGCTACAAATCTTTCCAATTTTCCTATTGATACTGCATCTGATTTTATTCCAAGTATACATACACCTTCACATTGACTTTCTTGTGGACATACTCTACCACAAACAGCAGGTAGTGAACTACTCTTGGCTATTACTTTAGCAGCACCTTCTATATCATCTTCTTTAATTTTTGTTATAAATCCTGGGATATCAATTCCTACTGGACATCCACCTACACATTTTGGTTTTTTACATCCTAGACATCTATTAGCTTCTGCCATAGCTTCTTCTTTATTGTATCCTAAACATACTTCATCAAAATTTGTTGCTCTTACAGCAGGTTCTTGTTCTCTAACTGGTACTTTTACTTTTTTAGCATCCATTATTTGTTACCTCCACATCCACAATTACTATGATGATGACTATCGCCTTCTTCAAGTTTTAACATAGCTCTTCCTTCTTGAGTTTTGTACATAGATTGTCTTCTCATAGCTTGGTCAAAATCAACTAAATGTCCATCAAATTCAGGACCATCTACACATGCAAACTTAGTCTCATTTCCAACACTAACTCTACAACCACCACACATACCTGTTCCATCAATCATTATTGTATTTAAACTTACTATAGTAGGTATGTTTAATTCTTTAGTCAATTGACACATAAATTTCATCATTATCATTGGTCCAATTACTATTGCTTGGTCATATTTTTTGCCTTGATTATCAACCAAATCTTTTAATAAATCTGTAACTCTTCCATCAAATCCATATGTACCATCATCTGTTGATATGTATACATTTTTAGCTACTTTTCTCATATCATCTTCTAATATGATTAATTCTTTAGTTCTTGCACCAATTATTACATCTACATCTAATCCATTCTCTTTAAACCATTTAACTTGTGGATACACTGGAGCAGAACCTACTCCACCAGCTACAAATAGGATTTTTTTATTTTTTAATTCTTCTATATCTTCATGTATGAATTCACTTGCTTGTCCTAATGGCCCTACAAAGTCCATTACAAAATCGTTTTCTTCAAACATTGCTAATTTCTTAGTTGAAGCACCAACTGTTTGGAATACGATAGTTACTGTTCCTTTTTCTCTATCATAATCAGCTATTGTAAGAGGAATTCTTTCTCCCTTTTCATCATTTTTAATTATTATAAATTGACCAGGCTGAGAAGATTTTGCAACTCTAGGAGCCTCTATTTCCATCAAATAAATACTATCTGTTAATTGTCTCTTACTAACTATTTTATTACTCATCTCGCTATTCTCCATTCTAACAAATATATTTTTCCCACTTTAAATTTAATTAAAACATAAACACACAAAACTATAACTCTAATTATAATACAATATTAGTTCTCGATTAAATGTTTTGTATTGGACATCCCCCCTGTAAAATAATTATAACTGCCCAAATTACAAATAGTTGATATTAACAAATTACGTTTAAATTCCAACAAATATTAAAACCCATATTATACGTATAATTTGTTATAGATTTAACCTAATACACACTTAAAGTATACTATATTATGCCAAATTTGTAACAAAAATTTTATAAATACATAATAAATTTTTTTTATTCAATTATTTGTTTAATAAATTAACCTAGGTTTTCATAATAACTCAGATTTCTTTAAAAACTAAACATGTATAAGGCTTTAATCTATTGCAATACCAGCTTTTATATAAACTAAAATATACTCTTATTTTATTATATATCTAAAATTTTTAATATTCATTAATTATTTGAATTTTTATATAAAATTTTTATATTTTCTAAAGATTTATTTACTTATGTAATAATTTATAATAATATTAATTTATAAAGTTAATAATTATTATGAATACACATAAAAATAATTAAAAATAGGAGGTTTGTTTTTTGAAAAATATTATTTCTGCAAAAGAACTTATATCTAAATTAGAACATAATGATAATCTAGTTGTTATAGATTGTAGATTTGACCTTATCAATAGAACTTATGGTATTGATTCTTATAAAAAAGGACATATAAAAGGTAGCTTTATCTTGGATATAGACAAGGATTTATCATCTCCTACAAAAGAACATGGCGGTAAAAATCCTTTACAAGACCCTTTTATATTAAAAGAAAAGTTAGAAAAAATGGGTGTTGATAATTACACTACAATTGTAGCTTATGATGATGGAGATTTAAATGGTGCTTGTAGACTATTCTTCCAATTAAAACACTTAGGTCTTGAAAATGTCTATGTATTAGATGGTGGAATAACAGCTTTTGTAAAAGAAGGTGGAGAATTAGAAGAAAAAATAAATATTCCAAACTGTACAGACAAAAAAATTAAGCCTAATGTAAATGACAGTTTAGTTGTTCCAATGGAATATGTTAAGTCTAAATTATATGACAAAAATACTGTGATTATAGATTGTCGTGCTAATGAAAGATACCAAGGTTTAGTTGAACCTGCATATTCAAAAGCTGGCCATATACCTAGTGCAAAAAATTACTTTTGCAAGGATTTAATAAAAGGTGATTTTGAAAATGGCTCACTTAAAGATACTGAATTTTTAAAAGACTTCTTTAAGGATTTAAACAATTATGAAGAAATAATTTTGTCTTGTGGTTCAGGAATATCTGCTTGTGTTAACAGCCTTGCACTTAGAGAACTTAATATGCCCCATAAGATTTATGTTGGTAGCTTTAGTGACTGGATTAGCTATGATGACAACAAAGTTAAAACTGGACAAGAATAAAGTTAATAATAAATAAATCTAGCATATTATATATCTTAGTTTTTTATAAAGGCGTTAGTCATTGTAGACTTTCGCCTTTTATTATCATCATTTCATATAGATTCCTTTAGTCATTAAATATAAATTTAGTTTACAATATTAATAAACTGCAACATGACCATCACATCTTGACTCTGTTGCACAAACATAACTTTCTTGCTCTGTTTTGAAGATTATTTGTCCCCTACCCATATCAACATTATCATGAATTACTTTTATCTCATGACCTTTTTCAATAAGAGCATCTACCATCTGTCTTGGCATCTCTGATTCAACTTCTATCTCTTTACCTTTTATCCACTGCCATCTTGGAGCATCTAATGCCTCTTGAGGGTTTAAACCAAAGTCTATCATACTCGTTAATACTTGAAGATGTCCCTGTGGTTGCATAAAAGCACCCATTACACCAAATGGACCTATTGCCTTATCATCTTTACCTAAAAAACCAGGTATTATTGTGTGATAAGGTTTTTTAAATGGTTTTACTACATTATGGTGTTTAGGGTCTAAGTTAAAATTATTACCTCTACTATGTAGTGCAATACCAGTGTTTGGTATTACTATCCCAGAACCAAAATTTATATAATTACTCTGTATATATGAAACCATATTTCCATCTTTGTCAGCAGTACAAAGATATACAGTTCCACCACAATATGGTTCTCCTTCTTTTGGGTATAAAGCTTTTTCATTATCAATCAATAAACTTCTCTTTTTTGCATAATCTTGACTTAATAATTCCTGAACCTTTACTTTCATATGTTCTATATCAGTTACATAAGTTTTAGAATCTGCAAAAGCCAGTTTTAAGCTTTCTATAATCTTATGTATGTCATCTACATTTTCTATATCTCCTTTTATGTCCAATTCTTTTAATATATTTAATGCCATTAGGACTGTTATTCCATGTCCATTCGGTGGAATTTCAAATATTTTATATCCTTTATATTCTGTACTTATAGGTTCTACCCAAGTTGGATAAAAACTCGCTAAATCACTTTTTCTTATAGCTCCCTCAAACTTTCTAGAACACTCATCTATTTTATCTGCTAGTCTACCTCTATAAAAACTTTCAGCTTGTGTATTGGCTATTTCTTCTAATGTATTAGCATGCTCTTCACATACAAATATGTCACCAGCTTCTGGAGCTTTACCATCCTTAGAAAACGTCTCAAACCATGACTTAAATTCTTCTCCAACAAATTCTTTTTCATATAGTTCATAGGATTTTTTCCATACTTTTGATACATTAGGAGAAACAACATATCCTTCTCTTGCATATTTAATTGCTGGAGATAAACATTCTAGTAGACTAAGTTTTCCATACTTTTTATTTAATTCTGCCCAAGCTGCAGGTATTCCAGGTACAGTTACTGCTCCAAATCCATACTTTGGCATTTCTTTCATGTTCTTGTAATTTTTTAATTCCATTCTTTCTGGAGCAAAACCGCTAGAATTTAGTCCATATAATCGTTTTTCTTCCTCTATCCAAACAAGAGCATATGCGTCTCCTCCAATTCCATTACTTGTAGGTTCAACTACAGATAATGTAGCAGCAGTTGCAACTGCTGCATCCACAGCATTTCCACCTTTTTTTAGTATTTCAAGCCCAGCTTGAGAAGCTAATGGCGTTGAAGTTGCAACTGCTCCATTTTTAGCATATATAACATTTCTTATTGATGGATATTTATGTTGATGAGCATCAAACATCATAATTTTCAACTCCTTGTCATTTTTATTTTATATTTTCCTTAAATTTATTATATAACATTAATTAATACAACTGATACAAAATACAAACTTTTTCCAAGACTTAATTACATTATTATAATATTTTTTTGTTTTGATTAGATAAGCTATCTTGCTTTTAGTATTTAATTCTTATTAAGTAAAAAATACTCTACAACTTAATCTATTATCATATTTTGAGCGTATTTTAATGTTATAAAATAATATATAAAATAACCTATATAATAAATGGCTAGTGTTGTAATAATTGGTATAAGCAATGGCCTAGTTATAAATTTTTGAGCAATTGACATAGCAAATAAATTATGAATTGTACCTACAATTAATGGCAACAAAAATACAACTTTTAATTGTCTTGATATTATTTTCTCAATATCTTGATTATTTGCCCCAAGTTTTTTTAGCATAATATATCGTTCTTTATCATCATATATATTTGATAATTGCTTAAATAAAATTATACTTCCTGTACACAAAAGAAATACTACAGATAGAAATATACCTATAAATAACATAAGACCACTTACTCTAATTAAATCATTATAGTTTTCGACATTTGATGTAAAATTAAAAGGATAAGTTGATTCCATATTTTTATCAACTATATTTTTTAATCTTAAAGACATATCAAACTCTTTTTTTTCATTTTTTATATCAATTAATCTTAATAATCTCGATTCTCCTCCTGATTTTAATCTATTAAATATGTTATCTTTTACCACAATTAAATCAAATGTTGATTGTAAATTTATTTCTGGCTCTAAAATATTTTTTTGAACTGTAAATAAATTCATCTTCTCTTTTTCTTTAATGTATACATCTATTTTTTGAGTACCAGTACTTTTAAGAAACATTCTCTTATATGAATCTGAAACATAATATACATGCTCTTCTGAAGTTAATTCTTCATAATTACTGTTTTGATATTGTCTTAATTTCTTAAAATCACTTTCTTTAATAAAATCTACAATCACTGTATTTTCTCTATAAACTCCTCCTTTTTTATAGTACAATTTAAAATTTACATCTCTACTTATAAACTCTACTGTCTTATCAAAAAGCACCTTATCATCTTCTTTATATTTATATAGCAGCTTATCGATTTCATTATTTACAAGAGAATTTTCTGCATTTATAGTATAACTATACTTGTAGTTTTCATTTATATTTCTATCTATATCGTAATAAATTGATATTGTAAATCCTAACATAGTTACACTTGTAGCTATTAATATTGCTATTATTGCCAATACTCTGCTATTATTCTTTAATTTGAATCCAAGTTCTGAAAATGCAATTAGATTTCTTCCCTTGTAATAAAAACTTTTTTTCTTCTTAGCAACATCTATAATTATCGACATTATTGATGAAAAAAATAAAAAAGTACCTGGTATTATTGTAATTAATATAAAAGCTGAAAACATTATGTTTTCAACAATGAAATGACTAACTGACATTAAATAAGAAAATACTATCAGTAAAACTCCAAGAGTTCCCTTTAGCTTTATAAATCTTTTATTTGTATATTTTTCTGGTGACTTCTTAAATAACTCTACAATTTTTTTATTCCTAATAACTATAATATTTCTCATTCCAATTACTACAAATATTATTAAAAATATTCCTAATGTCTGAATTAAAGCCCTTATACTTAAAGTCATCTTTACTACTATAATCTCTTTCATTAATTTTACAAGAATCATTGTCATAAGCTTTGAAAATAAAAAACCTAAAGATATTCCTATTAATATTGCAAAGATTCCCATCAAAAAAGTTTCATATAAAAATATTCTGCCTATCTGATTTTTTCTCATTCCAATCAAGCTATAAGTACCTATCTCTTGCCTACGTCTATTAAAGAAAAATGAATTTGAATAATATATAAACAAAAAAACAAATACCACTATTACAATTGAACTTGTATTAATACCTATTTTAGTTTTTCTACCAAGTAAATTTAAGGCTTCATTGTACTCTATTGACTTGAAACTAAAGAATATAAATACACTAAATACAATTGAAACGAAGTACATAAAATAGCTTAAAAAGTTCTTTTTTATATTTTTTATAGCAATTTTAAATAAACTCATTTTTATTAACTCCTCCAATTAAGGAAACTGTATTTAGTATTTTATTATAGAATTCTTTTGTGCTTTCTCCTTTTATAAGTTCTGTAAAGATTATTCCATCCTTTATAAAGAGTATTCTACTACAAAAACTTGCACTTATAGCATCATGTGTTACCATTAATATTGTTGAATCGTTATCTTTATTTAATTTTACTAGAGAATTTAATAAATCCCTTGCAGATTTAGAATCTAATGCTCCTGTAGGCTCGTCTGCAAGTATTAATGATGGTTTTGTTACTATTGCTCTACAAACAGCGCCTCTTTGTTTTTGTCCACCTGAGACTTCATTAGGATATTTATCTAATACTGATTCTATATTTAGTGATTTTGAAACTTCTTTTATTCTACTTTCTATTACTGATACTTTTTCATTTTTTAAAGAAAGAGGGAGCATTATATTTTCTTTTATAGTTAATGTATCTAAAAGGTTAGAGTCTTGAAATACAAATCCAAGATTATCACGTCTAAAGTCGGCTAATTTATTTTGTTTCATTTTAATAATATTCTTATTCTCTATATAAACATTTCCTGATGAAGGCAAATCTATTGTAGAAATAATGTTCAAAAGAGTTGATTTTCCAGCTCCAGATGAACCCATAATACCTACAAATTCGCCTTTATAAACTTTAAAACTTATTCCCTTTAAAGCTTCATATTTTGAGCCTTTTCTACCATACTCTTTTTTTATATTTTCAACAATTAATATTTCTTCCATAATTACTTACCACTCCTCAACATAATTGCTCATTTTCCAATTCTTATAAATATATTATATATATTAAAGTAGTTTTTAACCATTTACTTATATTAATATAATGTTACATTTCTGTAAGTATTAATTATATTTCTTCCTTTTTACTAGAATTATATTTAAAATATAATTTGTCAAGTAAAATATAGTTATATTAATATAATTATTTTAAATTATAAGGTAGAAATGTTTGAACTTATCAAGTAAAATATAGTTATGTTAATATAACTATTCTGGATTAGGAGGTAAAAATGTTTAAAATAATGGTAATTGAAGATGATGTTTCATTAAAACATCAAATAGCAGATTGTCTTTCTAAATGGGGACATATTGTCTATCAAATAGAAAATCTTGAAAACATAATAGAAGAATTTAAGCATTATAAACCACAATTGGTTTTATTAGATATAAATCTTCCATTTTATGATGGATTTCATTGGTGTAATGAGATAAGAAGAATTTCCAAAGTTCCAATAATATTTATTTCTTCAAGAAATTCTAATATGGATGTGATAATGGGTGTAAATCTAGGCGCAGATGATTATATACAAAAACCATTTTCTATAGATGTTTTAATAGCTAAAGTAAATGCTCTTTTAAGAAGAACTTATAATTTTGTTGATAATAATTCAAATAAAATTGTCCATAATGGGGTTACTTTGGATTTATCAACTGCAACTATATGTTATAAAGATAGTACTATTGAGCTAACCAAAAATGAAATTAAAATTCTTCATGAACTTATGAGGAATAAAAGTAAAATAGTTAGTAGAAATAAACTTATGAAAAAATTATGGGATAATGATTGGTTTGTAGATGATAATACTCTCACTGTTAATGTAAACAGAATACGTTCAAAATTAAGTGAAATTGGATTGGAAGACTTTATAGAAACTAAAAGAGGATTAGGTTATATAATCAGTTAAAATAGTTTTAAGTAGGTGAATTTATGAGTTTTAAAGATTTTCTCAAAGATAAACTCGAATTTTTAGTATACAACTTTGGTTTCTTACTTTTTACGATAGCAGTTATTATATTTTCTCCTATTGATGCTCTCTTAGTAGATACTATTGTATACATATTAATTGTAAATATAGTATTTTCATTTATATATATACTTACTGGCTACATTAAGAAAAATAGATTTTTAGAGAAAATTAAAAATAATACATTCAAAGTTAGTACTAATGATATAGAATTAGTTAAATGTACAAATGAAGAAAAAATATATTTGGATATAATTAAAGGTTATCAAAACCAGTGTGATGATATAATAGATATCAATACTAAGAAATTTGAAGAAAATAAAGAAATTATGAGTATGTGGGTACATGATATAAAAATACCTATAGCAATAATTAAACTAGTACTTGAACAAAACGAAGATTTAATCGAAGAAAAAATTTCAGATGATATTGATAAAGAGATATTTAGAATTGAAAATTCTGTTGAAAGAATTTTATATTTATCTAGACTTGAAGATTTTCATAAAGATTTTTTGATTCAAGAAGTAAATATTGAAAATATTCTTAGAGATATTATAAGAAAATATTCAAAATATTTTATCTCAAAAAAAATAATTTTAAACTTAAATAATTTGAATTATACAGTTTTATCAGACGAAAAATGGCTTCACTTCATATTCGAGCAATTATTAAATAATTCCCTAAAATATGCCTCAATAGAAGATAATATATCTATCTATTGCAAAACCCACAAAAATTATTTACAATTAAGGGTGGAAGATACTGGCTGTGGTATAAAAAAGGAAGATTTAAATCGAATATTCAATAAGGGATTTACAGGTAATAATGGAAGAAATAACACTAAATCTACAGGGCTTGGTCTTTATTTAGTAAAAGAACTTTGTGACAAACTTGGCCATAAAATTGATGTAGATTCAGAGTACAATCAATATACAAAAATTACTATTACATTCAAAGATTATCTATAGTATCTTATATATTGATAAGTTATTTTCATTTGACTTATATTCAACATGCTTCTTATAATGATTCTATATGTACATCCCAGTATATAATAAGTAGTTTTTATACAAAGGAGGAAAACATGTCTTTTCTAAAAAAATTTAAAAATAAAAAATTTAGAAATAGTAGCTTTAAGAGTAATAGCTTTAAAAATACTAGCTTTGGAAGTAATAATTTCAAAGCTAAAAATAAAGGTTTTAAAAATAATCCTTTTAAAAACAAGAGATTTAAAATCTATGCAGGAATCGTGATAATCATACTTTTAATATTAGGGGTACTTGCTTATGTCGATTCAAAAAATACTGAATTACAAACTAATGAAAACTTCATAGAAACATACACTATTCCAGAAAACGAAAAAATATTTATAAATGGTATGGTTGTTCCTAAGCAAACTAAAGACTTTAATATTTCTGGAGATTATGAGTTAAGTGATGTAAATGTTACAAATGGGCAAAAGGTAAATCAAGGAGACCTTCTTTTTACTGCTAAAAATCCAACTATAATAGCAGAAATAGATAGTCTAAAATCACAACTTAGCCAATATAAAAAACAAAAGATATCACTTGCAAATATTGATGAAAATAGAGATGCTATAGCTTCTATAAATGCACAAATAACAGCTTTAAACTCTCAGATAGCTTCTTTAGATAAGAAAGCATATGATAGAACTACTGCTCCTTTTGATGGTACTGTATACTTAAATGACCAAACTGGAAATCCAGACCAACCAGCTTCATTTATGACTATTCAAGGTCTAGAGTTTTATATGAAGGGGCAAGCAAGTGAACAAGATTTACCTAAGATGAAAATTGACCAAATGGTTAATATATTAGTTTTCTCAACTGACCAAAATCTTACTGGTAGAATAAGTTTTATATCTGATAAGCCATCTACTCCAAGTAGCGAGATGGGAGCTCAACAAAGTACTTTATCTTATTATGATATAAACATAGCATTTGATAACCAAGAAGGGTTGACAAATGGATTCCATCTTCAAGCATCACTTGAAGTAGCTAACTCAAGCTTTAAAATACCAGCATCTTGTGTACTTAAGGATAAAAAACACTCATATGTATTTAAAGACTTAGATGGAATCTTGAAAAAACAAATTGTAGATGTTGCAAGTAAAAATAATGACTTTGCTGTAATTAGAGGCGGTCTTGAACAAGGTGATATAGTAATAAAATACCCTACTAAAGAAATGAAAGAAGGAGACCCAGTTCAAGGTGATGGTGTAACTGCTGGCTCTAATAATAATGGAGATGCTACTCCAGACAAAAATTTAAAAGAAGTTAATATGGATGTGAATTAATTTACATATGTTAATTAAATTAGAAAATATTCAAAAATATTACAAAGTAGGGAAAGATGAATTACATGTTTTAAAATCCTTAAATTTAGAAATTGAATCTGGAGAATTTGTCATGATAATGGGTAAATCTGGTAGTGGTAAAACCACTTTACTTAACATCTTAGGTTTTCTTGATGTGTTTGACGAAGGAAGATATATATTTGATGGCACAGATGTAACTAATCTCAGTGAAAATGAGCGTTCTGTTTTTAGAAATATCAATATTGGTTTTGTTTTTCAACAATTTAATTTAATAGAAACTTTAAATATATATCAAAATGTAGAGCTACCTCTAATTTACAATAAAATATTAAAAAAATCTGAAAGAGAAGAAATTGTTAAGAGCAAACTAAAATCTGTTGGGCTTTTAGATAAAATCAAACAAAAACCTCTTCAATTATCTGGTGGTCAGCAACAACGTGTAGCTATTGCACGTTGTTTGGCAAATGACCCTCAAATAATCTTTGCTGATGAACCAACTGGAGCATTGGATAGTGAAACTAGCAGGGAAATTATGGAACTTTTGACAGAACTTAATGAACAAGGCAAGACTATAATAATGGTTACACATGATCAGGATTTGACTAAGTATGCAACTAAGGTCATACGACTTAAAGATGGTGTGTTTACTTCGGAGGTGTAATCATGGGCTTATTAAAAAATTCTTTGGCTAATTTAAAGGGGCACAAGCTTCGTGTCTTTGTAGCTTTACTTTGGATTATTATAGGAATAACTTCAGTAATACTTGTTAGTTCTATAGGTAATGGATTTCAAAAAGAAATCAAGAAATCTGTAAATAACGCTAATCCTAATAAAACTACTATTTCATTTGAATCAGCTGATAACACAGGTCTTACCAATGATATGAGTATATTTTTAAAGCCATTCAATGCAAAAGATTTAGAAGAATTATCATTTGTTGAAGGTGTAGAAAGAATTGCTCCTGCAAGAGATGGATTTAATCTTGATTCAACTTATTCTTCTGAGGCATCTTTTGATAAAAAAACGACTTATGTGGAAGTTGGACCAGTAAAAAAAGATTCAAAAATAAATTTAATCTGTGGTAGAGATTTTTCCTTGGATGATGAAAAAAGAAAGGTAATTCTACTTACACAGCAAAGTGCAAGTGAAATTTTTGAAAATCCAGAAGACGCTTTAGGCCATGGTATTAATGTAAATGGAACTATATTTGAAATAATTGGAGTATTGGATGATTCTTCTAACCAACAACAAGCTGGAGGATTTTTAGGAGGTTATCAAGATATGCAATTTATAACTTCTCTTATACCTAAAAAAGCTTTTGATAGTCTAATGAGTCAAAACTCTTACTCCACTGAAATTTATCAGTTAGACTTAGTTTGTTCTAAAGGATATAATGTGAATGAAGTTGCAAACAATATTATAGCTAAACTATATGAAATGCATCCTGGTATCAATGGTTCTTATACTACACCAGACCCAACTGAACAAACAGCTTATCTTGAAAGCATCAATTCTAATGTCAATAAATATGTATCTATAATAACTGTAGTTGCAATGTTTGTTGGTGGTATTGGTGTAATGAATATAATGTATGTATCAGTTATGGAAAGACAAAGAGAGATTGGTATAAGACGTGCTATTGGTGCAAAACCTAGGTCTATATTATTTCAATTTTTAGTTGAAGCTGTTTTTATAACGGTATGTGGAGGAATTTTAGGAACTATAGTTGGATTTATTGCTACTAACTATGTTTCTAAATACATTGGATTTGAAGCAATTCCTAGCTTAAATAGCTTACTTTATGCTATTTTGGCTACTATATTAACTGGAGTTGTATTTGGTTTAATACCAGCCTTTAAAGCCTCTAAACTAGACCCTATAAAGGCAATTTATAAATAGTATTTCCATTAATAAGTTATTATTTTTAAATTGTTTTCTAAAACATGCTTAAATATTTAATGCACTATTATATATGATAGATTAAGAACTTAATCTTTTTCAAATCAAATATAATAGTGCATTGTTATTTTCAAAATTACTAATGAATTATTTGCTTTAAATATTTTTAATATTAATATCTAATCTATTATGCCTCTTATGAAATCTGTTTTGTTATCACAATAAGAGTTAACATCATACCTATAAAGTTTTGCTAGCTTCTTTTTTAAGTCAGAATATTCTTTAACCTTATCTGGATTTAGTCTCAAATACTCTCGAAATTTAATATGCTCTAAATATCCTTTCCCATCTTTAGGACATACATATAAATTATGCTCCATGAAACTAGTTGTCTCATAAGAAAATGCTTCTCTTCCTTCTACTTCTAAATTGCCTAGATGTTTATACCCTAATTTTTTTAGTTTACTGACAACATCATTTAAGTAGCTATAGTCTCCAATTATTATATCAACATCTAATCTAGGTTTTGCAGAAAGCCCTTCAACAGATGTGCTACCAACATGTTCTATTTTCAAAATCGAATTACCTAGAGTCTTTTCTAGTGTAGATTTTAATTTTTCAAACTCATACTTCCAATTTGGATTATAATCTACTATTTCAACAATTTTTGTAGTTAATCCTGTTACTTTTAATTGGTAGACATCATGTTTCATTACTTGTCCTCTATAAATCTTGTCGCACTCAGATATTTTCTTCATACCTAGTTTTTTTGCCACATTTATAGATGCTATATTTTCAGGTCTGATATCTGCTACTAAAGTATCTACATTTAAGTTTCTAATAGCATAATCTATACATATAGTAGCACCTTCTGTAGCATAACCTTGATTCCAATATTCTCTTTTTACTATATAACCTATTCCTAACCCTATGTCCTGTTTTATAAGGCCTATTTGCCCCACTACATTATCTATATACTTATCTATAACAATAAAATATCCATATCCATCATTATTATATCTCTGTATATTTCTATCAATCCATTCTGTAACTTCTTCATCAGAAAAAGCATGTTCCCATGCATACATTACTTCTGAATCTTGTAACATTTTACTTATTTCCTTAAAATCACTATGATTCATTTGTCTAATATATAATCTTTTGCTTTCAATCACTGTATTCACCACCCTTAAAACACAACCTTAAGCGTTGTATACAACTTCTCCATTACATATAGTATAATTAACTTTCCCATATAGAGATTTACCTCTAAATGGGGAATTGTCAGCTTTAGAAGCAAAATCTTCAACTATCCATTCTTCTTCAGGATTAAATATAACAATATCTGCTACTGCTCCTTCTTCTATAAAACCAACATTTAAATTGTATAGTTTTGCAGGATTTGTAGACATTTTTTCTATTAACTGCATCATACTAAGATGATTTTTATATACTAAGTTTGTTATTCCAAGAGACAACGAAGTTTCAAGCCCTATAATACCACTTGGAGCTTTTATAAACTCTCTATCTTTTTCTTCTTTACTATGAGGTGCATGGTCTGTTGCTATTATCTCAATAGTACCATCATTTAATCCTTCTATAATCTTATCTCTATCCCACTTAGTTCTTAAAGGCGGATTCATTTTTGCATTTGTTCCAAACTCTAATACATCTTCCTCAGTCAGTGTAAAGTGATGTGGTGAAGCTTCTGCAACTACGTTTGCTCCAAGATATTTTGCAAATCTAACCATATCAACAGAAACCCCAGAACTTATATGTTGTATATCAATCTTAGCACCAGTTTTTAGTGCTAACATGCAATCTCTAGCAACCATTACATCTTCTGCTACATTCGATGCACCTTTTAGACCAAGCTCTGAAGCTATCTTTCCTGCATTTACGCCAGGATTTCCAACTAAAGAAGGGTCTTCTTCATGAAAACTAAGTGGTACATCTAACTCTTTTGCCTTAATCATTGCTTCCATAATTAGACTGCTATCCATTAAAGGTAATCCATCATCAGTAAATCCTGGAACTCCAGCCTTTTTAAGATTTTCCATATCCACTAACTCTTTACCTTCAAAACCTTTTGTTATAGCTGCTGCTTGTAAAACATTTATACATGCATTTTTTGCTTTTTCCTTCACATAGTTAAAAGTATCTTCATTATCTACAATTGGGTCAGTATTTGCCATACATATAACGGTTGTAAATCCACCTCTAGCTGCAGATTTAGCTCCACTATCTATATCTTCTTTATATGTAAATCCTGGGTCTCTAAAATGTACATGTACATCTACTAATCCAGGTGCAACTATATTCCCACTAGCATCTATTATTTTTTCAAATTCATCATTTTCATCAAAATTACCTATTTTATAGATTTTATTTTCTTTTATAATTAAATCTATTTTCTCATCTCTTTGACTCTTAGGGTCTATCACTCTACCATTTTTAATTAAAATCATGTTATTTCTCCTTTATAATTTTCATTTATATAGACTCATATAATATTATACATTATTTTACATACTTAAATACAAAATTACGTTTGACATCAATAGCCTTTTTAGGACAAAGTTCATGACAACAGTAACATCTTATACATTTATTTAAATCTATAAGAGCACCTCTATTCCCTATCTCTATGGTATTTGCAGGACAAGCTTCCTTGCACTTTCCACATTTTATACAATCCTTAAATCTAACCACTGGCTTTGGTGTTATAAGTTTTGAAATAGGTTCATTTAAAAATTTTGGCAATTTTACAGAAAATAGCCTTAAATCTTTACTTACAATTGGTACCTTATAATCTTTTATAATTAAATCCTTTATATCTTCTCCTACAATCTCAATATCTAAAAAGTCTTCTTTTATATACTCTCTTTTAATAGCCCCTCTAATTGTAGCAACTTTATTTGGAAGCAAACCTATAATCTTACATGCAACAACATCTATAGCATATGGATTTTGTGATGCTAATAAAACACCTATTTCTTTAGGGTTTCCTGCTGAAGGACCATCCCCTTCCATCCCTACAATTCCATCCATAATTGTCAGTGTCGGATTTACATAATCACAAATATCTAAAAGTACATTTTCACAAAATAATTCCTCTGTAGGAAATCTATAATGTATTTCTGCTTTTTTTAATCCAGCTATACATCCATATAAGTTTTTTGTTCCACCAGTAAAAGTTGCCATCACATGTGTTTTTAATTTACAAAGATTTATTACATAATCAGCATCTATTACTGGTTTAATAATATCCATATATTTAAGAGCATGCGCTTTTTCACTATGTATCTTAACATCTGAAACATCATAATTTAATTTGATACCTAAATCATTTGCTACCTTTTCAATTCCAGATGTCTTATATATACTTTTAAGAGAGGCTTGATTATATGGTCCACCAGGACTATCTGCTACTACTACATCACAGTTTAATTCTAAAAGCTTTTCGCATACAACCCTTACTACCATAGGATGAGTAGTTGTAGCTTCTTCAGGCTTTTTTTTCATCAGTAGATTTGGTTTTACAAGTACTTTACTTCCTTCTTTTACAAACTTGTTAAGCCCTCCAATGTCATCTAAAATTTTTTCAATAGAAAATCTTACATTTTCATACTCATAATTTTTACAGCTTCTAACAGATACCGATTTCATATTATCTTCACCCTTTTATTACAAAGATTTTTTTATATTTTTTGTATAATTTAAAAAAGGAGAAACCAAAGTTTCTCCTTTTAATCTATGTTTTTAATTATTATTTTCCAAAATGTCTATTTAATAATCCTAAGAATGCTTTACCATGTCTAGCTTCATCTTTACACATTTCATGTACTGTATCATGTATAGCATCTAATCCTAATTCTTTAGCTCTCTTAGCTAATTTTAATTTTCCATCAGTTGCACCATATTCAGCGTCAACTCTAACTCTTAAGTTTTCTTTTGTATCTGCAACTACAACTTCTCCAAGAAGTTCTGCAAATTTAGCAGCATGTTCAGCTTCTTCAAAAGCTATTCTCTTATATGCTTCTGCTACTTCTGGATATCCTTCTCTATCAGCTTGTCTACTCATTGCTAAATACATTCCTACTTCTGTACATTCACCAGTAAAGTTAGCTCTTAATCCTTCGATTATTTCTGCATCCACACCTTGAGCTACTCCTATTCTATGTTCGTCAGCCCAAACCATTTCACCTTTCATTTCTTCGAATTTATCAGCTCCAACTTTACATACTGGACATTGTGCTGGTGCAGCATCTCCTTCATGTATATATCCACATACTGTACAAACAAATTTTTTCATAATTAAATTCCTCCCAATTTTATATTAATTAAATTTTTATTTTAAAGTTTAATAACTTGCTACAAGAATATATATACCCCATGTACTATAGTTTAAACACTAAAAATAAAATTTATTTCCTAATTAATTTTATCACTTTGAAACATTGGTATCAACTAAGTTTTGATGTCAAATTTCTACATAATATATACTTTATTTGATTAATTAGGAAACAATTGTCTATTTAAATGCTTTCTAGTGAAGAATCTTTTGACTCTTTAAGTTCTACTTTTTTACTTTTTAAAAATGATAATTTAGTTTCTGCTGTTATAATTGCACCAAATATCAATATACTACCAATAACTAATTTGGCTGTAATAGGTTCTTTTAAAATTATTATAGAAAATATAGTCCCAAATATAGCTTCAGTAGATAGTATTATGGCTGTTCTAGTTCCATCAACTCTCTTTTGACATATAGTTTGGAATAAAAACCCTATTGAAGTACTAAATATAGCTAAATATATAGTTCCCATATATCCAGACAATTCAGCTTCCATTTTCAACTGTCCTGCAAATGTCTGAACTACTAAAGACAGTAAAAATGCTACAGTAAATTGAATAGCTGTTAATGCCATTGGATTGTTATCTTTAGCAAATTCGCTAGTAAAGAATATATGAAATGCAAATCCAAATGAACATATCAGTGTTAATAAATCTCCAAAATTAATAGAGAAATCAGCCTCTAAAGAAAGTATACCTATACCTACAAGAGCTACTAAACTACTTATTAATCCTATTTTATCTAGTTTTCTTCTATAAAGTATAAATCCTATGAATGGAACTATTACAACATTTGCTGCTGTTATAAATGCATTTTTAGATGGTGTAGTGTACATAAGTCCAATGGTTTGTACTGTAAAGGCTAAAAATAAAAATATTCCTAAAAGCCCTCCTGCTTTTAATAAATGCTTTCCCATATTGGCACGAATTTGTTTAAAAAATAATAAATTCATAATTACAGCTGCCAAGAAAAATCTTATAGTTATTATTTGTAGAGGTGTAAGCCCACCATCTAGTGCAAATTGGGTTGCTACAAAGCCACTTCCCCATATAATTGCTATGAATATTAGTCCTATTTCTCCAAAGTATTTTTTCAATAAAGCCCCCTCCTTTTTATTTTTTTGCAAAATTATAAACCCCCTAAACAGCAAGAGAGTTTTTCTATAAGCATTACTATAAATTTATATAGTTATAGTAAATTTTTTCAGTATTTTAAATCTAGATTTATATCCACTATTTAACATTAATATATTAATCATTTTTTGTAAACACCTTTTTAATAAATTTTTACCTTTTTTATATTTTTTTTACTTATATTAAATTTTTTTATAGATAATTTCAATATCTAGGATAATTTAATATTATGCAAATAATGTTGTATAAGTTACACTTTAGTTATTTTAGTTACAACTTTGTCGGTTTACTTTTTCTACTTTCTTCGATATAATTATAATATATTTTTGATACAATTCGACAAAAAGGGGGAATGTTGAAATCATGGTAAAAAAAAGAAAAAAGAAAACTATGGCACTTACTATAATTGTTGTAATAGTTATTGGTATTTTTTCTATGGCATGGGCGGATATGTCCAAGAAAAGAGAAATTAAAGAAACTCAAGAAAAGCTTAAAGCTGAAAAATTAGAAAAAGAAAGAATTGAAAAAGAAAAAAATGAGCCTATCATTGGTGCAAAAAAAGAAGCTGCAAAAGAATATGGATATGACGCAAAATCAGTTTGGGATAAACTTAACAAATACGACTATTCAAATAATGGAGAAAAAATAGTATTCCTTACATTCGATGATGGACCATCTACTACTAATACTCCACAAGTCCTAGATATCTTAAAAAGACACGATGTTAAAGGAACTTTCTTTATTAAGGGGGATTCTCTTGAACGAAAAGGTGCCAATGAAATTTTAAAAAGAACATTTGATGAGGGAAATGCAATAGCTCATCACTCATATTCTCATGACTACAAAAAACTATACCCTGGCAGAAGCCTAAATCTTGATACATTTGTAAATGAACTTAATAAAACAGATGAAGCCATGAAAAAAGTTCTAGGAAAGAATTTTTCATCACATGTAGTTAGATGCCCAGGTGGATATATGTCATGGAAAAATATGGAACCTTTAGGTAACTACTTAAAAGAAAAAAATATGGCATCAATAGACTGGAATGCTCTAAATGCTGATGCAGAAGGTAAAAAGAAAAATGCTCAAGAGTTATTTGAACATGCAAAGAAATCTTCTGAAGGTAAAGAAATAGTTGTACTTTTAATGCATGATACTTATGGAAAGCAAGAAACAGTAAATGCACTAGACCAAATTATAACATATTTTAAAGATAATGGTTACCAATTTAAAACCTTAATATAATAAAAAAGCAAGTTCATTGATTATACTTTTATATAACCAACGAACTTGCTTTTATTTTACTTTACTAACTCTATTTTTACAAATTTTTTCTTTCCTATTTGAACAACAAGTTCGCTTTCTTTAGCAACTGTACTTAAATCTTCCACTTTCTCACCATTTACTTTTACTCCACCTTGAGATGCTAATCTTCTAACTTCACTCTTACTTTTAACAATCTCATTAGAAACTAATACTTCAATTAAATCAAATTCTTCTTGTTTAACTTGAATTGTTTGTATATCTTCAGGTATTTGACCTTTTTGGAATACAGATTTAAACCTTTCCTCAGCTTCTTTAGCAGCTTCTTCTCCATGGTATAAAGTTACTATTTCTCTTGCTAGATTCATTTTTATATCTCTTGGATTTACTGAACCATCTTTTAACTGAGTTTCAATTTTATTAACTTCATCAGGATGAACATCAGTTACTAAATTATAGTATTTAACTATAAGTTCATCAGGAATCTCCATAGATTTTTGGTACATTATTCCAGCTTCTTCATCTATTCCAATATAGTTACCTAAACTCTTACTCATTTTTTCTTTTCCATCTAAACCTTCTATTAAAGGCATCATTATTACTATTTGAGATTCCATACCAAATTCTCTTTGTAAAGATCTTCCCATTAATAAGTTAAATCTTTGGTCAGTTCCACCAAGCTCTATATCAGCTTCTAATGCTATTGAATCATATGCTTGCATCAATGGATAGAAAAATTCATGCACTGATATTGGCATTTGTCCTTCATATCTCTTCTTAAAATCTTCTCTTTCCAACATTCTCGCAACAGTAATAGTTGCAGCTAATTTTATTACATCTTCAAAGTTTAATTTAGCTAGCCATTCACTATTAAATCTTACAATAGTTTTTTCTTTATCTAAAACTTTAAATATTTGTTCTTGATAAGTTTTTGCATTTTCAAGAACTTGCTCTGTTGTTAAAGCTTTTCTAGCTTTAGATTTTCCAGTTGGGTCTCCAATTTTACCTGTAAAATCTCCAATTATAATTACTATTTGATGACCTAAATCTTGTAATTGTTTCATCTTTCTAAGAACTACTGTATGACCTAAGTGTATATCTGGAGCACTTGGATCTAACCCCAATTTTACTATCATAGGTTTTCCTTCTTTTTCTGATTTAATAAGTTTTTCTCTTAGCTCTTTTTCGTCTATTAAGTCGTCTACACCTTTCATAATGATTCGCATTTGCTCGTCTATTGATTTCATTTTCATTCCTCCTAAAATATTTATATAATCTATGATTTTTATTTTTATAATAAAAAAAGCTCTCATCCTATTAAAAGGACGAAAGCATTGCTTACGTGTTACCACCTTAGTTCACTAATATCTCACGATATTAATCTCTGTAGAGTATAATTTGTTTACTCATGTACTATAACGTGTACTATTCCGATATCTCTTAGTGGTTGTTATCTTTCAGAGATATTGCTCCAAGATGTATTCAAACTAAATCAATTTATTCCATTTCACCAAACTGGAACTCTCTGTTAAATAAAATTCAGCTCTACTTCTTCTCTTCACAGCACTTATATATTCAGATTATTTCATCAATTACAAGAAATTTTTCTCAACTTACTCATAATATATTATTATTTTTACATTTTGTCAACCTTTTTTATTATTATATACATGTTTTTTTACATTATACTACTTTTTTATATTTTTTACCAATGTATAAAGTTTATTTTTCAATTAAAATATTTATTTGTTTATCGACAATATTAATTTGAGTCAATCTTATATTCATTTTCTTATTTAAAAATGCATTTATAATTATTAATCCAATAACAGTTATCTTAAACATTAGAAATAAAGATATAACTACTATCAAAAAAGAAATTCTAGCGTATGCTACTTTTCCAAATTTAGTTATTATAAAATTTTGTAGTGACATACAGGAATCTCTAATAACAAAATACATACACAAATATCCAATTGATATAAAAATTGTTTTTAAGTAAACTAACTCAGTTTTAATATTTAATATATTTGTAACTTCAAAAATAGTTAAATAAAACACACACATATAAAAAACTTTCTTTGAGCAACATAAAAATTGATTTAAAAATCTAAAACTCTTAAACACTAGAAACTTTTTTAATGCATTAGAGTTTAAAATATGTAATTTATGTCCCATAATCAAACTTAAAAAGTATATACAAAAAACCATTCCAAAAGGAAACAGTGCTATCAGTAAGTAAAAAATAGAATCTGAGTATTCATTAAAATAAATCAATTTACTATATCCCTGAAATTCTCTCATAAAACTGTATCCTATTAATGCTGAAGCATATATATCAATAAAAACCATTATAATGACTCCAATAATTGAACCATATACTAAATCATCCATAACTGTTGATGATTTACTTATCAAATAACCACATATTATACCAAGTAATACACTCTGACTTGCCCAAATAGCAGTTCCCAAATTTCCAAGCACCAAGGAAATTATTAAAAGAGATATAACTCCAGATAAAACAGTATACTTTAAATCACACTTTAAACATATTATACAAAAAAATATTGGCACTATAAAATCTAAATAAATGGCATATCCAAACCCAGTCCCTACAGCTATAATTGTTATTACTATAAATAAAGACGACAATAAAGCCGCTTCAGTTAATTTTTTGGTAGTATTCAAAACAACTTCCTCCACAAACCATAATTTTTCTAACTAATATTTTGTTTTTAATACAGTATAACACTTTTTTAAAATATTTTTAACACATACCTATTTTAATAAAAGTATTACTGTTAAAAATTATAAAATGGTATAATATATCTTAATATTTGGTTTTAATATACTTAGGAGGTAATTATTATGTTTAAAATAAAACACTTTAATGATTTAAGTCTAAATGAGTTTTACGAAATAGCAAAGTCAAGATATGAAGTATTTGCATGCGAACAGAGGATATTTTCATTAAATGATTATGATGATGTAGACAAAAACTCTTATCATATATTTTTAGAAGAGAATGGGTTGATTTGTGCTTATGCCAGAATAATCCCTAAAAAATATAGCTCTTATAATGATGTTTCTATTGGTAGGGTTTTAGTTCTTTCTACTCATCGAAAAAAGGGCTTGGCAAAGAAAATGATGGACTGTGCTATAGACTTTATAAAGGTTAATTTGCATGAAAATAATATAACCTTATCAGCACAGGCTTACATAAAAAATCTTTACTTATCTTGTGGTTTTAAAGAAATTTCAGAAGTGTATGATGAAGCAGGTATTGAACATATTAAAATGAGATTATAGTGTTGACAAGCTAACATTGTTAATATATAATTAAATCATAAATTAAATATTGAATTGATATCTAGGTATTTGAAAATACCTTATATAAGTCAGAAGGCTTTTGCGCTTTCTGACTTTTTTATTATCAAAATTCAATAATTATATAGATTCAAAATGTTAATTTTTATTCTATATTCTACTTTCCCCAAAAGTAAGAATTATACCCAACTTTGTGATAGGCATATTGCCTATCTTTTTTTTGCAAAAAGTAACAAGGTAATAGCATAGTGCATAGTTTAAAATAAGAAGATTAGCTCAGGCTAAATTTCATGCATGGAGGTGCTACTATGAAAAACCTTAATGATATTCAAGTGAAAAAAACTGTTAAAGTTGAAGATATATTATCTAGTGGTAATTTAAGAGAGAGAATGTTAGCGCTTGGTCTTACTAGAGGAGCTGTTATAGATGTAGTTAGAAAAGGACCAAAAAATAATTTAACTGTCTACAATATCAGAGGTAGCAAGATAGCTCTACGACAAGAAGAAAGTAGACTAATATTAGTTTCTGACATTTAAAATTTTCTAGCAGGAGGATATTAATATGGGTTTAACACACAACTCAACTAAAATGAATTCTTTAAAAGACATGTTTGATATAGATAACAAGGAAGACCAGTTTGTAATTGCACTAGCTGGTAATCCAAATACAGGTAAAAGTACTGTATTTAATCATCTTACTGGACTTAGACAACACACTGGAAATTGGCCAGGAAAAACTGTAGCTACAGCTCGTGGTAATTTCAAATATCAAAATACAGAGTATGCATTAATAGATTTACCAGGAACATATTCTCTATTTGCTTTGTCACAAGAAGAGGTTGTAGCTCGTGATTTTATATGCTTTGGTAATCCAGATGCAGTAATAGTAGTGTGTGATGCTACATGTCTTGAAAGAAATTTAAATTTAGTTTTTCAAGTAATGGAACTCACAGATAAAGTCATTTTGTGTATAAATTTGATAGATGAAGCTAGAAAAAAAGGTATTAATATTAATAAAGATTTCTTAGAGGAATCTCTTGGAATTCCAGTTGTTTTAACTGCTGCAAGAAATGGTTCTGGTATGGGTGAACTATTAGAAATTTTAAATGATGTATCTTTTGATAGATACAAGTTTAATAATAAGCCAGTAAAATACAGCGAAAATATAGAAAACACAGTAAAATCAATTCAACCAGAGTTAGATGATATCATGCCAAATATAAATTCTAGGTGGTTGGGTCTTAGACTTATTGATGGCGATGAAAGTATTTTTGAATCTATGAGTAATTATATAGATAAAGATTCTATAGATGCTATTAACGAAGTAAAGAAAAAAGTTCCAAATGATATAAACAAACAGAAGACTAGAGATGAATTTACTAAAATCAATTATGATTATGCTAAAAAATTAAGTGATAAGTGTTGTTCTAATAATGCTAAAAAACCAACAGATAGAGAAGAAAAAGTAGATAAAATATTAACATCTAAAATATTTGGACTTCCAATAATGCTCTTATTATTAGGTACTATACTGTGGATTACTATAGAAGGTGCTAACTATCCATCCACTTTATTATCTAATTTATTACTTGGATTTGAACCAAGTATTTCAAATATATTAAATAGTATTAATTGTCCATTGTGGTTAAATGATATGTTAGTATTAGGATTATATAGAACTTTAGCATGGGTAATTTCTGTAATGTTACCTCCTATGGCAATCTTTTTTCCATTATTCACATTACTTGAGGATTTTGGATATTTGCCAAGAGTTGCATTTAACTTAGACCATCTATTTAAAAAAGCATGTGCTCATGGTAAACAGTGCCTGACTATGTGTATGGGATTTGGATGTAATGCTGCTGGAGTTATTGGTTGTAGAATAATTGACTCTCCAAGAGAAAGACTTATTGCTATACTTACAAATAACTTTGTACCTTGTAATGGTCGTTTTCCTACTTTAATAGCCATATCTACAATATTTTTTAGCTCTGTTGTAACTAGCTCTTTTGTATCTAGTATAGCAACTGCATTTTGTATAACCTTATTAATAATTTTAGGAGTTATAATAACATTGTTGGTTTCTTATACTCTTTCCAAAACATTATTAAAAGGAGTTCCTTCTACATTTACATTAGAACTTCCTCCTTATAGAGTTCCTCAAATAGGTAGAACTTTATATACTTCTATAATAGATAGAACAATATTTGTTTTAGGAAGAGCTGTAATGGTGGCTATACCTGCTGGTGTAATAACTTGGATATTTGCAAATATCTATATAGGAGATTTGAGCATATTATCACATGTTGCAAACTTTTTAGACCCTTTAGCTAAGCTAATTGGCCTAGATGGCTTCATATTAATGGCTTTTATTCTTGGTTTTCCAGCAAATGAGATAGTTGTACCTATACTTTTAATGGCTTATCTAGCAACTGGTTCTATGATAGAATTAGATAGCTTTAGTGCTCTAGGTCAAGTTCTTAGAGAACATGGTTGGACTTATTTAACAGCTTTAAATGTTATGTTATTTAGCTTACTTCATTGGCCTTGTGCAACAACACTTTTAACTATAAAAAGAGAAACTGGAAGTTTAAAATGGACTGCCTTAGGATTTTTAATGCCTACTGTACTTGCTTTTGTTGTTTGTTTTTTAACAACTTTTGTTTATAATTTATTTGTATAATTAGCATTTAGTTAACATTAAACTTTATCCTATAAGTATTATTTAAAAATTCATATACTTTATTATTAAAATAGAGGTATATTCAGGTGATAAGTAAAATTACTTATCACGTGAATATACCTCTATTTTAATTTTTAATTCTTATATAGATATTTGAATTGAAATCTCAGTCATATAATTTTCTTCCTTATTTTCGCAAAAAAAGTCAAGTATACTTTCTTCATATGAATTACCAATAATTTTATAGTTATTATCGTATATATATTTTTTTAATTTTTCATAGGACTTATATGAGTCTTCATATCTCCCAATATGCTTTATACACACATACATTCCTTCTGGCTTTATATATAGCTTTTTATCTTTTATTTTTTTATCTATTTTTAAATAAAAACTTGATATACTTAAATATTCTCCATTTTTTATATTTTCATTACTTACTATTGCTCCTAGTTCATACCCCTGATACAGATTTTTTGACTTACAGTAATTTGTAAAATCAATCAATTCCATCATAAAATTGCCATCATTTATACTACTCAAATCACTTGATAATACTAAGTATTCTTCACATCTATTGGATATATAAATTTCTTCATTATATATCTTAGAAATACCTTCAACTGTAGTATTTATCCGGTTTTGTATTTTAGAACTTATTTGTTTTAATTTTTTTATTTTCTCTTTTATCTTTTTTTCTTCTTCTTTAAGCATTTCTACACAATGTTGAGGGCTTCTATTTTTTATATATTCTTTTATCTCTTCTAAACTCATGCCTATTTCTCTTAATGATTGTAATATATCTAATGTATCGTACTGATATACTGAATAATATCTATAATTGTTTTTATCTTTATATTCAGGTGAAAAAATCCCTATTTTATCATAAAAAATCAACGTCTGCTTAGAAACACCACATAGTTTTGCAAATTCACCTGTAGTAAAATACTGTTTTTCCAAGGTTTGTACACTCCTTTTCGCTTTGTTGTCTATATAGTTACTATATCCTTTAGTATTTACTAAATCAAGTAGTTATTATTTAATAAAATCAATATTTTTTTAATTTTAAAGGTCAAATGTCAGTTAGATATCAGTAAAATATTTTACCCACAATTTTATATAACTTTTCCATATTTTATCCATATCAATAAAAAGGTAGCACTTATATTAGTAGCTACCTTTTACTCTATTAATCTTCATCTTTCCAAGTTTTTATCCATTCTCATATTTCTGTTATTTTGTCTTCTGTTATTTCCTCTTTATGTAGCTTTGAAATTAGTTCTGATAAAGGATTGTTATGTAAACCTCAAAAAATTCTTTTTCTTTCTAATTTCAAATATTCTTTTTCTTTCACTAATACTGTATAGTGTACATGTCTTCTAATTCTCTGAGATATTAAAAAACCTTTTTAGTTAATCTTGCTAAGATTGTAATTGTAGTTGTATGTTTCCACCCATAGTTTTCATCCATTTCATCTGCAACATCTTTTGATATTACAGTTTTGTATCCCAAATTCCAAATAAATTTCATGAGTTTTAATTCTGCATCTGGTAATTTTTTATTTAGCATAATATATTCCTTCTTTCTATATAACATAAAATTTAACTTAAACTAATAGTAGGAACTTTTTAATACAAAAACTACAGGTAAAATTTACAATATATTCTACTTTTTTAGTTTATTTTTATCTTTTCTCTAAAAAAAATTGACATTTTACTCTTTTTAGGATATTATGAAGCTAACTTCACATGAAGTTAGCTTCATATAGAGAGAGGGTATGGAATGAAAACAAAAGTGCGAGAATTTCGAACAAATATGAGTTTAACACAGCAACAACTTGCTGATTTAGTCCATGTATCAAACAGAACAATTATTTCTATTGAAAAAGAGCAATATAGTCCTTCTCTTATGCTTGCTTATCGTATGGCACAAGTGTTTGGTATAACTATTGAAGAACTATGTTGTTTAAAAGAAAATAAAGAAATGGAGGACAAAAAACATGAAGGTAAAGAATAGACGAGGTTTTATAGTAGCTGTTATAGCTTCTATGTTATGCTGTGCTAGCATAGTTATTTACTGCATTTTAAAAGAACAAAGATTCCTAATTTCATCATTCCTTTTAATTACAATAGCAATCTTTAATTTTTACAATGCTTTTTCAAAAAAAGGCATTGTTGAAGAATTACAAGATAATGCAGATGAAAGAGACTTATACTTAACAATGAAAACAAGTCATATATTAGTTAAAATTATGAATTATACATTATGCGCTTTTACATTTCTTTTCATCATAGCTTATAGTGCATGGAAAAATCAATCACTTCTAGTTATAGCTATAACACTATGTGTCATTGAGATTTTTTTATTTGTTGCATATTTGCTCATAAATATACTTTTAGATAAAAAAGAGTAAATACAAGTTTATTAAAAACACAAGTTAATGTAACTATTTTAGAGGCTAATATATGTTTAATTTTTTTATAAATATGAGAGGTGATATAAGTGTGTTTTAAGACTTACATACTAAAAAGAACTCTAAACAACAATCAACTAGAAATAACTCGAAGTTTTGACTTAGATAATCTAATTTTTACTGCAACAGAAATATTAGAAGAAAATGAGATTGATTTGATAATTATTGATGAAGTAAATAATATTGTTTGGAAAAATGAAAAAAGCACTCCCCGACATGAGAATGCTTAGTTATAACTATAGAAGTGTATTGGCAGTACACTTCTATTTTTTTATTATATCATATGATTTAGGTTGTTAAAAAGACCTATTTAAATCAATTTTAAAGTGTGTTGAGTAATGTTCTTAATAGTTCATATATATTAATGAATTCCAAAAAAATAAGCACTCTTTTGCAGAAGTGCTTTTAGTGTAATTAATGAAACTTTGTAATACAATTATAACATGTCTTATGTTTTAGTATGATAGTTTTTGTTCGTTTTATTATTAAAACTTTTACTATAATTTTATTCCCTTTGTTAATATTTGTAATTTTTTAGACACTCTTTATGTTTATACTACTGATATACTTTGATTAAGAAAATAAATCTAAATGGAGGTATCTCTACTATGAATTCTTGGAACATTATATTTTTAAGTTATGGAGTAACATTTACAATAGTAGTTACTGTAGGATATTTAATCAAGGGTAAAACTAATTATTGTAAGAAAAAATATTTAGATAAATTAGAATTAAAATATAGGAATATAGATAGAGAAAAAGCTACTAAACTAGAAATATTTTATCACTATTTAATAGGTTTAGAATATATAATCATGGGTTTATTAATAAGAAGACTTGATACTGCAATAATATCAGTAATATTAGTGTCTATCATAACAATAATATCCTATTATTTAATTAGGAAAAGATATATTGTTCTATAAACTTTAAATTTATTAAAAAAGAAGGTAACAACTATTTCCAGTTGCTACCTTCTTAAGCATCAATTCTTAAGTTTTGATATACTAAAATTTTCAACTTGAGACTTGAATAACTGTTCAATCTCATAAACGTATATTGATTTTAACTGTCTTTTTATCTTGAGAAAGTCTATTGCTGGATAAATATTATTTGGATAAAAACTCTTATCATTTATTAACCTCCTATCCATCCCTTATCATTCTCCTCTTATTACTTCCCAATCCTCTGCAAATATATCACTTACACTTGGAACCCATGTATTAAAAGAATTTAATGTGTTTTTTATTACAAAGAATGGATAAATTTATGAAAACTCATAATTTCTGCCTTTATCCATTTGCATGTACATTCCTTTACCATTCAAATATAATCTAAATGCTTTTTCTTCATTTTTTATTAGTGGTAATACTTCTTCAAATTTCATAATTCATTCTCCTTTTCAATTTATTATATAAAAAAAGACCATCTACAAAGATAGCCTTTTAACTTATTCTATTTTTTTATATTCTTTATTCTCTTTATCTGCCAATCCTCATCAGTATTTTCCATTATGTATGTTCTAACTATTTCACCACAATCCAAACATAAATCAGAATATACGGTTGCTACTCCTAGTAAACTATATCTTAGTCCAACATTACCAGCATTTCCTTTTCCTCCCCATTTAATATTTTTTTGAATTTTCTCACTAGCACAGTTAGGACATTTCATGTTTATACCTCCCAAAATTATCATATATTTTATGTACAAGTATGTATATTTGAATTCATTTAGTGTCTATACACTCTTTGATTTACTTATATATTACCAAAAGTTTGTGTACTGAATATGAACTGCATTAGAAGAATTTTAGAATTTAAAAAGACTAAACTTACCCAAACTTAGTCTTTTTAAGGTGGAATTACATATTATGTCTCAAGTTCTATGAATCGAACCTAGATTAATCACCAGTACCTGTATAATGAGTGAAGTTACCAAGTCCCACCCGATTTTTAGACTTTGAACTAAGATACAAAATTGTATGAGATTTTAATCTCAATTCAAATACTTAATATAGTGTATTAATAGATTTTGAACACAATTAGAATTGAACTAGCATCATCAATCATATTATATAAATATTTTTTTTGAATAATTGTATCAATTTGTGGTATAATAAAAAACAAGAAGAACTACAATCTATTGTCAGTAGAGTGGAGTTCGTAATTTAAAATTACTCATTTTTACGGAATGTGATTTTTAAATCAAATTCCCAACCACTCTTAGTTGCCGCTTCGAGTGGTTTTTTACATTTTCCAAATAGTTTGTTAACTATAAAACTGGCAACTAAACGTTCTAGTACACCTCGTAAAAAAATATCCATGCACAATTCACCTCCCTTCTTAACGTTGGGAGGATATTCTTTACGCATGAACCTCACTCTTTAGATTGTAGACTGCTTCTTCTTGTTAACCCTATTATAGCATATATATTTACATAATCTACCTATATTTTACTTTTTCTTTATTTTTATCTAAGGTTAAATGTCAGTTAAAATTAAAATATATTTACTTGCTAGATTATATAAGTAAATGTGAAATTGAAAATTTGATTAGTATTAGATATCTAATTTTAAAATAGCTAAAATTTCTCTTGCTGTTTGCGGCTTTCCAAAAAAATATCCCTGTATGTAATCTGGTTTCATTTGCTTAACTAAATCATACTCCTCCTGTGTTTCTACTCCTTCTAAACACACTCTTATGCCTACATCATGACAAATTGCAACAATAAATCGTATGAATGTAGCATCAAACTTACTTTTTAATATGTCTTTGACAAATACTCTATCAATTTTAACTATATCTATTGGAGAAAATTTTAAAATCTCTAAAGAAGAGTACCCTGTACCAAAATCATCCATAGCAATACGAATTCCTAAACATTGTAGAATTTCAAACTTATCTTGTAAAATACTCATATTTTGTACTGTATGACTTTCTGTCAACTCTAATACAAGATTTTGATAAGGAAAACTTTCCTCAGATATAATTTTAATTACATCCTCAATAAACGTCTCCTCTAATATTTGTACAGCTGAAATATTTACGCTTACTGTAAAAAGAGGATTATAATCAATCCAATCACTACAAGTACGTAATGCCATTCGAAGTACCCATGCTCCCACATCATTTATCATGTCATTTTCTTCCAAAATCGGAATAAATTCTAAAGGAGAAATTGCTTCACCTTTTTGGTTAGTCCATCTTAAAAGTGCTTCTACACCTATTATTTTATGACTTTGCGTGTCTACTTGTGGCTGAAATCTAAGACTAAATCCTCGAAAATTATCATTAATTGATGCTTTCAACTCCCACATCATTTCCAATGAATGCATTTTATTTTTCAAGATTTTTTCAGAGAAAAAAACAAGTTTATTCTTTCCATGTTCTTTAGCATACTGTAAAGAATAGCTAGCATATTTATAAAGTTCTTTTACTGTATCTCCATGCTTTGGATATATAGCACATCCAGTAGAAATTGTTATATTTAATCCATATTTTCTCCACAAGTGAAGATGTATAATCAAATTCTGTATTTGTTCATATAGAATTCGAATGTCATTTTCTTCAACATTATCAACAAGAATTCCCATTTCATCACCATCAAGTTTATAAAGTTCAGCATTACCTGGCAAAATAGATTTTATAGATTGTGCTAAAGTTTTTATTATGTTATCTCCAAAGGCTCTATCATACATCTCATTAACATTCTTAAAGTCATCAATATTTAGTAGCATTATGCATAATTTTTCAATCATGGGATTTGAAAGTTTTTCTTCAAATACACTCATAAACTCATAGTAGTTCAATAACTGTGTTAATGGGTCAATCTTATTTTGTTTACCTAACTGCGTCATAATTCCTGCAAAAATACTTGGCTCTCCAAATTCATCACGCATTAATTGGCCTTTACACTTTAACCATATATATTCTCCACTACGATTTTTAGCTCTAAATTCAACTGTATGATAATCCATATAATCTTTACCTATTTCCATATTTGACTTATAAAAACGATTCCAGTCCTCTGGATGTACAATTTTTTTCCAATATTCAAGTGGATTTTCCACAATTTCTCCTGGTAAATCAAATAATTCAACTTGTGATGGTGAATATCGAAATACTCCTGTTTTGAAGTTACATATATATATATATTCATCTGTACCTCTAATAAGAGCATCATAAAGTAAAGTGGAATCATAATCAAATTTATCTCTTGATATATTTAAATACTCAAAGTTCTCTTTTTTTTCATCGTTATCTGATACGTGACAAAACTCATCAATCTTAAGTTGTTTGTTTAAATCTATAGAGTTTGTAATATCTATAGATTGATGTATATGAACAGTTGTCCCATCATACCATGTAATTAAACTATCATAATTCTCAAAAACTCTATTTAACTTATTACATTTTTCATACCATTTTATTGATACTCCTTTTTTATTGCTCGCTAGTAATTCTGAAATCTTACAACAACTGCAAGGAATATTTTTTTCGGGATATAATACTTCCCAACAGACTTTTCCTTCTGGAACTAAAATACTGTATTCTTCTTTCATATTTTCATTCATAAAAATAATTTTATTAGTATGAATATCTGTAATATATATATTAGTCTTTATCTGATTTAATATAATTTCAATGTTATGTCTGTTCATATACATGCCTCCTTCATTGTTACTATTACTTATAACAACATTTCCAAAATTATTTTTTATTACAGAGGATTGCTTAATCATTTATATATACACATTAAATAGCTTAATTTACTGGGGAAATTTATCACTTCATATTCTAAATTATAGTTGATAAAAAAAAATACATCAATATCCTATTTACCAATTTAAATGATATATAAAAAATCTATTTGATAATGGATTTGCCCAATATCTTACTTGGTTTCTTATTCATGAATATATAACAAAACAGCTATCCAGTTTTGCAATTATAACAACCAGTTTTGCATACCCACTTGTAAAATTTTTCTAGCCAATATATCATACTATATAGGTTACCAAATGAAATAATACATGCTATTTACTGAATATTTTAATTTTTCGTTTTTTAGGGGGATTGGTTGTGTTTAAAGATAAAATTGATGAATGTGTCCATATAATGACTGCATATATTGCTAATTTAAAAGAATACTATTCATTTATAGAAACTCAAATCGATGATTTTATTAAAAAATATGGCGAAGATACTGTGGAGTCATGTCTCCATAGAATAATGATTTTATTATGTGAGTGTGGTTTGGCATAAAGTCAAGTATATTAAGTAGGCAAAAGAATTTTATATAAGATTCTTCTTGCCTACTTTTATGTATTTTAGCTTTAATAGTTTTATCCAAAAGTTATGTATTCAAAACTAAAATCTAATAATAAATCTTAAAACTAGTAACAAGAGAATTTAATTAATTTATTTCTAATATACATAAAATCAAATCTTAAGAATAAAGTATTATAAACAAGATAATTTTTAAAGGGAGGAAGTTATGATAGATAATCAAAAATATGTTATTTTATCACTTGAATTACACTTATTTTTTTCAAGAATCATGAAAGAGCATTCTCTTTTTTTGGAAGCAGGATTCACACCTAAGGATTACAATCTTGCTCTAGAAGCTGACCACTATAAAAAGCAATTTGAGGAATTATTATCATATGCTGTTAGTGCTAGCAATGGTGTAATTAGACCTGATATATTATATTCAGAAGAAATTGTCACTAGTCATACATTGAATGCAGAAAAAAAGACAGAGGAATTTACAGGAATAGAAATAAATCAAAACATAACCACAAGAGAATTAAATTTACAAAGTGGTGTAAATCCACAGGTTAGCCAAGATTTAGTAAATTATGTAGCTCAGCTTAACTCAGATTCACTAAAGTTACTTGATGGACTTATTAATCTAAAGGAAAGAGTTCTAGATGGAGTGCTATCATGCAATCTATTTACCTCAAATTACCCTCTACTTATTGAACATATAATACATGAAGCTAACTTATATCGTTCCTATGTAATTGACCTAGAAAATAAAATAGATATTGATTCAAAAGATTTTAAAGAGATAGAATTATTTTGGGATCAAATTATGATGGAGCATGCATTGTTTATAAGAGGATTACTTGACCCATCTGAAAATGAACTAATCAATACTTCAAACGAATTTGCTGCAAAATTTAAGGAATTAATAGAAGAAGCAAATAAAATGAATGATGCTACTATAAATAGTATGACAGATAAAACTCTAGATGAAACAGTTGAATTCAAAGATTTTAAAGAGGCTGGAGTATCTGGAATAGAAGAATGTAAAATAAAATCTATAATATTGCCACTTTTAGCAGACCATGTGTTAAGAGAAGCCAATCATTATATCAGAATATTGGAAAACTACAAAAATATGTAATTAAAAAACTCTAAACAAATTTATATAACATAAAATTAATTAAAGTAAAGATGCATCTAAACTGCTTCTTTACTTTTTTATTATTCAATAGAACTTAAGTCATTTATTTATAATAAATATTTGTGAAAAAATCATATAATCAACTACAATTTACAACATTCTTATATAGTAGTTTTAAAAATAAGAACTCTTAACAGAACTATTTTTCCACTTGATTATTTACTAAAAATTAATAATATACATCTTATAATAAAAACTTATTTGTGTTATAACTATATTGTAACTATTTTCATAATTTTAGGAAAAGTTAATAATAAAATTGGTTTTATGTAAGCTTATTTTGTATAATCTTTTCTTTATCTTTATTTATACAATTATCTAGTAGGTAAATTTAATTAGCATAATAGTTACAACTTTAAAATTTAAATACAGGAGTGATTTTAGTATGATAAGACAAACACCATTAGAAAAACGTTACGATAAGTTAGGTCCAAACATCGTTACAGCTCTTAAAAAACGCTATTTTGATGCTTATTACTGTAAAACTAAAAACGATGCTTTACAACAAATTTTAGATTTAATTCCTCAAAATCATACAGTCTCATGGGGAGGTTCTGAAACTCTTAAGGAAATGGGTGTACAAATTGCTGTTAAAAATAAAGGATATAAAGTTATTGATAGGGATTTGGCAAAAAGTCCAGAAGAAAGAACAGAAATTATGCGTCAAGCACTTCTATGTGATACTTTTTTAATGAGTAGTAATGCTATTAGTGAAGATGGTCAGCTTTTTAATATTGATGGGAATGGAAATCGTGTAGCTGCAATGATTTTTGGACCAAAAAATGTTATAGTTGTTGCTGGCATGAATAAGATTGTAAAAAATATTGGTGATGCAATACAAAGAACTAGAACAATTGCTGCACCAGCAGTTGTACAGCGTTTTCAAGATGTTAATACTCCTTGCTATATTAATGGTAGTTGTATAGATTGCACAAGTCCTGAAAGTATTTGTGCATATATGGTAACTACAAGAATCAGTCGTCCAGCAAATAAGATAAAAGTAATATTAGTTGGAGAAAATCTTGGTCTATAAAATACATCTGTAAACAAAAATAATTACATAAATAATAAAATAATGTTACATAGTTTACCTACATAAGTGATAGAGAGAAAATTCTATATAAAATTTTCTCTCTATCACTTTTACCTTGTCCTCAAATTTCTATATTCCAATTTTCTTAAATACTATTTCCCTTAGAAATCAAAATATCTACTACTTTTATTATTTAAACTTCTATAATATATAATTTAAATTGTATTTCTAATAAAGTTTTCATAAATACCATAAAGTTTTTTGTTTTAATTTCCGATTGGTGTTTTTTGAATAAATATCTTCTATTTTTTAATAGTACTATACTTGCTCTTTATATTTAGTCTAAAAAATATTGTAATAAATTTATAAGCATTAACTTTTTCACTTAACAATTATTAAAAGAATCGTCGTTGTTTTTAAAATCAGAGTTATTTCTTTCTTGACACTAATATGTATATATATTACTATTTATATAAAGTACTATATATACATATTAGTGTTAATTATTATGTATATAGAAAATAATATCACTACTAAAATAAATTTTCAGGAGGTTCAAGGCTATGAATTATAACTTACTTACTCTTTCATGGGAAGATATTTTGAATTTAGACAAAGAAAAACTAGTAGTATTTGTTGGTATAGCTCCAATTGAGGAACATGGTAGACATTTACCAATAGGTGTGGATATTTATGAAACAGATGAATGGATTAACCTTGCAATTAATAAACTAGACTCAATTTTACCTAGCTATTGTTATGGAAAACTGCCTATAATACCTTTGGGCTTTGCAGATATGGGAACTTTCCCAGGTAATATTCATATTAGCCGTGAATTAATTTACAAAATAATTTATAGTACATTAAAGAACATAGTCAAATGGGGTGTTAAAAATATCGTTGTTATATCTGCTCATGCTGACCCACTACATACAATTGCTATAGAACAAGCCTGTGAATCAATCAACAAAGAATATGGCATAATTTCCATTGCACCTATGGGTTCAATTTTTAATTGCGAACAAAAGGGAATCTTAAGAAAATTTTCTAATTCTATTAAAGAAAAAATCAAATTATTTCCAAATGATTTTCACGCAGGCTGGATTGAAACATCTAATATGTTATCACTCTATCCAGAATTAGTAAATGATAATTACCAAGAACGCCCTGATATATCTATTCAAGATAACGAAATGATTAACATCCAAAAAGTTATCAATACAATTAAAAATGAAGGTCATATTGGATTTCCTAAAGAGGCAAGTGAAGAATTGGGAGTTGAACTAAACAATGACATTGGAGAACAAATATACATAGCTACACATAATTTTATTCTTCGTTCTAATTATGAAAAATATATGAATCATCCTTTATATCATGTCCCAAACTTAAAACTTAAAATTTAAAACTTATAATTACTATAATACTTAATTTTTCAAATCAATATAATCTATTTATAACCTATAAAAAATACCTACATAAACTCTTATAAATAACATAAATAGTATAATAAAAGTGGCACTTATAATTAAGTGCCACTTTTATTATACTATTTATGTTACATATTTAATTATTTTTATATAATTCAAGTAAATATTTATATTGCCAATTATGTTCTTTATTAGCATCTTTATTTCTATAAGAAACAACTTTTACATAATAAACTTCTATATATTGACCATAATTTTAATAAATTATTGAGTATGTTTTATCTATAAATTTAGTTTTTTTATTCTCCATCAAGTTTTTTAAAATAATCTTTATTATACTCAGCTAGATAATCTGTACCTCCTCCAGTAATTACATTTAAAAGTTTCATTGCAAATTCAGGGCTAGCTTTACATATATAATTTTCCCCAGACTTAACGACTTCTAAAGCAATTGTAAACTCTTTTTTATTTGCAGAATCAATGTCCTTCATAGTTGGATTAGGCATCATTTCTCCTAATTTAGGAGGATTCTTTTTTAATATAGAAACCATATCTGTATTATTAATTTTTAAATCTACAATAACTTTATCGTCTTTTTTCTTTATATTTTCGATTTTCCAAGACATATTTTTAGAATACATTTTAAATCCTTCTTTGTCACTATAGATAAAACTACCTAACCCTGATTCTGGAAAATATTTATCTACTTTATCAGAATCTTGAGTCTTTATTGCATTAAACATATTATCTACTTCACTTTTTATTTTATTGTCATTATTACACCCAGTTAATACTAATACTGAGATTGCAAACATCATAATACATATAGTAATCTTCTTCATTAAATTATTTCCCCTTACATTTTTTTTAAATATTGATTTATTCTTTATATTTTTTGAAAAAGTTACAGTAATTGCATTTTTAGGGCACACTTTTATACAATCACCACATCTAATACATTCTAAACTATTTACATCTTCATATATTGGAATATCAAGCTTACATTTTGACTGACATACTGTACAATTTGTACATTTATCTTTATCAATTTTAAATCTATATATTGAAATAGGATTAAAGAAACTATAAATTGCACCTAAAGGACATAAGTACCTACAAAATGGTCTATAAATCATTATTGACACTAATAAAATCAATATCAAAATACTTAATTTCCAGCTAAATAAGAATCCTATGGATTCTTTTAAACTTTCATTTTCTAAAATAAGAGGTACCCCACCTAATAATGTACCTGAAGGACAAATCCACTTGCAAAACCAAGGATTACCACCACCTGCTACATTTACAATAGTAATTGGTAAAATAATTACAAAAACTATTAAAACTATGTATTTTAGATATTTTAAATATTTGTCACCATAAACTTTTTTTACTTTTAATGGAAATGGTATTTTATATAATAAATCTTGAATAAGTCCAAAAGGACAAAGCCATCCACAAACAAAGCGTCCAAAAAAAGCTCCAAATGCCATTAAAAATCCTACAACATAAAATGAAAATTTATAATCCCTACTTGATAAAACGGCTTGTAGTGAACCCATTGGACATGCACCTAGTGCCCCTGGACAAGAATAGCAATTTAATCCAGGTACACACAAGTTTTTACTTTCTCCACCATAAATAGTCCCTTGCAAAAAACCATTTATATATCCATTTGTTAATGCTGTAAATGCAATCTGAGTAATAATTCTTATATTATTGTTTATTTTTGATAATAACTTCATGATTGCTCTCCTAACCAATACCAATACATTCAAGGCAAATCATAATTGCTTTAGTTAATACTATATTTGCTTCTCCACGATATATGCCCAATACAATAAATGAAATACCAATTACAATAATAGAAATACCTTTTTTATTTTCTTTAATAAAGTTACTCATTACTTTTTACCATCTTTAATCTTTCATCTATAATTTTTTTCCATTCTTCTTTGCTATTTGCACCTGCAACTTTGTCACCTACAAATTTCCCGTTCTTGTCTACAAAATAAGTTGTTGGAAACTCTATAATTCTTTTAAAATCAGTCTTTTTCAAACCTTCAGATACTGTTAATTGTTGATAGGTAGCATTTGATTTTTTCATAATATCTTTAACTAAGTCTCTCTCTTCATCCGAAAGACCAGTTTTCATATCAGCTCCATCCACTTCTACAACTAATCCCTTTATAGCTACATTTGAATTATTACTTGCATATTCTTTTGATAAAGCTTCAAGTTCTGGCATCTCACCTACACATGGACCACACCAGGTAGTCCAAACATTAATAAGAGTAAGGTCTTTACTTGAAAACACCTCCTTTGTTACCTTATTTCCATCTACATCTTTGGTTTCTAGATTAAAAAACCATTCACTATTCTTTTCGCTTGTGTCTATAGGCTTAGACTCTTTTTTACTACAACCAGAAAGTATACCTAAAACAAAAACACATCCCAAAACTAACACAAAAAACCTTTTCATACTTCACACTCCTAATATCTATATAATATATAAAATTGTTGATTGAAATAAAAGTAACCTATTCTCTATACTATAGTTATTACATTTAATAAATAATAGCCAACCTAAGGAAAACTATATTGAATATATATAGTTACTAAAATATACTTCTTATCAAACAAAATCTTATATATATGATAAGCTGTAAAACTTAAGATTATATACCTATATTTCTAAAGATTTTCTTAAGATATAATTATCTTTTTCAATAGAGTATAATTATTCTTTCAATAAAAGTTCATTAATCGCTATTCTATAAATTATACGAAACATAAGTTATTATTGATTTAAAGCCATTTATAGTATTAGCAAAGTTTTTCTTGACTATATAGTTACTATATACCTTATTATATATAGAGAGTAATAAAAGGAGGTAAAATTTATGGAAAATTTATTTACAAGAAAATTCACTACTTTTGAATTTCTGAAATTTGTTTCTCCTGCAATTATATCCATGGTATTTATATCTTTATACACAATAATAGATGGTATATTTGTGTCAACATTAGTTGGCTCAGATGCTCTTGCTAGTATAAATATTGTACTACCCATAATCAACCTTGTTTGTGGTTTTGGAATAATGATGGCAACTGGTGGAGGAGCTATAGTTTCTATACGTATGGGGGAAAATAGACAAGATGAAGCCAATTCTACATTTTCTTTTATAGTTTTATTTTCATTGATTATTGGAATTTTATTCACAGTAATCTCGTATTTTTTTGTCAAAGAAATATCTATTTTACTTGGAGCAACAGATAAACTACTACCTTATTGTATAACTTATGGTAAGGTTATGATTTTATGTACACCTTTTTATATTTTAAAATTTATATTTGAATATTTTACAAGAACTGATGGAAACTCTAAATTTAGTTTATTTCTATCAGTAATTGGAGGTGTAACAAATATAATATTAGATTATGTGTTTATTAAATATTTTGGAATGGGTCTTCTAGGTGCTGCGGTTGCAACTGCTATAGGTATTATTTTAACTTGTATTTTAGGTATAGCCTACTTCTTATCAAGTAAGTCTACATTAAAATTAAAAAAACCAAAAACTGATTTTAGACTTATAAGGGATACAATGATAAATGGTTCTTCTGAAATGGTTACAGAATTATCTACAGGAATTACAACATTCTTATTTAATATAGTTGCTTTAAGATTAGCAGGAGAAACTGGACTTGCAGCTCTTACTATAGTACTTTATGCTCACTTTTTGATGACATCGGTTTATCTAGGTTTTGCTGCTGGAGTATCACCATTGATAAGTTATAATTTTGGTGCTGAAAATAGTGATAAGTTAAAAGAAACATTTAAGCATTCTTTAAAATTTATATTTGTTTCTTCTATTTTAGTTTTTATTGTAGCTTTAGTTTTTGCACCACTTATTGTTAGAGTTTTTGTAAATCCTGATAATGAGGTATTTGGTTTAGCTTTACAAGGTCTAAAAATATTTGCTTTTGCTTTTTTATTTGTTGGTATAAATATATTTGCATCAGGATTTTTCACAGCATTTCACAACGGAAAAATTTCAGCTATTATATCTTTTAGTCGTGCCTTTGTTTTTGTAATTATAGGAATTGTAATTCTTCCTCCTATATTGCATCTAAATGGATTATGGCTTACTGTTCCATTTGCTGAAATTATAACTATATTTATATCTATATTGTTTATAAAAAAATATAAGAGTAAATATAAGTATTAGTAAAATATATACTTGTTAAAATTAATAAAGCTAGCTTAAAGTAACCGTATTCAAATTTCGCTTTAGAAACTTCATATTTGTAATGAAATTAAAGCCCTTAAATCCAAAATAAATGGTTTTTAAGGGCTTTTTACTAGTAATATTTAAATCTACTTTTAAGGTGATTTCTATTTTAATTATAATAAATCATTTGCATAATCCTTAATTGGAGCTCTTCTAAGTAGTAATATTATTAAGGCTATACAAACAAATATAGTTCCTACTTTTAACCCTAATAAAATAGAAGGATTTTCAAATAAAATAATAATTTTATCTAAATATGTAATCATTTTTTGCATATGTTTAATTGCAAAATTAACTACATAAATTAATATCAATATTGGTAGTCCTATTAATATGGTAAAGCTTGTAGCTTTTCTAACCCTATACGTAAAAGCACCCAATAAAGCGCCTATCAAACCTATACATATTTCACTAATACATAAATTTATAAAATAATTTAAATAAGCTAGTGGCATATTTGTTGTTGATGATTTTATTATCATGGGTATAGAGGTCCAAATTAAATCTTGTTTCAGTAAAACTAACATATCTACCTTATAACCAGTTATAAGCTCAATAGATAACTTTGATAAAAATATCAAAACTATACTTACAATAGAAAGAACAAAGGCTAAAATAATTAAAGTTAGTATAATAGCTTTTATACAATTCTTTCTATCTGCCCTTATACTTAAAGCACCTGAAAAATCTTTATTTACTATAGATATTCCATATACAAATATTAGTATACTTATATAGTTTAAAAGTGGAGTTGTAAATGAAGATAAGTCTTCTTTAGGTAAATTAGCAAAATTTACAATAATAAGTGGTAAAACATTTAAAAAAACACCTATTACCAAAAATAAAATTATATACGTTTTTGTATTTTTATTAAAAAATTTCATATATGGTCTTAATTCATTCAATTACAAAACCTCCTTTTTAGTCATACTTACAAACATATCTTGTAATCCTATATATCCTACATCTATATTTGAATTTTTAAGTATATTTTCATCGTTTTTATTAAAGTCACCATAGTAAAAATAGGCAACTGTATTTCCAAATGATTTTTTAGGCTTTACATTTCTTATTGTTTCTAATTTTTCTACTTCTTCTCTGCTTCCAGTAATATAATGAGCTTTTTGTTTTATAGTATCAATATCTTCATCTATAATAATCTTACCTTCATTTAATATTATTACATGCTCTAATAAATCATCTATTTCATCAATCAAATGAGTTGATATTATTATCGTTCTTGGATTTTTTATATAATTATCTAAGATTACATTATAAAATTCTTGCCTGTTTACTGCATCTAGACCAATTGTTGGTTCATCAAATATAGTAATAGCTGAATTGGAACAAATTCCTATTATATTTGAAAGTATAGTCTTCATTCCCCTAGACAATTGTCTATACTTTTTCTTTATATTTAAATCAAAATATTTACATAGTTTTTCTTCTAATGCCTTATCATAATTTTTATAGAAGCTAGAAGAAAACTCAAATATCTGACCTACCTTAAAGTCTGAATTATAAAATTCTTTTTCTCTTACAATACAAATATCTTCCAATACTTTTAAATCTTCTTTTATATTTTTTCCTGAAATTTCTATATCTCCTTCACTTTGAATTAATTGATTTACTATTATATTCAATAATGTAGTTTTCCCAGCACCATTTTTTCCTAATAAACCATATATTTTATTTTCTTCAAAATTCAGAGATACATTATCAAAAATCTTTTGTTTTTTGAAGCTATGAGACAAATTTTTTATCCTAATAGAGTTACTCATACATTACTCCCCCTTAAAATTTATTATAATATCAACTAATTCTTCTCTGTTTATTTCTAATTTATCTGCTTCTTGAAGTAGATTTTTTATAAAATTATTTTTAAAGTTTTCTTTCCTAACTTCTTTTATTATACTTCTTGCCCCCTCTGATACAAACATTCCTATCCCTCTCTTCTTGTATAAAATATTCTTATCAACTAATGTATTTATTCCTTTCAAGACTGTAGCAGGATTAATTTTATAAAGCTTTGAAAGTTCAGTTGTTGATGGAACCTGCTCTTCTTCTTTTATTCCATCTGATAGTATTTCATCTTCAATTGCTCGTGCTATCTGAATAAATATGGGTTCTTCATTATTTAATATTAATTTCATAGGTTCCTCCTTCCCAAGTTAGTTAATTACTTAAGCAACTAACTATAAGACTATAATATATTATAAAGTTTTCTCTGTCAAGATTAAATAAAAAAAACAGAGGGAAATTTCCCTCTGCCTTTTGTTCTATAAATTTATAATTAAACTAATATCTAGTTGTCATTGTTTTATCCATTAATTAATAGTTTTAATAACCTGTTATGTCTTCATTTTTTAATATTTTACATATTGAACTAGTACCTAATCTTTCAGCACCTGCCTCTATAAATTTTTCTGCATCAGAAATCGATTTAACACCTCCAGCAGCCTTTATCTTAACATTTTCTCCAACATGCTCTTTCATAAGCTTTATATCTTCTAAAGTAGCTCCACCTGTTCCCATTCCAGTAGATGTCTTTATAAAATCTGCACCAGACACTGTTACTATCTCACACATCTTTACTTTTTCATATTCCTCTAAATAACATGTTTCTATAATAACTTTTAATATTTTATCTCCAATAATTGCTTTTATTTCTTTTATCTCATTTTCTATCTTCTCATAGTCCCCATTTTTAATATCTGAAATATTTACAACCATATCAACTTCATCTGCTCCATTTTTAATTGCATCTTCAGCTTCAAATACCTTCGTTGCAGTAGTTTGATATCCTAGAGGAAATCCTATTACTGTGCATACCTTTATTTTACTATTTAAATATTCTACTGCTCTTTTTACATATGATGGTGGTATACAAACTGATGCTACATTCATGTTTATAGCCTCATCACATAAAATCTTAATATCTTCCCATGTCGTTGTAGCCTTTAAAATAGTATGGTCTACTGTTTTTAATATGTGTTTCATAAAATCCTCCTAAATATATAATTAATATAGTTAAACTAGTTTTTTAAGTGTAACTTTCTTTTTGCAATATTTAATATCATATCAACTTCTTCAACTTTAAAAATGGTCATTAGTAATGTATAAATTCCACCTCCAACTATTACTGAAATGGTTAATGATACTAACTCGTTAAGTGTACCTACGCCTAAAAGTCCAAATATAAATTTATACGTAAAATATGATAAAATTCCCATAATAACTGATGCTACTAATGATTTTAAGGTTGCTTTTATTATCTTATCTTGTCCAAAATAACCTACTTTCCTTCTTAAATTTATGAAAAGTAACAATATACATGCAATTGATGATGAACTAGTTGCAAGAGCAAGACCACCATGAGCCATAGGTTTTATTAAAATTAAATCTAGCACTATATTTACACAAACAGATATAATACCATTTACCATAGGTGTTTTTGTATCTTGTAATGAATAAAAAACTTTACCTAATATATCTCTAAGTCCAAATGCAGTCATTCCAACTGCATAGAAAACTAAAGCAGTTGCTGTCATTTGAGTTGCTCTAGCATCAAAAGCTCCTCTTTCAAATATAATTCTAACAACTGGATTTGCAAAAACAATAGACCCAACTGAAATAGGAATCATAGAAATTATTATCATATTGACACTAGATTTAACTGAACTAGTAAATTTTTTTTGATTATTCTCTGCACTTAATTTTGACAGCATTGGGTACATAACAGACACTATTGAGGCTGTAAATGTCCCTGTAACAAAACCATTTAACCTATCTGCATAAGTAAGTGCTGGTATACTACCTTTAACTAATGTAGATGCTAAAGTTGTATCAACTAATGAGTTTACTTGATTAACAGCAACACCTATAAACACTGGTGAAAGTAATGCCAGCAATTTTATAAGACTATCATCTTTAAAATCTAAGTAAAATGAATATTTGTAATCTGTTTTTTTAACAAAAAACATGTAAAAAAGTAGCTGAACTATCATAGCAACTACAGCACCAACTGGAAGTACATATGGTCCAAACACGGTACTTATCATTATTGAAATAATTATTACTATATTATAGGGGATACTACCAAATCCAACTATGATAAAATTTTCTTTTATTTGTAAAAATGCTGACATAACACTAGTAATACCTATAAATATTATTCCCGTTATAAGTACTTTAGTAAATTTTACAGTAAGCTCAAATCTCTCACCTTCAAATCCTATAGCAAATATACTCACAAGTTGTTTTGAAAAAATCACACCCAGTATAGCTACAATTATGCATATACCAACTATTATATTTAAGACATTGTTTAAAAATTTTACTGCTTGTTTTTCACCTTGTTTACTACTTATGTCTTGATACATTGGTATAAAAGTAGTAACTATAGCCGTTCCTATTGCTGCAAATATAATATTTGGTATATTCATAGCTGTCAAATAACTTTCTGTATACAAACCTGTTCCATAAATTGATGATAAAACTAATTCTCTACCCATTCCAAGAATCTTAGATATTACAGTAACTATCATCAAATAAAAAGTTGCTTTAGCCACTTTGCTCATTTCATCACTCCACTTCTAACACACTTCTTTTAGTTCAGTAAAAGCCAGCCTATTATATATAATTTAATCTATTATTCCTACATTTTCTGAAGATAATAGTAGTTGTTTATTCTTTAATATATCATAAATAACATTATTTTTTATGTTTTTTATTTATACAACATTTTCTATAATCGCAATTTAAATCTAATAGAATAAATTTAATTGAATTTACAGAAATGGAGTTATTATTTTCTAATCTGGGTAAAACAAAACACTTATATTAGCAATATCTTTAAATTTCATTTTATTCATTTCTTATAACTTAATAATCTCAACATAAGGAAAATATATAATCATTTTTAAGTTATATTTTAACATATTTTATCTATTTTGAAAAATTTTAATCACTTTTACTAAATAACTATTTATTTAAAGAAAATCCAAAAAAGTATTCTCCTCAATGAAGAATACTTAACAGAAATATATAAGTGCATTTTAAATAAAGTACATCAATATGATTATTAATAGTCGTCAATAAGCTAATAAAAACTCAACTTTTCTGCAAGTTAAAGTAATGTAAAGGTAATTTTTATTTTATTAATCTCATATTTTCCTATTGAAAAACCATTATTGATTATGTGTAAGTATAACAAAAGAAAAAACAAAAGTAGGAGAATCTTTCTCCTACTTTCTTTTATATTCGCTTTATAAATATTAATAAAAATGCTTTAATTGTTTTAATTTACTTGGATGTCTTAATTTTCTTATTGCTTTAGCTTCTATTTGTCTTATTCTTTCTCTAGTAACTCCAAACACCTTTCCAATTTGCTCTAATGTCTTAGGGTCATCATCATCAATGCCAAATCTCATTCTCAAAACCTGCTGTTCTTGTTCTCCAAGACCTGTAAGTAATTCTTCTATTTTTTCTTTTAAATTATGTTGTTCCACTTCATGCATTACAACATCTTTAAAATCAGCATCTGATGGTATAAATTCAACTAAACTACTATCTTCATCTTCTTTTAATGGTGTATCCAAAGATACAACATTTTTATCTCGTTTTAATAATTCCAATACTTTCTCAACCTCAAGACCACAAGCATCTGCAATCTCATCTACAGTTGGTTCTCTTAATAATACATTTAAAAGTTCTTGTTTCTTTTTCTTTACAAAATTTATTCTTTGGTGAAGATGTATAGGTATTCTAATAGTATTTTCGCAATCATCAATATATCTTGTTATGCTTTGTTTTATCCACCATGTAGCATAAGTGCTAAATTTGTATCCTTTTTTATAATCGTACTTCTCTACTGCTTTTATGAGTCCTATATTTCCCGCTTGAATTAAGTCTAGCATATCAATACTATCTCTTTTATATCTTTTTGCTATGCTCACTACCAACCTATAATTTGAATTTATAAACTTTTCCTTTGCTACTGAAGATGAGTTGATTATTTCCTTTGCCAGCTCTACCTCTTCTCCTGCTGACAACATTTTGTATTCCTCAATTTCCTTTAAATACATTTTCATCGCATTTGATACATTTGATGAACCCACACAAATATAATTTTCATAATTATTTTCTTTTTTAGTATCCATAATCAAACCCCTTCTATTCATAGAATTTGCTAAAACAAAAATAAATAATTTAAAACTACATAATCTACAACTACATAATATCCCCTTCTTCAAATAAGTTGTTTTGTATATTATGTATACAAAGTTATAAAAACTATACCTATAATATTATTCTACCTCTAACCCTAATATCCTCCTTATATATATAATTTATTTTATTATATATTGTTATATCCTAAGTTTTTAGATTGATATATGTCTAAAAAAAGACTGTTGATTAAACAGTCTTTTTTAATATATATGCTTGTTATTTACTTTTCATGATGATTGCATCCACATCCACAATTTTCATCGTGATGATGATGTTCTTCTTCTGAATCTTTAACTTGTTGTTCCATCTCATTAAACTCTTTTACCATTATATCATAAGTTGGAAGTGCTGCCTCAGTATCATATTCTTCGCCTCTCCAATCAGCATACATCATAGCATCACCATTAGTTAAAACCAATCTACCTGACATAGTTATGTTATCTACTTCTTCTAAAAATTCTATTTGTTTTTGTAAAACTTCCCCTTCTAATTCTACATCTTCATCTAAACACTGCACTATCATTACTGGAGCGTAATAATCCTCATCATCTTTAACATTTACAATAATATCTAAAGTTCCCTCTGCACCTTCTTCAAATTCTGCTAATTCAACATTTGTATCAATCATGTCCTGAGGTACCAATAAATCTTCTATTAAATATTTTATTACTCTGTCTTTTACTAATTCTTTTGACATTTATTTTTTCTCCTTCCGATTCTATAACATTATCATAATCATTTCTATATTATAGTATACTACATTAATTGTTTTTTCAATCTCTTATAAAAATTATTTTTTCATTATTTACCTTATATTACCTTTTTTATTACAAACTTGTAATCGCATTGATTTAAAAAATAGTTTATATTTAGTATAATAGAAATGTAGCACATATTTTTATTCAGTATATTGATAAAAATGTATATTGAAAATGTAATGTATGTTAAATCTAGGAGGATTATTATGAAGTTTAAAAAACAAATTAGCTCTATTATTATATCTACTATGCTTGTGTTTGGAAGTTTAAACCTTGCTTATGCAGATGGAACAAATGTTGTTACACTTGGAGCTAACTTATCAGAATCTCAAAAACAACAAATGCTTAATTATTTTGGAGTTAAAAAAGACCAAGTCTTAGTTTTAGATGTAACAAATGCAGAAGAAAGACAATATTTACAAGGTGTTGCAACAGAGAGCCAACTTGGTAAAGTTACTATTTCTTGCTCTTATGTTGAGCCTACAACAAATGGCAATGGAATTAATGTTAAAACAGCAAATTTAACTTGGGTAACTAGCTCAATGATTGCTTCAACACTTACAACAGCTGGTCTTGAAAATGCAAATGTTATTGCTGCTGCTCCATATCCTGTAAGTGGTACTGGTGCATTGACAGGAATTATGAAAGCATTTGAAGATGCATCAGGAAAAAAACTTGACGAAACAAAAAAGGAAATTGCTTCTGAAGAGTTAGTGGTTACAGGTGATTTAGGAGATGATATAGGTCAAGAAAAAGCAACTGGTGTGATGAATGATATCAAAACAGAAATTGTAAAAAATGGTACAAAGGATACTAATCAAATAGCTAATACGATAAATAATGTTGTAAACAATTACAATATTACTATTACACCAGAACAAAAAGAACAAATTCAAGGTGTAATGAAAAAAATAGCTGACCAAGATTATGATTACAATAGTATGAAAAATACATTGGATAATGTATCAGACAATGTAAATGAACAACTAAAAAAATTAGGTGATAGTGTTAAAGGTTCTGGAATACTAGATACTATAGGTGGATGGTTTAGTGGAATAGGAGATTGGTTCTCTGGTTTATTCTCAGGAGGAGATAAAAAAGATTTGGGAATCTTAAATAACACTAATGATGAGTCTCTTGGCTCAAATGCTGTGATAAACTCTACAGAAGGTGTTCAAATAAATCCACAAGATAATACTAACTCTAATAATACAGATAACTCAGAAGATAGTACTAACTCTAATAATACGGATAACTCAGAAAATAATAGCGAGAATAATGATAACACTCAATCAAGTGAAAATAACACAACTAATAATTCTGAAAATCAATCCAATACTAATGACTCAGTTGGTTTCTTTGAAAAAATAAAGAATTGGCTTTCAGGTTTATTTTAAAAATTAAGTAAATAAAAGAATTGCCTAATATAGAAATTTTCTATAAAAGGCAATTCTTTTTATCTCAAATAAATTCTTATTACTTGCTCATTTTTTGAGATTTTTCTATACATGCACATATAGCTTTTATAACAGAGGCTCTAAAACCTTCCTCTTCAAGGACTTTAACTGCTTCTATAGTAGTCCCTCCAGGTGAGCATACCATATCTTTTAGTTCACCAGGATGTTTTCCTGTTTCAAGTACCATTTTTGCAGAACCCATAACTGCTTGTGCTGCAAATTTATATGCTTGTTGTCTTGGCATTCCTGCAATTACTGCTGCATCTGCAATAGCTTCTATAAACAAAAACACATAGGCTGGTGCAGAACCACTCGCTCCAATCACTGCTTCTATAAGATATTCTGGTACGACTTCAGTGTTTCCAAAAGAACTAAATACTTCTACCACTGCTTCTAAATCTTCATCTTTTATATTTTTATTTATAGATATTGAAGACATAGCCTCATTTACAAGTGCAGGAGTATTAGGCATAGTTCTAACTATTTTTTTATTTTCACCTATAATTGCCTCTATATCTTTTATAGATTTTCCTGCTGCTATTGTAACTATAATCTTACTATCATCTACAAAATCTTTTATCTCTTCTAAAATATCATCATATATGTCTGGCTTAACAGCTACAATTACTATATCAGAATTTCTAGTAACCTCTTTTGAATCTTTTGTAGTATTTATACCAAAATTTGCATGTATTCTATCAAGAGTTCCTTGAGTATATGCTGATGCTGTTACCATATTAGGTTCAACTAATTTTGAATTTACTATACCACCTATCATAGCACTGGCCATATTCCCTGCACCTATAAATCCAATTCTTTTCACTGTAATACTCCTCCTTAAATAAGTAATAACTAAACTTTAAGCTTCTTTAACTGTATCAGAATTTTCAAATGGATTTGGTATACTTACCACTAAAATTCTTACCATCTTATTAGTATAGTTAACCCAATTGTGATTGTTCTTTTCACTATTGTAGTGTATTGTATCACCTGGATACATTTCAATTTGCTCGTCACCCAAAAACACTGTAAGAGTGCCCTCTAAAACATATACAAATTCTTCACCACTATGTACATAGCAACAAATTTCTTCACTACTTTTACTTGGAAGAATTTCAATTAATCTTGGTAACATAGTTTTTTCTTTTAAATTAGATGATAAATGATAATGTATAAATGTTGAATTTTCTACATCAAAAACTTCTTTTTCATAACTTCTTAATACAGGTCTCTTATGCTCCTTTGGTTTCATAAAAAAGTAAGTTAAATCTACATCCAATACATTTGCTATTTTACCTAATGAATCTGTTGCCACACTTGTTAATCCTCTTTCAAGCTGTGACAAAAATCCAATTGATAAGTTTGTTTTCTCACTCATATCTTTCAGTGTCATTTGTTTTTGAGTTCTAAGTTGCTTTATTTTTGCTCCTATGTCCTTATTCAAAACCATCACCCCTAAATAATTTTAATTTTTTCATAATATAAATATAAGAATATAAATATAGGCTATTATATCTATAATATTTCACCTCAAAAAAACTTTATTAGTATAAATATAATTTATTCACTTTCTTTTGTCTACACATTTATCATTATTTATAATTTATTATATATATCTCTCTACCTAATTTAATAAAATTTATTAATCATTTTTCTATTTTTTAATATATATGATTATAATGACTTTTTTTATATTATAAAACTATATTATAAAACTTAAGTTATTCCTATAATTTACTTTATTATTTATATAGTTCATAATATATAAATCCTATTAGTATAATTTTTATCAGATTACTATCTTTAATTTATCTATATTGCATTATATAGTTTATTTGAATTTAACTATTAAAAATCAAGCTTATTACATTGCTATTTCTACAGATTTTTACATCCTTTACAATAATTATAACATAATTTTACAATTTAATAGTATCTATTCAATGCCTTTTTTTATTTCTACAATATCTTATATTTTACAGTCTAAAACTATACATATTTTTCTAATATTTATACAGATACAGACTTGTTATTTCCTAATTTAACAATCGTTATCAAAATATTTATCATCTTTTTAAATTCCATTTTTAAATTTTCTGTCTAACAATAATTTTCATAATAAACCATATGAAATCACCTTATAACCTCAATCATACGATTTTAAATATATCTCTATTCTAAAGATACTTTCTTTTTTTGTCAAAATTTTTCTATTTTTTATAAATAATTATTTGTTGTAATAAATAATCTGTTTAATATAAAATAAACTAACTTTATATATAAACACGACTATTCTTAATAAAATGCGTCCAAAAGTTAATATTCATTTATTTTATAGTATAATATTATCATACTTATTTTGTTGAAATATATCTTTGTTTGTATAAACAAAACAATTGAAAATAATTATAAAAATCTACTGAAAATACATCTCCTGCTTTATAAATTTATTTATACTAAAATAAAAATTCTATAAAAAATAAGATATATATTTATAAAAAATAATTTTTATAAATATATATCTTATTGATATCAGTACCTATTCTATATAAAAACGCCATAAAAAGTCTTTTGCTTCTTCTGCATAGTCTATATTTATACGTTTACTAGTTTTTATATCCAATTTATCTTCACTAAATACTTTTTTTCCTTCATTATCATAATAAAAGTCACTTATATACAATTCTTCGCCCATTATACTCTTACTATTTAAGCTTCTATCTATTTTTAAAGCCTTACAAAGTTTTCCTGGTCCATTAGTAATATTTTTTATTTGATACTTACTCAAATTATCATACAGTTTATTATATCTATTTACAGATATCTCATTTAAAGAAGTTATTGGTTCGACACCTCTTATTAACACACACTCTGGTACATTTTCTATATTTGCTGATAGATTTAGACAATTGTACATACCATAAATTAAATAAACATATATATGTCCACCATCTAAATAGAGAGGCTTAGTTCTCTCAGTTCTTTTATCACCATATACATGTGCGCCTTTGTCATTTATACCCATGTATGCCTCTGTCTCTACTATCTTGGTAACAATGGTTTTATTTTCATATTTTCTTATTAAATATTTACCTAATATAGATTTAGCTAAATCAATTCCATTTTTCCTAAAAAAATCCTTTTCCAAAATTTCACCTCATAAAGTTTATTTATAGTCAGTTAAATACAGCTAAAATCATAAGTAAAATTAGTCTGCTTTTAATTGTATATTAATATATAAAATAATGGATTTCAATATTTACTACTTATATATATCAAAAAATTCTATCTCGAATTTTTCAATATTATCGTTGTAATTTGATTTATCATAGACTTCTTCAACTACTTCTTTAATTGGGAATATTATTTTTACCTTTGTTCCTTCTCCTAATTTACTATCTATATAAATTTCTCCATTTTGAATTTCAATTAACGATTTTGCAAGACATAATCCTATTCCACTGCCGAATTCGTTTGATATACCACTATTTTCAATTTGTTTAAATCTATTAAATATGTCGTTTAATTTCTCCTTTTCTATACCTATTCCAGTATCTTTTATAAGTATTTCTACATTTTCACCCTCTTTATATATTCCTACAAGCATTTCTCCACCTTCTAAAGTAAACTTTATAGCATTTGATAATATATTCAATATTATCCTCTCTATAGATTCTGGGTCAAGTCCTACTCTCATGGTTTCTTCATTTGTATCAAAAACTAAGTCTATTCCCTTAGATTTTGCATAACTGCTAATGGATGTAACTATTCTTTCTGTTATATCGATAATATCAAAGTTAACCGCTTTAATCTTATATATTTCTGATTTAACTTGAGAAATATTTATTATATTATCTATTAATCTTAATAATCTAAACATGTTTTGTTTAGTTATTTTTATGTGTTCTCTTAATATATCTTGACAGTCAATTATCTTTCCTTTTTTATAAAGATTCTCGATAAGCTGAACTGAACTATAGATATTATTTAAAGGGGTCTTAAGTTCATGAGATATATTAGCATAGAACTCCATCTTCATCTGGTCATACTGTCTTTGTTTTATTAATGCTTTTTTAAGTCTCTCAGACTCTCTTTGTACACTTAAATCTTTAATTATTCTCACTCTACTTCTCTTCTGCCCAAAGTATAAGGTTCTTGATATCATCTTTACTTCTTTAATATGATTGTTTTCATTTACTATATGAATACTTTTTTCTCTTTCACCTATATTTAAATTGTTTATGTATTTTTTTACTAAGATATTTCTATATTTTTGTGTTGTTACGCCTAGTACATCACTTGATATTCCAAATAATTCTCTAAAAGCTCTATTCGTATAGAGTACTCTTGATGTACTTAAATCTTCAAGAAAAATAGCCTCTGGTATAGCATCTAATAATTTTTCATATATTATTTTTTGTTCATTTACTGTTCTAAGTATATTTATTTCTTTAGTTATATCTCTAAATGTAAGTAACTTAAATAATTTATTATTTGACCAATAATCTCCAACTCTCACTTCTTCAACATGTTCTTCGCCCTCTGAATCAGACATTACAAAATTAATTATACAATTTGCTGTATCATTATAACTTACTATTTCAGCTTTCTTTTCTTTTGTTAGATTTAATCTTTTAAACTCTCTATTATCAAAAAAATCTATGTTAAAGGTTTCAAAATATTTTTCTAATGTCATATTAACTAGCTCTTTTGGTGTACATTTAAAACTCTTTTCATATTTTTTATTTATGCTTATTACTTTATTCTTCTTTATACCACCTTCTGCACTTCTTACAAGTATCGGAGATGGTATATTTAATATTATATTTTCATAATCTTTATTTATAGCCCTTATCTCTTTATCCATTTTTATTTCATTTGTAATATTATTTAAGCTTATTAAATAATTACTTTCTTCTTCGTTATTACTTAAACTTAACAAATATATTTTATTATTTAGCTCTACTTGTTTATCAATTATACTTATATCCGTATCAAATTTCTTTAGTTTTTCAGCTACATACTCATCTTCTTTTATAAAATTTAATATCTGATAAAAGTTTTTCATGTCCTTTGAAAATTCATCTTTAAATGCATTATTTGTATAACTTATATTAAAATCATAATCTGTTATTATCCATACATTTGGTATAGTATCAAGTGCTTGTCTTAATAACTCTTTTCTTTCATCTATGTAATTTTTTAATGTTTTCTGTATAGTCATGTCCTTTTCTATTGCTAGATTTATCTTACTTAATTGTTCTGACTTTTTACTTAATTTCTTATTTATTGAATTTAATTCATAATATGGATATACCACTCTATTAATTAGACTGTATACATACACATAGTAAGTATAATTACATAACAATAAATACACTACTCCTATTAATCTATCTGTATCTACTATACTAATTTGACAAGTTGTTATAAAACCTATAATAGTTGCAAATAAAGCAAAGTATGATAAATTTTTTATTAAGCTATAATGTTCAGTTTCACTATTAGTTTTGTTTAATACAAACAATAAATTGAACAAAGACATGGCAACATTAATTGCCATAATAATCATATTCAAATAAAAGTTATTAAAAATACTTCTTAGAAGATAATCTACTATTACAAAAGTACTGTTGAAAATCAACAAATGACTTATTCTCAGTTTTTTTATTTTAGAAATTGTTAAGTATATAAATGTAGATATATTAATTATACTTAAATTGAGTATCATAACTTGGAATTTTTGAATCTCTAATTCTGCTATGCCTAAAATCCCCACAAAAACTAATACAAGGCATCCTAATTTTAGTATGTTTATAAATTCATCTTTTTCAAAACTAGTTATATAAACTATAGAATATCCAAATATCCAAAGTAAAATTATTCTATACATATTTATGGAAACTGTATACAAATTTATATTCAAAAGTGCAATAATTAAAAATAACCCATTAGCCAATATATAGCCCTTATTCTTCCTTAAAGTTCCTTTAGATTCCATATTCTCCACCACTTCTTCATTTTTATATAGTTTTATCTATAAATATGTTACCACAATTCTCCCAAAAAATTTGTCACTTTCTAGTTATAAAAAAAAATGAGTAAAGTTTTTAAAATTTTACTCATTTTATAGATTTTGTATATTTAATTTAAAAAGCTGGAACTATACTTCCTTTATATTCATCTTGTATAAACTTTTTAACTTCTTTACTGTTCATAGCCTCTGATAAAGCTTTAATCTTATCGCTATCTTTATTATCTTCTCTACAAGCAATTATATTTACATATGGAGAATCGCTTGATTCTATTACTATTGCATCTTTAGTAGGATTTAAATTCGCTGTTAAAGCATAGTTAGAATTTATTACTGCTCCATCAACATCTTTTAATACTGTTGGTAATTGTTCTGCATTCATTTCTTTTATTTGTATATTTTTAGGATTTTTAGTTATATCTTTTTTAGTTATAAGTTCGCCATCCTTTACTTCTATTAATTTATGCTTTGCTAATAATTTAAGTGCTCTAGCTCCATTAGTCGCATCATTTGGTACAGCTATAACTGCTCCATCTTTTACTTCATCTAATGATTTAACTTTTTCTGAATAGAATCCCATTGGCTCTATATGAACTTTAGATGTATAAGTAAGTTTATATTCCTTTTCCTTCACAGTCTCCTCTAAAAATGGAATATGTTGAAAGAAGTTAGCATCCAAAGAACCCTCATCTAAAGCTGTATTTGGAAGCACATAATCATCAAATATCTTTACTTCTAAATCATATCCTTTTTCTTTTAATAAAGGTTTTGCAACTTCCAATATTTTTGCATGTGGATTTGATGATGCCCCTACTAATATTTTTTTATCCTCTTTGTTTGAACATCCTACTGCTGATATTGCTATTGCTGACACTAATGCTACTGATAATAATTTTTTTAATTTCATTTTTTACTCCCCCTTTAAAAATGTTTTATTGATTAAATTATTTTAGTTTCTTATAAGCTAGATTTCCTAAACCTTGTATTATTTGAACTAGTATTACAAGTGCTATTACTGTATAAACCATTACTGCTGTGTCAAATCTTTGGTATCCGTAAATAAGAGCTATATTACCTAGTCCACCAGCTCCTACTGCACCTGCCATAGCTGTATAACCAAGTATAGAAATTACTGATAATGTAATTCCAGATACTATTGAAGGCATTGCTTCTTTTATCATAACTTTAAATACTATTTGTTTTTTTGTAGCTCCAAAAGATTTGGCAGCCTCTATTAGTCCCTTATCAACTTCGTTTAATGAACTTTCTATAATCCTAGCGATAAATGGTGCTGCACCAATAGTTATTGGTACTATTGCAGCAGTTTCTCCTATACTTGTTCCAACAATTAATCTTGTTATTGGAATCATTGCAACTATAAGTATCATAAATGGGAAACTTCTAAATATGTTTACTATAAATCCTAGTGCACTATTAATCGTACTATTTGGTTTTAATCCATCTGGTTTTGTCACTACTAATATAATTGCTAGTATAAATCCTAATATTGTTGCCACTACAGTTGGTACTATGACCATATATAAAGTTTGTAGTAATGCATTTGGAAATAGTGTTGTTAAAAAATCAATTAGACTATTCATTTATCATTTCCTCCCATCTTATGTCCTTATCTGTAAGATACTGTTTTACTTTATCTCCACTTTTATCTGAAACATTTATAATAAGTGAACCTAAAATATCTTCTTTAAATTGTTCTAATTTCCCAAATATTATAGATACATCTATGTTTAACTCTCTTGCCATTGTTGTAATAATAGCTTCATTAGAAATGTCTTTAGGGAATAGTATTTTTATATTTGTTCCTTTTGGTAAAATTATACTTTCTTCACCTATTAATTTTCTAAGTCCTTTAGTATTTCTCAAGAAAATTTCTTCTGTATCTCCTATTTCTAATACCTCTCCATTTTCCATTATTGCCACTCTTCCACAAATTTGTTTTATAACTTCCATTTGGTGAGTTACAACTATTATTGTTATTCCTAGGTTTTTGTTTATATCTTCAAGTAATGAAAGAATTGATTTTGTAGTATTTGGGTCTAGTGCTGAAGTTGCTTCATCACAAAGAAGTACTTGTGGGTTTAGTGCTAAAGCCCTAGCAATTGCAACTCTCTGTTTTTGACCACCACTTAAGTTTCTTGGTTTATCATTTTTCTTTTCAGATATACCAACCACTTCTAGTAACTCTAAAACTCTTTTTTTTATTTCTGCCTTTGTATATCCAAAGCACTCTAAAGGTAATGCTACATTATCAAACACTGTTTTTCTTTCAAGTAATGAAAAGTGTTGAAAAATCATACCTAACTCTTTTCTTAAATCCCTCATTTGCTTTTCATTTAATGACTTTACTTCCTTATTAGATACAAGCACACTACCTTCTTGATATTCTTCTAGCCCATTTATACATCTAAGTAGTGTTGATTTTCCAGCACCACTATGACCTATTATTCCAAAAATTTCTCCAGATTCTATCTCAATACTTACATCTTTAAGTACTTGAGTCTTTCCATAATACTTATTAACATTTTTTATGCTAATCATAAAATTTCCTCCCCACATATTCTGCTCAATTTGTATGTTTATTTTTATTTATGTATTTTAAATTTGTATCTAACAAAATAAAAGCCTGAGTATAAACTCAGGCTTAGAAAGCTATTTATACTCATCTATCAACTATATTAGTTGCAGGATTTAGCACCAATGTATATAAAATATACTGGTTGCCGGGTTTCAAAGGGCCAGTCCCTCCACCACTCTTGATAAGACGTTATTTAATTTAATTCGATTATCATTTCTTGCTATGTTATATATAATATATTTATTAATAATATTTGTCAATAAATTTATTTGAAATTTTTATTTTTTATTATTCTGAATTGAAAACAAAGTTCATAAAACCTCATATCAGTTTAGAAAATGGATATCAAGATACTACTCTTTCAATTATTTTGACAAAACTGATACTTGTTCTATCTAATTTCTATTTGGATGTGGATTTCTTCGAGTAGAATGTTAGTGATTTTCCAGCAAAAGTAGAAGCATATAAAGAACTTATTTGCAAAGAACTTGGAGTAAAAAATAAAAACGAACTATTTTAAAATGCGAAGTAAATATTTGTGAAAATACTAATCATCTGAACTGGAGTTATTGGAACTTTAAATACAGTCTCGTTGGCAGGCAAAAACCAAATACATCACTATGTAAGAAAAGATTGTAATAAAGCATTATAATATCTCCACTTGTAACATTTTTTTGAAAAACTCATTGACAAGTAAGTGACTAATAAGTATACTAAATATCAGTGACCACATGGTTACTAATATTGTACAACGGAAATGACCAGTCGGTCATTACATAAGGAGATATCATGCCTACAAAATTATTTTTTGAGCTTAATGAAGACAAACAAAGGAATATTATTAGTGTGGGAATATCTGAATTTGCAACATATGGTTATACAAATAGTTCCACCAATAGAATAGTTAAAAGCTCTGGTATTAGTAAAGGTAGCTTGTTTAAATATTTTTCTACTAAAGAAGAATTGTATTTTTTCATACTTGATACCGTCACAGCAGACTTTATTGAAAGTTTAGAAAAAAAGACAATCGCCATTTCACCAGAGTTATTCCAACGAATAATTGAATATTCTGCTTTAGAATTTTCTTGGTATATTCAAAATCCTGAAAAAGCAAAATTGTTAATAGGTGCATTTACAAGAAGTGATACTGAGATTTACCAAAAGACCATAGAACGATATAGTATTAAGGAATTTGATGTATATGACAATCTAGTTAAAGATATTGATTTGAGTAATTTTCGTTGGGATAAGCAGAAAACTATCGACATTTTGAAGTGGTTTCTAAAAGGTTTTAACGATTCTTTTTTAGTAAGTACTCAAATAGATAACTATTCATTCGAACACATACAAAATGAATATGTAAAAAGTCTAACAGAATATCTGGAAATATTAAAAATGGGGCTTTTAAAATAAAAGGAGGATACAGTTATGTTTTGGAAGGCAAAAGGTGGATGCGTCAGCATTGACGATACAGATATGGACTATATCTCTTTTGGAAATGGTAGTGATATTTTAATCATGCTTCCTGGACTAGGCGATGGATTAACCACAGTCAAAAGAATGGCTATCGCAATGGCTATAGCATATCGCATGTACGCCAAAGACTATAAAGTATATGTTTTTAGCAGAAAAAACCATTTAAAAGAAGGTTATTCTACACGAGATATGGCTAAAGACCAAGCGAAAGCCATGAAAATACTTGGTATCACTAAAGCTAAAGTTTTAGGTATTTCTCAAGGTGGAATGATAGCACAATACCTTGCTATTGATTATCCCGATTTAATTGAGAAACTCGTACTGGCAGTTACGCTATCAAAGCAGAATAAAAACATACAAGAAGTTGTTGGGAATTGGATTACATTGGCAGAGCAAGAAAAATATAAGCATCTAATGATTGACATATCAGAAAATTCTTATTCAGAGAATTATCTAAAAAAATATCGTTTTCTTTACCCCTTGCTTGGGAAAATCGGTAAACCTAAAGATTTTAGACGGTTTCTCATACAAGCATCCTCTTGTATTCAGCATGATGCATATATGGAGTTGAATAATATTATATGTCCCACTTTGATAATTGGGGGCGATAACGATAAGATAGTTGGTGTAACTTCTTCTGTTGAATTAACTGATAAAATTAAGGACAGCGAATTATTTATATATAAAGGTCTTGGACATGCTGCGTATGAGGAAGCAAAAGATTTTAATAATCGTGTTCTAAATTATTTATCGAAATAAAGTAAAGCATTATAAAAATAGAGTAGATACGCTATCCTGTATGTGGCAACAAAACAAGGCTAAAAATTCGATTAGATACTATACCTGAAAATTTCTCGTTTTATATTTTTTTACTGTTTTTATAAGCCATCATTAAATATTGAAATCAAATAGGCGTAAAACGGAATTTTTAAGCAACTAAAACAGAAACACATAAAGCCACACAAACATAGTGTTCGTGTGGCTTTACAGCGCTTTATAAAATAATTTTTATTGTTGATATTGGCAGGTTATTCTACTATTTTTTATTATTTCCTGTTATTCCTAATCTATCATTCATGTCTTTTATCATTTTTCTAAAACCACTACCTATATCATTTCCAACATCTTCTGTTCCATGAACTAGTTTCATAAAGTCATTTTGACCTTTTTTCATATCTTCATCAGATACTTTATCTAATTTCTCTAATCTAGCATCTATATCTTTTACTAATCTTTCACCTTCAGTTATTAATTCATCATTCATTTTCTTTAATTCAGCATCTTCTGTTTTACCATCTTTTTTAAGAGATGTTACAAATGATTGTATTTTGTCTCTACTGTCTTTGTATGCAGCCTTTACATCACTTAAATATTTTTCATTTCCTGGATATTCTTTATCTTTAAATTGATTATTTATACTTTCTGGAGTATCATAAATAGAATATCTATTTAAACCTGCTATATAATCATTATAGCTTGTTGAATAATAATTCATATAACCTTCATTGTTGTTTACTGATTCATTTGGATTTTTTCCTGCATTTTCATTTGGTTTTTCAGTTTTTTTAGTACAAGCAGTCATACCTATAGCTAATACTAACGCTAGTCCTACAAATAAAGTTCTTTTTAATTTCATTTTTATTATCCTCCTAGATGTTTTATATTACAAAAAGTTTTAATAAAGTTCTTTCTCAATTTAGTATTTCTATATTTTTATTTTTTATTTACTAAAATTAAACAATTTATAATTTATTTTTTGGGAAATTATAATAGATAAGTAATTAATAAAAAAAATATAATTTTATTATTGATATTGATTATCATTCATAGTATAATTTAATTAATTGATATTAATTTTCATTTGAAGGAGGTTATCTTTTATGCATTGTTGCAATTCACAATTTTGTTGTAAGAATAAAATTGAATCATCATATATAAAATGGCTTTTAGAAGTTTTAGGTCCAGTTTTTTTAGGCTCTAAACCTGCTGAAATAATAAATATTTCATTTACTGATGTAAATAGAGAGGAAAAAATTAATGATATTTACAAATATCTATATAATTGTAAAAGAATAGATTTTATAGTTATTGATAAAGAAAAAAAAGGATTAAAAATTTTATTTGTAAATAAAACAGCATTGTCAGAAAGATTAAAATGTAAAAAAACAGTAAATTTCTTGAAGTTTTTAGGATACAAACAAAATACTAATGTAAATGCTTATTTAGAGCATCTAGTTGAAAAGCTTAAAACTGATACTTTTCCTGATGAAATAGGTATTTTTTTAGGATATCCCCTTAAAGATGTAATTGGATTTATGGGATATAGTAACTATGAAGTTTCTATGATTAGGTATTGGAAAGTTTATGGTGATCCAAAACAATCAGAAGACACATATTCTAAGTTCTTGCTTCATCGTAAAAAAATGAGAAAATTACTTGACTACATAAGTGTAGATAAAATAGTAAGCTGTTTCTAATTAGATTTTATTCTATAAAATAATTAAAAATAAAAATACATCCTTTTTTATCATGTTATTATCACAATAACTTAAGGATGTATTTTCTATTTTAATATGCTAATTTCTTAATATACTAATTTTGGTTATATAACATATCTTTAATATTTATTTTCTTTTCTTGCATTCCATTAGACATCAAGAATTCTTGTGTATCCTCTAACTCTTTTATGTCCTTATCTGTTATCTTAGAACTAAAATCATACCAAGAATACATTTCCTTTGTTTCATCTAAAGTTAAACCAACTTCTTTTGATACCTCTTCCATTACCTTATCTTTATTCTCATCCATATATTTTAAAGTATCTTCATGAACTTTCATAAATCTTTTTACTAATTCAGGATATTTTTGAGCAAAATCATCACTTACTGCAGTAACTATTATTCCACTAACTAAACCTTCTCCATTTACTATCATTTTGCTACCTGCATTTATTGTTTTTAAAGCCACTGGCCCTGCAAGCATTGCAACATCTGCACTTTTACTTTCTAATGCAGAGGCAGCACTAGGAATATCCATGTTTACATATTCAACATCATCTATCGTATAACCTTCCTTAGCAAGTGCAGCAATCAATAATTGATGAAGTATAGTCCCTTTTGGACCTACAATTTTCTTACCTTTTAAATCTTTTATAGATTTGATATTTTCATTGTTAGTTATAAGCATATATCCTTTTGGTGATCTACTATAGATATTTGTAACTTTAAGTCCAACTCCATTAGATGCTGCTATTATAGCAGATGTTCCACCTAATGCATGTAAAAAGTCTAATTCTCCAGCAGCTAGTGCCTGAGTTTGTTCTGGGCCTGTTGTTAGTTCATGAAAATTAACTTTTATATTATCCTTTTTAAATTCCTTACCAAATGAATCATCTTTCTTTTCCAGTATACTTGGAACGTTAAGTGGAGACTTCACATAGGTTAAATTTATTTCCTTAGGTAAACTAGTCTCTTTTTTTGTAGGAACATCTTTATTACCCTCTTCTTTGGTTGAACATCCCACAGTCCCAACCAATACCATTACTAAAGATGTCATTACTGCTAAAATTTTTTTGTTTCTCTTAATCACTTAAAACTCCCCCAATTCCCTTAATATTTCTTTTTTTAAGCTTATATAATAGCTTTTAGTTAAATCTCTATTATATTCATCTTCGACACTAAATTGTTTAATCCCTTTATTTTTACTAAAAACAATTATTTTCTTTGCTATTTCCATAGCTTCTTCTATATTATGAGTTACAAATACTACCCCTTTTTTAGTATTTTTATGGATATTTACTACTTCTTTTTGCATTTTTCTTCTTGTAAAATAATCTAATGCTGCAAATGGCTCATCCATCAATAGAATATCTGGGTTAAAAGAAAGAGCTCTTGCAATACTTACCCTGTGAGCCATTCCTCCTGATAACTCATTTGGATATGAGTTCTTAAACTTTTCAAGTTTCATCATCTTTAAATATCTATCTAAATCAACTTTATTTCTATTATTTTTTTCAGTATGTAAAAGTATATTTTCACTTACATTTAGCCATGGCATTAGTCTACTTTCTTGAAAAACAACTCCTACTTTTGGGATACACTTTTTATCATTATTAAAAAAATATACATTTCCACTAGTAGTACTTTCAAGACCTGCTAAAATTCTAAGCAAGGTTGTCTTCCCACAGCCACTTTCCCCTAGTATAACCGTTATTTCTTCGCTAGATATACTTAATGATATATCATCAAGCACTAAATGTTCTTTATTATCAACTAAATACTTTTTATGTATATTCTCTAATAAAAATCCATTTCTAACCATTTAAATCAACCTGCTTCCCTTTACTAAATTTTGCTATTGCCATTGAAAATAGATAATCTGAAAGTATACCTAAAAAACCAATAACAAAAATTCCAACCAGTACAATATCAGTTCTTGACATATCCTTACCGTCAGAAATCAAGTATCCTAAACCTGAAGAAGCCGCAATAAGTTCTGCACCAATTATAGCTCTAAAGCTATACCCAAGACCTAAACTAAGTCCAACAACAATATCTAACATAGAATTAGGAATTATTATTTTGCAAAAAATTCTTTTCTTAGATAAATTAAAAGACTTGCCTACTTCAATTAATTTACTGTCACAATTTTTTATCCCTTTTAGTGTATTTAAAAATATTGGAAAAAACGATGCTAAAACTATAATTATAATTTTAGACTCTTCACCTATACCAAACCATAAAATCAGCATAGGTATTAAGGCTAGTGGAGGTGTACTTCTCATAAATTCAAATAGTGGCTTGAAATATTCATACATTTTTTTATTTACACCAAACACGATTCCAAGTGGTATTGCTATCAATGAACTTATTAAAAAACCTATAAATATCCTCTTCACACTAGCATAAACATTTAAAAAAATAGAACCATCATTTATCATTTTTATAAAAGTTTCCAAAACTCTTTCAGGCGGAGGCAAAATATAGCTACTCCATATACCTAAAACACATACAATTTTCCATAAAACTAAGATTAGTAAGAAAATGTAATATCCTTTAAACTTTCTATGAATTCTCTCCAGCATCTAATACTCCTTTTTAATATACCTACCCCTGCTACCCTTTTTATTCTTTAAATATATTTTAAGCTACAATTAAAATTCACTATAAAAATTAATCTATACCAATTCTTACTCCACCTGACCTCATTCTGTCAGAAGGTGTTGCATCTGTATTCAAGCTGGACAATCTTTCAGATGGTTGTATAATAACAATTTGACCATGCTCAACAAACTCCATATGATAAGATTCCCCTGAAGTCTGACCAACAAAAGTTTTCCATGATAGTTTTGCTACTTTAGGATATGGTTCCCTTCCAGTCCATGCTACTAACGCATCTGGGTCGACACAACAAGGCCCTTCAAGTATTAGAGGGTTCCCATCTGTTATTATGGCAATATCTTGATTTTGACTTGTTTTATTTATTAAATGTGTAGTAAAAAGTCCTTTTTGAGATATTACTCCTGAACCAATTAATTTTACACTATAATCTAGTTGTTCTGAAAATGCTAATAAGTTTTCACTCTCAACACAAATCGAGTCACCTGGGTCAATTGATATTACATCTACATGATAAGCATTTTGTGCTAGGTAAATTTCACCTTCACCTTCAACAACCATTATTGGCATTTGTTCTCCTGTCAATGACCTTTGAACATGTCCTAGCAATGCTCTACCTAAACCACCACCATTATTTGGGCCTAATATTAATTTTTCAAAGTTAAAATTTCCTTTAAATGCTACCATAGCACCTTTTTTAGCAAAAAATTTACCACTTCCTCTTGCTATACACATAAGTTCATTTGTTACATCAAATTTAAACATAATAAACATTTATATTGCTGTATTTAGCAATAATCCCTCCTAATCATATATTTGTCTATAATTATACAGTAAAAATATAATATAGTCTAATTGACTTCAAATATGAAATTTATTATTTATATAAAAAATAAGAGCCTGATAAAAAGTTTAACTTACTTTATTATCAGACTCTTATTTTATCTATCTTTTAGTATCATGGCAACTCTTACTACTTGAGCATCCAGAACAACCACATCCACAACTACTGCCATTCTTTTTCTTGTTATTAACCATATGCATCACAGCCAATGCCATTAATACTACCACAATAGCTGCTATAATAAATGTAGCCATAATCATCACTCCTTATTTATATGAACTAATTTTTCATATAGCTCAAATTACCAATTTTATCTTTTTTTATTGTTCGATTTGAATAAGTTAAAACCCCAAATACTACAGCTATTGCTATAACTATAGATATTATTGCCCCAGCAATACTTCCACCAGTTCCTAAAAGTACACTTCCAACTTGATTGATAAGAAGAGCAACTATATAAGCTGTTAAAGTTTGGAACCCTAATGTAATCCATGTCCATTTCCATGAACCCATTTCTCTTTTTATAGCACCAATAGCTGCAAAACAAGGTGCACAAAGCATGTTAAATGCCATAAATGAAAATGCACTGACTACTGTAAACATACTTGCAACTGAACCAAGAAGTGTTGGGTCTTGTTCTGTTGCATCTGATATACCAAATAAAACGCCAAATGTTCCAACTACATTCTCTTTTGCTACTAGACCTGTAACTGTTGCTACTGATGATTGCCAGTTTCCAAATCCAAGAGGTGCAAATATTGGTGCAACTATATTTCCTAGACTAGCCAATATACTATCTCCTGCATCTACCATTTGTAGTGACCAGTTAAATGATTGTAAGAACCATATTACTCCACAAGCAACAAAGATAATTGTACCTGCTTTGATTATAAATGCTTTTCCTCTATCCCACATATGAATTAAAACTCCTTTTGCACTAGGAACATGATATTGAGGTAGTTCCATAACAAATGGAGATGGTTCTCCAACAAATAAAGAAGTTCTTTTTAATATAATTCCACAAACAATTATCATTACAATTCCTAAGAAATACATTGATGGTGCTACCCATGAAGCCCCTCCAAACAGTGCTCCTGCAAATAAAGCTATTATTGGAATCTTAGCTCCACATGGAATAAATGTAGTTAACATGATAGTCATTTTTCTATCTCTGTCATTTTCTATAGTACGAGTTGACATAACACCAGGAACTCCACAACCTGAACTTATAAGCATCGGTATAAATGACTTTCCTGAAAGACCAAACTTACGGAATATTCTATCCATTATAAAAGCCACACGTGACATGTATCCACAATCTTCAAGTATTGATAATAGCAAAAATAAAAGCATGATTTGTGGTACAAATCCTAATACAGCTCCAACTCCACCAATTAAGCCATCAACTACAAGACCTTGTAACCAATCAGCTACATTTACGGAAGCTAAGAAATTACTTACATTACCTTGAATAATTTCTCCAAACAATACATCATTTGTCCAATCAGTTGCTATAGCACCCAATGAACTTACTGCTATGTAGTAAACTCCCCACATTATAAGTGCAAAAATAGGTAGTGCTAATATACGGTTTGTTACAAACTTATCTATTTTATCTGAAACAGTTTCTTTACCATTTCTATTTTTCTTTATTATGCTTGAAATTATTGAACTAATAAATTCATAACGATTTGCTGTGATTATACTTTCACTATCATCATCCAATTCATCTTCACAATTTCTAGTTATCTCTTCTATGTCATTTAATATTACTTTAGAAATATCAAGCTTTTGTATAACATTTTCATCTCTTTCAAATAACTTTATAGCTAACCAACGTGTTTCCATATCTATATATGGAGTTTTTTCCTCTATTATCTTTTCGATTTTTTCTATTGCTCCTTTGCTTTCATCAACAAAAGGTAACTTAAAATCTAATTTATTGTTACCACTTGCAATTTCAATTGCTTTTTGAGCAGCTTCCATAATTCCTTGCCCTTTAACAGCTGTTACTTCTACTACAGGGCAACCTATAACCTCTGATAATTTTTTAATATTTATCTTATCTCCATTTTTCTTAACAACGTCCATCATGTTAAGAGCTATAACAGTAGGTATACCTAATTCCAAAACCTGAGTTGTTAAATATAAATTTCTCTCTATATTTGATGCATCTACAATGTTTATTACTGCATCTGGTTTATCATCAAGCATAAAATTACGTGTAACAACTTCCTCTAATGTATATGGTGATAGAGAATAAATACCTGGTAAATCTACTATTTCTACATCTTTATTTCCTTTTAATTTTCCACCTTTTTTTTCAACTGTTACTCCTGGCCAGTTACCAACATATTGTGATGAACCTGTAAGTCCATTAAACATTGTTGTCTTGCCACAATTAGGATTTCCTATGAGACCTATTTTTATTGACATTTCCATTCCCTCCATTAATATTTAGATATATAAATTATTTTTGATACAGAAAATCATTCTCACTATATAATTGCATTAACTCTACTATAATTAACTTTATTATTCCACAATAATTTTTTCTGCATCTGATTTACGAATTGATAGTTCATAATCTCTAACTGTTATTTCAATTGGGTCTCCAAGAGGAGCTACTTTTCTCACAAATACATCAACACCTCTTGTAATTCCCATGTCCATTATACGTCTTCGTGTAGCTCCTTCTCCTTCTAATTTTTTAACTTTTACAGTTTCCCCACACTTAATATCCTTTAGCTTGTTCATATTACTACCTCCCTATATTATTATTCTACTTGCCATTTTTTTATCTAATGCAATTCTAGTATCCTTTACATCTATTATTAAATTACCATCTATCTTAGAAATTATTTTAACATTTGTTCCTACTACAAATCCTATGCTATTTAAAAATGTTCTTGTCTTATCACTTCCTGAAATCTTCTTTATAACTACTTCTTCTCCTATATTTGATAATACTAATGGCATACGATATTCCTCCTTATACTAATTTAAATTTATATGTAGACTTTTCCTTCTATTTAAATTCTAGTATCTTATTTTTAAATTGTGGTTCATTAAAATGATTACCTATTTTTTTCCTTCTTTTTACAATTCTTAATTTTGATTTAAGTCTATCATAATAGTATAGTTTTTGCAAGTGATTATTGTATTCTTTTGATTTTTTCTCTCAATTAATTTTATTCCTCATACAAATCTTATTTATCTTAACATAATTTTTCATCTATTTTATATTTATTTATATACTTAATTCTTACTTGGAAACATTTTCATTATTACTTTCATCTTTTTCTGTAAAAATGTCTTTATCTAATTTTAAAATATCAACAAACAAATGTATTTTGACATACTCTCTTCTTCTGTGTATGAGAGTGTGACAAACAAAGTTTAAATTCTATTATAAATAATTATATTCTCTATTAACTTGAATATTTAGATAGAAATTCTATTTGTTGAAGATTAAATGTTTGTGTATGAATATTGGAATAATTTTTTGAGTATGTATCAACAAAACCATGATTTGCCTCTGCGATTTCAATTTGAATATTTTGTTTTTTGGCAAGAAGTTGAGAGGCAACAAACTCAACATCAAATGAATCGTATTTTGCAAATACTAATAAAACAGGACATTTTGGAATTACATCCATATAATCTCTAATTCGAGAACCATAACAGCAAATTATTCCATCACATAAGGAATTTTCACTGCATCTCCATGCAATTGTTGCACCTACACTATATCCAATAACGAATACATGCTTATATTTTAATTTTAAATCATTTATAAGTTTTTCTACTTTTTCATAGATATTAAATCCTATATTACTTATAAAAAAATTATATGCATCTTGAGCTTTTAAATAAGAGAAAACTTTCCCGCTACCCAAAAGTTCAGGGCAAAATACATCATATCCATCTTGATAGTATTTTTCACAAATATCCTTTATAAAATTGTTAACTCCATAAATTTCATGTAGCACTACAATAGCTATATTACTTTTATGTGTATACTTAATCAGTTTATCCACCACCTTTATTAAATAGTCAATATTTTTATACTTAGTTTAATGTATTCCTATATGCATGTCAATTTACTGTTTTAGAATCTAATTTACTCAAAAAGGAGTATTTCACTCATAATCTTTAAAAACCATGAATGAAATACTCCTAAAAGTTTACTTAATTTATATTAAATTTATTTTCCAAAATATCTATTTAATAATCCTAAGAATGCTTTACCATGTCTAGCTTCATCTTTACACATTTCATGTACTGTATCATGTATAGCATCTAATCCTAATTCTTTAGCTTTTTTAGCTAATTTTAATTTTCCATCAGTTGCACCATATTCAGCGTCAACTCTAACTCTTAAGTTTTCTTTTGTATCTGCAACTACAACTTCTCCAAGAAGTTCTGCAAATTTAGCAGCATGTTCTGCTTCTTCAAAAGCTATTCTCTTATAAGCTTCTCCAACTTCTGGATATCCTTCTCTATCAGCTTGTCTACTCATTGCTAAATACATTCCTACTTCTGTACACTCACCAACAAAGTTAGCTCTTAATCCTTCGATTACTTCCTCATCTACACCTTGAGCTACTCCTATTCTGTGCTCATCAGCCCAATTCTTTTCGCCTTTCATTTCTTCAAACTTATCAGCTCCAACTTTACATACTGGACATTGTGCTGGTGCAGCATCCCCTTCATGTATATATCCACATACTGTACAAACAAATTTTTTCATAATTAATTTCCTCCTAATATTTTATATATCAAATTTAATTTTTTATTTTCTAAGTTAGTCTATATATACCCGTGTCATATACCTTCAAACAATTTTTTTTAAAATTTTTTATTAATTTTTAATTTCGATTTGTCAGCAGTATATTTCTGTAGTAATGACCTTTGAGTTTCATTAGTTCTTTATGATTTCCAGATTCTACAATTCGTCCATTTTCTAAAACTATTATATTGTTACAATTTGATATAGTACTTAGTCTATGAGCTATAATTATACTAGTCTTTCCATAAGTCACATTATTTATTGCATCTTGAATCTTAGCTTCAGTTGCTATATCTATATTACTCGTAGCTTCATCCAAAATAAGTATTGGTGCATTTTTTAATACCGCCCTAGCAATACTAATTAATTGTTTTTGCCCCTCACTTAAATCCTCACCCCTATCTGATAAAACAGTCTCATATCCTCCATGCATTTTAATTATAAACTTGTGTAAATTTGCTATTTTACTAGCAGATATAACCTGTTCATCAGTTGCTGTTAGGTTTCCATACCTTATATTTTCCATAACAGTGTCATTAAATATATAACTTTCTTGTGGAACTACTCCAAAATAATTTCTTAAACAATTCCTATCAACTGAATATATATCATTCCCATCTAAAAATATCTTCCCTTTTTCTACTTGATAGAAATTTGTAATCAGATTTATAATTGTCGTTTTTCCACTGCCAGTTTCTCCTATTATGGCATTTGATGTTCCAGCCTTGATTTTTAAGTTTATATCACTTAGAATAATCTTTTTTGAGTCATATGAAAAACTTACATCTTTAAATTCAATATCTCCATTTATAAAAGATTTTTTTAAATTATTATTTTTATTGTTGTAAATGTCACTTTTAGTGTTACTATTTATTTGTTCTTCTTCTTGCTCATCCATAACTTCAAAGACTCTTTCACATCCTGCTACAGCTGAAAGCAATGTATTAAATAAGTTAGCTAATTCATTTAAAGGTCTTGTAAATTGTCTTACATAACTTAAAAAACTTGCTATAACTCCTATAGTTATAACGTCTTTAGACGCAAGTACTCCACCTATAATACATATAATTGCAAATCCTATATTACTAATTACGTTCATAATAGGCATTAAAAGAGATGTATAAATCTGTGATTTAAGTGAAATACTCAAAAGCCTATCATTGATTACTTTGAAATCACCTACAGATTTTTTTTCATAATTAAAAGCTTTTACTACATTTATATTTGATATCATTTCTTCAATATGAGAATTTAGTTTTCCTAATTCTACTTGTTGTTGCTTAAAAAAAACTCTAGTCCTCTTTGCAATGAAATTGCTTAGAAACATTACTATTGGTATTAATACGATACTGCAAAAAGTTAAAATAGGGCTTAATATAAACATCATAATGAAAGTTAGCAATATGTTCAAAATTCCTGTAATTAATTGTACTAATGAAGTTGAAATACCTGTACTAATATTATCAACATCATTTGTTACTCTACTCATAATATCTCCAGTAGGACTCTTATCAAAGAAAGTTATTGGTAAATTCCTGAATTTTAGAAATAAATTACTTCTCATATCTCTAACTATGCTTTGAGATAATCTAGCTGTAAATATCCCCTTGAACAACTTAACTAAAAATTCAATTATATAAAATAAAAGTAAAATAAGTATTCCTTTTAAGAAAATAGACTTTGAATATATATCAATATTTATTATGTCAACTACTTTTCCAAGAGTATATGGTATTATAGTTGATATAATTGAATCAATTATTACTAGTAAAAAAATTAATCTAGTAATTTTTTTATCTTTTTTAAAGTACATAAAAACTCTTTTAAATGTTTTTTTAAAATCTTTAGGCTTTGCTTTTTTCTTTAGTCTACTCACCTTTTGATTTCCAGTACTCAAATTCAATACACTTCCTCCTTAATTTACATCTTCATTTACTAGATTTTGCAACTCAAAAATCTTTTTATAAGTTGGAGAACTAACCAGTAAATCTTCATGTGCAGCAAATCCAACCACCTCTCCCTCATCTAAAACTAAAATCTTATCACAGTCAATTATAGAACTAATTTTTTGTGAAATAGTTATAATAGTACATTTCTTGTTTTCATTTTCTCTTAAATTATTTATATAATCTTTTATATTTTTCCTTATAACTGTTTCTGTATTGATGTCCATCGCACTAAAACAATCGTCAAGAATTAATATTTGTGGTTTTTTTGCTATAGCTCTAGCTATTGTAACTCTTTGTCTTTGTCCTCCTGATAGGTTTTTACCCCTTTGAAACAAAACTTCATCATAAGAATTTTCAAGTTTTGTTATAAATTGATTTGCATTTGCTATTTCGCATGCTTTTACAACATCTTCTTTACTTATATCTTTACTTCCCATAATTATATTTTCTGATATACTCTTTCCAAACACACTGCTATTTTGAAAGACTACACCTATTTTTTCTCTTAAACTATCTTTAGATATACTGTATATGCTATGCTCTCCAATCTTAATATCTCCTTTATCAACTATATATAGTTTTTGGATTAAATTGACTAAAGAAGTCTTTCCTGAACCAGTTTGACCAATCACGCCAATATTTTGCCCTTCTTTTATTTTAAAAGATATGTCTTTTAATATCTTCTCATCTATATTTTTATTATACGAAAAATCTACATTTTCAAAAATTATATCACCATTTATAAATTCTAACTCTCTTTCTTTAGCATCTAAATCAGTATTTTTGATAATTACTTCTTCATTCTCATCAATTAGGACTTCACTTATTCTTTCATAAGAAGCTTTTGCTCTCACAAAAACATTAAAAACGTGTGAAATCATTATAAGTGATGTTAATATTCTAGTCATGTAGTTTACATAGGCAACTATAATTCCAATTTTAATTTCTCCAGAATAAATTAAATATCTCCCAATTAGCAATATTATTATTATAGCAATGTTAATAATTATTGTAATTGTTGGTCTAAAAAATGACATCATTGTTGTGGCTTTTCTACTATTTTGAAAAAGTTCATTATTTAATTCTTCAAAACGTTTATTCTCATAATCATACCTACAGAATAATTTAACTACCTTTATTCCACCTAAAAACTGTCTCAATTTTGAGTTTATCTTATCTGTACTTTCTTGTACTTTTTTAAACAACTTATATCCAATCTTCATGTTAAGCAATATTATAATAAATATAATTGAAACTGCAATTAAAATAATTATTGACATTTTTAAATTTAATTTTATCGCTATAACTAAACTTCCTATACACATAATTGGTGATTTTATAAAAACTCTCATCATTCCATGAACAAATAATTGTATCTGATTAATATCATTAGTAATTCTTGTTATTATTGAGGCTCTACCAAATTTATCTACTTGCTTCAATGAATATGTATTTATCTTTTCAAATACATCCTGTCTTAAATCATAAGAAAAACACTGAGAAACTCTTGCTGAGATTATACTTCTTATTATTGAAAATACTGCTCCTAAAAAAGTTATACCTATCATTAATGCTCCCGTTGATAATATGTAATCTAAGTCCTTATTTGAAACCCCTATATCAATTATTTTAGCCATTATAGTTGGTTGTGCCAAATCACAAAAAGCTTCCAATGTTAAGAAAAATATTGCTGTTAAAAACAACACTATATATTTTTTTATATATTTTTTAAAATACCTCATTCAACCATCCCTTCATAGCATTTTCTAACTATTAAAAGTATATCACAATCAATAATTTAATTGATTATATCAATTATAAATATTTGATTTATTCTTAATTTTTATACTATATATTTTATAAATTATTTGTTTTTATTTCCCATATTTATATATATTTATAGCATACTATTATATATAATATATATGTATTAAAATTAAGACAAAACTTTAACTTTACTATTTGTGTAAAAAGTAATATAATTTAAAATTGATTATAAATCTAACTTTTTTATCTATTAAAATATTCAGGAGGTGAGAGATTTGAAAAAAACAAATGGTTTAAAAGAAATTTTAAACTGGAATAATATGAAAAATTTAAGACCTTCAAAGGGTTTAAAAAATATATTAGAAATTTTTAAAAATGACCTAAAAGATATACGTGGAAATTATGCAGTACTTATAATAGTTGTAGGACTTGCTTTTTTACCATCTTTATATGCTTGGTTTAACATAAAAGCATCTTGGGACCCATATGGGAGTACTGCTAATATGCTTGTAGCAGTAACAAATGAAGATAAAGGTAATGAGATAGCAGGACAGAAAATTAATATCGGAGACCAGTTAATTGAACAACTTAAAGATAATAAAAGTTTAGGTTGGCAGTTTGTAGATGAGAAAACGGCTCTTGAAGGTGTTAAAAAAGGTACTTATTATGCATCACTTAAGATTCCAAAGAATTTCACAAAAGATTTAACTTCCCTAATTACAGATGATGTCAAAAAGGGTGAACTTATCTATACAGTAAATGAAAAGATAAATGCAGTTGCACCAAAGATTACTGACAAGGGAGCTTCTGCAATACAGTTACAAGTTAATCAAACAATAATAAAGACAGTGAGTGAAATAGTTCTTGGTGTATCAAATGGAGTTGGTGCAGGAATTGAACATGGTCTTCCAAAACTAACAAAAGTTGAAAACTCTCTTATGGACCTTCAAAAAAGATTTGACCATATAAATAAAACGGTCGATTTAGCTGCTGATGCTACTTCAAAATTATCAGGTACAGTTAGAGATATTAAGGCTGATTTACCTACAATTAAAAAGACTTTAAATGATACAAAATTATTATCAAGTGATGTAAAAAAATTCTTAGAGGATACAAATAACAATGTAGATGAACTTTCTCCTCTTATAAAGTCTGATTTAAATTTAATGGTTGACCTTTCATCTTCTGCTTCTTCTCTTACATTAAATTTAATTGATGCTGTAAACAGTGGAAGTGAAGATGTACCAAAATTGATAGACAATTTATCAGAAAAGCTTTCTAACTTACAATCTTTAAATGATACTTTAGAAGATTTTTTAACTAAATTGAATCAGCTTACATCCAACAATAGACTGGATGATGTAATAAATAGCCTTGAAGATTCCAGTAATAAAATAGATTCTTCTATATCAACATTAAATGATATTAAAGATAAGGTTATATCTGGGCAACAGCCATCTATAAGTGCCTTAAATAATGTTTTAAGTTTATCAAATGGTATAGGAAGAATTAATTTAAATATTTTGAATAATTTTGACTCAAAAATATCAAAACCTATAAACAGTATATTTGAAAAAAGCATAAATGTAGCAAATGATATAATTACTGTTTTAGATAAAGCAGAAGCAAAACTTCCAAAGGTTGAAGAAATTCTTACTACTTCTTTAAGTCTTTCAGGAAATGCACAAGAAAGTATATCATTAATAAGAGAAAAACTGCCTTTGGCAAAAGGAATGTTGGATGACTTAGTTGATACTTTAAGTAAAATTAGCAATGGCGAGGATATGAAAAAATTAGTTAACTTACTTGAAAGTGATATATTGACAAAATCAAACTTTTTAAAGGAACCTGTTGAAGTAAAGACAGAAAAATTATATCCAATTGCCAACTATGGTTCTGCAATGACACCATTTTATAGTGTTCTTTCTACATGGGTAGGTATATTACTGCTTTCAGCATTATTATCTACATCTGTACATGGAAACTATAAACCTTATGAGATTTATTTTGGAAGAGGACTTACTTTTTTAAGTATAGCCCTCGTTCAAGGATTTATAATTGGAACTGGAGATATATTATTATTAGGAGTAACAGCAGAACATCCAATTTTACTAATAATTCTACTCATGTTTACTAGTATGGTGTTTAATTTTATAGTTTACTCTTTAGTGTCTGTGTTTGGAAATATAGGAAAGGCAATTGCAATAGTACTACTAGTTGTACAGATTGGTTCTTCTGGTGGTACATTCCCTATACAAGTTACACCTACATTCTTCCAAAGAATAAACCCTATAATGCCATTTACTTACGCAATAGGTGCCACAAGGGAGGCTGTTGGTGGTATATATCCTCCAAATTTAATTAAGGATGTATTAGTATTACTATTATTTATGATTTTGTTCATCTGCTTAAATGTACTTTTAAAAGGGCCTATAAATAGAGTTATAAAACCATTTAACAAAAAATTTGGTGATAGTAATTTAACTGGACATTAAACACTTGATTATATCTTTAAAAATCCTATAAAAATAATCTATAGTTTAAGTTTATATTAAAGGTAGTAGCTTCTCAGTTACTACCTTTTTCTAGTTAATAGACTATCCCTCACAATTACTTATAAATGACTGATATTCATTCATTGACTTTCAAAATCCCATATGCTATTATGTACTTGAAATCAGAAGGAGGATGCTATTATATGCCACGTATTACTAAAGAACCTAATGAGCGTAGACAAGAAATTTTAGATACTGCAATGAAGTTATTTTATGAAAATGGATATGAAAAAACTTCTATTAATGATATTGCAAAATATATGAATGTTGCACAAGGTTTATGTTATCGTTATTTTCCATCAAAAGAAATCTTATTTGATAGTGCTATAGATCAGTATGCACAAACTTTAGTAGATAAAATGCTATCTATACTAAACGATAAAAATAAAACATTAAAACAAATAATTGAAGAAGTACCAACATTTATTGATATAGAAACTGATGATAATCTTTATTACAAAATATGTCATGGAGAACAAAACAAAAAAATTCATGACCAGTTATCTTTAAAAGTCTGTGAAAAGCTTTTGCCAATTGTAAAAAAACAAATTGAACTAGCTCATTCGCGAGGAGAAATTGATGTTCCTGATTCCGATACAACAGCATACTTTTGTGTATACGGTCAACAAGGTATATTACTACGTAATGACATTTCTAATGATGAAAAGATAGAAAGAATTCGTTCTTTTCTAACTTATCTTATGAATATTTAAATATATACCAGCTCAATAATCAGAGATACATATATTTTACAAATACAATTTAGCATTATACTCTATCTCTTACTTCTATATCTAAAGATACACAGATTGACACTTTTTATACCACTCTGCATATCTTTAGATAAACTTGTAGTTACATTAATCCTTTGTAATTCTCTTCCTCTAAAAAATAAATATAACTTTTACATATATTCTAGCTTTATTTTCTTTAAATAAAAATATGCCTTTATAATTTATAAAAGCATATCATAAAAATTTAATATTAAATTACTTCACCTAACATAACCTAAGTATTTAATTCATATAATCAGTTATTCCAGATTTTAAGTTATACAAATGCTTAAAACCTTCTTCGGCTAATAAATTACATGCTGTAACACTTCTGTGACCACTTCTACAATAAACTATTACCTTTTTATCCTTATATTCATAAATTTCATCTATATTATTAATTAACTCTTGTAAAGATATATTTATCGCATTTTCTATTTTACTTTCATTAAATTCATCTTTAGTTCTTACATCTAACAATAAAATATCTTTTTCATTTTTCATCATTTCCTTAAGTTGATTTTTATTTATAGTCTTGTACATAATTTAAGATTCCTCCATTTTATTTATATATTACTTATACCCTTTATTTTTTATCAGATAACAAAATATTGTATTTTTATTTTTCTCATATATATAAAATGTATACTTATTATAAATACACTTTTCTTAAAACAATAATCTGTTGATTAAAATAATTAAGAATGTTATGCTAATTATAATTATTAAAAGGGAAAAGAGGTAATTTAATATGTTTAAGCAAAGATTATGTAAGTTATTATCTAGCACATTAGTACTTAGTATGTTATTTACTGCTACTCCAAGTATTACTTTTGCTGATAATGACACAAACAATATCTCCGATAAGTATCAAAGCTCTGATATAGAGTTAAATGATTATAGTAAAGGTTCGGAGTCTTACACAAAAACTAGAGCTCTTGCTAAAGAGAAAATTCAAACTTTACTATCTAAATACGGAGCTGTAAGCGCTCAATATGCTCTAATTGATAATGGTAAAATTGAGATTTCTGGAAATGGTGGAGTCTACAGCAAACAAGATAATAAAAATTTAACTAAGGATAATATGTATAATATTGCCTCTATCAGTAAAGTATTTACTACTACAGCTGTTATGAAGTTGGTTGAACAGGGAAAAGTAAATTTAGATACTCCTGTTGTAAAATATATACCTGAATTTAAGATGGCTGATGATAGATATAAAGAAATCACTCCAAGAATGTTATTAAATCACTCATCAGGGCTAATGGGAGGAAGTTTAAAAAATGCCCTTTTATTGGGAGACAATGATTCTTATAGTCATGATAATTTCTTAGAAGAATTAAAGAAACAAAGATTAAAAGCTAAGCCAGGAGCTTTTTCCGTTTATTGTAATGATGGATTTACTTTAGCTGAAATTTTAGTAGAGAAAGTATCTGGTATGTCATTTACTAATTTTCTTGATAAGTACATAAATAATCCACTTAACTTACAAAACACAAAAACTCCAGAAAATAGCTTTGATAGTTCAAGACTTGCAAAAGCCTATGTACCTTATTGGGAAGATGCAGTTCCACAAGATAACTTTAATACTATAGGTATGGGTGGCTTATATTCAAGTGCAGAAAATCTATGTACATTTGCACAAACATTTATGAAAAAATCAAATGGAATTCTTTCTCCTGCTTCAGTAAAAGCTATGGAAAATAAAGAATATTTAAATGGTCTATGGCCTGAGGGAGAAGACTCTATCCTTGGATATGGTTTAGGATGGGATTGTGTCAACACTTATCCATTTAATCAATATAATCTAAAAGCACTTACAAAAGGTGGAGATTCTTTATTATTCCATAGTAATCTTACAGTGCTTCCAGATGAAAATATGGCAGTTGCAGTTGTTTCTTCTGGTGGAAGTAGTCAACTTAACGAAGTAATCGGACAAGAAATTTTACTATCTGCATTAAAAGAAAAAGGTAAAATTAAAGAAATAAAACCTGATAAAACATTTAGTAAGCCACAACAAGTCAAAATGCCAAGTTACTTAAAAGAAAATAGTGGACTTTATGCTTCTTCAAATATGCTAAAAATCGATGTTAATGATAATGGTACTTTAACAGTATCTTCTCCATACATAGAAAATGGACCTGAAGATAAATATGTATACATAGGTCAAGATAGATTTGTATCTGAAAAAGGTAATAGTTGCCTAAAATTTGTAAAAGAAAAAAATAATATCACATATTTAAATATGAGCTCTTATGATGATGTTCCTGGATTAGGTCAGACAGCAAGTTTATACTACGTAGCTCAAAAGGTAGATGACAATGATATATCAGATAGTGTCAAAGAAGCATGGGAAAAAAGAGGTGAAAAAGGCTACTATATAGTGGATGAAAAATATAGTTCTCAACACTATATGCTTGGTTCTGTTAAAGCAATTCTTGGTGTTTCTGATAAAACTCCAGGTTTTTTAGCTAATACTAAAATAATAGATGAGAATAATTCAAATGCTTTTATAGAAATACCTGGTGTAATGGGTCGTGATTTGAGTGATATCAAACTATATAAAGAAAATGGTACAGAATACCTAGAATTTGCAACACAAACATATGTAAGTGAAGATTCCCTAACTAATTTATCATCAGAAAAATCTTTTACATATCAAATAGATTCAAAAGGGTATGCAAAATGGTACAAAATTGGCGATGATATAGCAAA